>CAVPTH010000006.1:0-280241 GCA_963708525.1 uncultured Verrucomicrobiae bacterium | reverse complement strand
GGGGTCGTAGCTCAGTTGGTAGAGCGTCTCGTTCGCAAAAAGATCAAGGCTGTTTCCCTCAGATTCCCTCAATTGGACGGACTAGGACAAAGCCCAGTGGAATCAACCGGTTCAGAGTTTTTCACGTGGACTCATCGGGACTCATACATCACTCAATTTTATCCACCGGTTAGGAGGAGGTTAGGAGGGAAGCCACGAACTCGCCACATACGCCAGAAGCCAATACGTAAAGCGGAAGCGATCGCGTCGAATTGCGGAGGAAATACCCAAATTCCTCATTCATTTAGTCCCCAGTGGTCGTAGGGCGTGACGGGCAACTCCCCCCATTGAGCGCGCTGTGCGTCACGCGCAGCGCGCAGCCAATAAAAAGGAAATACCCGATGGCCGGTTGGCTGAAAGAGGGGCAACAGGGCCGAACCAACTAACTGCTTTTGTATGAGCTGAACCAACCTTGGTACATCAATTGGTTTCTCAACCAAAGCACTGACTCCCGCGGCTTCCGCCAATTCGTTTTGATTGGATAGTCCTGTGAGAATGAAAACCGGCAGGGAAGGATTGATTTCCATCAATTGGTTCAGGGTGACCCATCCGTTCCTTATCGGCATGTTCAAATCTACCAGTAATAGGTCGATCTGGTTCTGCTCCCGGTGGAAGGTGTCCACCGCCTCCGCACCGTTAGGCGCTGAAATTACTTGATAACCCTCGCTAGCCAAAAGCTTGCATAACGAATTGCAGATCGATTCGTCATCATCAACCACCATCACTTTATATTTCAAGCTACTCATCTTTGGCGAGGTGTAGGACTTGTTGTACTGTTTGTGTTAACTGGTCCGGAGAAAAGGGCTTTGGCAAAATCGCCGCAAGATGAAGCTGGTCAGCGTTTTCAGGCATTATCCCCGATGCCAAAATGACCGGCAACTCCAGGTGGGCAGAGTGCAGTTGATGAATCAGTTCAACGCCTGATAACTTTGGCATTTTATTGTCGGTGATCAGAAGATCGTAGCTACTGGAGGATAAGCACGCTGCGTAAAGAACCTTCCACCCTGCTTCGCCATCTTCTGCGGTATCGACCTGGTAGCCAGAGCGAACCAGCACTTTGGAAAAAATTTGGCGGAGATCAGCTGCGTCCTCAACCACAAGGATATGCCGGGAATGGTTGTGGCTGTTTTCGGGTAACCCAAACACAGCTTTGGCGTTGAGTGCCCTGAGAATTGTGTCGCCATTTGGTGGGTGATCAAGCTGGCACATCCGCGTTGGGTGAGAACTGCAAACCGGTCGTGCTGCCGATCGCCCGATTTCGATTCTATCAAATGGTTGGACGACAGAGGATTCCAAAAATATTTGCTTTTTCATCGGCTCGACCTTTCTTCACTTGCGTCTGGTGTGGAGCACAGATTCAACAGAAGACACTAAGCTTTCACCATGCCAGCGAGCGTATGGACTTCAGGGTGTGTAATTGTAAGCAATTGGGCTTATTGAAGAGCGGTTAGCCTTTTTGTCTGTGGCGGCTAAGAATCCACATGCGGACAGTAGCTGGTCAATCCCCGCATTCTGGCACCAGGCCTAAATGCAGTCAAATTTGTACCGGCTTTTCTCCCACGGGACGCAAACCAAAGTGAATTAACTTCTCCCGCATCGTAGTGCGGGTTACGCCCAGCCAACGCGCGGCCTTGGCCTGATTCCCTTTGGCCAGTTGAATGGCACGCGTGAATAACTCGCGCTCCATTTCCGCATACATGCGGGCGTGGATACCTTCGACCTCCCCACGTTGCGCCCGATCGAGCAGTTCGTTCAGATATCCGGCGATGGACTGGTCCTCCACAGCGGCAGGCTTTCGGCTTCGAGCCAGCGCTTGTTGCGCGTGTTCCAGACTAACGGAGTAGCCACGAGCCAGCATCAATGCCTGGCGCACCACGTTCTCCAGTTCACGAACATTGCCAGGCCAGGTTTGGGATTGTAGGAAGGTGATGGCTTCAGGCTGAATAGAGGGAGCGTCATTCCCCAGTTCTATTGCAGAACGCCTCAGGAAATACTTCACCAAATCGGGGATATCCTCGGTACGTTGGCTCAAGGACGGCAATGTGATGGTGACACCACTCAAACGGTAAAACAAATCTTCGCGGAATTGCTTTTCCTGGATGGCACTTTCCAAGTCGCGGTGTGTGGCCGTTAATACCCGCACATCCACGGGAATCTTTTCATTACCACCGACGCGCTGGATGTACTTTTCCTGGAGCACGCGCAATAACTTGACTTGGGTGCTCAAGCTCAAATCCCCAATTTCGTCGAGGAAAATGGTGCCGAGGTTGGCCTGCTCAAAGCGGCCAATCCGGCGAGCGTGAGCACCGGTATAAGCGCCACGTTCGTGGCCGAACAGTTCACTTTCCAGGAGTGTTTCGGGGATGGCCGCGCAGTTGACCGCCACAAACGGCTTGTCGGCGCGGTTACTGTGTTGGTATATGGCCCGTGCCACCAGTTCTTTGCCGGTGCCGGTTTCACCGCGGATCAGCACCGTGACGGCGGTGGCGGCCACGCGGCCGATTTCCTTGTAGATGGCCTGCATGGCACGGCTATGGCCAATGATGGCGGATTGAACGGAGTGAGCTTTGCCCATTTCCAGCGGCTCGGACATAAGCCGGCTACTGGCTACGGCTCTGCCCAGCAGATCGAACAATTCGCCCATGTCCAAGGGCTTGAGGAGATAGTCATAGGCACCGAGTTTGGTCGCTTCGATGGCGGTTTCGGTCGTACCAAAAGCGGTCATCATGATGATCGGGAGTTTTGGCCTGGCGGCGTGCAGTTGATCAACCAGTTCCAGACCCGACAAGCCTGGCATCTTCAGGTCGGTAAGAACTACATCGCAAGGCTCCTCGCGGGCGCGGGCCAAGCCGTCATCGCCGCGCGTAGCTACAGCGACATGATAGCCTTCGGCTTGCAACTCCTTCTGTAGTGCCGCGGTAATGCCGGGGTCATCTTCGATCAACAGAATTTTAGGTTGAGAATTCATCAATTTCTTCTTCCGGCTTTGCGTGTGGCAACATGATGGTAAAAGTGGTGCCGCGATTCGACTCGGAGCGACACTGCATCGTGCCGTTATGTTTTTCGATAATGCGCGATGCGATGACCAAGCCAAGGCCGGTGCCTTCTTCTTTGGTGGTAAAGAAAGGATCGAACATTCGTTTCCGGACTTCGGGCGGGATACCCCTGCCGGTGTCGCTCACTTCCAGCATGACCACCGGGCATTTGCGGCCTGTCAATCGTGCTGTACCGGTACGAACACGCAAGGTAATCGTGCCGTCACGTTCAATGCTCTCGGCTGCGTTCCGAATCAAGTTGATCAATACCTGCTCGATCTGATGCGGATCCACCCGGACCCAAATATCCGGCACAGATTCCAGGTTCAACCGGATGGATGCCCTTTCCAACTGGGAGACCAATAACGACTGCACTTTGGCGAGCAGACTTTCGGCGGATACGGTGATGAGCTTCGGTTCGGCGGGGCGGGCAAATTGCAGGAACTCCTGCACGATGCGCTCCAGGCGCTGGATTTCGTGGCCGATGATCAGTGCATCCTCCTGTTCAGATGAGTTTTGGACAAGGTTTTTTGAGAGGCTGTGCAGGCGTACATTGATGGCCGTGAGTGGATTGCGAATTTCATGGGCAATGCCGGCGGCCAAGGTGCCTAGTGACGCCAGTTTTTCGTGCTGAATGGCAAGGGAACGGCTCTTAATCAACTCGACCTGAAGTGGGCCAATTACGCCACGATAAATCGCCACAATTCCGGTGCCTACCATGATAACCAACGCCACCAAGACCACGACCAGGAGTTGTTGGACCCATGCCAATGCCCGCTGCGAATCATTCATGAATTGCCGCTGCTCGGCGCGCTCCGACTCCTTCAGTTTGCTGCACAAGTCCATGATCGGCGCAGCGTTTTCTTCTACTCGTTCAAGGGCCGGTGTCGGAGAGGAGGGGGTCGTTCCTTCGTCCATCAACTTGGCGCTCTGGATCATATAGGCTTCGAATGCGATCTCAATCTGGCTCATTAGTGCGCGTTGTTCCGGCGTGGTGAGGGCATCCCGGTGGACGCGAATCCACTGCTCCAAATCACGGGCTACTTTCTGAAACGCAACTCGATCCGCCGGATTGTGGCGCAGGTCAATGCGCAACACGGTATCGTTTAATTCCCGTACCGTCGCCTCGACGTGCGCCGGGAGATAAAAATCATCCGCTTGCGCGGAAGCAAAGCTCCGGTGCAACTGCTCGAGTTCCCGCCAAGTGTTGCTTCCCACCCAGCACGCGACCAGCACCAGCAGGAGGGTGGCGAACGCGTAGCCGAAGGATCGCGGTTGAACGGTCATAAAGTGATTAGCGACTGACCACTGGTGAATTCCTACCCGCCATACATTGGGTCGGAGGAAAGATGCTCCAAGCTCTTAAACACTCGTTAATGAGCATGTGTGGCGTCAAATGCCTGCTGGCACAAGACCAGCTAATATGAATTTCAAGCAGACAAGGCATGCAAAGATGATAATGCACGCCAGATGCCAAGACCATGAAAACAGAAACAATTTTAATTTCAGCCAGTGCCTTGTCACGCGGCGCGATCAACCCGATAGGCAACGCATGTTGGGGAGACGCTACCCGAACTACAAAGCGGCGGGCGAGCTTGGAGGATAGGAGGACCAACGAACCCTCTCGCACGGGTGGATGCCTGAAATCGGATCCCGTTTGCGTTCGACAAGGCGCTTGGCTGATTAAAAATAAAGTATGAGCAAGAAAGTTCTTTTAGTGGATGATGAAAAATCCATCCGTGAGTCGTTGAGCAAAGTATTGCGCACGGAGGGCTATGAAGTCGTGGCGGCGGAAGACGGCCAAGAAGCCATTGAGAGAATGGTTCACGAACCCATTGATATTCTTGTGTTGGATATCGGTCTGCCGGTCAAAGACGGCTGGGCGACACTACGCTGGCTGGGCCAAGTCAATCCGCAGTTCCCTGTCATCTTGATTACGGGACGCTGGAAGCAGGCGGAACTGGCGGAAGCCGCTGGCGTTGACGTATTGATGGAGAAACCACTGAATGTCCCGCTGTTGCTCCAACACATCCGTGAGCTGCTCCAGGAACTCCCGGAAGTCAGTGGCAGGAAACGCCCTTTCCGAAGCGTGTCTTGCGACATCGAGAAGTTCTGCGAACAGATGCTCAAGCGTTCAACGACGCCTTACCCATCCGGCGGGCCGCGCCATTCTAAAAATCATTGATTATGAAAAAAGTAATTCTCGTGGTGGACGATGATCCCCAAATCCGCCAATCACTCAGCAAGCTGTTAAGCGCCGAGGGTTATGAGGTGGACTTGGCGGCTGATGGGCAGGAGGGTGTCGAAATATTTGATACGAAGCAAATTGATCTCGTATTGTTGGACATCAACCTGCCGGGGAATGGCGGCTGGGAAGTCTTCGGAGCGTTCACCGCTTCCAACCCCTTCCTCCCGATCATCATCATCACCGGGAGGGAAAATCAGCAGGACCTGGCTACACTGGCGGGAGTCGGCGCCCTCATGGAGAAACCACTCAATCTGCCCTTGCTACTGAATACCATCACCGAGCTGATTGCTGAAGAATCGGAAACCCATCTGCAACGGTTGGCTGGCCATCGTCGTGATACGCTTTACCTCCCGCCAAGGCTGCCGTCTGACTCCACAACCACTTCTTTGTCACCAACTCAATTACCGCATCAACCAAAAATCCATTCCTGAACGATTATGAAAACCACGCTTCGATGCTTCGGCCTCGACGCCCACGCCACTTGGCAGAGCCTGGTGATGGAACAACTCCGCTGGCTGAAGAGCCTGTCTGACATCGAGTCCGTCGAGGTAATCATGGAACAGCAACGGGACAGTTCGCCGGCCTACCGGGCGCGCGTGCTTCTAGTGGTGCCTGGACCTGATTTTCATGCCGAGGCCAAGGACTACACGCTGGCGGCTGCCTTGCACAAAGCAATGGGGGACTTGCAGCGGCAAATTCGGGTCCGTAGGACCAAACAAGTGGCGCGGCGCAAAAGCCAGCTGCACTTAAAAACAATTTCAAGCCGTCGGCCTGGTACGTTCGCTGTCCAGCAAGCTTGAACTGGCGGGCACATTTGCCGAAACAGTGTCTCTACCGCCGCTGCCCGCTTGTAACACAAAAATAGAAACAATGACAATAGAGCGTATGAAAAAAAACAAAACGAATAAAGAATCTGGAGGTGAAGCCCGCCCCCGACCGGTTCACTTTGAATTCACTCACCCCAACGCAACGAGGATTGCAATCGCGGGGACATTTAATGCTTGGCACCCGGGAGCCACGCCGATGGTTCCCATTGGCGTGGACCTCTGGGTCAAGGAACTGGTATTGCCGCCTGGTGTTTACGAATACCGGCTGGTGGTAGACGGCAAGTGGCTACCAGATCCCCAGGCCAGTGAAACTGCACCTAATCCTTTTGGTGGGCTGAATTCCGTACTGAAAGTGAAGTGATATACACCGCCCCTCGTTGTCGCACTTGATCTACCAAAAGGAACTACGATTATGAAGCCAAACAAAAACGAAGACGAACACATCTGGGTGCGGGAAATGCAGCAGCGAATAGCCAAGCTGGAAAGGGAACAGCAGGCGGAGTAGGAAGCGGAGAAGCGCCGACTGAAGGAGACTCACTGGATGCACTGCCCGAAATGCGGCCAAACGTTGTCGCCGGAGAAATGTGGATCGGTGGAGATTGATGTTTGTCCGAGCTGCAAGGGTGTGTGGTTGGATAAAGGCGAATTGGGCACTATCGTGGAGGGCGCGGATCAAGGGAGTTTCTTCCACACTTGCCTGCGAATTCTACGTGGGCGTCAACCACAGTTCATTCAACATGGTGACGGGACCAGCGATGCTCATCAGGTAAACAAACCAGATCGTTTGGCGGAAACACACTGCGGCCCTTGAGCAACGCAAATATGGAATCAGGCACAGGAGATCCAATGACGCCAGCCATGCCACGCGCTCGATGGTGGCCCTGGCACCCGTGATCCGTGAGCCGATAACAACGGTGCCGTCACCTCAAGCCAGGTTTTCCCGTGAACTGCGGCAACTGGCAGAGCAGTTTTCCGATCGCCCGGCCCGCATTTCGGAAATCCTGAGACGATCACCCCGCTTTACGAAAAGGACTGTGGCATTCATTGGAGTCCGCGGAAGACAACCTACTATGTGGTTTCCAGTGGGTTCGTTGCGTCCAACCTGGAGGCTCATGCCAATGAAACTAGCTAAATACGCTATATGAATTTTACTTCAAACAATTCTCTCGTGAATAACCCCGGATAGGGGGCAAAACAAAGAATGAACAAAAAACCCACGCGCGGTCATTCCTGGTTTTCACCGTCCGGTCTCTGGCACCGTAAGACCACGGTCATCGCGGCTCTTTCCATCGCGGCCATCCTTTTGCATCTGGTGCTCCGCTTCGGCTTCCACACCACTCCGGACACTTACCAGATTCCCTTGCTGGCCACGCTCGTTCTCGGCGGCCTGCCGCTGCTCTATGATCTGCTTCGGAAGCTCCTGAAGCGGGAATTTGGTTCCGATCTGCTGGGCGGCATCTCCATCATTACCTCCGTCCTGTTGGGTGAATACCTGGCCGGCTCGATCATCGTCCTGATGCTCTCCGGCGGTGAAGCGCTGGAGAGTTACGCGTTGCGCAGCGCCTCCTCGGTGCTGGCCGCGCTGGCCAAACGGATGCCTTCGATCGCCCACCGGAAACGGGAATCTGAAATCGTGGATGTGGCGCTGCATGAAGTTGCCGTGGGCGACACGCTCGTGATTTATCCGCATGACATCTGCCCGGTGGACGGCGTGGTGATCGAGGGACACGGCGTGATGGATGAATCCTACCTGACCGGCGAGCCGTTCCAGATCACCAAGACCTCCGGTTCGACGGTGATCTCCGGCGCGATCAACGGCGAATCGGCCCTGACCATCCGCACGACCCAGCGCGCCGCCGATTCGCGCTACGCCAAGATCATGGAAGTCATGCGCGAGTCCGAAGCCAAGCGACCGCAGTTGCGGCGTCTGGGGGATCGCTTGGGCGCGATTTACACTCCGGTGGCACTGGCGGTCGCCCTCCTCGCCTGGGCCATCAGTGGCGAAGCCGATTCGCTTCCTGGCGGTGCTGGTGATCGCCACGCCTTGCCCGTTGCTCATCGCGATACCCGATCGCCATCATCGGTTCGATTTCCCTTTGCGCCCGCCGGGCGATCATCGTCAAGAGTCCCGGTCGTGCTCGAGCAGATCGCCGAGTGCCGAACCGCGATTTTCGACAAGACCGGGACGCTGACTTATGGCGAGCCGAAGCTGACCGAACAACTCATCGCCCCGGGCTTCGCGCAAAAGGAAGTGCTGACGCTCGTGGCGAGTCTGGAGCGCTACTCGAAACATCCGCTGGCGCGAGCCATTCTCGCCGCGGCGAAGGAGAACGGGATTCAACTTCCGGAGGCCACCGAAGTGAGCGAGCAGCCGGGCCAGGGACTGCGTGGAACCGTTTCCGGTCATCAGTTGCAGATCACCAGCCGCAACAAACTCATCGCGCAAGAAGGTTGCCGGCGCTGATCAACTTCCTCCGGTCGCCGGTGGACTCGAATGCGTGGTGGCAATTGACGAGCGCTATGCGGCGGCCTTGCGTTTTCGAGATGCGCCGCGGGCGGAGAGCCGCTCCTTTCGTGAGCCACCTGGGACCGAAGCATCAGTTCCAGCGCGTGATGATCGTGTCGGGAGATCGCGAGTCGGAGGTGCGCTACCTCGCCGAGCAAGTCGGCATCACCGAAATCCACGCGCAGAAGAGTCCGGAAGAAAAGCTCGCCATCGTCCGCAAGGAAACCGCCGCCGCCAAAACCCTTTATGTGGGCGATGGCATCAA
Source organism: uncultured Verrucomicrobiae bacterium (assembly GCA_963708525.1). Lineage (GTDB taxonomy): Bacteria > Verrucomicrobiota > Verrucomicrobiia > Limisphaerales > UBA11358 > UBA11358. The sequence goes on along the minus strand of CAVPTH010000006.1, from coordinate 271,321 downwards.
TGACGCCCCGGCCATGATGGCCGCCACGGTCGGCATGGCCATCGGACAGAACAGCGACGTGACCGCGGAAGCGGCGGGCGTCGTGGTCATGGATAACTCCCTCAAGAAGGTGGACGAGTTCATGCACATCAGCCGCCGGATGCGGATCATCGCGCTCCAAAGCGCGGTGGGTGGCATGGCGCTGAGCATCATCGGCATGGCCTTCGCCGCCACCGGTCATTTAAGTCCGGTGAGCGGCGCCATCACCCAGGAAGTTATCGATGTTCTTGCCGTGCTGAACGCCTTGCGGGCCGCCTTTCCTCCCAAAGTGATTCATGATTTATAACGCCATATCTGAGAACTTCGGCAACTACCGCGCTATCACCGCGCTCTCCATCTGTGGGACGTTCGGATCGCATTGAGGCCGCTACACGAGAAGACCTTGTTCGATTCCGACTCACCATTGGCCAGACCCATTTGCGGAGTTGGGGCCACTCGTGATCGCTAGTTGTGTTCGACAATCGTTTCGTCTTGCCTTTACCCAATTTCACCTTAAATTTTCGGTACGTTGGATGGGGTCGTAGCTCAGTTGGTAGAGCGTCTCGTTCGCAATGAGAAGGTCAGGGGTTCGACTCCCCTCGGCTCCACCATCCTCCGCTCGGAATCTCCGAGTGTCGGATCCAAGCGGAGGAGGTACCTTACGGCTTGCGAGCCTTTTAGCATAGTTCCGAGCTGCGGATGGCAGGCAACCTTTGGTTATTTGAACGATCTTCCATAGCGGAATTCGGAATGCGCAACAGGAAATACTTCCGCAGATCACACTGTGATAACACAGATTTCTTTCCCCGCATCTGTGTTCATCCGCGTTCATCCGTGGTTCAAGTCGATTGCCGTCGTGTTCATTTCTCCATCTCAAAAACTGCGTAGCTGTGCGGCAGGAGGTGGACGTTGAAGGATTCGCGGGTTTCAGCGGGAGCCTGACGGCGTGTCCCAAAGTTCATCGGTGGTTCCGGCGCTTGACCGGCTATTTCTTCGCCAGTGACCAGATTTCGCAGTTTGGTGTAATCGCCGGTCACGGAAATGTTTCACGTCGGTTTCCGCAGGCAAAAAAGATTCGACGATAAAAGTATGATTGTCATACGCGAAGAACGCGACCTGGCTGGGACCGTCCAGGCGGACGGGAAAGCCGCGCATCAGATAGCCTTTGAGCGCGCTCGTGACGGGGGGTGGCAACCGGTATAAATCGGCAAAGTTGTCGGGAATGGTCAGCATGTAAAGCACGCCCTTGGAATAGCGGTCCATAATCAGGAGCGGGACAGGCACCGCCGTTGGCCATCGCGCGTACCAGCGGCCAGGCGTCGTTGGTCAGGAATTCAATCACCGGCAGCAGGATGGCCGCGTTCGGGTCGTTGCCGAGGTCGGCCCCGTTGCCGGCGCCAAATCCGCCGTAAAATTCGTGCGCGAGCAGTTTGCGGTCGGTGTAACGCAGTTCCACGATATCGTTGATGCCGCGGTCAGCCAGTGCATGGAGCAAGCCCGAGGTGATGACGACGGATTTGCCCGCATCGAGCTGCCGTTTGATTTTGTTAACGATGTCCGGATCAAACTTTGCCGATTCCGTCAGCAGCACCAGGTCCGCGTTGGTAGGGAAGTACGGGTACAACTCAATCGGAATGCCAATCATGCCAAAGTAGTTGTGCAGGAAATCTTCGCCGGTGGATTGATACGGTTTGTAGCTGGCGATGCCAATGGGATTGCCCAACCGGCCCAGGAACAAGTCCAACGGTTTCAGGCTGTAACTCGCGACGGATGCAATCGTGGGAGTCGTCAGAGCCGCTCGAGGGTTTGCACCAGACTCCGCCAGCATCCGGTTGTAATCGAAACTGGTATGCAGGTTTTGCCAGGATTCGCGGTCGCCCGGGACAATCGGCCGGCTCATCGCCGACCATTCGAACAGCATGATTTGCGGCGTCCTTGGCAAACATCGTGTCCCAAAGCTGCTCGGCGTAGCGGTCAATGTACCGGATGCTGTAAGTGTCCACCCAGCCGCCGCCATTCCGGCCGGGGGCGATGTTGTTAAAGTAACGGATGATTTCGTAACTTTCGTATTGCTGCAAATGCTGGTCGGTGATGATGGGGTCGCGGGTTTCCGTGCCGGTGTAGATGCCGTCGAACAGCTGCGGTTCCCGGTCGAGGTCATAACCGAGTCCCTGAAAATGCTCGTACCAGTTGGGGAACTTGATGATGAGTTTGACCTTCGGATTGACCGCACGGGCCGGTTTGATGATCAGGTTTTCCGCCGCGTCATCCATCAACGCGAGCCGGAATTGGGTCCAACTGTTCGTGCCCCTGGCGGCAATGTCGGAATCGGTCTTGGTGTTGACGAAGAAGAAATCGTCCTGGATGACTTCATCAAAATGCCGCGCGGCCAGTTCGGATGCTTTCTGGATGAACTCTCGATCGGCCGGGTCGGTGTAACAAAACGATTTGAACTGGCCGAAGCCGCCATCGGACAGCGCCATGCCGCCGGCCACCTGTACGCCGTGGTCGAGAAAGAATTTTTTCACGTGTTCCAACAATTCGTCGCCGGCCAGATTCCGGTCCCGCTGCACCTCGATGTAGACCTTGTCCACCTTCAATTGGTCGCTGATGTGATTCCAGTCATCCTGCAACTTTTGCGGATTCTCAAAACTGCGGACCACGCCGACGGGGATATAGATGGCTACTTCGAAATTAGTGTAATGGCCGGCCCGGCTCGAGAAAACCGGCAGAACAAGGGCGGCCAGGACGATGGACAGAACTCGGGTATTTATTCGAATCATTATGGGGCGAACGTAAAAAAAACCGGGCCGGGCCGCACGCGCAAAAATTGATGACAAGACAGACGTAGCGGCTTTCGGCAGAAAGCCGCATTCGTTAACGTGCGAGATGAGCGGCGCTCTGCCGAGACGCCGCTACGGCCTATCAGCCCATCCCAAAACGTTTTCTTTCGTAGCTGCCGAGGTAACGAGGCTCAATTCCATTTGGAATCGATCATTGGTTCAGAGCCTCCTCACGTCGGCTGCTACTTCATTAATGGGCTGCATCGGAAGTTGTGCGGAAAGCATCCCCCATAACACTTTCACCTTGAACTATGCCAATGACCCATGAAGATTTCGCCCATGAGTTCGCTGAAGAACAAGTGGATCCTGATAACCGGTGCTTCCTCCGGGTTTGGTGCGGCGGCGGCGCGCGCATTTGGCGTTGAAGGCGCGAATTTGCTGTTGGGTGCGCGGCGGGTGGACCGGCTGAAGCAAGTCGCGGCGGAATCGAAGCAAGCCGGGGCAGGGGAGGCGTTGTTTCATGAACTGGACGTTTCAAAAACGGCGAGCGTCGAACATTTGTCTCTTGGGCGAAGTTGAAAACCGGAGGCCGGAAGTCAGAAGCCGGAGGTTTGCACGTGTTAATCAACAACGCCGGCGGCGCGCACGGTTTGGATACCGTTGCCGAAGGCAAGGACGCGGATTGGGAGGCGATGATACAGTCGAACGTGCTCGGCGTGTTGCGGATGACACGTGCGGTGTTGCCATTGATGCCGCGCGACGCCGGCGCGAGCATCATCAACATCGGCTCGGTGGCCGGACACACGGCGTACGAAGGCGGAGCGGTTTATTGTGCGGCCAAGGCGGGCGAACTGCAGATTACCCGGGCGTTGCGGCTGGAACTGCTCGGCACGGGCATCCGGGTGGGCACGGTGGATCCCGGGCTGGCGGAGACGGAATTTTCGCTTGTGCGCTTCAAAGGCAACGCGACCGAAGCCACGAAAGTTTACGAGGGAATCAAACCCCTGACCGCCGAAGACATTGCGGAAATTCTGGTCTGGGTCGCCAGCCGGCCGGCGCATGTGAACATTGACGAATTGATCGTCAAACCGGTTGACCAGGCAGCCGTGGGAAAAGTGTTTCGGCGAAAAAGAGTTAAAACGGATGACATTGATTGAAGCGTGGAAGCGTCACTCCGAAGCGGTCATGTTTTTCTCCGAACACTTTAACGATCCGTTCAATCGTTTCAGCTCAATTTCAAATTCCCCGATTGGCGCGCCAGAGCAGGACGGCGCCGACGGCCTGGAAGATGAAATTCGGCAGCCAGAAAATCAGGTGCGGGGCAAATTCCGTCCGGGCCGAAAGCTGGCTGCCCAGCATCACAAAGGTGTAGTAAATCAGCACGAGTACCAGCGCGATGGCGACGCCAATGTTGGTTTCACGCCGGTGCATGCGGATGCCCAGCGGGATGCCGATGAGCGTGAAGCTGAAACACGCAAAGGAAAAAGCCACCTGCCGATGCATGGCCACGCGAACCGGCTCCGTCAGGTCCGTCCGCTGTTTTTTTGCTTCGTCCAATTGAGCCCAGCCGCGTGTCTGTGGCGGTTGTCGCCAGATCCGGCGGCAAGCTCAGTTTCTGGTTCAAATCATTCAGCTCAGCCTGCAATTGCCAGAACGTCATGTCGCTGAGGGGTGGATGGTAGGAAGGCTTGTCCGACGTGGGGAGTTGGTACGCGTACGAGGACCATCCCTTGGAGGCGCTGATCGTCACACTGCCATTCGGGTTTATCCTTACCATTTGTGCGTTCAACAAATTTAACTTCAATTGTTTGTGGGGCATGTCGACCTCCAGTCGGCCCTGCGGCGCGCGGATGGTGGTGGTCACATTGGTTTCGTGCTGTAATACGAATACCATCACGTCCTGCAAATCGCCCCGGTGGTTTTTGTCCACGTAGATAATGTAGCCGGGGACGTCGCGGATAAACTGCTTTTCGGGCAATTGAAACCGCGCCAGATCGGTTTCAGCGCGGATGATCAAATTTTTGTACGCCACGCGCGAGCGCGGCCCCAGGTCCATATTGATCCACGCGCTGAGGCCGCAGCAGAACAGGCTTAACAGGAGAATCGGAGTGGTCAGGGAAAGCAGACTGATGCCGCTGGCGCGCGCGGCAGTGAGTTCCTGGTCGGCGCTGAACCGGCCAAACACCAGCAGGGTTGCCGTCAGCATCCCCATGGGCAGCGCATAGACCCAGACAAAGGGAATCAACAACCCGACGGCTTCCACGACCGTGCTGAAACGCACCTGACCGGTCAGGAGTAAGGACAGGATCTCCTTGAGCACGTTGCCCAGCAGAAATACAAAAGTGAACACCGCCACGGTCAACAACGACGACGCCAAGACCTGGAGGGTCAGATATCGGTGTAATGTGTTCATTCGTTCGGCGGACCGGCCAAACCCTAAAGCCAAGCGTCGAAATGCGAAATGCCAAAATGTAGCCACGCCGAAACCAAAACGACCGGTATTTTTTGCCGAATGACCCGCAAAAATGGCTTGCGACCGGTGCTGATTGGCTTTCTATTAAAGACCGGCAATGGAGTTTGCCGACCCCAATAGGGTGAACCGCTTGACGATTTCTGAGCTGATGACTCCTACCTGGGAGGGATGGCGTGTCGCCGTCCCTGATATGATACAGGCAGGAGTGATATGATGGCATACTTATGGGTAGCGGCAGGTGGTGCGCTGGGCAGCGTGGGCCGTTTCTGGCTCAACGGCATCGTCTCGCGCAGTTTTGGTGAAACCTTCCCCTGGGGCACCATGATCGTCAACATCACCGGCTCGTTCGTCATTGGGATCATCGCGTCGCTGGCGCTACCGGAAGGCCGGCTGGACTCGTCGTCGCGCGCATTCGTCACGCAATTTTTCATGATCGGCATCTGTGGAGGCTACACCACGTTTTCCTCGTTCAGCCTGCAAACCTTGAACCTGCTGCGCGACCGTGAATGGCTTTACGCTGGCGGCAATATGGTGCTCTCGGTCCTGCTCTGCCTCTTTGCTGTGGGACTGGGCTACCTGTGTGGCGCGGCGGTCAATTCAATGAAAGGAAGCTGATATGCAAATTCCCACTGATGCCATGTTGCTGCGGATTTTCATCGGCGAAAGCGACCGCTGGCAGCACAAGCCGCTGTACGAAGCCATCGTGCTCAAGGCGCGCGAAATGCACCTGGCCGGGGCGACCGTGTTGCGCGGGCCGATGGGTTTCGGCAAGGCCAGCCGCCTGCACACGGCCAAAATCCTGCGGCTCTCCATGGATTTGCCATTGGTCATCGAAATCGTGGACAGCGAGGAGAAGATCAATTCTTTCCTGCCTGTCCTTGACGAGATGATTGGCGGCGGACTGGTGACTCTGGAGAAGGTGAAAGTGATTGATTACCGAGCCGGTAAGGAAACCCCGCCGGTTTGATTTGATCCGGCTTTCGGTAACCCGGCCGTTGGTTGGGATGACGTGCTATTCTTCATTGTTTGACGATCACTCCTGATTCGGTGATGCCTGCCCACACACCATTAACTACGCCACAACATGGTTGTATCGGATCGGTCTTTGACCCGGTCTGAGTCTGAATTTGTGACATTTGTCTTCCGGGCTGAGAACAATCCTGCTGTAAATCGAAACAGGAACACGAGCGCAACCCCCCACAAAATACTGTTTGCCATCATTAACAGTAAACCCAACTCACCGTTGGCACGTTCAGACAAGCCTGCGAATCCATCCTCCGGCAAAAGATAACGCACTGGATACGCGACAGCACAGACCGTCTTTAGCCACAACGGAACGGTCGTCTCCATACCGGTCGTGTCTGCCACCCGGGCAAGCATCCGGCTCAGGCAAATACTGATGGCAAACCACACCGGCGCAATTGCGAATACGCCCAGGAGATATTGATTTCGACGATTCATAACAGGACACTTCGATACAACCAGACTGGTCAGTGCGCACCAGAATGCGGTTTATTGCCAGTCATTGAATTGGCGCTAATGCTCATTAAGAACCATGTCGAGCGAAAGTTGTGCCAAAAAACGCCAAATTTTCGTCGGTAAGGAAACGCCGGCGGCCTGATCCTCCGAAGGCCCGAACACGATTCGAGTGGAGGATTCTCCATCCCGTGCCTCTTGACACCCTGGAGGCAAGGTGCTTCAGTTATAAAGCAGCTCGGGTTTCAATTAGGTGTTCAATTTTCGGAATCTATGAAAGCTTTCCGACTCTTCCTTGGGGATGACCGAAGTTCTAAACTAGTTAGTCTGTTACTCGGCTGGTTGGTGCTCCAGGCCATACCCTGCATCGGGCAGGTGACCCCGGCCCAAATCATCAACGGTTTGGTCTCTTATTATCCGTTGGATCAACTGGTGCCAGGAACCACCAACATCACGCCCGACCTTGTCAGTCGGCGTGACTTGACCATGTACCTGGGATCAATGGCTGAGTACCAAAACGGCCCGGCCGCTATCTTGGCTGGAAGCCGTCCTGGCATGGGCACCAGAACGAACGTTATGAATCTCCCCCAAACTCCCGCGGCCACGGTCCTGGTCTATCAGTCCAGCGGCCAGAACCCGTTGGACGGCTCGGGCGATTTTCTGCCGTTCATCAATCAGCGCGGCGCCACGATGAACTTCTGGGTCAAAGGCCCGGTTCCTGCCTACACCGATTTGAGGGTCATGGCCGAATGCGCTGATAACGGGGACGGCAGTCCTTTCTTTTCACTCAGTGACCAGCCCGCGAGCAAACTGGGCTTGGGCTACTTTCTCCGGCTAGACCCCACCACCACCGATCCCAACGGGGTGACCGTTAACCAACTGCCAGATGGAACTTACCAACTGCCTGCGTTCTATAATGAGTGGGACAGGTACACACAGTACACGACCAATACCATATTTGATAATACCTGGCACATGGTCACCACCGAAATCGGGACCAATGGCGATATCCACGTCTTTGTGGATGGCAATTATGATCCGGGTAACCAATCGACGGCGACCCTGGATCACGAAGGCATCCCCGCCATCGTCCCGCCGATCGATGTGACGAACACTTATTACGTCACCAACACCTATCCGTACTCGAATCCGCCCACCAACAGCCCGCCCCCGAACGGTTATGTGCATTGGATGGTTCCGGGCTTGAATCTGGCAGGGGCGTTCACCGCGTTTGGCGGGTTTGCCCGCAATGGCAACATCGCCGCGGGCCCTCCTTGCCAAATGAGCGACATCGCGTTCTGGAACCGGGCCCTGTCGCCGGATGAAATCAAGTTTGTGATGACCAACGGCGTGGGTGTTTGCAATGAAGTTAACTGTTCGTTCTGCCGGCCACATGTGACGAGTTTCTCGGCCAATCCATCCAAAGTGCATCCTGGAGAATCCATGACGCTCCTGTGGCATATCCAGGCCATTACCAGCAAACCGATTGTCAGCTTGCTCCTCAGCCCAACGATTGGTGAGGTCACCAATGTAACCGATTACATTAGCGGCGACGGCTCAACCAACCTGCCGATCTTCACCAATACCGTTTTTGAACTGGGTCTTACCTACCTTAACAGTTGCGGCTACCTTCAGGCACAGCTCTCGGCTTATGCCAGCGTCACCGTGGTTCCGCTTTCTTTCACCGGCACGTCTTATTTGCTGTCGGACCCCGGCAATGCGTACAACCCGAGTTTTTCGATGACCTGGAATTCCATTACCAACCACACGTACACGGTTCAACGCAAGCTCAGTCTGTCCGATCCGGCTTGGACAATGCTGACCAGCGGGTTGCCGTCTGGAGGTAATTCAACTTCATTTACAGATTATACGATGGGATCCGGCAGCACAGCGTTCTATCGCATCGTCAGTCCTTAACGCGTAACCGGCTTGCGGCGGATGTTGGTGAATTTTTGCCGGTCAGGTTTTCTGCGCACGGGCAACTGTTCCAGGCATGGAGTAAAGCACCGGTTCAGTTTTATTTTCCCATTCCATTCAATTCGCTAAGATGGGCGCAGATGCCTGACCGTCTGCCCATTTACGACATCGAAAGTGATATCGTCGCCGCGTTGAAAACGAGCCGGCGACTGGTTCTGTCCGCGCCCACCGGTTCCGGCAAATCCACCCAGGTGCCTCAGATGCTTCTGAAACACGGATTGCTGGGCAATGGTCAGGTGGTAATTCTTCAGCCGCGCCGGCTCGCCGCGCGTTTGCTTGCCGCGCGGGTCGCCAGGGAACTGGGGGTCGAGCTGGGCCGCGAAGTTGGTTACCAGGTCCGCTTTGAAAGCCGTATCAGCGATGCCACGCGCATCAAATTTGAGACCGAAGGCATCCTGTTGCGACAACTGATTCAGGACCCGACGTTGCGGGGCATACAGGCGGTCATCTTCGACGAATTTCACGAGCGCCATCTTTACGGCGATATCACCCTGGCCCGGGCTCTGGACATCCAGGAACAGCATCGCCCTGACCTGCTCATCGCCGTCATGTCCGCCACGCTGAATGCGGAGGAACTGGAGGATTATCTTTCCCAGGTCCGGAGGGACGAGTTATACGAGTCCCAAACTTCAGCCGGAGAGGAGTCGGGGGCTCGTGTAACTCGCCGCTCCGAATTCCATTGTTCCGTTCTTTCGTCGCAGGGCCGCACGTATCCGGTGAAAATCGAGTACCTCCCGCATCGTCTGGGTGCGAACGCGCCGCCGGTCTGGGAATTGGCGGCGGAGACCTTTGCCCATCATGTCCGCTCCAGCGAACGCGGCGATGTGCTGGTGTTCATGCCGGGCGGTTTTGAAATCAGCCAAACCATTGAGGCCATCCGCCACACGCCGGAGTCAAAAGGTTACCTGTTGTTGCCGTTGCACGGTGAACTGCCGCCGCGCGACCAGGACGCAGCCGTCGCCCGCTATGACCAACCCAAGGTGGTCGTGGCCACCAACGTCGCGGAGACCTCCATCACCATCGATGGTGTGCGGCTGGTGATTGACAGCGGTCTGGCGCGCATTCCGCGCTACGATGCCAATCGCGGTATCAACACGTTGCTGGTCGAGAAAATCAGCCAGGCCAGCGCCGACCAGCGGGCCGGTCGCGCCGGCCGGACGGCCCCGGGCATCTGCGCCCGACTTTGGTCGCGACCGGAGCACGACGAACGCGCACCACAGGAATTACCCGAAATCAAACGGCTCGACCTGGCGGAAGTGGTACTAACACTCAAGGCCGCCGGGGTAGGGGATTTGAGAAAATTCCGCTGGCTGGAGAAGCCGGACGAAATTTCGCTGACGCATGCGGAAGAATTATTACTGGATTTGGGGGCGCTGAAATCCGAAAGGGAGGGACGGCATGTTGCCGACCCAAATATTGGGGACAGGGGCACGCCGTCCCTCCCGGAGCGATTACAGATCACCCCCATCGGCCGCAAGATGCTCGCGTTTCCGGTGCATCCCCGTTATTCGCGCATGTTGTTGGCGGCGCAGGAATACGGCTGCGTCCATCAGGCCTGCCTGGTGGCCGCGCTCACACAAGGACGCGACTTGCTGCTTCGCAACGTCGGTCGGGAAACGGTGACAGCGCGCGAAGATTTGTTCGGTGACAAGGCGTCGTCGGATTTCTGGATCCTGATGCGGGCATGGAATTACGCGCTGAACAACCAGTTTCGGGTGGACGCCTGCCGCCGAGCTCGGCATTCACGCCGTCACGGCGCGCCAGGTCGGCCCATTGTTCGAGCAATTTCTCCGCATTGCCAAGGACGAGGGACTCGACACGCAGCCCCGCGAAATCAAGGACGAGGCGTTGCAAAAGTGCATTCTCATCGGGTTCAGCGACCGGGTTGGCCGGCGGCTGGATCAGGGAACGTTGCGTTGTGAACTCGTCCATAATCGTCGCGGCGTGCTGGCGCGCGAAAGTGCTGTCGGCCGTTATCTGGATTCCAGTAGGAGTCGAGGTAACGAGCCTCTAACTTCGAAAACAACGAAAGAGCCTCCTCACGTCGGCTCCTACGGATTATTCGTCGTCGCGGAAATCCGTGAAGTCGAGGGCCGGGAAGTAAACACCATTCTTTCGCTCGCCACAGCGATTGAAGAGGACTGGCTGCGCGAATTATTTCCGGAAGACATGGCTTCCGATTTGCATGTCGAATTTGATTCCACCGCAAAACGTGTGCAGGCCGCCCAATTGGTGCGGTTCCGCGGACTGGCCTTGTCGGCCAAACGCGTGGACCCGCCGCCGGCCGAAGCCGCGGCGCGATTGCTGGCAGACGAAATTCTGGCCGGCCGGTTGCCGTTACCGAACTGGGACCACGGCGTCGAGCAATGGCTGGCGCGGTTGCATCTGCTCTGCCGGGATTGCCCCGAGTTACAGTTGCCGGCTATTACCGAAGAAGACCGCAAGGCACATCATCGAACAGCTTTGCCATGGCGCGGTGAGTTACAAGGACATCAAGGAACGCGAAGTCAAACCGCTGGTGATGTCGTGGCTGTCAGGCGGCACAACGTGAACTGCTGGACAAGCATGCGCCGGAGCGGCTGTCGCTGCCCAATGGCCGCACGCCCAAAGTGGTGTACGAAAACGGCAAATCGCCGCACATCGCGTTGCGGATACAGGAGCTCTACGACGTGAACCAGACGCCGAAGATTGCCATGGGCCGCGTGCCGGTAATGGTCCACATCTTGACACCGGGCATGAAGCCGATCCAGGTCACGCAGGACCTTGCCAATTTCTGGCGCGAACATTATCCGCGCATCAAATCCGAGTTGCAGCGGAAATATCCGAAACACCTGTGGCGATGAGCGGATTTTATTTGAAGCCGGCGCGCTTAAAATTCTGAAGATGCGGCGCTGCGCTCCGTGCATTTGACAAAGCTCAACGACGGCGACTAGGAAACTCGCCGCAGCACGCGCAGCCGCTCGCGGCCCTCGCGACCGGGAAAGGCCACGTCCGGCACATAATCCTCCACGATTTCGTAGCCCTCCGCAAAGAGGGCCGTCAGTGCAGCCTCGCTGAGAGGGAACGGAGGTCCCTCCTCACCCGGATCGAGCGCCGGATTGATGAACCACACCCCGATCAGCAGGCCTCCGCGTCGCAGCGTCAGGTCAATGCCGCGCCGGTAGTCCGCGCGCATCGCGGGAAGCAGCGCGCTCATGCAGGTGTGCTCCAGCACCACATCAAAGGCGCCGCGCATCTCCGCCGGCGGATCAAACAAATCTCCGGTCACGAAGCGCTCTGCCAACTGCGGATACAACGCGCGCGCTTCCGCCACCCCGGTCGGCGCGATATCCAGGCCAGTCGCATCCAACCCATACTCCACGGCCAGCGCCACCTCATGTCCGCGGCCGCAGCCCGGCACCAGCGCGCGCCCGCGCACCGCGTGGCGATCCAGATACTGCCTCATCGCCGGGGCTGGCGCGCCCTTATCCCAGAACACCTCGCCTTTTTGGTAATATTCGTCCCAGTCCATGACCTCATTCAACCGGTCGTCAGCGCAATGTCAATTCCGGGGAGCAAATTCCTCTGCCTGGAGCGTCAGTGCTCACCCACAACCGTCTGAACGGATGGCCAAGCCTTGACCGTAGCCAGTTGTTGGACCGTGGATCCTGCTTCATCTGGTTGAGTGAGCCATCAGAGGTAAAATCAAGGCGGCGAGAATTGCGATGACGAATATGGCTCCGAAAAGAATGAGATACGCCTGCGCAAAACTTCTTTTGGAAGGATGGGTTGATCCGGTTGCGGCCCACACAATAAGCATAATTATGTTAACGAGCGGAATAGCGAGAATGATGAATGTGAGGATCCAATTGCCAATGGTGAGGGGTTTGTATTCAGTAGTGTTCATAATCAAGTGACGTGTTTGAGGGCGTGGGTGGCTGAGACTATCATGGTTTAACGACCCAAAACTGCCTGCCTCAGTGAAGCTCGGCAAGAGCGAAGTAGCGAATAAGCGACGCGGGTGTTGAGCAGAGATGAGGATCTTGACTGCAGAGGCACAGAAGCGCCGAGAGACTCTTATTTCTGACTTCAGACTTCTGAGTTCTGTTTTCCAATTTTGCGTCCTGGCTTCCTCGCGGTTGATTCCGCATCCGATTTCTTTGCCGTGAACGAAGATTATCGGGTTGGAGGCATTCCAATGTCCTGGCTCAATTTGGCAGCGGCTTCGGGATTCACCCATTTCACGAGCGAAATAAAGTTCACCAGCGCCGGACTGTCGGCTTTGATTTTGAAGAGGTTTTTCAGGGCGTGCACGACTTTGGCGTAAGTCTCCGCGTATTTTTCGTGAGTCAACCGCGAAACGTACGATTCCAGTATCGCCTGGGCCATGGGATCGGTTTGCCCGTCAGGTAAATAAGGCAGGAGGCAGAAAATCCGTACCAGCGCCATGGGTTCCGCTGCTGTCAATGCCAGCCAGCTTTGTTTGACTTCGTCGGCGTCGTATTTGGCATGGAGGCGGTCGCGGATGGCGGTGGTGATTTCGGTGGGAGAGTTCCGCTGTACGAGACGGGCCTTGATGTTTTCCCAGGCCATCCGCTGCTCCAGCTCGGGAGAGACGGCGATTTCAGGCTTTTTCAATTCCGTCTCGATGTCCTTCAAACCCAATTCCTGACCGACGCCCAGACTGAGGGCCTCTGCTTCGTTCTTGCGAATACGGGTCGAAGTCGCAATGGCCTTGATGATTTGTTTTTGCAGTTCCGGTTTAATCAACCGCAGCACGGCAGTGACCGCCTGGGTCGGCGGCGCTTTTTGAGCGGGAATGAGATGTTTGACCAGGGTGGCAATCACTCCTTCCAGTTCCGGCACCTTGTCCAGACGCAACGTGAGCACGAATTTCAGGGTCCGGCCCGACCGGCCGCCTTTGCCGATGTTATTGATAACCATCAGCCGCTGGTCGGGACTGGCAACCAGGGCCAGCAAACTTTCCGCCCGCTTGATCAATTGTTCGTCCACGTTGTCCTGATCGTTGGTGGTGACCACCAATTGTTCGATGACGGCGGGTAGGCGCTGGGCAAAAATGCCTTCGGGCGATTCGGTGTTCTGGTGGTTGTAGTAATGAAGCAATTCCAGGACGAACGAGAGTTTCAGAAAGACGTTCTTTTGGGTCTGGGCTTCGGCAGTGGTCGCCCGGCTGCGCTGGATTTTCTTATGCAGGGCGGAGAGTTCCTTCTTTTTGTCTGCTGACAGGGTCGACTCCTGCTGGAGCAATGCCTCGAAATCGCTTTTGAAGGCCAGTACAATTTCCTCCGGTTTGGGGCGCGGATTCAATTTGGGATCCGTGGTCAAATCATTGAAACAAACCAGCGCCGCCTCGCCGAATTCGCGGACAATCCGTTCGCGCGGCACGTGGCCTTTGACGAAACAGCGATTGGCCCGGATGGATTCCTGGGTAAAAAAGGAGTCGGGCGACGCGTCGAGCGACTGGAGCATCCTGGTGTCGAGAGGGGTTTCCAGTCGGATCAATTCATCCACCGTCGGCTTGATGGCGTCGGCCAGGTCGCGTTTGGTTTGCTCCAACACCTTCAAGATCGCCGGTTGCAGGACGTCACCTTGAATCTTGCCGTTGGCCAGCGCAGCGCAAACTTCGCTGACATGCGAATTATGCTCCACCAGCCGGGAAACCACGACGCCGACATCACCGATGGGCAGCTTGCTGACGAGACCGGCAATCAGATTGACCAGTTCGCCGTGCGATTTCTGGCGATGTTCGATGGTTTTTTCCAGAAGCGTCCGCAGCGCCTTGTTCTCCTGTTCCAGCACGCTGCGCTCGGCTTCCAGCTGGTCCACCCGGGTCGCGAGGCTGTGCCAGCCTTTCTGGATTTCCTCCATCGAAGTGACGGAACTGTTGCCGTTGTCTGCGTCTGACTGTGCCATGGGTTAATATTCCACAACTTAGACGCCTTTTTCCATTCAATTTTTGCAGGTTAAATTAAAGCCCGAAACCCGGCCCGGCCGGAAAAATACAGTTGCAAACCGGCGTAATCGGTAGAAAGTTGCAGGGACAATAGATCGGAGGGATTCATTATGGCACACGTTATTACCAATAAATGCGTTAAATGCAAATTCACCGACTGCGTGGAGGTGTGTCCCGTGGCGTGCTTCTACGAAATGGACAATCAACTCGTCATCCATCCGGAGGACTGCATCGATTGCCAGGCCTGTGTGTCGGAATGCCCGGTGGAGGCCATCTACGCCGAGGCCGATGTCCCGGAGCAATTCAAGTCAGACATCGAATTCAACGCGGCCCAGGCCAAACAAATCAAGTCGGGGGGAAAGGAAGCCATCATGAAGAAGCAGGAACCGTTGCCGACGGCCGCCGACCGAAAAAAGGAACTCGGCTATTAAGCCGGCCGGCGTTTTGCGCTTGTCGCGCCATTGCACTGATACCCGCAAGCCGGGTATTTGGAGTGCGCGGACATGTCCGCGCTTTCAAAGCGGCGACATGTCGCCGCAGTCCAAATAGCCTCGCGCCGCCAAATTGCATCAGCATCACTTTGAACTCGTCAGCGGCCCGGTAACGCACCAAGTTGACTGGACCATGGGAGCGCGATATTGGCTTATGAACCTGTCGAGGTGCATTTTAGTTCTGTTGTTCGCCGGACGACTGATTGCCCGGGCGCAGGACGATACGATCTCAATGCCTGACCTGGTTCAAGGCGCGCAGCAATGGGCCCAGGAGAATCTCGACACCAACGTTCTCACTTCGCTTCCCAGCGTGGAAGACCCGCAGGTGCAACAATTCCTGCGGGAACTGGAGAAGCGTTACCAGGGCAACTACGTGGTGGACCTGGCTGGTCTGCGGGACACCGCCCGGACTGCCATAGCCTTCCTGGAAAGCAGCGATGAAACCCAACCCTACGCCGCGTGGCTCAAGGCGCAGGTGGATTATCTCGATGTCGCGGACCAAATCCGGGTAACCATTCGACCTCCGGGCACTGAAACCAACCAACTGCCGCAGCCGGTTCCCAATCCGCCGCCGCAAACCGAGCGGGAGATCTGGATTAAAAGAGTCGTAGACCGGCCGTGGCCGGCCCCGGCGAAAAAACTGGTGCCGGAGTTGAAACCGGTTTTCACCGCGCAAAAAGTGCCGGCGGAGCTGGTCTGGGTGGCTGAAGTGGAATCGTCGTTCGATCGCCGGGCGCTGAGTCCATCGGGCGCGGCTGGATTGTTTCAGTTGATGCCGGACACTGCCAAACGATTCGGTCTATCCCTGTGGCCCCGCGACCAGCGTTATCAGCCGGAACCCAGTGCGACCGCCTCCGCCCAATACCTGAAATATTTATACGGCCATTTCCATGACTGGCGGCTGGCCCTGGCCGCCTACAACGCCGGTGAAGGTACCGTGCAGAAACTTCTGAACCGGTACAAAACGCACAGTTACGACGACATCGCCCGGCATCTGCCGGCGGAAACGCAAATGTATGTGCCGCGGGTGGAAGCCGTTCTCCATGAGCGCGAAGGCGTAAGTCTCGCCGACCTTTCCCTGCCAAAGGGTGACACCACGCCGGACGAGTGACGGACTTTAACAATTTTGAAGTTTATCTCCGGACACTCACCGGTAACCACAAGGTCAACTCCATAGACTCCTTGCCAGAGCAGCGATAACGGCCAGGATAATCCCGAATATAACCACGATCATTACTGCAACTCCAAAATGCCCTGAAATCAAAGCGACCACGAAACAGCTGATTACGATTTGGAAGGCCAGGAGTAAACCGGCCTCAAAAATACTCCAGCTTTCAAGGTGCGCGATCTTGTAAATCAAGACGACAATGATGACGGGAATAATCATCGCTCGCAGGGCGATCCCGTGATACCTCGCGTCGATAAACAACGTTATGAGCCAGACTCCGACGGCTTCAATTAGCGAAGCAATGCCGGCAATGATTGCTTCCTTCCCGAGACTCAACAACTCCAGGTCGCTCTCAATCACGTCGCCAAAAATGCTCAATAATGGGACCGCAAGACAAAGCGTGATAAAAGCAACTGCCCAAAATGCCGCCAGTTCAATCGCTGCATGCATAGTTTGACCTAAGGATCCAAATCCTGCCGGATGGGATACGGCCGTTTCATTATTCTGCAATCCAAGCCCTTGAATCCCGTGGCGTAACCATTTTGTTCCTTCCTGGCTCCTGGCTTTCGGCTTGCGGCTAGCCTCCCGCGAACACGGGTCGGAAGTTTGCCTCGGTCAGGATGCGTGCGACTTCCGCGCGTTTGTCGCCTTGAATCTCGATCTGGCCGTTCTTGACCGTTCCACCGGTGCCGCAGGCGCGCTGCATCGCTTTGGCCAGTTGCTCCTTTTCCGGCAATCCGATGCCAACAAATCCTTTCACCACCGTCACTGTCTTGCCGCCGCGTCCGGCCGTCTGCCGAATGATATCCACGCGCCCGCGGTTCTTCGGTGCAGGTTTCGATGGAGACGCGGAATCCGCTGCCGGATTTTCGGGTGCGGGCGGGAGTCCGGCACTGGACAGGCCGGCAAAGGGGTTGTACTTCAAACTTTGTCCGCCGTCGGTGGGAATGCGTTTGTGTCCGCTCATTTGTGTTGGACTAAAAGGCTGAAGACTTAAATCCAACTCCCAAAGTATTTTCAGCCTTCTCGGAGTTCAATGTTTTCTATTCCGGCCTTTGGCCTTCAGACTTTGATTGCAGACGGCCCTGACAACAGGCTGCTACCCGAACATCGGAGGAACCAAATGAACAGATCTGTCTGCCATCAGAGCCGCCTCTAACATACTCCATTCCCACTCTTTCTGCCACCCGGTCGCCCAATTCAGAGGCGGCCGCACTTTTTCTTAAGCATCTGCTCGCCCTGCTTAATCGCCCTTTTCACGAATGATTCCAAATCAAAATTGTCATGCTGTCCACGAACACTTAACTGGTCTCCATCGACAGACATTATCACGCGACTGGCCTGAATCGCACTTAACCTGATCTTGATGACCATGCCGGCCTCGGTGACAGAAACGCGACTTTCAGGCGTCCAACTGCGGTTCATAACGTCGAGAAAGGTTAAAGCACAAACACCAAACGCCAAAGTGGTTTTCAAATCCCGTGCGGCCTATAACTTTAAGCCCTTCGGCTATCAGTATGACCGCTTGGTTGCGAGCGCTGCAAGTCAGGGCGCTGGTGCGCGGCCACTTCAGTGGTGACTATCACTCTCCGTTTGCCTTCTGGGAAGAAAGTCCTGGATCAATTTCTCGATGTCCTGTTCCAAATACTGCTTCGCCTTCAAGGTGGTCCTTAAGTCATGTAAATTTTTTCCCAATATCACCTGGGTCATGACCTGACGACTCAGAATGCGCAAGGCTTCCAATTGCTCGCAGCTCAGTTCGCGCGGTACCCGGTCCATGACACACAACGTCCCCAGATGATGTCCGTTTGGTGCTGTCAACGGAGCACCAGCGTAAAATCGAACGTGCAGTTCACCCAGCACCAGGGGATTGGATGCAAATCGCGGATCCCGGGAAGCGTCAGGAACCAACAACAACTCCGACGACATGACCGCGTGAGCGCAGAACGCCTCCTCCCGAGCGGTTTGGCAGACGTCCAGGCCGGTTTTTGACTTGAACCATTGCCGGTCTTCGTCAACCAGGCTGATAAGGGAAATCGGTGTGCTGCAAATCAAGGCGGCCAACCGCGTGAGGTCATCGAAACGGTCCTCAGGGTGCGTGTCGAGAATCCCGTAACCGCGCAAAGTATTCAGCCGTTCGGCCTCGTTTTGGGGTATTGGATAATTAACGTTTTGTCGCTCTGGCCTGTGAAGCATGGGTATGGGCATAAGTTAATGGATAAAGGCTGAATCGCAAATTGATATTCGGGGCCAACGGCCGATCGCAATGAATGCGGGGACTTTAACCACCATTCAACGAGGATAAACATGGATTTCAATCCGCGAAATGCGCGAAATACACAAATGGGATTTCAAAATGTATTTTAGCCTTCAGCTTTCCTTGCCGCGCCGTATCCCGTAGTGCGGAAGAAGGCGGGAGCCTTCCTTTTTGCTGCAGCCCGGCAAGAGCGAAGATGGTTCAAAATTCCGGGCTCACCCCTTCATGCTTGCCACGTGAGGCTAAGAGCCCTTAGCTTTGTTCTTGAGGGAGGTTGAAAGGTAATATGACAATATCAACAACCGGGTCGTTGGTGACTCGTTTGAAACTCGCTCGAATGAAAACCCGTGGCGCAATTATCCGGACACGGCAAGCAATTCCCGCTGGCAGACGCATCGGGTGGCTTATGCTGCTGATGTCAGCTGCGCTCGCAAATCCTTCCGCCGCCCGGGCACAGGCCGGATTCGTGGACCCGAGTTTCTTGAATAACCTGTCCGGACCGAATTCCTGGGTCTGGGCTCTCGCCCTGCAACCGGATGGCTCGCTGCTCGTCGCCGGCCAATTCACCAGCTTTAATGGCGTGCCCGGGGGTGAGGTTGTTCGCTTGAGCGCCGATGGCCAGGTGGATACCAACTTCAATGCCAGTGTGACGGCGGGCGATCCCACGATCCACAGCGTGGCCGTCCAGCCTGATGGCCGGGTGTTGATCGGCGGCATGTTCACCGGTATCAACGGCGCCACCTGCATCCGGCTCGCGCGCTTGAATGCCGACGGCACCCTGGACTCAAATTTCGTGGCCTCGGTCAACAGCAGCCAATCGTTTATCACCGTCAGCCACCTGGGCCTGCAAACGAATTCGCAAATTGTGATCGGTGGGTGGTTTGAAACCGTCAACGGCGCGCCCCATACCAACATCGCCCGGCTCAACAATAACGGCAGCCTGGACACCGGCTACAACGCCCAACTTGACACTCCGCCCAATGCCCTCGTCATGTCGGCGGACGGCAAAGTCCTGATTGGCGGCGCCTTCAGCACCGTCAACGGCCAGGCCCGCGCCCACATTGCGCGCCTGGATACCAACGGGACGTTGGACGCCACGTTCCTGCCCGTCACCGACGGCAACGTGGACAGCTTCGCCCCCCAACCGGACGGGAAGATCGTCATCGGCGGAGGCTTCACCACCGTCAACGGAGTGAGTCGCAACCGGATTGCGCGCCTGAACGCCAACGGCACCCTGGACACCACCTTTCAAAATGGCATGGCCGGCGCCGACAGTTACGTCGGCTGCGTCGCCGTGGATCCCACTGGCAAAGTTCTCGTGGGCGGACAGTTTTCCAGCCTGAACGGCGTGGGCCGCACCAACGTTGCGCGCCTCAACGGCGATGGCAGTCTGGACACCAACTTCCTCGCGAACACGGACTCCTTTCTGGAGTTGATGGTGGTCCAACCCGATTCCCGGATGATCATTGAGGGCAGCTACATCACCAGTGTGGACGGGCGGAGTCGCAATCGCCTGGCGCGATTGCAGAGCAGCGACGCACCCATCCTCGGCCCGCCCGGATTTTCCGGCGGGGTTTTTTCCTTCGACGTGAACGCCGTTGCCGGCAAGACCTACGGCGTTGAGGCGTCTACGAATCTTCCGGCGAACTGGAGCCTGGTGTTGTCCACCAATGCGGCCGTTGACAACTTCACCTTTTCCGACCCGACCCCGACTCAATTTCCCCGCCGCTTTTTCCGGGTCTATAAATCGCCCTAAGCTCCGTCGGGCCAACCTCCTTTTCCGTTTCCGACATTCAATGTTCGATATTGAATGTTCGATGTCTTGCCGAGGCGAAGCATAGCGAAGACTGGTGGATGTTGGATGTTTGCCGTTCCCCATTCTTGCTTCTTTAGTTTTCAGGCCCTCGTCTCTCGTCCCTCGACTCTTGAGAAAAATTCACCTTTCTGTTTTAAGCAGGGAAACTCCCCATATTAAGCGGGGGAGACTCCCCATAGCCCCCGAAAGACATTCAGGTTAAAAATCAGTCCATGAAAGTAAGCGAAATCTCGCAAGCAGAAAAGCCAGTCGGCGCGCCACTTCCATGGCCAACGGAACCGTCCTGTCGCATTCTGGTGGTGGATGATTACAGGGAAATCCGTCAACTCAGCACTGAACTGCTGATTCACTCTGGTTACGCGGTGGACGCCGCTGCTGATGGCGCAGCCGCCTGGGAGGCTATGCAAATCAAGCCGTACAACCTCCTGGTCACCGACAACGACATGCCCAGGCTAACCGGCGTTGAGCTGGTCAGGAAGCTGCGTTCAGCGCGCATGGCGATGCCGGTTATCCTGGTCAGCGGAAACTTACGCACGGAGGAGCTGGCCCAAAACCGATCACTCCAACTGGCGGCCATGCTCCCAAAGCCTTTCTCCCCCGAAGAGTTGTTGGGAACAGTGACAAATGTACTTGGTATGACCAACAGTTCCCCGGCCGGATCGAATCACTCCCGGACCTGCGAAGCCAGCCAACCTGAATTGCTACCGGTGGAATTCGTGTCCAGGCCAACGGCAATCAATCATAACGACGTGTCCGGAGTGTCGAACTCTACAACGCGAGGTCACAATTTTGGTGTTGGCCCCGAAGTATCATGCATCCTATGAAGTGAACTCGCCGGAAAAGAACGGGCGAATAAGAGTTCCCAATACGACGCCTGGCTTTCATACGGATGAAACGATTCAAACTCAATCTGCCGGATACTGGAGTTGAGCTTATGCATACCGAGACTTTTCTTGAGGCGGAAACGGAGGCAAACGCGAAACTGCGTTTGTTCTGCTTATATGTGGATTTCCCGGCTTCGGTGCGGGCCAGATGGGCAAGCGGCATAATCACCAAACTGGTTGGCCCACGTTGGGAAACTTCCGCGGAAATATGGGCGCTTGATTTCTTCCAAACCAGCCAACCGATCAGGGAGATGATGTTTCAAGGCGCAGCGGATGCCGACGTACTGATCGTCGCGCTCAGTCCTTTGAACCAGTGCGAACCAAAACTGATGGAATGGCTCAATGCGTTGGCGGGCCAAAAGGCGGAACGCCCGGCTTCTGGATTATTCATCGGCCTATTGGGAGATGAAGACCATGGGGCGCACGAACTGGAATGGACAGTGAAGCACTTTATACATTGCGCTCAGAAGATGGGAAGGGATTTCATCTGGCAATGGATGGGGCAGGAGGCGATCCAAGACAACACCTGGCTAACCGACAATGTGGAGAAATATTTGTCCCGCAAGCAGTTTCAGCTTATGCGAGAAACAGCAGCCGGCGTCAGTGGACTTACCAGTGGTGGTTTGGCTGGCCCATCGCCGCCAGAGAACAGGCCTGGCCGCGCTCTGAATTTTTAGAACGTAGTCAAGCATGTCAACCATCAACCCCATCTCATCCAGCAGCTATACGATTCCTACTATTTTGGAGCGAAAAGATGTCGCGATTGTCGCGTTCGCATATTGTCCCATTTGTGACCGGGTGGAAAAATCGGATGACAAGGGGCGTGGTCAACGGCAAGCTTTGGAATCCGCGATTGCCAAAATTCAGGCGCATTTGCGTGAGACACATCGCATCTTCTGATGCGGGGAGGGCCGGAGCTAAACACGGATTTCCTGATTAAATCCTAAACTCCTTGTCTCGCCGTAGTGAACGTAGGCAGGTCAACCCTCAACTCCCTGTCCACCGTAGTTACGGCGAAGGCGGATCAACCTGCATTATGCCCCGCCGGCCAATCTCGCTAGTCTGCTCCATAAAAAAGGATTTCCGCGGTGGGCTGTCACGTATATACCAATATCAAGAACTGACCCGTTTCCTAATTACAGGGACATCCAGGGTGCGAGCCGGTGATAGGTAACACATAGTCCAGGGTGATAGGTTACACTTTTAGTATGGGTGGTTTGATGGGTTTGGCAAGGGGATCATGGTTCGGAGGGGCGATGTAGGCCGTAGGCCGGAATCGCCCCTCCGAACCATAGGCGAGATCGCCCAGATGGACATTGGCGAAATACAGCCCGGTCTGACCTTTGGCATTGAGGTACAGTCCCACCCGTTTATGCGCGAAAGCCTCGCCCACATGATATTTTTTTCCTTCATGCGCCAGGAAACCGCTGGAGGAGATCCGCTTGACTTCAAAGTCCGCCGGATAGACGAGCGGTTTGTCGCTGCTCATTGAGCCGGCGGAACTGGGTTGGTAAAACTCGCAGGGCCGTTGCTGGTCCAGTGACTCGTGCGGCCGCTCATGATTATAGGTGTGTCGCCAGCGCTCAAAACGGCGCTGCTGGGCGGCATTGTTGGCCGAGGGCGGGTTGGTCGCTTCAGCTTTCAGATCCCGATGCATGCGCTCGTGCGAGCCGTTGTCCTGGGGCGAGGCCAGGCGAGTGAATTCCACCGCAATGCCCTGCTCAATCCACCAGATGCTCAGGCTGGATAAGCGGCCCAAGCCGATGGATGCAAAGGGCGTGCCGTGATCGACACGGATCACTTCGGGCACGCCCGCTTGGCGCATCAGGGCTTGGAAGGTCCGTAAGGTGCCCTTGAATTGCTGGTTGGGCTGGGCCCGGCAGGCCAGCAGATAGCGGCTGTAACGATCACACACCGTCAAAGGATCGCAACGCTGGCCATTGCCCAACCGGAACCAGCCCTTGAAGTCCACCGTCCAAACGTGATTGGGCCGCGTGGGCACGGTCAGCCCGTTGTTGAGCGCGACGTACATGCCCGGTTTGCGCCGGCGCTGCACGCTCATACCGTGCCGGCGGAGAATCTCGCCAATGGTGCTCCGGGCCGGCGGCGACTCGATCCCATGCTTGACCTCCAGCACCTTGTGCAGCTTCTTGGGCCCCCAGGTCCGATGCAGCCGTCGCTCGGCCAATATCAAACCCTCCACCGCCGCATCCGTGCGTTGCGGAAACCGATGCGGCCGATGGCTGCGCACGGCCAATCCTTTCAGACCATCTGCTGCATAACGCTCCAGATGTTTATAACCGGTCTTGCGGCTGATGCCAAACTGCTCGCACAGCTCGCTCACCGTAAAACGCGCACTCGCGCCAACATCACAAATCGAATGATCTCTTCCATAGGGGTTACATTTTTCCAAGGCATAATGCCCGGAACTGTAACCCATCACCCCGGTTTGTTTGTTACCTATCACTCCGGTTCGCACCAGTATCGCCCTGCCAGATCGGTGACGAGCCGGCGCGCACGGAGAAGGGAAAACATCGAATAATGAACCCGGCTCACGAGTACGCTCGCCCCACCTGATCGGGTGGCGGATGACGGGCGGCAACGATCTCTGCACCATAAAAAACCGGCGACTCGGACTTCACGATCACTGGTCAATCTTTCCCGCTCATTTCGCCAGACTTTTCACACGGCCTCGCGCGGTGTTAGATGTCCTTCACTTCTACCTGAAATGTCCATAAGGCTGCCCAAAATGCTCAAGCAAGTTAGCAGGGCAGTCCGGCCACTTGACGCGTGATGGAGGAAGGCTTACCACCTGCTCCTTTAGATGGACCAGGGTGGCACGATCGCCAGTTAGGAATGCAATGGTCGCGGACACCATAATATTCCAATCAGCCGGAAGGTCCGGCGTATTTTCCGGGACCAACGCTTGCTTCATATTGGCGACCCCGGCTTTGGTGCGACCATCCATAGCCAACAATTGGCCCAGATGAAAACGAGAAACCGCGCGTTGCTGCACCTTCAACTCTGGGTGCTGCCTCAAATAGATTTCGATCAGGTCGGCGGCAGCGCGATAATCGCGACGTGCCCCGCAATCAGTGAATGCTAATGTGCGCCAACCCGAATTTGTGCTCTGGTCAAACTCCTCCCAAGGTAAAGAAAGTAATGCCTCATGAGCCGGATCCTGCTGCCGTGAAACACAACCAACGAAACATGCTGCAACGCCAATCAGGACGCTCGACATCAGAGGTATGTAATATTTCATATCGCTCTATAGACACCGTTACGCCATTTTTTGTATATCGCGGCGATGCTTTCAGGGAGCGGCGGGCGCAAGGTCGTTGGCCAGCGGGCAGTCCTTTAATTGTTTCAGACCTTCGACGACGGCTTCGGCGTTCAGCCGGGCACCGGCTTTGGTCGTGTGCTGGCTGTCAAAGAAATATTTGGCGGCCTGTTCCTTGCCGAGCGCATCGTAACGGTTCGCGGCCAGGGTGTTCAGATCAATGAAGAGCGCGCCGCTGGACTTGGCGGCTTCGGCTGCCCATTGGGCGTAACCGTCCAGGCCGCGCTTTATCTTGCCATCAACCCAGGTGTTGCGCGGTGCCGACGAGCAAATGATCACCGTTGCGCCTTTGGCTTTTGCGTCTTTGACGTATTGTCGCAAATACCAGCCGTACGTGTGGATGGTTTCCTTCTGATGCGTCACGGGCGATTCGATTTCCTTCGTCTCATCGCCATTGCCGTTCACGGTCACGCGGTCGGGATAGTTCGTCGAATTTTTGGCGTCGTTATGGCCGAAATGAAGGATTACGAAGTCGCCGGGCGCGAGCTGTGCCACAATTTTGGCCCATGCGCCTTCTTCAATGTAACCCCGGCTGCTGCGTCCGCCGCGGCCCTCGTTATAGACATGGATTTTGGCGGCGTCGAAAAGCGGGATGAGTTCGGATCCCCAGCCCCACGGGCCGGTCTCGCCGTTGCCGTGGCCGGTCTTTACGATGGAATCGCCGACGAGAAACAGCGCCGGATGAAGCACGGCATTGGTCGGCGCCGCGTCATCGTCTTTTCCTGCGCGCGAGCCATCCCGGCGATTGAAAATGCGATAGCAATCAGCAACAAAACGGGAGTGCGAAGGCGGGAGATCGTCATGGTGGACCAATTGTGCGCAGGCGTGTGACGGGTGACAAGTGACAAGTGCCGCGTTGCCCAAGGCTACGGCGCTCAGTTATGAAGTAGCGCAGGCTTTCCAGTCCCGCATTGCGGGATCTTGGCGACTTTCCAGTCGCCAAGATTTTGCGGATAAAACGCGGGACAAGAAAGTCCCGTAAACCCGCAGACCAGAATGTCCGCGCTACGTCAAAGATGGAACCGCTCTAAGGGGAAAGTGGAAATTGAAAATCCGTGTTCATCCGTGGTAAAATAAACGAGGCCGCGCGGGCCGCGCGTCCCTACCTATTTAACCAGCGTTTTACAGAAACGTTCTATCCGCTCCAGGCCCTTCTCCAGGTTCGCCATGCTGGTGGCGTAGCTGAGACGGATATAATCGTCCGCGCCGAAGGCGATGCCCGGCACAGCGGCAACCTTTTCCGCTTCCAACAATTTCGCGCAGAAATCGGTGGACTTGAGGCCGGTCTTCGAGATGTTTGGGAACAGGTAAAACGCACCCTTCGCGTTCACGCAGGAAATCCCCGGAATGCTGTTCAACTTCTGGTGCGCGAACCGGCGGCGTTTATCGAATTCCACCAGCCAGCCTTTCAGATGGTCCAGCGGAGCGGTGATGGCGGCCAACGCGCCTTTCTGGGCAAACGAAGTCGGGTTGCTCGTGCTGTGGCTTTGCACGGCGTCAATCGCCTTGGCAATCGGCTCCGGCGCGGCCAGAAAACCCAGCCGCCAGCCGGTCATGCTCCAGGCCTTGGCGAAACCGTGGACGATGATGGTATGCTCCTGGTGCGCCGGCGAAAAACTCGCAACGCTTTTGACAGTCGCGCCATCGTAAAGCAGGTGCTCATAAATTTCGTCGCTCATGATGAGCACGCCTTTCTCGACGCAGATGTCGCCGATGGCTTTGGTTTCTTCCGGCGTATAAACGCTGCCAGTCGGATTGCTCGGCGAGTTCAGGATGAGCAGGCGTGTGCGCGGCGTGATGGCGGCGCGAAGTTGTTCGCGGCGTAATTTTGAATTCGGTCTTGTCAGTGGTCTCCAGAATCACCGGTTTGGCGCTGGCGAGCTTGACCATTTCCGGATAACTCAGCCAGTACGGCGCGGGAATCAGCACTTCGTCGCCTTCCTGGCAGGTGGCGAGGATGACGTTGTAGCACGAATGCTTGCCGCCGCAGGAAACGATGATTTGCGACGGCTTGTAAGTCAGGCCGTTCTCGCGTTTGAATTTGTCGGCGATGGCTTCGCGCAATTCCGGCATGCCGCTGGACGGCGTGTATTTGGTGAACCCGGCGGCCAGCGCCTTCGCGGCGGCGTCCTTGATAAATTGCGGTGTGTCAAAATCCGGTTCGCCGGCGCCGAAGCCGACGACATCCTCGCCCGCGGCCTTCATGGCCTTGGCCTTGGCATCAATGGCGAGAGTGAGCGACGGTGAGAGCGACGCGGCGCGTTGAGAAATTTTATAGTTCATTTATGCGGCGGAGAATTTACGCGTCGTGCGACAAATTTCAAGGATGGAATCGACTGCGACGGCAGATTGACTGTGATTTTTTCAAGCCCGTAGGGCTGGTATCTTTGTGATTGGCCATTTCAAATTGAACCAGGCTCCGTGAGAGCGACATCTTCCGAATATGCCGTCCCGACGGGCTATGTTCCTCGCCCATCTGATGGGGGAGGATGGCCGCAGGTCAGGTCAGGGGTTGGTTTTTGGGTTGTGAGCCTACAGAGATGCCGCACCTACGGTGCTGGAGCTCGCAGTGTTGGCACTGCAGCTTTTCTGGTTTCTGCACGCTAAACCGTCTCGAGGACAGTTTGGACGGTGGTATGAAGTTCCGACAACGTGAAGGGCTTGGTGAGACAAGGACGTTTTTCCGTCTCCAGGAAATCGCGCATCTGGTCGTTGATGACATCGCCGGTGATGAAAATAATACGCTGACAGAACTGGGGATTGGTGCGGCGCAACTGTTCGTAAACCTGTTGGCCGTTTAAGCCGGGCATCTT
Source organism: uncultured Verrucomicrobiae bacterium (assembly GCA_963708525.1). Taxonomy (GTDB): domain Bacteria; phylum Verrucomicrobiota; class Verrucomicrobiia; order Limisphaerales; family UBA11358; genus UBA11358. The sequence continues at coordinate 243,872 of CAVPTH010000006.1, read as the reverse complement.
CCAGTCGCAAAACGCCAGATCGAAATGGTTTTTTTCCAGTTTGCTCAGTGCGGTTTTGCCGTTCTCAGCCACTTCCACTTCGTAGCCGCGGAGCTCAAAGTCGTCGTGGATCAGGTTCAGGATGGGTTTTTCATCATCAATGACCAGCACGCGTCTGCCCTTGCCCTCACGGGGATTCGGTTTTTCCACCTCCGGCAGTTCCGCAATTTCGACGTGCGCTTCGGTCTTTTCAGCGATAGGCAGCTCGATCAGGAACGTGGCACCCTTGCCCAACTCGCTCATGGGGGTGATGGTGCCACCGTTTTCCTTGATGTAGCCGTAACACAGGCTTAAACCCAGGCCGGTGCCCTTGCCAACGTCTTTGGTGGTAAAGAAAGGATCAAAAATACGCCGCAGATGTTCCCGGGGAATTCCCGGTCCGTTGTCCTGGATGGTGATGCGGATGTTCGGCGCGCGGGTTTCGGTGGTGACCTGAATTCGACCTGTTTGGCCACCGGCCTGAATGGCTTCCAGCGCGTTGTTGATGATATTGAGCAACACCTGTTGAATCTGGCTGGTATCGGCCAACACCAGCGGCAGGTTGGGTTCCAGTTTTGTGACCAGCTCGATGTTGCCGGTGCGCAATGAATAACCCACAATTTCCAGAATCATTTCAATGAGGTTATTCAAGGAAACCAACTTGCGTTCGGACTGTTCCCGTCGGGCGAAACTCAACAGCGACTGGACGATTCGCTTGCAACGTAACGCGGACTTGAAGATGGTTTCCGAGTATTGCCGGCTTTTTACATCCGCCGTCGCGTTTTTAAGGACCTCCGCGAAGCCGAGCACCGCCGCCAGGGGATTATTCAGTTCATGTGCCACGCCCGCGACAAATTTTCCAATGGCCGAAAGCTTCTCACTCTGGACCAGTTGTTCCTGTGTCGTCTTGAGGGTCTCCACGGTTTTTTCCAATTGTGACCGCGATTGCTGGATGTTTTCGGTCATCGTATTGAACACAATCGCCAGTTGCCCGCACTCATCGCGGCTGCGCACCGCCACGCGCTGGTTGAAATCGCACCGCCCCACGGCCTCGGCGCCCTGCCGCAGCTCGCGCAAGGGTTCGGTAACCCGGTTGATGTAAAGCCACACCGCGGTTACACAGAACAGAATGGCGAGGAAACCCAGGCCCGACAACAAATGCCGTGTCGCCCGCATCGCGGCCAATGATTGCTCACGCGAGCTCAACAGGACATAACCAAGATTGCTGTCGGTTTTCAGCGAGACGAACCGCCCGGCGACGCAATAATAGTGCACGCCGTTGAGCACGATGGGCTTCACGTTCGCCGTAGGGTCTTCATTGTCATCGGCGGGCATCGCGCCCTTGAAAGCCCGGGCAAACTGTACGTTGGCGTCCAACCCGGGCAGTGTGGAAATGGTGACCTGTCCGTTGGCCATCAGGGCAATCTGGCTCTGCGTCAGTTTGCTGAATTCCTGCGCTGCGGCGCCGCCGATTTCCGAACCCAGCGTCAGCACGCCAACCTGTTCGTTATCCTGGTTGTAGGCCGGAACGGTGACTACATTGTAGAGTTTTCCACCCACACAGACCGTGTCCGCCCGTTCATCTCCGTGCAGGGCCAATTGCAGCACCGGCGCCGCGGCCGTCTCAAATTCCGGGACCGGAATCCCCGGATCGTTCTTCTCGACGTCGAGGATTTTCCCCTTGTTGGACGCGTAAAGCAAAATATCCACGCGCTGCATCTCCATCAGGCCGCTTAACGTGTTGTGCAGATCCTTGGACTGGCCGAATTGGAAAATTTGGCGCCAGATAGGCTCATTCGGCAGGTTATGAAAACGCAGCAGCAGGTCATTGCGCCGGAACTCCTGCGAGGACCTGATAACCGCGTTGGCGGTGGCCAGTGTGTTGCGCGCTTCCTGTTCAGCTTGTTGCGCGATCCGGTGGTCCACAACAAAAAAGGTGATGGTCATTGCCAGTACCATGCAGGCCGTCATCGGCAACAATACCTTGATGCGGAAACTCGAATCGAATATTTCGCGCGCACGGATCGCCAGCGATGCAATGGACCGTCGGATTTTGCCCGGCGTCGCGGCTTCGGTCACGCGCCTCCAGAGTTTACCGAGCCAGGCTTTGAGGTTGGAACCGGGCGGGCCGTCAAGGCCGCCCACGTTCGTGGCCGATTCTTCCTTGGCGCGCGCCTGCCCATTTTTCCAATTGGACAAACGATCAAATGCCGCTTTTAAGTTCACCCATTTTTAGATTAGCAAACTGCATGCCGGGGCGGCGCTGTTTCCGGTGGGTGAACACCCCGGTTGTTCAGATGAAGCAAAGTGGGTTGTGAAGTCAGTAGCAAACAACTTACGAGGTGTCCGTGAATGGGCGCCGGTGTAAACCCTGCCAAACTGCAGCACCCTGAAGGGTTTCAGGTTGCAAGGCAAAGAAGGAATGCAAGGCTACTCACGAGCCTCTCACGGGATTGTGCACGCCATGAAAATGGCAAAACGTGCCACTACTTAAACTACCGCGGAATCGAACATCAACCGGCCAAATAATACTTCTGCGCGTATTCCTTCACCATGCGGTCGGTGGTGAATTGCGGCACCAGCGTGACCATGGCGCGGCGGATGCGCTGGATCCATTGGCGCGGGATGCCCTGGTCGTCGCGGTCGAAAAACATCGGGATCACCTGTTCGGTCAGCGTCTTGTAAAGGTTCGCGCTGTCCAGCCGGTCCTGTTCCTCGACGTTGTCGGGATGCGAATCCTCGCCGATGGCAAATCCGTTGGTGCCGTCGTAGCCTTCGCGCCACCAGCCGTCGAGGATGCTCAGGTTCAGGCAGCCGTGGCAACCGGCCTTCATGCCGCTGGTGCCGGAGGCTTCGAGCGGACGGCGCGGATTGTTCAGCCAGACGTCGCAGCCGGACACCATCTGGCGCGCGACGTGGACGTCGTAGTTTTCGATGAACACCAGGTATCCGTGCAGTTCGCTGTGCCTGCTGAGGTGAATGATTTGCTGGATGAACCGCTTGCCGTCGTCATCGCGCGGATGCGCCTTGCCGGCGAAGATGAACTGGACCGGCCGCTTTTGTCGCGCGCGAGTTTCACGATGTTGTCGAACTGCTGGAAAATCAGCGGCGCGCGTTTGTAGGTGGCGAAGCGGCGGGCGAAACCGATGGTCAGCGCGTCCGGATTCAGCAGGTGATCGAAGCGGATGAAATCGCCCGGCGCGAGCCGCTGGTGCTGGAGCAACAGCCGGCGGCGGACAAATTCGATCATTTCGCGCCGCAAGCTGTAACGCAACGCCCAGAGTTCCTCGTCGGAGACAAAATCCGGGTCGGCCATCTTCTCCCAGAATTCGGCTGAATTGACCGCGGCCGCCCAGTCCGAGCCGAATTTCTCGCGACAGGACGCGGCGGCATCGTCTTTGCGCTGTCGCATCAAGCTTCCTGCGCCAGAATTGGCGCACGGGCCCTTTCATCCAGCCGAGCAGATGGATGCCGTTGGTGATGTGGCCGATGGGAACTTTCTCGACCGGCACTTCCGGGTAAAGAGCGCTGCCACATGTGGCGGCTGACCTGGCCGTGCAGTTCGCTGACGCCGTTGGCGGCGCGCGACAATTTCAGCGCGAGCACCGTCATGCAGAACGGTTCCTTCGCGTTCTTCGGATTCACCCGGCCCAGCGCCATGACATTCGGCGAACGGCACGGTCAATTGCGCCTGGAAACGTTGCAAGGCGTAATCCATCAGGTCCGGCTGAAACGGTCGTGGCCGGCCTCCACCGGCGTGTGGGTGGTGAAGATGCATTCGTGCTTTGGTCAGTGGCCATGCGCGTCGGCAAAGATTTTGCCGGCGGCCATTTTTTCGCGGATCAATTCCAGCGTGAGAAACGCCGCGTGGCCTTCGTTCATGTGGAAGACCGACGGCTGCACGCCCAGCTTGCGCAGCAGCCGCACGCCGCCGATGCCCAGCAGGATTTCCTGCATGATGCGCGTGGTGCTGTCGCCGCCATAGACGCGCGCGGTCAGGTCGCGAAAATGCTGCTCGTTTTCCGGCAGGTTGGTGTCGAGCAGATAAACCGGCACCCGCCCGACGTTCACGCGCCAGGCCCGGAAGCGGACGCGGTTCATGTCGATCTCCACGTCGCACACCAACGGCTGGCCATTCTCATCCAGCACCGGTTCCAGCGGCACATTTTGCGGGTCGATCAGATTGTAAAATTCCGTCTGCCAGTTGTTGCTGTCGATGGCCTGTTGAAAATAGCCTTCGCGGTAAAACAGGCTGATGCCGACGAAGCCGAGGCCGAGGTCGCTGGCGGATTTCGCGTGGTCGCCGGCCAGAATCCCCAGGCCGCCGGCGGAAATCGGCAGCGATTCGTGAAAGCCGAATTCGGCGGAAAAATAGGCGACCGGGATTCTGGTGCAGATGCGGGCGCGTTGTTGTGGCCCCAGGTGTTCTTGCTCGTTCAGGTAGGCTTCGAAATCCTGCAGGACACCGCGCGCGCGGCGTTCGAAATCCGCGTCCTGCAAGCGCACGCGCAATTCGTAGTCCGAGACTTCGTGCAGGACGGCCACGGCGTTGTGATAACAGATTCTGCCAGCCGCGCGGGGAAAGTTCCTGGAAAATTTCCTGCGCTTCCTGGTCCCAGGTCCACCAAAGATTGCGGGACAATTTTTGCAGCCCCGCGACAAGTTTGTTCGATTCCTCAACCGCGAGCGGTTTTTTCGTCATAAGTTCTGAATTTCCTTAATCACGTACCGGCTCCCTGGCCGTTCGTTGCGCCGACATTAAAGTCCGGCGTGCAGTTCGGCAAATAAATTTTCCTCTCCGATGAAGGTAAGCGACCAAGAGAGCAGTCAAACTGGCAAATACAGCACTCAGACTCACAACATCTCAACGACGCCAAAAGGAGATGCCAGAGAAACACGCTGGGATTAAAATGGAAAAGAGTAAGACACAAAGCCGGGCAACTTGGACACACGGGAAATTTGACCCGCCACTCGTCGCTTCGAAGCAGCGCGAAGACGGAAAACGCAGAGGTTGGACACGAATTGCACGAATTTTCACGAACCTCAAAGCCCGTCAGGGCTGGTATAATTGTAGTAGATGGGCATTTGAAAATCCCAAGCTCCGTTGAGGAGCGATATCTTCCGAATATGCCGCCCCGCTGGGGCTGGAGTTTGGTTTGGGTTGTACTTCTACAAAGATGCCGCGCCTATGGCGCTACCGTATATTGAATGCCATTAATCAATTGGTCTTTCAATTACCCGTTTTGCCGAGCGCGATTTACGGACCGAGCGCAGCGCGATAGAAGCGGTAGGGATACAACGCGGAGTTCGGGTCGACGAAATCGTAAATGCCGACGCTGTTGGTCAGCACCGGCGTCCAGGTGGTAAGATTGGTGGTGGCCTGAATCAGGTTGGTGAGACCGGCGATACCGACCAGCCGGACCTGGAACTGCCGGTTACCGCGCCAAGCCGGGTTAATGAGTTGCGGCGTGTCAAAATTGATTTTCTCATTCCAGCGCGCAAAACTGCTGGCACTTTTGTCACCCGCGCCCCGGAAGTTACCCCCCACATACAAGTCTGAACCCATCGCGATCAGGGTCTGCACCGCGGCGGATCTTCCGCCAATACCACTGCCCAGGGCGAACCAGTTGGTGCCGTCCCATTTGGCAACGCGCGCCGCGGGGACACCTCCCATGTTGGTGAAACTGCCGCCGGCATAGAGGTTGTTTCCCATGATCGTCAGGGAAACACTGAACCGCTACCGACCACGCCGCCGCCAACGGCCGACCAATGGCTTCCATCCCACATGGCAAGCTTGCTGGCCGTCACGCCGCTGGCATTGGTGAGCAGTCCTCCGACATACAGGTTTGTGCCGAGGACCACCATGGTCTGGACGTTGCTGTTGACACCAGTGCCCATGAGTTGCCAGTGAGCACCGTCCCAGCGGACGATGTTGGTGGCGCTCACATTGCTCGGAAAGGTCACCAAATCCCGCGCCACAAAGTTGCCGCCGAAGAAAACATCATTGCCCTTGACGGCGACCGCGGTCATGCCGACGCCGGTCGGTGGGGGCGGGTTGTTGATGGAAAAATTGCCCGATGGATTCGCGCTCCAGAAATTGGTGCCGTCGTAACGTCCGCAGTAGAACGCGGGCTGGTTGGAGGGATCCGTAAACCAAAAGCTGCCGCCGAGATACAAGCCATTCGAACCGACGGCCATGGCGGGAAGGGGACCGGCGATGGCGTCGTTGGTTGGAAGAGACCAATTCGCGCCGTTCCAGCTGTATATGTAAGGGCTCAGCTGGAGCCAATAATGAGGTCATTGTCAAACAGGGCAATGCAGTTAACGCCGAAATTCAAACCGCCGCCGAGCGAATACCAATTGGTGCCATCAAATCGCGCAATGTTAGCGGCTTTGTTTGGACCGGCATAGGAGAAGGTGCCGCCGGCGTATAAATTTTGGCCGTCCGAGCCCAAAGCGAAAACGAATCCTTGTACGCCGTTAAGCCGGCCGGGAGTTCCCAGTCCACTCCATTGAGCCCCGTCCCAGGAGGCGATAAAATTCGCAAGGACACCACCCGCGGCGCCGAAATTGCCGCCGACATAGACATTCGTGCCGGTAGAAACCGCGCGCAGTCCGGCGGAACTCAAACCCGTTCCGATGGCGGACCATGCTGAACCGTTCCAAACGACAAAATTGGAGGAGGTGTTGCCGCCGGCGCCGGTGAACGAGCCGACGACACAGACAGTCCCGTTCCAGGACGCCAGGCTGGCAACGACGCCACCGACATTGAGGCCACCACCCAGGTTTGACCAGTTGGTGCCATCCCATTTAGCTACGCTGCTGGCCGCCGTGGTACCGACTTGTGAGAAGCCTCCTCCCACGTAAAGGTCGCTGTCATTGAATGCCAACGCCAACACGCTTCCGCTGACGCCGCCGCCGACCTGCGTCCAGTTGGTGCCGTCCCAAAGGGCCAGATTGGTGACCCAGGCCGAGCCGGAATTTGTGAAGTTTCCGCCGGCATAAACCGAACCATTTTGTATGGCAATAGACCGCACGGAAGGGTTGCCGCCACCGGCCGTTAATCCGTCGCCCAACGCATGCCAGGCGCTGCCATCCCAGTATCCGATGTTAGTCGTGGCCACGCCCCCGGCATTGGTGTAACTGCCGCCGACGTAAAGATTATTGTTGCCATCGACCGCCAATGCATAGGCGACGCCGGAGAAACCGATGCTGTTCCAACCAGTCCCATCCCATTTGGCGAGGCCGTTGGCCGCGACGCCATTGACATTGGTAAAACTGCCGGCGACGTAAAGCGTGTTGCCGATGAACACCATGTCGTTCACCTGCATAAAGCTGGGTCCGGCAAAGATGGCGGAAACCGACCATTGCTTGCCGTCCCAGACATTCAACGGGGCGTTTGTTGAAATACCGGCCGATGGCCCACCGCTGGCGTACAACAGTCCGTTGTTCAAAGCGATGGCGTAAATACTATTGGTCACACCGGGAACACCGAATTGCGGGTCCCAATGTTCATCGCCAGGAACGGCACCTGATAAAAGAGATGCAGAAAAGAAAAACGCCGACAAGCCCATCCAACCGAGCCGAGAATGCAATTTCATAATTGCTGATTTGAAATGTGATTCACGGACCCAGCACGGCGCGATAGAAGCGGTAAGGATAAAATGCGGAGTTCGGGTCGGCGAAATCGTAAATGCCGACGCTGTTGGTCAGCACCGGTGTCCAGGTGCTGAGATTGGTTGAGGCTTGAATCAGGTTGGTGAGGCCGGCCATGCCGACCAGCCGGACCTGGAACTGGCCGTTGGTGAGCCGGGCGGGATTGATAAGTTTCGGCGTATTAAAATTAATTTGCCCGTTCCAGCGCGCGATGTTGAAGGCGTTCTTGTCGCCGGCCTTGCGAAAGTTCCGCCCACATAAAGGTTGGGACCAACAGCGCCAAGCGAGTTAACCGTCCCACTGATCGAGCCGGGATAATAGGTGCCGCTGCCGAGCGCAGACCAGTTCGTGCCGTCCCATCGGGCGATGTGAGTAAACGGCGTGCCGCCCAGGTTCGTGAAGCTGCCGCCGGCATAGAGGTTGTTGCCGATTGCGGCGAGGGCAAAAACCGTACCGCTGCCAACCACGCCACCGCCGACGCCGGCCCAATTGTTCCCGTTCCACATAGCGATCTTGTTGGCCGGCGCGCCGCCGGCGTTGGCGAAATTTCCGGCGACGTAAAGGTTGGTGCCTACCACGGCCATCGCGACGACGTTGCTGTCCAGCCCGGTGCCCATGATGCGGGCATAAGTGCCGTCGAAGCGCATGATGTTCAGGCAGTTGGTTTCAATGGTGATGGTCGGGTCATGCCAGGTAATGCTGAAGTGGCCGCCGATGTAAATGTTGGTGTCCTGAAAAGCCACGGCGTCCATGCCGATGAGCGGGTCGTTAAAATAGACGGCAAAGAAAGTGTCGTTGGTGTTGATGGTGAAGGCGGTCTGCCAGCTCACGCCGTCCCAGCGCTCGAAAAATGGAGAGCCATAGACCGAACCGTTGTAAGGTGCGCCTGCCGCATAGATGCCATCGGAGCGGACGTTGACGGAGGCAACCACGCCGCCGGGTCCGCCGCCCAGGGCGTACCAGTTTGTTCCGTCCCACTGCGCAATATTTTGCGCGCTCACGCCCCCGGCGGAAGTAAACTGGCCGCCGACATAGACGTTGTTGTTGCTGACCGCGATGCTGTAAATGGGACCTGAACCGGAGGGGAAGCCGCTACCGAGTGGATACCAGTTCGTGCCATCAAATCGGGCGACCTGATTCGCATTGGTTTGTCCCGTCCAGAAAAACGCTCCGCCCGCATACAAATTGGTCCCATCGGTGGCGAAAGTGCGGGCAGCGCTGGAAATGCCGTTGATTTGACCCGGTGTGCCGATCGGACTCCAGTTCGCGCCATCCCACGAAGCGATAGCATTCATCAGTTTGTTGCCCGCCGCGAGGAAATTGCCGCCGACATAAACGTTCGTCCCATTACCGATGACACGATAGCCGGTTACGCTGACGCCTCCATTGGCGCCCGACCAGGATGAACCGTTCCACACGGCGAAATTGGTTACCATTTGTCCGCCCGCATTGGTGAACGAGCCGGCGGCGCAAACTGAACCATTGAGAGTGGCGAGACTATTCACAGAACTGCCAGAATCGCTCGAAAGGCCGCCACCTACCGCCGACCAGCTCACACCGTCCCATTTGGCAATGTTGGTCGCAACTATGGAACCGGCTTGGGTAAAAATACCGCCGACATAAAGGTCGCTTCCGTTGAATGCCAGGCCGTTCACTTCCGAAACGGCCGAATAAACTCCGCCGCCGACCGCTGACCAATTGGTGCCGTTCCATAACGCAATATTGGTCATGAGTTGCGGACCTGAATTGGTGAAGAAACCGCCCGCGTAAACCAGGCTGCCTTGAATGGCGATGGCTCTGACGGCTGCCAAAGCCCCGCGTTCCGAGACCGTTGCCCAGCGCGTGCCAGGCGCTGCCGTCCCAATAACCGATATTGGTCATCACTACGCCGCTGACATCGGCATTTGTGAAAGCACCCCCGGCATACAGATTGCCGCCGTTCACTGCCAATGCCACCACGGTGCCCGTCATGCCGACGCTGCTCCAACTGGTTCCGTCCCATCGGGCGAGACCTCTCATGGGCACGCCGCCGACGTTGTTGAAGGTTCCGGCGACGTAAAGGGTGTTGCCGACAAAGGCGATGTCATAAATCGGCGGGGTACCACCCTGAAACGACGTCATCCACGACCATTGCAGGCCGTCCCAGAATTCCAGCGCTCCGTTGGTCATGCTGCCCACCGAGACATAGCCGCCGGAGTAAATGCTTCCATTGTGAACGGCGATGCCAAAAATAGTGTTCGTCGTACCCGGCAAGTTAAACTGCGGATCCCAATGTTCATCGCCCGGAACAGCACACGTCGAGAGAGGTGTAACGAGCAAAAATGCCAGAAGACCCGCCCAACTGAATAAAAAGTACCGCTTCATCTGATTTCTTTGGGTGAAGTGTGACAGTAGGATAACTGATATGTGTTTGCCGGGCAAGTAAAATCGAGGTGAAATCCGTAATGTGTCGCCGGATTTTCCGTTCGCATTCGACATGATTGCGACTAGATTCTCCGGAAGTATTTGCAGGGAATGAAGAAATATTGGCACGTCATCGGCATCGGGATTCAGAACAACCTGACGTATCGCGTCAATTACCTGACGCGGACGCTGTTCAGTTTCATCCCGCTATTTGCCATGCTGTCGCTCTGGCGCACGATTTACGCGGGCAAGGGCGGGGCGATTTCCGGTTACACGCATGGCCCAGATGATTTTGTATTATCTGCTCGTCGCGGTGGTGGACGTGTTGACGGCGGTGAACGAGGACGACTGGCAGATTGCCGCCGACATCCGGGAAGGCAACATCAGCCAGTTCCTGCTCAAGCCGGTGGATTATCTGTGGTACCGGCTGTGCCTGTTTTTTTCCGGACGCATTGCATTCATGGCGGTGGCCCTGGTGCCGCTGGCTGTTTTCATTGTCTGTTTCGGACGTTATTTTGTCCTGCCCGTGAATGGAACAGCCTGCGTCGCATTTCTCCGTCTCGCTGGTGCTGACGGCGCTGCTGCAATTCTTCATTTCCTACGCGATGGCCATGCTGGCGTTCTGGGTGCTGGAGATTTCGACGTTCATCTTCATCCTGTTCGCGTTTGAATACATCGCCAGCGGGCATATGTTCCCGCTCGATGTTTTGCCGGCGATGCTGAAGCACGCGCTCTTTTTCACGCCGTTTCCGTATCAGATGTATTTTCCCGTGAGCATTTATATGGGTAAAATCACGGGCACGGCTTTGTGGCAGGGCCTGTTCATACAGGCGGGCTGGGTGCTGGTCGCGTATGCCTTTGCGCGGTTCATGTGGAACCGTGGCGTGCGGCATTATGAAGCGTTTGGAGGATAAAATGCAGAAGAGCCGAAATGACAGTCGAGGCAAGCGGGTAGAAAACGAAGTCGCGCGTCAGCTGTCGCCCGTCACCCGTTACCTGACGATTTACGGCGCGTTGTGGCGAACTTCGGTAACGCGCGAGATGTCGTTCAAGGGCAATTTCCTCCTCTGGATCGTGGTCGAGCTGCTGTGGTTCGCGATGCAATTGTGTTTCATCAGCGTGCTCTATCTGCACACCAGTTCCATCGGCACGTGGACGCAATGGCAGGTGGTGCTGCTGGTCGGCGGGAGCAGTTTCATTCAGCAGACCTACCAGGCATTTTTTCTGACAAACTGCGTGAACATTTCGGAACTCGTCCGGACCGGCAAAATGGATTTTCTCCTGATGCTGCCCGTGAACACGCGTTTTCTGGTTTCGTTGCGGCAGGTGGACCTGGGCGCATTCGTTAATGCCGTTTTCGCCGTGGTAGTCATGTTTTATGCCGCCGCCAGATTGAATCTGCATCCGACCGTCGCACAGTTCCTCGGCTTCCTCGCACTCTGTGTCGTCGGTATTTTAATTCATTACTCGCTGATGTTCATGCTGGCGGCGATCAGTTTCTGGACGGTACGCGCCCAGGGCATCGTGTGGGGCTACTACAATCTGTTCAATATCGCGCGGATGCCGGACGACGCGTTTCGCGGTGTGTTCAAGGTGGTTTTCACCTTTGTCCTGCCGGTGTTGCTGGTGTCGAATGTGCCTGTGCGGGTGCTGGCGGACAAACTGCAATCACCCGTGTTGTGGCTGGTGTTGCTCGGGATGGGCGGGGTATGTGCGGTGCTTTCCGAATGGTTCTGGCGGGTGTCTGTACGCCGTTACACGAGCGCAAGCACCTGAGAAAGACTGAAGGCAGAAGGCGGACGGCGGAAGACAGAAAAGTAAGCCGGAAATTCGGATCCCAAAGTAGTGTCAAGATTACGCTGATTGCCGCGGAGGCCACTTCCCGGCGATTAGCTATTTCTTCGCCAGGGCCTTGGCTACAGCTTGTGACAGGTCGTTGCCCCGCAGGTCCGTACCAATGATGACGCCATTGCCGTTGAGCAGAAAAGTCGTCGGGATCGCTTCAATGCCGTATTTGACGGCGAGTTTGTTGCCCCAGCCCTGACCATCGAAATATTGCGACCAGGTCATTCCATTGTCTTTGGTATAATTCAGCAGCTTTTGTCGATCTTGATCCAGACTGACGCCAATGATTTCGAAACCCTGCCCGTGATATTTTTTGTAGGTCGCCACCACATTCGGGATTTCGGCCCGGCATGGCCCGCACCACGTCGCCCAGAAATCAATCAACACCACTTTGCCTTTGTAATTGGCGAGCGAGAGGGGTTTGCCCTCCGGGTCCTTCTCCGTGAAATCCGGGAATTTAGCTCCTGCGACCAGGCCGGCCTGCGCTTTTTTAGCGGCGGCTTCCGCGGCCTCCTGTTGTTTGAGCGCGGCGACAATATGGGTGTCCGGGAACTCAGTTTTGAGTTGCGCGATCAGTTTGTCGGCCTTGGCGTCGTCTTGAAACACCTCTGCATAGAGCGTCGCCTTCATGAAAAGAATGTTCGCCACCGCATCCGTCTTTTCACCCTTGTGTTCAGCCAGCAGAACATCGAACTGTTTGAGATCATCCGCCAGGGCAGCCTCCGTCTTCTTGCCCGCCTGAATGTCCGCTTTGATTTTGGCGATCAGCGCTTTGAGTTCGACGGTAGGATCGTTGGTACTGGCGGCAAATAAAGCTGAACCGGCCAGCAGCGTTGCCGTTGCCACCAGAAGGGTTAAGAGATACTTTTTCATGGTTGTCATCAGCGGGCGGAAGTAAACCGGTTCATCATTGCTGTGGTGGCGCGCCAAAAGCGGGTGGGGTCGCCTCCTTATAATTCTTCGGGGTTTCGAAAATCGACGCGTCAACCGGGGCTTCCGTGGCCGAAACAAGGGTGGACGTGATCTTCTGACCATTCACCTGCATCTGGGTTCTCACCACCATGCCCGGCAGCTTGCTGACATCGGGTGCCGTCCCTTTGGACATTTGGGCAACCGGCGAATTGTTTAACTTATCCATTTGAACTTTGATTTGTTTGTAGTCCGGAAAATCCCTGGCCACCCAGACCGTCTGGTTGGCGCCGTCGGGGCTCGACCAGGTGTAAATTTCCGCGGTGTAATTACCCACTTTCTCCGTCTTGCCCGTGTCTGTAAATTTTGGCGGCTCGGCGTTCGTCCCGGCGCTGGCCCGTGACTTTTTCATCGCCTCGGCCATCTGCTTGATTTGCGCACCGGGAACCTTCATCGCCGTCTTCTGTTCATGGAGTAGCGTGATGGAGTCACCCGAATCCAAATCCATAATCGTACTCATCGGTCCTTGGGGACCGGAGGCCATGTCCACGCGGATTTTGTCGCCTTTGATCTGGGTGGTGACGGTGCCATTAAGCATGGAGCTTTCCACATTCTGCTGCAAAACCAGATCGCCACGCGCCGCCAGGACTCCCAAAGCCAAACCGACGGATATTACGAGATTTTTCATAGGGCTGAAATGGTGCTTTGACTTTCAGGGGAAGGAAAGCAGAAAAGAAGGACAACGGATGACTTTCTGCCATTGGCGGTTATGGCTGCTTCCGGCTTTTTCGCGGTTTCCCCCTGCGAGCGGCGGCTACCCGAATCGCGCGCCGTGCCCAGAGGACCAGTTCGGGCGGGTTGTCCAGCACATCCGGTGGCACTTCGTAATAACTCATCGTCAAGGTGCGGCCTTTCGACTCGTAGGTGAACGGTTCCATGCCGCGCGCCGCATAATCTGCCTGTGATTCCGCGTCCGTTTTAAAAAATAAACGGCCTTCGTCCAGTATCCCGAAGAAGTGTTCTCCCTGATACAGTCCGTGGGCGCCGAACATGGGTTTGGCCCGCACCTCCGGCAAAGCGCTTAACTGGTCCAGCACGAAGTCCTTGAACGAATCATCCGCCATGACTTATAATGTCTGGCAAAGTTTCCCGGTGGACACAAGCCCCGATCGGGTCATTTGGCCGCCGGCCGGCCATTTTTGGAGGTCATGAATTTACCGACGGCCAGTGGCGGTTTTCAGCCACAACAAAAATGACATTATTTTTCTCGCCAAGTCCCTTGGTCATGGGCATTGGTTGCACGGGAGAGTTGCCCGTCCCTCAGCGTTGTCCACAAGAAGCGGCGAGTCCGACGAGTGGGGAGACCGGTCCTGGACCGGTATTTTAAGCTGCCATGCAGAAACTGGTGGACATTTTGTTGGTGGAAGACGATGCCAAAGATGCGGAACTGGTATTGGAGGCATTGCGACAACGCCATATCTCGACCAACGTGGTCCACGTGCTGGACGGATATGAAGCGATGGATTTTATTTCCCAAAGCGGCATGTTCGCCAGTTGGAGCGACATGCACGTTCCCAAAGTCATTCTGCTGGATTTGAAACTCAAGACCGTCAGCGGGCTGGATGTGCTCCGGCAAATCAAGGCGGAAGAAAACACGAAAACCATCCCGGTGGTCGTATTTACTGCGTCCCAACGTGACATTGATTTGATTGAAAGCTACCGGTTGGGGGTGAACAGCTACGTCATGAAACCTGCCGACTCCGCCCAATTTGCGCAGGTGGTCGGCGACATCGGGGCCTACTGGTTGAACATCAACCATCCGCCGGCTCATTAAGTGCCCTGCAATTCGTGGGAAAGAATTTGGTGTGTTAAGGCGAGGGTTTTCGGACAGGGAGGTCCAAACTGATATCAGCGACTGATTCAGTAAACGGTCACCGCTTTGGCAACGGCTGCTTCCAGGTCTTCACCGCGCAATCCTTTGCCGATGATGATTCCGTGCCGGTCCAGCAAATAATCCATGGGGATGCTGTCGATGTTGTATTTCTTGGCCAGTTTGTTGTTCCAGCCGCCGCCGTCGAAGTATTGCGGCCACACAATACCCCGGGCGCGCGTGAACGCCGCCAGGGCATACTTGTCTTCATCCAGGCTGACCCCGATGATATCGAACCCCTGCTGGTAATGCCGGTTATACGTGGCGATCACATTTGGCAGTTCTTCCCGGCACGGCCCGCACCAGGTCGCCCAGAAGTCGATCATGGTCACCCGGCCGCGGTGGGCGGCCAGCGATAATGGCTGTCCCTGGAAATCCGTTCCGCTAAAGTCGGGAAACCGTTGGCCCACTTCCAGGCCCACGGGAATACTCGGGTCGGGCTCGGTGGCGGCCTGGGCGTCCAGCTTGACTATGGAAATGGCCGCACCCTTGGCCGCAAGTGTGCCGGGAAAATCCCGTTCCACTTGCAACCAGATGGCCCGCGCCCGGTCGGTTTTTTTCAAGCCATCCGCATAAATATGCGCGTCCAGCAGATAAAGCCGCGCCACCTGCTCCCGATTGCCGTCGTGCAGGTATTTTTGAATAAGACTGTTGATGGCCACGAGGTTTTCGTGCAAATCCTCCTCTGATGTCGTACCGGCGTCGAACTTCGCTTTCAACTGCGTCGTTACCGCCTCCAGTTCCTGCGTAAAATCAACGTACTTGTCTTTACCGGCCGCCGTTTTGGCCGATGTTTCCTGAACCGGCGCCGGTCCGCCCTGGCCGAAGGTTGCCGCGGCCGCGAGCATGAAGAGCGCGAAGATCACTTTTTTCATAAGTGAAAACTTTCCGTTCGATGACCCCAATTAACCACCATTCCCGAACCGGCTCAAGCCCAAACCCGTCAAGAATTTCAGACGGGTGGCGAAGTCAGCAGGTACTCATCGGTGCCGGACGAATCATGGTCCACACGCCCTAGGCAATCCGACAAAAACACTTGGGATTCGAAGAACAAGAATCACGGGGCCGCGTTCCGCAGAGTTGATTCATCAGGGAAGGGCGGGTGGTTTATAAAGAGTTCACTGCCCGAGAGAATCTTTCAGCGCGAAGGCGTGAAGGCTCAAGATAGGTTTTGCGGAAATCTTCAGCACGGCGAGGCAATTCAATTGTTGGTCACCGCCTTGCCTACGGCTTGCACCAATTGTTCACCTCGTAAATCCTTGCCGATAA
Source organism: uncultured Verrucomicrobiae bacterium (assembly GCA_963708525.1). Lineage (GTDB taxonomy): Bacteria > Verrucomicrobiota > Verrucomicrobiia > Limisphaerales > UBA11358 > UBA11358. The sequence continues at coordinate 227,842 of CAVPTH010000006.1, read as the reverse complement.
TTTTCCCATTGCCATCCAGCAAGAAAGTCGCCGGGATGCTTTCAATCCCACATTTTAAGGCGAGTTTATTGCTCCAACCCTGGCCATCGAAATACTGTGGCCAGATGATATTCTTTTCCTTGATAAAGGCAGTCAGTTTTGCCTGATCCTCATCGAGACTGATGCCAACGATATCGAAGCCTCGGTCGTGATACTTGTCGTAGGTTGCGACAACATTCGGCATTTCCGCTACGCAAGGCCCACACCAGGTCGCCCAAAAATCAACCAGTACCACCTTGCTTTTGAGATTGGCAATGGAGAGGGGGTGTCCGGCCAGATCTTTCTCATTGAAATCGGGAAAAGGGGTTCCGATGGACAGCGCATCATTGATTTTCTTCGCCTCGTTCTGTTTTTGAATTTGGGCCAGGAACTGATCGGCGGCCAGGGCCTGTTTGGTGCCGGGAAAATCGGCTTTGAGTTGCTTGATGAGTTGCGTGCTCTTATCGAAATCATTGAATAATTGCAGGTACAAGGCAGCCTCGGTAAAAAGGATTTGCGCTGCAAAATTGGTCTTTTCGTCTTTTTGTTTGGCCAGGAGGGCATCGAGCGCTTTAAATTCATCTTTGTAATCAGCTTCGTTCGTTTTGCCTTCATTCACTTCGCCTCGAATTCTTGCCAGCAACCGTTTGAATTCCAGCGCCGGAGTAAGCGTTTCGGGATTAGTGTCACCGGCGTGTTCCCGGGCCTGACTCACCATTTTATCAAAAGCTGGTTTACCTCCAAAATAGCTGTAATTGACCGGGTCGAGTTTAGGGATCAATTGATTGAGTTTTTGCCACCGTTCACAATGATACGCATACCACGCGTAATTATGGTACCAACCGGTTGCATCAGGATTGAGGGTGAAAAAGCGGTCAAATGCCGACTGGATATCGAGCCAGACGTCGGGCTGCTTCCAGTAGTTGGTCTTCTCCGAATCGTTGAGATAACGATAGATGGCTTCATGGGCGTCCAGCAGAATCAAAGGCACCTTCCCGCCCCATGCCTTTGACTCCGAGCATTCCCAGCCGAAAGTCAACAAATCATCTTCCGAACCATACCATTTGGGCTCCAGGTAGTAGAGTTTCTTGGAACAGGCTTCGTAATCGTCAGGATTGAGTGCCATCGCTCGATTAAACCACAGTTCCATTTGAGCCCGCTCGCCACCTTGCCCCAACATCACCGTCATCATCTGATGGGCAATTTCCGGGTCTTTGGGATTCAATTCCCAGGCGTGTTCCAGGGCCGCTTGCGCCGTGGCAAGTCGTTCATTAAAAAGCTTCCACCCTTGCTCGCTGACGGTATTGGCATACCCATTGCCGCGTGCGAGCCAGGCCAACTGGATGTACGCGGTGCCTTTCAACAGCGGGGTGGTGTAATCGTCGGGCCAGTTATTGGTGAGTGGTTGTTCAACGCAATTGTAGGCTTGTTCATATCCTTTGGTGTCGCCGCTGACCAACTGGAGAGCTTGTTTGGCAATCTCGTACGCTTCTCGGGCAGGCATGGTTTTGTCGCTAAGGGCGGCCTGAACGTTTGGGCCAATAAATGGTGTCATTTCTCCCCAGGCCGACTGACTGGAAGTATTGGTGCCGTAAGTGTAAAGAATCTGGTCCAAAGCCCGTGCTGCCGCGTAAAATTTTCGAACCGGAGGGTACGCGCTGTCCTGGATGTCCTTTGCCACCTGGCAATATGCCTCCGTGAATACCTTGGCATTGTTGGTCTGACTGAGCGAGTATCGGATGAAAAGATATTTGACCAGTGGGTCATCGCATCCGGCGTCTACTGCGGTCGTACAATTCGAGGCAATGATGTCTGCTGAATTTTCATTTGTAGCCAGGCACCCGGCCCGGACGCGGGCGAATTCGGTCAAAGCGCGTTGGGCCGGTTCGTCCCATTTCGGGCTGGTATGACCCGCCTGTCCATAGGGTTCCACCAGGGTTTTGTAATTCCATTCATACCGGTACTGCACCAGCACATTGGTTGAAACCACCGGAATGGGGTTCTTTACCGAAGTGGCGGGCGCGGCCTTATGGCAGCCAGCCACCATGATGGCGCAACCTCCCGCCGCAAATAGCAAAGTCAGCGATGATATCGAGGACATCCGGCGTTTCATGGGGTTCGTATCAAAGAAAGCGCGTGGGTTGTCAATAAAAACTCAACATCAAGAGGTCTCGTGCATGGACGCATGCTGACATCCGGCGACTTGACCTTGCTTATCCTGTCGAGCGCGGAATGGCGGCGGTGTAAAGGACTGTTCCCCGATAATCAATCAATCGCACTTTCATCGTGTCGGGTTGTAATGACACGGTGGTGAAGCCGGAGCAGGCTTTGGCAAATTGGGTGTACCGGGTCTTGAACACAGGCCGGGCGCGCGAACCGGCGCCGGAATCAAACAAGTTCACCGCCCCGACCTGCAGATGCTGCAGATTGTGGTCGTGACCGTTGAAGTAGGCCTGAACCTGATACTGCTTGAGCAGCGGCAGAACGTCGGCGATCAGTTCCCGCGTGTCACCGTGGCCGAGGATGCCGCCGCCGGAATAAATGGGGTGATGCCCGATGACAATTTTCCATGGCGCGGTCGATGCGGCCAGGGCGGCCTTGAACCACGCCAGTTGCTTGGGAACGTCCTGCGTGCGGACATGTTCGCGATAACCGGGTTCGTGCCAATAACTCCTTCACCATCGGTGTCGTGTCCAGGTAGAAAAAATCCACCGCCGTGGCCGAATCCATCTGCCGGGTCACCGTGAAATAACGCGCGGGCATGTTCCAGCGTTTGCTCAGTTGACTGTAAGCGATTTGCGCGTCGCAATTGCCCTTATAATCGTGGTTGCCCAGGGCCACGTACCACGGAACCTGCAAGGACGGAGCGGTATAGATGTTTTCAAATGTCTTCAGCCATTGGGGATCCTCGGTCGAGGCCACACCATGTTCATAAAAATTGTCGCCGACGGAAATGATGAATTGCGCGCTTGCTCGCGTTCGCGGCGATTTCCATTTGCATGGCCACCTCGACCTGGTCTTTTTCACCATGCCGTCCCCAATCACCAAAAACCAGAAAGTTCAGACCCGCGGCTTTGGCATCTGTGACCTCGGCAGCGCGCAGTGTATCCGGCAGGAAACGGCCGACCACAGCCGCCTGCGTAGCGACGAACAGAACGCGAACAAATTCACGCCGGGTTTGTTTCATACACCAACACCCAAACTACACCCATTTCGGTTGGTTAAAAGCTAAAATCTGGGTGACGTGCCAGTGACGCTGACACGCAATTCCGGCAAGGTGTTCACGAGGTCAGGCCAAATTCTATAAATGAGTAGTCAGCCACGAACGAAGATTGCGGCAGTATTCATAAGATGGGTAGGATTCAAGAAACCACCCTCTAAATCCTGTCATCCTGTCTAAAATCATTCGGAACTCTACGACGCGCTCAGCCCTTGGTGCTTTGGATCAATGATTGTCGTCGTTGTGTCCACCATTGTCACTATGGTCTCCACCATAATGGTTGTCATGGTCTCCACCGTGATTGTCGCCATGATCCGAATAACCTCCGCCTCCATGGTATCCCCGGCCTCCCCCCTCTACCGGGAAAATACACCCGGAGGTGGAGAGCAAGATGATGACGCCAATAAAGCAAAGGATAAATTTCATGTCCCGAAGGTTTCCACGTTCTGACTGTGGCCGCTATAAGGTGTTACCAGAAGAAGACTACAGCATTGGCACGCAACCCCACAACGCGCTCAAAGGGTCAGGACAAATTCGTCGAATCAGTTATCCCTTCTGCGCTTCTTTCGCCCAGGTGTCTTTCAGTGTGATCGTCCGATTGAAAATCAAGGTAGGGACGGCTGGCCCAGCCGTCCGTTCGTTGCGGTCGTCTCGGCGAGACGACCCTACCAATGAATCTTTATCCAACGCGAAATAGGCGAGGCGCTCGAACTGATACCGGAGTTCCGGCTTTGCCTCTTTCAGGCTCGGCTCGCATTTGGCGGTCACCACCTCCAGCGAGTGCGGGTTAAGCACGGCTTTGAAATCGCGCCCGTCTTTTTCCGGCTCGGCTTCGGTAAACAGCCGGTCGTAGAGGCGCACTCGGCATCAACCGCGTGCGCTGCGCTCACCCAATGGATCGTGCCTTTCACTTTTCGGTTCGCCGTGGCTCCGCCGGTCTTGCTGTCCAGGTCGGCGGTGCAACGCAATTCCACAATCTTGCCGCCGGCGTCCTTGACCACTTCGTCGCATTTGATGATGTAGGCGTATTTTAGCCGGACTTCGCCGCCGGGTTTCAGGCGGAAAAATTTTGGCGGCGGCACTTCCTTGAAATCGTCCTGTTCGATGTACAGCTCGCGGCTGAACGGCACTTTGCGCGTGCCGGCATTCGGGTCTTCGGGATTGTTGACGGCGTCCAGTTCCTCGGTCTTGCCCTCAGGATAATTGGTGATGACAACTTTAACGGGGCGCAACACCGCCAGCCGGCGCAAAGCGCGTTTGTTCAGGTCCTCGCGGATGGCATGTTCGAGCACGGCCACGTCGGTGATGCCGTTGTATTTGGTGATGCCGATGTTGTAAGCAAAGGCCCGCAGGGCCTCCGGGGTTACGCCGCGACGCCGGATGCCGCTGATGGTCGGCATGCGCGGGTCGTCCCAGCCGGAGACGAGCTTTTCGTTCACGAGCTGCATGAGCTTGCGCTTGCTCATGACGGTGTAACCGAGGCTCAGCCGGGCGAATTCGTACTGGTGCGGCAGCGGACGCGGCAGGTCGAGATTCTCCAGAATCCAATCGTACAACGGGCGATGCACCTCGAATTCCAGTGTGCAAATGCTGTGCGTGATGCCTTCGATGTAATCGCTCAAGCAATGGGCGAAATCGTACATCGGATAGATGCACCATTTCGGCGCCGGTATGATGATGTTCGGCGTGGCGAATGCGATAGAGCAGCGGATCGCGCATCCAGATGTTCGGCGAAGCCATGTCAATTTTGGCGCGGAGCGACCGTTTGCCGTCGGGAAACTCGCCATTCTTCATCCGGGTGAACAGATCCAGGTTTTCCTCGACGCTGCGGTTGCGGAACGGACTTTCCTTGGCGTGCCGGCGATACTCGTCGGTTTCTTCGGGCGTCAGGTCGCAGACATAGGCCTTGCCCTTTGTGACGAGGGCGACGGCATATTCGTAAATCTGGTCGAAATAGTCGGAGGCGTAAAAAGGCTCTGCGCCAGTTGAGGGTTGAGAGTTGAGGGTTGAGGGGCAGAGCTGAAAGTCCGGTTTGCCGTTGCTGGTGATGGTGTCGGGGGTTTTGCCTTTTGGTTTCAGACCGAGATTGGTATTCGCCCAGCCGCCGATCAGCCAGTTCACGTCCTCGGTGATGGAGTCCACGTACTCGACGTCTTCCTTGGTCGGGTTGGTGTCATCCATGCGAAGGTTGCAGACGCCGCCGAACTCGCGCGCGATGCCGAAGTTCAGGCAGATGCTCTTGGCGTGACCGATGTGCAGATAACCATTCGGTTCCGGCGGAAAACGGGTGTGAATCTGCGGATATTTCTTTTCAGTAACGTGTTTCCCGACCATGTCGCGAATGAAATCGGATGGCGGAGCCATGTCTTTATTTTCCGGACTCATAAATCTGCGCGGAGGCTAACAAACGAAGCGGCAATTGTCTAATCGCCACTGGAAATGGCTATGCCTTCCGCACGGAGAATCCGGGTCGGCGCAGGTCAGGACCATGGCCAAGGGCTGAGCCCGCGCAGAGCGCTTTGCCTTTTCCGTCGCGGTCAATTGTCTTGAAGCGGACCTCTATCTCTGCCAGAGCGACAATTCAGGCCAAATAATGCTATGGCTGCTGGTCGCGGACATCATCCACACTGACAACCCGCCCGCGCTGAACAGGCAGGTGCAGACAACCAAGAGGATGATACGCATTCGGCGCATGCGCTGGTCGCGCGCCAGAGCTTGGAAACAACAGCTTGCCCGTGTGTTTCACAAAATATTCAGTCATATCCCGGTAGTAGTTTAGGTTTTATCCAGCCATTTTGGCCGGTCGGTTCCGGGTCGTCGGGTTAGCAAACTTTATGCCGGGAAAGCGGGAGAGGGGATTGTCCTTTCGGATGTCCTCTTATGTAACTTGCTTGATGTGAAAGTTTTCCGGTCGAAGAGGGCCTACGCTTAAATGAATTTGCGACCAGATCGGGAGACGCTTTTCTGGTTTGAGAGAACAGGTTTACCTGACAACTCGCCTTAAAAGCAGACGCTGCCTCTGGATTCCATCAAGCGGTTTTGGGTTGAATCGTTGAATCGGAAAAGACCGCGACACCGAATCCAACGCTTCAACGTTTTAACCATTCAACGCTTTACGATAAATTCTTGTTTTTCGCCCGGGATTCCTCGGTGAGCTTCTGCTTGAAACCAGCGAGCGCCTTTTGCAGGCGTTCGTCGCCGACGGCCAGAATTTGGACGGCCAGGAGCCCGGCATTTTTCGCGGCGCCGATGCCGACCGTGGCCACCGGCACGCCGGGCGGCATTTGTACGATAGACAGCAGGGAATCAAGGCCTTTCAACGATTTGCTTTCAATCGGCACACCGATGACCGGCAGGGTGGTAAATGCCGCCGTCACGCCCGGCAAATGCGCCGCGCCTCCCGCGCCGGCGATGATGACCCGGAGGCCGCGTTCAACCGCGCCACCGGCGTAGGCTTCCAGCCCGTGCGGATCGCGATGCGCGGAAATGACTTTGGCTTCGCTTCCCACGCCGAATTCGGTCAGCACATCGGCGGCCGCTTTCATGGTCGGCCAGTCCGAATCGCTGCCCATCAGGATGCCGACCAGCGGCCGGGAGGATTTTGAATTGCTCATGCGTTGAACCAATGTTGATTTTTTAATTTTGAGTTTTGAGTTGAAAGCGTCAACTTAAAACTCAAAATTTGCTTAAATGACGACGGCGAACAAGATCACCATTTTGCGGATCCTGTTAATTCCGTTTTTCGTTGTCGAATTGATTTACTATCTCCAGACCGGCAATGAAATCCACCGGCTCCTGGCGTTGCTCTCTTTTGCCGTGACCGCCATTCTGGATGGCGTAGACGGTTATATCGCCCGGCGATACAATCAGAAAAGCGAGCTGGGCGCCATCCTGGATCCGCTCGCGGACAAGTTGCTGCTGGTATCAGCCATCGTCACGTTGAGTTTCAATCGCAGCCCGCATCTCGGTCAGATCCCGCTCTGGTTCACCGGTACGGTCCTCGGTCGTGATATGCTGCTCCTGATCGGAATTGCGGTCATCCGGCTCACCGTCGGCCAGGTCGCCGTACGCCCGCGCCTCGCCGGCAAGATAGCCACCGTTCTACAAATGGGCACGGTCATCTGGGTTTTGCTGGGTTGGGACCATGACTGGAACGTCTACTGGTTTAGAACCTGGAGCCTGGGCGGGGCCCTCTTCACCGGCGTGTCCGGGTTGCTGTATGTCTTCGACGGCATTAGACAACTCGGTTCGCATCCCGCCAGTTTGGCAAAAAAAGAAAATACAGACTGAAACCGGTTTTAACGCCGGTTTTTAATTTTCATTCGTGTAAATTTGTGTTCAGTTGTGGTTGAAATTTATGGCGAAGGAAATTCAATTGAAGCTCAAGGAAGGCGACCTCGCACCGGACTTCGCGGCAACGACGAACGGCGGTGGCCGGGTGGCGCTCTCGGAGCTCAAGGGGAAAAATGTCATTCTCTATTTTTACCCGAAGGACGACACGCCCGGTTGTACGAAGGAGGCGTGTGCGTTCCGCGACCATTTTGCCGAATTCAAGAAGCGTGGCGCGGTGGTTCTCGGCGTCAGCACCGACCCGGTGAAGTCGCACGACAAATTTGTGGAAAAGTTCAAGCTGCCCTTTACCCTGCTGGCGGACGAGGACAAACAAATCGTCACGGCCTATGGTGTGTGGGGTGAAAAGAGTTTCATGGGGCGGAAATATCTGGGCACCCACCGGGTAACTTTCCTCATCGGCCCGGACGGCCGGATCAAAAAAATCTGGCCACAGGTAAAGCCGGACGAACACGCCGCCGAAGTCCTCGCAGCGCTGTAGACTCTTTCGATCCACCACCCAAGCCCGGCGAGAGTTGGCTACCGACAATAATTGTTGATTGACCGCCAATATCCGGTTAGCGGCCAGTTCTTGGTATGTGCCATGTTGGTAGCATGATAACGGGCGGTCAGCTACTGCGAAACCGGGTTTCAGTCGCCGGCCCGGCGCGGTTGGATCGCAGGTTTGCCGGGCGTGAACCCGCCGAGCAGAACCTGGAAAACTGGCTGCTTCAAGTTGCCGGAAGGGTTCGCCTTGCCCTCAACCGCCGGGTCCCGGTCGGTTTTGAAGATGAGACCGGATTTCACCTGGGCGTGCAGGCGGTCCCTGCCAATGGTCTCATGGATTGGGAGCGGGCGCGTTTTTTAATCGACGAGCATTTTTGATCCGGGCACACAACCGTTTCTTCAGCGGACATCCTCTGTCCCGCCTCCTTGGCGGTTGTGGCCCGGATCGGTTTGATAAAATCCCCGTTTGACACGCGCCGGGTAAATTCTCAAACTTTGCCCTTAACAAGAGAACTTAAACTCAAAACCAAAAAAGATTATGCCAATCGCCGTCGGTTCCAAGGCTCCCGATTTCACCCTGAAATCCAAACAGGCGTCCGGTCTCGTGGACGTGAAACTCAGCGATAACCTGGGCAAGAAAAACACCGTGCTGCTGTTCTTCCCCGCGGCCTTCACCAGTGTCTGCACCCAGGAACTGTGCGACATTACTGCCGGGCTGAGCGCCTATTCCAGCCTGAACGCCAACGTGATTGGTATCAGCGTGGACACGCCGTTCTCGCAGGAGGCGTGGGCACAAAAAGAGAAGATCAGCATTACGCTGGCCAGTGATTTGAACAAGACGACCGTCAAGGCCTATGGCGTGATCTTTCCGATGCTGGCCGGGATAGGCGACACCGCGGCGCGCGCAGCGTTCGTGATTGATAAGAACGGCGTCGTGCAATACAGCGAACAGACCCCGACGCCGAAGGATTTGCCAAACTTCGAGGCCGTCAAAGCCGCGCTGGCAAAGTTGAAGTAAATTTTGTCGCGCGAAGGACGCGAAGAAGGAAAGGGTTTTCCTTTTGCCCCTGTTTATTCGGCGACCGGAGCGCGGACAGCTTTGTCCGCGTGTTCCTTCCCTGAACCGGGATCTCGCGGACAAGGCTGTCCGCGCTGCGTGCAATATCTACATCTGTAAAGAATCCGCTTGACATCCTCTACGGATGTAGAGAATATCGGCGCATGTCGAAGCCAACCGTAGCATTGACCGAGGCGGAATGGTCCGTTATCAAGGCTGTCTGGGACAATGAACCCTGCAGCGCGCCCGCCATCCAGAAGAAATTATTTCCCGTGACCGGCTGGACCTATTCCACGGTCCGCACGTTGATGGACCGCATGGCGGCCAAAGGCGCGCTCCGGTCCAAAAAGGAGGGCAAGCTGACCATTTATCATTCCGCCGTCACGCACCTCGAGGCGCAGCGTGGCGAGCTGTTTTACGCACTCAAACATGCCTTTAACGGCGCGCTCACGCCGATGGTGCAATGCCTGTTGGAAAGCGGCGACTTGGATGCGGATGAATTGGAGAGATTGGAATCGCTCATCCGGGCCAAGAAGACGTCGGCGAAAAAATAACCGACACTTTTGGAGGCTCTCATGAATTCCTTTATCGAAAGCCTAAACCAGTGGGGTAGCCGGTTTACAGACTTTGCCTGGCCGATGTTCTGGCAATCCAGCCTGCTCATAGCAACTCTGTTGATCGCAGATTTTCTGACCCGGCGCAAAATCCGGGCTTCCGTCCGTTACGCGCTCTGGCTGGTGGTGCTGGTAAAACTCTGCCTGCCGCCGACATTGGCATTTCCGACGAGTCCAGTTTGGTGGTTGCACAAAACCCCGCCGCCGGCCGTTCCCAAATTCCATTACACAGTTACGTACGATACCGGTGCATTACCGGACATCTCACTGAACCCGCCGCCGGCTTATGTCCCGCCAAAACCGGCGATAACAGCCGCCGCGTGGCTGTCACTGGCGTCCAGCATGGTTAGTGCCTTGTTGTTCGCCTGGTTATTGGCGCGTTGGTGGCACATCACCCGACAGGTGCACCGGGCGAAAGACTCCGAAAGGCTGACTGCGATTCTGACCAAAACGCGGCGGCTCGCCGGTGTCAAATCCACGGTGCCGGTGAAAGTGACCGGGCATACCATGTCACCCGCGGTGTGCGGACTGTTTCATCCGGTGATATTGGTTCCGCAATCGCTGGCGGACGGATTTTCCGATGACCAATTGCGTGCGGTGCTGTTGCATGAATTGATTCATCTCAGACGGCGCGACGTGTGGCTGAATTGTTTGCAGGCGCTGGTGCAGATTGTTTATTGGTGGCACCCGCTAGTCTGGCTGGCCAACGCCCGCATTCGCCGTGTGCGCGAAGAAGCCGTGGACGATGCCGTTATGCTGGCGCTGCGCGACGAAGGCGATTCGTATGCGCCGACGTTGTTGGAGGTGGCGAAACTCGCATTGAACCGCCCGCTGGCCGGCCTGGGCCTGGTGGGCATCCTCGAATCCCGCAGTGCGTTGCGGCAGCGAATTGAGCGGCTGGTCAATTTTCGTGCCCCACGCAAAGCCGGGCTGACGCTGGTTTCGCTCCTTGGCATTATGGCGTTTACCGCCGTGGCGGTGCCGATGGGCGAGGCACCGGCTCCGGCGGAACAATTGAATTCATCTGAGACGGCAGCGGTTGCACAACAATCTCTAACGCTAAAAGTGAATCCGGAAGTTTTCATCAAAAACGTCCATGCTCAAGCCGCACAATCGCTCCTGTCGCCGACGAATGATTACACGGTCATCCTATTGGATCTGTTGCGGACCGAAGGCGTGGATTGCGCCCCGCCTAATGGCATCAAGTTCAACACGCATACCGGCGAAATCACCATGCAGAACACGCCGGATAATCTGGAGATTTTTCGGGAAGTCATCGAGCAACTGAACCGCACGGACGGCCCGTGTGAACTGCCGTTGAGCAATAATCCTCTCCGAAAGCGGATTGTGGTGATTGAAGCGCGCATTTATCAGATGCCGTCCGCTGATTTAGTTGGTTTTGTTTCCGGGCTGCAATTTTATCACGGCAGTCCGCCTGGTGATGACTGGTGGTCGGCCTCACCGGAACAATTCAGCCAACTCGTCGCCAAACTGGAAGCATCCAGTCTACAATTGATTCAGCGTCCGCGTATCCAGACCGCGAGCGGGATAACGGCCGACTTCTTTATCGGCAGCAAGACCAACAGCGTTGAATTCGACTGCAAACCGTTTGTCAGCGACGGCTTCGTGGATCTGGCATTGCGGGGCAAGGTCTTCGTCGTTGCGCCGGGTAGCACGGCTTTCACCAATTATTTCAGCGCCAGAGCATCGGCGGAAAACCGCGGCGGCATTGTGGTTCGCGTGAAAAATTACGGTGACAACGCCGATAATAATCTGGTCGCGGCCATCGGCGTGGAAATCGTCACCAACACGGTGTCTTTTCGGGAGCGTCTGCGGGTAACTGTCGGCTCGCAGAACAGTACGAACGCCGAATCCGCGGTTGCCAGTGGAAATTCGACCAACCTGTTCAGCCGGACTTTTAAGGTGAATGCATATGTATTCGCCAACGCCGTACGCAACATTTCCGGTCTGGACACCAACAACGTCACGGCCATCGCCAGGAGTCTTTTAGGCAAAATGGGGGTTAATTGGGAGACGCCCAAGGGCAAAGCAGTGTTCTACAATGATCGAAGGGGTTTGTTGTTTGTCCGAGCGACTTTATCCGACTTCGACACCGTTGAGCGGATCATCCCAGCTCTCATTGAGACAACACCGCAAATCCACATCAAGGCGCGGTTCATTGAAATGCCGAAAGGAGTTTTGAACGGGTTCGGAAACTTCGGAAACATGATAGGCGGTACAAATCAGCCGGACCATTTCACGGGCATTATGACCGGTGAAAACGTGGAGGTTGCGTTGAAGAGCCTGGAATCTCGACCGGGTTTTGAGGAATTGGCCGAACCGGAAGTGACCACTACGAGTGGACGGCAAACGGAGATGCGAGCAACGAAAAGCATCACGGTCGTTACCAACTTTGCCTTTATCCACGGTTTGAATTCCCAGTCTGATTCGATTACTCCGCAAACCACCAAGCTGGAGTTCGGTCCGGTTGTGGACGTGTTTCCGAACGTGCTGGCTGACGGTTTCACGATCGATTTGAGGACAGCCGTTTCTGTTACAGAATTATTGGGCTATGACAGGGCTACCAATACGATCCCGGTATGGAACGAACTGGGTGAACAAGTATATTTGCCGAAGATTTCGCCCAGCTTTGCAGTTCGCAAAACCAGCGCGAACATAAAATTGAGGGACGGCCAGACAGTTGTGATGGGCGGAATGAAGGCGCGCTTTTACGACGGCGGAAAGGAAGTCGGCGCCGAGCCGGATTATTTTAAGAAAACGCCGGCAACCGGGGCTCGGCCGAATGAACAGGACAAGGAACTATTGGTTTTTGTTACGGTGACCCTGGTTGACCCTGCTGGTAATCGTATTCACTCCGACGACGAGATGTCGTCTGCCAAAAAAGGAATTCCGCCACAGGATGGCCGATGACGGGAATTTTGGAGTAGTGGTTGGCTTTCTGTGGTAGGGACGCGTCGCCGACGCGTCCGGACGGCTCGGCGAGCCGTCCCTACCTGCAAAATTCCCCTCCTACCTTTTCTACAACTTCGGCGGAACCTGTCCGTAACTTTCCCATTCGGGGATGGGGCGCATCGTGCCGCATTCGGGGCAGGACGTGGCGGAATATTCCGTTGAGCAATGGGGACAAATTCCGTGCGTGGCAAAGGTGTCGAACGGATTCCGGCATTTGCCACAGACCCAGAACGCGCCCTGCGGCGGGGCGGTTTTGCAGTTGGGACAAACGAAACCCTCCCGACGCGGTGCATTCGCCACTTTTACCAAAGCCCGCGCCTGCCTGAGACCGCCCCAACAACTCATTAAAATAAAGACGGTGATAGCTGCCAATTGGATGGCAAACGCCGGAGCAGCGATAAATGAGAACACCGCCAACAGAATCAGCAACCCGACGCCGATGAAGCCGATGATGCTCGCGGCGAGCAGGCTGTTGGCCCGGCCAAACGGAAACCAAAGGAGCGACCGCAAAATCTGGCCGCCGTCGAGCGGATAAATGGGGAGCATGTTGAAGATGAGCAGGCCAAGGTTGATGGTCCAGACGTGGTGAATCAAATCATAGGCGTCAGGATGCGTGTCAAACCAGCCCAGGTGCGAACTCACCGACACCAGAACCGAAAGAACGGGAACGAGGACAACGTTCACCAGAGGTCCGGCGGCGATGCTCCAGAGTTGCGCGCCCGGCCGTTGGGGCGGGGAGACATAGGCGACGCCACCGAATAACCAGAGGACGATGTCGTGAGTTGTTCCGCCCACAGACCGGCAGGCGAGTTGATGCCCGAATTCGTGGATCAGGACGATGGCGAACAGGCACAAAAATTCCAGCACGGTCCATGTCGGCGAGGAATAAACATGCGTCCGGTATTGAACGTAATAAACCGCCAGGAGGAACCATGCCCAATGCAGATAAACCGTAATCCCGAATAGCCGGAACAAACGGATGGAGCCTTGTCTCATTGGCATGTCCCCGCATGGCTATCAAAACGACTCTGAAGGAACAAGCTTTTTAGCCCGGCTTTCGGGTGGTGGTACGATTTGCAATGGTAGGGACGCCGCGCTGCGGCGTCACCGTCCGCATTCAGCGGACGGAACCAGAACCGCTATGAATCATCCGTTGTTTCATTGCGCCTCTGAACGCGGCGTGGTCATCGCAGCGCGATGACCCTACTCTGGAATTCCAGAACGTACCACTGCCGGCTTTCGTTTCCATTTCGTGACACAGCTTTAACCGCGTCGTCATGGTGTTTGGCGCGAAACCGGCTTAGCTTGAGAGCATGGTGCCTCGCATTTTGATCGTGGATGACGAGCGGGATTTCGTTGAACTGGTGCAATTCCGCCTCGGCGCCCTGGGCTACGAATTCATCGTGGCCAGCGACGGGGTGCAGGCGCTCAGCCAGGCGCGGCAGTTCAAACCGGACCTCATCCTGCTCGATATCCTGTTGCCGGACCTGGACGGTCTGTCCGTCTGTGAAATTCTGCGGCGCCAGCCGTCCACAAAAAAAATCCCCGTCATCTTCATGAGCGCGCTTTCCAGCGAGGTGACCAAACGTACCGTGACGATGCATGCCGATGATTTTTTTACCAAGCCGCTCGATCTGGTTCGACTGGAACGCCGGATTGCTGATTTGCTGCACCGGGACGCCCCGCCAGTGAATGGCGCTGAACGCCCAAACAAATGAGGCCAACGGAGCGCGCCTGTCTCAGGCGCAGCACGCTTTGCAGTGAACAAGAAGGAAATCGAACTGAACGCTTTGGGAAATCTCCGCAAAACCGTTCGGTTGATGTCGGAGCGCCGGTCTCCGACCCGGCAGGTTGGGGAATTGAGACCTCTGCAATACTGGGACGCCGAGCACCGTCTCGGCGCGAAGTGATGGAATTTCCCAATGGCCGAGGCGGTGCTCGGCGCTCCAGGCGCTAACGGAATAACTTTTGCAGAGGTCTCAAATTGACATTTTTACGCCGCGGCGGAGGCGGGCGCTCCGGTTTTGCAGAGATATCTTTAAGGATTTTTCATCGGCTGCGGCTGGGACAGCTGGGCTCCAGATTCAGAATTGAACTGCATTGGTTCGCATTTTCCCGGCTTGCGTCCGCTTGACACGACTGCAGGCAACCTTCATTTTTATTGTTAATTGAAGGAATTACATGAGCACACTGCCGCAGATGTTGGATACCCTGCAAACGTTTGAAGCGGCCGGCGGCCGGACGGGGAAGTTTTATTCCCTGCCGGCGCTGGAAAAGGCCGGCGTCGGAACGATTTCCCGACTGCCGGTTTCCATCCGACTTGTGCTCGAATCCGTCCTGCGCAATTGCGATGGCAGGAAAGTGACCGAACACAACGTCCGGGCGTTGGCCAACTGGCAGCCCAACGCCGAGCGCATGGAGGAAATCCCTTTTATTGTGGCGCGCATCGTATTGCAGGACTTCACCGGTGTGCCGCTGTTGGTGGACCTGGCCGCCATGCGTTCCGCCGTGGCGCGCCTGGGCAAGAACCCAAAAATCATCGAACCGCTGGTACCGGTGGACCTGGTGGTCGACCATTCCGTGCAGGTCGATTTTGCGGGTTCAGCCGACGCATTGAAAAAAAATCTGGAGATGGAGTTCCAACGCAACCGCGAACGCTATCAATTTCTCAAGTGGGGCATGCAGGCCTTCGAGACGTTCAAGGTGGTGCCGCCGGGCATTGGCATTGTCCATCAGGTCAATCTGGAGTATTTGGCGAAAGGCGTGCTCTCGGAGCCCGGTCTCCGACCCGGCGGGATGGTGGCGCCGTAGAAAACGCCGGGTCGGAGACCGGCGCTCCCATCTATTACCCGGACACTCTGGTCGGGACCGACTCGCATACGACCATGATCAACGGTCTGGGCATCGTCGGCTGGGGCGTTGGCGGCATCGAGGCCGAAGCGGGCATGCTCGGCCAACCGGTTTATTTTCTGACGCCGGACGTGGTTGGCGTTCATCTGACCGGCGCATTGCGTGAAGGCGTCACCGCGACCGACCTCGCGCTGACCGTGACGCAGATGCTGCGGAAGGCGAAAGTCGTCGGCAAGTTCGTGGAATTTTTCGGTCCGGGCGCCGCCGCCCTGCCGGTCGTGGACCGCGCGACCATCGCCAACATGGCACCCGAGTACGGCGCCACGATGGGGTTCTTCCCGATTGATGGCGAGTGTGTAAATTATCTGCGCGCCACCGGCCGCAGCGAGGAACATTGCCGCGCTTACGAAAATTATTACAAGGCGCAGGGACTTTGGGTGTTCCGAAAAAGGGCGACATTGTGTATTCGCAGGAACTGGAACTCGACCTCGGCACGGTGCTGCCAAGCGTGGCCGGCCCGAAACGCCCGCAGGATCGAATTGAATTGCCGAACCTCAAGGAAAGCTTCATCGCCACCTTCAGCAAGCCGGTCACAGAAAGCGGCTTTGGAATGAAACCCGAGGAGCTGGGAAAAACATTTATTGTTTCGGGCAACGGCCAGTCCGCCAACGGCGGTGGCAGTCAGGAGCCGGTTTCGGACCAAAAGGCCCGGTCGCAAAACACCAATCCGCAGACAGAAACCGAAATGGCGAACAATCACCCGACGCCCGATCACGTCCTGGGGCGGGGACGGGCGTTGAAAAGCGAAATTCGCAACGGTTCGGTGCTGATTGCGGCCATCACCAGTTGTACCAACACATCGAATCCCAGTGTGATGCTCGCCGCCGGATTGCTGGCCAAAAAGGCCGTGGAACGCGGCCTCACGGTGGACCCCGTCGTCAAGGCCTCGCTCGCACCTGGCTCGCGCGTGGTGAGCGATTATTTGACGCGGACCGGGTTGCAGCCGTATCTCGATCAGCTGGGCTTCAACCTCGTCGGTTACGGTTGCACCACGTGCATCGGTAATTCCGGCCCGCTCGCCGCGGCCGTGGAGGAGGCCATTGTTAAAAACAACGTAGTGGCCGCAGCGGTGTTGTCG
Organism: uncultured Verrucomicrobiae bacterium; assembly: GCA_963708525.1. Taxonomy (GTDB): domain Bacteria; phylum Verrucomicrobiota; class Verrucomicrobiia; order Limisphaerales; family UBA11358; genus UBA11358. Next base: position 211,136 of record CAVPTH010000006.1, on the reverse strand, counting down.
GGCAACCGCAATTTCGAGGCGCGCATCCACCAGAACATCAAGGCGAATTTCCTCATGTCGCCACCGCTCGTCGTCGCGTTCGCGCTGGCCGGGCGCGTGGACATTGACCTCGCGCACGAACCGCTGGGCACCGGCAAGGATGGCCGTCCGGTTTTACTCAAGGACATCTGGCCGTCGCTGCGCGAAATCCGCGATCTGATGCAATCCGCGTTGCAACCGGACGTATTCCGCAAGCTCTACCAGGATTTCGCCGCGCAAAATCCCAAGTGGAACGAAATCCCCTCCAGTACCGGCCATGTCTATGAGTGGGACCGGAAATCCACCTACATTCAGGAACCGCCGTTCTTTGAAAAGTTTTCGATGCAACCCGGCGACATCCGCGAAATCAAAGGCGCGCGGGCGCTGGCCATCTTTGGTGACAGCGTGACCACCGACCACATTTCGCCGGCGGGTTCCATCAAGAAAACGTCGCCGGCCGGAAAATTCCTGATGGAACACGGCGTCGAACCAGCGGACTTCAACAGTTACGGCTCGCGGCGCGGCAACGACCGCGTGATGACGCGCGGCACGTTTGCCAATGTGCGGATTAAAAATCTGATGGTGCCGGGCGTTGAAGGCGGGGTGACTAATTTTTTTGGTAGGGACGCCGCGCCGTCGGCGTCCGCGGACGGCCCGGCGGGCCGTCCCTACCCGGGCGAACAGATGTCCATTTACGATGCGGCGATAAAATATCAGGAGGGCGGGACGCCTTTGGTGGTTCTGGCCGGACAGGAATACGGTACGGGTTCGTCGCGTGACTGGGCGGCCAAGGGCACAAACCTGCTGGGTGTGAAAGCCGTGGTGGCGCAGAGCTTCGAGCGCATCCACCGGAGCAATCTGGTCGGGATGGGCGTGCTGCCCTTGCAATTCAAGGAAGGAACCAATGCCCTCAGCCTGAAACTCGACGGCACAGAGAGCTACGACGTTGTCGGGCTCGGTGCCAAGCTGAAGCCACAACAGGATCTGACGCTGCGCATTACACGCCAGGACGGCACGGTGGAGGACATACCGGTCAAGTGCCGCATCGATACGCCAATCGAGATTGATTACTACCAGCACGGCGGCATTTTGCCATTTGTGTTGCGTCAGTTGGTGGCCAAGGCATAGGGATTGGAACGCCGAGCATACGTTCATGGAAACAAGCAGCACATCCCAACGGGATGAAATTCGTCCAGCCTGACGCTGTGGGAAAATCCCAAAGGGATTCAATCAATCAGCCCGGCGTTGACGCGCAGCGGCTACGCCGGGTTCGAGTTCGTTCCAAAAACAACTCTGAAAGAAGTTGCCTCAATCCCAAACATAACGTTCGTCAAATTCGACCTCGTACCGCCTCAAAAAGTCCCTGAATTCGTCCTGGAAGGAAACCTTCTGATGATGTTCCTCCTGCCCGGCGATATAATTCCGTACCGATTCGACCTGCGAAAAGCCGATGGAAAAGATGCCGTAGCCGTTCTGCCATGCGAAATTGTGCAGGGCGGAATTTCTTGTCTTGAGCCACAGCGATGAGCCGCGTTTGATTTCCTTGACCATTTCTGCCACCGTGCCCGTGCGCGAGAGTGTCGTGAGAAGATGTACATGATCCTCAACGCCGCCAATGATGAGGGGTTGGCAATCTTGGTTCATCAAAATGCCGCCGAGGTAACGGTGCAATTCTTCCCGCAACGATTTATCGCGAAGAAACGGACACCGGTCTTTGGTCGAGAAATCGGTGTGAACCAGGATTTTGGCGAGGGATTGGGACATGACACGATAATCTTGAAGTCGGATGGTTTATTCAACTCTTTCAGAGTTGGTGAATTGGTTATGGACGGTGACCCGGCGTAGCCGCTGGCGCGTTAACGCCGGGCTGGATGAATCAATCCTTTCAGGATTGCAAAGGCGGAATCTCCGTTCAGGAGCGAAATCGTAGGAATTTGCCGCCCGGCTCTTGCTTGAAAGGGCTGGGCTGGATTTGTTATTTGGGATGTGATTCCACATGGACGCCACGCCTACCTCGCTGCGGAGCGAATTAATCAAGAAATCGCGCACCCGATTTCAGTTCTTTTCCACTCTGAACGTTGCGACGATGGGACGGTGATCTGAGGCAACGCCCCAGTTCGGCTGCGTCAGCACGTATGTGCCTGCTTTATCCCATGCCCGTGCCATCGCGGGACTGAGCAGGATGTAATCGATCCGACTGTAGGTGTCTTCTTTTCCGTAATAATGCGTCCAGGTGACGTCGCGGGGTTGGAACCAGGCATTGGCTGCGGGCGAGTTATCGCCGTTGCGCTCGGCAGGGCGCGTGTCCACGAGCTTGAACCGTCCGCGTCCGATGATTTCCTTCGTGGAATCGGAATCCTTCACGTCGTTGAAATCGCCGAGCACTACGAGCCGCGCATTGGGATTGGCAACCAGATCCTTGTCCACAATGCGACGTAACATTTTCGCTTCCTGTAGCCGTTGATCAGTTTCGTTGGCCTCAGGCACCGGCCGGCGCGATTTCAAATGGGCAGCAATAATCGTGAAGGTAAAATCCGGCCCGGCACGGACGTCGAGCTCGGCAAAACCGCGGCTGACGCGGAAACGACGGCCGTCGAGCAGGAAACCCTCATTCGTGTGCGGCCGGCGCGCAACGATGGGCAGTTTGCTCAACACGGCCACGTGCACATTCGTGTCCTCGCCGCTGACCAGTTCCCAATAGGGAAAATCCAGCCCTTCACCTTTGAGTGAGCCGCGCAATTCCATGAGCGCACTCAGGCCGCCCATCTCTTCCAGCGCAATCACGTCCGGGTTCAGCGCGCGGATACTTTCGCGCACTTTGGCTTTGGCGGTGGCAGGTTTGGGCTGCGGCCGCGATTCCGTCGGCTGGTCGAGATAATTTTCCACGTTGAAAGTGGCCACGCGAAAGGTGTCGTCAGCGAGGGCAGGGGAACCTGACAGCGCCGCCAGGAGCAGGATAAACCGGAAGCGAACGCGTATGCGCATGGATTAGTTTTCATTGTAAAGCGCGGCGGCCCGATAGACCAGACCTTGTTCGTTAAAAAATAAAACTTCCGCCGCCCGCTTGCCCGAATTGCCCCGGTAATGGAGCAGGATGCTGTTAGCACCGGTAAATACGTCGAGCAGTTCAAATTGCAATACGGGATGCTTGTTCAAGGCGGCCTGCCAATAGGCGCGCACCTTTTCCTTTCCCCGCAAGCAGCCGGAAGGTTCCCCGACGATTTCGACAATGAGCGGCGAGCTCATTTCAAAATCCTCGGTATAATGCGACAGTACGCGCGGCAAATCGCGGGCGTTCCAGGCTGCAATCCATTCGGTGGCAAACGAGTCGGCAAATGTCCGGGTGACGGTCATGGCAGGAAATTAAATTTTCAGCACGACTTGTCCAGTGTTTAGGGAGGGACGGTGTGACGCCGTCCCTGATTTTGGTTCGCCGACACGGCGACCCTCCCTGTGGATTCCATTTTACCAAATGCCACAAAGCTGTTAGTATCTACTCATGTTCAAAATCAGCCGAAACGGCGGTACCACCCGTATCGCGCGGAAAGCTGCGGCGGCCGACAAGTTGCATGATATGCAAAGCCGGCGGGACTACCGCGAATTGCGGATTGACAAGGTCGGCGTCCGGAACCTGCGTTTTCCCATCCAGGTGCGCGACAAGGCGCACACGATCCAAAACACGGTGGCCACCATCGGGATGTTCGTGGACCTGCCGAAGGAATTCAAAGGTACCCACATGAGCCGGTTCATCGAGGTGCTCAATGCCCATGGCAACGTCATTCACGTGGAAAACATCCCGGACATTCTGCGCTCCCTGCAACGGAAACTGAACGCCTCCTCCTCGCACCTCGAGATCGAATTCCCGTATTTCATGTCCAAACGGTCGCCCGTATCGCGCGGGGAAAGCCTGATGGATTACATCGCACGGTTCGACGCGGCGGCGATCAACGGGACAATCGATTTTGTTCTGACCGTGAAGGCGCAGGTGACAACCTTGTGTCCTTGTTCCAAGGCGATTGCCAAATATGGCGCGCACAACCAGCGCGGTCTGGTGACGGTGGCGCTGCGGTTCCTGAAACCGGTCTGGATCGAGGACGTGGTGACAATGATTGAAAGCTCGGCGAGTTCGGAGCTTTACGCGCTGCTCAAGCGGGAGGATGAAAAGGCGGTGACGGAGCGGGCTTACGATAACCCGGTGTTTGTCGAAGACCTGGTCCGCAACGTGGCGCTCAAGCTGAACGCGCATCCGCAGGTGAACTGGTACAAGGTCGAGGCGGAAAACTTCGAGAGCATCCACAATCACAACGCCTACGCCTGCATTGAGAAAGGTTGATTCCAGGCAGTACCGAAGATTCTTGAAGATTTTTGTAGCATATTTGTTTCCGTCTGTTAGATTCCCGCGCCTTTAATGGACCGGGAATTGCTTTGCAAACCGGAACATCAATTTTTAACTGTGACAACGAAGAAGAAAGAGACCAACATGGGAACAACTCGCGGCAAATCGCCCATCAGCGCCACCGCGGCGGCCATCCTCGGCCAGCCGATGTCGAAATCCAGGACGGCGGTCGCGCCGAAGCGCATCAAGCCCGAGTGGCAGAAGTATTACAACCGGCTGCTGGAGCTGCGCGACCAATTGCTCCATCAGATGAACGGGTTGGCCAAGGAATCCGCCCAGGAAATGCCGGGGTACAGCCTGCACATGGCGGATTCGGGCACCGATAATTTCGACCGCGACTTCGCCCTGAGCCTGTTGTCGTCGGACCAGGACGCCGTTTACGAAATCGAGGAGGCGCTCAAGCGCATTGAGAAGAAGACGTACGGCACCTGTGAATTGACCGGCAAGAACATTCCCAAGGCCCGGCTCGAGGCCATTCCCTGGACGCGGTTTACCGTCGAAGCCCAGGCGCAGCTGGAACGCGAAGGCGCCCTCCGCCAGCGGCGGCTCGGCCAGCTGGGCAGCATTGACAGCGTCAGCGTCGCTGAAACAGACGGCGACGAGGAAGAACTGGAAGAGAAGGCCAAGGAAAAGGAATAGATTTATGCCGCGCGAGATCATTACCATTGAGTGCACCGAAGCGCGTAAGCTGGGTAAATCACCGTCGCGCTACACCACCACTCGCAACAAGAAGTTGAAGACGGAAAAGCTGGAAATCAGGAAGTACAATCCGGCGTTGCGCCGCCATACCCTCCACCGCGAAATCAAATAACCATGCCCCGCCGAACCCATACCGACAAATCGGATCGCCGCGGGTCGCGCCGCACGATGGAATCCCGTACGGTGCGTCCGAAACCGAAAATTGATTTCACTGCCGACGCGCTCGATTTCAAGAACACCAATCTGCTCCGGCAATTTGTGACCGATCAGGGCCGCATCCTGCCCCGCAAATACACGGGCCTGCCGGCTCATTACCAGCGCCGCCTGACGCGCGCCATCAAACGCGCCCGCCAGATGTTGCTGATGAAGTAAAGCACAGTTGGTTCGCTGAGTTCCTCAAGCTTTTCGGCCGCTGAGGCGCACCGATTCACCCGGACGGCGGGTTCGGCCCCGGTACAAATACGCGTTCATGCGGGCTCAAGCCCTTGCTTTTTCAAATCATTCGTGGAATTTTTGACCGGCAATGAAATCCCGTGCTCATGCCCGCAAACATCAGCGACAGGAATTATCAGTGTTGACCGGTCGTTTGCGCGGGCAATCGCGAAAGATCACCGGTCCACGCCAGGCCATCCTGGAAATTCTCCGGCAACACCCGCACCCGATGACCAACCGGGAAATCTTCGCCGCCATGCCGGGGAACCGCTGCGACCTGGCCACGATCTATCGCGCCATGCATCTGCTCGAGGAAATGGGCATGGTCCAGCGGTTTGATTTCGGTGACGGCGCGTCACGATTTGAACTGGTGGGGGAGGGCGACAATGGTCATCATCACCACCTGATTTGCACCCGTTGTGCGGGGGTGGTGGAAATTGACGAGTGTTTCCTCCGCGAAATTGAATCCCGTATTGCCGCCCGAAACGGTTTCAAGGCCGTGACCCACAAACTGGAGTTTTTTGGGATCTGCCCGGACTGCCAGCGGTGATTTTTCCTGATTCGTCAGATCCGTTTGGATCTGACTGGCTCTTTCTGAACAGGCTGTTTAAAACCGGCCTCAGGCCATTTCTTCGCCCAGCCAGTCGCCTAGATGAATGTACTCTTTGATTTTCCGGCGCTCGTAACGGTGTTTCCGCTCCTTTTTCGGCTGATGTTCGGCTTTACGGAATGAATATTTGGGGTTGCGAACTGCTTCGCCGATGACTTCCAATGTCTTCATCATAACTGTTTCCTTTCTTCCCCCGAACCTGCAGCGTAAACAATGCCAATTTTCAATGACTCGGCCATAACTAACACCATCAGTGAATCAGACCGGCATCCGGATTCCGATGTTCAAAAAATCTTCAACCGGCAAAGCGGAATGAACCTGAGCACCACTCCTTTTCTGTACGGCGGGAAACCAGCCGCAACCCCACTGTTTTATAGGCTTTCTGGACCGTTGCAAATTCCGACCTCAAAATCCCTGCCAAGACCAACGTTCCATCAGGGGCCAATTGCGCCGCAATCCGGCGCCGCTGCGCGATCAACAGGTCGGAAATCAGGTTTGCACAAACCAGATCGTATCCGTGTCCCCGTTGTCCTGGACGGATGGGCAATTTAGTCACATCACCGCGCCGAATTTTCACTCTCGGCAGCACATGGTTAGCGCGGGCGTTGGCATTGGCCACGCGGACGGCCTCCGGGTCGAAATCCAGTCCAAGAATGGGCGAATAGCCCAATTTGGCTGCGGCGATCGCCAGAATCCCTGACCCGGTGCCAAGGTCCAAAAAGGACGGAGGTTTAAGGTAGGGACGGCTCGCCGACCCGTCCGATCGGTGTGATTTCTTCTTCTGTTTTCCGAGGAATTGTACCATTTGACCAAGACAGAATGCCGTGGTCGGGTGCTGACCGGTGCCGAAACTTAATCCGGGATCCAGCACAATCACCGCCTGGCCTTTGCGAGGCTTGCGCTTGTTCCAGCTCGGCTTGATCAGGAGCGATTTCCCCAAATTTATCAGAGGGACGAGTTGCACGAGTCCCCGATTTGTTGTGAGAAGATGGGGACTCGCAGCGTTCGTCCCTCCGATTCTTGAACCCGATTTCAATCGGCTTGAAGTGCCGTTTCCAGGACTCAGCCCAGTTTTCACGCCGTACCCTGGCGATTACGATTTTGCCGGAGCCAAGGTTCAGCCCGCAGCTTCTGATTCGCTCCAGCCCGGCAGAAACGTCCGCGCGGATTTTGCGAGGCAAAAGTGTTTGCTGCTGAAGATAAACTGTGACCGTGCTGACGCCGCTTTCGTTGTCGTGATAGGTCGACACGGGCAGGTCGAGAATGGCGCCCAGCAGTTCGGCCACGGCGTCTTCCGCTTCCGACGTCGTCTTGACGGAAATGTTCCAGAGTGATTTGTACTTCATTGTTGTCCTCCTCGTCCTCGTTCTCGAAAAGTCCGATTACGAGGAGGAGGACGAGGGACGAGGACGATTAACGGTCCCAATCCCGCCAGGGCGTAAAGTTGAGCAGTTCAACTTCGTTCAACTCCGCGTGCAGGACCACCTGCGTGACGCTGGTATATTCAATTTCAAACAAATTGGTCTTCGGCAATGGCAGGTTGAGCAGGATGGCAAGGATCATGCGGATGACACCGCCGTGACTGAAAATGGCGACGGTTTCGCCTGGATGACGGCGGATGATTTTATACAGACAGGCTTCCACGCGGGCGCGGAATTGGATGCCGTTTTCGCCGTTTGGCACCGCTCCCAATTCGATTTCGTCGAGCCAGTCATAGGGATGAACCCCGAATTTCTCGCGCACCTGGTTCCAGTTGTATCCCGACCAGTCGCCAAAATCCACTTCCTGCAGGCCCGGGAGGATGGTTTGGGCAGGTGCGCCGTTCTTCAGGAACGGCGCCAGCGTTTGCTGCACGCGTTTCATTGGGCTGGCGTAAATCGCGGCAAGTGGTTTGCGATGCAGAAATTCGGCCAGCTTCCGGGCCTGGGCACGGCCACGCGGGGAAAGGTTCATGTCGATCCGACCGCCAAACGCGTGTTGGAAACGCCGCTCGATTTCTGCGTGGCGAATCAACAGCAATCGTGTCGGCGACGACGGTTTGCTTTTGCGCCGGGAAGTTTTAGGAGAAGCTTTACCCACTTGAATATCAGGCCGCGGCCAGTGCCTTTTCCTGGGCCGCCAGCAATTCGCGGATGCCGGTCTTGCCGAGCGCGAGCAGCTTGGTCAGTTGCTCCTCGCTGAAGGTGGCCTGCTCGCCCGTGCCTTGAAGTTCGATGAATTCGCCGGCAGAGCTCATGACCAGGTTCATGTCCACGGCTGCCGCGACGTCTTCGGTGTAACACAGATCGATCAAGGGCCGTTTATCCACGATGCCCACGCTGACGGCGGCGACGGCATGCAGTATGGGATTTTCCGTGACCTTGCCAGAGGCAATCAACCGGCGGATGGCGATGCACAACGCTACATACGCGCCGGTAATGGCAGCCGTGCGCGTTCCGCCATCGGCCTGGAGCACGTCGCAATCCACCCAGACCGTCCGTTCGCCGAGTTTTTCGAGGTCAATTACTGCGCGCAGGGCGCGGCCGATGAGCCGCTGGATTTCCTGTGCCCGCCCGTCAACTTTACCGCGGCCGACGTCGCGTGCTTTGCGTTCCAGGGTCGAGTAGGGGAGCATGGAATACTCGGCTGTGATCCAGCCGCCCTGGATGTCCTGCTCCTTCATCCAGCGCGGCACGTTTTCCTCGACCGTCACACCGCAAATGATGCGTGTATTGCCCCACTCGATGAGCGTGGAGCCGGCGGCATACGGCGCGATGTGATGTTGAAAGCGGAGCGAACGAAGTTCATTTGCCTTGCGCCCGTCGGCGCGATTGGGTCCAGCCATATAAGCTGGCGATAGTAGACGTGAACGGCTTCAAGGAAAAGCAAAACCAGCACGAATTAACTATATGAACAGTCGAAATTAATATCTGACTGACGATCTGATGCAAGTGGCATTGACGACGTGGGCGGCAAAATGATTTGCCGGTACGTCTCTTGGCGGGGTAGGTGGCGAAACTGTTGAACTGTTCAACGGATGATGTCGCCACTCTCGGTCGGTGCGGGGAAACTGCGACCACTGGGCAAGCCGAGACCCAATGCCGTGAAATTCTTTAGCTCCATCGAACTGATCACTCTGCTGGCCAACCCTGGCTGGTTAGATGATGCAACCAAAACCATCACACAGCACTGGCGGCGAAAAGAACGCCCACCGAAACGGTTTGAGTATTGAAAGTCAACCGCATGCTGACATCGTAACGGGTCAGAATTAGCTTGACTGAAAATCACATTCGTTGTATATAATGGGCCATATGAGGCGCGGCAGTTCGTAAAGATTGCTCATCTCTTACTTCCGGCGTTGATTTGCACTGATCACGAAGCATGAAAACCGCGAAGAGATTCTACGGAATTGCGCTGGTGCTGACGTGTAGTCTGCGGGCAACGCTCAACGCCCAGAATTTATACGTTGCGAGTTATTATCACGGCAACATTGGCGAGTACGGGCTGGACGGGTCAACCGTCAATGCTTCCCTGATTTCCGGGTTGAGTTACCCCATTGCCATTGCGATTTCGGGCAACCACCTATTTATCGCCAATTATGGCAGCGACAACATTGGCGAGTACGGGCTGGACGGGTCAACGGTCAATGCGTCGCTGATTACTGGGTTGAGTGGGCCCGGTGCCATTGCGATTTCGGGCAATGACCTATTTATCGCCAATGTTGGCAGCGGCACTATTGGTGAGTACGGGCTGGACGGGTCAACGGTCAATGCGTCGCTGATTACTGGGTTGAGGGCCCGGTGCCATCGCGATTTCGGGCAACGATCTGTTTGTCGCGAATTATAATGGCAACGTCATTGGTGAATACACGACCGCCGGAGCGACGGTCAATGCGTCGCTGATTGGGTTGGGTGGCCCCTCTGGTATCGCGATTTCGGGCAACGAGCTGTTTACCACGACTTGGAATGGCGGCACCATTGGTGAATACACGACCGCTGGGACGACGGTCAAAGGGTCCCTGATTTCCGGGCTGTATTACCCCGATTGCATCGCTATCAGTCCAGTGCCGGAGCCGTCGGCTAGCACCTTGGCGGGCTTGGGCGCGGCAGCGTTGTGGGTGTGGCGCCGCGGCAAATAGTTCAGGCATTCATTGGCGTGGACTCGGCGAAAACCTTCAACGAAACCTTCAACGATTTCTTCAATAACCGAGTAGGCGGCGTGTACGCGGCGAGTAAAGTCCGGTAGGTGGGGTGTAGTGGTAAAAACCGCTTGAACCTTAATAAAACCAGCGTTAAAATGCCGTTGAAAATCAGGATATTGAGGCTGGTTGTCGGTGAAGGCCTCGTTCGATTCCGACCCTCGCCGCGATCGGCAGTTACTTCTTTTGTTCGGCTTCGATTCCCGCAAACAAACTTTCCAGACTGTTCAGCGGTGTGTCCCGTTTCGGATTCAAAGCCTGTTTCAGATATTCCACGGCATCGGGAATGTAGCGGATGGATTTGGGCAGAATGGCGCCCGCAGCGTTCGCGTGGCCGCCGCCCTGGAATTTTTCCGCCACTTTGAGCGCCTCGCCGTTGCGGCTGCGGAAGCTGGCAAATACCAGGTTCCCGCGCCGGAACAACGTCACCAGCACCGGATATTTCGTCGCCTGCCGCTCCAGCAACTGGTGCACGACCAGATTGTTGTTGCCGACCACGGTGTCCACGTACCCAACCGTCGGGCTGATTTCGGTGATGTTGCCTTTGCTCCACTCGAAGCCGAGCGGGTCTTCGATGCGGCGTTTCGTGGCCATGACTTCGAGCAGCGGATGGTCCACCAGCTTTTCAATATCGCCGCCGATGAGCGCGTGCAGATTCCAAAACTGGTAAGTCTTTACCAGGCTCGCGTAATCGCCCGCGATGACGAAGTCCGGGTCATCCTCCAGAAACAAATCGGCGACGTTGTTCAAATGGACGAGCCGGTCCAGCGCGGGCGAGCCGAGGCCGTGTTCCTTGCATAATTCGTAGCACAGCAACGCCGGCGGATTTATTCACGTCGTGAACGAGCCGGGCGTACTTGGGTGCGGACTCCGTAACGTGATGATCAACGAGCATCCATTCCGCTTTGTCGAGGCGCGGTTCGAAGGTGAAGTCGGCGACCCACGCGGCTTTTTCCCGCAACTCGCGCTGTTTCCACTGGTTGTAATGATAGGCTTCCAGCGGCACGGTGGTGCTGTAAACCTTTTTGGCAAGTCGTTGCAGCAACACGCCGGAAAGCAGCCCGTCGAGGTCACTTTCGTGAGTAATAATCACTTCCGGTTTCAATAACTCCATCATGACAATGAAAGATTAGTTGAACCCAAGGCGGGTGGCGAGCGGGGAATTTGCCTCCGATAGAAAACCTTTGAAAAGTACGCGATTTCCGGTCAAGATCCGCGCTCATTTTGAATCGTAGCCGCGTTTGCTCAAAACGCGGTTGGCGGTTTTCCGAGATATTTCCGCGCTCTTACGCAGGCGCGGCTACATAATTTGAGATGAAACGCACGCATCATTGCAATGAACTGCGCCCGGCGCATATCGGGCAGACGGTGACTTTGACCGGCTGGGTCCATTCCCGCCGCGATCTTGGCGGCCTGATTTTTATTGATGTCCGCGACCGCGAAGGCCGCACCCAAACTGTTTTTGACCCGTCGGACTTGCCCAAGGAACTGTTCGAACGCGCGGCAGCGTTGCGCAGCGAATGTGTCATCCGCGTGGCCGGCAAGGTCCGCCAGCGACCTGAAGGCACGAACAATCCAAAAATCCCGACCGGCGAAGTCGAGGTGATGGCGAAGGAGCTCGAAGTGCTCAACGTGGCCGACGTGCTGCCGTTCCCGGTGGACGACCCGGAAGTGGCTAGCAAGGTGAACGAGGAATTGCGTCTGAAATATCGCTACCTGGATTTGCGACGGCCGGAGATGGCGCGGAACCTCCGCTTGCGCAGCAAGGTCGCCATTGCCACGCGGCAATACATGGATGAGCAGGGTTTTCTGGAAATCGAAACGCCCACCTTGTTCAAGTCCACGCCCGAAGGCGCGCGCGAATTTCTCGTGCCGAGCCGCGTGAATCCCGGACAGTTTTATGCCCTGCCGCAGTCGCCGCAGCAGTTCAAACAAATCCTCATGGTCGGCGGCATTGAAAGCTATTTCCAGCTCGCGCGATGTTACCGCGATGAGGACCAGCGCGCCGATCGCCAGCTCGAGTTTACCCAAATCGACCTCGAAATGTCGTTCATCGAGCGAGAGGACATTTACGACCTGATTGAAGGCCTGCTGAAACGCATCTGGAAGATCGCGCTCAACCTGGACATTCCGACGCCGTTTAAACGGATTACCTACGACGAAGCGTTGAACCACTGGGGCATTGACAAACCGGACACGCGTTACGGGATGGAGTTGGTGGATTTCACGGAGGAATTCCGCGGCAGCAAATTCAAGGTGTTCAGCGGAAGCATTGCCGCGGGCGGCGTGGTGAAGGCGCTCAACGCCAAAGGCATGGCCGGAGTGACGCAGGGTCAGATTGAGACCATGACCGAGTACGCCAAAAGCTTTGGCGCGAAAGGCCTGGCTTATATCAAGGTCGAAAAAGGGGCAGATGGTGCTACCGTCGAATGGAAGTCGCCCATCGTGAAATTTTTCAGCGACGCCGAAAAGGCCGCGCTGGCGCAAAAATTGAAAATCGAGGAAGGGGATTTGATTCTGTTCGCCGCGGATCAATGGCTGAACGCCTGCGAAATCCTCGGTGAAATCCGGCGTTACTGCGCCAACATTTTGAAAGAGCAGGGGAAGCTGACGATTCGATCCGAGTCGGTTTGATTTCCTATGGGTGGTGGATTTTCCGCTGCTCCATTTCGACAAGGAACAGAACCGCTGGTACTCGAGCCATCATCCCTTTACGGCGCCGGTGGCGGAGGACATTCCCATGCTCAAGACCGACCCGAAGAAGGTGCGCGGACAGCATTACGACGTGGTGGTGAACGGCGTGGAACTCGGCGGCGGCTCAATTCGTATCCATCAGCCCGACGTACAGAAGACGGTGTTTGAGGAGGTGCTGCAAATTCCGCCGGAGGAGACCAAGTTGCGTTTCGGTTACATGCTGGAGGCGTTCCGCTACGGCGCACCACCGCACGGCGGGATCGCGCTGGGTTTCGACCGGTTGTGTGCGATTCTCTGCGGGACGCCCAGTATCCGCGACGTGATTGCCTTCCCCAAGACCGCCAAGGGGACGGATTTGATGACCGATTCGCCCGCCGTGGTCACGCCCCGCCAGTTGCGCGACTTGCATATCGAAGTGAAGTCGGCGAAGAAGGAGTAAGTGGTTATCCCGTTATAGTGGAAAAGCGGTGGAGGGCCACCGCAGTCCAAAACCTGGCGGGTATTCGGAACGCCCGGCGAATGCGGAGCGTCTTGGAGTGCGCCAGTCCTCTGGCGCTTTGGAATCGCGGGCACATCCCGCACTCAAAAATCAGAAATGCTTGCCGACTTTTTGTCTTCTGCACTCTCTTTCAGTTTGATAAATATTTGGCAATTGAGGCCCGTCAGAGTGGTTATTCAGGTTCCTGCATTCTTCCACGGACAGATGACAATTACGATACAGTTGCTGCCGGGAAAATGTTCTCAATGCTGCCAACGACGCGACTTGTGCATTAAAGTGAAGGCTGCAAAAAGAGACTAACAATCGCCAATTGTCGTGTCTTGCACTGACATTAGCGGCGCACTTCTCATCTTTGTCCAAAGATGTCCAAAGTGCATTTTGCAGGTTGGATATCATGAGCAGATGCAATTGACAGTCAAAGACGTAGCCGGGTTGCTGAATATATCCGAAAAGACAGTATACCGTTGGGTTGATGAGCGGAAGCTGCCCGGTTATCGGCTGAGTGGACAATATCGGTTCAACCGGGCCGAGTTGTTGGAATGGGCTACGGCCAATCGCATCAATGTCTCACCGCGAATTTTCGAAGAACCGGAAGGTGGCGCGACGCCGCTTCCGGAATTATTCAACGCCATGGAGGTGGGGGGAATTTTCTATCGGTTGGCCGGCAAGGACAAGCCGGCCGTTCTGCGGAGTGTGGTGGAAGTGTTGCGGCTTCCGGACAAGGTGGATCGCGAATTTCTCCTGCAAGTCTTGCTGGCGCGTGAGGCTCTTGAGTCTACGGCGATCGGCGATGGTATAGCGATTCCGCATGTCCGGAATCCCATCGTGTTGCATGTGCCGCATCCGGTGGTGACCTTGTGTTTTCTGGAAGCGCCGGTGGATTTTGGGGCATTGGACGGCCAGCCGGTGCAGACGTTGTTCACGCTCATCAGCCCTACCGTCAAGGCGCACCTGCATTTATTGTCGCGACTCGCGTTTGCCTTGCGCGACCTGGAGTTCAAGTCCCTCATTGTCCGGCAGGCGAGCCGCGATGAAATTCTGACCGCCGTCCGACGGATTAGCGACCATTTGCGAGCTCCCGTTATTGGCGTGCAGAAGGAGGCGGCGGCGTGACGTGGTTATTGCTGGCGATGTTCAGCTTGCTGGGCGGCGCGGTGATAATGTTGTTGTTGAGCCGGCCCGAGCGTAATCTTTCATGGGTGGCAGCGGGTTCGGTGGTCATCGCGGCAATTCTTGGTTGCGTTCCGACGGTTCGGGTTATCTCGGGTGGCCCAACGGAACAATTTCATCTGGCCTGGTCGGTGCCGTTCGGTGAATTCTTCATTAAACTGGATCCGCTCTCGGCCTGGTTCCTCATTCCCACACTTTTGCTTTCGGCGCTGGCGGCAATTTACGGTGTGGGCTATCTGCGATCGTGGCAGGGCAAGCGTTCGCTCAGCCCGATCTGGTTTTTCTATGGCCTGTTGGTGCTGGGGATGACGCTGGTCCTGCTGGCACAAAACGCCGTACTGTTCCTGGTTGCCTGGGAATTGATGGCCGTGGCGTCATTCTTTCTGGTGACGTTCGAGCATGAACGCCAATCCGTGCGTGAGGCCGGCTGGATTTATTTTGTCGCCACGCATCTGGGCACAGCCTTTCTGCTGGCCTTTTTTCTGTTACTGGCACGGGAAACCGGCTCGATGAATTTCGATGTCTGGGCAAAGGAGGGCATTCACACACCAGGACTGGCCAATGTTCTGTTTGTGCTGGCGGTGGTCGGATTTGGAACCAAGGCCGGTTTCATGCCGTTGCACGTCTGGTTGCCGGAGGCGCATCCGGCCGCGCCCAGCCACGTCTCGGCGTTGATGTCCGGCGTGATGATCAAGACGGGCATTTACGGATTAGTACGTGCGTTCACGTTTCTGGGAACGCCGCCGCTGTGGTGGGGGTGGGGACTCATCGCCATCGGGCTGAGTTCAGGCGTGCTGGGCGTGCTGTTTGCGCTGGCCCAGCACGACCTGAAACGGTTGCTGGCGTATCATAGCGTCGAAAACATCGGCATCATCGCGCTGGGCCTGGGCGTCGGACTGTTGGGCCTGAGCACGGATTCACCGATGCTGATAGTGCTCGGGTTTGGCGGCGGGTTGTTGCACGTACTGAACCACGCGTTGTTCAAGGGATTGTTGTTTCTGGGCGCCGGTGCGGTGGTGCAGGAGACCGGGACGCATGAGATTGACCACCTCGGCGGTCTGCTGAAACGGATGCCGTGGACGGCGGTTACATTTCTGATTGGTGCGGTCGCGATTTGCGGTTTGCCGCCATTGAACGGGTTCGTGAGCGAATTCATGATTTTCTTCGGCGCGTTCAAGGGCAGCATCACGACCAGCGGGCCGATTGCCGTACCGCTGCTGGCGTTGATAGCCGGTCTGGCACTCATCGGCGGACTGGCGGTGGCCTGTTTTACCAAGGCGTTTGGAATTGTTTTTCTGGGTGAACCGCGCAGCGAACACGTCTCACGGGCGCACGAGCCGGGTTGGACGATGCGTCTGCCTATGTTGGTATTGGCGATGGGATGCGCCGTCATCGGCCTGTTCGCGCCGGTGGTGGTGGGCGGTTTGCAGCCGGTTCTGGAAAACATAACCGCCCGGCAGCCGGAGATTATCGGTGGAAACCTGGCTACGGCGACAACCCCGCTGCTGTTCGTGATCATCGGATCACTCACTTTTTTGCTGCTGGTGGCGATGCTCGTTCTGGTGCGACGCGGTTTGCTCGCGGGCCGGCCGGTGCAGGAGAGTGTGACCTGGGGCTGCGGTTACCTGCAACCGACAACCCGAATGCAATATACGGCCTCGTCCTTCGCCCAGCCGTTGACGGATTTATTCCGGCCGTTGCTGGGTACGAAGAAGAAGATCACTTCCCCGCAAGGCCTTTTCCCCACGGAAGCCGCATTAAAAACCGAGACGCCCGACCTTTCCCACGAGGAAATGTACCGGCCCATGTTCGAACGCGGTGAGGCATGGCTGTCACAATTACGCTGGCTGCAACACGGCAACGTCCAGCTTTACATTCTTTACATCGCGGCAACGTTGATTGCGTTGCTGGTCTGGAAATTCCGTTGATCATGAACGCCACTCCCTTCATTCCATTTCTGCTGGCACTGGTGTTATCACCGTTGTTGTCCGGGGTCATCAATCGCACCAAGGCCTTTTTTGCCGGGAGACGCGGTCAGCCGCTGTTGCAGACTTATTTTGATTTATGGAAGTTGCTGCAGAAGGGCGCGGTGTACAGCCGGACAACCACCTGGGTATTCCGGGCCGGGCCCATCATCGTGCTGGCCGCAACGCTGACCGCGACCATGCTGATGCCGCTCGGAAATTTCCCGGCGTTGATCGTTTTCCCTCTGGATTTGCTGCTCTTTGCCGGCCTGTTCGGCGTGGTGCGTTTCTTTATGGTCGTGGCGGCGCTCGATACCGGCTCAAGTTTTGAAGGGATGGGCGCCAGCCGGGAAGTGTTTTTTTCCGCACTGGCCGAGCCGGCCTTGCTGGTGGCACTGGCCACCCTGGCGCGGCAGGCCAATAGTCTTTCGCTCTCAACCCTGTTGGGCCCGACGTCGGCCGCACACTGGCCGCACTCCGGGCCGGTTCTGGCGCTGGTGGTTATCGCGTTGATGATCGTGTTGCTGGCCGAGAACGCGCGTATTCCCGTGGACGATCCGAATACGCACCTCGAACTGACCATGATCCATGAGGTGATGGTACTGGACCACGGCGGACCGGACTTTGCATTCATCCTTTACAGCGCGGCGCTCAAGCTGTGGTTGTTCGCGTCGCTGATGGTCGGAATGGTACTGCCCGACACCGGCAATGCGTGGTTGAACGTTCTGTTGGCCGCGAGCGGGATGTTGATGGTGGCTGTGTTGGTGGGTGTAATTGAGTCCATCATGGCGCGACTGCGTCTGGTCATTGTGCCGCAACTGCTCGTGGGTGCCGGGGCGCTGGCCGCCGTGGCGTTTCTCCTGGGACTGGCCTGATTCCTATGTTTACCACCAACCTCATTCTCGTACTGGTAGTAGTGACCAATCTGAAGCTGCTGGGTTCCAGTCGACTGGGTGCTTCGATTCGGGTGGTGGCCGCGCAGGGCGTCGCGTTAGGATTGCTGCCGGTTCTGGCGCACTGGCAGGATTTTTCGGTGCGTTTTGCATTGCTGGCGATCGGGACGATCGCCATCAAAGGCATTGTGTTCCCGTGGTTGCTATTTCGGGCGATCCGGGAGGCTGAAATCGCACGCGAAGTGGAGCCTTACATCGGTTATGCCGCGTCGTTGGTGACAGGGGCAGCGGCCCTGGGCGTCTCCTTCTGGATGTGCACGCGCCTGCCTATTCCGGAACATATTGCCTCACCCTGGCTGGTCCCGGTGTCCTTCTTTTCAATTTTCGCCGGCTTGTTTCTCATCGTCAGCCGTAAACGGGCAGTGAGCCAGGTCCTGGGTTTTCTGGTGCTGGAAAATGGCATTTACACGTTCGGTGTTGGCGTGGTCGTGCGCACACCGTACCTGGTCGAGGTCGGGGTGTTATTGGACGTCTTTGTGGCCGTGTTCGTCATGGGCATCACCATCTTCCACATCAATCGCGAATTCGATCACATCAACACCGACCGGTTGAGCACGTTGAAAGACTGAGGAGATTTATGATTTACGATTTACGATATACGATTGTTCGCGGTGAATGTGAATTCTCTTGGAAAGTCGGCTTCTTGCCGGGATTTGACTCGATACGCAATCAAGGAACGCGCCGGCAAGTGCCGTCGCTCCCAGCAGGTCGCTATTTTCGATTTCGCATTCCGCATTCTGCACTCCGCATTTCCCATGATTCTGGCGCTGGTCATTCTGCCGTTGCTTGCCGGTCTGGCCGCGTTTGCCCTGCCGGGTCCGATGACGCGACGCAGTCTGCTGCTGGGTACGGCCCTGGTGCACGCGGTGCTTACCGCCATCTGTTGGAAGACAACACCGGCACCGGCGTTGGGCGGCTGGC
This sequence comes from uncultured Verrucomicrobiae bacterium, assembly GCA_963708525.1. Classification (GTDB taxonomy): domain Bacteria; phylum Verrucomicrobiota; class Verrucomicrobiia; order Limisphaerales; family UBA11358; genus UBA11358. Next base: position 192,603 of record CAVPTH010000006.1, on the reverse strand, counting down.
TGGCGGTGGACGCGGCAGGACTGTTATTTCTGAGCATCACCAGCGGATTGTTTCTGGTCGTGTCGGTTTATATCGTCGGTTATCTCGGCCAGGAGGCGAACCGGCGGGCCACGGATACTGAAGAAGGATTTCTTTTTGACAACGCGCCGGAAGCGGTTTTCACCGGTTGCCTGCTCTTGTTCCTGGCTTCGATGACGCTGGTGACGGTAAGCCAGCATTTCGGCCTGCTTTGGGTGGGGGTCGAAGCGACCACGCTTGCGAGTGCGCCGCTGATTTATTTTCATCGCCACCATCGCTCACTGGAAGCCACCTGGAAATATCTGCTCATCTGCTCCGTCGGCATCGCGCTGGCGTTGCTCGCGAATTTTTTCCTGGGCGTGGCGGCGACGCAAGCCGCGGACGGCAACTATCCGATGGTGTTGTCCGATCTGGTGGCCCATGCCGCGCACCTGCAAACGCCCTGGTTTAAGGTCGCCTGTCTGTTGTTCTTTGTCGGTTATGGCACCAAGATGGGCCTGGCGCCGTTGCATACCTGGTTGCCGGACGCGCACAGCGAGGCACCGTCGGCGGTCTCGGCGCTTCTTTCCGGTGCGGTGTTGAATTGCGCTTTTCTCGGGTTGGTCCGGGTACAACAAATCTGTGTGGCGGCCGGTCTGGAGAATTTCAGCCGGGACGTTTGGATTGCCCTGGGATTGATTTCAGTGGTGGTGAGTGCGGTGTTTATTCTGGGCCAGACGGATTACAAACGGCTGTTGGCCTACTCGAGCGTGGAGAACATGGGGATTATCGCGGTGGGCATGGGATTGGGCGGCGCGGGCGTGTTCGGGGCGATGTTGCAGGCCGTCAACCATTCGCTGGCCAAGGGCATGCTGTTTCTGCTTTCGGGCAACATCCTGGCCCGTTACCAAAGCAAGAACATCGCGCGTGTGCGCGGGCTGTTAGTGGCCGCGCCGGCGACCGGCTTGCTCTGGCTGGCGGGTTTTCTGGCCATCACCGGCACGCCGCCGTTCGGATTGTTCCTGAGCAAGTTTACCATCCTGAAAGCGGCGTTTGACGGCGGTTATTTGTGGATTGCCATCGTTCTGCTGGTTTTCCTGGGGGTTATTTTCATCGGCATGACCACGGCATTTCTGGCCATGGCCCAGGGGGAACCGGGAAAATCGGAGGCTGTGTCGCTACTCCCATCGCAAACTGCGGGCGAAAGCTGGTGGCAAATCGCACCGCCGGCCGTGCTTGGTTTTCTGGTGTTGTACCTTGGATTGATGGTGCCGGCGAAATTGAGCGCCGTATTGCATCAAATCGCATTGTCTCTGGGAGGTGGACAATGAAGTCCGCCGCGGCTAAATCGCTTCGCAATGGTGATGCTGTTGCGGTTGCAGAGATCCCGGGTTTGAGCACGGCCGAATTTCGCGAACAAGTCCTGCAAGCCTGCGAAAACAGCGGCCGCATCGTGGCATTATTCGGGCAACCGATCGATTCCAAAACCGTTCGTCTCTATGCCGTATCCGCCAACGACGCAGAAGGGCAATTGTCCTTATGCTCGACCGTCGTGAGTGATAGTTATCCGGCGCTCACCATCGATTTGCCGCAAGCGCACTGGTTTGAGCGTGAAATTGCCGAACAATGGGGAATCCGGCCCGAGGGACATCCCTGGCTGAAACCAATTCGCTTTCATCAGTCGTACCGTGAAGGACATGGCATCTGGAATCGATCTGCGGAAACCCCCATCCGGCCCGGTATCGTGGATTTCTTCAAGATGAACGGCGAGGAAGTTCACGAAGTCGCGGTCGGACCGGTGCACGCCGGCATCATCGAACCGGGACATTTCCGTTTTCAATGTCATGGCGAAAAGGTTTATCACCTGGAGATCTCGCTGGGCTATCAACACCGCGGCGTGGAACGCGCGCTCACCGGCGGACCGAACAAGCGTACGATTCCTTACATGGAAACGTTGGCCGGCGATACCACCATCGGCCATGTGCTGGCTTATTGCGAGGCGATCGAATCATTGGCCGGTTGTCGTGTGCCGGCACGGGCGCAGGCGTTGCGGGCGGTCGCGCTGGAGTTGGAACGTCTTGCCAATCACACGGGCGACCTCGGCGCGCTGGCCGGCGACGTCGGTTATCTGCCCACGGCCAGTTTTTGCGGACGCATTCGTGGTGATTTTCTGAACCTGACGGCGTTGATTTGTGGCAATCGCTTCGGTCGGGGATTGGTCCGCCCGGGCGGGGTTTTATTCGATCTGGACGAAGCACGTCAAATGGAACTGGACGAACGGCTGACGTGTGCGCGCGCCGATGTGACGAACGCTGTGAATTTGCTGTGGGACGCGCCATCGGTCCGTTCACGATTCGAGAATGCGGGGCCGGTCTCACTCGAAACGGCACAGGCACTCGGCCTGGTCGGGGTGGCGGCGCGGGCGAGCGGAATTGAGCGTGATGTGCGCGTGCAATTTCCGTCGGGCCTCTATCGCTTCGCCCAGATTCCGGTCTCGTTGTACCACACCGGCACCGTCTTTGCGCGGGCGCATGTGCGATGGATGGAAATCCAGCGTTCCCTGGCGTTCATTTTTGATCAACTCAAAGCGCTGCCGGAAGGTCCGGTGTGCGCGGAGGTCGGTCCGCTGACACCCAACCGGGCGGTGGTGTCCCAGGTGGAAGGCTGGCGGGGCGAGATTTGCCATGTGGTCCTGACGGACGCGACGGGAGCATTTGCGCAGTATAAGGTGGTGGATCCGTCCTTTCATAATTGGATGGGCCTGGCGATGGCGTTGCGCGGGCAGCAGATTTCCGATTTCCCGTTGTGCAACAAAAGTTTCAACCTTTCCTACTGCGGCCATGATTTGTGATATAAATTTTGAATTTTTAGTTTTTAGTTTTGAATTGGCGCATGTTTGGCATGCCGGAAACTTAAAATTAAGAATTCAAAACTTAAAACTATGCTAAAGGCCATTTTAGCGCGTGCTCATCAAAAGCATCGGACGATCGGTTTTCCGAAACAACCGCCGGTGTTGCCGGATCGTTGGCGGGGTCGTCCGCAGATTGACGCCACAAAATGTCCGGACGGTTGCCGCCTCTGCGCCGATGTCTGCCCGACGGATGCCATAACGCTGAAGGGCAGGGGGATCGAGCTCGACCTGGGTCGCTGTTTGTTTTGCCCGGAATGCGAACGCGCCTGTCCGGAAGGCGCCATCCGGTTCACGACCGAATACCGTCAAGCTGCTTCCAGCCGTAACGCGCTGGTGTTGGGTGAACCCGGAACGCTTTCGGGGCAGCTGGCGCAGGCTTTGGACGAAAAGTCACGGAAACTGTTTGGCCGCTCGCTGAAACTGCGTCAGGTCAGCGCCGGCGGCTGCAACGGCTGTGAAGCGGACGTGAACGTGTTGAACACGGTGGTATTTGACCTGGGCCGTTTCGGCATTCAATTTGTCGCGTCGCCGCGTCATGCCGATGGCCTGCTCATTACCGGGCCGGTGACGCGCAACATGGAATCGGCCTTGCGCCAGACCTACGAGGCGGTGCCGCCGCCCAAACTGGTGATTGCCGTGGGGGCTTGCGCCATTTCCGGCGGGCCTTATCTCGACCACGCCGAACAGCGAAACGGTGCGGAAGCAGTTTTGCCCGTAGACCTTTACGTTCCCGGCTGCCCGCCGCATCCCATCACCATTTTGGATGGATTGCTGCGCCTGTTGGGCCGGCTGGATTCGGCTTGCTGATTTTCACCGATTATGTCATGACTATACCGGATGGTTTTATGAATGCATTGAATGAATTACTTCAGAACTTGATTAAACTTCAGTCCCTCGAATTTGAAGAAATCAAAGACCCGAATGCCGAGACGGTCATGAAGGAGTTGCGCGCCAAGATCCCGTCGCAAATTCTTGCCCATTATGACCGCATCGTGGTGAAAGGCAAAAAGGGTATCACCATGGTTCGTGATCAGGTCTGCACCGGTTGCCACATGCGCGTGCCCATCGGCGCGATCATGTCGCTCAAACACGGGGAGGATATTCAACTCTGTGAGAGTTGCGGTCGTTACCTTTATCTTGCCCCCGCCGCGCCGGCCGAACCGGCCAAATCCGCAGAACCTGCCCCCGGCTCGAAGCCGGGCCGGAAACCCCGCAAGTCAAAGAAACCCCTGCAAATCGTTTAGCCCGGTTGATGGCAGGATTGGACCGGTGCCGGGTTCTGTTGGAAGCGGGGCAGTGATCCGCTGTCACTCCCGGATAAAATAGCTGAGGTTCTCCAGTTCGATGGCCAGGTTGACATGGCTGACCATGACTTCTTCGGGCACGGAAAGCGGGATCGGTGCAAAATTTAAAACTCCCACGATGCCGGCGGCGACGAGTTGATTGGCGACTTCCTGTGCCGCCGCAGCAGGAACGGTGAGGATGGACATTTTGACGCTGTTCTCCCGGACAAAATCCGGAAGTTTGTTCATGCCCAGGATCGGCTGGCGGACTTTTTTGTCGCGCTGACGGCGTGGATCGGCGTCAAAAGCGGCGACAATCTCAAATCCTTCCTTCCCAAAACCGCGATAGGAAAGCAGGGCCAGCCCCAGGTGCCCGACTCCGACCAGAATCACCGGCTGCAAACGCGACGTGCCAAGTTCGTCGGCGATCTTTTTCGACAGATCCGCTACGTCATAACCGAGGCCGCGCGTACCAAAAGTGCCAAAGTAGGCAAGGTCTTTGCGCAATTGGGTGGGCTTGACCCCGGCGGCCTGGGCGAGCGCTTCGCTGGAGACGGTGCCAATGCCGTTCTCCCGCAACCGCGCCAGGCAACGGAGATAAATCGAGAGACGATAGATCGTCTTGCGCGGGATGACCGGATCGTTTTTCTTCAAAGCGGGCAGAAATTAAGCGCACGAATGTTGAATAGCAAGTATTCGAATGAACGGAGTGTGCTGGGTCGGCGGCCGGCGATTTCCTGCTGGTCAAACGCGGCCATTGGGCTAATTTACCTGCCTGATAAAATCATGTTCACAGGAACTTACACCGCCATCGTGACGCCGTTCAAAAACGGCCAGCTCGACGCATCGGCCCTGGAACGCCTGGTCCGGTTACAAATCAAGGGCGGCGTGGACGGCATCGTGCCGGTCGGCACCACCGGCGAGTCGCCAACCGTGGATTATGAAGAGCATCTTGAGATCATCCGGATGACCGTGAAATTCGCAGCGGGCAAGGTCAAAGTGCTGGCGGGCACGGGCGCGAATTCGACCAGCGAGGCAGTTTACCTGACGCAGGAGGCGGAGAAAATGGGGGCCGACGGTTCATTGCAGGTCGCGCCGTATTACAACAAGCCGACGCAGGAAGGGCTGTTTCAGCATTTCCAGGAAATCGCGCATACCACCCGACTGCCCATTGTGCTGTACAGCATCCCCGGACGTTGCGGCGTCGAAATCGGCGTTGAAACCGTCCGGCGCCTGGTGCGCGAATGCAAAAACGTTATCGGTATCAAGGAAGCCGGCGGCAGCGCTGACAGGGTGTCGGCGTTGCGCGCAGCGCTGGGACCAAAATTTGTGATTCTGAGCGGTGATGACTCGCTGACCTTGCCGTTTATGGCGGTGGGAGCGGACGGCGTCATCAGCGTGGTGTCCAATGTGGTTCCCCGCGCAGTGGTGCAGATGGTTGACGCCTTCCGCCGCGGCCAGATCCGGACAGCGACGCAGCTGCATGCGAAGCTTTATCCGTTGTTCAAGGATTTGTTCATCGAAACGAATCCGGTGCCGGTCAAAGCGGCGCTGGCGATGATGGGTTTGATCACTGAGGAATATCGTTTGCCGCTCGTGCCGATGAACCCGGCCAACCGCGCGAAATTGCGCGCGACGATGAAGGCGTGCGGGGTCTTGAAATAATAAATGAAACGTGATGCGTGCAACGTGAATCACGCATCACATCACGTTTTACGTTTTAAGAATCAGGTATGACGAGAATTATTATTACCGGAGCCAAAGGCCGCATGGGCCAGGCGCTTGTTTCGTGCGCGAAGAATTTCCGTGATTTGCACATCGCCGCGGAGATTGACATGGGCGACGACCTGCCGGATGCCGTCAGTCGCGGCGACGTGGTGGTGGATTTTACCACGCACACGGCCACGGCGGACATTGCCGGCCTGTGCGCACGCCACAAGAAAGCCATGGTCATCGGCACCACGGGCCACACAAGCGCCGAGCGGAATGAGGTTTTGAAGTTCAAAACCAAAATCCCGATGGTTTGGACGGCGAATTTTTCAACCGGGGTGAACACACTGTTCTGGCTGACGCGCAAGGCGGCGGAAATTTTGGGGCCGGAGTATGATCTGGAAATCACCGAGATGCATCACCGCATGAAAATAGATGCGCCCAGCGGCACGGCCAGGACGCTGGCGCAGATCCTGGCCGAGGTGCGCAAGCAACACCTGGACAAGGTGGCTCGACACGGACGGCTGGGCATTGGCGAGCGCGCGCCGGGAGACATTGGCATTCATTCGCTGCGCGGTGGCGACGTGGTGGGCGATCACACGGTAATTTTCGCCGGCAACGGCGAGCGCGTCGAGCTGACCCACAAGGCGTCCAGTCGCGACACCTTGGCCAATGGCGCGCTGCGCGCGGCACTCTGGGTGGTCAAACAAAAGCCCGGTCTCTACGACATGCAGGATGTGCTCGGCTTGAAATAGTGTTTAATTCTTAATTTTGAATTTTGAGTTGGCCGGCAAACCAATTCTGTGAACTCAAAACTCAAAACTCAAAACTCAAAACTCGCGTTTGTGGCGTTGGGTTCCAATCTCGGTGATTCGCGGCGAATCATTCTGGAGGCAATGGCACAGTTGCAGAATTTTTCCGACCGGCCCATCCTCAAATCTTCGTTATGGCAGACTTCGCCGGTGGATTGCCCGCCGGGTTCGCCGCTGTTTGTGAATGCCGTTGTGGGCCTGGAAGCGCGGGAAGGTGAAACACCCGAATCGTTACTGCAAAAACTCCGGGTGCTGGAAAAGGAGTTCGGCCGGCAAACCAAAAAAGTTCCAAACGAACCCCGTCCGCTGGATTTGGATTTGATCGCGTTCGGGTCGGAGATCCGCGATATGCCGGAGCTGGTGTTGCCGCATCCGCGGGCGTATGTGCGGCGATTCGTGCTTCAACCCTTGAGTGAGATCGCGCCGGAGTTGGTCTTGCCAAATCAGAACAAGACGGTGATGCAACTACTCGCGGAGCTTTCTTCCGAAGAAGTCCTCACAAGGATTTAACCACGGATGAACGCAGATGAACGCGGATTGCCTTTGACACGAATTTCACGAATTAGCACGGATTCATTCGGGGAAGCCCGTAGGGCTGGCCTATTTGTAGAAACCGGAATTAGATCATCCTAAAGCTCCGTCAGGAGCGAAATCATCAGCAGAGGCCGCCCCAACGGTGCTTGGAAAAAGTGGCGGAGGGCCGCCGCAGTCCAAAACCTGGCGGAGATTCGTGCGCGGCTCGGCGAACGCGAAGCGTCTTCGAGTGCGCCAGGCCTCTGGCGGTTTGGAACGCGGCTATGGCCAATCCGGCAACAGGCGGACTTGTCGGGCGAGTGCGGGAACCGAGGGATTTGAGACGGCTGACCGGATGGTCAGAATGATTTCACCTGGCCTGAATCCAGTAAATCCTTTGATCGCTGTCTGGTTTTCAAGTCTTATGCCACATTCCGAATCTCGCTACTGTTTTCGAATTCTCACGCACAAGGATGTGCTGGTTTATCGATTTTTGCCGCGAGGAGGCGCAGAAGGCACAAAAACCTTTTGCTCTGTGCCTTTTGTGCATTTTTGAGGCTACACCCGCTTTGTCTCTCCAAAAATCCGTTTGTATTCAAGCCCGACGTAGCGATCGGTCATACCGGCGAGGTAATCGCACACGGCACGGTGCAGACCGGTCTTGGGAACGCGCCGCCGCGCGCCTTTGCCGATTTCCTTGGGGTGCTCCAGGTAATAACGGAAAAGGTGTTCGAGCATTTTCAGGGAACGGCGGTTCAACCAGCGGAGCGATGGATGGTAATAAAGGTTTTTATAGAGGTAATCGCGCAGTTCCAGGTTCAACACCCGCCGTTCGGGGCTGTGCTGGACCAGCCCTTTCGGAAATAACCGCACTTCATCAGCGGACTGAACACCGGCGGCGGTAATGAGTCGTTCGCTGGTTTCAACGACGTCGTGGATTTGCAGGTCAATGATGGTCCGGATGATGAAGTAACGGCGGCATTCGTCCGGCAAATCGCCGTGTTCCCGTTTGATCAGCCGCGCGGCCTGGGCCCAGACGCGGACGTCCCGGCGCAGACTGCTTTCGGACAACAACCCGGATTCAAGTCCGTCATCGAGGTCGTGGCTGTAATAGGTGATTTCGTCGGCGAGATTGGCAATTTGCGCTTCGAGCGACGAATTTTTGGCGTCGAATCCCTTCCGCCGGCCGGGATGATCGTAGGCGGTATAATGCTTCACCAGACCCTCGCGCACTTCCCAGGTCAGGTTCAAGCCGGGAAAATCCGGATATTTTTGTTCCAATTCCTCCACGAGGCGCAGGCTCTGGCGGTTGTGCTCGAAACCGCCGTGTTTCTTCATCAGGCGGTTCAGGACGGTTTCGCCCTTGTGACCGAACGGTGAATGTCCCAGGTCATGGGCCAGGGCAATGGTTTCCGCCAGGTCGGCGTTCACCTTCAATGCGCTGGCGATATTGCGCGCGACGGCGGCGACTTCGATGGTGTGGGTGAGGCGGGTACGCAGATGATCACCGGTGCCGTTGAGGAACACCTGCGTTTTATATTCCAGCCGGCGAAAGGCGCGGGAATGAATGACCCGGTCGCGGTCGCGTTGATAATGAGTCCGCCATTGGGGTGGGGGTTCCGGATAATGGCGGCCGCGGGTATCGCCGCTGAACTGGGCATACGGCGCAAGAATCTGCCGCTCAATTTGTTCCAGTTCCTGGCGCGTGCGGGGCATAAAGTCAGTGTTCGAAGAGTAAGAAAGGAGACCGGCGAAAGCAATTTTTCCACGTCCGGGATGTTTGGCGGCCCGTCACCTCGACGTCACAATTAGTAACATCTTTTCTATTGACTATTTGAAAAGTTTATGGGAAAAACGGTTAGTTCAGAGAAAACCTGTCAATGTACAACGCTTTTCTAGTTGAGATGGGCCTGACTCTGGACGCTTGAGTGCACGGGTGCATGAAACGAATCTGAGTTGTGAAGTGCGACCGGCTCTGACTCGGGAGGGTTAATTACATTTGTTGGACTTAGTGACGAAAAACACTTGATTCACGTAACGAGGGCACAATGAAATACTCAATATCTGGTATTACTCCTTTCACCGGCGGCTTGTTAACGGTTGGATTGTGGCTGTCGGTGTCGGCTCCCGTGCAAGCTCAGATCTGCTGTCCGGAGACCAACGGCGTCAAATGGGTTCAACGACCCGATGTGGGCAACGGGATTGATTACAATGCCACCCAGCCGTTCACATTGGCTGACGACTTTAAGTGCACCAACAGCGGCCCCATCACCGACATCCATTTGTGGGGCTCGTGGCTGTCGGATCAGGTGGATTTTGGAGCCACTTACACGCTGGCGATTTGGAGCGATGGGGTAACCAATGTGGACAGGCCTTACAGCCACCCGGGCAATTTGGTGTGGTCTCAGTTTTTGCTCCCGGTAATTACACGGTTTGTCCCTATACCAACGTAGTCGAACCGTTCAACAAACCGGACGGCACTCCGCAGGGCGGGTCCAGCAACCTCTATTACCTTTGTTTCTTCCCGGATCCGGCGAACGTCTTCCGTCAAGCGGGCTCGCCGAACGCGCCGACAAATTATTGGCTCTCGGTGACCGTATCCTCGGCGCTCCCTGCGCCGGCTTATTTTGGCTGGAAATCGTCGCCGGACCATTACAGCGACACGGCAGTATGGACGACTGTGGCATTCCCGCCGCCGACCGGGGCTTGGAATCCACTCTATAATCCAGTCACGAGCACGAACCACGTGGACCTGGCTTTCAAAATCACCACCGCTGTGACCAATACGCCACCCGTTTGTGTGGAGAACGGCGTTAAGTATGTCCAGTGGCCGAATCTATTCGGAGGCCTGGATGTCTGGAACAACGGTCCGTGGGTGCTGGCCGACGATTTCGTCTGCACCACCACCGGCCCCATTTCGGACATTCACCTCTGGGGCTCCTGGAACACCAATAATGTCGCGACCAACTCGCTGACCTTCTGGCTCGCGATTTATGACGACGTGCCGCTCAGCGCCACCAACAATTTCAGTCGACCGGGCGGCCTGCTCTGGCAGGAGAAATTTGTGCCCGGTCAGTATATTGAGACCCCGTGGGCTTCGAGTCAGGAAAACTTTTTGGATCCCGGCCCTCCCATCAACATCGGGTCCGATACCGAAGCCTGGTATTATTGCTTCTATCCCACCAACACTTTCCCGCAGCAAGGCACCGCGGCTGCACCTAAAATTTATTGGCTGATGGTCTATGCGCAATCACCAACGGGCAACACCTTCCAATACGGCTGGAAGACCACGACCAACGTGCAAAACGACATCAGCGTTCACGCGCCTTGGCCGGGTTCGCCGCCGCCGACCAATCCGGGCTGGCAACGGACGTTCCAGGCCTCGACCGGCGGCCCTTTGGATCTGGCCTTCAAGATTACGACGGTAGCTCCACCGCCCCTCGTATGTGTGGAAAGCGACTTTGATAAATATGTCCAAGGCCCGAACATTTTTGGCGGCTTTGACGTCTGGGACACGCCGTATGTGCTGGCCGACGACTTTGTTTGCACCAACACCGGCCCGCTCAGTGATATTCATTTATGGGGCTCGTGGCTGAACGATTCGGCACACACCAACTCCATCGTCTTCTGGCTCGGAATTTATGACGACGTGCCGGCCAACCCTCCGAATATCCCGAACAGTCACCCTGGCACCAATCTGCTTTGGCAGCAATGGTTCAACCCGGGGCAATACGCTGAATCGATTTGGACAAACAATGCGCAGGAGCAATTCCTTGATCCCGGCCAGTCGAACGTCCTCGGCGGTGATTCCGTGGTCTGGTATTATTGCTTCTATCCCACCAACGCGTTTCAACAAACCGGAACAACCAACAACGCCAAGACCTACTGGCTGGCCGCGTACGCGCAATTGCCGGTTGGCGCCAACTACAACTTCGGCTGGAAAACCTCCACGGGCGTATTGAAAGACACCAGTGTACATGCGGTCTGGCCGGGTAGCCCGCCCATCGCCAATCCGGGCTGGACGCCAACGGGTTTTCAGCCACCCGCCGGCGGCCCGCCGGTGCCGCTGGATCTCGCCTTCAAGCTGACGATGTGTGGTCCACTCATGATCCACTGGCTCCCACCGACCAACGTCGTAGTGACCTGGCCGGGTCTCGGGCATCTGCAGTCGGCCACCAATGTTTCCGGACCTTACATTGATGTGCCGGGGTCTCCCACATCGCCGTTCACCGATTATTCAGTGAACCCAACCAATAAATTCTATCGGTTACGTTGTTATTAGTTGCCGATGGAGAAGGCGGTTCATTGCGGGAAACGATTCAGAAACACCGAATCGTTTCCCGTCTTTTTAAAGGAGACCGGCGGCAGGTCAATTCGCCAGCAATTTCTGGACGGAAATACCGCGCAACTCGAACAGCCGGTAAATCACGTCTTCGATCAGGTTGTTCGGGCACGAGGCACCGGCGGTGATGCCGACAGTGATTTTGCCGGAGGGCAGCCAATCATGGGTTTCGGTTTCTTTTTTGGCGTGCAGGTCGTAATGCCGGATGAGTTTATCCGACTCCATTTTAGCCGCGTTCTTGATGAAGTAAGTCGGCAATTTGGCTTCGCCCATTTCGGCGAGATGCGACGTGTTGGACGAATTGTAACCGCCGATGACGAGCAGCAGATCCATCGGTTCGCGCAGCAGTTTTTGAAGGGCATCCTGGCGGTCCTGCGTGGCACCACAAATCGTGTCAAAGAACCGGAAATGTTCGCCGATGTTTTCGGTGCCGTATTTTTTTTCCATGGCGGCCCGGAAGCGGCGCTGGACCTCCTCGGTCTCACCGCGCAGCATGGTGGTCTGATTCGCCACGCCGATGGCCTGCAAATGTAATTCGGGGTCGAACCCCTGCGAATACGCGCCCTTGAATTTTTCCAGAAATTCCTGCTTGTCGCCGCCGTGGACGAGGTAATGGCACACGTAATCCGTTTCCGCGAGGTTGAAGACCACCAGGTAATGTCCGCTGCCGTAGGCGCGGGCCTGGGAACTGGTGGCCTTGGTTTCTTCATGCCAGGCCTTGCCGTGGATGATGCTGGTGACGCTTTCCTTGGAATATTGACGGACCCGTTTCCAGACGCTCATCACGTCGCCGCAGGTGGTGTCGACGAGCACACAACCCTTTTCTTCGAGCCGCTTGCGCGTGCCGACCTCGGTGCCAAACGCGGGAATCATCACGACATCACCGGCGTTCAGGCGCGTCATTTCCGCCTCGGTCGGTTTGGGCGAAATGATCTGAATGCCCATGTTGCGGATCTGGTCGTTGACCTCGGGGTTGTGAATGATTTCGCCGAGCAGGTAAATCGGTTTGTCCGTCGGGAAATATTTGCGTGCCGCGTAGGCGAGGTCGATGGCGCGCTCGACGCCGTAGCAGAAGCCGAATTCCTTCGCGAGCTTCACGGTGAGGCTGTCCGCGGAAAGGACGCAGCCGCCGGCGCGGACGCGTTCGACGAGTTCGCTCCGGTAATGCGACAACACCTGGGCCTGCACCGCCTCGAGAATATCGGGCCGGCGGAGGTTGACTTTTTTTTGCGTTGCGGGCGCTTCGGTTGCCATAACATGGTTAATTTAACAGGATTGGACGGGGCGTCCAGCCGGCATTTATCATTTACGAGTGATGATTTTTCATTTATGATTGTGCCGCTTGCGAAGTCATCAATCGCAAATCATGGATTATCAATGATGTTCGGAGCGTAGCTCAGCTTGGTAGAGCACCAGCTTTGGGAGCTGGCTGTCGCAGGTTCAAATCCTGTCGCTCCGACCATTTTCTTTCCGCCGCCAGTGCAAATGATCCGCGGAGTTATTCACAATTCCGGCGCTGGCGATAATTTTATTATGTGCGCAAAAGGAAACAGGATTCAGCAGCCTGCTAAATGCGGTTTCATTTTTTCTTTCCTCCACAACCCCTTGTAAAATCGGTGTTTGTTTGAAGTCGTCTCCGTTTTATTTCCGGCTGGCATCGCCGTTGCTAAACGCGCGTGAGCCAATCACAGCCTTGGACAGAAGCATACTATACACGCTCGTGATTTGCGGGCGGAGCTGAGTGGCGCCGGCCGGGCGGGCGCACAGGTTGGCTGGGACAGTCACCGTTCAAACATACTATGAACCAACTATGAAGAAAATTGAAGCGATCATCAAACCGTTCAAACTCGAAGAGGTCAAGGACGCCCTCGGCGAAATCGGCATTGAAGGCATGACCGTGAGCGAGGTCAAGGGGTTTGGCCGTCAGAAGGGCCACACCGAAATCTATCGCGGCAGCGAATACACCGTGGATTTCCTGCCCAAGATAAAAATCGAACTGGTGGTGGCCGACAATCAGACCGACGCCGCCGTTGGCGCGATTGTCAAGGCGGCCAAGACCGGGAAGATCGGCGATGGCAAGGTCTTCGTGGCGGCCATCGAACAAGCCGTGCGCATCCGGACGGAAGAGAAAGGCGATGCGGCTGTTTAAGCTCTTAACAACTTGAACCTTACCCGAATAAAAACCATGAAACGATATTTACTGACTCTCGCTTTAATTGCCACCACCGCGTTCGGCATCACTACGCTGCGGGCAGACGACACCAATGCGCCTGCGGCTGCACCGGCCCCGCCGGCGGCCACCCTGGACCAACGGGTTGCTTCGCTGGAAGCTTACATCTCAAACGGCAATCCGATCGCTCCGTTAACGGATACCAACGGCGTCGTCGCCACGTCAGCCATTGTGAGCAGTCTGACACCGAGCAATGGCGGCAGCGCGCCGTACCCCGGCCCGGGCCATAACGCATGGCTATTGACCAGCACGGCGCTCGTGTTGTTCATGACGCTGCCCGGCCTGGCGTTGTTCTACGGCGGTCTGGTTCGTAGGAAGAACATCCTGTCCGTGATGGCTCAGTGCTTCCTGATCACCGGCCTGGTGACCATCCTCTATGTGGTCTGTGGTTACGGCATGATCTTTGGCGGCACCGGCGCGGCGGGCAAGGAAGACTTGATTAAAGGCATCGTTGGCAGTCCTAAAATATGTTGGATGATGGCAAACGTTAATTCCGCACCCAACGCGAATTATTCCTACTGGGTGTCAGAAAACGTGTTTGCCATGTTCCAGATGATGTTCGCCATCATCACGCCGGCGCTCATCATTGGTTCGATTGCGGAACGCATGAAGTTCTCGGCCATCTTCGTCTTCATGACCTTATGGATGCTGATCGTGTACTTCACGCAAGGTCACATGGTTTGGGGTATTAATGGCATGATGAACGGTTGCTGGAATGCCAACGCGACAATCAAGGGCCTCGACTTTGCCGGCGGCACGGTCGTGCATATGTCCTCGGGCTGGTCGGGTTTGGTGTTGTGCATCATCCTCGGCAAGCGGCTCGGGTTTGGTAAGGAGAACTTTACCCCGCACAGCATTGTGCTGACTTACATCGGGGCTTCCATGCTGTGGGTCGGTTGGTATGGTTTCAATGCCGGCAGCGCGGTCGCAGCCGATATCATTGCCGCCAACGCGTTTACCACCACGACTATTGCCACGGCCATCGGCTCGTTCGTCTGGCCGATGTGGGAATGGATCGTCAAGGGCAAGCCCAGCGTGCTCGGATTCTGTTCCGGCGCGGTAGCTGGCCTGGTGCTCATCACCCCGGCCTGCGGTTATGTGTTGCCCTCCGGCGCCATCTGGATTGGCATTGCGGCCGGAACCATCCCGTGGTTCTTCTGCTACAAAGTCAAGGCCTGGCTGGGCATGGATGACGCGCTGGACGCGTGGAGCGTCCATGGCATCGGTGGTATGTGCGGCGCCATCATGACCGGCATGTTTGCCCGTAACGCCGCCAACCCCAACCTGGCGACCAACCTTAAGGCTTATGTGACAGACCACATCTTCCAGCCGCAATTATGGGAGCAGCTGAAGACCGTTCTTGTCTCACTGGTGCTGTTCATTCTGGGCACGATTGTAATCGCCTACATCACCAAGGCCCTGGTTGGCCTGCGGCCGACCGAGGAAGTCGAAATCGCCGGTCTGGACATTAACGAGCATGGTGAAGAGGGTTACCACGCTTAATTAAGAAAAGGCTCGACGCTGCGCCGGTTGTTGGCGAAAGTCACCACCGGCGCAGCTTTTGACTCTGCGTGCGCAAACAAAATTGAACAATCAACAACTTCGCATTTGAACTATGTCAACACCCAAGAGTGTAATTGAAATGGCTAAAAAGGCCGGGGCGAAAATGATGGATATCAAATTCGTGGATACCTTCGGCACGTGGCAGCACTTCAGCTGTCCGATCGGTGAAATGACCGAGGATATCTTCACCGAAGGCCTCGGTTTCGACGGTTCTTCCATCCGCGGCTGGAAATCGATTGAGGCCTCCGACATGCTGGCCATGCCGGATCCCGAGACCGCGTTTATTGATCCTTTCATGGCGGTGCCGACATTATCGTTGACCTGCACCATTTCCGAGACCGGCACGTTGGAACCGTACAGCCGCGACCCGCGCGGCATCGCCCAGAAGGCGGAGAAATTTCTTATTTCCACCGGCCTCGCCGACCAGGCGTTCTTCGGCCCGGAAGCCGAATTCTTCATCTTTGATAATGTGCAGTTCGATTCCAAGAGCAATGGCACGTTCTACTCCGTTGATTCCGAAGAAGCCGTTTGGAACACCGGCCGCGATGAGATGCCCAACCTCGGTTACAAAATCCGACACAAGGAAGGTTACTTCCCGGTCGCGCCCGCCGATACCCAGCAGGACATCCGCACCGAAATGTGCCTGGTGATGGAGGAGCTCGGTGTCAAAATCGAACGCCAGCACCATGAAGTGGCCACCGCCGGTCAGGCGGAAATTGATTATCGCTTCAGCACGCTGGTGACAGCCGCGGACTGGATGATGATTTACAAGTATGTCGTCAAAAACGTCGCGCGCAAGCACGGCAAGACTGCCTGCTTCATGCCCAAACCGCTCTTCGGTGACAACGGTTCGGGCATGCACACCCATCAATCGTTGTGGAAGAAGGGCAAGCCGCTCTTTGCCGGCAAGGAATACGGTGGTTTGAGCGAAATGGCCCTCTATTACGCCGGTGGCTTGCTCAAACACGCCAAGGCCCTGTGCGCCATCTGCAATCCGACCACGAACAGCTACAAACGGCTCGTGCCGGGTTATGAAGCGCCGGTCAATCTGGCGTACAGCGCCCGTAATCGCAGCGCCGCCGTCCGCATCCCGACCTACAGCGAAAATCCCAAGGCCAAACGCCTGGAATATCGTCCGCCGGACCCGGCCGCGAATCCGTACCTGGCGTTCGCCGCGCTGCTCATGGCCGGCCTGGATGGCGTTCAGAACAAAATCAAGCCCGGCGCGCCGCTGGACAAAAACATCTACGAACTGCCGCCCGAGGAATTGAAGAAGGTTCCGAATGTGGCGGGCAGCCTGAGCGAAGCGCTGGATTGCCTGGAGAAGGACCATGCGTTCCTGCTCAAAGGCGACGTCTTCACCGAAGACTTCATCGACATGTGGATCAGCAGCAAGCGCAAGGAACACGACGCCGTCCGCCTGCGTCCGCATCCGTACGAATTTTTCATGTACTACGACGTGTAAAATCACCCGGGAGGAGGAACTGGGGAACACCACGGCGCGGACGAAAGTTCGCGCCGTTTTTATTTTAACTGCGCCGCCAATTCTTCACCCAATGCCGCTGCCTCGGTGATGGGACGTCTCCCTTCGCCGTGTTTTGCTGGCCCATGATGGAAGGAAACGGCGCGCATGGAGATTTTATCAGCACTGATTTCCGCGTAAGCGGCCACCGGGCTTTGGCAACCGCCGCCCATCGCTGCAGAAACGCGCGTTCCGCTGTCACGCAATGGAACGTGTTGAAATGATTCAGCCGTTCGCAAATTTTTGCGATACGCTCGTCATCGGCGCGGATTTCAATGCCTATCGCACCTTGCCCGACACATGGCAGCATCACCTCCACGTCCAGAATCGTCGCGAGCAAACCGTCCGGCACCGCGTCGCCGATGAGTCGCCCGTCCGGTTTGACTTCGAAATTTAGACGGATGATGCCTGCCAGGGCGAGTACGGTGGCGTCCAGTTCGCCGCGCTCGGCGACCTTCTGCATCCGGGTGGAAACATTGCCACGGATTTCCACGACGCTCAGATCCGGGCGTGCGGCCAGCAATTGTTCTTTGCGCCGTGTGCTGCTGGTGGCAATCGTCGCTTTCGAAGGAAAATCTTTAAGCTTCGTATGCGGCGGGAAACCGCGTAACGCGTCCTGGCCCGGCACCCAGTCGGCGGAACGGGTATCGGCGGCGCGGGTCTTGATGAATTCGGCATCGCGATAAATCAACACATCGCGGACGTCGGCGCGTTTGGGTGTGGCCGTGAGTGTCAGGCCGGCAGGCAGATCCGTCGGCAAATCCTTCAAGCTGTGCACCGCAAGATCGGCCTGGCCTTTGACAAGCGCCACTTCGAGTTCCTTGGTGAACAAACCTTTCGGCAACGTTTCACCTTTTTTGGCCATCGAAGCTTTCTGCAACTTGTCGCCGGTGGTCTTGATGATTTTCAGCTCAAACCGGAGACGGGGAAACGCCTCACGGCATTGCGCGGCAATCAGGTTGGCCTGCGCCAGGGCGAGCGCGCTGCCGCGCGTGGCAATAATGATGGGACGTTCAGCAGCCATTTATTTAACCACGGATTAACACGGATGAACACGGATGAAAAGAAATCTAGATTGTTTTTAATCGTGGAAATTACATTTCATCTTCCTCTGCGGAGTAAATATCCCACCAAACTTGAATCCCGAGTTTTCCGAGTTTGAGCATTTGATAAGGCCAAAGTGCGGGTCCGCCCTCTCCATGAGATACCCAATACGACATAATGTCCAATTTGCATCCTCTTTGATGGAGCACTTTGATTGCATTGCTTTTGCCGTCGAGAGACTCAAGTATCAAATCGATATGACGGCGGGTGTCTTTTGAACTACTTAACTTTTTCGTCGAATAAAACCAGCCATGGGCTTTTCGAAAAAGTCCTTTGCTATGAGGTTCTCCTTTTAGAAATGATTCTGTCGGGGCAACCCCAAGTGCATCAGTTATTTCAGCAGCGCTGACTTCATCCGCAAATATCCGTAACGTCGAGAATGTTTCGGCGCAAGTTGGATAGTCGTCATCGTATTCAGGTTGGTTCATACGCGTCATATCCGTGACCATCCGTGTCCATCTGTGGTTGAGGGTCTTTGACGTCCAGGAGCGTTTTAATTTTTCGGCAATGATTGCTCGCATCGGGCGATTTCGTCCTTACGCTGTTTCAAATAACCGTCGGCGATGGCCTGGAGGTCGTCAATGTTGTACAGATAAACGTTCTCCAGGAAATTGACTTCGGGATCGATGTCACGGGGGACAGCAATGTCGATGAGCAACAATGGTCGCTGCTGGCGCGCCTTCATCAAGGGTTCGAGCCGGGCGCGGTCCAGAATAGGATGCGGTGCGGAGGTGCTGCTGATGACGATGTCGACTTTCTCAAATTCGGCCGCCCAATGCTCAAAGGGAACGGCGCGTCCGCCGAATTCCCGGGCCAGAATCTGTGCCCGCTCGAGGGAACGGCTGGCGATAACGATGCCTCGCGCTCCGCGGGAGACCAGGGCGCGGGCGGTTTTCTCACTGGTATCACCGGCACCAATGACCAGTACTTCGCGTTCACGGAGCGAACTGAATATCTTTTCGGCGAGTTCAACCGCGGCCGACGCCACCGAGATGCTGCCGCGCTGAATATTGGTGTGGGTGCGGACGTGTTTGGCGACATGGAATGCCCGTTGAAACGCCTTGTTCAATCGTGCGCCGGTATGGCCGTGACGATGCGCCAGAAGGTAGGCTTCCTTCAACTGGCCCAGGATTTCTGTTTCACCCAGCACCATGGAGTCCAATCCGCACGCGACCTTAAAAAGGTGTTGCAGACTTTGTGGTTCGGCGAGCGTGTAAAGCTCACTGTCTGTTGTGGTAGGGACGGCGCGCTGCGCCGTCCGGTCATCGCCGCGCGGTGGCCCCACCTCCTGTCCCTCCGTCGTCCCGCTCCACCGCAAGAGGAATTTTTTTAATTCGGCGATTGCCCTGGCGGGTTCCCATGCGGTTGCCGTATAGATTTCCACGCGGTTACACGTTGAAAGAATCACCGCTTCAGCGGCTGAGCCGGACTCGCGCAACGTTTTCAGCGCGTCGGGAATTTTCGCTTCGGCGAAGGCAAATTGTTCCCGCAATTCCACAGGTGACAAATGGTGGCTCAGGCCGATGACGACGACTGAAGTCAAGGTTTAAGGTTGAAGGTTGAAAGTTGAGGGTTGAGAAAAACAGAAAGCCGCCGGGAATTCGATCCAATCGGCAATCGGCAATCGGCAATCGGCAATCTGTTTTTCATGGATGATGCAGGGGAGAGAGCAGGTTGGTACCCCAAAAAGTCAGGAGCAAAAAGGCAAACGCGGCCATAATGCCGTAAGCAAAGCGCCGGCTGGATTGTGCAAGAAACCGGCGGGACAAAAGCAATAACAGGTACACCGCCCACATGAAGATGGACCAAATCACCTTGGGATCCGACCAGTAACCTGCCCCGGCGGATCGGGGCAGGAAGCGGCCGGCTTCAAGGCCGATGGTGAAAAGAATGAAACCGGCAAGCACCAGGCGGCCAGCAACGGTTTCCAATCGTTGAATCGGCGGCAGCAGTGAAAGCACAGCGCGGAGTTTATGAAATTTCAAATCGTGTTGTTCGGTCAGGAACATCCCGGCTGCCGCGGCGGCCAGGCCAAAGGCGCCGTACGCCAGTAAAATCGTCGCCGCGTGCAAACTGGTCAGCGCCCCGGTGAATTGCGGCTGTGGGCCATGCGGCGGATCGAGCTCGGGCATCAAGGCAAACACGCCGATCGCGAATAACACCGGCGACACAAACGCGCCCAGGAAGCGCAGCCGCGGCAGGAGGCCGATGACCAGATAGGCAGCCGCGGCGCTCCAGGCGATGAACATCGTCGCCTCAAAAAGGTTGTTAACGGGGCACTGGTTGAGGGAAAAGCCGCGTTTGAACATGGCGCTGGTGTGCAGCACAAAGGCCGCGAGCAGGAGCAGGTAATTCACGTGGTCGTCCTGGCGAAAGCCTTTTCGCCACAGGAAAACCGAATACATCGTGCTTAGACCGTAAACGGCAACGGCCAGCAAAAAGAAATGACGGTCGGTGAACCAAGCCACAATGACAGGTTAAACGCGGAAACCAATGGCGCAAGCGGCAAGTGGCGCGACGAATTCGGACGGATATTCGACTTGTTCGTGGTGCAGCTGGCGGAATTTATTCCAAATTTTTGGCGGCTTTTGTCTGGCAGCGGGTTCTTAATGGTGAACAGACGATGACTGACAGTCAGCTATTGCTGGCGGATTACGCAGCGCGCGGCTCGGAAACGGCTTTTCGCGAACTGGTATCGCGTTATCTCAATCTGGTCTATTCAACAGCGGTCCGGCTGGTCGGCGGCGACACTCATTTGGCGCAGGACGTGGCCCAAAGCGTTTTTGTGGATTTGGCGCGCAAGGCGCGCTCGCTGCCACGCGACGTAATGTTGGGTGGCTGGCTGCATCGTCACACGTGCTTTGTGGCCTCCAAAACCATGCGCGGCGAGCGTCGCCGTCAAGTTCGCGAAAGGCAGGTGGTTGCCATGAATGAACAGCAAGATTACTCGGAGGCGAACCTGGCCCGGGTCGCGCCCGTTCTTGACGAAGCCATCAACCAGCTTGGCGAGGAAGACCGCACTGCCATTTTGTTGCGTTTCTTTGAGCAACGTGATTTGCGGTCAGTCGGTGAAGCCCTGGGCAGCAGCGAAAACGCCGCGCAGAAGCGAGTGGCCCGAGCTTTGGAAGAACTGCGCGAGCTGCTCAAAAAACGCGGCATAGCTTGTTCCGCTTTAGCACTGGGAACAGCGCTCGCCGGCGAAGCGGTTACGGCCACACCTGCCGGTCTGGTGGTTACTATCTCCGGTGCGGCGCTGGCCGGTGGAGTGGCGGGAACAGGAACGACATTAACCCTGTTAAAATTTATGACAGCAACCCAAGCGAAACTCAGCATCAGTGCGCTGGTGATGGCCGGAGCAGTAACGGCTTTTGTGATTCAACACCAGGCGCAGGCAAAGATGCGCGTTGAAAATGAATCGTTGCGGCACCGAATCGAGCAACTCCAATCCGACAACCTCAGCCTGTCCCGGGGCGAGGCTGCGGCGAAGCTCATGCTCCGCCTGCCGGCGCCACACATTCAAATCGCCGCGGCAGCTGAACCACCGGCAGACGATTTGGAAGTCTCCAACCTTAACATTTATACCCGGTTCAAAGATGAGGCGCCGAAGTTGACCGCCGCACAGGTCGAGGCTTACCTCAAAGCAAACGGGCGTAACGCATCAAGCCTCCTGGCCGCCTATCGCACCAGTGGCGACCCGGCACTGCTGAAAGAGGCTATGGAAAAATATCCCAATGACCCGCAAGTGGCCTTCGAGGCGGTTCTCGACAAGGACCTATCTCCCGAAGAGCAGCGTCGATGGTTGAACACGTTCAAACAATCCGCTCCGGACAATGCGCTACCGAATTATCTTTCGGCGTTCAATTACCTCAAGGCCGGGCAGACGGATCTGGCGGTGCAGGACCTTACTGTTGCCTCCGGCAAATCGCTGACCGATTACACCCTGGCTCGCGCTCAAGCCGACGAAGAGGCTTATCTCTCGGCGGGTTATTCACCGGCGGAAGCCATAAGAATTTCCGACAGTTGGCTGACGTTGCCTTCGCTTTCGCAACTGAAACAATTAGGGGTGAACCTGGTTGATCTGGCAAAAGCTTACAGCCAGTCCGGTGACCAAGCTTCGGCCCAAGCCGCCTTCCAGATGGCAATCAACCTGGGCCAGCGATACGGGGACGGCTCAACCGACCCGATGTTGATCAGCCAACTGGTGGGACAGGCCATCGAAAAAATAGCGCTGAGCGCGATGGATCCGAACAGCCCTTATGGCAACAACGGCCAGACCGTTCAGGATCGGCTCAACCAAATCACCCAACAAAGAGCAGCGATTAAAGAACTTTGCGATAAGGCCGTACCGTTGCTGCCCACGATGTCGGATCAGGACATGCTCAATTATGAAAATCGACGCCGGGCTTTCGGCGAAATAGTTGCCTTGCAGTGGGTGGTCAGTAAATATGGGCAGCCCTGACAGGTGTCTTCAATGCAATCTTGCCAATTTCGCTTTGCGTTTTGTCTAATCAGGCCGTGCTCAATCAGCAGACGCTCAACCGTCCCGCCAGCTTTTCCGGCATTGGCTTGCACAGCGGTAACCGGGTGAACATGACCATCCTGCCCGCGCCCGCCAACAGCGGGGTGCGATTCCGCCGCGTGGACCTCGAAGGCAGCCCGGAAATCGAAGCGCGCATTGAGAACGTGGCGGAGACCACCCGTTCGACCACACTGGCCAGGGGCAATGTAAAAATTCATACCGTCGAGCACGTGCTGGCCGCCCTGGCGGGTTACAGCATCGACAACGCCATTATTGAACTGGATTCGAACGAGCCGCCGATTGCCGACGGCAGTTCGCGCGAGTTCTGTAAAATTATCCAGGCCGCCGGGATCGTGCCGCAGGCGGAAAAGCGCGAAACGTACTCACCGACCGAACCGATTGAAATGGAGACCGGTGAGACGGTGATGACTCTGTTTCCCGACGAGGGTTTTAAGATCACCTGCACGAGCGCCGACAAGAAGGGGCGGTTTACACAGTTCTACAGCACGGAAATCACGCCGAAAACCTGGGAACGCGAACTGTCGCACGCCCGAACCTTTTGCTTTTACGAAGAGATTGAGCATCTCATCAAAAACAATCTCATTAAAGGCGGCAGCCTGGAAAACGCCGTGGTGATCCGGGACGACGCGGTCCTGACCACCGAACCATTGCGGTACCCGGAGGAATTCGTGCGGCACAAGATGCTGGACATCGTGGGCGACCTGTCGTTGCTCGGCCGTCCGGTGCGCGGACATCTGATCGCCGTCCGGCCCAGCCATGCGGCGAATTGCGAGATGGTCCGGCAGATTTTTGCGCAGATGACCAAGCCGTTGCGCGCGGCGCAGACCTTCGCCCCGCCACCGGTGAGCCGGCCGGTGCCCGAACCGCTGGCTTCCGGGGACGGCTCCATGGACATCGAGCAGATTATGAAGTTGATACCCCATCGGCCGCCGTTCCTGATGGTGGACAGGGTTTTGAAGATTGACGGCAACAAGATAGTCGCCGTCAAAAACGTCACGATTAATGAGGCATACTTCCAGGGTCATTTCCCGGGCCATCCTATCATGCCGGGGGTCCTGCAGCTGGAAGCGATAGCGCAGGTCGCGGGTGTGGTGTTGCTCAAGCAGGTCGAGGTGGCCGACCAGGTGGCGTATTTTATGTCCGCCGAGAACGTGAAATGGCGAAGGCCGGTCTTTCCCGGAGACGTTCTGATCGTTGAGGTAGAGATGACCAAGATACGCGGGCGGATAGGCAAGGCGAAAGGCGTTTGCAAGGTGGGCGCCGAAATCGTGAGTGAAGCGGAAGTCACCTTCATGGTACGCGAAACCTAAAACCATTTCGGATTGCAGATTGCGGATTGCGAATTGATTCGGAGAATCAATGCCATGAATCCCATCGAGCTGAAAACGAGGACAAAGGCTTTTGCGGTCAGGATCATCAAGCTGGTGGACAAACTGCCCGATTCGCGGGCGTCCAATGCGATTGCCCGGCAGATGGTCCGCTGCGGGATGTCCGTCGGTGCGAACTATCGCGCCGCCTGCCGCGCCAGGTCACGAGCCGACTTTATTGCCAAATTGGGAATTGTTGAGGAAGAGTGCGATGAGACAGTTTATTGGATGGAATTGTTGGTTGAATCAGGTAAGATGAAAATGGATGCCGTGACGGGTTTAATGAACGAAGCAACTCAAATTCTGGCGATCATCGTCGCTTCAATCAGTACGGCGCGATCCAGAGGCAATCCGCAATCCGCAATCCGCAATCCGCAATCAAGATGATTCACCCTTCTGCCATCGTTCATCCCGGCGCACGAGTCGGTGCCGGGTGCGAAATCGGTCCCTATTGCATCATCGGCGAACAGGTCACGCTGGGTGAAAAGTGCAAACTGCATTCCCACGTGGTCATTGACGGCCACACCCGTTTGGGCCGTGAGAATGAAATCTTTCCCTTCGCGAGCATCGGGTTGAAGACGCAGGATTTGAAATGGAAGGGTGGCGTAACGCGGGTGGAAATCGGTGACCACAACACATTCCGGGAGTGCGTCACAGTTCACAGTGCCACGGGCAACGGTGAGGTCACCAGCATCGGTTCAAACAATCACATTCTGGCTTACTCCCACATTGCGCACAATTGCCTGCTGGGCAACCATATTATTATGTCCAATGTTGCAACCCTGGCCGGGCACGTCACGGTGGGGGATTACGCGGTGATTGGGGGGCTGGCGGCGATCCACCAGTTTTGCCGCATTGGCAAAATGTCGATGATCGGCGGCTGCTCGAAGGTGGTGCAGGACGTGCCGCCGTTTATGATGGCCGACGGAAATCCTGCGGAAACCCGCACCGTCAACAAAATCGGCATGGAACGCAATGGACTTTCGGAGAAATCCCAGAGCGCGATGCGACAGGCGTTTAAGATATTGTTCCGGGAAGGTCTGACCATCAGCAATGCCCTGGTTCAGCTCGAAAAGCAGTTGCCCGAGCTGGAAGAAGTGCAGTATTTGATCCAATTTGTTCGATCCAGCGAACGCGGAATCAGCAAGTAAAATTTAGTTGAAAAAGGTATTGACAGGTTGGCTGGAATTGCTAGGTTGCACGCCGTCGGAGCAGTAAAAAAGCAAATGAGCCGGTTGCCCCTTGGTTTTCGAAAGAAAACAGGCGAGGGGAAGCGGTTTTTTGTCGTTTGGCGTATTTGATTGGACTAATGATTTCAATGTGCCCATGTAGCTCAGTTGGTAGAGCACATCCTTGGTAAGGATGAGGTCATCAGTTCAATCCTGATCATGGGCTCCAGACAATTTGTTGATAAAAAAATAACGTAACCAACGCAGGAGATAAAAATGGCAAAAGAGCAATTTCAACGAACGAAACCGCACGTCAACGTCGGAACCATCGGACACATTGACCACGGCAAATCCACCTTGACGGCGGCGATTGTCGAAGTGCAGGCGAAGAAAGGCCTCGCGACGCCCATTTCCTACGCGGATATCACCAAAGGCGGCACGGTGCGTGACGAAACCAAAACGGTGACCATCGCGGTTTCGCACGTTGAATATCAAAGTGACAAGCGGCATTACGCCCACATTGACTGCCCCGGCCACGCTGACTTCGTGAAAAACATGATCACCGGTGCGGCGCAAATGGACGGCGCGATTCTCGTCGTGGACGCGTCGGAAGGCCCGATGCCGCAGACGCGCGAGCATATTCTGCTGGCGCGCCAGGTCGGCGTGCCCGCCATTGTCGTGTACCTGAACAAAGTTGACTTGGTGGACGACAAGGAACTGCTGGACTTGGTCGAGATGGAAGTGCGCGACTTGCTGACGAAATACCAATTCCCGGGCGAAAAGACGCCGATCATCCGCGGCAGCGCCAAGAAAGCGCTGGCGAATGATCCGGAAGCCGCGAAGTCCATTCAGGAATTGCTCGAAGCGGTGGACGCTTTCATTCCTCTGCCCGCGCGCGAAGTGGACAAGCCGTTCCTGATGTGCATCGAGGACGTGTTCAACATTGAAGGTCGTGGCACCGTTGTAACCGGCCGTGTGGAGCGCGGGCTTCTCAAGCGCATGGAAGACGTGGAAATCGTCGGCATCAAGGATACGCGCAAAACAGTGGCGACAGATATCGAGATGTTCCGCAAACTGCTGGATTCGGCGCAATGCGGCGACAACGTCGGCGTATTGTTGCGCGGCACCAAGAAGGAAGAGGTGGAGCGCGGCATGGTACTGGCCAAGCCGGGCAGCATTACTCCGCATACCCATTTCAAGGCTGAGGTTTACGTGTTGTCCAAGGAAGAAGGCGGCCGGCACACGCCATTCTTTACGAACTATCGTCCGCAGTTTTATTTCCGCACCAGCGACGTGACGGGGACGGTGACATTGGCCCAGGGCGTCGAGATGGTCATGCCGGGTGACAATGTTTCTGTGGAGATCAAGTTGATCGCGCCGCTCGCGATGGAGAAGGGCCAGCGGTTCGCCATCCGTGAAGGCGGGCGCACCATTGGTGCCGGACGCGTGGCGGACGTTGTCGCTTAACAGGTTTTCAAACCTTGGAGCGCGGGGCGTGAACCCCGCGGCTCCTTTTTTGTCCGGAATGAACAAGATTGGGCAGATACGGCAGTAGCTCAATTGGTAGAGTAGCGGTCTCCAAAACCGTTGGTTGGGGGTTCAAGTCCCTCCTGCCGTGCCAGGTTTAGTTGATAGTTGAGAGTTGATGGTTGAGAGAAATGGCGCGGCGGAGATAGAGACCATCAACTATCAACCAAAGACTATCAACCACCTCGCGGAGAGGTGGCAGAGTGGTCTATCGCGGCGGTCTTGAAAACCGCTTTGGGCGAAAGCCCAACGGGGGTTCGAATCCCTCCCTCTCCGCCAGCCTGCGCTCGGAGCGGAGCAGAGTACGAAAACTGTCGCGCCGAAGCGCGGAGCGCGAAGGCGGACTGAAACGGTGATTTTGGCAGTATGCTCCGAGCTGCGGCTCGGCAAGCCAGTTGGGAAGTAAATTTTGAAGCAAATTTGTGAGCAGTTGGAATAAAATTTTGATTTGGGCGGCGGTGATCGGGGCGATCTTTGCCTACTTATGGTGGCAGGGACAAATAGGGCGTTTTGCCACTTATTGCCGGCTAACCTGGGAAGAAATGAAGAAATGCTCGTGGCCGACCTGGGAGGAATTGAAAGGTTCGACCACGGTCATCGCCATTTCCATCGCCCTGCTCGGCATTTTTGTCTATGCCGTGGATCAGGTCTTTTTCGCAATTTTCTTTAAACTCTGAGCAACATGCGCAGCCAGTGGTTTGTCATACATACGCTTTCGGGCCAGGAGCAAAAGGTCAAGGAAAGCATCGAGAAACGCGTCAAGACCGACGAGATGCAGGACTTTGTCAAAGAAGTCCTCGTACCGATGGAAAAAGTGGTCGAGGTGCGCAACCAGAAAAAGACCGTTTCGAGCCGCAAACTATGGCCGGGCTACGTATTTGTGGACATGGTGTTGCTGGATGAAAGCAACCGCATCATTGAGAAGCCCTGGTATTTCATCAAGGAAACGCAGGGCGTGATCGGGTTTGTGGGCGGTGAGCCGCCGACGCCGACGCCGGCTGCCGAAGTCGAGCAGATCAAGGCGCAGATTTCCGCGTCCGAGGAAACCGAGAAGCCCAAGGTCAATTTTGAAGTGGGAGAAACGATCAAGATTAACAACGGGCCGTTCCTGAATTTCAGCGGCATTATCGAGGAAATCGACCCGGAGCGCGGCAAATTGAAAGTGACGGTGAACATTTTTGGACGTAACACGCCGGTCGAACTCGAATACTGGCAGGTGGAAAAGGCGTGATGAGAGTAACTGGTTACATGAGTTGAATGAGTGATTCGTTAAACGAGCGGTTGTCGGCTCGTTTAACCAGTCACTGATTTAACAATTTTAACAATTTAACGAACAACATGGCAAAGAAAGTCACAGGCATCATCAAATTGCAGATTCCCGCGGGGCAGGCGAACCCGGCGCCGCCGGTGGGCCCGGCCCTCGGCCAGCACGGCGTGAATATCATGGGTTTCTGCAAGGAATTTAATGCGGTAACCAAAGCCGACGCGGGCCTGGTCATCCCCGTGGTGATCACGGTTTACCAGGACAAGTCCTTCACATTTATTACCAAATCACCGCCGGCGTCCGTGCTGTTAAAGAAAGCCGCCGGGATCACTGCCGGTTCCAAGACGCCGAACAAGGAAAAGGTGGGCAAGGTCACGCGCAAGCAGGTGTTGGACATCGTCAAGCTGAAGTCAAAGGATTTGAACGCGACTTCACCCGAGGCGGCGTTCCGGGTGATAGCCGGCACCGCGCGCAGCATGGGAATAGACGTCGTCGAATAAATTTAACAACACGATTAAGATGAAAATCGAGATTATGATGCAGGCGGCGAATTCGCCAGTCTCCATTCCTAATCTTAATTCCAATCTTAATCCAAACTAGAAAACCGCGGGAGAGTTCCGTGTGCGGAACTCGCATGCACCGCACCCAATAAAATGCCCAGCAAACGTTACAAGAAAGCGCTCGAAGTGGTGGACAAGAAGAAAGCCTATCCACTCAAGGAAGCGGTCGGTGTTCTGGCCAAATTCCCCAAAGCCAAGTTCAACGAAACGGTTGACCTCGCGTTCCGTCTCGGTGTGGACCCGAAGCAGTCCGACCAGATGGTTCGCGGGACGGTTCCGTTGCCGCACGGCAGCGGCAAGACCGTCCGTGTGCTTGTGTTCGCCAAGAGCGGCGCGTCCGCCGATGCAGCCAAGGCCGCCGGCGCGGAGTACGTCGGCTTCGATGACATGATCAAGAAATGCAATGAAGGCTGGTCGGACTTTGACGTGGCGATTGCCACGCCGGAGGCGATGGTGGAAGTCCGCAAGCTCGGCAAGGTGCTGGGCCCGCGCGGCCTGATGCCCAATCCGAAAACGGGCACGGTGACGGAAGATACGGCCAGGGCCGTGAAGGAAGTCAAGGCCGGCCGCGTCGAGTTCAAAATTGACAAAGCGGGCAACGTGCACGTCGCCGTCGGCAAAGTGTCATTTCCGGCGAACCAGATCGAGGAAAACGCCCGGGCGGTGATTGAAGCGGTGGCGAAGGCCCGCCCGCACAGCATCAAAGGTGTTTACATTCATTCGTGCACGATTTCGGGGACAATGAGTCCGCCGGTGCGGGTGGATGTCCGGGAATTTTCAACCAATTAATGAGGATTTGAACCATGCGTGCTGAAAAACAAATTTTAACGAAGGAATACGTAGCGCGGCTGAACGCCTCGCCGTTCTTCATCGTCGTGGATTATCGGGGCCTGAAGGTTCTCCATCTGACCGAACTACGGAAGCGTCTGGCCCAGGCGGGGGCGGAAATTCACGTGGTGAAAAATTCCATCTTCCTGATCGCGGCCAAGGAAGCCGGTGTGAGCGAATTGAACGGCTCGCTGGCCGGACAGCTTGCCGTGGTGACCGGGCAGAAGGACATTTCCGCCACTGCGAAAGCGCTGAAAAATTTCAGTGCGGAGTTCGACAAGCCGAAGGTCAAATTCGGCTTTTTGAATAACGTGCGGCTCGAAGAGGCCGCCATCAAGGTGCTGGCCGATTTGCCGAGCCTGGACGTTTTGCGGGCCAAATTGCTGGGCCTGCTGAATGCGCCGGCGACGAAGCTGGTGACTTTGATCAACACGCCGGCGACCCAGCTCGCCCGCGTCATCAAGGCGAAGTCCGAGAAAAGCTGAAACGATTTCCAGTCCACCCGGACCGGTGGATTGGAGGAACAACAAACAACAACGTAAATCGTCGGTTTACAGGCCGTGAACTCAAAATGCCGCGGCTGCGGCAACGACGAGACGAAAGAAAGGTAATATGGCTGACATTGGAAATCTCGTAGAGGAATTGAGCAAGTTGACGGTGATTGAAGCCGCCGACCTGGTGAAACAACTGGAAGAAAAGTGGGGCGTTACCGCCGCCGCGCCCGTTGCGGTTGCGGCTGCTGGCGCTCCGGCCGGTGGCGCGGCTGCGCCTGCCGCCGCAAAGGACACGTTCGACGTGATTCTTGTCTCGGCTCCGGCGGATAAGAAGATTGCCACCATCAAGGCGGTCCGCGAAGTGAAGGCCGGACTGGGCCTCGCGGAAGCCAAAGCGCTGGTGGAAGGCGCACCCAAGCCGGTGCTCGAAGGCGCCAACAAGGCGGATTCGGACGCGGCCAAGAAAAAGCTCGAAGAAGCGGGCGCCAAAGTGGAAGTCAAGTAAAATTGAATTATATTGGGCGGCGGCCCCGGAAGGCCGCCGCCTGCTCCCGCAATAGTGCGGGCAGATGAGTTAAGGAATTACGAACAGGAGCAAACAGCAGTTGGATTGGGCAGGTAATCCGTTGAACGCGGCGCGCCTGCCTTGTGTCGTTGGATAATGAGCGTCGGCCCGGCGCTGTTGCCGGCCAAACCAGAAAGTCAAAATGTCATCGCGAACCACGGAACGAATCAACTTCGGCAAGATCAAAGAAATTGTCGTGCCGCCGAACATGATTGAATTGCAGACCAATTCCTACAAGGAATTCCTGCAGGCGGACGCCCCGCCCAAGCGCCGCCAGAAGCACGCCGGTCTCGAATCGGTCTTCCGCGAAGTCTTTCCCATTGAGAGTTACGACGGCAAGTGCTCGCTCGACTACGATTCCTATGAAATCGGCGAGCCCAAGGTGGACTGGCTGGAATGCCTGCGCGAAGGTTTGACCTATGGCGCACCCCTGTACGTTACCTTCCTGCTCAAGGAAGAAAGCAAGAGCGTTAAAGAGGAAAAGGTATTCATGGGCGAATTACCGTTGATGACGCCGCAGGGCACTTTTGTCATCAATGGCGCCGAACGCGTCGTGGTGAGCCAATTGCACCGTTCCCCGGGCATTGCCTTTGAAGCCACGCAACATCCCAACGGTAAAATCCTGCACAGCTTCCGGGTCATTCCCGACCGTGGCTCGTGGTATGAGGCGCAGTTTGACACCAGCGATCTGCTTTACGTATATCTCGACCGCAAAAAGCGCCGCCGGAAATTTTTAACGACGACCTTCTTCCGCGCATTGAGCTTTCTGGACGCCCCGGATGGCGGCAGCAAGAAAGACAACGGCGAGAAAACCCGCGGCACGGATGAGGAAATCATCAAGCTGTTTTATGAAATCGAGGAGCTCACGGTCAAGGAAGCCGAGAAACTCGAGGATCTGTCAAACCACGTTCTAATTCGTGACGCCGTGGACGAGGAAAAAGGCCTCGTCGTCGCCCGGGCTTTCGAGCCACTCTCGAAGGCCATTGTCAAACAGATTGCCGAAATGGGCATCAACAAGATCAAGGTCGTGGATACCTCTGTGGATGAGGGCGTTTTGATCAAATGCCTCAAAAAAGACCCGGCCAAGAACGAAGAAGAAGCACTCAAGGATATTTACCGACGACTGCGTCCGGGCGATCCGCCGACTGCGGCGAACGCCCGTGCCTTGCTCAAGCGCCTGTTCTTCGACCCGAAACGCTATGATCTGGGCCGTGTCGGCCGTTACAAAATCAACCAGAAGCTCGGGCTGAAGGACAAGCAAGAGTCGCGTATTCTGACGAAGGAAGATTTGATAGCGGCAACGAAGTATCTGCTTCGTCTTAAAAAAGGCGAAGGTTCGCTCGACGACATTGACCATCTCGGCAGCCGCCGTATCCGGACGGTCGGCGAATTGCTGGCCAACCAATGCCGCGTCGGTCTGGCCCGTACCGAACGCCTCGTCAAGGAGCGCATGACCCTCTTCGACCAAAGTGTCGAGGCGATGACGCCGCAGAAGCTCATTAATCCCAAGGCGCTGTCAGCGGTCATTCGTGATTTCTTTGGCCGTTCGCAATTGAGCCAGTTTATGGACCAGATCAATCCGCTCGCGGAATTGACCCACAAGCGCCGCCTGAGCGCTCTGGGACCGGGAGGCTTGAGTCGTGATCGCGCGGGCTTCGAGGTCCGCGATGTGCACCCCTCGCACTACGGGCGCATCTGTCCGATTGAAACGCCCGAAGGCCCGAACATTGGTTTGATTGCGTCGCTGGCCACCTTCGCGCGTATCAACGAATTCGGATTCCTCGAAACGCCCTACCGCAAAGTCGAAAACGGCAAGGTAAGTGAGAAGATCGAGTACCTGACCGCCGATCGCGAGGAGCAATTTATTGTTGCCCAGGCGAACACGCTGATTGATGACAAAGGCCATTTTCTGGCCGATCGGATCGTGTGCCGCGCCCGTAACGGTGATTTCGTGGACGTCGAACCGGCACGGGTGAATTTCATGGACGTGTCACCCAAGCAACTGGTTTCGGTGGCCGCGTCGCTGATTCCATTTTTGGAGCATGACGATGCCAACCGTGCCTTGATGGGTTCGAACATGCAACGCCAGGCCGTGCCGTTGCTGGTGACCGAGGCGCCTCTCGTCGCGACCGGCCTCGAAGACCGCGTGGCCCGCGACTCGCGTGCCGTGGTGGTGGCCGAGGAAGCCGGCAAGGTGGCGTCCGTCAGCGGAAACCAGATCATAATCACGGACGACGGGAAATTGCCCGAAGGCAAAAAGAAGATCAAACACGACCCCGAACACAGCATCTGGGTTTATCCCATTCGCAAGTTCATGCGGTCGAACGCCGCCACCTGCATCAATCAGAAGATCCTGGTGCACAAGGGCGAACACGTAAAGAAGGGCCAGGTGATTGCCGATGGTCCGTGCACGCGTGAAGGCGAGCTGGCGCTCGGACGCAACGTGCTGGTCGCGTTCATGCCGTGGAACGGCTACAACTTCGAGGACGCCATTCTCATCAGCGAACGGATTGTAAAAGATGACATTTTCACGAGCATCCATATAGACGAGTTTGAGGTCAGCGCCCGTGATACGAAGCTGGGGCCCGAGGAAATCACACGCGACATTCCAAATCTCGGCGACGAGGCACTGAAAAACCTTGGCACGGACGGGGTTATCCGCGTCGGCGCAGAGGTAAAACCCGGCGACATCCTGGTCGGCAAGATCACGCCAAAATCCGAGACCGAACTCGCGCCGGAAGAACGTTTGCTGCGTGCCATCTTTGGTGAAAAGGCCGCCGACGTGAAAGACACTTCACTCAAGGTCCCGTCCGGCACCTACGGCATTGTCATGGATGTGAAAGTCTCGTCCAAGAAGGACAGCGACCGGATCAAGGCCGCCAGTTCGACCGACGAACGCCGCCACTCGAAGCAAATCGAGGAAGAACACAAGAAGAAGACCGAGGAATTACGAGACCAGTTGACCGAAGCGTTGAGCAACATCCTGCTCGGCGAAAAAATCCCGCTCGACGTGGTCAACAGCGAGACCGGCGAAATCATCATCCCGGCCAACCGCAAAATTACCAAGACGCTGTTGCGCAAGCTGGCGACCGTCTATGACCGCATCGAAATTGACCCGTCGCCGATCCGCAACAAGATCAATGAAATCATCGGACAGTTCAAAAAGAAGTTCGATGATTTGCAGATGCAATACGACGAGGAAATGGAGCGCGCCGAAGCCGGCGAAGGAGTGGAGGCCGGCATCGTCAAGTCGGTGAAGGTTTACATCGCGTCGAAACGCAAGCTGTCCGTCGGTGATAAAATGGCAGGCCGTCACGGGAATAAAGGTGTGGTCGCCCGCATTGTGAAGGAAGAAGACATGCCCTTCCTGGCGGACGGAACGCCGGTGGACATCGTATTGAACCCGCTGGGTGTGCCGTCGCGCATGAATGTAGGCCAGGTGCTGGAAACGCACCTCGGTTGGGCCGCGAGGAACCTGGGGATGAAGTTTGCGACGCCGGTCTTTGATGGCATCAAAGAAAAGGAAGTGCGTGGTTATCTCAAGGACGCAAAGTTGCCGGAACACGGCAAGACGCACTTGATTGATGGCCGCACGGGCGAGCAATTCGACCAGGAGATTGTGGTCGGTTACATTTACATGATGAAACTCGGTCACCTCGTGGCCGACAAGATCCACGCCCGCGCCGTCGGGCCGTATTCACTCGTTACCCAGCAACCGCTGGGCGGCAAGGCGCAGTACGGCGGCCAGCGCTTCGGCGAGATGGAAGTGTGGGCGATGGAGGCCTATGGCGCCGCCTACACCCTGCAGGAATTGCTCACGGTCAAGTCCGACGACGTGCAGGGCCGCACGCGCATTTACGAGAGCATCGTCAAGGGCGACAATTCGCTGGAGGCGGGCATCCCCGAATCCTTCAACGTGCTCGTCAAGGAAATGCAATCGCTCGGCCTCGACGTGAAAGTCGGTTATTCCAATCCGATTGAACATGCTGCCAGCGGCAATGGCGTCAATGATGCCGCCACCACGTTGGCCTCCGTTTAAGTTGAAATAAAAATTACCGCTGAACCCAAACGCGTATGATCAGCACCAAAGAAAGCGCCCGTGAATTGCTCGGGCTGGACAAAGTGAACCAGGTGGATTACGTCGCGATTTCCGTCGCGTCACCGGAAGCCATCCGTTCCTGGTCCAAAGGCGAGGTTAAGAACCCCGAGACCATTAATTACCGCACGTTCAAGCCTGAAAAAGGCGGCCTGTTCTGCGAACGCATTTTTGGCCCGGTCAAGGACTGGGAATGCTCCTGCGGCAAGTACAAGCGCATCAAGCACCGCGGCATCGTCTGTGACCGTTGCGGCGTGGAGGTGACGCTTGCCCGCGTCCGGCGCGAGCGGATGGGCCATATTGAACTGGCGGTGCCCGTCTGCCATATCTGGTTCTTCAAATGCATGCCGTCGCGGATCGGCCTCGTGCTCGACATGACGGCGCGTAACCTGGAGCGGGTGATTTACTACGAGGATTACCTCGTCATTGATCCCGGCAACACGGCGTTGAAGCAGAACCAGCTGCTCAACGAGCATGAATATCGCGAGGCGCGGGAAACCTACGGCGCCGACGCGTTTCTGGCCAAGATGGGCGCCGAAGCCGTGCGCGATGCGCTGGCCAAGGTGGATCTCTCCAAAGGCGTGGACCATTTGCAGCAGGCGATGACCGAGACCAAGAGCAAGCAAATCCGCAAGAAACTCGCGAAACGCATCAAGCTGCTCCAGGGTTTGATGATTTCCAAGAGCCGCCCGGAATGGATGATTCTGACGGTGCTGCCGGTGATTCCGCCGGACTTGCGCCCGTTGGTGCCGCTCGAAGGCGGCCGCTTTGCGACGTCCGACCTGAACGACCTGTATCGCCGCGTCATCAACCGGAACAACCGGCTCAAGACGCTGCTCCAACTCAAGACGCCCGAGGTCATCATCCGCAACGAAAAGCGCATGTTGCAGGAGGCGGTGGACGCACTGTTCGACAACGGGCGCCATGGCCGTCCCGTCACCGGCGCGGGCAATCGCTCGCTCAAATCGCTGTCCGACATGCTGAAAGGCAAGGGCGGACGGTTCCGCCAGAATCTGCTTGGCAAACGCGTGGATTATTCCGGCCGTTCGGTCATCGTCATCGGTCCCGAGCTCAAACTCAACCAGTGCGGTCTGCCGAAGAAGATGGCGCTCGTGTTGTTTGAACCGTTCATCATCCGCCGCTTGAAGGAACTCGGTTACGTTCACACGGTTCGTTCGGCCAAGAAGATGATTGAACGCCAGACCAAGGAAGTCTGGGACGTGCTCGAAGAAGTCACCAAGGGTCATCCGGTGTTACTCAATCGCGCGCCCACCTTGCATCGTTTGTCGGTGCAGGCGTTCGAGCCGCAGCTCATTGAAGGCGAGGCCATTCGCATCCATCCGCTGGTCTGCACCGCGTACAATGCGGACTTCGACGGCGACCAGATGGCGGTGCACGTGCCTCTATCCGTTGAGGCGCAGATGGAAGCGCGTCTGTTGATGATGGCGACGAACAACATCTTTTCGCCTTCATCCGGCAAGCCGATTATCACGCCGACCCAGGACATCACCCTCGGTTGTTACTACCTCACCGCGGAGCCACGCGCGCCAATGCCGTCCGACTCGAACAAGCTGCCGCTGTTCGGCTCGAAAGAAGAAGTCCTGTTTGCCTATGGCGACGGGGCGTTGAAGACGCACGACCGTTTGCGTCTGGCCAATCCTGATCTTGGCCGCCAGACCGTTTTTGGTGACGCAAATAAGAAGCTCATCGAGACCACTGTGGGCCGCGTCCTGTTCAGCGAAATCTGGCCGCCGGAGCTTGGCTTTTACAACAAAGCCGCCGGCAAGAGCCAGCTCGCCGATCTGATCTGGAAATGCTACAAATTTGCCGGCCACGAGCAGACCGTGACCATGCTGGACAAGCTCAAGGAACTGGGCTTCCGCGAGGCCACCAAGTCCGGCGTGTCTATCGGTATTGATGACATGATTGTGCCGAAGGAACGCGATGAGCAGATTGACTCCGCCCAGAAGCAGATCAAGGAAGTCGAGAAACAGTATCGCAAGGGTGTCATTACGCCGGGCGAACGCTACAACAAGATTGTGGACATCTGGACGCACTGCACCGACCAGATTTCAGGTGTCATGTTCCGCACGCTCGAAGCCAATCAGGGTAAAAAGGAGTACAATCCCGTATACCTGATGGTGGATTCGGGCGCCCGGGGTAACAAACAGCAGGTGCGCCAGCTCGCCGGGTTGCGCGGACTGATGGCCAAGCCCAGCGGCGACATCATCGAGAAACCGATTCTCGCAAACTTCCGTGAAGGCCTGTCGGTGCTGGAATACTTCATTTCCACGCACGGCGCCCGCAAAGGTCTGGCCGACACGGCGCTGAAGACCGCCGATTCGGGTTACATGACCCGCAAACTGGTGGACGTGGCCCAGGACGTCATTATTCAGGAAGCTGATTGTGGCACGTCCAACGGCATCTGGGTCACAGCCGTGTACGAAGGCGAAGATGAAGTGGTCAAACTCGGGGACCGCTTGATTGGCCGGTTCGCGTGCGACGACACGGTGAATCCGACCAATCCAAAGGAATTTCTCATCAAAGCCAATGAGGAAATTGACGAGGAAAAGGCCAAGCGCATCGAAACCGCGGGTATTGAACGCCTGCGCATCCGTTCGGTGTTGACCTGCGAAAGCAAGCACGGCGTCTGCGTCAATTGCTATGGCCGCAATCTGGCGACCGGTGGCCTGGTGAAACTCGGCGAAGCCGTCGGCATCATCGCCGCGCAATCCATCGGCGAGCCGGGCACGCAGTTGACGATGCGTACGTTCCACATCGGTGGTACGGCGGCCGGTGTGTTCAAGGTCCCGCAAATCAAGGCGAAGTACGAAGGCGCGGTCCGTTATAACGATCTCCGCCTGGTGCAACTCGAAGACGGGAACAACATTGTTTTAAACAAGAACGGCTCGGTGTCCATTCTCGCCGGTGACGGCCGCGAACTGGAAAACCACAACGTCGTGGTCGGCTCGGTCATTTCGGTGCCGGACGGCGGACAGGTCAAGAAGGGCGAAACCTTCGTGCAATGGGACCCGTACAATGTGCCGATTCTTTCCGAGAAAGCCGGCAAGGTGAAGTTCCACGACATCATCGAAGGTGTCACGATGAAACAGGAAATGGACGAAACCACCGGCCAGGAAGCCATGGTCGTCATCGAGCACAAGGAGGATTTGCATCCGCAAATCATCATCTCCGGGGCGGATGGTGAGGTGGTGGCGAATTATCCGATTCCTTCCGGCGCGCACATTGTCGTGAAGGAACGTGACGACATCTTCCCCGGCACCTTGATGGCCAAGACGCCGCGCAAGATGGCCAAAACCAAGGACATTACGGGCGGTCTGCCGCGCGTGGCCGAATTGTTTGAGGCCCGCCGCTCGAAGGACGCGTCGGAAATCTCGAAGATTGACGGGCTGGTGGACTTTGGCGCGAGCGTGCGCGGAAAACGCTGCATCGTCATCAAAGACCCGCAAACTCAGGCGGAGGAGGAACACCTCATTCCGATTGGCAAGCACGTGATCGTCTTCAAGGGTGACATGGTCAAGAAGGGCCAGCAATTGACCGAAGGCCCGATTGATCCGCATGAAATCCTCGAGGTCTGTGGTCCGCAGGAATTGCAGGAGCACCTCGTCAGCGAAGTGCAGGAAGTTTACCGCTTGCAGGGTGTCACCATTAACGACAAGCACATCGAAATCATCGTGCGCCAGATGTTGCGCAAGGTGCGCATTACCGAGCCCGGCGATACATCGTTCCTGTGGGGTGAACAGATCGACAAGCTCGACTTCGAAGAGGAGAACGAGCGGGTGGATAAGATGGGCGGCAAGCCAGCCGAGGCCACACCGGTTCTGCTCGGCATCACCAAGGCGTCGCTGGAAACCGACAGCTTCCTCAGTGCCGCGTCCTTCCAGGACACGACCCGGGTGCTGACCGAAGCGGCCACGCGGTCGAAGATCGACAGCCTGCGCGGGTTTAAAGAAAACGTCATTATGGGTCACATCATCCCGGCGGGAACGGGTTTTGACCATCATCGCAAGGTTCATCTCAAGATGTTGGTAGAGATCAGCGACGAGCCCGAGCCGGAACAGCCGGCGGCAGCG
This sequence comes from uncultured Verrucomicrobiae bacterium, assembly GCA_963708525.1. GTDB lineage: Bacteria > Verrucomicrobiota > Verrucomicrobiia > Limisphaerales > UBA11358 > UBA11358. Next base: position 154,112 of record CAVPTH010000006.1, on the reverse strand, counting down.
GTGGCTGCGGAAAATCCGTTGCTGGCGTAAGCCCAGTTTACAAAATTCAAGAATGGCGTCCGACTCACGTTGGACGCCTTTTTTCTCGCAACCGCTGACTGTATCACCGGCGAGGAAGTAGTTGTGCCCAGTATGATCTTGACTTTGAAACAGGCGCGTCTAATAATTCTCTTCACTGTTCAAAGCAATAATCCTTAAGGTCGAAAATGAAGGCGTCAATTTGTAGTGCGGCAATTCTCCTCCTGGCTTTCGGTGTAACGGCGCAAAATCTTTATGTGGCGAGTGGTAACAACATCCTGGAATTCGCGCCGAACGGAACGCAAAGCACCTTTGCCGCCTCCGGGGTGAATGTTCCCCGGGGGCTCGCTTTTGACAGCGCGGGTGATCTGTTTGAAGCGGACTGGTGGAATGGCAACATCTATGAGTTCACACCGGGTGGAGTGCAGAGCACCTTTGCCTCCGGCTTGAATCATCCGACAGGACTGGCCTTTGACAGCGCGGGCAATCTGTTTGAAGCGGATGCCGGCAGTGGCAACATCTATGAATTCACGCCGGGCGGAGGGCAAAGCGCCTTTGCCTCGGGGCTGAGCGGTCCACAGGCATTGGCCATTAACAGCGCGGGCAATCTGTTCGTGGGGGATGGCAACAATATCTATCAATACACATCGGGTGGAGTACAAAGCGTCTTCGCCTCCGGGGTGAATGTTCCTCGCGGGCTGGCCTTTGACAGCGCAGGCAATCTGTTTGTGGGGGAGGGCGGACCCAGCAGCAGTACCATCGTTGAAATTACGCCCGGAGGAGCGCAAAGCCCCTTTGCCGCCTATTCGGCCTTTGATCTTTATGCCATAGCTTTTGACAACGCCGGCAATCTCTTTTCGGTCAACGTGCCGACCCCGGTCAATTATGGTTATAATGGAATTATCTACAAGTTCACGCCAGGCGGAGTGAGAAGCACGTTTGCATACCCGTTGGATTCGCCTGAGGGACTGGCCTTTCAGCCTGTGCCTGAACCATCGATTTTAGGGTTGCTGGCCCTCAGCGCGCCTGCGCTGATCGTCCGGCGTCTGCACCGCCGCGCCATTTTCGCCTGACCAACATTGCCGGAGCCAGGGCATTAACCAACCGTTACCCAATCCCATTTCAAAAAGCTCAAAATAGGTCTTGCAACCACCTTTGAGTTTGTTATATTCCGCGCTCCGTTTCTCCGGCTTCAACGGCCGGTGATGTTTACACTGATTTAGCGCAAGATGCCGACAATCAATCAATTGGTCCGCAAGGGCCGCCGTAAGGTTAAGTACAAGTCCAAGTCACCGGCTTTGGATCGCTCGCCATTTCGTCGCGGCGTCTGCATTCAGGTCATGACACGCACGCCCAAGAAACCGAATTCAGCCATGCGCAAGGTGGCCAAGGTCCGTCTGACCAACGGCTACGAAATCATCGCCTACATCCCGGACGAAGGACATAATTTGCAGGAGCACTCGATTGTGCTCGTACGCGGCGGCCGCGTGAAGGATTTGCCGGGCGTGCGCTATCACATCGTGCGCGGCACGCTCGACGCCGCCGGTGTGGAGAAACGCCGGGTCAGCCGTTCCAAGTACGGTGTGAAACGGCCGAAGCCCGGTGCCAAACCTGCCGCCGCTGCCGCTGCCGCTCCGGCAGCGCCCGCCGCTTAACGCTTCAACCATTTAACCATTCAACAAAACCATGTCCCGCAGACGACAAGCTAGCAGACGGCAGGTGCCCAAAGACGGAAAATTCCAGAGTAGTTTGGTTTCGCGCTTGGTTAACACCGTGATGATATGCGGCAAGAAGAGCACGGCGCAGCGGATCGTGTACAAGGCCTTCGAAAGCATCTCCGAAAAGAATCCGGCGAGCAATCCGGTGGAAATTTTGCAGCGCGCGGTGGACAACGCCAAACCCCGCATTGAGACCAAGGCCCGGCGTGTCGGCGGCGCGACTTATCAGGTGCCGCTGGAAGTGCCGTCGGACCGGCAGGCCGCCCTGGCGTTGCGGTGGATTGTGGATTATGCAGATGCCCGCAAGGGTACGCCCATGCGCGAGGCGCTGGCGGCGGAAATCCTCGAGGCCTACCAAGGGCAGGGGAACGCCATCCGCAAGCGCGACGAGGTGCATAAGATGGCCCAAGCCAACAAGGCGTTTGCACATTTCCGCTGGTAGGATATAATTGAACGATGCCCCAAAGGCTGCAAAGCCCGGGGGCATTTTTATTATTGGATTTAACGGAATTTAAGATGGAAGCTGTAGCTGAAAAAACGAAATCGGCCAATTCGCCCAAACGCGAGTATACGTTGGAGCGCACGCGCAACATTGGCATCGCGGCGCACATCGACGCGGGCAAAACGACCACGACCGAACGCATTCTCTTTTACACGGGGCTGATCCATAAGATCGGCGACGTGGACGACGGCAACACCGTGACCGACTGGATGGAGCAGGAACGCGAACGCGGCATTACCATCACGTCCGCCGCCGTTACCTGTTATTGGACGCAAAAGCAGAACAAGCACGGCGAAGAAGCGCTTTACAAGGCGTTCAAGGACGTGCCGATTCGTGTCAATATCATCGATACCCCGGGCCACGTGGATTTCACGGCCGAGGTGGAGCGTTCCATGCGCGTATTGGACGGCGCGGTGGCGGTGTTCTGCGGTGTCGCCGGTGTGCAGCCGCAATCAGAAACCGTCTGGCGTCAGGCGACCAAGTACAAGGTGCCGCGCATCGCGTTTGTCAACAAGATGGACCGCACGGGCGCGAATTTTGAAAACGCCCTGAACGACATGCGCACCAAGCTCAAGGCGTATGCATATCCGGTTTTCCTGCCCATTGGCGCCGAGGACAAATTCGAAGGTGTCATCGACGTGGTGAACCAGAAGGCCATCGTCTGGGGTCCGGGTGACGTGGTGAACGAAGGTTTGAATTTTGAGACGAGGGATATTCCCGCTGAACACAAGGACCGCGCTGCAGCGGCGCTGGCGGAGTTAATTGACGCGGTCTCCAACAAGGACGACGCGATCGCTGATCTGGTTTTGCACGAAAAGCCGATCACAGCCGCCGGAACTCAAGGCGGCCATCCGCCGGTTGACCTGTAAGATCGAACTGGTGCCTGTGTTGTGCGGTTCGGCCTTCAAGAAGAAGGGCGTTCAGCCCCTGGTTGACGCGGTGGTGGATTATCTGCCCAGCCCGCTGGACGTGCCGGCGGCCACCGGCGAAGTGCCGGGCCAGGCCGAACAAAAGGTCGAAGTACCGACCGACGACGGCAGCAAGTTCTGCTCACTGGCGTTCAAGCTGTGGACGGATCCCTACGCGGGTAAGCTGGTGTTTTTCCGCGTCTATTCCGGCCAGCTCGAAAAAGGCGACATGATTTACAATCCGCGCACGCGCAAACGCGAGCGCGTCAGTCGTCTCATGATCATTCAAGGCAGTGAGCGCAAGGACATCACCCAGGTATTCGCCGGCGACATCGCGGCCCTGGTCGGTTTGCGCAACATCACCACCGGTGACACGTTGTGCGACGAAGATTTTGACGTCTCGCTCGAGCCACCGACTTTTCCGGAGCCGGTCATCAGCATGGCGGTTGAGCCGAAGACGAAACAGGACCGTGACAAGATGTCGGAAGGCCTGCAACGGCTGGCCGAGGAAGACCCGACGTTCCGTTGTTTCACCAATGAGGAGACCGGTCAGCTCATCATTGCCGGCATGGGCGAGCTGCACCTGGAAATCATCATTGACCGCCTCAAACGTGAATTTAAGGTGGACGCCAACACCGGCGCGCCGCAAATCGCCTATCGTGAAACCGTCACCAAACACGCGGACGGTGAGGGCAAATTTATCCGCCAGTCGGGCGGACGCGGCCAATACGGCCATGCCTGCATCCAACTTCAGCCCAACGAAAAGGGCAAAGGTATCGAAATCGAGAACAAGATTGTCGGTGGTGCGATTCCCAAGGAATACATTCCGGCGGTCATTGACGGCGTTGAAGAAGCCATTAAGGGCGGCGTCTATGCGGGCTATCAGGTCATTGACGTCAAGGTGCAGATCGTGGACGGCACGTTCCATGAGGTGGACTCGAACGAACTGGCATTCAAGATGGCCGGCATTTTCGCGTTGAAAGACGCTTTCAAGAAGGCCGGGCCAATTTTGCTCGAACCCATCATGAAGGTGGAATGCACCACGCCCGACGAATACCAGGGCGATTTGATCGGTGACATCACCCGCCGGCGCGGTCACATCATTAACATTGAAGCCAAGCTGGGCCAGACGGTGGTCAACGCCAATGTGCCGCTGGCCGAGATGTTTGGCTACGCGACGGCCATCCGGTCATTGTCGAAAGGACGTGCGTCGTACTCGATGGAACCGTTGACCTTCGAGCAGGTGCCCCAGAGCGTGCTGAACACGATTCTGGATCAGGCGGCCAAGAAACCGGCGGCGCGGACCTAGCCGCGGCCGTTGCCAAATACTTGTTGCGTCGAACGGTTTTAGTGTTAGACTTTGCGCCCGCTTTGAAAGAGTTGAAGCGATAAATTATTGAAACCATTAACAGACAATTGTTCTTTCTATGGCTGCCCAACGCATTCGAATTCGACTTAAGGCCTACGACCATCGCGTCATAGACCAGTCGGCGCGCGAAATCGCCGACACCGTCAAACGCACCGGCGCACGCGTCGCCGGACCCATCCCGCTCCCGACCCGTATCGAGCGCTTCACCGTCCAACGGTCGCCGCACGCAGACAAGAAGTCGCAGGAAACCTTCGAGCAACGCACCCACAAACGGTTGATTGACATCCTCGATCCGACGGCCAAGACCGTGGATGAATTGAAGAAGCTCAATCTCCCGGCCGGCGTGGACATCACCATTAAAATTTGAGTTAAATGAGTAACTCGTTGAAGCGTTTGAACTGTTAACAGCGAAAGCAATTTCATGCCACTCGGATTGTAGGAAAGAAACTCGGCAGCACGCGTGTTTATGACGCACGCGGCATCATGACGCCGGTCACGGTCGTCCTTGCCGGCCCCAATCGCGTGTTGCAAGTCAAGACCCAGGCGGGCAAGGACGGTTATAACGCCGTTCAGCTCGGCTTCGACGATCAAAAGGAGCAACGCCTCAGCAAAGCCCTGCTCGGCCACATCAAAAAGCAGAACGGCGCCGCGGTAAAACGCATCAAGGAATTCCGCAATTTTTCCAAGGAAGTAAAGCCCGGCGACGTTGTCGGCCCGGCCTTGTTCGCGCCCGGTGATTTTGTGGATGCGATTGGTGTCACGAAGGGGCGCGGTTTTGAAGGTGTCGTCAGGCGCCATCGTTTTGCCGGTGGCGATTCGACGCACGGCGCCAAGGGCTGGCACCGCCGCGCGGGCGCAATCGGCCAGCGCCTGTTTCCCGGCACGGTCATGCGCGGCATGAAAATGCCCGGTCACATGGGGCAGGACACGCGCACGACGCAGAACCTCGAAGTGATCCAGGTGCGCGAAGCGGACAATTTGCTGCTCATCAAGGGCGCCATCCCCGGCGCGGAAGGCGATTACGTGGTCATCCGCGAATCCAAGAAACGGCCGAAGGGCTGGAAACCGCCAGTCAGCCTGGCACCGATGAAGCGGAAGGGCGCCGCCGAGAAGAAACCCGAGGCCAAACCGGCCGAGGCCAAGAAATAATTTCAGGCTATGAAAATTGCCATCAAGAATATCGAAGGGAAAAAGCAGGGAGAACTCGAAGTGAAGTTCGCGCTGGTGGAAGGTGGAAAGGGCACACAGGCCGTCCACGATGCCGTGGTTGCATACCAGGCGGCACAACGCAGCGGCACCGCCAGCACCAAGAATGTCGGTGAAGTCGCCGGCACCAACAAGAAACCGTGGCGGCAGAAAGGCACCGGCCGCGCCCGCGCCGGTTCGTTCCGATCGCCATTGTGGGTCGGCGGTGGTGTTGTTTTCGGACCGAGGCCCCGTGATTTCGCGAAAAAAGTTTCCAAGAAAACCCGCTCGCTGGCGTTGCGCAAGGCGTTGGGCGAACGACTCAAGGCCGGTGACGTGGTTGTAGTGGATGATTTGAAACTAACCTCGCCGAAGACAAAGGAGTTTATCGGGGTGATTTCGGCATTGGAACTGAAAGGTACCACGCTGGTGGTTTCGACCGGCACCGACAAGAATCTGACTCTGGCCTCACGCAACCTGCCGGACGTGGCCCTGGCCACCAGTGATTCGCTGAACACGTATGATATTTTGCGGCCGGACAAATTGCTTTTCACCCGGAGCGCCTTTGAAAAAGTCGAGGCGCGATTGACGAAAGAGTAACTTGTAACCGGCTGGATAAGTTGCTGGACTCATTTAACCAATCACTCATTCGAGTGATTTAACGATTTAACGAACCATGAATACTTTTGAAGTCATCAAAACCGTCCGGTTGACGGAAAAGGGCACGCGGCAGAGCGAAAAGCTCAATCAATATACCGTCGTGGCTGACCGTCGCGCGAACAAGACGGAGATCCGCCAGGCTGTACAGGAATTATTCAAGGTGAAGGTGACCAAGATCAATACGTTGAATGTGCGCGGCAAGCCGCGCCGTCAGCGGACCACCCAGGCCGGCAAGACGTCGGATTGGAAGAAAGCCATTGTGACCTTGAAAGCCGGCGACAAGATTGTTCTGACGTAAGTTTTCTTCAAACAAACGTAGCGGCTTTCGGAAGAAAGCCGCTTGTTGTTTTCAAGATTGCGGCGCTCTTCCGAGACGCCGCTACGAATTTCCTTCGCGCTTTTTTTGTTTTCCGGCTTGGACAGCCTTTGTCCACGCCGGCATGGGAGGATTTGACATAACCAGAATTTTGGTTCAATTAAGGTTTGCCCGTGAATGCCAAAACGCCCATTCGCATCCTGCACGTGGATGGTGACAGCTTCTTTGCCAGCTGCGAGATTGCCTTGAACCGGAAGCTGCAAGGCCGCCCGGTCTGGGTTGGCGGCGGCAGGCGCGGGGACGGCATCGTCATTGCCGCGAATCACGCTGCTAAAAAGTTCGGGGTCAAAACCGGGATGGCCTGCTTCGAAGCAAAGCGACTTTGCCCCCAGGGCGTTTTGTGCCGTCCGCACTACGACGAGTACCGGAGGCTCTCGGCCGAGATGTTTCACATTCTCGAGGAGTATTCGCCCACGCTCGTGCCCATCTCCATCGATGAAGGTTTCCTCGATTTTACGACCATGGACCGGCATGTCTGGCGGAAAACGTCGCCGAAAGATTACGTTAAAGAAATCTGCCAGCGAATTTTACGGGAAGTAAAGCTGCCCGTGTCCGCCGGTCTGGCGAATTCGTCGCGGTTGGCCAAGCTGGCCACGGACGCGGCCAAGCCGGGCTTTATCGAAATCCTGCCCGGCACGGAAAAGGAATTTTTGAACGACCGTTCGGTACGGGAGCTTTCGGGCATCGGTAAGAACCGGCAACGCGCCCTCGCGGCGCTGGGTGCAACGACGTTCGGCCATGTCGCGAAATTGCCATCACCATTGCTCAAAAAGAAATTCGGCATCTGGGGAACCCAGCTCTGGTTGTTTGCCAACGGCCTGTGGAATGAACCGTTGCTGCTCGAAGTAAAGGACCGGACGACGATTTCCAGCAATACCACGCTGCCTTACGACGAGCCGGATTACGAGGCGGCACTGACCTTTACCTTGAGCGAGGCGACACGACTGGTCGGCCAGTTGCGCCGGGAACAATTGCAGGCGCGGGAGTTGGGGTTGACGATTCGCTTCACCGATTTCAGCGAAATCGGCGGTGGGCACCGGTTCCGGGAGCCGCAATTTCAGAATTCGATCATCAACGCGGTTTTGGAAGGTGTTTTTCGCGAGATCATCAGCAAAGAGTTCAAACCCGTGCGACAAATCCGGATCGGGTTCTGGAACCTCTCCCGGTTGGACACACAACCGACGCTCTGGGGACGCACGCATGCGGAACGCTGGGGTGCGCTCGACGATGCAGCACATAAATTGAACTCAAAATTCGCGCGCGCCGAAAAGCCGGCCATCATGACCGGCGCGCAACTGGCGCTGCGCGAGCTGGAAGACGCCTTCAAAAATCCGAAGGCGAAATGCCCGTTCGTGCCGCAGCGGGAAATGGTGAAAAAACTTTGGGGCACGGACGCCGACCCATTGGCACACAAGGGCGAATGGGAACAACGCCTGGCCAAGGTCAGCAAACAGGCCCAATCCCGGCATTAAATGAGCAGGCTCATCCCACTTTATGGAACTGCTACAATTTTGGACTGCGCGGACACGTCCGCGCTTTCAAAGCGGCGACGTGTCGCCGCACTCCAAATCAATACTCCAAGCGCCATCGGCGCAAAATCTGTGTAGAACCATAATCATCAACCCTCACTTGGCCTGCGGCCATCCTGTCCCATCCGATGGGCGAGGAACATAGCCTCGTAGGGGCGGCATATTCAGAAGATGTCGCTCCTGAACGGAGCTTGATTCGTTTTGTAACGTAATCTACAGAGATGCCAGCCCTATGGGCTTTGAAACAATCAATTCGCGCTGATTCGTGGAATTCGTGTCAAACAATCCGTGTTCATCCTGTCCATCCGTGGTCAAATTTCCGTTACTGAATCTGGTATTGAAGTTCGTTGGTCAGGACCCATTCATGGTCTTTCGTTTCGCCGGTGTTCTTGAGTCAGTCTGACCGATGCGCTACCGTCGGTGCGTATGAAAGAATGGTTTCACCTGGCATTTCAACCCTCGGTGGTCAAACGCGCGCTCAAATATGCCCTGGTCGTGGGTTTTATCCTGATTGCCATCAATCACGGGGATGCGATCCTGTCCGGACATATCACGCACGGGGATTTGCTCAAGATGCTGCTGACGGTAATGGTGCCTTACGCAGTGTCGACCCTTTCAAGTGTCGGCGCTTTGCTGGAAATGCGCGGCAAATCGTGATGGAAACCTGTTCCTATCACGTGTTTATTAACGATTTAGAGCTTCAAAATTCTTCAAAAAAACGCTTGCGCTGAAATGGTCTTCTGATATTTTTTCCGCTCCGTTTCGTTCGGAAGACAGGCCCTCGCTGCGTCACAGCGCGGATGCCATTACGGGCAAATGGACAGCATGTTTGCAGACCGATAACTGGTTCCCTGCCGGGACAGGATTGATGGCCTGCCAACTTCAAAGTTGCTGCTAAAACTTTTTGTTTTTATGCCAGTTAAAACATTTAGACCGCTAACGCCGTCTCTGCGCTACGTTACGTACGCGGATTACAGCGATATTACCAAGACGAAGCCCGAAAAGGGGCTGGTCGTCACGCGGAAGAAAACCGGTGGCCGAAACGCCTACGGTCGCGTAACGGCGCGCGGTATTGGCGGCGGACACAAACAGAAAATCCGCCTGGTGGATTTCAAACGCCAGAAGCATGGCGTGGAAGCAACGGTGGCAGCGATTGAATATGATCCGATGCGTTCGGCGCGCCTGGCCTTGCTGCAATACAAGGACGGCGAAAAGGCTTACATCATTGCGCCGGCGGGCATCAAGGTTGGAGTCACCATTTCCAGCGGTCCGGCCGCTCCCCCGGAGGTCGGCAATGCCCTGCCGCTCAAAGCGATTCCAGTGGGACTGGCGATTCACAACATCGAACTGACGCCCGGCCGCGGCGGACAGGTGGTCCGTTCCGCCGGTGGCGCGGCGACGTTGATGTCGCGCGACGAAGGTTATGCGCAAATCCGGCTGCCGTCGGGTGAAATCCGCAAGATCAATGAGAATTGTTATGCCACCATCGGCCAGGTCGGCAACGCGGAGCATGAAAACGTAATTTTGGGCAAGGCCGGTCGTACGCGGCATCGCGGTCATCGTGGTATCAACCGTGGCGTGACGCGGAACCCGGTGGACCATCCGAATGGCGGCGGCGCCGGCAAGTCCAAGTCCGGTGGCGGCTGGCAGCAATTGATGTCGCCGTGGGGCCGGATTGCCAAAGGCGGCAAGACCCGTCACAAATACAAATATTCAAACCGGTTCATTATTGTGCGCCGTAACGGTCGGCCGATGAAGCTCAAGTAATTTTATGGGACGCTCGATTAAAAAAGGTCCGTTTATTGATTTCCACCTGCTGGATAAAATCCAGAAGGCGAAGGACACCAAGTCCAAAACGCCTATCAAGACGTGGTCGCGCCGCTCCATGATCACGCCGGATTTCGTCGGTCTCACCTTCAATGTTCACAACGGTAAAGTTTTCAATCCAGTCTTTGTCACAGAAAATATGGTCGGTCATCGACTGGGTGAGTTTTCACTGACGCGGATATTCAAGAAACACGGCGCGCACACGGCCAAGGCGGAGGCGAAATAGTATGGAAGTACATGCGATCATGAAAAACGTGCCGATGTCCGCGCAAAAGATGCGCGAGGTGGTGCGGCAGATTCAAGGGTTGCCGGCCCTGCAGGCGCAGGCGGTGTTGCAGGTGGTTCCGCGCAAGGGGGCACGCCTGGTGGCCAAGACTCTCCGTTCGGCCATCGCCAATGCCGAAAACAACAACAAGCTGAAGCCGGAAAGCCTGCGCATCAAAGAAGCCGTCGCCGGCACGGCCATGATTATCAAACGTTTCACTCCTAAAGCACGCGGTTCCGCCGGACCAATTCTCAAACGCCGTTCTCATATCAAAATCACCCTTTCAGACGAATAGTATGGGCCAAAAAACAAATCCAATCGGACTGCGCGTCGGCGTCAACAAAGACTGGCGGTCGAAGTGGTTTGCCGGCAAGAAGGAATTCGGCGTGCTGCTGAACGAGGACCGGCAGATCCGCACTTTGCTGAAGAAGAAACTCGAAACGGCGTCGGTGCCGAGAATTTTGATCGAACGCGCGACCAACCGTTGCCGGGTGACCATTCTGACCGCCCGCCCGGGCGTGGTCATCGGCCGCAAAGGCTCGGAAATTGACAAGCTCAAGGAGGAATTGAGCCGCATGACGGGCAAGGAAGTTTACGTAGATATCGTTGAGGTAAAGACGCCGGAACTCGACGCGCAACTGGTGGCGGAAAACGTCGCGTTGCAGCTGGAACGACGTGTTTCATTCCGGCGCGCGATGAAGAAGGCGTTGCAGACGGCGAAGGATTTCGGCGCGGAAGGCATCAAGATCCGCTGTGCGGGCCGTTTGGGCGGAGCGGAACTGGCGCGGGTCGAGCAATATCACTGGGGCCGCGTGCCGTTGCACACGTTGCGCGCGAACATTGATTATGGATTTGCCGAGGCGCTCACCGTTTATGGCAAGCTGGGCATCAAGTGCTGGATTTGCCGCGGTGAAAACAAGCCGCAAAAGGCCGCGGCCCAGGCCCAGGCGGCGCCGGTGGAAATTGTCCCCAACTGATTCTGGAACAGGATTTTTGATATGGCAATGCAACCCGACAGAGTAAAGTTCCGGAAGATGCACCGCGGCAGCCGGGCCGGCCTGGCGTCCCGCGGCAATACGGTCGCGTTCGGTGAATACGGTTTGATGGCGCTCGAACGCTGTTGGATGGATTCCAAGCAGCTGGAAGCGGCGCGCGTGGCGATTGCCCGCAACATGAAACGGCGCGGGAAGATGTGGATTCGCGTTTTCCCGCAGAAATCATTTACGAAGAAGCCGCTCGAAACCCGGATGGGCAAGGGGAAGGCGCCTTTGGAAGGCTGGGTGGCGGTGATTCGGCCGGCGAACGTGCTGTTTGAGGTGGACGGCATCCCGGAGATAGACGCGCGCGAATCGTTGCGGCTGGCGGCGACGAAGCTGCCCATCAAGACAAAGTTCATCGCCCGGCACCGGCGCGCGATTTAAACGGTTATGAAATTTAGTGAAATCAAAGATATGACGCTGGTGGAGTTGTCGGCCAAGAGCCGCGACCTGCATCATGAAATGTTCAACCTGCGTTTGCAGCAGGCGAGTGCGCAGCTGGAAAAACCGGCACGCCTGCGGACCCTGCGCAAGGACATCGCGCGCCTGGAAACGCGCATCTCCCAACTGCGCAACAAAGCGGCTTAATGGTATGGCTGATACAGAAAATTCAACGGCAACAGCACGCGGACATCGCAAGCAACGCGAAGGTGAAGTCATCTCCAACAAGATGGCCAAGACCATCGTGGTGCGGGTCGAGCGCCGCTTTCCGCATCCGCGGTTCCGCAAGGTCGTGACCGCTTACCAGAAATTTTACGCCCACGACGAAAAGGGCGAGGCGAAGCCCGGCGACCGGGTGCGGATCGAGGAAACGCGGCCGTTGTCGAAAACCAAGCGCTGGCGGCTGATTGCCGTGGTCGTGCGCAACGAGGCGGATACCCCCGTGGCCGCAGCCTGACCGGATTTTATGTTGCAAATTCGTTCCCATTTGGATGTCGCAGACAACACAGGCGCCAAGGTTGCCTGGGCCATCGGCGTGTTGGGCCGCAACCAGCGTTACGCCCGCGTGGGCGACGTGATCAAGGTGCATATCAAGGTTGCCGCGCCGGACGGGCAGGTGAAGAAGGGTGAAGTGCATGATGCGGTCATTGTCCGTACCCGCCGGCCGATCGCGCGCAACGACGGCTCGTACCTGCGCTTTGACAGCAACGCGATTGTGATCATAGACAAGGAATTGAATCCGAAGGGCACGCGCATTTTCGGGCCGGTGGCGCGCGAGTTGCGCGACAAGAAATTCATGAAGATCGTTTCGCTGGCGCCGGAGGTGATTTGAAGTTATGTCAAAATTTCATGTTAAAAAAGGCGATGAAGTGGTTGTGCTGGCCGGCGCGGAAAAGGGCAAGCGCGGCAAGGTGATTGCGGTCAGTCCCAAGAAACACCGGGCGATTGTCGAAGGTTTGAAATTGATCAAGCGTCATACGCGCAAAAGCCAGGACCATCCGCAGGGCGCCATCGTGGAACGGGAAGGCACGATTCACCTTTCCAATTTAATGAAAGTGGACCGGTTCGACGCGCGGGCGGCCAAGCACGGAAAGGCGCAACCGGCCCCGGCCTGAAAAACGATTAAAGCGATAAAGTTACGGCAAAATCCGTGACCCAAAAAATGAAAGCCAGACTTTACAACAAATACGTGAACGAAGTGGTGCCGGCCCTGAAGGAAAAGCACAAATTCGCCAACGTCCACCAGATTCCCCGGATGACCAAGATCGTGGTGAACATGGGGATCAGCGCGTCGCTGGAGAAGAACGCCATCGATGACGCGGCCAAGGACCTGGCGTTGATCACCGGCCGCAAACCGGTCATCAGCAAGTCGCGGCATAGCATCGCCAACTTCAAACTGCGCGAAGGGCAACCCATCGGCTGCCGGGTAACGCTGCGTCGAGACGCAATGTACGAATTTTTTGACCGGCTGGTGGCGACGGCGCTGCCGCGTATTCGTGACTTTCGCGGATTATCCCCGCGTAAGTTTGATGGTCGGGGCAATTACACGTTCGGGGTCGGCGACCAGACGATTTTCCCGGAGATTGAACTGGACAAGATTAAACGGCAGCAGGGCATGGACATCACGATCGTGACCAGCGCCAAAAATAACGGTGCGGCGCTGGACTTTTTGAAATTGATGGGCTTTCCGCTCGCTGAAAAATAAGACGATTATGGCCAAAAGAGCATGGTTTGAACGTAACAAGCGCAAAGCGGCAACGGTAAAAAAATACGCCGCGATCCGCGCGGAATTGAAAGCCAAGCGTGATTACATCGGCCTCGCGAAGCTGCCGCGGGATGCAAGCCCGACGCGGCTGGTGAACCGCTGTGCCTACAGCGGCCGACGACGCGGTTATCTCCGCAAGTTCGGGGTGTCGCGCCTGACGTTCCGCGAAGCCGCGCTGAACGGTTTGATTCCGGGTGTGGTAAAGGCGAGTTGGTAAACTAAATGCAGAAGTAAAAATGAAGAATGAAGAAACATATCGGAAAGGCGGCGCCGTTCGTTGCGTCGCGTGTTTTCATTCTGCCTTCTGCCTTCTGCCTTCTGCACTGAATTTATGACTGATCCGATTTCTGATATGTTGACCCGCATCCGCAACGCCGGTCGTGCGTTGCGACCGGTGGTGGCCGTGCCGCATTCCCGGCTGAAGGAGAACATCGCCGCCATTTTGAAAAAGGAAGGCTATGTTGCCGAGGTGGCTGTGGAAGGCAAGCTGCCCAAAACGATCAACATCAAATTGAAGTATCAGGGGAAAAAGGCCGTGATTGAAGGGTTGCGCCGCATCAGCCGGCCCGGCCTGCGCCATTATGTCGGGGCCACGAAAATTCCCCGGGTGCGTGGCGGTCTGGGGGTGGCGGTGATTTCCACGCCGGAAGGCGTGATGACCGATGTTCAGGCCCGCAAGAAAAACCTCGGCGGTGAATTGCTTTGTTACATCTGGTGACGATTTAACCATTTAACGATTTAACGAACTCATGTCGCGAATAGGAAAACAGCCGATTGTCATACCTCCCAAGGTGAAGGTGGAGGTCAAGGGACGGAAAGTTTTGGTTGAGGGCCCGAAAGGCAAGCTCGACTGGGAACTTCCGCAGCGTACGAGCCTGAAGGTTCAGGACGGCAAAATTGTCGTGAGCCGTGAGGGCGAAGACGCCCAGGCCAAGGCCTTGCACGGCCTGAGTCGCGCGCTGGTCAATAACATGGTCAAGGGCGTGAACGAAGGATTTATCAAGAAACTGGAAATTCAGGGTGTCGGCTTCAAGGCCGCAGTGCAGGGGAAGAACGTGAACCTGGCCCTCGGCTATTCGCACCCGATCAATTATGCCATACCCGATCAGATCAAAGTGACGGTCGAGGAGAACACGAAACTGACCATTGAAGGCCCGGACAAGCGGGTGGTCGGCCAGGTCGCTGCTGAGATTCGCGGCTTTTATCCGCCTGAACCCTACAAAGGCAAGGGTGTGCGCTATGTGGGCGAACACGTCCAGCGCAAGGAAGGCAAGACAGTCCAGTAAATTTGATTCACGGCAAAATCCGTGAGCGCATTGAAATGAGAACGGAAAAGAAACAACGGCTGGCGCAACTCCGCCACTGGCGGGTACGCAGAAAGGTCTGCGGCACGAAGGAACGTCCGCGCATGAGCGTCTGCTTCACCAATAAAAACATTCATGTTCAGTTTATTGATGATGCTGCGGGAGTGACGTTGGCCGCAGTCTCGACCACCGGCAAGGCGGTTCCCGACCGTGACCAGTTGGCGGCGAACGCGGCCAGCGCCAAAGTGGTTGGCAAACTGGCGGCGGAAACCGCGTTGGCGAAGGGCATCAAGACCGTCATATTTGATCGCGGTGGTGCCCGATATCATCACAGCCAGAGCAAGGGCAAGGACGGCAAGCCGGTGGTGGTACTCGGCAAACTCGCAACGCTGGCCGAGGCGGCGCGGGAAGCCGGATTGAAATTTTAAACTGCAACCAGAACATTATTGTGGCTGAAATCACTAAAACCGAAACCGAAGAACAACGTGGCCAACGTGGGCGTGGCCGCCGGGCCAAGACAGCTGGCGAAGCGACCGAACTGGGATTCGAGGGCGGTGCCTCGGAAGAATTGGTCGAAAAAGTTGTTTACATCAATCGTTCTGCCAAAGTGGTCAAAGGCGGGCGCCGTTTCAACTTCAGCGCGCTCGTCGTGGTGGGCGACAAGAAGGGGCGTGTCGGTGTTGCCCTCGGCAAGGCGGGTGAGGTGGCTGACGCCATTCGCCGCGGCGGGGAACTGGCCCGCAACCAGATGGTTTCCGTTTCTCTCAAAGACGCGACGATTCCTCATGAAGTCTTCTCCGAGTTTGACGGCGCGCGAATCCTGTTGCGCCCGGCGTCGCCGGGAACGGGCATTATTGCCGGCAAGACGGTGCGGGCGGTTCTGGAATCCGCCGGAGTGAAGGATATTTTGAGCAAATCGCTCGGGTCCAAGAACGCAGCCAACGTTGTCAAAGCGACGATGAAGGCGTTGCTGAGTCTCCGATTGCGTGAAGAAATTTATAGAGGGCGCGGTTTGGAAATTAGGAAGTTGGAACCTCCCAGGGTTCCTGAGGCAAATCCGACTGTAGCTTAAAATGAATTTAGTATTGTCAGTAGTCTTTAGTCAGTGGTCAGTGGCACTCTGCTGCGGACGTCGGCTATTAACTACTAACAACTGACAACTGACTGAATTATGCGATTACACGATCTCAAACCCCGTCCGGGTGCCAAGCACCGGCGCAAGCGCCTTGGCCAGGGTGAATCCAGCGGTCACGGCAAAACCAGCGGGCGTGGTGGCAAGGGCCAGACGGCGCGCTCGGGCAGTTCCATCCGTATCGGCTTTGAAGGCGGCCAGATGCCGCTCATCCGGCGTATCCCCAAGCGCGGATTTAACAACGCGCGGTTTGCAAAACAGTTCATCGCGGTGAACGTCGGGGAATTGGACCGGTTTGACAATGGCGCGCGGGTGGATGAAGCGGCCTTGCGTGGGGCCGGTCTGGCCAATGGCCGGGCTGACGGAATCAAGATTCTGGGCGACGGCGAGTTGTCCAAAAAGCTCACGGTCAGTGCGGCGGCATTCAGCGCTTCTGCAAAAGCGAAAATCGAAGCCAAGGGCGGCACCTGCGAAGTCATGGGCCGAAAAGCCGCCGAGCCCGTGAAGGCCTGAGCGGGACCGACGTATGTTCCGCAACATCTTCAACACCTTCGCCAACTGCTTCAAAATTCCGGAGCTGAAGTCCCGGATTCTGTTCACACTGGCCCTTTTGGGAATCTGCCGGTTGATGGCTTATATCGTCATTCCCGGCGTGAACGGGACGGCGCTGGCCGCTTATTTCAAGGAGAATGAGCAGACCAATGGCGGGTTGTTGGGCATGTATAACATGTTTGCCGGTGGCGCCTTTGGAAACTGCGCCATCGGCGCCCTGGGCATCATGCCTTACATCAGTGCCACGATTATTATTCAATTACTTACGGCGGTCTGGCCTAAACTCAGCAAACTGGCGCGCGAGGAAGGTGGCCGCGCGCAAATCATCAAATACGGCCGTTATTTGACCGTGTTGATTTGCCTGGGACAAGGCGTGTACTTTGCCAACAGTTGGGAACACCCGCAGACCCTTTACCGCGGATTTCAGGGCTCGCTCGCCCTAATCAGCAATCCCATCTGGTTCCTGACCCAAACGACGCTCATCATGACGACGGGCACAATGTTGCTCATGTGGCTGGGCGAGCAAATTACTGACCGCGGCGTGGGGAACGGTGTTTCCCTGGTCATTACGATCGGCATCGTGGCGCGCTTGCCAAGCGCGTGTGTGGAGGTGTGGGACATGTTTTTCCCGACGGGTGGGATGGAATCGGATTATCATTTCATGGGCACGGGCCTGGTGCTCATTTTATTGATGATTCTGGTGATCGGTGGTGTGATAGCCATTACCCAGGCGCAGCGGAAAATCCCGGTGCAATATGCCCAGCGCGCCGTGGGACGCAAGTTGTATTCCGGCGGCACCTCCTTTCTGCCGATCCGGGTGAACAACGCGAATGTCATGCCGATTATTTTTGCCCAATCGATCCTGATGTTTCCGGGGCCGGTTTGCGGATGGCTGGCGGATGTGCCGTTCAGAAGTGTTCCATTTTTGCAGGATTTCTTCCGGGCCATAGCGATGCAGCTGGGTTACGGGTCGGTCGCGTACCTGAGCATTTACGGGTTGATGATCCTGTTCTTCTCGTATTTCTGGAATGCGACGACCTTCAACGAAATCCAGATTGCCGACGATATGAAGAAGAACGGTGGTTATGTTCCGGGAGTTCGGCCCGGACAGGCAACCGCTGATTATCTGCACAACGCTCTGAGCCGGCTCACCCTGGCCGGTGCCATCTTTCTGACCATTATTGCGGTCATCCCTATCATGATGCGCAACGCCATGAATATACCCTCTAACGTTTCCCAATTCTTCGGCGGGACGAGCATTTTGATCACGGTGGGCGTTTTGTTGGACACCATGCGGCAGGTCGAATCGCACCTGATGATGCGCCATTACGACGGCTTTTTGAAAAAGGGCCGTCTACGAGGCCGGTTTTAAGATGATTATTTTAAAAAGCGAGCGGGATTTGGAGTCGATGCGCCCGGCGTGCATGGTGGCGGCGACAGTGCTGGACGAGATTACCGCGTTCATCAAACCCGGCCTGACGACCCGGGAAGTGGATGAATTTGCCGCCAAGCGGATCAAACAGCATGGCGCCAAAAGCGCCTTTTTGGGATATCGCAAGTACCCTTGTCAAACCTGCCTTTCGGTAAATGAAGAAGTGGTACACGGTTTGGCCGGCGACCGCGAATTACATTTCGGCGACATTGTGAGCATCGACGTGGGGGTTGTTTACAAGGGATTTGTGGGTGACACGGCGCGCACGGTGGCGGTGGGCGGCTGTGGTGTGGCGGCACAACGGCTGATGGACGTGACGGAGCGGGCACTTTACGAAGGGATTGCCGCCGCCGTTCCGGGAAACCGGGTGACGGACATTTCGCGGGCGGTTCAAACCTACGTCGAAAACAACGAATTCAGCGTCGTCCGCGAGTTTGTGGGGCACGGGGTCGGGCGCTCGATGCACGAAGAGCCACAGGTGCCGAATTTTGTGGACCCGAAGTGCAACCAGAAACTGCGACCGGGGATGACACTGGCCATTGAGCCGATGGTAAATGCCGGCCAGGCCGGCGTAAAAATTTTGAAAGACGGCTGGACAGTGGTCACGCAAGATGGTTTATTATCCGCTCATTTCGAGCATACGGTTTTAATCACCGAAGGTGAACCGGAGATTTTGACATGCCCGGAAACGAAGCTTTCCAGGTTGAAGGTCGGATAAGGGAAGTTCTGGCGAACGGTACCTATCGCGTGGAACTGGCCAACGGCCACCGGTTGAGGGCGTTTGTAGCCGGGCGGGAAAAACAGAATTTTGCCGGGCTGAAGCCCGGCGAGCAGGTGAAATTGCAGTTGACGCCTTACGATTTGTCCGTGGGGCGGATTTTGGTTGAAACGAAAACAATTGGAACATGAAAGTTCGTGCGTCAGTTAAAAAATTGTGCGAGCACTGCAAAATTGTGCGGCGTCGCGGTGTGATCCGCGTGATTTGCTCGAACAAGCGACACAAACAACGGCAAGGTTGATTTATGGCACGTATTATTGGTGTAGAAGTTCCGCCCAACAAGCGCATCGACATCGCGCTGCGCTACATCTATGGCATCGGCCCGTCCAACTCGAAGGAGATTTTGGAGCATGCCAATATTGATCCCGCCATCCGCGCGAAGGATTTGACCGAGCAGCAGCTTTCCCAGATCGTTCACGCGATTCAGGAGGGCAAATACATCATCGAAGGCGATCTCCGCCGCGAGATCGGTATGAATCTCAAGCGTCTGCAGGGCATCAAGTGTTACCGCGGTGTGCGGCATATGCGCGGGCTGCCTGTGCGCGGCCAGCGCACCCAGACCAACGCCCGTACGCGCAAAGGTCCGCGCAAGACTGTGGGGGTGCAACGCAACCCGAACGCCAAGACCGGCATCCACTGATTTATTTACGATTTACGGTTGAAGATTTGAACCATTATGGCTGACGAGACCAAAAAGAAACCAGCGGCGCCGAAGAAGGAAAAGGAAGCGAAACCCGCCGCCGAAAAAGCGGCTAACGACGCAGCTCCGGCTGAAAAAGCCGCCAAGCCGGCGGAAGAAAAGCCCGCCAAGAAGACCGCGCCGGCGACGGACACTCCGGCGCCGGCAGAAGCGCCAGCCGCTCCGGGTGTGCCCGCAGCGGGTACCGCGCCGAGTGCCGCCGAACTTCTGGGTGAGGACGCCGCGGCCAAGAAAATCATCAAGGCCAAGCACGCCAAGAACATTGTTACCGGTGTCGCCAACATTCTGGCCACGTTCAATAACACACAAGTCACCATCACCGATCTGCACGGAAACCTGATCGGCTGGTCGACCGCCGGCCGGGTCGGTTTCAAAGGCTCGCGCAAAAGTACGGCGTACGCCGCACAACAGGTCGCACAGGATGCCGCCCGGCAGGCGATGGCCCATGGCATGAAGGAAATCGAAGTGCGCGTCAAAGGTCCGGGGTCCGGTCGGGAATCGGCCATTCGCGCGTTGCAGGCCATCGGGCTGGAAATCAGCGCTATAAAAGACGTGACGCCGGTTCCCCACAACGGCTGCCGTCCGCGTAAGAAGCGCCGCGTGTAACGGTTAACTCTTAACTTTCAACCATCAACTAATAATGGCTCGTTATACAGGTCCCCGCGTTCGCATCAGCCGGCGTTTCGGCACGCCGATTTTCGGCCCGTCAAAATATCTGGAACGCCGCAATTACGGTCCCGGCGTTCACGGCCCGAAGTCGCGGCGCAAGCACACCGATTACGGTCTGGGCCTGATCGAGAAACAGAAGCTGCGGTATTATTACGGCCTGATGGAACGCCAATTTCGCGGTGTTTATGAAAAAGCGCTGAAGCGCCGCGGAGTGACCGGCGAGCAAATGTTGCAGATTTTGGAGACGCGTTTGGACAATGTTGTCTTTCACCTGGGTTTTGCGAACACCCGCGCGGCGGCGCGACAGATGGTTTCACACGGCCACATCCTGGTCAATGGACGCAAGGTGAACGTGCCATCTTATGGATTGAGGGTGAACGACGCGGTCGAAGTAAAGAATTCAAATGTGTCGCGCCAGCTGGCGACCAAGAACCTCGAAATGGCCACCAGCCGTGCCGTGCCCGATTGGTTGTCCATGAGCAAGGAAGAGTTCAAAGGCACGGTCATGCGGATTCCAACTCGCGACGAGATCCAGCCAATTGCCAACGAGCAGGCGGTGGTCGAATTTTATTCCCGCTAAACAGAAACCAAGTTAAACAATTATACGGGCTTTGCCGGTCGCGGGAATAAACAACCGGCAAAGTCAGATTAAAATTGTTGAAAGGAAAATATGCCAGTACGTCTCGGACGTTTTGAAATGCCCAAGCGGTTGCAAAAAGAAGACGCAACTGCCACGGAAACTTACGCCAAATTCGTCGCCGACCCGTTTGAAACCGGTTACGGCCACACTATCGGCAACTCGCTCCGCCGCGTGTTACTTTCCTCACTCGAAGGTGCCGCCATCACCTCGGTG
Organism: uncultured Verrucomicrobiae bacterium; assembly: GCA_963708525.1. GTDB lineage: Bacteria > Verrucomicrobiota > Verrucomicrobiia > Limisphaerales > UBA11358 > UBA11358. The sequence goes on along the minus strand of CAVPTH010000006.1, from coordinate 133,092 downwards.
AAGGTGGACGGGGCCATGCACGAATTTGCCACCATTGACGGCGTGGTGGAGGATGTCACCGATCTGGTATTAAGCCTGAAGAAGATCAAATTCAAGGCCCATACCCGCGACGCCCAGACACTTTTGTTGTCGGTAAACAAGGAAGGTCCGGTGACCGCGGCCGACATCCAGGTCAACCAGAACGTTGAATTGGTCAATCCCGACCAGTTTATCTGTACGCTCGACAAGAAGAAAAAATTCGAGATGGAGCTGGAGCTCAAGACCGGGCGCGGCTTTTGTCCGAGTGACGAAAACAAAAAGCCCGGCCAGCCCATCGGGGTGATCGCGATTGATTCACTGTTTTCGCCGGTGACCCGCGTACGTTACGCGGTGGAAGCCGCGCGTGTCGGGAACCGCACGGATTACGACCGTTTGATCCTTGAAATCTGGACGGACGGGCGCATCTCGCCCGATGACGCCCTGACCCAGGCGTCAGCGATTTTGGCGCATCACCTCGATGTATTTGTGGGTTACGACAAGAACGCTGTGGAATTTGAGGAAGCGGAGTCAAAGCAGGACGACGAGAAGGCCAAGCTGAAGAAGCTGCTCAACATGAGCGTTAATGAGATCGAGTTGAGCGTGCGCGCGGCGAACTGCCTGAACAATGCCAACATCACCACCGTCGGCCAGTTGGCGATGAAAACCGAGCAGGAGATGCTCAAATACCGCAATTTCGGCAAAAAATCACTGAACGAAATCAAAGACAAGCTCCAGGCTTTGGGTTTGTCGCTCGGCATGAACTTTGAGGCGGGCCTGTTGGACACGCCGTCGAAGGAAGCCCCGGAGAATAATTAAGCCATTCTATGCGACATTTAAAGCGTACGGCCAAACTGGGTCGCACCTCGGAGCACCGCAATGCAATGCTGGCGAACCTGGTTTGCAGCCTGATCAAGCATAAGCGCGTTACGACGACGCTCGCAAAGGCCAAGGCCGCGCGGCCGGTTGCCGAGAAGATCATCACCCTCGGCAAACGCGGCACCATCCAGGCGCGTCGCCTGGTGACGGCGCGTTTGCACACACGCGGACCGGCGGTGCAATTGGACAAGGACGAACGCCGCAAATGGCGTCAAAGCGAGGACGTCCTGCGGATTCTTTTTGAAGAAATTGCGCCCGCGTTCAAGGAACGCAACGGCGGGTATACGCGCATTGTCAAAATGCATCAACGCGCCGGCGACGCCGCCCAGCGTGCAATTCTCGAGTGGGTGGATTATGCGCCAGTTGCTCCGGCACCGGCCGAAAACGCCGGTGCGGAAGCAGGCAAGCCGGCAGGAGACAAACCCGCGTAGACTAAAGCTGATAAAAAGTAAATCGCTTTCAATATTTCCAGCAGCCCGCCACCACCGGCGGGCTTTTTGTTTGTTGACTTGAATGTAACTGCTGAATGTTTAGTCTGACGCGGTGCCCAGAAACCACACCGTTTTAACGTCGTGATGGATACTGACAGTCAGCCGCCCGGCCCTTTGCAGCGATACGTGCCTTTGGCTTGTTGGCTGATAGTTGTGGCCACCCTTCTTTTTATTCCCCTTAAGATCCTCAGTTATGGATTTATTCCGGGCGGTGACATGCGGCGCCATGTAGCCAAGGCGTTTACAGAAAAACCTTATACACAAATTGTTGTATTAAGACCGGAGTACACTGTTGACCACAGTCCCGGCTGGGAATGGTTGCTCCGGTTCCTGCATCAGAAAATCAATTGGGGCGCGGATTCACTGGTTGCCTTTTCGGTTTTCAGCACGATGCTTTTTGTTTTTTTGTCAGGCCTGCCCTGGTTGCGTCGACCGGAAGCCTGGTTGGGGGCGTTGCTGGCGCAATTGCTGGCCGTGCCGGAGTTGATGACCCGGCTGACACAGGCGCGGCCCTATTTATTGACCGAAGGCATTTTGATTGCCGTACTTTTTTCCTGGACAAAAAACCGTTTGGGAAAGGCGTGCTGGTTGAAATTAACCCTGACTACTGTGGCGATAGCCGTTTCTGTCTGGATGCACGGGAGTTGGTATTTATGGGTCCTGCCCATCGGCGCCTTTATCCTGGCACGTTGGTGGCGTGAGTGTGCCGGGTTGACGGTCTGCTGGATTGCGGGAGTTTGTGCCGGGGCGTTGCTGACCGGTCGGCCGATTGATTTTTTAACGACAAATATGCTGATGGCGATGGACGTTATTCGTGAAGGCGTTCCACAATGGATGCGCGTGGGCGAGTTTCAGGCCAGTGCCGGTGAATTTGCCACGCTGGTCCTACTGGCCATCGTATTTCTCTGGCGGAAGGAGGCCCATAGTCAGTTGCTTCGGTCGCCTCTGATTTGGATGATTGCGATCGCCTGGATCCTGGGCTTACGGGCTGACCGTACCTGGGCAGACTGGGGCATTCCGGCCGTTTTGGTGTGGCTGGCCCTCCAATTCGAAGCGATCATGAACGGATGGTGGAATGATGTTTCATTCAAACGGGTTGCGGTTGGAGGTCTGGTTGCCATACCTCTTTTCTTTCAAGCAACCAGCGATCTGGATCGCCGCTATACTCTCAGTTTGGAGGACGTCTTCCTCGACGCTTCCGATGCTTCACTCCAGGCCTGGCTGCCGGAAGACAACGGCATTTTCTACAGCGCTGACATGGGTTTGTTCTATAATACGTTTTTTAAAAATCCCCGTGCCGACTGGCGTTACATACTTGGGTTTGAACCGGCACTAATGCCCGATGAGGATCGAACAATTTTCCGGCAGATCCAACGCAGTCACGGTGCCGCCCGGGCTTACGAGCCGTGGATTGACAAAATGCGCGCGGCCGACCGTCTGGAAATTTTGAGTGCCACCCGACCCGACTTGCCTCGCCTCGAATGGCGCAATGTGGCCGGCCGTATTTGGATCGGAAAGTTGCCGAAATCCAACCCGCAATAGTTCAATCGATCATCGCAGGGAAGGTCCGGCTGTCGTCACCCGCCCACGCCCGCGTATTCTTCATCGGTTTTCAATTCAAGGCCCATCAAGACGTAATCGTGGGTCACCGCCTGCATGTCCTTGACATAGTCTTCCAGCCGCAAGAGCTGGCTGAAACCGAGCATGGCAAACATTTTGATGGCGGCTTCCTGTTCGCCGATGAATTCAGCTTCAACTTTCTCCAGGCCGGCACCACGCGCAATCTCGATGATTTCGCCGACCAGCGACCGCGCGAGGCCGCGTCCCCGAAAATCCGGATGGACGAGCACGCTGACGCGACCGACATGCCGTTTCCAGCCGCCGAGTTGTTGGTGCAAGGTGGCATCGCCGATAATCCTGCCGCCAATCAGTGCGACCATCGGCAGGTTGCGGCCGTAATCAATGTTCCGGCACCAGTCGTGAATGACCTCCAGATCCGTGACGCGATGTTTGATAAACATGCGTTCCGGCTCAGGAATGCCCTGGAAGAGTTTGTGAAAATCCTTTTCGTCGTCCCTTCGCAATGGACGCAACGTTGCTTTTTTGCCGTCCTTGAGGGTGACGACTTTCGGAAACTTCTGGAGTTCAAGCTCGATGTTGAATGACATGGGTTTCCTTTCTATTTCCGGTACTGTGTGACAAAGGGGTGCTCTTCGCAATCTAATCTTAATGGAACTGGGATGGTCTTCCGGTGAAGCCATCCGCCGTAATCCACACGTTGTCATGGACCGACGCCGGATCCAGACTCCAGCGTGCAGCCAGGGCCGGCACTTTTTCAACATTGGCGGCGGCGCTTACCTCCATGATTTGGCCTTCCACCCCCGTGCCCTCACCGTAATTGGAACATTTCATATTCAATTCGATCTCGGCAATGGTTTTGGTCCCCTGGTTCCAGACGGTTTCATTCACCCACGCGTAGGCACGCGTGACGATGCCGTTTTCCACCCGCATCCAGGCGTGATGGCGCCGGAGGGCATCCGCCATGAAAAACTGAACCTGACCCAGGGCGCTGCTCAAGCGAACCAGGAAGTGAAAGCAGGCATCCACGTCGTGACCGGGTTGCGGTAACCGGGAACCGGTCACGATGATCCAGCCGTTGACAGGCGGGCTGATGAACAATTCGTGTTCGCCGGCAATACCTTGGTGCCACGGACCAGGCACCGGGTAGCTTGATCCAAATGCGGCCAGGACCGCCTTCGAATTGGTTGAACGAACGGCCAGCCACGCAGCCGGGCCTGGTACCGATGCGCCACCTGGTAAACAGGTCTTAAAGTCGGAAACCGGCTTCCGTTCCATCTCGCGGGCCCGGCGATGCACGACAAACATCCCGAAGAAAATAACGGTTCCCACGGCCAGTGCCAGCAAGTGCAGTACAAGCAACATCAACGGGACCGTATCCACCGGATTCACAAAGCGAATTTACGCCTGCTCGATAAGGGTTCAAACATATTTTGTCAGATTCATGGCAGAAACGGGTGTCTGGTTGTGCAGCTCCTTAAACCCGGTGGGCGACAACAACGTCACCCACCGGGTAAACCATTCGCCGATGCCTTAGTTGGTCCCGGCCGTACTTCGCCGTTTTAACAAGAACAACAACAGTCCGCTGCCCAGGCTAATCAGTGCCATCGTGCCCGGTTCGGGGATATCACTGATAATATTGTATTGCAGACCCACTGTCCCCGGGATGGTGCCTTGTAGTCCTCCGGGGGTGTAGATAGCGCCATTGTTGCCCTCCGGGCCAATCTCATTGATGAAAACAGGACTAGTGGGCGTGAGGAGTAATTGCGCGGGCAAGCCGGTATCCGCAGGAGCATCAGCCGGGTCCGTTGTCGAAACGTCCGAGTAGAAGATGATTTGGCTTTGCGGTCCGCCCGTTGGATCCCAAAACCGGACGACATCGGAATACGGTCCGGGTGCGGGTTGCCCGGGTTCCATCAACACCACATCCCCAGGGACCACGGGAAACGCCAGGTTGTAAACCATGACCGAACCGGGCAATCCGCCCGAAGGGTCCAATTGCATTACTCCTGGTGAAATGCCGGGTCCGGAGGAATTGCCGAACTCGTCGAAGGTATAGACCTGGGCAAACAGCGAAGACGTTGCAATCACATACGCACAGCCAAAGGAGGACAGGATTTTAATTGAAGATTTCATAGTAATTTTCTTTCTCAGTTTTTGGTTTGGTTGGAGAAACCGGCGACGGCATAAAATCGCCTGCCGGTGTCAAATTGGTTAAGAGGTCAATTGAAGTTGGTCTGATGACGACTTTTAAGAGTCACGAGCAGCAATCCGGCACCCGCGATAGTCAGTGCCACCGTGTTCGGTTCAGGCACATCGCTGATGATGTTGTATTGAATTAATGCTCCCGGGAAGGAACCGGGTCCGCCAGCAGGCGGAGTATAGAGGGCGCCGTTATTTCCCTCCGGGCCGATTTCGTTGATGAAGACGGGATTTATTAACTGTTGCGGCAGTCCGGAATCCGCGGGGGAATCTGCCGGATCGGCAGCCGAAGCGTCCGAATAGAAGATAATTTGGGTCAGGTTGATGCCCGTTGGGTTCCAGAATCGGACAACGTCAGAAAACGGGCCTGGTATAGGTTGCCCGGGTTCGGTCAGCACCACATCTCCGGTTACGAGCGGAAGTGGCACCGTGTAAACCAGGACCGGGACGGTCAATCCGCCGGAAGGATCCGGTTGCATGACTCCCGGTGAAATCGGAGGTAAAGATGAGGGGCTGCTTGAATTACCGGACTCGTCGAAGGTGTAGATCGGCTGTGCAAAGGACGAGGCTGCTGTAATCGCATACGCGCAGCCGAGGGCGGACAGGATTTTAATTGAAGTTTTCATAGTAACATTCTTTCTATTTTTGGTTTGGTTGAGGAGATTGGTGCGGCAACATTAGTTGGTCTGGTATTGTTTTCTAAGAGTGACGAATAGTAACGCGGCACCCGCGATAGTCAGTGCCACCGTGTTCGGTTCAGGCACATCGCTGATGATGTTGTATTGAATTAATGCTCCCGGGAAGGAACCGGGTCCGCCAGCAGGCGGAGTATAGAGGGCGCCGTTATTTCCCTCCGGGCCGATTTCGTTGATGAAGACGGGATTTATTAACTGTTGCGGCAGTCCGGAATCCGCGGGGGAATCTGCCGGATCGGCAGCCGAAGCGTCCGAATAGAAGATAATTTGGGTCAGGTTGATGCCCGTTGGGTTCCAGAATCGGACAACGTCAGAAAACGGGCCTGGTATAGGTTGCCCCGGTTCGGTCAGCACCACATCACCGGTTACGAGCGGAAGTGGCACAGTGTAAACCAGGACCGGGACGGTCAATCCGCCGGAAGGATCCGGTTGCATGACTCCCGGTGAAATCGGAGGTAAAGATGAGGGGCTGCTTGAATTACCGGACTCGTCGAAGGTGTAGATCGGCTGTGCAAAGGACGAGGCTGCTGTAATCGCATACGCGCAGCTGAGGGCGGACAGGATTTTGGTTGATGATTTCATGGTAGCTTTCTTTCTTTTGTGGTTTATTGGTTTTGATCTCGCACCGCGGAAGCCTTCAATCTCATTGGAAATGTGTATCCAAACAGTTTGTCGCCCCCCGTTCTGAATTTATCGTGGCGAAAGCCAGGTTTTTCCCTGAAACGGAACCTCCCATGACTATGCGCCACTTTTTCCGGTGCTTATCACCGATTTAAACGCACAACGTTTACTTGATACAAGTCAAAGTTATTCACAACATTAACCTGTTACATTATATCTGGTTACACTCCGGCCCGGGAGGGCGGGAGAGAATCGTCAGGCTACGCGCAAGCCCGATTCAGCCAGTTCAGGTACCGTTTATTGCCGGTGTCGAGGGGCAGGACCAGAAATTCCGGTGTGTCGTAGGGGTGTTTGGCCAGAACCATTTTTTCGAGTGCGGCCAGCTTTGACTTTTGCGTTTTCAAGACCAGCAGTATTTCCGATCCCGATTCAATTGTTCCCTGCCACCAATAATGTGATTCGATCCGGGGAACGAGATTGGCGCAGGCGACCAGCCGCGCCTGCAAGGCGGCCCTGGCCAGGGAGCGAGCGATCTTCAGGTCTGGCGCTGTGACCAGAACGATCTTGAATTGCGCGGCAGATTTCACAGTTGCGACATAGAGGACAAAAGAAAAGCTGACACATGTTTCCCTCGCCGGCCGTGTTCAGGTTGTCGTTCCTCTGATAATTTTAATCGTGCGGATGACGATCTCCTGTCGTTGGGGATGGTAACAAAAGTAATTGTCCCCATGTTTGATGGCATATTCACAATCTTCGGGCAAGGCCACGAGACACTCGGCGAATTCATTGATGCTCCACAGGGACCTGGCGCGGCAGTTTTCCAGGCATGGCGGATGACGCTTCGGGCGCTCTGAGGATGCCGCCGGTTCTGGGTTCTCGTTTGCTTCTGGCATGCGGTCACCTAGCAAGCTTAACCTGTACCACCTTGGGTTCCGGCGCAACAGCGAATTTTCCAAGCCCGGTCAGCCTGCATCACCTTTCTTCCCTCTGGCGCCGGCTTCCCGGACTTCCGTGTCCAGCTTGAATGTTTGGCGCAGCCAATCAGCAAACGATTCAGCTCTGTCCTGCTTCAAGGTGGTGAGTATTTGCGGCGGACCTTCGCGAAGTTGTAACTTGACGGTATACTGGGCATTCGCGGCGGACCTTCTCCGGCTTGTGATTTGTTCCACCGTCACTGCGCTGACATCGCTAAAAGTCAGACGCATCGTTTCCCGCCTCTTGTAGGTCAAAGGCAATTCCATCATTCGTGCCCCTTCATCAATCACTAAATCCTGCGAACCCAACTCATTCCTTCGTCGCAAGAAGAAATAGACCATCAAGCTCACGAGGCTAACACCCGCGAGGGTCAACAGTCCCATGGCGACGGGCGGAGAATTGAGGTGGGGATGCTGAAAGACAAGGCCAGCAATGGAACATAGGATGGTAGCAACCAACGAGCACATTGCTCCCGCCTGATAACGAGGCAGTCGTACTCGAATCGTCATCCGGTCGTCAATTATCTTCACACCGCCGGCAACGGGCTTGGTCTTTCCCGGCCGATCCATCTCTTTGACCAGCTTTATCAGGGTGGACAAAAACACATTGGTGATTGCCCCGGAGAGGAAAGGAAATGCCAAATCAGCTGTATCCAGTCCCGGCGATAAGACCGCGTCGGCGGGTTTGTCTGGATTGTAATAAACTTCAATTTCAGAGCCTTTGGGATGTGCCGCCAAAACTTGGTTTGCTTCCGCCTCATTGTAAAAGGACGGGTGACCATCGTAACGATACCGGTTTCCTTTGTAAGTCTGGCCGTTGACTTCATACCGGTAGGAAATCGAAGGATGATAATGAACAGCGCCCTTTGAGCCGGTCCATTGCGTTACGGTGCCCGCCAAGACCTCACCTTTCACGTTGGCAAACGAACCGCTCTGATATTGGCGTGCCAGGATGGGGGCAGGTCGAATGTCGAGATACCAGATACCTGCTCCGATAAGAACCAGCATGAAGAGGAGGCCCAGAATATCTTTTATCTTCATTTCTGTTTTCTGGATGAACGGTTTGCCCGACGGAATCCGGTTTATTTCACGCGCGATTTCTGCTTAAGTCAAGACATGGAAACTGCATTGCCCCCGCTCACGCCGGGCACGCTTTACCTTGTTGCCACCCCCATCGGCAATCGCGAGGACATCACGTTGCGTGCGTTGCGCGTGTTGCGGGAATGTGACACGGTCGCGGCCGAAGACACGCGACGGACAGGGCAATTGCTCAAGCATTTTGAAATCAGCAAGCCGCTTCTAAGCTATTTCCAGTTCAACGAGGCCCGGCGCAGCGAGGAAATCATCGAGCGACTCCGGCGCGGCGAAAAAATTGCACTGGTGACAGACGCAGGTAGTCCTGCCATCAGTGATCCGGGAGAGCGCGTCGTCAAGGCTGCCATCGCCGCTGGTTGTCGCGTCGAATCTGTGCCGGGGCCGTGTGCATTGGTTGCCGCGATTACAGCGAGCGGCCTGCCGACGGACGAATTTCATTTCGTCGGTTTCCTGCCCCATAAATCCGGCCAGCGGCGCACCCGGCTGGAATCGCTGAAAACCATACCCGGCACGCTGGTTTTTTACGAATCGCCGTTTCGCATCGAGAAACTGCTCGGCGAGCTCGTTGAAATATTTCCCGAACGTGAAGTTGTTCTGGCGCGTGAATTGACCAAGAAATTCGAGGAGTTTCTGCGTGGCAAGCCGGCGCAACTGGTAGCCAGTGCCCAAAAACGTTCACTGAAAGGTGAATTTGTGGTGTGTGTTGGCCCGTTGGCGTGAGTCACCGGATTGGCCGGGAGTGGACCGGCTAAACAAATTTTCCCGGGTTTAAAATGTTTCTTGGATCGAGCGCGTGCTTTACGACCCGATGCAGTTCGCGGGTTTCACTGGAGACGGCCCGGAGCCACCAGCGTTTTTTGGCAAGGCCGATGCCGTGTTCGCCACTGATGGCACCTCCCCAGGCGATGACCTGGGCGAAAAGCTCGTCCAACGCTGCTTCCGCACGCCGGGCAGCTCCCTCCCGATTAAAGTCCACCATGACGTTAGTGTGGATGTTGCCATCGCCGGCGTGGCCAAAACAGGCGATGGGCAGACCGTGCTTTTTCTGGAGTCTGGCGGCAAATCGAAACAGGTCCGTTAACCGGCCGCGCGGCACAACGATGTCTTCGTTCAATTTAGTCAGGCCGGTGTCGCGCAAGGCATAAGAAAATTCACGGCGAATTTTCCAGATTTCCTCACACTTGGCCGCACCCAAACCGCGCTCGAGAAACAACGGCTTCTGTCGGCTGACGATCTGCTCCAGGAACGGCAACTCAGACCGTACGGACTTTTCCTGCCCGTCGAGTTCAACAATCAAATGAGCACGGCAACCGCGCAGGCGGCGGCTTTGGGTGCGCTGGTAAGCGGCGGCAAGAGTGAATTCATCGGCCAGTTCAAGTGCGCTCGGTAGAAGCCCCGCGGCTAAAACAGCTTGCAACGCACGGACGGCGTTTGGCATCGAACCGAATCCTATGGCGAGGCAGGCGCGAAACGGTGGCAGGGGAATTAATTTCAGGGTCGCTTCGGTGATGACTCCCAATAAACCTTCCGACCCGACAAACAGGCGCGTGAGATCAAATCCCGTTTTGTTCTTATGTGTGCGCCCGCCGACGCGAACGACGGTGCCGTCAGCCAGCACCACTTCCAGGCCGAGAACGTAATCGCGGGTGACGCCGTATTTTAAGCAACGCGGCCCACCGGCGTTGGTGGCAATATTGCCGCCAATGAAATTATTGGCACGGCTGGCGGGGTCCGGTGGATAAAACAAACCGCGCTTTTCCACGGCATCCTGGAGCTGCTGCGTGATGACTCCCGGTTCAACCACAGCGACATAATCGGCGGCATTGATTTCCCTGATCCGGTTCATGCGCTCCAGCGAGAGCACAATGCCGCCATAAACCGGAACACAGCCCCCGACATAGCCATGGCCGGCGCCGCGCGGCGTAACGGGGATCCGGTGGCGATTGGCGAAACGCAGGATGGTGGAAACGGATCTGGCGGAGCGGGGCAGGGCAACCGCATCAGGTTGCTGAGCGGCGAACCATTTGTCGGACGCATATTCCTTCAGCGTTCGCGGCGTCAATACCAGTTCACCGCCCGGGAGGATGTCCTTGAGCCGATGCAGGAGTCTCGATTTCTTGGCGATCATTTTACGGGTGCGTTGAGGAAGTTGACGGCGTCAAACACCCTGTGCACCGGCACAGGGACACAAAAAGCGCTGGTGACATGCACCGGATCAATTTTAGTGAGGGCAGGTTTGCCTCGTGGAACCGATGAAGGCGAGTACCCGGGATTGAAGCCAGTAGAACCAGTTTCCGGTTATAGGGACCATTGATCGTGCGCGGGCTTCTTTCAGACGGGTGTGGGTGTCTTCACATCGGCGAAGACAATGATCCCCGCCCCGGTTTGGAGGAGGCTTTGCACTTCTACTTCGACCTGTTGGCCAATGTGCGGCTGACCTTTATTGACCACTACCATGGTGCCATCGGGCATGTAACCGACGCCCTGGCCTTTATCCTTGCCTTCACGCACGATTTTGAGTTGCAGAATTTCACCCGGCAGCAGGATCACCTTGAGGCATTTGGCGACCTCATGCAGGTTGATGCAATCGATTTTTTGCAGTTGGGCGACTTTGGCGAGGTTGTAGTCATTGGTAAAAAGCCGGGCGTTGAGGTTGCGGGCGAGACGGACCAGCTTTGAGTCCACATCCTTTTCGTCAGGAAAATCGCCGTCATGGACGCGAACCTCAATTCCGGTGTTGCGCTGGATGCGATTGAGCATTTCCAATCCGCGACGTCCGCGGGCGCGTTTGATGGGATCGGTGGAATCGGCTATCTGTTGTATTTCCCTGAGCACGAACCGTGGCACCACCACCAGTCCTTCAAGGAAATGAGCTTCAATCAAATCTGCCACCCGCCCGTCAATGATGACGCTCGTGTCGAGCAACAGCAGGTTGTCCGGCTGGTTCTGCGGCCGGAACCGGACGTAGGGAATAATCAGCGAAAAATCCTCCTTGTTGCTGCGCATGGCGAGGATGATGCCGATGTAACTGAAACTTAAGAAAAGCCCGAGGCGGACAAACCATTGTACCTTGTCATCGGCATTATCCATCAAGGGTGAGTGCCCGATCAATAATGCCACCAGTATCCCGAGCAACAAACCAAAGGTCGTGGCGGAAAATGCGCGGAGGGAAAAGCCTTTCAGCATTTCGTCCATCGCAATCATAAAACCGCCGAAGCCGAACCCGACCAGCATGCCGAACAACTCGCCGTAATTGATGCTGGTAAATTCCGGCCGCACCTGGCTTATGGCGTAACCAGCTGCTGTGCAGAGGCTTAAAAACAAAATACGAATTGCCCAGAGAGAGGTCATGGTTGTTGCGCCGGTTGCTCGGGCGGTGCGTTGGTGGACGGCAATTCATGGTGCCACAGGAAGCGCCACAAACCGAGCCGGTTCAAGTTGCTGGTGGCTACGGCCAGATTGGCCGCCATGACTTGGACGTTAGTGGACAGTTCCTGGTTTTTCAGCAATGTTCCCGCCAAGCCTTTCCCGGATTGCAAATCGTCCATTAATTTGTTCAACGTTTCGGTTGAAGTTTCAACGTTTTTTACGGCAGCGGAAATCTCCGCGCCATTGGTCGTAATCAGCCCCTGGGTTGCGTCCGACAAGCTGATAAGGTCCTGGGAAAAGAACACCACGTTGCTGACAGCGAGATTGATCTGGGTGCCGTTGGTCGCGACGAGCGCGTTGAGGCTGGCAACCGTGCCAGTGGCCTGATCGGTAAAGTTCCGGAGATTGTTGATGGCAACGGACAAATTCGTCAGCGTCTCTTCATTCAGCACATACCGGCGCACGTCACCGACCGCAGCGTCCAGCTTTTTCGCGGTATCATCGATGCGCTGAATAAAACCGGACGCCGAGCGCGCAACTTCCTGCAGATTGAACGGTGCCTCACACTCAACTTCATTCCCGTCCTGGAGGAGCGGTGGTGAGTTGGTGGTGGGAATGATGGCCACGTACTGGTCGCCGAGAAAGCCGGATTGCTGAACGACGAACCGTGCGTCGTGGTAAATCTTATCTTCTTTGTAGATTCGCAGGAGAATGGTCACACTTTTACCGTCGGGGGCCAGCTCGATTTCCGAAACGGTGCCGACCTGTACACCGGCCAGCAACACCGAGGCGCGCTGCTTGAGGCCGCCCACGTTTTCGGCGTGCAACCGCAGGGTGTAAGTACCGCGGAACAGGCTGGTACCTTTGCTGAACTGAATGAGCAGCACGGCCAGCAACGTCAGCCCGATGAACACAAACAGACCGACCTTGGTTTCCAATCGCGATTTTTCCATGATTCAAAACGGAGTTTCCTTGGCATCGGCCACGCCGTCAACAAATTGCCGCACCACCGGGTCCTGCGATGCGAAAAATTCTTCCGGCTTGCCGGTGGCGTAAATCTGTTTGTCATGCAAGAGCATCACCCGCTGCCCGACGCGCCGGGCCGTCCGCATGTCATGCGTGACCACCACGGTCGTGATTTTCAGACGGCTATGCGCTCGCATAATCAACTTGTCTATGCTGTCAGCCACGATCGGATCCAGTCCGGTCGTTGGTTCGTCATAGAGCACGATTTGCGGCTCGTAAATGATCGCGCGTGCCAGTCCGACACGCTTCCGCATCCCGCCTGACAGTTCTGCCGGGTTTTTATTTTCTGTGCCCGGCAGATCCACGACTTCCAGCACATCCGCAACGCGGCGCGTGACTTCGGTTTCGGTCAAATGCTCATGCCGGCGCAGTCCAAAGGCCACATTTTCCGCCACCGTCATCGAATCAAACAATGCCGCGCCTTGAAAGACCATGCCAAACTTACGGCGTATGCGCAGTAATTGCCGTTCGTTCATAGGCACGATATTCTCGCCATCAATTCGCACCTCACCGGTGTCCGGCTTGAGCAGACCGATCAGGTGTTTGAGCAAAACACTTTTACCGCCACCGCTGCGGCCGATAATGGCAACCGATTCGCCGTCTTCAATCCGAAAGCCCACGCCGTCCAATACCTCGTGACCGCCAAAACTTTTGTTCAAGTCGCAAGCTTCAATCATAATTGCCCCAGGATGAGGCTTAATAACATCGTCAGGAAAAAGTCCGTGATCAGAATCGTGATGGAGGCGTAAACCACTGCCTCGGTCGTTGCGCGCCCGACCCCTTCGGCGCCCAGACCGCACGTCATCCCCTTGTAACAGCCGATGAGCGCGATGATTCCGCCGAAAATAAACGCCTTGGTGAAACCGATCGCCACGTCGACATCGTGCGTAAAGCGCAACATGTTATACCACAAATAGGTCGGATCAACGCCGAGAAGTTTGACGCAGATGAGATAACTCGCGCCGATCCCGACGCAAATGGATTCAATGGTGAGCAACGGCAGCGCGATATGGCCTGCGGCCACGCGGGGCACCACCAGATAATCCACCGGATGGGTTGCCAGGGTCCGCAGGGCGTCAATTTGTTCCGTTACCCGCATGGTGCCGAGTTCGGCGGCAATGGCAGCTCCGACGCGTCCAGCCACCATCAACGCCGTCAATACCGGGCCCAGTTCGTCGCATACCGCCACCCCCACGACCGCCAGTGTGGCGGTGTCCATCTTGACCTTGTGAAACTGAACATACGTTTGCCAGCCAAAAACCATGCCGGTGAAAGCACCGGTAATGAGCACGACCAGCTGGGATTTGACGCCGATGAAATAGATCTGGTAGAGCAGATCGCGCCAGGCAACCTTGAAGGTCACCAGCGAAGTAAAGGCATCCTTGGCCAGCAGGGTGAACCGTCCCAAACCGGTAAGGTTTTCGAGTGCACGCTGTTTGGCCGTCAGAATCATGGCTGACGCAAAGTATCAAACCCGCATGGGGTTTGACCAGTGCTGGATTTGGTGTCTGGCGGCATTGCGGTTTGGCGCGAAATTTGCAATGTTCAACCGCCGTGACCGGAATGCGAAAATGGCTGTTGCGAATAGCGCTGGTTCTGTGCGCGGTCTTTTTCCTGGTAGGAGGGGTCGCCGTTCTCTTCCCCCAGAAAGTATTGTGTGTCGATAGTGGTCCCGTCAAAGCAGATGTCATGGTGGTTTTGGGAGGTGGCTCGCACGATCGGCCCGAGCGCGCGGCGGAACTTTTCCGGCAGCAGGCAGCGCCGCGTATCCTGGTCAGCGGGCTGGGGGACGGCAAAATCTATCGTCGTTCCCTGATTGAGGTGGGTGTGCCGGCCGGGGCCATTCAAATGGAAGATCAGTCACGGACGTCGAGGGAGAACGCCATTTTTACAGTGAAATTGCTTCGCCGGCTGGGAGCTCGCCACGTCATCATTGTCACCTCGTGGTATCATTCGCGTCGGGCTTTGGCCTGTTTCGAGCATTACGGACCCGAGATTGAATTTTATTCGTGCCCGTCCTATTCCGGCTACGCCCGCGCCGACTGGGCCCGGGAACGGCTCATGCATCGTATTTACCTGGAGTATCCCAAACTGCTTGGTTATTGGATGTGTTACGGAGTTTCGCCTTTTTAATCGATGATGAAAATTCTTGCAGTTCGCCCGGGCATCCGTCAGACTGAAAAACCTTAGCGCGAAGTAGGACCGACTGCGCGTTGTGGATCAGGCTCAGAATCCCGCAGGGCGGGATCGCCAGTTCAAATCCTGCGGCCGTTTGCAGGCGAGAAAATTGATCGCGGGGTGGAGCAGCCCGGTAGCTCGTCAGGCTCATAACCTGAAGGTCGTAGGTTCAAATCCTACCCCCGCAACCAATTTTCAGACTCTGCCAGAACGTGGACGGCTTATGACTGTTGGGAAAATCTACCAGGTTTATGTTCTTCAGAATTCCGGAGGCAGACGCTACATCGGTTTGAGCGAAGACGTTTATTTCCGCCTCCACCAACATAATCAGGGTATTTCGAAATGGACTCGGAAATACCGGCCATGGTCTTTGGTTTGGACGAGCGAACATTTGGAGTTGTCAGAGGCACGCAGGCTGGAAAACCAACTCAAGCGACAAAAGGGTGGGGTCGGATTCAGGCGTTTAACCGGATTGCCCCAGCTCGCAGAATCAGGCTCATAATCCCGCCCGGCGGGATCGCTGGTTCAAATCCTACCCCCGCAACCAATTTTCAGACTCTGCCAGAACGTGGACGGCTTATGACTGTTGGGAAAATCTACCAGGTTTATGTTCTTCAGAATTCCGGTGGCAGTAGAATCAGAACACCCCTCGTACTTTATTTCAGGCGTCCAAACCGGGTCTGGTTTAAACCCAGAGCGGTTGGCCGGAAGCGGGACTGGCAAGGAGCGGTGACTTGTCGGTGCACGAAGCGGTTTCGCGTCATCGGTCGTGGAACAACGGTGATGCGCACCGTGTCCTCTTTCCCGACAAACATGACTGGTCTGGCGGGGACAGTTGCCAAACGATTCATTTTAACCTGATTTTTCGCCGCATATTCGATAGCGCGGTGAACGCGTTTTCGTTTCCGCTGTCCACCGTAGAGATAACAACTTGCGCCCAGCCAAAGGGTTCCCAGGCTTGATAAGCCCGCAAGGCATTTGACCGAAAGTAACCTGCTGAATTGGCTATCGACTCCCGCCCCGGCAAAGACAGCGGATGACACAACGTCAGGTCGGTTGAACGGGTTTTGATAAGTGTAAATTGGCGAATCTGCAGCATACCGCTCAGGAATACTTTGCCGTGCAGCCAGCATGGCACTGAGAAAGACAAGTGCCAACGAACAGGCCGAAATAACAAGGACAGTTCGTGCAAGTTTCTTCGTCAGGGTTTCCAAATGCACAGCTAAAGGAAAGCAGAAGGCATACCAGCCATACGCCGATTCCGGGGTAAAAGCAGCCGGTGGAGCTAAAAACCTCCGGGAACCCGCGCCTTAATGGGCATGGCACCCACAGCGAAGGGATCCGTCATCTGCTAATCTTTGACATGTGCAGGGCAGTCCTTATTCTAGAAGTGTGCGCACTGTCAACGTACCCCTCGGCAATCGAAGTTATGAGATCACCATCGGCGGCGGTCTGCTTTCCACCCTGGGTGCCAAATGCGCGCGCCAGAAACTCGGACGACGTTGTGCGATCATTACCGACACCAATGTCGGCAAACGGTTTGCCAAGCCAGCCTTCAATTCACTGGCCCGTGCCGGTTTTTCTCCTTCGTTGATTGTGATGCCACCCGGCGAAACGGCGAAAAGCATGAAGTGCGTCCAAAGCTGTTATGACCAGCTGGCCGCGCATCGGCTGGAACGAAAATCCTTCATCGTCGCGCTCGGCGGCGGCGTGGTCGGCGATCTGGCGGGATTTGTGGCGGCGACCTATCTGCGCGGCATCGCCTTTGTGCAAGTGCCGACCACATTGCTGGCGCAGGTGGACAGCTCCGTCGGCGGCAAGGTCGGCGTCAACCTGAAGGCGGGTAAAAATCTCGTCGGCGCATTTTATCAGCCGCGTCTGGTGCTGTGCGACCTGGATACACTTCAGACCCTGCCCGGAGCGTGAATATCGCGCCGGGCTGGCCGAAGTCATCAAATACGGCATCATTTATGACGCGCAGCTGTTCGCTCAACTGGAACGCGATTTGCCCAGGTTGCTGCAGCGCGATCATATGACCCTGGCCGACGTCGTGGCGCGTTGCTGCGAAATCAAAGCCGAAGTGGTCGGCCAGGACGAAACCGAGGGCGGGCTGCGCGCCATTTTGAATTTCGGCCACACCATCGGCCACGCGATTGAAGCCATTTCCGGTTACGGCAAGTATTTGCATGGCGAAGCCATCTCCATCGGCCAGGTGGCGGCCGTCAAGGTTTCCCGCCGTGTGCCGGGCTTGTCCCGACGTGATGCCGACCGCATCATCAATCTGTTCAAACGCGCCGGTTTGCCGACACAAATCCGGCTGAACTCCGTGCAGCGCCGAAAACTGTTTGCCGCCATGCGCCTGGATAAAAAGGTCGGCGGCGGCGAAATCAAATTTGTCCTGGCCAAACGGATCGGCAAGGTGGTGTGGGGCCGCCGGGTGCCCGACGTCTATATCCGCGAGGCCCTGGATTCCTGATTTGCAATGTCGGCCCCGTAAGGTAGGATTTTTCCTCATGGTTCTGGTCATAGACAATTACGATTCGTTCACCTACAACCTCGTGCAATACCTCGGCGAGTTGAAGGTGGAGTTGCAGGTGCATCGCAACGACCAGATCACGCTCGACCAGATCCGCGAGCTGAAGCCGGAGCGCATCCTCATTTCGCCCGGCCCGTGTTCGCCGCGCGAATCCGGGCTGTCCAACGAAATCATCCGCACCGTTCGGCCCCAGCGATTCCGCTCTTTGGCGTCTGCCTCGGGCATCAGTGCATCGGCCACACCTTCGGCGCGGAGGTCGTCGTCAATTACCGCATGATGCACGGCAAAACCTCGCCGATTAAACACAACGGCAAGGACCTGTTCGCGGGCATGCCCAATCCGTTCCCCGCCACGCGCTATCATTCGCTCGTCATCAAACGCGACACGCTGCCCGATTGCCTGGAAATCACCGCCGAGACCGACGAAGGCGAAATCATGGGCGTGAGGCACAAGGATCTTCCGATCTGGGGCGTGCAATTCCATCCCGAAAGCATCCTGACGGAGAACGGCCGGCAGATCATGAAGAATTTTCTCAAGTTGAAGTAGCTGCCCGGTGCGCTATACTCAGTGGCTCATGCAAGTATTTTTGCTCAAATCGAAAATTCATCGCGCCACCGTCACCGACGGCAACGTGGATTACGAAGGCAGCCTGACCATTGCGGCTGATTTGATGAAGGCCGCCGGCCTCCGTCCCTACGAACGCATCCTGTGCAGCAACACCGCCAACGGCAACCGGTTTGAAACCTACGTCATTACCGGCAAACGCGCTTCGGGCGAAATCGTCCTCAACGGGGCTGCTGCCCATCTTGGCAAGAAGGGCGATCTGTTGACCATCATGAGTTTCGCCGCCCTCAGCAAGAAGAAGGCGGACAAATGGAAGCCACGCGTCATCGTTCTTGGCGAGAATAACAAAATTGTAAGCAAACGCGGGATTTAACGCACCGCGATCTTTGATTCACAACCGAATACGATTTACGCGGTTCACTCGAATGGTGGAAGCCCGCGTAAATCGTAAATCCGATATCGTAAAATTAGAAGTTCCTGGCGACTTCGTTCCAGTTGACCACGTTCCAGAACGCCTTTAGATAATCTGCGCGTTTGTTCTGGTATTTCAGGTAATAGGCATGTTCCCAGACATCGACGCCGAGGATGGGTTTGCCTTCGCAGCCGGCGACGGCTTTGCCCATGAGCGGGTTGTCCTGGTTGGCGGTGGAGACGATTTCGAGTTTGCCGCCGTTGGCGACCAGCCAGGCCCAGCCGCTGCCAAATCGGCCAATGCCGGCTGCTTCAAACTTGGCCTGGAAATCGGCGAATGAGCCGAACGTGGAATTGATGGCGTCGGCGAGTTTGCCGGAGGGTGCGCCGCCGGCCTTGGGGCCGAGGATTTTCCAGAAAAAGGAGTGGTTCCAATGGCCACCACCATTGTTGCGGACCGGGCCGCGGATGTTGTCGGGAACAGACGCCAGGTCTTTGATCAGCGCATCGAGTGGTTTGACTTCGAGCGCGGCGTTGCCGGCGATGGCCTTGTTGAGATTGTCCACATAAGCCTTATGATGTCGTCCGTGATGGATTTCCATCGTCAAGGCGTCAATGTGCGGTTCCAAAGCTTCCTTGGGATAGGGCAGGGCAGGTAGTTCGTGTGCCATAATTTTTAATCCTTTCGTTTCGATTTGTTAATTCCTGGACGGCAAAATGCGCCACGATTCGCCTAAAAGCAAGCCCGCACCACGCCGCCGTGCACACGCGGAACGGCACCCTTGGTGGCCGACGACAACGGATGGCCGTCAAATTTAAACAGGTCCGCCGGTGTCAAACTTCAGGGAGGGTCGTTGCGCCGGAGTTAATTCCCGATGAAAGGTGCACTCCAACGCGGATCCTTGTGTTTGGTACCTTTGGCCTGCACCGTGCGCATGATTTCCGCTATCTGATTCCAGTCCAGTTGCAGGGTGGCATTGTCCGGCCAGCCGCTTTCGTTTACATAAAATTCCAGTTGCACTTCCACTTTGTCACCATGGTTCACCAACGCGGCCAGGTTGAACAGTCGTACCGCCTTGTCGAAGTCCCTTCCGGTTTCTTTCGCCCAGTGCCAGAGCACCTGATCCGTAACGTCCAACGGAGGACCGGGAGCTTTTACCATGAACACTCGCGGCTTGGTGCCCCGGGGATCGTCCGGATCGGATGACACATACGCTTCATCGCCTACAAAGATAGCCACGTCACCTTTGATGATCTCGTCACTTGCGAAAAGCGAAGGCCAGATTAAGAGCATTCGGTCATCCGGGCCCCGGTAATTGAGTGAAACCCGTGACTGTTCAGGATTGTCCCGGGATACATTCGGGTGGGTGATCTCCTCGTAGCCGCCGCTGAGAGTTTGAGTCTCCGGGTGCGTCTTGCACCCGATCAGGCCGGGCAGGAGCAGGGTGGATAAGAGGTAAAGCGCCGGTTTCTGAATGGCTTTCATAAATGGTGGCTCACCGTTTTGTCAGTTCGACAAAATTACTTCAACAATTGCAGGCCGATGCGCTGGCTCTTCTCCGGATGGAATTGCGTCGCAAACACATTGTCGCGCCAGACCGAGGACGCAAAGTTGTCACCGTAGTCTGTGCGAGTGGCGATGATGCCCTCATCCGCCGGTTGCGGGTAGAAGCTGTGGACAAAATAAACGTAACTGCCATCGGGCATGCCGCGAAACAACGGGCAATCCGGCTTTGTGATTTCAAGCTGGTTCCAGCCGATTTGCGGGATCTTCAACCCGTTCTTTTCCGGGAAACGGACGACACTGCCCTTGAAAATTCCGAGGCCGGCCGCACAGCAATTGAATTCCTCGCTTTTTTCAAATAACGCCTGGTAGCCGACACAGATGCCCAGGAACGGTTTGCCGGAACGGATGAAGTCGCGTGCGGCTTCCAGCAATTCCTGCTTGCGCATAGCGTTGATACAATCGTCAAACGCGCCGACCCCGGGCAATACCATGGCCCGGGCACCATCGATTTGGTCCGGTGACCGCACGATGCGTGCCTCCGCCCCGACCTTGAGCAGCGCCTTGTGGACACTGCGCAGGTTGCCGGAACCGTAATCAAGCAAAGCAATCACGCGACAAGGGTAAGTCCATCAGTGCCGGCTGGCAACCCGGAGTTAACCAGTACAATTTTGTTTGTACAAAGAGCATTAAGTGGTTAGCCAATTGATGCCCGAACCTCTAGGACTTCCTGAAGTAAAGCCAGGTCGGCATCTGGTCCGCCGATGCCCACGCCGGAATTCGTCGCGCGGGATGTGGCTACGTCCATATCACACTGAACAAAGGCAATTTTATGCAAGCGCTTGCCGAAACGAAATCATACGCGTCCCTTCTAACCCTGCCCGGCGATGACGTCCGCCAGATTATGTGGCGATTCACCGACCGCTATGAATTACAAATGCTCGTCCAATCCGCGCGCAACGTCGCCCGCGGACCGGTCGCGCGGCTGGTCGCCGATGGCGGGCGCAATTCCCACGAATGGACGGCGGAAAAGGCCGCCTTGCTTCCACACTTCGATGAGAGCGGCATCACCGCGGCTTGTCTTGAACCGGAACAGGGCGGATTCATCGCCGGCCCAAAGAATCTGGCGCTGGCGCTGATTGCATTTGAACTGGCCTGGGTGGATGCCGGCGCCGCCACCTGCAGCCTGGCCGGCAATCTCGGACTTGCGCCGATCCATGAGCGCGGCACGCCGGAGCAACGTGCCAGATACATCAATGCCGCCGCACCGGTCAAACCGGGCGAACAGCGCAAACAGGTCCGCGCCGCATTCGCCCTGACCGAACCCATTCCATTCGTCGGCGTGGAAACCGGCATGCTGGCCGGCAAAGTCCGCGTTGCCGATTGGAAAGAGGGTGGCGAACCGCTGTTGCAGGTGGAAAAACGGGGGCGATTCATCACCAACATGGGGTTTGCCAATGTCGTCACCGCCGCCGTGGATTCGGATGACGCACGCATCAAAGGCAGTTGCATGGTGATTCTGGAGGAGGGCGACCCCGGTACCTGGGACCGCGGCACGCCCACCAAAAAACTCGTCCACCAGCTTTCTTCCACGAACGATCCGGTTTTCAATTTGAAAGTGCCCGCCAGCCGCATCGTCGGCGGATACACCGTCAAGGACGGCGTCATCGTCCCGAATTATTCGCACAGCGAAATCATCGAGGCTGTTTTCCGCCGCACGCGCGTCACGGTCGGCTTGATGACCGCGCCAAACTGCTTTCGGCCGTTGAACCGGTGATTCTTTACCAGCGCCGGCGATTCCGTGGCGGCGAAGGCTCGCCGGGCACTCCGCGGTTTGAACTGGGCATTCAGCAGAAAGAGGACGCGTTGCACCGGCTGGTGGATGTCTGGGCCACCGGCGAGGCCAGCGCATCGCTGGGCTTCGCCGCCGCGCGACTGTTTGATGAACTGGATCCGCTGGAAAAGCAGAAAGACCAGTGGCTGGCGGAGAAGAAACTGACCGGCCGCGCCGCGTTCAAAGAGCTGGCAGAGAAACAGCAGGAGGCGCTGGAGCTTTTACGAATCACCTTGCATCCCGTCGGTGAGCGTGATCATGAAACGGGAGGAGGAATTACGGAAGTGATCCGCTGGTGCAGTTCGCTCTGCTCGATTCGCTGGCCAATGTCCTGTGTCCGGCGTGCAAACTCTGGAACACCGGCCACGGCGCAAACATGATGCGCGAGGCCGTCAGCCTCATGGGCGGTTATGGCATTACCGAAGATTGCCCGGGTTTCCTTGGACAAAAGTGGATGGACGCCCAGCTCGAAGCCACCTACGAAGGACCGGAGGCGGTCCAGCGGCTGCAGATGTCCCTCACCATGACCAATGAGTTGTTCCTCGCTCAATTCGAGACATTGGATCGCCGAAATGCGACGGACGGCCTCCGAACGCCCGGGTTCCGGTGCCTGCACCCTGGCCACGGCCATGCAGCTCTGGCTCTGGACGCTCAAACATCTCCAGACCGCCACCGATGCCGACGGAGCCCGACTCTATCATAAATCCCGCCAGGGCGTGACATTCCCTCTGGCCGATGCGCTTTGTTGGTTGCTGGCCGCCCGACAATTCATTCTGGACGTTGTCGAACTGGAAACCAGAGGTTCCGAAAATTCTGCACTGACGGAAAGCGTTAGTGGCACGGTTTCATTCTTCACCGACCTCTGCCACGTTCAAACCGCCCGCGCCGCTGGCGAAGTCGGCCGCATCTGCGCCGAAATCATTCACGGCTATAATCGTCATCCGGCCTGGGACGAAGCCAGTTGTCATGCCTGCTATTGCGCCAACGAACTCGAAACGCTGGAAGGCATCATTCCCGGTATCGACGGATCAGCCCGGGCTTACTCGGATGTCTATGAAAGTGGTGAATCACATCCGTTGAAAGCGGGTCCCTGTGCGCGGTTTGCCGGTCTGGAAGCGTTTGTTCGACTGCGCGCCAAGCTGGATGGCTGTCTCACCGGCTGTCGGCTTGCGAAGGACCGCGCCGCCGAAGCGCTAACAAAAGTAATGACGCGCGAAGCGCTGGATTATCCGGCTTGAGCTTTCGACCAAGTGGACGAGGTAAACTCAACGAAAGGAAATCAATCATGAAAGCTAAACGAGTGGATACCTGGGTGGCTGCGATCGAAGACAAACCCGGATCGCTGGCGGCCAAACTCAAGGCGTTGTCGACGGCGGGCGTGAATCTCGAGTTCGTTATCGCGCGACGCGCGCAAGACAAACCTGGATCCGGCGCCGCGTTTGTCACGCCCATCAAAGGTGTAAAACAAACCAAGGCAGCTGGCGCTGTCGGATTCGCAAAAACGGAGAGTCTCCATACCGTCAGAATTGAAGGCCTTAATAAACGTGGCCAAGGTGCGCGGATCGCGCAGGCATTTTCCGATGCCGGTTTGAACCTGCGCGGGTTGTCGGCGGCCGCCATCGGCAATAAATTCGTCTGCCATGTCGCCTTGGACACGGAAACGGACGCGAACCAGGCGATGCGCACCCTCCGTGGCCTTTAAGTCAAGACCATGGGAGTTGCCGAAACTTTGACCAAAACCAGCGCCGAGGCTCAGCGTCAGCGCATGGATGCTGACATCGTCTGTGTCGGATTTGGTCCGGCTACGGCGGGGTTCCTGGCCACGTTGTCAAAACAACTCATCAATGCCGACGGGACTCCGGCTGTCGAAAGCGCTGTCATGCCCGGGTCGCCGCCGCAGGTGCTCTGTTACGAACGTGCGGACGACATCGGCTTCGGTGTTTCCGGCGTGGTTACCAGAGCGCGGGCATTGCGTGCCACCTTTCCTGCTCTCGACCAGGCGCAGATCCCCATGGCAACACCGGTCAGCGAGGAAAGAATGCTCTATCTGCTCGACCCGCATGGCGCCAGCCGACGTTCGGCGACGCTTCGCCTTGCCGACGCGTTCATCCGGGCTTTTAGAGGGCTGTTACCGTTCGAGCAAGATGCTTTGAAATTGCCCTGGACGCCTGCGTTTCTGCAAAAACACGGCGGCATGGTGCTTTCGATGGGACAGTTCATGCAGTGGGTTGGCGCACAGGTGCAGAATACGGGCACGGTTCAAATCTGGCCAGGCACTCCTGTGTCGCAAGCGCTCATTGAAAAAGACAAAGTGATTGGCGTCCGGCTGCTCGACCAGGGCGTGGATAAAAAAGGCAATCCATCCGAAGGCTTCACGCCGGGCATGGACTTGCGCGCTGCGCTTACGGTGGTTGGCGATGGTCCGGTCGGGTCCATCGGCCAGCAACTCGATGCTCATTTCAACGTGCCCGACGGCCACGCCACGACACGATTGGGCAGTGGGTATGAAATTTGTGGTGGATTTGCCGGAAGACACGCCGCTCAATGCCGGCACGGTTCTGCACACGTTCGGCTATCCCGAGCCGGAGATCTTCGGGTTTCTCTATGTCCATCCGGACCGCGTCGCGTCGCTCGGCATTTTCGTGCCGTCGTGGTTCGACAGCCCCGTGCGCACGGCCTATCGCTATCTGCAGCATTGGATGTTGCACCCGTATCTCTGGCGTTACCTCAAGGGCGGCAAGCTCCGCTCGTGGGGCGCAAAGACGCTGGGCGAATCCGGCAGGCGCGGCGAGCCGCACCTGGCCGGCGACGGCTACGCGCGCATCGGCGAAGGCAGCGGCAGCACGAATGTCCTGACCGGCTCCGGCGTGGACGAAGCCTGGGCCACCGGCGCGCAACTCGCCGAGGCCGTGCTCGAATTGCTCAAGGCGAAAAAACCGTTCAGTAAACAAAATCTGGAGGAAACCTACGTCGCACGCCGCCGCGCCAGCTGGGTGGAGCGGGAGGCGCAGGTGGCGGAAAAATCCCGCGATGGATTTCAACGCGGTGTTGTGCGCGGGCTGATGGGCATGGCGCTGGCCGGTTTGACCCGGGGTAGAGTCACGTTCAATTGCGTGCCGCTTCAACCGTGGAAACGGATTCCACCCCTCGAGGAATATTACCATGGGCGGATCACGCCGGGCGAAATCATACAGCTGCGGAAGGAGTGCAGATCGAAGGGTGTTCCATTGCACGACGCGTTGATGGACAAGGCCGGCTGGCCGGCGATTCCCTTCGACGGCCGGTTGTTCGTGTCGCACCAGGACGCGTTGCTGCATGGGCGGCAAGGTGCAGGCGCCGCCGGGCCACGCGGATCACGTCATATTTATCTACCCGGACTTGTGCGAGAAATGCAGCGCCAAAATCTGCATTGAGATATGCAGTGGCCAGGCGATTACTCCCGGTGAAAATGGCGTTCCTAATTTCGACCGCGAGAAATGTGTTTATTGCGGCGCCTGTTTGTGGAACTGCACGCAGCCATTGCCCTACGATCGGGAACGAACGAACATCGCCTTCCGCGCCGGCACCGGCGGGCTGCATTCGGCAGAGAATTGAATCAACCACGGATAAACACGGATGAACACAGATAAACATGAGATTGCAGTACGTTTTGAAAGTGAATTCGAACGCGCGAGGCACAGTCTCATGTTTTTGGGAGTGGGTGGGTGTCACGGTTTTTGCGTCTGCGCAAAAGAAATTCATTTTTTGAATCCATGTTTATCAGTGTCCATCCGTGGTTAGAAAGTTATGAGTATAATCTATCAAATCATTGTTTGCGCCGGCATCGTGCCGGATCCGTTACAGACACTGGAACCGGTCTCGACTGCCAACCGGCCCGGCGTTGAAAAATGAAATGATGCTGCCCGCCGTCCTCGATCCGTGGGCGGGCCACGCGCTTTACGAAGCGGCGAATCTGGCAAAGAACCAGCCCGGATCAAAGGTCTGGCTGGTCAGCCTGGGTCCCAAAGCGAAACTTCAACAGGTGATGATGACCGTCGCGCAGAAAGTGCCGTTTGAACTGGTGGCGCTGGACGGCCCGGCCAGCGGATTTACCGAGGCCGCCGAAGTTGCCAGCTGCTCGCCGAAGCCATCCAAGCCATTCCCGGTCTCGACAAATCCAAGCTGCTCGTCTTTGGCGGCTGGGAATCCGCCTCGCGCGGCGCGGGCGCAACCATGCAAATCGTCGGGGAACGACTCGGCATCGTGGATCAGTTCCAGGGCGTGGATGAATTGAAAATCGCCTCCGATGGCTCGCTCGAAATTTTGGAACGCATCGAAGGCGGCAAACATCAAATCTCGAAATGTGTCGGGCCCCCGGCACTGCTGGGTTGGGCGACGGGCAATTTGCCGGAGCCGAAAAACAATCCCCAGGTCGGCATGGTCAACATGCGCACCGTCATGCCCGCTTTGCAGAAGGCCCGGCCGGCTAAACTCAACGGGGAAGGCTTGAGTTTTGCCAGTGTTTCGCTCCCAAAACAATTGCGTGAAACCAAAATTGTGAAAGACAAATCGCCGGACGACATCGCGAAGGAAATTGTGGAGTGGATTAAGAAATGAAACGAACGGAGTGATGGAGAACTGGAGTGCCGGAGCAATGAAAAACTCGGCTTCCTGATTCCAGCACTCCATAACTCCAATACTCCAACGCCCCACTTATTTATGGAAACAATCTTAGTTCTTGCGCACACGGAAAACGACGGCACGTTGGCCAACTCCGCCCGCGAGGCATTGCATGTCGCGGCCTCGTTGCACAAATCACTTGCGGGTTCAAATCTGGTCGTGGGACTGATTGGTGAGAATGTCCAATCGGCGGCTGATTCCATTGCTGCCTGCCCGGCCGCAAAATATTTCGGCGTCACCGGCAAGGATTTCAGCCAGGCGCGCTATGCGACCGATGCTCTGGCCGCGGAAGCAATCTGCAAAGCGGCAAAAGCGACGCTGGTGATTGCCCCGGCTACGTCACGATTTAATCGCTGTCTGGCCGGCGCGGCGCAACGGCTGGGTGGCCGGGCGGATACCCATGTTACCGACGCGTCGGCGAAAGACGGTAAGATCGTCGTCAACCGCTGGTATTATCGACAGCGGATGGAAGCCGTTCTGCATCGCGTGCAACGACCCTGGTTCATACTGATAGATCCCGGCAGTCAACCGGCATGTCAGTGCGGGAACGGAACGGCCGCCGTGGAACAAGTCGCTGTGCAGCTTTCTGACACCTCTAAACGTACGACAGTTATAGGCATCCGCGAACTGGCGGCAGACGCGCAAACCATCCGACCCGATGCGCAGCTATTGTTTGTTACCGGCGCCGGCTGGACCAAAAAGCAGGCGGATGGTCAGCCGCATGTGCCGGAGGCGGAGAAGCTGATTCGCGGATTTCTCCAGATCAGTCGCGCGTCACTCGGCAGCAGCAAATCTCTGGTGGACCAGAGCGGGGAAGGGCAGGCGGTATTGTCTTTCTTGTCACACATGAACCAGGTTGGCCAGACCGGCGCAACGCCGCGACATCCCAAGGGACTGTCCACCTGTTGCCATGGCGAAGAGCCGCACACGGTCGGCTGGCGCTTTATCGCCGAGCGCCGCGCCATCAATCTCGATCCGAATTGCGGCTGGGCGCGCGGCAAAGCCGACGTCCTTTACGTGGCCGACGCCTTCAAAGTGATGACCAGGGTTAACGAATTGCTGGCGGCAGAAAAGTAACTGTACACTCTACGACCAATATAGGTTGTACGAAGTTATTCACGGGCTGCCAGCGGGCGGCGCGCCATCGTTTTTTTCTTTCCATCCAAATTCCTGGACGATGGAGTTTAGGATGGGCGCAAATTTGCCTTTGCTCTCGTTGGTCATGATCACCCACCCGCGATCCATCGAAACGGTAGCGCCGAAACAGGCAACGTACCCAACGTTTTCGCCTGCATGGAAGAATCCCCGATGGTCACCACTTCCGTCCAGTTGAACTCCCGCTCCTTGCCAGGGATCGAAATGAGGCTTCAAATACTCGTGGGCGACCGCCGGGGAAACCGGCCCCGTCGTCCTGCCGGCTTGTGCTTCTTGCACGGAGATGATGAACCGCGCCAAATCCTGCGGCGTGGTCCACAGCCCGGCGGCGGCCTTCTGCGGATAAACAAACCAACGGCCTCCACCCAAAAGAGCCATCCAGGAGCCATACCCGCAGGCGATGTTGTTTGTATCTAGTGGAGGCTGCTGAAAGTTCGAACGGCTCATACCGATGGGTTTCAAGACCAGCTCGCTCATTGCGTCCTCAAACGGTTTGTGCGTGACGTCCTCCACCACTTTCTGCACGACACAATATCCCCCGCCCGAATAGCGATAGACCGACCCGGGCGGCTGGACCACTTTTATAGGACTATTCAACAGGGAAAAATTTTGCTGGTTCAGAATTTCCAACAACGAGGGGACCCGCTCGTATTCGTCATAGCCAATAAATCCGTGGGGAACCATGCCGGCGCGATGACAAAGCAATTCGCGAAGCGTGACCGGCTGGTTCGTAAACGGGTTGTTGAGTTGCCAGCCTCTCAAATATACGTTCACGTTCGTGTCCAGGTCCACCTCGCCGGATGCATTCAAAACCAGGATGCCAAGCGCGGTCAATGGTTTGCTGATTGAACCGGCTTGAAATTGTGTGTCCACGTCCACCGGGAGTCGCCGTTGGACGTCCCGCCAGCCGAATCCTTGTGCCCAAACAATTTGGCCGTGCTCAACGACCGCAATCGAAAGACCGGGTATCTTCTCTTGGTGCATCGTCTCCCGAATCACTTTACCGATCCGCTCGGTGCGCTCATCCTCAAGGCCAATGGCTGGTGAAGCCGGTATTGGCCCCTTCAAAGCGCGGCTTGTCTGACAACCAACACATGCCGCAACCAGGATAACCGAAAGGAATGTGACGATTCTCATCGTGTTTCAAATGTCTGCCGCACAGAGGTCAGCGACGGGAGGCAGCCGCCGGTGACGACCTATTTGTTTTTGAGCGAATCGGCTGGCTCCGGTTCGCTGAGCCGTCTTGTTTGACATCTTTGCCTGTGCGGAATGAAAGTTTCTTCAGGAAAGTGACATTTCTATCCATCTCAGAAAATCCCAGCAGCTTGTGAAGGCGGATACTTAGAGAGTTCTCAAGCTCGGCGTCACTGGCAAGCTCGGTATAGCCTCGCGAGCTTGCCCATTGCTCAACGGCGTACATCAATGCCCGGCCAACCCCTTGTTTCCGAAAGCGTGCTTCCACAAACCAGCCTTCGAGATAAGGTACCGGGGAAATTGAAGCCCCATCAACATGATCATATCGGAGGGATACCTCCGCGAATCCAACCAAAGCACCTTGGTCATCCTCAGCAACCAATACTACACCGTCGGATTTCAACAGTTGGTCCATTTCCAAAGCATGTTTGTGATCTGAACACTGCGGCCAGAGTGAGTGCCGCATTTTCAACCAGAACTTTTTATCGACTGGCTGTGCTTTTCGAATGCGAGGGGTCGGCATGTCGTTTACGTCGAACATCAGCAGTCAGACACGACGGGGCGCAGCCCCATCGTTGTTTGTGATGCTCTGGATGGGCTCTATCTTTTCTGCGGGGAATCGTGCGGAACGGAGAAAATCCAAGACCGTGGACGGATAACCCAAATACCAAAAAATCACTTTCTGAGGATAACCGCTGACCTCATGTTGGATTCGAATCTCCCAACCGAGAAACGGAATAAGCACATACTTCCGGACGGCCACAACTTGAGAGGCGGGAAAGGTGTATGTCCCGGAGAAAGCAACCTTGAGGACTATTCTTTCTTCGTCGGCTCTCAGATCGGCAAACGGCCAAGTAGCACTGAACATGTCTATTCTTGCGCCGCCAGTTAGTGATGCTCCGGATGCCATATTATTCGCCTAACGCTCCGGCGCAGGCACGCCGGGCCAATGGTATCCGACTGTCAGCTGAGACGCGATCCCGGCGTCGCCTGCAGCCGGTTTGTTATGCCTCGTCGTGATCATCAAACACTGGAAGCTGCTGCTTCGTCTTTACCAATCGCTTAATCCGTCTCATCGGCATGCGCCCACGATCATCCCACAAAATCTCCACGCCATCCTCCACGTGCTCGTAAACCGGTAGCAACATCGAAATCCCGGCGAAGCGCCACTCTCCGCTTTTGGTCTTCGATGGATGCCCGACTCCAGCTAGACGCATCGCCTTGCGATACGCTGCGTCGCGACCGCTGGCACGGATCAGCCTCGTATTCTCCCAAACCAAACAGCGACTATTGTCGGTCAACTTGGGCTGACGCTGTGAAACCCAATACTCGACTTCGCTAAAAACCCACCAGCCAGAGTGGTTGCGGTTGCGAAATGGGACTTTAGCGCGTGGAGGCATAACGAAAAAAGCTGGGCCACCGCCGACTTGCGACGTGAACCGCGACGGCGGAACTGAGCGCGCCAACGGCGGCTGGATCGATCGACGTCTCAGGCGGCTGGTTTGTCATCACCTGATTTCATCGGTGGTTTTGGAATAATATCTTTGACGAACCAACTAACTATTCGGTCGGCATAACGAATGCAGATGATTGCCAAGGCAAGATGCAAAACCGCTCGAAACACTATCATCCATGCATAGCGCGTAAAATGAGGATAAGGCGTCAGATAGTCCGTCAAATAAGTCACATAGTTAACGGCATCAAAGATAAACCACAAAGCCTGCAACCGGATGATAAAGACGGCAAAGTGTCTGAATGTCATTCGCTCCCAGAAACGCTGCTCCTCGGGTGAAATGATGTGGCCGATCGCCTCCGACGAAGTGCTGGTAAAAGTATCGGTGCTGCACGACGGACAACTTATCGCCTCGTCGGCGCTCTCAAACCCACAATTTACGCATTTTTTCATAACGCTCAAAGCCGCTAACGCCAAGTTCAGCGACCGGTGCTGGCAGTGCACGCCAGCCGAAGCTGATGATGTTATTCTAACTTCCGAGCCATGATGCTCCCAAGCCTCAACCAGTCAACCCCTTTTGAAACACGTTCCTGGGGCGTTCCAGTTTTGCAGAGCTTTCCTTTTGGCTCGCCTGCAGCTGGACGCAAGGAAAGACCGCTGGCCGGTTTTTTCATAATCCGATGAAATTACAGACTCGTCACCTCGTCTCCTACAAATCGATTTGAAGCCAGTTCGCATTCGGTTCTGAAGGGTCAGTACTTGGATTGTAGCGGCCCTCGGCAGAGCGCCGCATATTTTCGAAAGCGGGAATGTCCGGCTTTCTGCCGAAAGCCGCTACGCCTGTTTTGACAGTTCGCGTTCGGTTTTAAGCCGTAACTGCCCGCACGCGGCGTCGATGTCGTGCCCTTTTTCGCGGCGGAGGGTGGTGATGACTTTTTGCTTTTTCAATGCGGACAGGAACGCCTCGCAGACTTTTTCGGAGGGACGATCCCAGGGCAAGCCTTCGACCTGGTTGTAAGGGATCAAATTGACCTTGGCGAAAAGCCTTTTGGCGAGCGCAGCGAGAGGTTTGGCCTGCTCCGGTGAATCATTTACGCCAGCAATCAAAATGTACTCAAATGTCAGCATCCGCCCTTTTTGGCCCTGGTAATCTTCGCAGGCGGCGATGAGTTCCTTGAGCGGGAACTTGCGGTTTACGGGCATGATTTTGTTGCGCACGTCGTCAGTGGCTCCGTGGAGTGAAATGGCGAGGCGAAATTGCTCCGGTTCGCCGGCCAGCTTGCGAATCTGCGGCGCCAGGCCACTGGTCGAAATCGTTATTTTGCGCGCGCCGATGCCGCCTCCCCACGGCGCGTTGAGAATCCGCAGTGCCTTCAGCAGATTTTCGTAATTCGCCAGCGGTTCGCCCATGCCCATCACAACGATGTTGTCAATCGTCCTCGTCGTCGTCCTCGTTCTCGTAATCGGTTTGTCCGAATTCGAGGACGAGGACGAGGAGGCGAACGAGGACGATTCATGGCACCGTTCGACGGCCACAACCTGCTCGACAATTTCGTCCGGGGTCAAATTTCGTTTCCAGCCATCGAGGCCGCTGGCGCAAAATTTGCAGCCATAGGCGCAGCCGACCTGGGTGGAAATGCACAGCGTATGCCGGTCGCTGGCATCGCTGTAAAGGGCCGGATTGGCTGGAATCAGGACGCTTTCGATCAGGGAATGATCTTGCAGCCGCCAGAGAAATTTTTGGGTGGTATCGTGAGCGCCTTGTTGACGGACGAGTTCCAGAGTCTGCAAGGCAAAGGTTTCAGCCAGTTTATCGCGCAATTCCCGCGGCAGATTGGTCATATCCTCCCAGCGCGTGACGCGGCGGGAATACAGCCATTCAAGCAGTTGGGTGACCCGATAGGCCGGCTGCCGCCATGCCTTGAACCGGGCTTCCAGTTCATCGCGATTGAGGGATTTGATGTCGGTGGACACGGGGTTCAATAAGTCAACAAATCGACGATGCGTAAACCTTCGTTGCCCAGTTGCCAGCGGCTGCCGCGTTTGACGACGAGATGCCGGCAAGAGTTCGCCCGCGCTTCGGGTTCGTTTACCGAGAGCAGCTGAATTTTGGCCGTACTTTTGATTTCCGATGCCGCGCGCGGCATGAGCGCGAAGGCGAGCCCATTGTAATTCAACGCGATTTCATAACCGGCAATTCCTTCCTTTTCGGCCACGGGATTCTTCAGTACGAGCATCGGGTATCGTTTCAGGTAGGGAAAGTTCGTCGCGCGCACGAGCACCCGGCATAGCTCGGTTTGTCCGCGAATAAATCCCGGAAGATCAAACCGTTTGGCCGGATTATGTTCGACGATTAGAATTTGCCGTGGATCCAGACCGCTGAGATTCTGGCCATTCCATTCCCCGTGATCATTGCGTTCCTTTGGCGACGCCTTCCTGAACCAGGCAGCAAAATTATCATTCACCAGCACATTCAATTCAAAATGGACATGGGCGCGTTCCTTTAAAATGGTTTCAGCATTTGAACTCCGTCCCATGGTGGCAATGACGTCGCCGGCCTTGACCTTG
Organism: uncultured Verrucomicrobiae bacterium; assembly: GCA_963708525.1. Classification (GTDB taxonomy): domain Bacteria; phylum Verrucomicrobiota; class Verrucomicrobiia; order Limisphaerales; family UBA11358; genus UBA11358. Next base: position 100,091 of record CAVPTH010000006.1, on the reverse strand, counting down.
TCGCCGATTTTCAATCCGGGCCGCACGGCGCTCAAATGGGCATAAAGTGAATATATTTCAATTCCCTGAACCACGTGGCGGAGGACGAGGTAATTTCCATAGTTCGACAGTGACGACCGGATACTGAAGTAAACGACCGTACCATCTGCAGTAGCCATGACCGGGTCGGTCGGCTCGCCGCGTTTGTCGGTTTGCAGATGACGGATGTCAATGCCTTCATGCAGGCGTCCACCGTTGTTGCGCACACAGCCGAAGCTGCCGCTCGTCCACGGCTTGTCGGGCGCGGTCGGCGCGAAAAATTCCAATTCCTTTCCGGGTTCGTACAGAAAGTGATTGGCGGTAGGAAATCGAAACGGTTCCTGGCCAAGCAGAACGGCCGGTAATGCCAAAAGCAGACCAGTGCTAAAAAAAAGTCCGCGGCAGGCGGCGGGAAAGATCATTTGAATTGTTTAATATAAAACGCGGTAGAGTTGCTAAGGCCAATGATAAACTGTTCGGCTTCCGGACGCGACATATCCGGCGTGAAGGCCAATACTCCGTCGGCGACGCGATGGGTGATAAGCGGCGCCCCCAGCCAGCGACCGTTGGCGAGCTTCTCGCCCCACTGGCCGAAAATGGCCAGGTGACGACCGGTATTGGCGGCGGTGTATTGTTCCAAAATCCACGTGCCGGTTTCGTCGAAGTGGATGTTGATGGCGAATCCGCCCGGGTCATTGATAATTTTTGCCGCGACAACGTTTGCCTCGGTCAAAATGGGCAGTTTGGTGATGTTGATGTCGACGGGATCGGCGCGTATCACCGAAACCTCCTCGCTGGTGCCGGCGGTATCCCGGCTGGCTTGGATGTGGACCCGCAAGGCGCTGGTCTGACCGTGAGGCTTGTTCGTCAGACAGCCGCAAAGCAAGCCCGAGGTTGCCGCCAGCGCCAAATAGATGTTGAATTGTCGCGACCAAGATTCCATAGTGCCTACACAAAATCGGAATACGTGGCCGATGTAAAGACACTTGTATGAGCAAACAATCGAACAAAGTTGAAAACCGAACGCGCCGGGCGCGCTATATCAAACGAAAAAAGCAGTCGACCAAAGCCAAAAAGGCCGCACCCGCCAAGACGGCCGCTTAAAGTTTGAGATTGGCGGATCCTTTCGCCATGCAGAGCCGCCCGAGAGGCGGCTCTTTTCTTTGGCAGTGACGCATTTCAGGCTTCGCCGGAACGATTTTTTTGCATTTCGACAGAACAAACTTATTCACTGCGCCTGTTTTCGTTCATAAAACCGGTGAATAATTGGCGGAGGCAAAAAGGAAAAGATATTGATTGGAGCATGGATTCCGTTTTGTTCACGGACTGTTCACAGAGGAATTTTGGTGAACAAGCTGTGCATATCAATTCGTTGTCGGTTTGGGAAACTCCGTTATGATGTCCGCAGTTCATTGAAAGAACGAAGCAGGCAGTGATAGTTGAAAGATTGTCATGTTTGTTTCCAAGATAATCCCAGGTGACTGGGGAAAGGTCGGGTCAGGCTGGTTGACCCGGTCCCTCTGAAGTTGAGCCGAAAGGTTTGGCGGAGAGGCAGGATTCACCAGTTCCTCTGGCATGTTCGCAAATGCCAAAAGCGAATGAGGGACTTGGCGGCCAGGAACGATTGAGAAACCGTTCCGAGTCGAGTCAAGTAGTTCAGGCCGGTTTCGAGCCTGAGCGAATCGCAGTTACCCAGAGGGTAAACGGTTGCTACTGTGCACCGGCACGGTGCAGGCGACTCTGGCGGGTTCAATTAAAAAATGAAACCGCCGAACTAAAACCGCCGCAAGGCGGACAAAGGGAGCGCAGGCGCCGGGAAGGACACGATGACTGGGCAGGTCGCGTGAAAACCTTCCCAAGCTGGCGATGTTAAAAACGGCGTCGCTGGACTGTGAGGCAAAAGCAACCTGAGAGTGAAGAGGCGAGACCCGTGGCACCGGGCGAACGCGCCGTCAAAAGCGGCGGCTGACCCGGCGCTAAGCGGTCAAGACGCGAAAAGTTGATCACAGGCGTGTCTTGACCTGGTTCACAGGCAGGTGGCGCAACCACCCGCCGAAGTGAGCTGAAAAGCCTCACTCGAAATCTGGCGACCGTAAGGCGCTGGACGGCCCTGCTACGAGGCCGAAAACTCCGCTTGCCGTGGAGAATGGCGTCGGGAAACCGGCAGCCCCCGCGAGGGTGCGCGCCTAATGCTGGTCCGGGAAAGAGAGATTGGCGAACTCCCATCCCCCATTTGTCCCTGCCTGGCCGAAAGGTCAGGCGGGGACTTAATGTTTTTACCCCTTGCGATCATCCTCTTTTATTTCATTCTGAATCTCATTCCGGTGACGATTAAGAGATTTTGAAAAAAGGCTTGCCCGCCGACCGCTTCCGGCACAAATTGCCGTTAACTTAACCGTCAAGAAAGTTTATGGGACGCATTTACAACAACATTGTCGAAACCGTCGGGCGTACGCCACTGGTCAAACTGAACAAGGTCACCGCGGGTCTGCCCGCCACCGTTTTGCTCAAGTGCGAATTCTTTAACCCACTCAGCAGCGTCAAGGACCGCATCGGCATGTCCATGATTGAGGACGCCGAAAAGCGCGGCGTGCTCAAAAAGGAAACCGTGGTGATTGAGCCGACCAGCGGCAACACCGGCATCGCCCTCGCTTTTGTTTGCGCGGCCAAGGGTTATAAACTCATTCTGACCATGCCGGAAACCATGTCGGTGGAACGCCGCACGTTGCTGGCCATGCTCGGCGCGAAACTCGTTCTGACCCCGGGTCTGTTACGAGATTGAGAAGGATACGGCCGCGGCATTCGATAAGGCCGGACGAGTTGCTTTCGAGAAGCAGATCCGAGCACGCTTTGAGGCGGTTTCGGGGGATCCATCCAGTTGGGAGTACAGGCGATTGAATGCGGTTTTGCGAGCGATCTATTTGGCACAACGGCATGTTTCAGCTTACGTCGCGCACGCGGAGCGGACCGGCCTTACACCAGCCGATTGCGTGGCCGCCGCCAAACTGCTCGAATCGCGGAAGCCGGCTGACGCCCTGGCGTGGGTGGAGCGTGGGCGCGCTATGGAGCGTGAGAAACGATCTCCGTCCGCAGCATGCTACGATCTCGACAACCTTCACCGCGAGTTGCTAACGAAACTCGGACGCGGAGAAGAAGCGCTCGAAGCTGCCTGGGTCGATTTTCGGAAGCATCCCTCCAAATATAGCTACGATGACCTCATGAAGTTTGTCCCCAAGGCCGAACGCAAAGAGTGGCATGAAAAGGCGATGAGCGCCGCCAAGGGCGCCGAATTGTGTTCCGCGATCGAACTATTCGTTGAGACCAAGGAAGTGGACCGGCTTGCGGAACTGGTGCACGGCGCCGCCGACACCTCCCTCGAGGGGGTGAGCCATTACGCCACGGAGCCGGCCGCGAAGAAGTTGGATAAATCTCATCCGGGTCTTGCCGCCCGCCTTTGGCGAGCGCAGGGCCTGCGCCTTGTCGGCGCCAAGAAGAGCAAGTACTACGATGCTGCCCTAAGCAACTTCGAGCGAGCCCGAGCTTCCTACCTGCGGGCGGGCCTAGCTGCCGAGTGGGAGGAAACGGTGCGGAACGTCTGCGCCGCGCATTTCCGGAAGAGCGGATTCATTGGCGAATTCCAGAAGCTGGCCGCCGGCGCCAAGCGCGGCGAGCGGCCATCATTTCTGGAGGCCGCAAAACAGCGCTGGAGCGAGAGGCTCCGATCATGAAGAAAGCCGCGCGCGACAAGAAGGAGCTGCCATTGGGTCAAGCCGCCCTGGACGAGCCGATCGACGAGATCACGACCGGCGCATACAGCGAAGATGAGCAACTCTGGGCGCTGCGGCAAGCCTTCGAGGACAGCGTCGCTTTGCCGGCCGAGGCCACGGTTGTGGGCCAACAGGTGCTGGTGGTTGCGTTCGACTACGACGGAAATGAACGACGCGGCCTGACAGCAAAAGTCCGGTGCGCCGATGGCCGTGAACACGTGGTGGCGGCCGAGGATGTGACGATGCCGGCGCTTTCGGAAGGCGCGCGCCATTTGGCTGCTTACCGAACATGGATGGGGCTGACGCCGCCCGGGCCGTCCGCAACCGGTGCACGACGGAAAGAGCGGGCAGCGAAAACGGTTCCGGATCTGAGCGGACCTGTTGAACTCGCGATTCTGTCGGTGAGGCAGAAAGCCGCACGGTGCCGCGTGCTCGGGAGCGGTTTCGAGATCACGCTGCGTGCCACACACCTTTGGGACGTTGTCCCCGGCGAGATCGCAGTGGTCCGGCCGCGCAAACAGTGGACTTACGCCGGCAATCCTTATATATCCGGCAAGATCGAATCTAAGCGGCTCGATCCGGACGCGCTGGGCCTGGTCCCGCTGAAACTCGAGGCTCGGGGCGCCTGGGACCCGACGCAGGAATACTGGGGCGAAGCAGGCGAGCCAATTGACCAGTGGGCCAAGCCGATCGTTTCGCGAGGACGGCGGCCGCAATTCGAAATGGAACAGGTGCTGCCGGGAATGGACCCGGACGATCCAGACCCGGATGCCGACCCAATCGGGCAAAGTGTTGACCGCAAAGACGCCGGGGACACAGAGGGCGCGTTCAAAATTCTGATGGATCTCTGCCAAGCAGATCTCCGCTGTCTGGACGCCCATGCCCATTTGGGAAATTTGGTCTTCGATGGCCGGCCCGGCGATGCGATCCGGCACTACGAAGCCGGGTTTCGGATTGGTGAAGTATCTCTGGGCAAGGATTTCGACGGTGTATTGTCTTGGGGCTGGATCGACAACCGTCCCTTCCTACGCTGCATGCATGGATTCGGGCTTTGCTCTTGGCGCCTGAAGCGATTCAAGGACGCCTGGAACATCTTCGACCGGATGTTGTGGCTGAATCCGTCAGACAATCAGGGCGTGCGGTTTGTTATTGGCGACGTGGCGGCGAACGTATCCTGGGAGGACAGCGAAAATCGTTAACAACTCAGCGTACCTGCTCCAAGCTTTTCGCCGCCGCCGGAATTCCGAGAAATTGTGCAGCCTCCTTACTTGCCTACCTCCAAGATCGTGAACGAATCCGGCACCATCTGACCGCGTCCGCCGCGTCCACCCTTCTTACTGGGTCGGGAGGCGTGGCCGGTTGCGGAGGCGCGGCGTATTCCGCGGCGATGATCATGATGTGGCCGGTCTTCGGGTCGAGGGTTTGGGTCTTTCCGCCCGACATGGTCTTCAGGTTCTCTTCCACTTTGAACGTGGCCGGGTTCTCTTCTTTCACTACGGTCAGGGTGCCGTTGCCGTGTGAGCTGAAGGCTTCCATGGTCTTCGGATTGAAAACGGCGCCGTCGCTCGAACCGGCCAGCGGCAGAGTGGTGATCATCTTGCCGTCCTTCGCGCTGACGATCACCATTTCCTGCGGATTGCGGCAAGCCGCGAACAGGATCTGGTTCTTCACATCCAGCGCCAGGCCCGCGCAATCGCCGCCCTTTCCGGCCAGATCGTACTTCGTCTTCACCGTCATCGTCTTCGCATCCACTACGGCGATTGCGTGCGCGTCCTCGATATCCACGTAGATCGTGCCCTTGCCGTCGGTCGCGGCCTGTTCCGGCGCGCCGCCCAGATCGTCAATCGTGCCTACCACCGCGCCATCCGCCGCATTGATCATGGTGGCGTGCGGCTTCTGCGTGGCTGAGGATGTAGACGCGGTTGTTGAACGGGTCATATAAATAACCGTCCGGGTCGCCCTTCACTTCGATGGTCTTGATGGTTGCGAGCGTTTTGCTATCGAACATCACCACCGGATTGCTGCTGGCGAAGCCGTGATGGGATTTCGGCGAAACCGTGGCGCCGTGTACGCGGTGGAGTCTCGCGATCTCGCCGATCTTCTCCAGATTGTCCAGGTTGAACACCGTCACACGGCCGGCGGTTCGCGCTGCGTCCCATGTACAGCCGCCGATCGTCGGAATCGGCGGTCACGTAGTCGAAGCCGCCTCGCCGCCCACTTTGGCCCTCTTCAGTACCTTGTACGGCGCATCGGTTGGAACTTCCTGGGCGAACGCTATCAGACGATCATCGCAACTCCGCCGGCGATCGCCAGGCAGACCCGCATGGAAAATCGGAACTTCGTCATGGCTGTCTTCTCCTTATTTCCCGACCACCAGGACGTGGAAGGTGTCCGGCAGCACCGGCGGACGGCCCTTTCTGGCCGTCCTTTGGCTTCCGGCGGCGGGCCGTCTTCGGCGGCCAGCAGGAACACCTTGTGCGTCTTGGGATCCACGGTCATGGTGCGGGCGCCGCGCTCGGTGGGCACGGTGTCCACCGGTTCGTACTTGCCGTTCACCTGTTTGACGATGCTCAGCGTGCCGTCGCCGCCGTTGGAGCTGAACGCCAGGCCCGTGCCGGGATCGAAGCCCGCGCCATCCGGTCCCGGTGCCGATCGGCGGGGTCGCGATCACCTTCATCGTGGGGATGTCGGTCACCGCCATCATCTTGTTGCCGCAGACCGAGAAGAGCTTCTTGTTCTTGACGTCGATGGCCAGGCCGGACGGACCTTCGCACGGCGCCAGCGAAGCGCGCCGGGTCACGTCCGTCTTGGCCGCATCGATCTCGACGATCTCGCTCGAGTCTTCGAGATTGACGTAGAGCTTGCCGGCGCCATCCACCGCGCAGAACTCCGGCTTGCCGCCCAGCGGGAAGGTCTTCGACATCTCGTTGGTCTTGGCATCGATGGCCGTGGAATCGTTGGACCGGCCGTTGAACGGTGAAGATGCGCTTGGTCTTCGGCTCATAGCAGACGGCGTCCGGATTCTTGCCCGGTGGCCGGCTCGCCGGTCTTTGGCCAGCGTCTTCAGATCGAACACCGTGACGCTGTTGGATTGGCCGTTGGTGATGAATCCCTTGCCGAGTTCCGGCGCGACGGCGATGCCGTGCACGCCGTGCAGTTGCGTGATCTGTGCCGACCACCTTGCCGGCGTCGGGATCCACCACTTCCACGATGCGTGCCGTGCGAGACGTAGAGCCGGCGGTTGGTGCTGTCCACGGCGACGTAGTCCCAGCCGCCCGTGCCGCCGATCTTGATTTTGCTGAGAACCTTGTAGCCTTCGGCGGCGAACGCCGCGGCGACCACGCAGAGCCAGTGTCGAGAAGCTTTCTTCATCTGAGTTACTCCTTTCGTTTAGTCCCGGCCTCCAATGTAATAGCGAACGGCCGGCGTCACCACCAGAGACAGGACCATCGAGGCGAGAATTCCGCCGATCACCGCGATGGCCAGAGGTTGCAGCATTTGCGAGCCGGCGCCCAAGGCGAGCGCCAGCGGAATCATGCCGGCCACGGTGGCCAGCGCGGTCATCATGATGGGACGCAGGCGGCGCTCGCCGGCGCGGATCATGCTTTCTTCCGGCCGGCATGCCTTCCGCGCGGAACTTCTGATCGGCATCCAGCAGCAGAATGCCGTTCTTGGCCACGATGCCGATCACCATGATCAGGCCCATGAACGACGAGAGGTTGAACGTGGTGCCCGTGATCAGCAGCGCCAGAAAGACGCCGCAGGTGGAGAGCAGCGCCGAGGACAGCACCGCCATGCGGCGCGGCGAAATTGCCGAACTCGAACAGCAGCACCATGAACACCAGCACGACCGCCAGCACCAGCACGAACGCCAGGTCCTTGAACGATTTCTGCTGCTCCTCGTAACTGGCCGCCGTACTGCACGCGGATGCTGGGCGGCAGTTTCAGATCGGCGATGGCCTGCTGCACCTTCGCCATGCCGTCGCCCAGATTCATGCCTTCGAAGCGCGCGGTCACCTGCACGTCGCGCTGCAGATTCTCGCGGCGGATTTCGGTCTGGCCCGGGATCTTCGATCATCGTTGGCCAGCGAGCCGATGGTGGCCGTCTTGCCGGTGCCGCTGACCAGCAGCGTGTTGCGGATGGAATCGAGCGTCGCGCGCGTGCTCTCCGGGAAGCGCACGCGGATGGTGTAGGAGCGGTCGTTGACCACCACCGGCGTGGTGCGCCGGCTCGCCCTGCAGCATGGCGCTGGCATCCAGTTCCACTTCCTGCGGCGTGAAGCCGGCGCGCGCGGTGACCACCGGGTCCACGCTGAAAACGCATGGCCGGGCCGCTGATGGTGTTTTCGATGCCGTCCAGCACGTCCACCACGCCGGGAATCTTCTTGATGGTGTCGCCCACCGCGGCGGCCCACTGGTGCAGCAGCTCGGGATCCTGCGAGAACAGCTTGATGACCACCGGCTCGGGCGCGCTGGTGAGATCGCCGATCATGTCCTGCAGAAGCTGCGGGAATTCGATGTCGAGCACCGGCTCGGCTTTCTTGATTTTGGCGCGCACGTCGGCGATCACCTCTTCGCCGCTGCGCTTGCGGTCGCGCTTCAGCTTCACCGAAATGTCGCCGGTGTTGGCTTCGGTCACCGCGGCCAGGCCGAGCTGCAGGCCGGTGCGGCGCGAGGTGTTCTCCACTTCCGGCGTGTCGCGCAGGATCTTCTCCACGTGGCTGATGACGCGGTTGGTCTCCTCGAGCGAAGAGCCGGCCGGCATGATGTAGTCGACGATGAAGCCGCCCTCGTCCATCGCCGGCAGCAGGTCGGTGCCGGTGTGGTTGTAGCAGAAATAGCGACCGCCGATCAGCAGCAACGCGAACAGACGCCAGCACCAGCGGATGCTCCAGCGTGAATGCGCAGCGACGCGCTCGTAGGTGCGCATCAGCCAGGGCGGAACAGCGTGATGCTCCGCCGGGTGCCGGCGCGCGACGATTGCGGAGGAAATAGTGGCTCAGCGTGGGAGTCCAGGTGAGCGCCAGCGCCAGCGAAGTGAGCAGCGCCATTCCCACCGTGACCGCCAGCGCGCGGAAGAAGACGCCGGTCACGCCGGTGATCGAGATCAGCGGCAGGAAGACCACGATCGGCGTGATGGTGGAGCCGACCAGCGGCACGCGGATTTCGCGGATGGCGCTGCGGATGGCTTCGGCGCGCGATTGGCCCGAGTCGCGATGCATGACGATGTTCTCCACCACCACGATGGCGTCGTCGATCACCAGACCCACCGCCGCGGCCAGGCCGCCCAGCGTCATCAGGTTGAAGCTCTCGTCCCAGCATGCGCAGCGCGATGAACGTCACCGCGATGGTCGCCGGAATCACCAGCCCGGCCACCAGCGACGTGCCCCAGTCGCGCAGGAACAGCACCATGATCAGCGACGCCAGCACCAGCCCCAGCAGGATGGCGTCGCGCACGCTCTTGATGGATTCGTTGACGATTTCCGACTGATCGTAGAACGGCCGCAGCTCGACGCCCTGCGGCAAGTCCTTCTTCGGATTCGCTCGATCTCCGCGTGCACCGCGTCGGCCACCGCCACGGTATTGCTGTCCGGCTGGCGGTAGATATTGAGCAGCACGGCGGGCTTGGCGTTGGCCGTCACCACGGTGTAGACCGGCATCACCGAAGGCGCCACCGTGGCCACATCGCCGATGCGCAGCGGCGCGCCCGCCGGCGTGGTCTTGACGACGATGTTGGCGATCTCGCGGGCGTGTCGCGCCTGGCCGCTCACCAGGCTGAGAACCAACTGGTGATTGGCCTCGATCAGGCCGGGCGAATCGATCATGTTGCTGCGGCCGATGGCGTCCAGAATATTGGGGACGGTGACGCCGGCCTGCACCAGCTTGGCGGGATCGGGCTGCACCTGAAACTCCGGCACCTGCCCGCCCTGCACCACCACCGATGGAGACGCCGGGCTGCCGGTTCAGGCGCGGCTTGATGTCGTAGTGTCGCCAGTTCCCACAGCGCGGTCTGCGGAATCTTGTCGGAGGTCAGGCTGTAGCCCATGATCGGGAAACGCGGCGAAGGTCAGGCGGTTGCGCGTTGAGCTTGGCGGTGGCGGGCAGCGTGCGCTGCACGCGCGCCAGCGCCGCGTTCACCAGTTCCAGCGTGCGGTACATGTCGACGTTCCAGTTGAAGAACAGGTCGATTTCCGCCGTGCCGCGGCTGGTGATGCGACCACAGGTGATCCAGCCCCTGCACCGGTGTTGACCGCCTCTTCGAGCGGCCTGGTCACCGTGACCAGCATCTGGTCGATCGGGAACACGCCGTTGTCCACGCCGACCACGATGCGCGGGAAATTGGTGTCCGGGAAAACCGCGACCGGAATGGTGAGCGCCAGGTAGATGCCCACCGCCACCAGCGTCAGGATGACGAAGATGATCGGCTTGCCGTGGCGCGCGGTCCAGTGTCGGCGCGTCGCATCCGCCGGGCGGTGGCGGAATCGGAGGTCGCTCATTTCCTTCGGTTTCGCCTCGTCTTTCTTCTGGTCGGCGGACCTTCTTCCGGCGCGGTCTTCGGTCGTCCTCTTCGGCTCTTCAGCGTTGGTGTCGATCACTTTGACCTTGGCCTTGTCGTCCACGCCCATGCCGCCCACCATCACCACTTCTTCGCCGGCGCGCACGCCGCTGAGGATCTGCACCTTGTCGCCCTGCGCACGCCCAAGCTGCACCGCGCGGCGGTGAGCCACCTGATCGGAATCGATCACCAGCACAGCGGTGCCGCCTGTCTCGCCGGGAAGAACGGCAGCGACTGGAACCAGCATCGCGTTCTTGATGGTCCCGGTGACGATGGTGACGTGGACTGCTGTCCCCGGCTTTAAACTTGCGCTCGGGGTTTGGCGCTTCGACCCAGACCTGCACCGTGGAACTGTTGGGATCCGTGGCCACGCTCACCACGCGAACCTTCGCCGGAATGTCCTCGCCCGTATCGGCAATGTCGATCGTGGCGTCCTGCCCCACCTTGATGCCGGTAGCATCCGCCGCGGGAACATTCACGCGCGCGACAACCGACGAAACGTCCATCACTACCATCAGCGGCGTGCCGGCCTGCGCGATGTCGCCGGGGTAGAGCGGCCGGTCGGCCACTACGCCGGCTTCGGGGCTGCGCACTTCGGAATAGGCCACCTGGCTTTCGGCCGAGCGCAATTGGCCCTGGGCGGCGGCGACCTGCGCTTTCGCCTGATCGATTTGCGCCTGCTTGCCGGCGGCCTGCAGGATGCGGAGATGCTCCCTGGCGGTATCGAGCTGTGCTTTGGCCTGCGCAAACTGAACGGCGGCGTCATCGACCAGCTTGCGCGCCAAGGCGCCTTCTTTGAGCAATGCCTGACGGCTATCGAGAACTTTCCTGGCGGCGGCGAACTGCTCCTGGTCGCTCTCGATATCGGTCTGCGCCTTGACGATGGATTCGGGAATCGCGGCCAGTTCGGTGTTCTGCAGATTCGCCTGCGCCTGTTCCACCTGGCCTTTGTTGGCCGCGACGTTGGCGACCAGGCCGCGATTTTCCAGTACGGCCAGAAGCTGATCTTTCTTCACCACGTCGCCGCGATTGACCAGGAATCGGGCGACCGGCGCGGTGATGTTGGGCATCACGTTCCATTGATTCCTGGCGAACAGAACGCCATCGGCGGCCACCGTGCGGCGCACAGAGTCTTCCGTAACCGCGGCTACCTGCACGGGCGCGGGCGCTTCGGCCTCGGCTTCCTCCTGCTTCTTCGCGCAGCCTCCGGCGCCGAGCAGGCACGCGGCGCACAAGACCGAATAGAAGGCCGCGCGATTGCTCCGGCTCACCAGGGTGAAATATTTCTTCATAGGTTAGAAAGCTCCCGTGAGGGTCTGGAGGTTCGCCACGGCGAGCCGGTATCGCACCAGGCCGTCGTCGAGGGCGTTGCGCGCGTCGACCAAGCCGTTTTGAGCGTCCACTACTTCTTGCGCGATCGATTCACCAGCGGTGTAGCGCAGGCGCGTCAAGCGGAGGTTTTCCGATGACATGACTACGGAATCGCGCAGAGATGCGATTTGCTCGGAGGCGACGCGGGCTTCGGTGTAATAGGTATCGAGCTGCGAGAGGAGCGCGCGCTGAACAACGCTGAGATCGCTCTTCGCCCGTTGCGTTTCCAGCTCCGCCTGTTTGACCCGGCTCCTGGTGGCGCCCCAGTTCCAGATTGGAATATTCACCTGCGCGGCCAGGCTGGAACCCAGTTGATTGGCGCCGCGTGGATCGTGAACGGCAAAGTAATTGGCCTGGATGCCGAACCAGTAATCGACAGTCAATGTGGGCAGATACGCGGCGCGAGCGGACTGTATGCCGAACGTGGATTCCTGTAGGGTGGCTTCCGCGGCGCGAATGTCCGGACTGTTTTTCCCGGCCATGGATTGCACTTCGGGTTTCGCGGGCAGTGTGGGCGCGGTTTCGAGATCGTCGGCGACGCCGAATTCCTGGTTATAGGTGGGGAAAAGGATGACCGCAAAGCCCATACGTGTCTTGTCGAGGGTGGCCTGGGCGTCCTTCAATTCGCGCTCGCGCTGGCGGACTTGCAACCGCGCCTTGATGACGTCGACAAGCGCCACCTCGCCGCCGCGTTCCTGCTTTTCGCTGAGGTCTTGAAAGTCGCGGGCCTCTTTGAGGCTGGCCTGGGCGTTGGCGATCTTGCGCTGCGCCGCCACCATCGAATAAAAATCCTCGGAAACGGTAGCGATCAAGCCGCGTTCGGCGATGTCCTTCCTGGCCTTGGCCGCGGCTTCGGCTGCGATGGTGCGGCGGTAGTCCGCGCGCTTGCCCGGGTCGTAAACGTCGGCATGGACGTTGAGTTGATCGATATAGATGTGAGGTCCGTCGTTGGGGACAAAGACCCCGCTGGGGGTGCCATTCGGCTGCGTGTAGATGTAAGCGCTTTGGCCGTCGGCAGTTGGCAAAAGAGCCGCCTTGGCCTGGACAGTATCCTCATGGGCCAGCTGCGCGGCGATGTTGGCGGAATAGACCTGCTGGCTATACTGCCGGGCGCGCTGCATGGCGTCTTGCAGCGTGAGAGTGATGGGTCCGGAGGGGGGTACGACGACGGTCTGCGCAAACGGGACCTTACAGCAGAGGACCAGGCTCAGTCCCACGGCCGGGAAAAAGGAACGCATTTCAAGTTTCCACATTGTAGAATTCCGAACATGAACGGAGGATGAACGCCAGTGTGGCGGAATTCCAGTTGATGAAATCCTGCCGCGTCTACTACCGCGAGAACGATCCGGCGCATCCTCCCGGTCGAGACCGTCCGCGCAGATACATGAAGGCGCGCTGAGCGAACGCCGCGAGCTCAAACGCACGCGCCGGAAAAAATCTTCGAATATTTTTTCAGGCCATGGCAGATTCCGGCCCTCCGATTCCGCTTAGGGGTGTGAAGGCGCAAGAGAGACAACGAAAGGCTCTCTTGGCCGGATAAGAAATGCCCACAAGGAGGGTACGAAAATGAAACGCACAACGATGAATCTGATGCTCGCAGCCGCCACTCTGATGGTTGCGTCGACCGTGGCTTCCGCCCAGGCTTTGAAGGCCGAGATCCCCTTCGCGTTCCGGGCCGGAGGCAAGGTGATGGCGCCCGGTACGTATATGGTGATGGCGTCGAACGGCGAGTCGCGGCTCCAAATCCGCGGGCGCGATGGCAGCGTGCTGTTGGGAACCGGCGTACGCGAAGACGCGCCGAAAACGTGGAAACACGCGGGCCGCGCGGTTCTGGAGTTTGCCTGCTACAACGACGGCGGCTGTGCGCTGCAGCGCGTCTGGACCGGCGATGACGGAATCCAAGCCCATAAGTTCACTGCGCCGAAGCGCGGTGCGGGCGATGCCCGGGGCTTGGCCGCCATCCGGTTGATCTCGATCCAAGCCGAGTAGGGATTGGCGCCGCGAGTCTTGAGGGAATCGTCAGGCCCGATAGAGAGCGCCGCTCATCACGAGCGGCGCTCTTGTTCTTCCGGCTTCATGGCGCGGGCCAGCCAGGCTTGCGCGAAGTTCCAGTCGCGGTGGACCGTCTGCACCGAAATCTGAAGCACCTCGGCAGTCTCTTCCATGCTCAGGCCGGCAAAGAACCGCAATTCCACCACGCGCGCTTTTCGCGGATCCTGCTTGGCGAGGGCGTCCAAGGCGTCATCCAGCGCCACGATCTCACGGTCCCTGCCGGGCGCGGCAAGGAAACCGTCTTCAACCGCAACCTTTCCCATGTCTCCGCCGCGCTTGGCGGCGCCGCGGGCGCGAGCCGCGTCCACCAGGATCCGGCGCATCAATTGCGCGGCTAATGCGAAGAACTGGCTCCGCTCGCGGAAGCTGACGCCGGTGACATCCACCAGCTTCAGGTAGACCTCATTGACCAACGCCGTCGCTTGCAGGGAGACGTCTGGTCTCTCGAACGCCATGCGCCGGTGCGCGATGCGCCGCAATTCCTCGTAGACCATGGGCATCAGCCGCGCCAGGGCTTTGTCCTCACCGGCGCTCCAGGCCTGCAGCAACTGCGTAATCTGAGGCGCGGATTCGTCCATCGTCTCCCGCATCCTACCAGACCCGCGAGCGGGCAACGCAAAAAAACTCCGCGCGCATGGCGGATTTCGCCTCCGCGTTCCGCTTAAGCCAGCGAAGGGAATGAAACCCATGAAGACCTGGAAAGCGACGGTAACGGCGAGCCTGATGACACTGACGGCTGTGGGAGCTGAGGCCTCAACCGCAATGAACGAGTGCGTTGCGGTTCAGTTGCGCGTCGCCACGCCGGTTGCCGCGATCATGCTGCTCCGCGCGAAAGAAACGGTGGTCCGGGTCTTCGGCGAAATCGGAGTCTCTGTCCGATGGGCGAAATCAGACGGGCGCGCGGGGCGGGCGGCGTGTCTGCCGGTCGAGATGCAACTCGATCCGGACTCGCTCAAGAGGCTGAACCCCGATGCCCTGGCCTATGCGTTACCGTACCGGAACGGCGGCACGCAGATTCACGTCCTCATGGAGCGCGTGCTGCAACATCGCTCGGAGGGTCAGGACGGCGTGGTGCTGGGGTATGTGATGGCGCACGAGATCGGACATGTGCTCGAAGGCGTCAGCCGGCACTCCAGCGGCGGAGTGATGAAGGCGCACTGGGTCAACGAAGATTTCGCGGCGATGTTCAAGCACGCGCTGGCATTCGACAATGTGGACGTGGACCTGATTCAAGTGGGCATCTCCAAACGGCGCGAAGTTACGTTGCTGGCCGCCGCGAAATGAGGGCTGTATCTCTGTTGCGGCAAGAGGAGCCATCGCTTCTGGAACACGCCGCGTGGGAGGCGTCCGCGCCCGCCCCGGGTTCGCGGCTGGGCGCCTACGAGATCGTCTCAAAGTTGGGCGAGGGCGGCATGGGCGTGGTCTATCGCGCGCTCGATACCAGGCTGAACCGGACGGTAGCGGTCAAGCTTCTCTCGGAGAATCTGGCTGACGCGGCAGCGCGGCGCCGGTTTCAGCGCGAGGCGAAGACCGCATCGTCGCTGAATCATCCGCACATTGTCACGGTGCACGACGCCGGCGAGTTTGACGAGCGGCAATATCTGGTGACCGAGTTTGTCGATGGCGGCACGCTGGTGGATTGGGCGAAGGCCGAAAAGCATTCCTGGCGGCAAGTGGTGGAGTTGCTGGCGGGCGTGGCCGATGGCTTGGCGTGCGCGCACGAGGCCGGAATTCTGCATCGCGACATCAAGCCGCAAAACATTCTGGTGACTCGCAGCGGCTATGCCAAGCACGCTGACCCGCAATCAGACACAGCCGGGCCTGGTGATGGGAACGATCGCGTATATGTCGCCGGAGCAGGCCTCCGGCAAGCCAGCGGATGCGCGTAGCGACATCTTTTCGTTCGGCCTGGTGCTGCATGAAATGGTCGCCGGGCGCCGCGCGTTCACCGGCCGGTCGGATCTTCGAGGTGTTGCAGAAAATCATCGACGGGACGCCGGAACCGCTGGCCGCGGACGTTCCGGCGCCGCTGCGAACTTTGGTGGATAAGGCGCTGCAGAAAGCGCCCGCGGGCCGCTACCAATCGATGCGCGAATTGGTGGCGGATCTTCGCGCCCTACCGCTCCAAGCGGCGGAGGAAGCGGCGCCCAGGCGGAAGACGTTGCCGCGGCGGTGGGCGGCGGCGGCGGTGCTGGCGCTCATCGTTGGCGCCGGCGCCTGGAAGTTGTGGCCGCGCGCTCCGCAGATTCGCTCGATTGCGGTGTTGCCATTGCAGAATCTCTCCGGCGACCCGAGCCAGGAGTATTTCTCGGATGGAACCACGGAAGCGCTGATTTCGAGCCTCGCCCAGGTCCGCGCACTGAAAGTGATCTCGCGAACTTCCGTGATGCGCTTCAAGGGCACAACCAAGGCCCTTCCGGAAATCGCTCGCGAACTGGGTGTGGACGCCATCGTGGAAGGCGCCGTGCAAAGATCCGGTGGAAGAGTGCGGGTGAGCGCGCAATTGATTCGGGCAGCGACCGATGAGCATTTGTGGGCGAAGGACTATGACCGCGACGTGGTGGACGTTCTGGCGCTGGAAGACGAAGTGGCGCGCGCCATCGCTCAAGAGATTCGAGTGCAGGTGACGCCGCAGGAATCGCAACGTCTGCAGAGACCTCGCCGCGTCGCCGCGGCCGCTCAGGATGCGTATTTTCAAGGCCGCTATCATCTCTGGAAGCTGGATGACGAAGATCTCAAGGAAGCCGTCCGTTATTTCGAGGACGCGACGCGAATACAGCCCGATTTCGCCGAGGCCTACGCCGGCCTCTCACACGCATGGCATGAGCGCGGAATCTGGGGAGCAGTAGATTTCCGGGAAACGGAAGGACCGATAAAGAACGCGGCGCGCAAAGCGCTCGAATTGGATCGCAATCTCGCCGACGCGCACACCGCGTTGGGAGATGCTCTCTACGCGTACGACTGGAACTGGAAAGATGCCGGCACGGAACTCCGCAGAGGCATCGACTTGGACCCGAATAGTATCGAGGTTCATAGTTATTACAGCGCTTTCCTCATGGCCGCCGGCCGTTTTCCAGAGGCAATTCAGGAGGCGGAACGCGCGGCGTCGATTGATCCGGTTTCATCGACCATGCAATCGAACTACGCGAGAATTCTCTTCCGCGCTAGGAAATACGGTGACGCGGAGAGGCACTTCAAGAAAGCATTGGAGCTCGATTCGCAGGATTTCACGGCGTACACGCGGCTCGCCGAAGTCTACGAGCAGACCGGCAGGCTGCAAGAGGCGCAATCTTTCATCGAACAGGGACTGCGCATTCGAGGAGCGAATATTGTCAAGGCGCCGGCATTGGCGAGAATTTACGCGCTACGAGGCAAGCCGAACGAGGCGCTGCGAATCCTCGATCAAGCGCCAAAGTTGGGCTCCGCGGGACGGGAGCAGGAGTTTGCGCTGGTCTACTTCGCGCTCGGCGACGAGGAGCGCGGGTTCGAGTGGCTGACCAAGGCGTTCGATGAGCGTGGGTTCGTAATCTTCGTTAAATTCGACCCGCGTTTTGACAGCGTGCGCTCCGATCCGCGTTTCCAGGCGCTGGTCGCGCGCCTGGGTATTCCCGACGTTCACTGAGCTTGCGTTTTGCACGCCATTTAACACGCCCCCACCGTAACGTTAACCTTTGACAACTTGAGACCCACCGCATAAGGGAGTAGACAGGTAATAAGGTATTACTACCGTCAACCTTCGGATAGAAACTCAGGCTTTCTAGTGTTAACGCCGGTGGTAAACGATATCTACGTCATCAAAACGTTTTCGCATTGGAGAAGTAGCATGCGGCCAGTACTTTCGAAGCGCCTTCGTTCCCAGCGCGGGCAAGCCCTGATTTTCGTCACGGCGTCTTTGCCGGTGATGTTCGGTCTGGTAGGTCTGGTGGCCGATATCGGATGGGCATATTGGCGGCGCGAGGCGTGCCGTACGGCGGCGCAATCGGCCGTGATGGCGGTGGTATCCGCCGCGGGCTCGGCCATTCCCTCCTCCCAGGGGGACACGACTTGCCCCTCCAGTCTCAGTACCTCGGATCCGTGGCAGATCGGGTGCGCGTTCGCGCAGCAAAATGGCTTCACCAACGGCAACAACAACCAGACGGTCTCGATTCAGATCGGCAGCGGCGGGACGAACATCCCGGTCTCCGGCATTGCGCCCACCAAATATTGGGTAACGGCCACGGTTTCCGAAAAGAATCCCGACGCTGTTCAGCGCCATGCTGGGTAACCGATGGCTTACGGTGAAATCGCGGGCCACCGAGGGCGTGTTTAACGCCGGAAGCAGCGGCTGCGTGTATGTGCTCGACCCAACCGGCCCAGCCTCGCTTTCGATGGCCGGCACGTCCACCATCACCAGCGGTTGCGGCATCTATGTGAACTCCAACGCCGCGGGCGCCGTCAACATGACCGGCAGCGGCGGCATCACTACCACCGGCGGCGCCACCACCAACGTGGTTGGCACGGTGTCCATGACCGGAAACTACATCACGCCGGGCGCGAATCAGAGCGTGCCGCGCAACAGTCCCGCCGACCCGTTCGCCGGAAGCCTGCCCTCCGCTCCATCGAGCGGCGGCTGCCAGCCAACCGCGCAATTCACCGGTTCGATGCCGCACACCATTTCACCCGGAACCTACTGCGACCTGATCAAGCAAACCGGCTCGGGAACCTTGACGCTTACCTCGGGCATCTACGTTCTGCAATCCGGCATCAAGATGAGCGGCACGTCCACGCTGACAACCACCGGGCCGGTGATGCTCTACATTTCCGGCGGCAACGTCGATCTGGAAGGCAGCGGCGGCGTGACTCTGCCTTCGTTCACTTCGGGCACGTATCAGGGTATTGCGATCTGGCAACCGGCGAGCAACAACGCCGCGGCCACCATCGAGGGCAGCACCACGCAAAATATCGGCGGGTTGATCTACATGCCCACCGCGGCGCTGACGTACGAAGGGTCGAGCAGCACGGGCACGAACACTTCCATCGCCAGTTACACTCTGAGCCTGGTGGGCAGCAGCAGCATCACGGCGGCGGCCAGTACGCCTTGGGCAACGGCTTTGTCGGGGTCGTCGCTGAGCGGCGGATATCTGGTCGAGTAGCTGGCGCACAACCAATCGGCATGTCGCGTCACGCACCGCTGTCCGCCGGTATCCTAGGTACAGCAGGCCCTTGTGATTTACATCGAGCGTACGCCCGCCGCGCCCCTCAACCAATGCATCCGCATGCTCTGGTACACGCGCGCGCCACGGGCGCCGCATCGGCGTGAGCGCGTTCTACCGAACGGCTGCGTGCAGGTGATCCTGAACCTGGCGCGGGATTTCCTCTGCGACTGCCCGGAAGATGGCGGCGTTTGTCCAGTCGCGCCGTCGCTGGTGGTGGGCGCGCGCGCGGCGTATGAGATTGTCGATAGTTCCGACATGGCCGATTTGATCGGCGTTGTTTTTTCGCCCGGCGGATTTGGGCCGTTTGCGTGCGACGCCGTCGACCTCTTCAGCAATACTTCCACTTCCTTGGAAGACGTCTGGGGTCCTTGCGCCCGCGCGCTGCGCGACGAGTTGCGCGAGGCGCCCACTCCCGGCTGCAAGCTGCAACGGCTCGAACGCTTCCTGCTCGAACGGTTCCGGCCGCCCGGCCCGCGCGGCAGGTTGGTGAATTTCGCGGTGCAGAGCCTGGGTTGTGCAACAGGGGCCTCGAGTGTTCGGGAAGCCGCCGCAAGCGCGGGCTTGAGTGAGCGCCGCTTCTCGCAAGTCTTCCGCGAAGAGGTGGGGCTCCCGCCCAAAATCTGGCGCCGCATCCAGCGGTTCCAGTGGGCCGTGCGGCGTTTGCACGCCGGCGTGGATCTTCGCTGGGCGGATTTGGCATTAGATTGCGGCTATTACGATCAATCACACTTCGCCAATGAATTCCGCGCGTTCTCAGGCATCGACGCCACTTCTTATTCGCAGCGGCGAACGCGCTGGGCCAATCATGTCCCGGTGAGTTAGATTTCACGATAAATCCGGAGTTTTGAACAGGTACTCAAATCAGAGATAAAATCGCGCCGCGGAAGCAGCTGGAAGGCCTGTGAATGCTATAGTAGCGAAGTAAGATATGCGGATACACCAGGAATCAATTCCCGATGTGGATCGCTACATTGCTAACGAAGGTTCATTCGAATTAGCCGATAAGATTCCGCAGTACGAACGCTATTTGAATTTCGTCGGCAAGGTGCGGAAGGTGAAGCCCGGGATGCGAATTCTCGAGGTCGGCACCGGCACCGGCTGGTTCCCCATCCTCTGTAGAGTGAACGGGCTTGAATGCAAAGGCCTGGAAATCAGTCCGCAGCTGATCGCCGTCGGCATGGATATCGGCAAGCGCAACGGCGTCGTGCCCGATATTGAATTGGGCAACATCGAGGACGACGATATCGGCTCCGGCATCTACGACGTGGTCATTGCGTCCTCAGTCTTCGAGCATGTCGAGTATTGGCGCAAGGGGTTGGAGAAAGTCTACAGGGCGCTGAAGCCGGGCGGCACGCTTTTTTTCGAATCCACCAACAAGTTCATGGTGACCGAGGCTTCGGGCGAGTACGCCAAATTGCCGCTTTATGGCTGGCTGCCGGATTGGGCGCGCTATCGCTTTCGCCAGGCCGTTCAGGGCCGGCAGGTCATGAAGCTGGGGATCGATTTCAACCAGTTCACGTATCCCTTGCTGCGCCGCACATTCAAAGAAATCGGCTTTCGCCAGGTGCTCGATGTAGTCGATCTGGTGGACCCTGAGCCAATGTCCGGGCTGAAGCGATCGGTGACGAGCGTCAGCCGCGCATTTCCGCCCGCGCGCTGGTCCGTGCTGACTTTCGTCATTCCCGCGACTACTTTCGTGTGCACGAAATAGCGCCGCCGCGGTGGAAGGTCATCTATACCGCCAAGCCTGATAACCGCTTCCGATTTTTCCAAGACGCGCCCCGCGCTCCGGCGGCATACTCGAAAGGTAGCGTTTAACAGGAGGCGCCTTTTATGTCGAACTTCGCTAAGAATTGCAAGTCCACCGTGATTCCCGCGTTGCGTTACCGCGATGCGCCGGCCGCCATCGAATGGCTGTGCAAGGCTTTCGGCTTCGAAAAGCAAGCCGCATATGCGAATCCCGATGGAACCATCGCCCACGCCCAACTTACTTTCGGGAACGGCATGGTCATGCTCGGCTCGGTGGTGAAAGGCACGCCGTACAGCAATTTCATCAAGCAGCCGGACGAGATCGGCGGGGCGGAAACCCAGGCCCCGTGCCTGATCGTTTCCGATTGCGACGCCATTTATCGCACGGCCCAAGCCGCGGGCGCCGAAATGGTTCTAGACATTGAGGACAAAGATTACGGCGGCCGCGGCTTCACTTGCCGCGATCTGGAAGGCCATCTCTGGAGCGTCGGCAGTTACGATCCCTGGCCCGAACACTAGCCGGTACGACAGGCTTCCCAGCCTGCCGCCCCGCTTAGCAGGTCAAAACCCGACCTCTAGCGAAAGGTGAATCACAGCCTTTGTAGGTTTTTATTAGTCCTGAATTGAGTCACTTAGTGAGTTAAGTAGGCCGGTTGCGGGTTGCCCGCGTCCTACTATGGGCTCAGACGATCCCCGTTGCGGGCGTCGCTACTTACTCACACTATGAAGGTACTCAAAGCAGTCCGCATCCTGCCGGTAGCCGTTGCTCTCTCCAAAGCCGGAGACGCCCAGACGAAAATCGATTTGCGCACGCAGGCCAAGAGCGTCGATTTTTCGGCGGCAAGCTCCACATTGCCATCGCAAACGGGGCCGGTGTTGCCGGCGACCTGCGCTGTGGGCGCCACATTCATCCTCACCACCAGCATCGTTGGGCAGAACTGGTACATTTGCACCTCCGCGAACCAGTGGGCCGCGCAGGGAACGGTGCTGCCGTCGCTCACCGGCAACAACGGCGGCGTGCTTTCCACCAACGGATCGGCGCTTCTGTGGACTGCGTTCGGCGGCGATATCGGCGGCGCGCCCAACTCGATCAGCGTCAACCGCCTGCTTGGCCGCCAACTGAATACCGTGGCGCCCTCGCCGGGCCAGGTGCTGGGCTGGGATGGCTCGCAGTGGACCGCGCAGACCGTGACTATCTCGCCGCCGGTCTCGACAGTGTTCGGACGCACCGGCGCCATCGCCGCGCAGACCGGCGATTATAGCTTCGCGCAGCTTTCCGGCGTGGCGGGTTCGGCGCAGTTGCCCTCGGCTGGCGGCGATCTCAGCGGTTCGCTGACCGCGGCGACGGTGACGCAGATGCAGGGCCGGCCGATCGCCAACGCCGCGCCGTTCATCGGGCAGGCGCTGGCGTGGAACGGAACGCAGTGGGCGCCGCAGAGCGTGGCCGGAGGCATATCGAGCGTATTCGGCCGCATCGGGGTGATCACGGCGCAATTCGGCGATTACACCGCGGCGCAAGTCATACACGCGGCCGATGTCAGCGCCTCGAACACCTTCACCGCCGGCGCGCGGCAGACGTTCGCATCCACCGTGGGCGGGGCGGGCATTCAGGTAGCGCCCGGCGCGCTGCCCACATCGCCTCAAACCGGCGACCTGGTGGTGGATTCCGGCGATTCCAACAACCTCAAGCTATATACCGGCTCATCCTGGGTCACGCTCGGTGGATCGTCCGGGCCCGGCAGTTACACGGCCGCATTTAGTGCCGTAACCTCGGTAACCATTCCCGGTACGACGCATGGCCTCGGCACCTCCAACTTACTGGTGCAGTGTTACGACAATTCGTCGCCCTCCAATTACTTCGAGCCCAGCCAGATCGGCATAGACCCAACCTCATTCGATGTCACCATTGCGTTCGCCACGGCGGAATCCGGGCGCTGCGTGCTCGCTGGCGGCGTGGGCGGCGGTACTGGCGGGAGCGGTAGTTCGGTGGGCGGTGCGGGAATGGCTTCGCAATTGGGCGACCTCGCGGTCACGCTGAATAATTCCACCACGCTCACGATCGGCGCGAATTGTTCGACGACTACGCCTTGCAACGTCCGCTTCGGCGCGCAGACTTACTCGCTGACGGCCTCCGCCACCGCGACGCTCACCGGCGGAAGCGGAACCGCCTACATTTACGTCGACCCCACCGGAACTTTGACCGTGGGCAGCGCCATGCCGGTCGCGTGTTCCGATGCGTGCACCGCCGCGCCAGGCGTTTCCAGCTTCCCTTTGAATTCGATTCCTATTTTCACCTGGACAGCCTCCAGCGGCGCATGGGACGCCACCGGAGGCCTCGACCGCCGCGGATTCCTGAGCGTCAGCCCCCTACAGGGCGGTTCGGGAATCGCGACGGTCGCTACCGCCGGCCAGACCACAATCTCCGTCGATAGCGCCGTGGTGCCGACCTTTCTCACGGCATCGGCGACGCTCGATTTTCCGTCCATCGCCGCCGGTACATGTTCCGCGGATATCACTTTCTCCTTGCCCGGCGCCAACGCGGGAGACTCGGTGGCGCCGGGATGGCCCGCGGCCATGGAAGCGGGCCTCAACGGCACCATGCGCATCGGCGCCGCGGGCGTGGTGTCCGTTCGTTTGTGCGCCGATTCTACTGGCGCCGTGAATCCCGCCGCTGCCACCTTTACCGCCACCGTGGTACGCAGCTTCTAACAAAAGATCACCAGGAACTCCACTTACTATGAGACGAATACTGACTATCTGGGGATTAAGTGTGGCCGCCGCGTTGGCGCAGACCACAGTCACCGGCAGCAAAAGCGTGCAGGGCAATTGGGACGCCTCCGGCGCCAATACCACTAAGCCGGCGAAGACCGGCGCCACGCTGCCGGTGGCATGTTCCAGCGGCGAAGTCTTCTTCAACACCTCCGCTTCCAGCGGGCAGAACATCTATCTCTGCCAACCGGCGAATACGTGGACGCAAGTTACCGGCGGCTCCGGTAGCCTTCCGGCGGCGGGCGGCGATCTTTCCGGCACGCTGTCCTCTGCCACTGTGCGCGCGATTCAAGGCCAGGCGGTCTCGGGGACCGCGCCTTCGCCGGGCCAGGTACTTACTTGGGGCGGCTCGTCGTGGGCGGCGCAGACGCCATCCGGATCGGGGGGCGGCGGCAGCGTGACCGAAGCCAGGCTCATTTTCGACGGCTCAACCACGATTAGCGGCGAAACCATGACGTCTTGGTCATGCGCCAGCGGCGTCTGCTCCACCAATTGGACCGTTCCTGCCGGCGTGAACTGGGTTTATGTACAAATGTGGGGCGCCGGTGGCGGCGGTTCCGGTAGCCTGGGCGGCGATAGCGTCGATGCGGGCGGAGGCGGAGGCGGCTTTTGGAGCGGCATCTGCCCCACCACGCCGGCATCCGCGGTAACCATCGGCGTCGGTCAAGGCGGCTCGGCGGGCCACCAGAACCCTTGGGCGGGCGATGGCGGCAGTTCGTCGTTCGGCTCGTGTATGTCGGTCACGGGAGGGCGGGGCGGCGACGTAGCGCCTTATGCCTTTGGCGGAATTATGAACGGCGCCACCAACTATGCCGCGTGGCTCCAGGGCGACGACGGTAGCGGCAACCTATACATGGTTTTCGTCAACCAGGTTGCATCCGCGTGCTCCCGTGTGGGCGCGCCTGGCGGAATGGCAGTGCGGTTTGACGCCGGTGGATGCGGCGCCGGGGTGACGAATTCGCCCGGAACGGCGGGCCAAAATGGCGGCTCCGCAACCAATGGGGGAGGCGGTGGAGGAGGTGGGAGCTACAATAACGCGACATCCGCGCCGGGTGGGACTTCAGCTCTGGGAAACTCACTCTATACCAATGGCGGCAACGGCGGCAACGGCGGTGGATGGACTTCCGCGGGAGGTCTGGTCGCTTGCGGCGATGGCGTCGCGCCCGGCGGCGGCGGCGGCGCGGCCGGAGTGGAGACTAGCGCGGTAAAGATAGCGGGTTGCCTGGGCGCGCGCGGCGAAGTTAGAGTTTTCTACCTGCACTAGAATAAGAGGACAACAATGATTCGGGAAACAGGGCGGCCGCTCTGGGTGATTCTAATACCTTTAGTAGTAAGCGCACAGTTATCCGGGCAAATTGCCGTTTCGAGCGTAACTACCTCCTCCACGCAGGCGATTTTACAATTTACTTCGCCCATCTCCAAACCCTGCAGTATTCAGGTGGCGGATATGAGCCGAAGCGTTACGATTGTCTCCGGTTCGCAAACCAGCGGGCGGGTTACCATTCAGACCGCCGCGCCGCACGGCTTACTCGCGGGCGGCACGGTCTATCTCGAAAATACAGGCGTATGGGACGGCTGGCAAGTCGTAGCAACCGTTCCCGGCAATAACAGCTTTACCTTCGCCAGCGCTGCCACGGGGACGGCGTCCAGCGGTAACGTCGGCGTCTTAGTAGACGACGTAAATCCAAATTTGTTTCCCGGCGCCGATCAGGATACTCGCGCCGGTAACGTCGTATCCCAGCCTGGCCCCGTACAGAACGGCGTAGCGCCATCGCAGGCGGGCCGAAGCCGCTCCTTCGTGATTGGCAAGCGGGCCTCCGAGACTGCTTCCGACGGTAACAAGTATTCGCGCGCCTTACAGGCCAACGCGCGTCATCACTACACGTTGACCTGTGGCGCGCAGTCCTTCGATCAGGAATTCCTTACCGCGAATATCCCGCTTGGCGATACGCACAATGAAGGTCCGCCGGCCGACCGCGCCAACCCCGGGCAGTATGCATATCCGACCATTGAGTGGGGTAATCAGGCGCAAACGCTGATCGATCCATTGAGCGGTCTGCGCTCTTATCGCGTCACATCTCCCCAAGGCCAGCCGTCCACCACTCAGAATTTCGTCACGGCTCTGGATTTCAACTCAGTCTGGAGCAATCCTTCCGGCCCGCTGAACAACTTTAGCGGGATGGCTTCCTTCACCGCGCCCTGCGCCGCGGGAACCTGTCCGCTATTTCTGCGGGCCGATTCGTTGGTGATTCCAGGCGGGGCCACTTACACCGCCGCCGGAAGTTCGCTCGACTGGTTCACTGTAACCATCTCGCAGGCCGCAATCGGTAATTCCGCCTGCATGGGCGACGATTGCAAGATAGTAACTTGCCTGACGGTTAACGGCGTGAGTTGCGCCAGCGCCAATCGCGAGATTTCCTTGACCTCGGCCCCCAGAACTTACACGGTGGGGACGCAAAACCTGATGGACTTATGGCAAAGCTCCGGCGCCCCGCCTGTTTCGCGAGTGGAAGCCTCTACCGCGAGCGGCACGGTGAACTACAATTCAGCCACCAGGCAGGTCACGCTGGCCGGCGGAAATCCCTTCAGCGTCCGCTGGGCGGCGGGCAGCCGCATCAACGTCGCCGGCGCCGAATATTCCATCGCGTCGGTGCAAAGCGAACTGCAACTGACCTTATCCAAAGGGCCCACTTCTAACTTGAGCGGCGTTCCCTATAGCGCCACCAATTTCGGCGTGCTGATCTGGAAGAAAACCAACACCGCGGATCGCGTCTCGATCGGATACACAACGTTCCTCTACGGCAGCAGCGGCATGCAGCCGTGGTATTCCGAAGCGCTGGAGCCAAATCTGGTTTGTTCCTCCGCCACTGCTTCTTCGGGAAGTAAGATGGGCTACAACTGCTTTGTCGGGCAGGAATTGTTCTGGATGGCGGCCGACGGCAGTACGGTCAACGACCTCGGATCGGCCGGATTTACTTACTACGGCGACAATCGCTGGAGCACGTCGAACGTTTGCGCGGGCAACTTCGATCCGCAAAATGCCGACGCATGGTATTGCCTGATTCCGTTGTTTTTCGATTCCACCAGGATGAGCCTTGTCCAGGTGAAATACATTGGGTCGCATAACCAGGGCGTTCCGGGTAAGTTGATTCCGGATTGTAGCTTCACCACGCCGGTCAATACGCCGCCGTGCAACCAGTTTACAATCCTGCAGCCGAATAAGTCCGATTCCGTCAGCCAGGCGGCGCCCCTTTTCAACCCGGATTATCTGGCTAGTGGCTACACCGCCCAATTCTGGCTGTTAGGCGGCGTCTCATTGGACGGCAACCTCATGATCTATACCCGGATGGAATCGCAAGATACGCCCGGATGGAGTTTCATTTACGATCTGGGCGACCGCACGCCCGCCGGGACAACCTCAAACAGCGTGCACATCGTTGCTGGAGCCTCTTCCTACCGGAAAGCGCCCGCGAGTTGGTGTTCGATTCATGCAGTCCAGAATCCCGACTCGGGTTGGGCCTCCTGGTCGAGTAACGATTTGACTATTTCAGGCCCGCGCCGCACTTACACTACGTTCCTGACGAGCGCGCGGCTTACCAACGCCACCGGCGGGTCCGGAGGATTGAACGCTTGTCCGTCGAATTCATTCGGCGTATCCGGCCAGAAGTGCACGCAAATCACGGTGACCACGGGCATGCCACAGGAGCAGGCCGCGTTCACCGCGTTGCAATCGATCCAGCCCGGCGACCTGATGACTATCGACTCCGAGTACGTCCGCGTTCTGCAGGCGGTCAGCGCCACGCAGTATTGGGTGCAGCGGGGTTACAACAATACGCTGGCCGCGCATCCCAATACGGCTGCGCTGGTCATGGTTTGCGGTACGCGCAATATTCAGAACGCGGCGGTCACCCTGTGGAACTACCGGGCGGACCCGTTTGGAACCAACTCGGCGGGGACCACGGTGATCCCAGACCCCAACATCCTGAATGCCCACAGTTACATTGCCGGCGGCGTCTCGGTTGTCGAGGGCGGCTTTTCCTTCGTGCTGGGGGAATCGTTATGTCCCTCGGCAACCGGGGGTAGTTGCCTGCAAATCCGCCAAGGCAATATCGCGACGGCCTACCAAAGCCCGCAAAGCGCGGTCGAGATCAACCCGCCCTTCGGCGGCGTTAGCGGCAACGGCGTCCCCAATTTCGTGGATGGCCATCCGGGGCCTTGTTTTAGCGGAGTGTGTATGGACGCGCGGCCGTTGCTCGGCGGCGGGATTTCGCTGGGTTCGTCGACGTCGCCGTTTACCAACGTGAGCGGCCAACTGTGGAAGATCGGTGGCGCGCAGAGCGTTCTCAATCGCAAAAACCTTACTACCCTGGCTTATTCGGGACGCCATCCGCTGGTGGATGTGAGCGGCCCCGGCAGTTTGCTGGGTAATGGCGCAACAGATTCGTATAAGTATTGCTACGCGCTGGCCGCCGGCGAATGCCAGAGCGGCTCCGCGGCCGGCGATGTTTATGTCAACACGCCCTATGTCAGCGTTCCGTATTGTTCGTATCCGGGTATTGCGATTCAGCCAGACGATACGAACAGACTCTGCATCGCCGACTTGGGCGCGTATACGGCTAACATCGTCCAGTTTGGAATTACACGCCACGATATTAGTGGCGCGGGTTTCCGCCGTCTCGGTTCTAACTACGGTAAGTGGAATCAGTTCGACGTGTTCTGGAACAACCAGGGCCCGCCGGCCGCCAGCGTCTCAGGTTCGCAGGTTCGTTGGCTGGATGGCGTTCGCTTCGACAACCTCATTAACATCCTGCCGCCTTATCCGAATCAAGACACGGTAACGCGCGGTTCTTTCGAGGCCATTCCGGTCGCCGTCGATCCGCCGCCCCAGCCGGGCAAGACTGCGATCGTCGAATTCGGCTATGCGGAAAACGGAAGCGCCGCGAATTATTACTGCACATCGCGCCAGGAGGCATGCGTCGCCGTCAGCGCGGCCGTCAACACCGCCGCGCCGTTCTACTTTGAGCAGACGGAACATTACAGCGGCGTGCCCTGCAGTAGCGGCTGCACGGTGACCATTCCCGCGCTCCCGCAGCACGTGGTCTACTACCGGTGGAAATACCTGGACGCCTCGTCGCACGTGATCGGAACCAGCCAGCCGCATGTAACTGTGGCGCAGTAAACGGCCAGCCCTAATCGGGCGCTTATAATAAATCTAGATTGCCGGTCCCTCCACCCGCGATTGAATTTGCCCTGCAGGATCAGGCGCGAATGGCCAAGGCGCGCAATTACTTCGCGTGGCAAGGCCGCCTCGTGCGCCCGCATTTGGGACGGCGAGTGGTTGAAGTTGGATCCGGCACGGGAAACTTCACCGGCAACCTGCTGGACCGGGCGCTAGTGGCGGCCGTAGACGTAGAGGCCGGGTGCCTGGAACGTCTCGAGCGCCGGTATCCGGATCGGCCAAATCTACACGTCGAGTTGTGCGGCCCCGGCGACGCTGCATTTGACGCGTTGCGGCGCTTTCAACCCGATTCCTGCGTGTGTTTGAACGTTCTGGAGCACATCGCGGACGATCGCGCGGCGTTGGCCGCAATGGCTGCGATTCTGCCGCCGGGCGGCCGGATCGTTTTGTTAGCGCCGGCGTTTCAGGCGCTGTATGGACCCATCGATCCAGGACTCGGGCATTACCGGCGCTACACACGCGATAGCCTGCGGCGCGTCGCGCGGGCGGCCGGACTCGATGCCGTTGAGATCCGCTACATGAATTTGCCGGGGTTCTTTGGATGGTGGGCGAATGCGCGCCTGTTCCGGCGCAAGGAACAATCCGCCGCGCAGATCGTCTTATTCGACCGGTTTCTCGCCCCTGTGATTTCGCGCCTGGAATCTATCGCGCCGCCGCCCTTCGGGTTATCCGTGTTTGCCGTGCTGCGCAAGCCGGCTTGAGCGCTACTTACTTACGGCGTGAGCGGCTTCTTCTTTTGCTTCGTGGTAAACCATCTCGGCGTTGACGTCCCAGATGTTATCCTTGTCGGTTTTGCCGGCCAGGATGTTATCCACGGCGATCATCGCCGTAAGCATGGAATGATCCTGATTGTTGTACTTATGCATGCCGTTACGGCCAACCAGGAAGAGATTGGAATAGCCGTCCATGTACTTCCGGATCTCATCGAAACGGTCATAAGATCCGAAGTAAGCCGGATAAGTCTTCGGCATGCGAATTACTACCGAATCCAAAACGTCGGACGCCTTGAGAATGCCGATGCGCTCCAGTTCTTCGGCGCCCAGTTTCGATACTTCGGGGTCGGGCTTGTTCCACAATGGATCGGTCTCGTAGCAGAAGTATTCCAGGCCGATCCACACCTTATCCGGATCCGCCACCAGGAATGGGCTCCAGTTGTTGAAGATCTGCAGACGCCCCACCAGCACGTCCGGCTCCTGGATGTAGATCCAGTTGTCCTTGATCAGGGTCGATTTACCGTCGGGAAGTTTGTCGGCAATCGACAGCCGCTTCATCAGCAGGCCGACGGTCATGAAGTCGCGGTACATCAGCCCCTCGCTGACTTCGCGGACGTTGGCCGGCGCAGGCGTGTCAAGCGCGGCGATCAATTCCTTCACCGGCATGGTGGAAAAGAAATAATCGCCGGCGTAGCGCTTACGCTCGCCCGTTGCCGTGTGCGTGGCCCAGATGGCGGCGATGCGGTTTCCGGCGCACTCCAGTTTGTCGACGCGCCAATGCTGATGGATCTCGCCTCCACCCTCTTTCACTTTGGCCGCTGCTACTTCCCACAACTGGCCCGGGCCCAGCTTGGGATAAAAGAAACGCTCGATGAGCGACGTCTCCACTTTCTTCTGCGAGACATCGTCCGTCTTCTTGCGTGGCAAGAGGTTGCGGAAGGCGTTCTTGAGGACCTTGGTGATGTCCAGTCCCTTGATTCGTTGCGCGCCCCATTCCGCGCTGATCTTGTCGCAGGGCACGCCCCAGACTTTTTCGGTATAACGCTGAAAGAAAGTGCGGTATAACTCCCTGCCGAAACGATTAATGAGAAAATCTTCCAGGCTTTTTTCGCTGCGAATCGGCCGCAGGGCAGAGGCAACATAACTGAACCCGATCTTAGTCGTGCGTATGATGCCTAACTTGCGCAGAGTAGATGCCGATAGCTTCAGCGGATAGTCGAAAAACTGGCGCAGAAAATAAATACGCGACTTACGGTTGCGGACCAGCATGACGTTTTCTCGATCCGCCGCGCTCGACTTCGGCGGATTGATTACCGTCCGGCGTTGGCCCTGATACGCAATCGTTTCCGCGGCCGCGGCGTTTTCGACCGGCATGAGGTCGAGCCACCAGTTCATGACTCGATCGGACTTGGAAAAAAAGCGGTGGCCGCCGATGTCAATCCGGTTGCCTTTGTACTCGATAGTGCGGGCAATCCCGCCCATGTAATCGGAAAACTCCAGGATGATGGGCTGGATGTCGCTGCGGCGAACAAACTCCAGGGCGGCGGTCAGACCAGCGGGTCCCGCGCCAATAATAATGGCTTTTTTCGTCGTCAAGCTCAGCCATAATAGCATACGCCCCCTCACACTCGGCCCCCGGACAAGGCCCTATGGCTTGCAGTAAGCACAGGACCGGTCAACAGTACTTGACAACTTGGCTTAGCTGTTGCCTGCTAACTAACGGGAGCAGATTATTGCTTCATAAATCCTTTAGGATCTGCAGCTTCCTGGCCATAACCCGTGCTACAGTGAGTCCAATGCCGATGGGCGCCGTGGCGGAATAATCGCGTGATTGCCGTGTTGACGAGAAGTATCGCAACGGAAAGGAAACCAGTGTCCGGCGGCCGCTCGCCATGGCGGGTTTCCATTGTAATTTTTCTAACGGCTTTCATTCTTAGAATCGCGCTGGTTTTGTTATTAAAAACTTACATAATTGCCCCGGGCGATGGCTTGGAGATGCGAAATGTCGCTCAGTCGCTGGCCGATGGCCACGGGTATTCGTCTCCGTTCGGCGTTGCCACCGGCCCCACGGCTTGGGCGGCCCCGCTTTTTCCGGTTCTCCTCGCGATTTGTTTCAAACTATTCGGCTCATTTACCGTTCAGTCCGCCATCGCAATTCGCGTTCTGAACTGTCTGTTCTCCGCAGTGTCCTGCGTATTCGTATATCTCGCCGCTAAGTTGCCTTTTGGCGAGCGTGTAGCGACTATCGCCAGCTTAGTCTTCGTTGTCTATCCGGCTTCTATCTGGGCCGCTATCTGGACGACGTGGGATACAACCTTACTAACCCTTCTGCTGCTCGTAGCGGTTTATCTACTTACTCGTTTGTATCTACGTCCAGGAGCCGGATCCGCGGTTATAACGGGCGTGGCGTTTGGCGTGGTGCTGCTCGATAATGTCGCGCCGTTGTTGGTTCTTCCGTTGTTCGTTCTATGGTATTTCTGGCGGGCGCGCCTTACGCCGGGCTGGCTTCCCGCCGCGTCGATGTTAGCCGCGATCCCGTCATTGATCTTCGGACCTTGGGTGATCCGGAATTATATCGCCACCGGCTCGTTGGTGGCCAGGTGCTGTGCCGGGCTAGAACTCCGCGTGGGAAATAATGAAGGCTCCTGGGAGCGGAAGGCCGTTACCGGCAACTTCGACCTTCATCCGGCTGGCTCAGCCGCTCAAGCCAAATTGTACAGCGAACTGGGCGAGAAAGCCTACGATCGATACGCCAAAGATCGCGCCCTTTCATTCATTCGCGACAATCCCGGCAAGTTGATCGATCTGACGCTCTGGCGCATAGGCGGTTGGTGGTTGGATCTCTACACCGGCCCCGGCGGTCCCGAGGATCAGTGGACGGCGCGCGTTCGTCTCGCCAAGCGGCTAATTCATTGGGTCGTGTTGCCATTTCTATTCGCCGGCGTATATTTCGCGATCCGGAATCGGAACTATCTCAGTTACCCTTACCTGATCCTGGTGTTCGTCTATCCGCTTCCCTATTACTTCTTCTCGGTGGCCGAGCACATGCGTTTCCCCGTGGAGAGCTTCGGAGTGACCCTGGCCTGCTATGGCGCTCTCGCCGCGACCGGTTCGCTGGACAAGCGAAAGACGCCGCAACCGCCCGGCGTGATAGAGTGAGCCCCGAATGCACGGGATTGGGGGCCTTGCAGCAGTGGAACACGGGAGCCAATCGAAGGCGTCCAGCGCCGTAAACCGGTGGCGGTGGCTGGAACCTGCCGCCTGGTGTGCCCTGGCGCTGGCAGTGGCCTGGGGCGTTCCTGTCTCCCACAACGAACTTCCGCGTTTGACGCCGGATTCCACCCAGTATCTGAGCGCCGCTGACTGCCTTCGGGCGCTCCACCATTTTGATACTTATCTGCTGCACTACGACACCGAGCGCTCGCACGGAACCATTCCCGCGCCGCTCACCTGGTATCCGCCGGGCTACCCATCGGCGATAGCGCTACTCTCTGCGTTGGGACTGAGCCTCGAAAGTGCGGCCTTGTGGATCTCACTTGTCTCCTTCGCCATGGTCACGGTTGGCATCTTCTATCTGACGCGAGCTCTCTGTTCCTCCCCTTGGGCTGCGCGCGCGGGCGCGTTGTGCTGGATCGCGAGTTCGCACGCGTTGTTCTTTTCGGAAGCGGCGCTCAGCGAGGCTCTGTTCACACTGCTTGGCGTGGCCGGCGCGTTGCTAATGCTGCGCGGTCTGAGACCCGGGGAAGCGCGCGGCGCCGCGCGGTGTTGGATCGGCTCCGTAGTCCTGGCTGGATTGTCGTATTGGGTGCGCTATGCGGGAGCGCTCTGGATCGTCGCGTTTCTGGCCATCATCTCGTGGCGCGCCGTCCTCCGGAAAAAAGGTGGGCCGTCGCGCAAAACGGCGCTCGCCGCGGCCGCCGCGGGCTTGGTCACGATTGGGCCAATCGCCATCCGGAATCTGCTGCTGGCCGGCGATTGGAAGGGCGGCAACAACACGCCCATGGTCAAGCCGATTGGCCCGTTTCTTCGCGCGTCGGCCGCGCTGCCGTTTCATCTCCTGTTTGGAGACGCCGCTTGGCCTCGTTTGCGCATCGCGCTGGCCGTTGCGGCCGTTAGCGCCGCCGGACTCTTCGTGGTCTTATTGACCGGCATGTGGAAGGCGCCGTGCCCGGCCAAGCAAGCACAACCCGCCCGGTCGGCGGCTCAGATCGTCGTGGCGCTAGCGTTTATCTACTCCGCGGGGATGGCATGGATTGCGTTCCATTCGGTGGTCACCTATGACACGCGAATGTATCTGCCGGTCCTGCCGCACTTGATTTGCCTACTGGCGGCGGGAATCGGGAACGCAATGCCACGGGCGCCCAAGAACGGTTGGCAATGGCCGGCCGCGCTCGCACTAACCGTCTGTCTGGTAGCGGCCTACTGCGCATCCAATTGGATTTCGCTGGCCGCCAGCCCGGAGGACTCGCTCTGGGCAACCCGGCAGGCTTTGCGACAACCCGGCACTACGGGCGTCAGTGTGGAACAGCGCCTGGTTCGAGAACTGCGCGACGGCGAGGTAATTGCGGCGACCAACGGGCAGCTTGCCGGATACGCGCTTCACCACCCGGCCCTTTCGCTCGTGAGTCACAACTTCAGCAAGATCGATTGGGACGATGGCACTCTGCGCAGCCAGATGGTCCGTTTCGGCGCCAGTCGCTTACTGGTTTTTCGCGATCCCAATCTCGATCCCGTGCTGGCGGATTCGCCGCTTCTGAGTAACCTCGCTCAAGGCCGGACTACTTCCTGGCTCGACCTCGAGTCTTGCAGCAGCGCGGCTTGCGTCTACCGGATCTCCGCGCGCGGAGCGTTACAGTGAGGCCTATATGTGCGGGATAGCCGGCTTCGCAACGGTCGAGCGCGGCAGCGCATCGCCTGGAACCATCGAGCGCATGACCGGCGCCATTCGCCACCGCGGTCCGGACGACAGCGGTTTTTTCCACGATGAATTCGTCTCGCTGGGACATCGGCGGCTGAGCATCGTCGATCTGGCCAGCGGCCACCAGCCGCTGTCGAACGAAACCGGGGACACCTGGATCGTCTTCAACGGCGAGATATTCAACCACGCCGATCTTCGGCCGGCTTTCGAGAGAGCCGGCCACCGTTACGCCACGCGCAGCGACACAGAAACCATCGTTCACGCCTACGAGGAATACGGCCCGGCGGCGCTCGACCGTCTGCGCGGCATGTTCTCGCTCGCGATTTGGGATCGCCGGCGCCGCACGTTGTTCTGCGCGCGCGACCGGCTGGGCAAGAAGCCGTTCTACTACTATTGGGACGGCCGCGTGTTCGCGTTCGCCTCGGAAATCAAGGCGCTCTTCGAGCACCCCGCAATTTCGCCGCGCTTCCACGCCGCGCTGTTGCCCGAGTATCTGACGTTCGGTTACACCAGCGGCGATCGGACGCTGTTTGAAGGCATCCGCAAGCTGATGCCGGGCCACCACCTGACGCTGCGGCTCGACGATCCGAATCCCGCGCCGGAAATCCGCCAATATTGGGAGATCCCGGCGCCGCCGAAATGCCGGAAGCGCGCAGCGACGAAGAGTGGATCGCCGAATGCCGCGAACGCATCGAAGAAGGCGTCCGCACGCGCCTCATGAGCGACGTGCCGCTGGGAATGTTCCTGAGCGGCGGTGTCGATTCCAGCATGATCGCGGCTCTCATGAAGCGCATGGTTTCGGGGCCGGTGAAGACGTTCGCTGTGGGCTATCGCGAGAGCGCGTACAGCGAATTGGGCTACGCAAAGCAAGTCGCGCAGGCGATCGGCACGGAGCACCACGAAGTCACCGTCGGCATGGATGAGTTCTTCCGCGAACTCCCGCGCTTAATCTGGCACGAAGACGAGCCCATTACGTGGCCTTCGAGCGTGTCGTTGTATTTCGTCGCGAAGCTGGCTGCCCAGCGGGTGAAAGTCGTGCTCACCGGCGAAGGTAGCGACGAGTTATTCGCCGGTTACGGGCGCTACCGCTACTACCTCTGGAACAGCCGCTGGCTTTCGGCCTACCGCGCACTGCCCGGATTTATGCGCGCGGGAATCCGCGGGACGATCGCCGGTTCTCCGCTGCTCGGCGCCAATCTGCGCCGCAAACTGGGCCACACATTTCTTGGCTGCGGCGATCAAGTCGAGTCGCTCTATCTCGATAACTTCTATTCCGCGTTTCCCGGCGGCGAATTGGCGCAACTGTTGCGGCGCGGCGGCGATTCGCCTTACGCGAGTTATCTGCACTACTGGAATGAGCGCCCCGGCGCTCGCGCCTTGAGCCGCCTGCTCTTCGCCGATCAGAAAACCTACATGGTCGAGCTGCTGATGAAGCAGGACCAGATGAGCATGGCCGCGTCCATCGAAAGCCGCGTGCCGTTCCTCGATCACCCGCTGGTGGAATTCGCTGCGCGCGTGCCGGACCGGCTCAAGTTGCGCAAGGGCATCGGCAAATACATCGTGAAGAAAGCTGCGGAGGGCCTCGTACCGCATGAAATCCTTTACCGCAAGAAGATGGGATTTCCAACGCCCGTCCGCCAATGGCTGCGCGATGCCGCGGCGGACGGCATGCTCAACGGCTTGTTGGATCGCAACGGCTTCCTTGCCGAGTATCTCGACCTCGAACCAATCGGCAAGCTGATCGAACGCCACCGCGGCGGTGGTCTCGATGCGACCGACCGTCTCTGGCGGCTTCTGAACTTCCAGTTGTGGGGCGACCTCTACTTCACCGGCCGGCGCGAGCGCGTTTGGGAGACCGCGCAGGCGGCAGACATTCAAGCATGAGCGATTTCGAAAACGGAGTGACGCTGCATCACGTAGGCTACGTGGTGGAATCCATCGAAAAGTCTGCCGAGGGCTTTATGCGGTCGCTTGCGGCGGGGTGGGATGGCCAAATCGTCCACGATCCGCTGCAGACCGCGCGCGTCGCGTTCTTCACGCCGCGCGCGCCGGGCAATCCGGTGATCGAATTGGTCGAGCCCGCGGGCGAACACTCGGCGGTTGGGAAATTCCTCGCGCGCGGCGGCGGCTTCCACCATCTCTGCTACGAGGTGAATTCGCTCGATAGTCAGTTGGCATGGACGCGCGCTAACGGCGATCTCATCGCGCGCCCGGCTGCGTCGGCTGTGGCGTTTGGCGGCCGGCGAATCGCCTGGGTGTATACGAGAGGCCGCATGTTGATCGAATACCTGGAACGCGCATGAAAATCCTCTGGGTGAATTCCAACTTCATGCATCCCACCAATAAGGGGGGCTCCATCCGCACGCTCGAGATGCTGATGGAACTGCGCAAGCGCCACGAGATTCATTTCGCGGCGATCGAAGATCCGGCGCATCCGGAAGGCCCGGGCCGCGCGCCGGAATATTCGTCGCGGCACTATTGCGGCAAGGTCAAGGTGCCCGAGCGTGGATCGGCCGCATTCGCATGGCAAGTTGCGAAGGGTCTGGTTTCGCCATTGCCGCTGGCCATGAGCCGGTATCAATCGGCTGAATTGGGCCGCACTCTCGCGGGTTTGTTGCGTAGCGAAAAGTTCGACCGCGCGGTGGTGGATCATCTTACGCCCGCCACTTACTTTCCCGATGTCGATCGCGCTTTGCTCTTCCAGCACAACGTCGAAACGCTGATCTGGCGGCGCCGTGTGGAGCATGCCGCTTCGCCGCTGCAGAAGATGTACTTGGGCGTTCAGGCGAAGCGCATGTTCGAATTTGAAGGCCGGGTTTGCCGCGCCGCGGGACATATCGTTGCGGTGTCGCAGGTCGACGCCAACCTGATGCGCGACCTGTTTGGCGCGACGAAGATTTCCGAGATTCCAACCGGCGTCAATTTGGAATTCCACGGCCCGCAGCCTTCGAATGAACGATCCGACCTGGTCTTCGTCGGCTCCATGGACTGGCTGGCCAACGTCGATGGCGTGCAGTGGTTCGTGAAGGAGGTGCTGCCGCTGATTCGCAAGCGGCGTCCCGAGTGCTTGTTCACCGTGGCGGGCCGCAAGCCGCCGCGCGAGATTCAGGATCTGGTTGCGGCCGATGCGCGCATCCGCGTCACAGGCACCGTTCCGGACGTACGGCCGTTTCTCTGGGGCGCGGCGATTTCGATTGTGCCGCTACGCATCGGCGGCGGAACTCGCTTGAAGATTTACGAATCCATGGCCGCGAAAACGGCAGTGGTTTCGACCACCGTGGGCGCAGAGGGTCTGGAAGTTTCGCCGCCCGATAGCATTCGCATTGCCGATTCGGCGGCGGATTTCGCAGCGCAGTGCGTCGAGTTGCTGGAAGACTCGCCCGAACGCCAGCGCGTGGTAACGAATGCCTGGGAAATGGTGCGTGACTGCTTTTCGTGGGATACGGTAGCGCGGCGCTTCGAAGACGCGCTGGAAAAAGCGCCCGCGCCGCAATAACTACTTCGAAATCAGCGCCTCGCGCACGCGCAGATAGGCGCCGCCGCCGGCGGCCTTCGCTATTTTTTTGGCCTTCCACAGCACCGATTGCTTCCAGCGCGGCAGCAGACTGCCCGCGGCAATCGCGCCAGAAATCGCAGGCGGCGTGTCGCGCAGGATGGCATAGCGTTCGGCGACGAGGCATCCATCGACGAAATGCGCGCGCGCTCCAGGCTCCGAATTGAACAGCACCTCGATGCGCGCGAGCGCTGCGGCCTGCGCCACCTTATTGGAGTAAAATCCACCGGGCACAGACGCGGTCTTCACTGGCTCGCCAAGAATATCTTCCAGACACGACTTGCTCACCGACCATTCGTCTTTCATTTGTTCCCACGGCAGGTACGACATGCGCGTAGGATGCGTGCTCGAATGACTGCCGATCACGTGGCCTCGGCGGCGAAGATCGCGGATCTGCGCTTCGTTGACAAAGCCCGCCGATCCGATGCGGCCGGTAGTGATGAAGAAATGGCCACGCCATCCGAAGCTCTTCGAGCATCGGCGCGATGCAATCGTGGGCGCTGACGCCGCCGTCGTCGAACGTGAGAAACAGCGGCCGTCCGCTCCACGGCGCGGCATTGGAAACGATGCTCACGCCGCTCGCGCCGGCGGCATCGCGAATCGCTTCCAAGTGCCGCTGGAAGGCGTCGCGCTCGAGCTTGTAACGGTGTGCGCCCTCGCCGGAAAATCCGCTGCCCTCAAAGCATCCCGGCTCGACGACATCGTGATACATGATGCTGAGCGCTTCCACGGGTTTCAATGTAGCGCGCATATCAGAGATGGATCGGCCCATCGCCATCGCCGCGCATCAGGAATACGTCGCCGCCGCCGGTTTCGTCCATTTTCTTCGTCAGCGCCTTGGACGCGCCGAAGATGAAGTTCGAAGGGCCATCGAGAAACCCCGCACCGCGCAGCGCCGCGATCCACGCCGGGTGCGAATGGTTGCACAGAATCAAGTCGACGCCGCGGCGCTCGAGCACGCGTCGCGCGGCCGCGATGACGTGCAGCGCGTGTTCCGGCAGCGCCAGGCAATCGACGATCGAGCCGATGCGCATGTCTCCAAAATGCTTGTTCCACTGCATCTGCGTGTCGAGCGCCACCGCCCATCCGATGGTCTGACCGCCGCTGGCAATCTTCATGCGCAGGAATTTTCCGCCGGGATAGAGAATGCCCAGAGTCTCACTATCGCGCACGGCGATGAACGGGTACTGCGGCGCGCACTGCGTCCACAGCGCATCCGCCCATGGACCGAAGGTGTCGAAGAAGTCCACCGTGGCGTGCGGCGCGGATTGCGGTTTCGACTTCATGCGCTGATAGAGATGAACACCGGCATATCCCACGCCCGTCAGCGCGGCGAACGTCATGGCGAAGCGCCGCCAATTCGAAGTGCGAAGCGTCTCGATATTGCGCAAGAACGGCGATGGATGAACAATACGGAAAAAGAACGGGACTTCGCTCAACTTCCAGCCGGCGGCTTTCAACATGCGCGGCAGCGGCCGATTCATTGCTCCCATGCCGAGCGCGTAGAGCAGAGGCTGGCGCTTGAGAGCGTCCATCAGAAGCTGCACGCCGACGGTGCTGAATTTCTTGTCGACCAACCCCTCAGAGAGCGCCGAATGGTAGTAGCCGATGGAGGCCGTCTCTCCGCGAAATGAAAAATCCTGGTGCTTGAGCAGATAGCCGCCGCGCACTTCGGCGCCGTTGAGCGCCAGGAACTGGTCTTGATAGACGCGATGTCCCGGCGCGGGAGGCAGCCACTCCGGCACGGCGCATTCGGGAAATTCGAACGCCCCTTCCGAACCGCGCACGCGATTATTGAACTCGCGCACCTCGGCTTCGTGCTTCCTGAGATAAGGCGCAATGGCGACGGCCATCGCCAACAGCGTAGCAGACGTCTTCGAATATGCCGGTATAATGAGCGGATGCCGCGCGGGCGCATCGCGTATTTAGTTAGCGAATACCCCCACATCCGGCATTCCTACTTACTTCGGGAAATACGCGGCCTGCGAAAATCGGGTTGGGAAATCGAGACGCTCGCGCTTCGCCCCGAAGTCAGACCTGCCGATCGATACACGGCGGAAGAGCGCGAAGAGCGCGCGGCGTGCTTCTATATCTTCGGTGGCGGCGCCGGAAGGATCCTCGTCGCTCACCTCGCAACGCTGCTGCGGCATCCGGTTGGATATTGCCGCGGTCTGATGCAAGCTCTTCGCTTCGGCCGGTTCCATCCGCGCACGACGCTTTACGGAGTTTTTTACTTTGCGGAAGCGGTGGTGGCGGGCCACTGGATCGAAAAGCGCGGCATCCGGCACGTTCACACGCATTATGCGACAAATGTTGCGTGGATGATGTCGCGCGTCTTCCCGGTCGAGGTTTCGATGAGCATCCACGGGTCGGGAGAATTTGACGACCCGAAGGGTTTCTGGCTCACCGAAAAGATCGCGTCGTCGCAATTCGTTCGGGCTATCAGTTTTTTTGGACGCAGCCAGATCATGCGAGCTTGCCCGGATTCGCAGTGGAGCAAGATCGATGTGTGCCGCGTGGGTGTAGACGTTGGCGCGTCGCCCAAGCGTATGCAGCGCGCGCCCGGCGATCCGTTTCATCTGCTCTGCGTCGGCGGCATGGCGCCGCCGCGAGCTTTCCAGATGCTGATTCGCGCCCTCGCTTTGCTCGATGGCCCGGTGACGCTCACGCTGATTGGCGATGGCCCCGATCGTCCGCGCCTGGAAGCGCTCGCGCGCGAATGCGGCGTGGCGGATCGCGTCCGTTTCGAAGGTTGGCGGACGCAAGACGAGTTGCCCGCTTACTACGCCAGCGCCGATGCTTTCGTGTTTTCCAGCTTCGCCGAGGGCATTCCGGTGGTGCTGATGGAGGCGATGGCAATGTCGCTGCCTTGCGTGGCGCCGCGCATTGCCGGCATCCCCGAACTGATTCGCGATGGCATCAATGGCTTCTTGGCTGCGCCGTCGGATGAGCGCGAGATCGCCGCGGCCATCGATCGCCTACGCCAAGATCCGCACCTTTGCCGCGAGATGGGCGCCTCTGCGCGTGCGCGAGTGACTGAGCTGTTTCAGTTGGATCGCAATATCGAAGAGCTTTCCAGCATCTTCAGCCGGAGGCTTTCTCTCGCGGAGCAGACAGAGCCTCGCGGCTTGCTCGCCGCGCGATCCAAGTCGAACGCTCTATGAAGAGCACGCAGGCGCCGCGCGCGGTGCTGCTGATGACGCGCGAACTAGGCGCGGGCGGCACGGAACGGCAGCTTGCGCAAACCGCACTCACGCTCGATCGCGCGCGCTTTGAACCGCATGTCGCCTGCTTCGACGCCAGCGGGTTCCACACTGCCAAGCTGCGGCAAGCGGGCATTCCGGTGCTGGAGTTGCCGGTGCGTTCGTTGATGGGCTGGTCCGCTGTAGATGGCGCGCGGCGTCTGGGGCGCTATCTGCGCCAGCACCGCATCCAGATAGTGCACGCGTTCGATGTGCCCATGGACATGTTCGGCGTGCCGGTGGCGCGCTTCTTTCGGACGCCGGTCGTAATATCGAGCCAACGCGCATCGCGAAGTTTGACGCCTGGCCGGCATACGCGCATGCTGCGTTTGACGGATCGCATGGTCGATGCGGTAGTCGTCAATTCGCGCGCTGTCGAGCGGGAATTGATCGTCGAACACGGCGTGCCGAAACGGCTACTCCGATTTTGGCCGAACAGCCTCGATCCGGCGGCGTTTCCGTGTGAGCCACGTGCGCGGAGACCAGAGATCGCCGACGCGAGTCTGGTGATTGGCTCGTTGTGCGCGTTGCGGCCGGAAAAAGGCCTCGATCTGCTGCTCGAGGCCTATGCGGGGATCAAGCCTGTGGGCGCGCAACTTCTGATCGTCGGCAGCGGCCCGGCCGAGGCGGCCCTGAAAGAACGCGCGCAATCTCTCGGACTAGCGAACACGTGCCGCTTCGTCCCCACAGTCACCAACGTCAACGAATGGATGCGCTCCCTTGACGTCTTCGTGATGCCATCGCGCGCCGAGTCGTTCTCCAACTCGCTCATGGAAGCGATGGCCAGCGGCTGCTGCTGCGTGGCATCCGATGCCGGCGGCAATCCGGAATTGATCGAACACGCGGCGAACGGCATACTGTTCGCCGCCGGTGATGTAGCGGCGCTCGCGGAAACGTTGCGAATGTTGATTGCCGATCCAACCCTGCGCGGGCAACTCGCGCAAGCCGCCGCTCGGCACATCCGGCGCAACTTCTCGGCGGAAGCCTCAGCCGAACGAGCCGCCGATCTCTACACCGAGCTTCTGGAACGCCGCTGAGATTTCCGCGCGCGATGCATTACCGTGAAGATCGATTGCCGCGGTCAGTTGGATCGGGAATGCGCCGCGCGTCGAGACGCGCACCACGCTCGCCGGCTCCTTCGACCCCAGCACACGCGATCGCCACCCGTTCTCGCCGCCTGTCTCGCACTCAGCGTCATGCGACAGCAGCAGGCGCGCGGTCTTTCCCAGGCGGAAATTGCGCGGCGAGTCGGCAGTCACGCGTTCGCCGCAATGCCAGAACTGCTCCGCTAGATGCTCGCCGGTGGCCCGGTAATGTCGTCCACGATCACGATCAGCGAAGGCTTCACGAACTCAATGCGCCGCAGGTGCTCGAAGCCGCGATAGCGGCAGATCGCGGCCAAATAATCGCTTTCGGCGTTCGTGCGCCATTCGTTGATCTCCACCGCGGGCCGTCCGCCCCAACGGAAAGGTCCATCCGGCGCGGCCTGGTCCAGTCCGTCGATGCGAATGGTGTTGTGCGCGGCCGATCCGCGGAACCAGTTGCGCCAGCTCGGGTCGGTCACGTAGGTGTACGTTCCCGCGTCGATCAGCAAATCTTCCTCGCCGCGGCGCAGCACAAAGCTGAGGGTATCGGAATGGCTGTGGCCACCACTGCCCGCCCCAAACGGCCCGGCGTCGGCGACCAGATGTACGTTGCCCGCTTCCATCACCGCGACGCCAGCGTTTTCAAACAGGCGCGAACCGCGGCGCGTTGGCGCCGGCGCGATCGATTTGCCGCCCAGCCACCAGGCGCCGATTTCCGGGCCGCGCCCGCTCATCGCTTCGAGAGATGCACAGCCGAACCGGTCGCGCGCGCCGTAAGGATGGAACAAACGCCCGCCATCGTCATCGCCCAGAAACGGAAGGCGGCGTTGCGGCCCGAGCAGCGCGTCGAGATACTCCGCCATGCGCGTGAGCGAGGCCAGATAATCGGCAGGCATAGGCTCGATCGCCGCCGAGAACAGGAACATGTCGAACGCGTAGACGTGGTAGTAGCTCGACTGTTCGAAGTGGCTGCCGTCCGCTTGCACCTGCGCTTTCATCTCCGCGCGAACCAGGCCGGCGCCCTCGCGCTTCCACTGCCGTGCGCGCGGAAAATCCGGGAAGAGCGCGCCGATGGCGTGCAGCGCCACGGCTTCGCCGAGCAGATGCGTGTTGGGCGAAAAGTAAACCGAGAGATTGCCCGCGATGTGGCGCGCGTGAACATAGAGCGAATCGAGAAAACGCCGGCGGAATTTGTCGCTAAACGCGCCGCCAGCCAAGTGGAACACCCAAATCCACGACAGCGCGCGGAAC
Organism: uncultured Verrucomicrobiae bacterium; assembly: GCA_963708525.1. GTDB lineage: Bacteria > Verrucomicrobiota > Verrucomicrobiia > Limisphaerales > UBA11358 > UBA11358. The sequence continues at coordinate 56,613 of CAVPTH010000006.1, read as the reverse complement.
GCAACCTCGAGCGCGCTGGCCCAGTTGATGCCGTAACCATAGGGGTTCTGGCCCCACCAGCTTTGCAATTGCGCTTCGATTTCCCGAACGAACGCGGCGTCTCCCGTGAGCCGCCAGGCTTGCGCCAACAGCACCAGATGCTGATGGCGGTTGATCTCCCACACGGCCTTGTGGTCGCCCACCTGCGCGTAATCGAGATATGGAATTCTGCGGAAGTAATCGACCCCCATGGATTTACCGCTGCCGTAATCGCGGCGCCAATCGATGTTGGGACCAGTCTCGATTTCGCCGCCGAAGATGGGGAACCGGCGCCCGAGAACGCCGCGCGCGAGGCGTTCCACTTCCGTCGCGTAAGAGGAACCGCGCAGGCTCGCGGCGACGGTTTCAGGATCTGGAAAAGGCGCGAGCGGCGGTTTGACGGCGCTCGCTGCGTGTGGCGGCTGAATCAGGCGGAAGAGATTCCCGCCTTCCTGTCGCAGGCGGAAAGTTATTTCTTGAGGGCTGCGCACTGTGCCAGGTTTTCCGGGGAAGCGGCGGGCTGTTCCAGGTTGCGCCGCCAAAGCTCGAGCATCAACAAGCTGTAAATCTGTGAGTGATTGCTGCGGCGCCCGCTTTGGTGTTCTTCGAGCAGATACCGCATGAATGCCGGCTCCACGATTCCGCGCGCCAGGAAACGCTGGCCGAGCAACATGTCCCACGTCATTTCGCGCAGCGGTCCGCGGAACCACTGGTCGATCGGTACGCCGAAGCCCATCTTGGGGCGTGTCAGCAGGGCGGGCGGCAGGCGGTCGCCCAACGCGTCCAGCAGAATGCGTTTGCCCGTGCCGTCGCGCCGTTTCCACGCAAGCGGAATCGAGATCGCGAATTCCGCGAACGGATGATCCAGCATCGGGCACCGCACCTCAAGCGAAGCCGCCATCGACGCGCGATCCACCTTTACCAGCATGTCGCCGATCAGGTTGCCGTTCGCCTCCCAATACTGCGCCTGTGCCTGCGTGTCGCCGGTTTGCGGGAAGTTATCGGGCAGCATCTTGCGCAGGTGGCTCGATCCCGCGGGAAGCATCCAATCCGGCCGCAGCATCCGCTTGCGCAGGAAATACGGGTTGTAGTTGCTCTCGAAATAAAGATCGAGCGCGTTGGGCATGCCGATCGCCGCCAGGCGATTTTTCCCGTACGCGGAATACGGCAACGCGGACGCCGTCCACCACGCGAGCTTGCGCGCGAAACCGGGAATGCGGTTGACCCAGTCGAAGCGCTCGATATTGCCGAGCGTGCGGTAACCCGCGAAGAGTTCATCGCCGCCGTCGCCGCTCAGCGCTACCTTCACGTGCCGCGCGGCGAATTCGGAAACCACGTACGTGGGAATCGCCGAGGAATCCGCGAACGGCTCGTCGTAATGCCAGGCCAGCTTCGTGATCAGATCGACCGAATCCGGCCGCACCAGGATTTCGTGATGCTCGGTGCCGTATTGCTTGGCCACCATCGCCGCGTATTCGAGCTCGTTGTACTTTGCCTCTTCGAACCCGATGGAGAACGTCTTGACCGGCTCCGGCGATTGCAGCGCCATGGAAGCGACAACCAGGCTGGAATCGATGCCGCCGCTCAGAAATGCGCCCAGCGGAACGTCGGCGATCATGCGCATGCGCACGGCTTCGTCGAAGCTTTGCCGCAGCCGCTCGCGCGTTTCCGCTTCTCCGATGCTCGCGCGCCTCGCCCGGCTGGTACTCGGGCATGCGCCAGTAGCGGCCCTGGCGCACAGAGCCATCCATGCTGTATTCCAGCCAGCAGCCCGGCATGAGCTTGCGCACATCGCGAAACGCCGTGAACGGGTCGGGAATGTAGCCGAACTGGAAGTAGAGCCGCAGGCCGTCGCGATCCTCTTCGAGCGGAACGCCTGCCGCGCGCAGACATTTCAACTCGCTCGCGAAGTAGAGCCCGTCGGGCGTCACCGAGTAATACAGCGGCTTCTTGCCGAAGCGGTCGCGCGCCAGCAGAATTTTGCGCTGCCGTGAGTCCCAGATGCGCGAACGCGAACATGCCGCGCAGATGCTGCAAGCACCCTGGCGCCCTTTTCTTCGTAGAGATGAACGATGGTTTCGGTGTCGCTGTTGGTGCGGAAGCGTGTGGCCGCGCTCGATCAGATCCGGCGCGCAATTCCTGGTAGTTGTAGATCTCGCCGTTGAAGACAATCCACACAGATCCGTCTTCGTTCGCCACCGGCTGATGCCCCGTACTGAGGTCGATGATGCTGAGCCGCCGCATGCCGATGCCGCAGCCGCCATCGATGTGGACGCCTTCATCGTCCGGTCCGCGATGGCGAATCTGCGCGCACATGGCGCGCACCGTTTCCTCGCGTGCAGCGCCGCGGCGCAACGCATAACCGGCGATTCCGCACATATCGTAACTGTAACCCCTATTGCGCGCCGCGCGAGAGTAGCATCGCCTTGATGGTGTGGAAGATGATGTAGAGGTCCAGGCTCAGCGTCATGTTCTTGAGGTAGTAGAGATCGTATTCGAGCTTGGCGACGGTGTCTTCCAGCGTGTCGCCGTATTTGTAGTTGATCTGCGCCCATCCTGTAATGCCGGGAAGCACGCAGTGGCGCTGGCGGTAGTACGGAATCTTTTCGGTGAGCGTCTTGACGAACTCGGGACGTTCGGGCCGCGGGCCCACGATCGACATTTCGCCGCGCAACACGTTGAAGAGCTGCGGCAGCTCATCGAAGCGAATCTTGCGGATGATCCTGCCGGCACCCGGTCACGCGCGGATCTTCCTTCGACGCCCAAACCGCGCCCGTGCCGGCTTCCGCATCGGCGCGCATGGAACGGAATTTATACACGCTAAACAGCGCGCCATTCAGGCCCACGCGCACCTGGCGATAGAGAATGGGGCCTGGCGAAGTGAACTTCACCGCCAACGCGGTGATTAGCATGATGGGCGACGAAACCACGATTCCAATCACCGCCACCACGAAATTCATCGCGATCTGGTACGGCAAGCTGCCGCCGCGCGGGCCCAGCTCGCCGGAATAAACGAGCTGCGAGGGGCGGATCTCGGAGAGGCAAACGCGTCCGCAGACGCGCTCATAGACGTTGGCCGCTTCTTCGATGATGTGACCGGAAAAACGCAGCTCCAGCAGTTCGTTCATCGGCAGGCGTCCGCGCCGCTCGAACATGCCGACCACAATGCGGAAGGGCTTCACGGCGTTGACGATTTCAGTGAGCCGCGACAGATCGCCTAGAATCTTGCCGCCCGGTTTCTCGTAATCCGCCTCTTCCGGATTGGTGACATAGCCCAGCACTTCCATGCCGGTCTCTGGATGTAAGGAGATGTGTTCGGCGATCTCCGCCAGCAGCGGGCTGGTTCCCACCAGCAGCATGCGCTCGCCGCCCACGGCTCGCAGCGCGTAGTCCGAGAAGAACACGCGCCACGTGAAAACGGCTGCCAGCGAAAGGAAGCTCCCAGCCACCATGACACGGATGGGTACCCGGAGGTCGGGATCCAGGTAAGCGATCGTGCCTTGCAGCAGGAATCCCACTCCCACGACCATGCATAGCTGCTGCAGCAGCACCAGGCGCGATTGGACCCGAATTCTGGAGTAAAGGTCGTGGAAATGGATTCCCACCACCAGCGTTCCCACCGCCATCGCTATCCGGAGCCAGCCCCCATCGACCGTCAGCCAGATCGTCGGGTCGTAAGGCAAAACGGCGTAGCAGGCCGCCAGGAAGGAAGCGGTCAGAAGGAACAGCTCGCAAAGCAGGACAGTCAACGTGCCAACGGGGATGAAAACCCGGAAAAGACGAATCATTTCAAAGCCTTGGCTGCGACCGCAACGATTCTACATTATAGCGGCAGATTGCTTCAATTCCGTTCCAGGACCCATAACCGAGGGTAATATTGGTTCCACAACTAAATTGGTTATGGCGTACCCCCTATCGCTGCTTCAAGATGAAGCGGTAGGAGGCGCAACGCATTGAAAGTAGTCATTCTGTGCGGCGGCTTGGGCACCCGGCTCCGCGAGGAGACCGAATTCCGCCCCAAGCCCATGGTGGAAGTCGGCGGCCGTCCGATCCTCTGGCACATCATGAAGACCTATGCGCACCACGGGTTCCGCGACTTCGTCCTCTGCCTGGGCTACCGCGGCAACATGATCAAGGATTATTTCCTGAATTACGAGGCGATGAATAACGATTTCACCATCTGCCTGGGGCAGAAATCGCACATCCGGTACCACGACGTCCACACCGAGCAGGGATTTCGGCGTCACGCTGGCCGACACCGGCATGAACACCATGACCGGCGGCCGCATCGCGCGCATCCGCAAGTACGTCGACGACGACACCTTCCTGCTGACCTACGGCGATGGCGTGAGCGACGTCGATATCCGCGACCTGGTGGAGTTCCACAAGAGCCACGGCAAGATCGCCACCGTCACCACCGTGCCGCCGGTCTCGCGCTTCGGCATGCTGGACGTCGAACGATGCAGACCGCGTGGAGCGCTTCACCGAAAAGCCGCGTACCGATGGCTGGATGAGCGCCGGCTTCTTCGTGCTCAACCGCAAAGTCTTCGATTACCTGGGCGGCGACGACTGCATCTTCGAGCGCGAACCGCTGGAACGCCTGGCCGCCGATGGCCAGTTGATGGCCTACCGCCACGAAGGCTTCTTCTACGCGATGGATACCTATCGCGAATACCAGCACCTGAACGAGCTCTGGACCGCCGGCGACGCGCCCTGGAGGGTTTGGGCATGAAGCGCAGCTTCTGGCGCGATCGGCCCGTGCTGGTCACCGGCGCCACCGGCCTGGTGGGCTCGCTGGCTCACGCGCAGCCTGGTGGAAGCCGGCGCGGACGTGGTCTGCCTGGTGCGCGACTGGGTTCCGCAGAGCGAACTGGTGCGCGCGCGGACTCATCGAACGGGTGAAAGTGGTGCGCGGCGATGTCTGCGATCGCGACGCTGCTCGAGCGGGCGCTCGGCGAATACGAAATCGATACGGTGTTTCACCTGGCCGCGCAGACCATCGTCGGCATCGCCAACCGCAATCCGATCTCGACCTTCGAAAGCAACATTCAGGGCACCTGGAACCTGCTCGAAGCCTGCCGCCGCTCGCCCGCTGGTGAAATCGATCGTGGTGGCGTCGTCCGACAAGGCCTATGGCGATCAGGAAACGCTGCCCTATGCCGAAGACGCGCCGCTGCAAGGCCGCCATCCGTACGACGTCAGCAAGTCCTGCGCCGACCTGATCGCGCAGACCTACGCGCAACACCTACGGCCTGCCGGTGGCGGTCACGCGCTGCGGCAATTTCTACGGCGGCGGCGATCTGAACTGGAACCGCATCGTGCCCGGCACCATCCGCTCGATCCTGCGCGGCGAGCGGCCGGTGATCCGCTCCGACGGCCAGTTCGTCCGCGACTATTTCTACGTGGAAGACGGCGCGGCGGCCTACATGCTGCTGGCCGAACAACTCCACCGGCGGCCCGAATTGCGCGGGCAGGCGTTCAATTTCTCCAATCGAGATCCAAGTCACGGTGCTCGACCTGGTCGCACCGGATTCTGCGCGCCATGGGGTCGGACTTGAAGCCCGATCGTGCGAACGAAGCCTCGAACGAGATCCGCCACCAGTACCTGAGCGCCGCGCACGCGCGGAAACGCTCGACTGGAGCCGCTGTTCACGCTGAAGAAGGCCTGGCGCGCACGATCGGCTGGTATGAGGAGTTCCTGGTTCAGGAGGCAGCCGTGCGTAGACCCTGGCACCGTAACTTGGTCACATCCCTCAGACATTGGGATAGTGTGCGGCAACTATCCAGCAATATGCAATGCCACATGACGGAACGCAGCCAACAGCTTCGGACGCAGATTCTCGAGCTGGTTGGCGAATACTACGCGGAGCAGTTCGCGGGCGCGCCGTTTCGTGCCGGGCGAATCGAGCGTGCCGGTCTCGGGCAAGGTCTTCGATGCCGCGGAAATGCAGTCGCTGGTCGATTCGTCGCTCGATTTCTGGCTGACCACGGGCCGCTTCGCCGAGCAGTTCGAGCGCGAATTCGCGCGCTGGATCGGCGTGCGCGAGTGCGTGCTCATCAATTCCGGATCGTCGGCCAATCTGCTGGCGCTCTCCGCGCTGACCTCGCCCAAGCTGGGCGATCGCCGCCTGATGCCGGGCGACGAAGTCATCACGCGTCGCCGCCGGCTTTCCCACCACGGTCAATCCGATCATCCAGAACCGCCTGGTCCCGGTGTTCGTCGACGTCACCATTCCCACCTACAACGTCGATGTCACGCAGCTCGAAGCCGCGCTTTCGCCGCGCACGCGCGCCATGATCTTCGCGCACACGCTGGGCAATCCGTTCGATCTCGCCGCGGTCACGCGCGTTCGCGCGAACGCACGACCTGTGGCTGATCGAAGATTGCTGCGATGCCGTGGGGTCCACTCTATCGAGGGCCGAAAGGTCGGCACGTTCGGCGATCTGGCGACCATCAGCTTCTACCCCGCGCACCACATCACCATGGGCGAAGGCGGCGCGGTGCTGACGAACAAGCCGCTGCTGCGCACGCTGGTCGAATCGTTCCGCGACTGGGGCCGCGACTGCTGGTGCGAGCCCGGCAAGGACAACACCTGCGGCAAGCGCTTCGACTGGCAACTGGGCGATCTGCCCTGCGGCTACGACCACAAGTACACCTACTCGCACATCGGCTACAACCTGAAAGCTGACCGACATGCAGGCGGCCGTCGGCGTGGCGCAGCTGCAGAAGCTCGACGGCTTCATCGAAGCGCGCCGGCGCAATTTCGCGGCGCTTGCGCGAAGGCCTGCGCGACCTGGAAGAGTTCTTCATTCTGCCCGAAGCCACGCCCGGCTCGGACCCGAGCTGGTTCGGTTTCCCGCATCGCCGTGCGCCCGGATGCGCCGTTCACGCGCAACGACGTGATCCAGGCATCTGGAAGCAGCGCAAGATCGCCACGCGCCTGCTGTTCGGCGGCAACCTGACGCGCCAGCCGGCCTACCGCGAATACGAATTCCGCGTGCCCGGCTCGCTGGCCAACACCGATTTCGTGATGAACCAGGTTTTCTGGATCGGCGTCTACCCCGGCATCACGCCGGTAATTCTCGATTACATGCTGGAAAGCCTGCGCGCCTACGCTTCCACCCTGGCGCTGCCGGCGGGAGTCTAACGAATGCACATCCCCACGACGAATGGAAACGGCCCCGAAGTTCTCATCGGCAACAAGATTTTAGGCGGCGGCCACGCCTGCTACGTCATTGCCGAAATCGGCATCAATCATAACGGCGATATCGATCTCGCGCGCCGCCTCATCAGCGTAGCCGTTGCCGCCGGCTGCGACGCGGTGAAGTTTCAGAAGCGCACCGTGGACGTGGTCTACACCGCCGAAGAATTGGCCAAACCGCGCGAAAGTCCATTCGGCACCACCAATGGCGATCTCAAGCGCGGCCTCGAATTCGGCCACGACGAATACCGGCTCGATCGACCGCTATTGCCGCGAAGTCAAGATGCCGTGGTTCGCCTCCTGCTGGGATGAAAAGTCCGTCGACTTCATCGACCAGTTCGACCCGCCCTGCTACAAAATCGCCTCGGCCTCGCTCACCGACGACAACCTGCTGCGCCACACCCGCTCCAAGGGCAAGCCGATCATTCTTTCCACCGGCATGAGCACCATCGAAGAGATCGATCACGCCGTAGACGTGCTGGGCACGAAAGATCTGGTGCTGCTGCACGCCTGCAGCGTCTACCCCGCGCACTACCCCGAGCTGAACCTGAGAGCCATCGCCACCCTGCGCGAGCGCTACGGCGTGCCCGTCGGCTATTCCGGTCACGAAACCGGCCTGCCGTCCACCGTGGCCGCAGTCGCGCTGGGCGCCTGCTGCGTGGAGCGTCACATCACGCTCGACCGCGCCATGTGGGGTTCCGACCAGGCGGCTTCGCTCGAACCCAACGGCATCACCAAGATCGTCAGCTACGTGCGCGTCGTAGAGCAGTCGCTGGGCGACGGCGTGAAGCGCGTGGTGGAACGCGAGCAGCCGATTATCAAAAAGCTGCGCCGCGTCGGCGCGGCGGCGTGACATGCCGGTGCTAAGAGCCATCGCGCTCGATGTCGATGGCGTCCTCACCGACGGCGGCGTCTGGTGGGGCCCGCACGGCGCCGAGTGGAAGCGCTTTTCGCTTCGCCGACATCATGGGCGTCTCGCTGGCGCGCAAAGCCGGCATCGCTAGTCACGCTCATTTCCGGCGAAGACAGCCCGCTGGTGGACCGTTTCGCCGATAAGATGGGCATCGCCGACATCGCCAAGGGTTGCAAGGATAAAGCCGCCGCGCTGCGCGCCTTCGCCGAGCGCAATGAGCTGCACCTCGACGAAATCTGCTTCATGGGCGACGACGTCAACGATCTCGGCCGCGATGGATCTCGCCGGCTATTCCGCCGCGTCCGCCGAACGCCCGTCCCGCCGTGCTGCGGCGCGCCGACGTCATCACGCAAGCCGCCGGCGGCAACGGCGCCGTGCGCGAGCTGGTCGATCTGATTCTGGCCGGCGAACTGCCGCGCGTCATGCGCACGCAGCGCCGCCAAACCGCATAACCGATGAAACTCTCCGATTACGTCATGCAGTTCGTCGCCGGCCACGGCGTGAAGCACGTCTTCCTGGTGACCGGCGGCGGCGCGATGCATCTGAATGCCTCGCTCGCGCAGCGTGCCGATCTGGAACCCGTCTGCAACTCGCACGAGCAGGCCAGCGCCATCGCCGCCGAGAACTACGCCAAGGCCACCAACCATCTCGGCGTCGCGCTGGTGACCACCGGCCCCGGCGGAACCAACGCCGTGACCGGCGTCGCTGGCGCCTGGCTCGATTCCACGCCCATGCTGGTGCTCTCCGGCCAGGTGAAGCGCCCCGACCGCATGTTCGCCGCCGACGGCACGCCGCTCGGCATGCGCCAGCTTGGCGTGCAGGAAGTCGACATCGTCTCCATCGTCAAGCCGATCACGAAATACGCCGTCACCGTGCTCGACCCGCAGAGCATCCGCTATCACCTCGAAAAAGCCGTGCACCTCGCGCGCAGCGGCCGGCCCGGGCCGGTGTGGATCGATATTCCGCTCGACGTGCAGGCCTGCGCCCATCGATGAATCCGCGCTGCCGCGCCTTCGACCCCGCCGAGTAACCGCCGCAGACCGCGCAGTCGCCCTGCCCGGCCTACGTCCGCGAAACCATCGAGGCGCTCAACCGCGCCGAACGCCCGCTGATCTTCGTTGGCAATGGCATGCGGCTGGCGCGCGCCGAAGCTGAATTCCGCGAACTCTTCGACGCTGCTCCGGATTCCCGTCGAAGCCACCTGGTGCGCGGCCGATATCGTCTCGAGCGACGATCCGCTGTTCGTCGGCCGGCCCGGTTCGCTCGCCGGCCGCGGCGCCAACTTCGCGCTGCAGAATTGCGATTTCCTGCTGAGCATCGGCGCGCGCCTCGATTTCGCCATCACCGGCTATGCGCCCGATAAGCTCGCCCGCGCCGCCCACAAAGTGATGGTGGATATCGACGAGGCCGAGATCCGCAAGCTCGCCCCGCACATCCACACGCCCATCGTGCGCCGATGCCGGCGATTTTCTGCGCGAACTCCTGCGCCAGAGCGCCGCCATCGAACCGAAAGAGCGCGCCGCGTGGAAAGAGCGCTGCGCCGATTGGAAAACGCGCTACCCGGTGGTCCTGCCCGAGCACCGCAAGCCCGAAGGATTGGTCAGCATCTATCACCTGGCCGAAGCGATTTCGCAGGAAACCGGGCCGGACGATCTCATGATTTCCGGCAACGCCGGCAGCGCCATCGAGATCTTTCTCTTTGCCTGCCCCACGCGCACGGGCCAGCGTATCTTCCACATGGCCGGCTTGGGTGCTATGGGCTGCGCGGCTTCCGGCAAGCATCGGAGTGTGCCTGGCGGGCGGTCGCCGGCGCACGATCTGTGTGGATGGCGATGGCGGGTTCCAATTCAACATGCAGGAACTGGCAACGATTCGCTATCTCAACCTGCCCATCAAATTTTTCGTCCTGAACAACGATGGCTATGCCTCTATTCGCGCTTCACAAGCCAACTTCTTCGGCGCGCCCCAGGTCGGCTGCGACGAACGCACAGGGCTGATGATCCCCAGTCTCTGCAAGGTCGCGGTCTCCTACGGCATCACTCCCATGCGCATCGATAGCCAGGTGAATCTGCGCGAGCAGGTGCGGCGCGTGATCGAAACGCCCGGGCCGGTGATCTGTGACGTTCATGTGATTCCGGATGAGCCGCGCGTCCCACGCCTTTCTACCTTGCAGCGCCCCGATGGCTCGCTGGTCTCGAAGCCGCTCGAAGACCTCTACCCCTTCCTCGGCCGCGAGGAATTCCTGGCGAACATGATCGTGCCGCCGCTCGAGGAGTCGCGCGTTTGAAGGTTCTGATCACCGGCGCAGGCGGATTCATCGGCCGCAATCTCGTGGCGCAATACGCCGGGCGGCATGAGGTCGTGGCGCCGTCTCGCGCCGAACTCGACCTGTTGGATGCGAAGGCCGTGCGGCAATACCTGGAGCGCCATCGCTTCGACGCCGTGATCCACGCCGCCACCGAACGTTCCAACCGCGGGCTGCCCGCGTGCCCCGATCTGCTGGAGCGCAACTGCCGCATGTTTTTCAACCTGGCGCGCAACCGCCGCTCGTTCGGCCGCATGCTCTTTCTCAGCTCCGGCGCGGTTTACGGCCGCGCCCACTGCCAGCCCCGCATGGTGGAAGGCTATTTCGATACGCACGTCCCCGCCGACGATTACGGGTTTTCGAAATACATCTGCGCCAAGGCGATTGAGGGAATGGACGGCGTCCACGAAATGCGCCTGTTCGGCGTGTTCGGCCCGCATGAAGACTGGCGCGTGCGCTTCCTCTCGAACGCCTGCTGCCGCGCGGTTTGGGACATGCCCGTGGTGATCCGCCAGAACGTGCGCTTCGACTATCTCGACGTGGAAGACCTCGGCTGGATTCTGGAACACTTCCTGCGTAACAAGCCCCGCCATCGCAGCTACAACGTTGTGATGGGCCGCGCCTTCGATTTCAAAACGCTCGCCAGGTGCGTGGTTCAGGCGTCGGGCAAATCGCTCGAGGTGGCGATCCACAATCCAGGCATGGGCGCCGAATACAGCGCCGATAATGCGCGGATGCTGGCCGAGATCCCGGACTTCCACTTTCGCGACATGAGCGAATCGGTGGAGAGACTGTACCGGTGGTACGACGCCCGGAAGGATTCCGTCGATCCGGCGCTATTGCGCTTTGACGGGTGAGGGGAAAATCATGCTGGCAATCATGCAAGGAAGACTGACTCCCCCGGTGGAGGGCCGCATTCAGGCGTTCCCCAGGGATCAATGGGCGAGCGAATTCCCAAACGCCGCCGCGGCCGGTCTCGATGCCGTCGAATGGATCTATGACGCGTACGGCGTTGGCGCAAATCCGCTGGACACGGCTGAGGGCATCGGCGCGATTCACTCGCTCGCGGCCGCCCACAAAGTAGCCGTCCGCTCGATGTGCGCCGATTACTTCATGGATTTTACGTTTGTCCGAGCTACAGAAACGGAGCGCGTGGAGCGGGTCGCTCGTCTCATCGCGCTGATGGAGCAAGCTCGCGGAATCGGCGTCTCGCGCGTCGTGCTGCCGTTTGTCGATTCTTCCGCAATTCGCGACGAAGCCGACCGCGACGCCGTGGTCGATACGCTCGACCGCGCATTGCCCGCGGCGCACAAGGCTGGCATCGAGCTGCATCTGGAAACCTCGTTGCCGCCCGATGAGTTTGCGGCGCTGCTCGCCCGCGTTCCCGATCCCTTCGTGAAGGTGAACTACGATTCGGGCAACAGTTCCTCGCTCGGCTACAAGCCCGCGGAGGAATTCGCGGCCTACGGCGGCCGGCTGGGCAGCGTTCACATTAAGGATCGCGTTTTCGGCGGAGGCACCGTGCCGCTCGGCGAGGGCGATGCCGATTTCGATGCGGTCTTTCAGGGCCTGCGGCGGGTGAACTACGCCGGCGATCTGGTTTTGCAGGTGGCGCGCGGTGAAGCGGGCGAAGAAGTCGCTTGGGCGCGGCGTAACCGCGAATTTGTCGCAAGGTATCTGAACTAGATGGATCTGGGACTCCAGAACACGTCTGTGTTTGTCGCCGGTTCGTCGCGCGGAATTGGCAAAGGAATCGCCGCCGTGTTCCTGAATGAAGGCGCGCGCGTTGTGATTACCGGCCGCGATGAGCAATCGGTGACCCAGACTTGCACGGAACTGTCGAGCGGGCGCTCCGAACGCGTGATGACGTTCGTGGGCGATTTGTCGGAGCCCGAGGCTGCGCACGAGGCGCGACGCCAGACCGTCGAACGGTGGGGCCCGGTGGATTGCCTGGTCTGCAACATCGGCAGCGGCACGGCGCGCAACGGTTGGGATCTCTCGCGGTCCGATTGGGACGCCGCCTTCCGCATCAATTTTTGGGCGACTACGGGGCTGGTGGAAGCATTCCTGCCTGGCATGGTGGAAGCCCGCCGCGGAAATATCGTTTTTGTCAGCTCGATTGCCGGGCTGGAAAGCCTCGGCGCCCCGATTCCCTATGGCGCGGCGAAGGCCGCGCTGGAACGATACAGCAAAGATCTTTCGCGGCAGGCCGGCAAGTTCGGCATTCGGGTGAACACCATTGCGCCGGGCAACATTCTTTTTCCGGGCGGAACGTGGCAGCGCAAACTGGAAGCGGACCCGGAGAAAGTCTCGGCGCTCATCGCAACGGAGGTTCCACTCGGCCGATTCGGAGAGCCCGAGGAAATCGGTGCGGCGGCCGCGTTCCTGGCATCGCGCCACGCGGCATTTGTGACCGGCGCATGCCTGGTGGCGGACGGAGGCCAGACGCGCGCATGACCGGCCTTTTCGATCTAACCGGACGAGTAGCTGTGATCACCGGCGGTGCCGGATTGCTCGGCCTGCAACATGCGGAAATCGTGGCGTCGCAGGGCGGAATTCCAGTACTGGTGGACGTCGTGCGAGCGCAAGCGAAGGCGGATGACATCTCCGCGCGCCTCCGCGTACCTGCGCTAGCGCTCTGCGGCGATATCACCGATGCGGAAAGCGTTCGCGGAATCTTGCGGCAGGTTTTAGAGCGCTTCGGGCGCGTCGACATTCTCATCAACAATGCCGCCAATAACCCCAAGATGGAGAACACCGCCGACGTCAACTTCTCGCGCTTTGAGAACTTCCCGCTGCATCAATGGCACGCGGATATCGCGGTGGGCTTGACCGGCGCGCTTCTGTGCAGCCAGGTGTTTGGCTCGCACATGGCTGAAACTTTCCAAAAAACGGGCCAACGGGGCGTGATCCTGAATATCGCCTCAGATCTGGCCGTAATTGCTCCCGATCAGCGTATTTATCGCCAGCAGGGCGTCCCCGAGCGTCTGCAACCGGTAAAGCCGGTGACTTACTCCGTGGTGAAGAGCGGGTTAGTCGGTTTGGCGCGGTACCTGGCGACGTATTGGGCCGATTCCGGGGTGCGCGTGAATTCGATTTCGCCGGGCGGCGTTTATAACGGCCAGCCCGAGGCATTCTTGGAGAAACTGACGAACCTGATTCCGATGGGCCGCATGGCAAAGGTGGATGAATACCAGGGCGCGGTTCTATTTCTGATTTCCGACGCGTCATCGTACATGACCGGCCACAACTTAGTAATAGATGGAGGCCGCACAGCGTGGTGAGCTTCGCCGCCTCGGAGCTGTTCTCGTTGCGTGGGAAGACCGTGTTGTTGACCGGCGCCAGTGGCTTCCTGGGCCGCGCGATGACCCGGGCTTTATTGGAAAACGAAGCCACTGTGCTTGCTCTCGGTGGATCGGAACGCGTGGAATCGCAAGCGGCCGCGTGGAACGAACAATACGGCGCCCGGCGCGTGCATGCCTATCGCGTAGACCTTTACGACATTCCGGCGGTGGAACGGACGCTCGACCTGGTCGACGCTGAGCATCCTATGATCGATGTGCTCGTCAACAACGCGCACGAACTCGGTCCGGCTACGGGGTTCAATGTTCCCGAGGGGCATCTGGAAGAAGCCACATTCGACGGCTGGATGCGTAATCTCACCGGAGGCGTGTATTGGGCCGCGTTGACGACGCAGCGAATTGGCGCGGGGATGAAGCGCCGCGGCGCGGGGAGCATAGTCAATATTTCAACGATGTATGCGTTGGTTGCGCCGAGCCCGCATCTCTACGCGGGGACAAATTTCATCAATCCTCCAGGCTACAGCGCATCTAAAGCCGCGCTCCTTGCGTTCACACGCTATACCGCGTCATTCTGGGGACCGTTCGGCGTGCGCGCCAATGCGATCCTGCCCGGGCCTTTTTCCAACACCGAAGAGAAGTCCGATAACGCCGTCGCGCCGGATGATCCGTTCCTCGAAAAGCTCAAAGCGCGCACAGTGCTGGGCCGCGTAGGCAACCCGCGGGAGCTGGTTGGAGCGCTGCTCTATCTGGCCTCGGACGCGTCCACGTTCACAACCGGGCAGGCTTTGGTAGTCGATGGAGGTTGGACGATCGTATGAGCGGCACTACTGTTGCCGCCATGTAACTCATCTTCATTCCAGAGCAGACCTCCTTCCTGGTTTCGCGGCTTATTAGCCGGCTGCTAACTATAGATATCGGCCGCCTTGCCTCCCTTCGCCAAGATTGACTGACAGCAGTAGCCCGGAGATCTTGGAGTAAGCATGACCATAACAACCAGCGTCAGTGGCGGCGTGCGTACCAAGCTTGCCTTGGCACGATTACAGGCTCTCGAAGAGGAGCACATGAACGCAAACGTGCCTTCTCAGGAACTGCAGACGCTGTTGAATGAACTCTGCCTCGAAAGGCCGGAGGAAATCGCTGCGCGGGTCGAAAACAAATACGGCGAACTCGCGGCGCCGTTCCCTTATCGCCTCGTCATCTGCGGCGCCGGACAGCTTGGCCGGTTCGTGCTTCCCGGCGTGCGAGAGGCCGCGATTGAACCCGTGGCCTTCTGCGACAACAACCCGGCTCTACACGGAACAGCGATCGACGGCGTGCCGGTGCTTTCGCCCGCCGCCGCGGTTGAGACATATGGCGACAGAGCCGCATTTCTGACGGCTGTCTACAACGCTAGCGGCGTTCAGAGCCAGTTGCGCGCCCTCGGCTGCACGCGCATCGTGCCTTATCCGGCGTTTTTCTGGAAACATTGGCGCTTTCTGCCGGATGAAGAGCGATTGGCGCTGCCTCAGTTCATTGTGGAGCGTGCCGCCGAAATACCTTCTGCTTACGATCTACTGGCCGACGAAAAGTCGCGGCAGGAATTCCGCACCCAGATCCGTTGGCGCTGCTTATTGGATTATGCCTGCCTGCCCGAGCCGGACCCGGCTGGCGAAATGTACTTTCCCGAGGACCTGATCGGGCTTTCGAGCGAAGAAGTGCTCGCCGATTGCGGCGCGTTCGATGGCGATAGCATTCGGTTGTTTCTAAACAAGACGGGCGGAGATTTCCGCCGCATCTACGCGTTTGAGCCAGACGCCGCCAACCTACGCGCACTAGAGAAGAACGTCGCCGCGATTCGCGAGCGCGTCGAGATCCTGCCGTACGCGTTGGGTCAGTCGGACGGCACGGTGCAATTCAGGGCAATGGGTTCCGTGGGTTCGAAGGTCGGCGAGGGCGATTGCGTCGTGGAGCGCCGCAGTCTCGACAGCGCCTTGCGCGACTGCGAAGCTCCAACGTTCATCAAGATGGATATTGAAGGCGCCGAAATGGATGCAATTCCCGGCGCGTCGGAGATCGCAAGGCGCGCGAGGCCAATCATGGCTGTTTGCGCTTACCACAGCTGCGACCATCTCTGGAGAATTCCAGCGCTCCTAAAAGCGGCGAATCCCGATTACCAGATCTTCTTGCGGCGTTACGCCGAGGAGTGCTGGGAAACCGTCTACTACGGCATTCCGCCAGAACGCTTAACCGGCCGGTTGCAGTACGAATAGGTTCAGCCATGAAAACCATCAGCATCATTACGGGCTGCTACAACGAAGAAGACAACGTCGAGGAGTTATACGCCCGCGTCCGCGACGCGATGGCCACGGTGGGCCGCTATCGCTACGAGCACATCTTTATCGACAATTCGTCGGAAGATCGGACAGTCGAAGTTCTCAAGCGGATCGCCGCGCGCGATCGCAACGTCAAGGTCATCGTCAACGCGCGCAACTTCGGGCACATCCGCTCGCCTTACCACGCGCTTTTCCAGACAACCGGCGATGCGGTCATCGGGATTGTGGCCGATCTACAGGACCCGCCCGAGATGATCCCCACCCTCATCGAGGAATGGGAACGGGGTTATTCGATGGTGCTGTGCGTCAAGCGCTCCAGCGATGAGAATCCTCTGATGTTCTGGGTGCGCAAGAAATACTACCGCCTGGTCAATCGCCTTTCGTCGCTCGAAACCTTTGAAAACTACACCGGCTTCGGACTCTACGACCGCCGCGTGGTAGACGTCATCAAAACGTTCAACGACCCTTACCCCTATTTTCGCGGCATGATCGCCGAAATCGGCCTGCCGCACAAAAAGATCCTTTACGATCAGCCGGCGCGCAAACGGGGCATCACCAAAAACAACTTCTATACGCTTTACGACATGGCCATGCTGGCCATCACCAATCTTTCCAAGGTGCCTTTGCGACTGGTGACGTTTTCGGGGTTCGCCTGCGCCGCGCTTTGCATTCTGGTCGCGTTCGCGTATTTGATCTACAAGCTCATCTTCTGGAATCGCTTCTCCGTCGGCATGGCCCCGCTCGTGATCGGGATCTTCTTTTTTAGCTCTATCCAATTAATCTCGGTGGGCATTCTGGGCGAATATATCGGATCCATCCAAACCCAGGTTCAAAAGCGCCCTCTGGTTGTCGAGCGCGAACGCGTCAACTTCGAGTTCGAGCCCGGCCTGCCCGCGCGCGCCGGACAAGCGGCCGCGCCGCAGCCAACCGAAGCCGTACTGTCGTAAGGCATACGTCTCAATGCGGCCTGTCTCTATCCAGGCTGTCAGACGGAACTCGAAACCTGCGCGCCAAGGGGAGGGAAGCTCACCGCCGGTTCGACTCGGAACGATTCGTCCCAGCGATCCAGCCGCGGCTTGGCGGATTCGTAGATCGACGACTCTTTCGGAATCTGCCGCGTTGCGCCGAATGGAATTCGCCACCGCACCACCGGCGAGCCGGAGCTCTTGTCGACATAGCGATGCGGTAAAACTTCTAAGACCCACCAGCCGCCGTGCAAGGAACGATGAATGCTGGCGCCCGCGTTCGGCGGGATATACGCTGGCATCCACGGTTTGGGCCGCGGAATCTTTCCCAGCACCACGGCCGCTTTGTCGTTGTGAATCTTGACGCCCGCGGCGGCAGCCTCATGCATCATCCATTCGAGAGTCACTTTGGAAAGTCCGCTTTCCGCCTCGGGATAGCTGCCTCCGATATCGGAGTGGACCCCGGTGAACCATACCTGCTTTATGTCCTGGCCCTCGAATGGCGCGCCCCACAGGTTCTGACGGTAGAAACAACGGCGCTCGTCAATGGAAACTGCGTGGCGCCCGATGCGCATGCTGGGGTTTCGGGCGGAGAACGGAATTACCAGCGGACGGGAAATCCATCCTACCGAGCTGACCGTGTCCCAAAGACCCGCGAAGTGCAGCGGGCAATCGCGGGAGAATGCCGCCTTGAAGTTCTCCGCCACGTTGAGCGTCTCCTTCATTCCGCCGGCTTTGCGGGTTTCGTGCGCATACATGCGGATAATGTACGGGATAAGTCCGTCGTTGCCGGGACAAAGCAAACCGTACATGTGCAGTACGCCCGCGAGCGCGCGTGCGGTGTATGCGCCGCGGCTGAAACCGAATAGATAAACGCGATCGCCCTCCGCGTATTCGTCCATCAAATAGCGGTAGGCGTCGGCGACATTAGCCAGCAGCCCGGCGCCAAAGGCCAGACCTTTCAGGCGGGACCATTGTTTTTCGATCCAATTGCGCGCGTTGGGAGCGCCCATGGTTCCTACGCCGGGATGGTAGTAACCAACCTGGTCCGCGTCGATTGCGAGCGTACTGTAGAACTTGACGACGTTGGAATTGGAGTCGGAGCCGAAGTCGTTTCCGGTTCCGTCGCAGCAGATCACGATGTTCTTTGACATCGGAGGCAATAGTAGCCTAGTTGTGTCGCGAAATGAAGCACTCCCTGGATCGCAAACCTCGTTAAACTCGAAAAAGCTCTATGCCAGGATGCGGCGCCCGCCTGTGAACTCAAAAAACCTCTGGAAATGGCTCGTCTCCATCGCCCTTGCCGCCGCGCTGCTCTACTACTCCCTGCGCGGCATCGAATGGAGCCGCGTCTGGAGCGTCATCGCCGCCGCGCGTTGGGAATATCTCGCCGCCGGCGCCCTGTTCCTCTGCCTGTCGTCCTTCCTGCGCTCCCTGCGCTGGCGCATCCTGCTCAACGCCGAGGCCGATCTCGGCGTCTGGACCGTCTTCCGCGCCACCATGGCCGGCTATCTCGGCAATAATTTTCTGCCCGCGCGCGCGGGTGAATTGATCCGCACCTTGATCGTCAGCCGCCAATCGAGCTTGAGCAAGACTTACGTGCTCACCACCGCGCTCAGCGAGCGCATGAGCGACGTCATCGCGCTCGTGCTGTGGAGCTCCATCATGCTCCTGAGCGTCCAATCCAAGCCCGCGTGGATGGCCGGTCTTTCCCGTTCCATGGCCGTCGTCGCGGGGCTCGGCGCGCTAACCGTCACCATCCTTCCGCACACCGGCCATCTGCTCACGAAGCTTCTCAAACGCCTGCCGCTGCCCCCCGGATTGCGCACGCGGCTGCTCGGCCTCTCCGAACAGGTGCTGCTCGGCATGCGCGCGTTCCACGATTGGCGGCGCTTCGGCGGCTTCGTCTTCCTCACCGCCGTCATCTGGGCCAGCGACGCGTGTTCCACCATCCTCGGCGCGCGCGCGCTGGGCCTGCGCATCGATTTCCGCGTGGCGATGCTGCTGCTCACCGGCCTCGGCCTCGGCAGCGCATTGCCTTCCACGCCCGGATACGTCGGCATCTACCAGTTCGTCGCCGTCTCGGTGCTCGTGCCATTCGGCATTGGCAAAGACGCGGCGCTGGCATATATTCTCGTCGCGCAGGCCATATCGTACGTTGTGATCGTACTGCTCGGTCTGCCTTCGTTCTCGCTGCTGCGCGCGGCGCGGCCCGCCGCCCTCGAAGACGCTACTCTCCGAAGCGCGCCGCCAGCCGTTCCTTGCCCGCCCCCGCCGCAATAATGCCCATGACGAAGAACGCGGCCGCCATCAAGGACATCGCCACGGCGTAGCTGGTGTGCCGCGCCACCGCGGCCTCGGCGTAGTTCACCGGGCTCGCCAGCAGCACGCCCATCTGGTATCCGAAGCCCGGCAGGAAGCCGCGCACGGCGTCCGGCGAAAGCTCGGTGAGATGCGCCGGCACCACGCCCCACGCGCCTTGCACCATGAACTGCATGACGAATGCGCCCACCACAACCCAAAGCATCGACGACGTGTAGGCCCACAGCGGAATCGCAACAATCGCGCCGGCCAGCGCCAGCATCATCGAACGCCGCCGCCCCAGGCGGTCGGAGAGCAGCCCGAAGAGCGTTCCGCCCACAATCGCGCCGATCATTGAGATGGCCGTCGCGAACGAGCGCTGCGAAACCGTGAAGCCGCGCTGCCGCAGCAGGAACGTGGGGTACATGTCCTGCGTGCCGTGCGCCGCCAGGTTCATCGCCATCATGAAGATGGTGAGGTAAAGCAGCAATTTCCAGTGCGCGAAAATGGCCTTGCGCAGCCCGGCCCACGACGTGTGGCGTTTGCGCTCCCACACTTCCGATTCCTTGACCCGCACGCGCACGAAGAGCGCCAGCAGCGCGGGCAAACCGCCGAGGAAGAAGAGCGGACGCCATCCGTACTTCGGATACACGAAGTTGTAGGCCAGCGACGCCAGCAGAAAGCCCATCGCATAGCCTTGTTGCAGGAATCCGCTGAGCACGCCGCGCCATTTGGCCGGCGCCTTTTCCAGCGCCAGCGAAGCGCCCACGCCCCATTCGCCGCCCATGCCGATGCCGAACAGCGCGCGCAAAACCAGAAACGCCGTGAAGCTGGGAGCGAAGCCGCAGAGCACTTCCACCACTGAATAGAAGATCAAATCGATCATCAGCGGAATGCGGCGGCCGTAACGGTCGGCCAGCAACCCGAAGAAAAACGCGCCTATCGGACGGAACCCGAGCGTGACCCACGTGGCGATGGCGATCTGTTCGTCGGATTTGTGAAACTCATGGCCGATGGCCGTGAGGCACATCACTACCAGGAAATAATCGAACGCATCGAGCGTCCAGCCGAGGTAGCAGGCTATCAGCGCCGCGCGTTGGTCGCTGGCAGTGGCAGAAGAAACCGAAAGCGATTTGGGCACGTGCGGTTCATCTTAACGCATGATCCCCCGTTTTACCGGCATTCATCCCTGTTAATCGGCGGCTAAAATGCGCTTCCCCACAAACGCCGGCCCCACCACCCAAATCGCCACCAGCGCGCCGGTCGCCACCACCGCCCAACCTTGCGCCTGCATTGCCGGAATCTCCGTCCCCAACAACGCCGCGGCATGGCCTTGGATGCCCACCGCCCAGAACGCCAGCCCGTACGCCAGATAGTTATTGCGCGCGAACCGCCAGCACCACAGCGCGGCCAATGCCGCGGTGAACAGGCCGAGGCCGTAATGAAACGCGAACTCCTGCGCCGTCCGCGCATCGCTGGGGACCAGCGCGGCCACGGCGATCGGCGCCATCGAAACCATCCAAATCGGCTTCAGGCGCCGCAGCATCACCGCCAGCGTGGCGATCGCGCCCGAAAACACCAGGATGCCCGTGAGCGCGCTGGTGATGGCGGAAAGCACGGGCGCGGGCGTCGCGATGAGTTCGGGGCTCGAGGGCGAAAAAAACGCCAGCGCGTGGAAATGGTTTTGCAGAAAACCGCTGACGCGCGTCACGATCAGCCCGAGCCCGATGCACGCTGCAAGAGCCGCCAACGCATCCTTGCCGAATACGCGCCGCCCGCCGGTGCGCCATGCCGCCAGGCAATCGGGGAATGACGAAATCACCAGCGCCGCCGCCGCGGCGAAGAAGATGAAACCGAACAGCGCGGTGATAACGATGCCGGCATACATCGTGATCTGAAACGTCTCGAACGGAATCGAGGTCGGATAATTTCGCATCAGCAGACCGCTTCCGAGCAGCGCGCCCGCGGCCAGGCAAATCGCCGCCACCCCGCCGATCGCGATCGCCGGCTTCCACGGAACCAATCCGCCCCGGATATTGCGGATCAGCCACGCCAGCGCGAACACGAAGATGGCGGCCAGAGCCGCGATACGCGCCACCGTCGCCAGGATCGACCAGAAATTCTGGCGGTCGCGCTCGCGGTCAAACGCCTCCGGAGTCCTCCAGAACGCCCGCCAGTCAGAAACGCCGGCGCCCGCCACGCCCACCTCCACGCGGTAGCGGGTTTCGTCCACGTTGCGCGGGTCGCCCGCGCGGGCTTCCCAGGCCAGCGAATGGTCGCTGCGCGCTTTGAGCTGCTTGACCGTTTCCTCTTTGAGATCCATCGCGCTCACGTCTTGCCCGCGCGCTTCCGCAAAGCTGGCCGCCAGGTTTCGCGCGGCCTCTTTGCTCAGCGACGCGCCCGCCCGGTCTTCCGGCAGCGTGTGGCCGAAGCCCATCGCCGCGCCGGTTTCAGGGTGGATGGAAACCGTCACCTCTTCCTGGTCGAGCGGCTTGAAGTAGCGCGTCACCCAATGCTGAATGGGGCGGTATTTTTCAAACATCGCCGCCACCTCGCTTACCGGTTTGCGTTGCAGGAAGTATTGCCCCGCGAGCGAATCCGGCCCGCTCCAATGCGCGTCGGGGAACGTGACGTGGCGGAACCTCGCCGGGTCCAGCGATAGGCCGCGCAGGAAGGTGTCGGATTTGGCCAGCGCCTGTCCCGCGTTGAGCTTGTATTTTGGCGATTCGCCCAGGTGCGGCATGGGTAGCCGCAGCGTCGTCAGTCCGATTGCCAGTACGACGAAGCCTCGCCCCCAAACGCGGCGATCCAACCCGGCGTAGCTCACCCCGGCCGGCGCTGCCTCAACCGCTGCCACCGCGGGTTCCACGGGCCCCGGCTCATCGCCATTGAGCAAACCGGCGACTGGCTCGAACCCGCCCCTGCGCCAGTACACCATCAGCGCCACTAGCGCCGGCAGCACAATGAATCCGGCGCTGGCCGCGCCCGAGAGCCGGAAATACAGGCTGTGCGAACGCAGCAACAGCATCGCGCTGTACATGGCGTCGACGGAATAATGCCAGACCAGCGTCGGCAGAATGCCCCAGCGCAGCATGATGATGCCGAGCGCCACGCCGCCGGTGCCCACTTCCACGCCGCGGATCCAGAACGGCTGCTGCGCGTAGCCCGCGTGGCCGAAGCCCCAGATGATATCCCGCCAGCAAGCACCGCGATCACCGTCGAGCGCGAAAGCTTGCGCAGAAACGGAATCGCGAACATGCGGAACAGAAACTCTTCCGAAATCGCCGGGAAGAATCCGCCGAACAAGACGAAGAGCCACGGAAAGCTGGTATTGAGCAGGTCGTCGTAGGGCACATCGGCGGGCGACCACGCGCCGAATTTATACGCGGTGATGTAGAACGCGGTCTGGTAGGCGATGAAGATCGAGGTCAGCGTAATGCCCAGAATCGCGCCCAGGAAAAAGCGCTTGGTGCGCAGTCCCCGCGGACGGAAAAGATTGCCCAGCGAGACGTTGCCGGGGAACGCCTCGCGATAGACCGGCTCCGCGCCCGCGGTGAGCAGGAAGAGAAAGCCGCCCACCGCCAGCGCGCTCAGAACCGCGCGCAGAATCTGCATCGCCATGAAGCTGGTGAAGGAATCGGTGGTGGGATAGTTGAATTCATCCTGCGGAAACGAATTGAGGCTGGCGAAAAACGAAAGCACCATGCCCGTGAGCCCGATGATCGAGGCCCGCCGCCAGCGCACGTCCTGCCGCCGCACGCGCATCACGATCACGACGAGCAAACCCAGCAGCAGCGCGCCCATCAGCACGGTGTCGATCAACTGGCGCCAGTTCGTTTTTCGAGCGCAGCTTTTGGTAGTCGCGCGTCCACTGCTCGGGAATCTTGAGGAACTCGTGGTAGCCGCCGATTTCGTTGCCCAGCAGGTCCACCTCCACGCGATAAGTCGCCTCCTTCACCTCGAAATCGCGGTACTTCCAGGTGTAGGAACGGTCTACGCGATGCGGCCGCGTTTCGGTGGATTGCTCCACGAATTCCAGGCGCGGCCAGATCGATGTGCATGCGGTCGCGCAGAAACTGCTCCGCGGCGGCGCGCGCATCGGCATCGGTGATCTCCGGCCGCGCCGTGTCTTCCGCCAGTTCGTGCGCGAACCCGGCCACTTCTCCCGTGGGCGTCACTGCCGCGCGGAACTCCTCTTTCTGCTGCGGCTGGAACCAGCGGAAAGCCCACCGCCACAGGCGCACGCGCGAACCGAGAATCTGGTTGGCTTTTTCCAAGCCGAGTTCGCGCTCGAGAAACGTCTTGGTTTCGTCGTCGTAAGAGAAGCTCGAAGCGCTGCGGTACCCGGCGATCCGCGCGCCTTGCGCCGTGACAAACCGGCTCGCGATTTCGCGCCCTTCATCTCGGTTCACGCGGAAATCGATGGAGGCTTCGGGAAACGCGCGATAGAAGTTCTGGCTCGCGTACCAGGCGGTTCCCGCGAGCAATGCGAGACAGATCGCCAGGAAGCGGTAGTCTTTCGCTCCCAGCTTTTCGAGCGGTGGGCGGCTCATCATTGTTTGGCTGCCCAGTGTAATCCAATTCCGCCCAGGATGTAACTCTCCTGGTGTATCTCTCCATATCCCACGCCGCGCAGCAGCCGTGTAAATTCCGCCACCGAGACAAAACTCCGCAGCGAATCGGGAATGTAAGTGTAAGTGCGCGGACGGCGATGCAGTACGAAGCCCCAGAACGTGCCTTGCGCGTAAAGGTAAGCGAGATAGAGCGCGCGAAGCAGCGGGTTCGACGGCAAAAAGAAATCGAGACTCACCAGGAAACCGCCGGGCCGCGTCACGCGCCGGATCTCTTCCACCGCTCCCCGCAGGTTCGGAAAATTGCGCAGCCCGTAGCCGATAAACACGGCGTCGAACGACGCATCCGCGAACGGAAGCCGGCCGGCGTCGCCGCAGACCGCGTCGTGGAGCCCGCGGTCGCGCGTCAGTTGCAGCATGCGCTCGGTGATATCGGCGGCCACCGGGCGCGCCCGCGGATAGCGCGTGCGCACCAGGAATGAAAAATCGCCCGTGCCGCAGGCTAAATCGAGGACGCGCGCGTTTGGTGGCAGATCGATGCGATCCACCGCGGCGCGCTTCCAGTGCTTGTCCATTCCATAAGAAAAAGCGCGCGTAATGAAATCGTAACGGGGCGCGATGGAATGGAACATCGCGCGCATCAGGCCGGGATTTTCCCTTTCGACAGGAGGCTTCACTGGCCAAAATTGTAGCCTGCCGCGCGCACTCTTTCCTTGACACTCTAGGAGAGTCGCCGTATGATTCACCTGGAGCGTCTAGGAGAGCATGGCGAAACAACAGGATCTCTTACAGGGCACTCTCGACCTGTTGATCCTGAAAGCCGTCTCGCTGGGGCCGGTTCACGGCTACGGCATTCTGCTGCGCATCGAGCAGCTCTCCGGAAACAACCTGCAAATCCTGCAGGGCTCCCTCTACCCCGCGCTTTACCGCCTCGAATTCCGCGGATGGATCGCCGCCGAATGGGGCGAGAGCGAAAATAAGCGCCGCGCCAAGTATTACCGCCTGACCGCCGAGGGCCGCCGCCAGTTGCGCCTCGAAACCGAAAACTGGAAGCGCCTCAGCACCGGCGTAACCGGCGTGCTGGACGCCGACGCGGAGAGCCTGTGAGCGCGCTCGCGCGCCGCCGCGCCCTTGAAAAGAGGGCCGCGCAATCCTGTTATCCTGATCCTTCACCCAAAACCCATCAGGAGAAACAATGGCAGTCAAAGTAGGAATCAACGGCTTCGGCCGCATCGGCCGAAATGTCGTCCGCGCGGGTCTGCACCGTAACGACATCGAATTCGTGGCGGTCAACGATCTTACCGACACCAAGACGCTGGCGCATCTTTTCAAGTACGATTCCGTTCTCGGGCACGCTCCACGAAGACAGTCAAGGCCGATGCCGATTCCATCACCGTCGGCGGCAAGAAGATCAAGGTTTTCGCCACCAAGGATCCCGCGCGAGCTCGACTGGGATTCGGTCGGCGCGCAGATCGTCGTCGAATCCACCGGCAGCTTCACCGACGCCAAGGATGCCGTCGAAGCATCTGCGCGGTCCGGTGAAGAAGGTCATCATTTCGGCGCCCGCCAAGAACGAAGACATCACCATCGTGCTCGGCGTCAACGACAAGGCCTACGATCCCGCGAAGCACAACATCATCTCGAACGCTTCCTGCACCACCAACTGCCTGGCGCCGGTGGTGAAGGTGCTGCACGACAAGTTCGGCATCGAGAAAGGATCGATGACCACGATCCACAGCTACACCAACGATCAGAACGTCCTCGATTTTCCGCACAAAGATCTGCGCCGCGCGCGCGCCGCCGCGCTCAACATGATCCCGACCACCACCGGCGCCGCCAAGGCGATCGGCCTGGTGATGCCGGAGCTGAAGGGCAAGCTCGACGGCTACGCCATGCGCGTTCCCACGCCCGATGTTTCGGTGGTCGATCTGGTGGCCGTGCTCGAAAAGCCCACCACCGCGCGAGGAAGTCAACGCCGCGCTGAAGGCCGCCGCCGAAGGCGAGCTGAAGGGCATTCTGGCTTACACCGAAGATCCGGTGGTTTCGACCGACATGCTGCACAACCCGAACAGCTCGATCGTCGACGCCGCAGTTGACCAAGGTGCTCGACGGCAATCTCGCTGAAGGTCGTCGCCTGGTACGACAACGAGTGGGGCTATTCCTGCCGCGTGGTCGATCTGGCGGTGTTCCTGGCCGCGAAGGGCCTGTAGTCTAACAATCGCCCGTCGTAAACGCCCAGAAAATCCAGAGGGCGGTACAAATGCCCATGGCCAGCATCGGGCTGAATGGCGCTGCGGCGGCAGCAAGGATATAGAGCGGCGGTCCCAGTTTGTAGTCGCGCCGGAACCGCCGCACTCTCTCCGCCGGCGCTTTCGGATCGAGCGTTTCCTCGCGAAACGCCGCCGTCAACAGCAGATAAAACGCGACGGCGATTCCCACGAAGACGGCGGCATACAACTCGCACGCAGCAGGCGCCGCCGGCGTGGCGAGATATTCCGCTACCACCGCCGTTGGGAAAGGAACCACACTGACCAGCAGCAGCAAAAAGCCGTTGGCGAAAAGCAGCGTGGCATCGGCGCGACGTACCAGCTTGAAGATGATGTGGTGGTGCACCCACATGATCAGCACGGTGAAGAAACTGGTCATCAGCGCCAGATAGCTGGGCCATTGCCGCAATAAGGCCGCCTCCAGCGCTGCAGGATTGGGCTCCGCGCCGTTCTCGGAAAGGTGCGGAACCTTCAATTCCAGCACCAGAAGCGTGATCGCGATGGCGAACACGCCGTCGCTGAACGCCTCCAGCCTGCCGGTCTCTTTTTCCATGCGCTACATCGTATCAGCGCATCGGCGGCGTGCCCGGGATCGCGGCCAGCCGGTTGTTACAATCGAAGCATTCCGATGCCCGCCCAGGCCCGTACTGCCTCCGCCCGTCAATTCTTCGGACGCAACGGAACCCTCTCGAAGTGGCATCCCAACTACGAGTTCCGCCCCGGCCAGGTGGAGATGGCGGAAGCGGTGGAATCCGCGCTGGCCGAGAAGCGCCACCTGATCGTGGAGGCCGGCACCGGCACCGGCAAAACGCTGGCGTATCTGGTTCCCGCGCTGCTCTCCGGCAAGCGCATCGTCGTCTCCACCGGCACCAAGAACCTGCAGGAGCAGCTTTTCTTCAAAGACGTTCCGTTTCTGCAGCAGCACTTTTCGCGCCCGCTGAAAGTCTGCTACATGAAAGGCCGCAACAACTACGCCTGCCGCCAGAAGATCTACGACGCCGAGAAAGAAGCCGGTGCTCACCGGCCTCGAAGAAGTCGCCGATTTCAAGATCATCCGCGAATGGGAGAAGACCACCGAATTCGGCGACCGCGCCGAGATCAAGACTCTGCCCGAATGCAGCTCCGCCTGGGCGCAAGGTGGATGCGCGCAGCGATCTCTGCACCGGCCAGAAGTGCCCCAACTTCGAGCGCTGCTTCATTACGCTGATGCACCAGCGCGCCGCCGAAAGCGACATCATCATCGTCAACCACCACCTCTTCTTCGCCGACCTCGCGCTGAAAGACGAGAACTACGAAGGCGGCATCCTGCCCGATTATCACGCCGTGGTCTTCGACGAAGCGCACGAGATCGAAGACGTCGCGGGCCAATATTTCGGCGTTTCGGTCAGCAACTATCGCGTTCCAGGATCTGCGCCGCGACATCGCCGTGATCGGCCGCATGAAGAAGTTCGGCTCCCCGGAGCTCGACCGCATCCTGCAACGCCTCGAAGAGCTTTCGGCGCACTTCTTCGGCCTCTTCGGCGAAGCCGAGCGCCGCGTCGCGTTCACCGGCCGCGACGCCTTCCGCGAAGACAACGAAGAGATCTACGGCGACCTGCTGGCGGCGCTCGAACTGATCGGCTCGCACCTGAAGCTGTTGCACGAATCCGCCCGAAGAGATCATTCCGCTCTTCCGCCGCACCAGGAACTGCACGCAGGCGCTGCGCTTCCTGATGGAAGAAGACGACGACGAGCGCTACGTCTACTGGGTGGAGCGGCGCGGCCGCGGCTGTTTCCTGCAAGCCACGCCCGATCGATGTCTCGACCATCCTTTCCGAGCGCCTGTTCGACAAACTGGATACGGTGATCCTCATCCTCGGCCACGCTCGCCGTGGCCGGCACCTTCGAATACGTCGAAAAGCGGCTGGGCGTTGACCGAGCGCGCGCACGCTGATCGTGCCCGGCCACTTCGATTACCAGAAGCAGGCGCTGCTCTATGTGCCGCAGCACCTGCCGGATCCGCGCAATCCGGCGTTCACCAAGCTAGCCGCCGAGGAAGTCACGCGCATTCTCGAGCACAGCCGCGGCCGCGCGTTCGTCCTGTTCACCAGCTACCAGCAGATGCGGCTGGTGTACGATCGCGTGTCGCTCGAATCGACTATCCCACGCTGCTGCAGGGCACCGGCCCGCGCAGCGCGCTGCTGGACGAATTCCGCGCGACGCCGAACTGCGTGCTGTTCGCGACCTCGTCGTTCTGGCAGGGCGTGGACGTGCCGGGCGAGCAGTTGAGCTGCGTTATCATAGATAAGCTGCCGTTCGCGGTGCCGAACGATCCGGTGGTGAATGCGCGCATCGAGAGCATCCGCAAGGCCGGCGGCAATCCGTTTTACGATTACCAGATTCCGCAGGCGGCCATCGCGCTCAAACAGGGATTCGGCCGGCTGATCCGCAGCAAGTCGGACCGCGGCGTGCTGGTTCTGCTGGATAACCGGATCACCAAGCAGCGCTACGGCCAGGTGTTTTTCGACAGCCTGCCGGATTACGGATTTACCACCAGCATTGCACGACGTGGAGAAGTTTTTCAATGTTTGAAGTTACCGTCGAAGAGACATTTGCCGCCGGACACGCGCTGCGCAACTACCACGGCAAGTGCGAGAACGTGCACGGCCACAACTACCGCTGTCAGGTGACGCGTCGAGGGCGCGGAGCTCGACGACATCGGCCTGCTGGTGGATTTCGTGGAGTTGAAGAAAGTGGTCCACGCCGTGCTCGACCGCCTGGACCACCAGTGGCTCAACGAATTCCCGCCCTTCGACAAGATCAATCCCTCGGCCGAGAACATCGCCAAGTACATTTTCGAGGAGGTGCGCGCCGGTTTGGGCACGCGCGAAAACGCGCGCCTGGGCCAGGTCCGCCTCTGGGAAACCGACACCGCGTACGCCGTTTACAGACCGTAGCGTTATTATTAGAGCGAAGGCGTATGGGCGCGACAACGCAGTTAATGACGTTTGCCGAGTTCGAGAAACTGCCGGACGAAGTGTGCCGCCATTCCGAACTGCGCCATGGAGAACTGGTTTTCGTGCCGCCGCCGAAACATAAACATCGTCTGTTCCAAGATCGCTTGGTGGAGTTGCTCAAGGCCTACGCCGGGAACAACTACGTCGGGATCGAAGTAAGCTTCCGGGCCCTTCCGGAGCATGAATTTCGATCGGCCGATGTGGCTGTGGTCGATCGCCAGCGATGGCAGCAGGTTGGTGGTGACGACAATCTCCGGGGAGCGCCAGCGCTTGTAATCGAAGTATTGTCACCCTCCAACACTTCGAGCGAGATGAATGATCGCAAGACTCTCTGTCTGGACAATGGGTGCCGCGAGTTTTGGGTGGTCGATCCCAGGAACATCCAAGTCGACGTCTCGACTCCAGATGGCCAAACTGTTACCTACCGCCGCGGCCAGTCCATCCCGCTCCCGCTGTTCGGCGACGCGGCGCTCGCGGTTGATGAAATCTTCCGCGGCTTGGAGTAACAACGAAACGCCTATGGGCGCGACAACGCAGTTAATGACGTTTGCCGAGTTCGAGAAACTGCCGGACGAAGTGTGCCGCCATTCCGAACTGCGCCATGGAGAACTGGTTTTCGTGCCGCCGCCGAAAAAAGATCATGTCTGGTTGCAACAACGCATCGCGAAGGTCTTGATCCGTCACGCGGCGGACGATGCGGTCGTCGGAATGGAAATCCCGTTTCGCCCGCTGCCCGAACGCGAGTTCTATAGGGCCGATGTCGCCTACGTTTCGGCGCAAAGGTGGCGGGAATCCGGAAGCAAAGGCGATTTGGTGGGTTCTCCCGAGCTCGTGGTTGAAGTGTTGTCGCCTTCGAACACTTCGAGCGAAATGAACGATCGAAGAAAGACGTGTTTTGAAACCGGCTGCCGCGAGTTTTGGACGGTGGACCGCGATCACTTTCAGATCGACGTTTCCACCCCCGAGGGTATCACCACCACCTACCGCCGCGGCCAGTCCATCCCGCTCCCGCTGTTCGGCGACGCGGCGCTCGCGGCAGACGAAATCTTCCGCGGGCTCGACTAGCTACCGCCCGTAGTAAGCGGCGTTCTTCTGCGCGAAGTCGCGCCCACTTCTCCGGCAGATCGTCCTGGGCGAAGATCGCGGAAACCGGGCAGACCGGTACGCATGCGCCGCAATCGATGCATTCCACCGGATCGATGTACAGCATCTCGACTTCGCCGTGCTTCGCCTCGTCCTTCTTCGGGTGGATGCAATCCACCGGGCAGGCGTCCACGCAGGCCGCGTCTTTGGTGCCGATGCAGGGTTCCGCAATCACGTATGCCATGTTTTTATCCTGAATCATATTGATAGCACACGCGCCGAGTCAAACTCAATTGGCCGGAATCCCAGCCCGAATCGCGGCTTGCCAAGCGGTCGCATGGCGCATCAAACTGTATAGGATGCCCGCCAAAGTTCGCAAAGCAGTTTTCCCCGCCGCCGGCCTAGGCACGCGCTTCCTGCCCGCCACCAAGGCCCAGCCCAAAGAGATGCTTCCCATCGTCGACAAGCCCATCATTCAATACGGCGTGGAAGAAGCCCTGCATTCGGGCATTCAGAACATCATCATCGTCACCGGCCGCGGCAAGGCGGCCATCGAAGACCACTTCGACGTCAGCTTCGAGCTGGAACATCTGCTGGAGAGCCGCAAGAAGAAAGACCTGCTCGCCATCGTGCGCGGCATCTCGGACATGATCGACGTCTCCTACGTCCGTCAGAAGGAAGCGCTGGGTCTGGGCCATGCCGTGCTGCGCGCCTGCGAACTGGTCGGCGGAGAGCCCTTCGCGGTAGTGCTGGCCGACGACGTCATCGATGCCGAAACCCCCTGCCTGCGCCAGCTTCTCGATATCTACAGCTTTTTCAGCGCGCCCGTCCTGGCCGTGATGGAGGTCCCGAAGGAGAGCATCTCCGCCTACGGCTGCATCGACGCCGAGCCGGTCGCGCACAACGGCCGCACCGACCGCGTCTACCGCATCCGCGACCTGGTCGAAAAGCCGAAGCCCTCCGAAGCCCCGTCCAACCTCGCGATCATCGGGCGCTACGTGCTCACGCCGGAGATCTTCGAGTCGCTGCAATCCATCGACCCCGGCTCCGGCGGCGAGATCCAGCTCACCGACGCGCTTCGCCACCTGCTGCGCAGCCGCCCCATCTACGCCTACCGTTTCGAGGGCACGCGCTACGATGCCGGCGATAAGCTCGGCTTCCTCAAAGCCACCGTCGAATACGCGCTCCGCCGCCACGATCTGGGCGGCCCCTTCCGTGAATACCTGAAGGGGCTGAAACTGTAATCATGATTGCTCAAGCCCAAAAACGTCTCGCCGCGCTTCTGGGCGAACGCAACGTTCTTTGACCGCGCCGAAGACCTCGCGCTTTACGAATACGATGGCGGCGTCGATAAGCACCGCGCCCGACCTCGTCGTCTTCCCGCGCAACACCGAAGACGTCGCCGCCATCGTGCAGCTCGCGCGCGAATGCGAGCTGCCGCTCGTGGGCCGCGGCGCCGGCACCGGACTTTCCGGCGGCGCGATTCCGCGCGAAGGCGGCATCATGATCGCCTTCGCCCGCATGAACCGCATCCTCGAAATCGATCTCGAAAACGAGCGCGCCGTCGTCGCAGCCCGGCGTCGTCAATCTCGATATCACCGGCGCCGTCGAGGCCGACGGCTATTTCTACGCGCCCGATCCTTCCAGCCAGCGCGCCTGCACCATCGGCGGCAACGTGGCCGAAAATGCCGGCGGGCCGCACACGCTGGCCTACGGCGTCACCACCAATCACGTTCT
The DNA here is from genome assembly GCA_963708525.1 of uncultured Verrucomicrobiae bacterium. Lineage (GTDB taxonomy): Bacteria > Verrucomicrobiota > Verrucomicrobiia > Limisphaerales > UBA11358 > UBA11358. The sequence continues at coordinate 24,641 of CAVPTH010000006.1, read as the reverse complement.
CGGGCCTCGAATTCGTGCTGCCCGATGGCACCGTCATCGAGACCGGCGGCAAAGAAGCCGACCTGCCCGGCTACGATCTCACCGGTCTGCTCACCGGCTCCGAAGGCACCATGGCGCTGGTGACCAAGGTCATCGTGCGGCTGATGCGCAAGCCGGAGCTGGTCAAGACCATTCTCGCCATCTACGATTCGCAGCGAGGACGCCGGACGCACCGTGGCCGAAATCACGGCGCGCGCCATCACGCCGGTCGCGGTCGAAATGCTCGATGGCGTGATGCTGCGCATGGTGGAAGAAGCCACCCACGCGGGCTACCCGATGGATGCCGCCGCGGTCCTGCTGATCGAACTGGAAGGCATGCGCGAAGCGGTGGAAGAGCAGGTGGAGCAGATCCGCGAGGCCTGCGCCAAATGCGGCGCGCGCGAAGTTCCGCGTGGCGCGCACCGCCGAAGAGCGCGAGCTGCTCTGGAAGGGCCGCAAGAACGCGTTCGGCGCGGTGGGCCGCGTCAGCCCGACCTACTACGTGCAGGATGGCGTGGTGCCGCGCACCAAGATCGCGCCCACGCTGCGAATTCATCGGCGAAGTGTCGCGAACGCTACGGCCTCACCATCAGCAACATCTTCCACGCGGGCGACGGCAACCTGCACCCGATCATCCTGTTCGACCCGCGCAAGCCCGGCGATCTCGAAAAAGCTCGCGCCGGCGGCGAAGAGATTCTGCGCTTCTGCATCGAGGCCGGCGGCTCCATCACCGGCGAGCACGGCGTCGGCATGGAGAAGAACGAGCTGATGGCCATCGCTGTTCTCCGAAGATCGCTGGAAATGATGGCGCGCCTCAAAGCTCCTCTTCGATCCCGACGGCCGCCTGAACCCCGGCAAAGTGCTGCCCACCGGCAGAGGCTGCCTGGAAATCCGCCAGGCGCCGCTTGGCGACGGCGCGCCAGTCTATTAGGGCCGCGCCGCGAAAATCACCGTGTGGCCGCCCGGCTCGGTGACGCCAATCTCGCGCATGCCGTAAAACGTCATGCGTTCCGCCAGCGCAATCGGATAGCCTTCCAACCGGCGCGCGGTATCGGCAAAATCGTCCACCTCGATAAAGAGCGCCGCCACGCTGGAACCCGCCTGGGGCACGAACTGCGGCGCATCTTTGCGCGCGCTTTCCATCGACTGCATCATCAGCTCGGCGCCGCCGCGCACCAGGATCGCGAAACCCAAACGGTCGCCTTCCGGCACTTCGACCGTCTTTTCAAAACCCATGCGGTCGACCCAAAACGGCAGCGATTTTTCGATTTCTTCCACCAACAAAACGGCTGTAATCTTCATGCCCGATTGTGTCCCGCCTCCAGCGCCCGGGTATTGTAAAAAACGGACATCGGCGCGCTCCCCGTAAATTCGCGGAAATCGCGAATCAAATGCGCCTGGTCGAAGTACCCCGCATCGGCCGCAATCGCCGCCCAAACGCGGTCTCTCGACGCCGCCAGTTGGCAAGCCCGCCGGAAACGGAGAATGCGGCACAACTGTTTCGGGGCGAGGCCGCTCTCCTCGAAACATCGCCGCCGGAATTGGCGCGGGCCCATTCCGGCCTGCGCCGCAATCCAATCCAAATCCACCACGCCGTGCGCCGCCGTGATTGCCTCAATCGCGCGTCTCACCTGGTTGCCGCCGGACGGCGTTCCGCGCAACGTTTCCGCCAGCGTCAATTCGGCGCAGCGGCCCTCCGCAAGCCGCCGCTCCAGTTCGTGCGCCTGCCGGCCCCACAAGTCCTCTAACGGAACCATCAAGTCCGTCAATTCGCGCGGAGCAACTTTCAGAAACGGCCCGGCCATGCCCGGCCGGAAGCGAATGCCCGTCGTCTTCGAAGCAGCGCTCAGCGTCACGCGCCGTTCGGTGGTCATTGCGCCCACCGCCACCAGGCCCATATCGCGCGAGTAGACAATATCGATGCAGCCATCGGGCCGCACCGCGTGGTTCAGCGCCGCGCCGGTCTCGATCGACCAGCAGCACTCCACCACGCGCGCCAGTTCCGCGCTAGGGCTGTACTCGCGGTACATGCTTGCGATGATATTCCGGCGGCACCAGCAGTGTCAGCGCGTTCGGCACAATCTTCGATCTTCGCCGGCAGATGCCCCACCAGTTCGCCGTCGATCTGCATATACACCTGCTCGGTCCTCCGGCCCCGAGAGCAGCGCTTCGCGCGTGCGCATCACGCGTCACGCCCTTCATCGCCGCGAGCCGGTTGAACGCCACGCCCGCGAAATACTTCACATAACGGAACGTCGACCGGCCCTCGAACATACCGCTTCGAACTCGTCGTCCAGCAGCGTCACGCCGCGCGCGATCTCGAAATCGCCGCCGTAGTTTCGCACCTTGCTCAGCAGCGCGAACGAACAGCGCGCATCTTGCAGTCGTCGATCTCGACGTCGAACTGCGGCAGATTGCGCCCCAGCAGGCTCCAGCCCGCCACCCAGTAGGCCAGCTTGCCCAGCCGCGCTTTGAGCGCCGCGCTCACGTTGTATGACGATGTGCGCGTCCAGACCCACGCCCGCCATCAGCAGGAAATGACGCGCGATACTTCGCCCTCCGTCGCAGATCCAGCGCCCCACGGAGATGCGATACGGCTCGCACTCTTCGATCCGTCTCCGCCGCGCGCTCCATGCTGCGCGCCGAGCTTCATCTCCATCGCCAGCACGTTGGCCGTGCCCGCCGGCAGAATCGCCAGCGGCACGCTCGACTGCGACCATGCCCTCGGCCACTTCGTTGATGGTGCCGTCGCCGCCCGGCGACAATGATCAGGTCGGCGCCGCGCTCGATGTGTTCGCGCGCAATCGCGCCCGCGGTTTTCGGGCCGGTCGTGGGCGCGACGGTTACGTTGTGGCCGTTCTTCGTCAGGATTTCCACCGCGCGCGTGAGCAGCGCCCGGCCGCCTTGTCCGTCCGAACTTTGACCCGCACGAGGATTGTAGATGAAGGACTTGTGTTCTTGGTAGCGCTGTGATGGCCATGTCCGCTCCGCGGTCCTCGTTAAATTATAATTGAGAGACCCAATGAAAGATCCCGCCCGCGAAATCGAGCAGCTGCGCGAAGAGCTGCGCCACCACGAGCACCTCTACTACGTGCTCGACCAGCCCGAGATCACCGACGCCGAATACGACGCGCTGATGCGCCGGCTGCAGGAGCTGGAAAAGGAGCATCCCGAACTCGTCATCGCCCGATTCGCCCACCCAGCGCGTCGGCGGCAAGCCGCGCGAAGGCTTCGTCAAGGTGCGCCACAGCTCGCCGATGCTGAGCCTCGACAACGCGCTCAACGAAGACGAGCTGCGCGACTTCGACCGCCGCGTGCGCGAACTGCTGGGCGGCGCAGAACTACCGCTACGTCGCCGAACTGAAGATGGACGGCCTCTCCATGGCCGCGCACTATCGCGACGGGCAGTTTCAGCAGGCCGTCACGCGCGGCGACGGGCGTGGGCGAAGATGTCACCGAAAACGCGCGCACCATCCGCTCGCTGCCGCTGCGCGTCGAAGACCAAGCTCGACGGCCTTCGAAGTGCGCGGCGAAACCGTGATGAACCGCCGCGCCTTCGAGCGGCTCAACGCCGAGCGCGATGAGCAAGGGCTCTGCCCGCTTCGCCAATCCGCGCAACGCCGCGGCCGGCTCGCTGCGCGTGCTCGAGCCGCAGATCACCGCCTCGCGCCGCCTCGATTACTACACCTACTTCCTGCTCGCCGACGGCCAGCCCGCGCTGCGACAGCCACTGGGAATCGCTCGAAGAGCTGGCGCAGATGGGCTTCAAAGTGAATCCCGACCGCACGCCTGTGCGCGAACGTCGACGAAGTGCTGGCCTTCTGCGCGCGACTGGGAAGCGCAGCGCGAAGACCTGCCCTACGAGATCGATGGCGTCGTCGTGAAGGTCGATTCCGTCGCGCAGCAGCGCGCGCTCGGCTACACCGCCAAAGCGCCGCGCTGGGCCATCGCCTACAAGTACGCCGCGCGGCAGGCGGTCACCACCGTCGAAGACATCGAGGTGCAGGTGGGCCGCACCGGCGCGCTCACGCCCGGTCGCGCATCTGAAGCCGGTGGAGGTCGGCGGCGTCACCGTCTCGCGCGCCACGCTGCACAACGAAGACGAAATCGAGCGGCTGGGCCTGCAGATCGGCGACGAGGTGGTGATCGAGCGCTCCGGCGACGTGATTCCGAAAGTCGTGCGCGTCCACAAGCAGGGCTCGCACCGCAAGCCGTTCCGCATGCCCACGCACTGCCCGGTCTGCGGCGGCAACATCGTGCGCGAGGAGGGCGAAGCGGCCAGCCGCTGCATCAACACCAATTGCCCGGCGCGGCTCAAGGAATCGATCCTGCATTTCGCCTCGCGCGGCGTGATGAATATCGATGGCATGGGCGACGCGCTGGTCGATCAACTGGTCGATCGCGGCCTGGTCAAGAGCGTCGCCGATCTCTACGACCTCACCGTCGAGACAACTGATCGACGCTCGAGCGCATGGGCAAGAAGTCGGCCGCCAACGTCATCGACAACATCGACAATTCGAAGAAGAATCCGCTGCCGCGCGTGCTCACCGCGCTGGGCATCCGCTTCGTCGGCGAGCGCACCGCGGTCTTTCTGGCCGAACCTTTCGGCAGCCTGGACGCCATCGCGGCCGCCAGCCTCGAAGAGCTGCAGCAGGCCGAAGAAGTCGGCCCGAAGGTGGCCGAGAGCATCTTCCAGTTCTTCCGCGAGCCGCACAATCGCGAACTGGTCGAGCGCCTGCGCGCCGCCGGCCTGCAATTCACTCATGCCACGCGCCGCCCCAAAGCCGGCCCGCTCGCGGGCATGACGTTCGTGCTCACCGGCACGCTGCCCACGCTCAGCCGCGACGACGCCAAGGAGCTGATCGAAGCCGCCGGCGGCAAAGTCAGCGGCGCCGTGAGCAAGAAGACCAGCTACGTGGTGGCGGGTGAAGACGCCGGCTCCAAGCTCGACAAAGCCCAGGAACTGGAAATCGAAATTTGGGACGAAGCGCGCCTGCTCAAAGTAACCGGCCCCGAAGCGTAAGGGCTTCGGGATGAGTGCACGGCGTCACAGTGTTGTCATTTCGGGCCTCTAAACCCAAAGCTACAATGTAAGCACCATCATGAAGTTGAGTGCTGCATCGATCCGTAGACGCGTCGCCTTGGTCGTCGTTTTGGCGGCGTTGTGCGCGCTGTTAGGCTCGCAAACCGCTCCGCGCGAGCAGGTCGGGCCGCTGCCGGGCGGCGGATTCCTGCTCAACAGCGGATGGCGTCTCGATCCGGTGGGCAAGCAGATTCCGCTCGACACGCTGCCCATGTCCACGCGTCGCTCTCGCCCGATGGCAAATACCTGCTGGTGCTCAACGGCGGCTACCGGCCGCCCTCCATCAGCGTGATCGATACCGCGACCGGCACGTGTGAAAGGCAGCGTCCCGGTGGCCGACGCCTGGCTCGGCCTCGCCATCTCTCCCAAGGGCGACCGCGTCTATGTCGGCGGCGGCTCCAAGGCTTCCATCTTCGAATTCGCCTTCGCCGACGGCGTCCTCACCGCCGCCCGCGAACTTTCCCGTGGTGCCGCCGGCCAGCCGCGCCGCGCACGATTTCATCGGCGACGTGGCCTTCTCTCCCGACGGCCGCCTGCTCTATGCCGCCGACCTTTATCACGATTCCATCGCTGGTCGTCAATCCGCAATCCGGCATGGTGATCCAGCGCATCAAGACCGGCCGCCGCCCCTACCGCATTCTCTTCCATCCCGATGGCAAAACCTTCTTCGTCATCGCACTGGGCCGATGGCACGCGTGGGCCACTACGATGCCGCAGCGGCAGCCTGTCGGACCCGCCATTGCGCGTCGGCGCGCATCCCACCGATATGGTGTGGCGCGACGGCGCGCCGGAATCGGCCGCAGGCGACGCGCCGCCTATACCGCGCGCATCTTCGTCGCCGCCGCCAATACCAACAACGTCTATGCCATCGGCGTCACCGCCGCCAAGGAACTCAACGTCGTCGAGAGCATCAACTATCGCATGACGCCGCGCCAGCCGCTCGGCATGACGCCCTCCGCGCTGGCCCTCAGCGCCGATGGAAACGCCTCTTCGTCGCCTGCTCCGATGCCAACGCCGCCGCGGTGGTCGATGTCTCCGGCGAGCGCAGCCGCGTGGAAGGCTTCATTCCCACCGGCTGGTATCCCACCGCGGTGCGCGCGCTGCCTTCGGGACGTCTCGTCGTCCTCAACGGCAAGGGCGTGCGCTCCTATCCCAATCCCGAACGGCCCCAGCCCCTCGCAAGCGCCCCGACCCGGTGCACGAAGGCGTCGCGCGCCGAACGCAGTACGTCGGCCGCATGCAGACCGGCACGGCGTCGTGGATCGACCCCTTCACGCGGCGAGCAACTCGACCGCCTGGACGCCACGAAGCGCTCGCCAACTCGCCCTACCGCGATGCCAAGCTCGACGAACCGAGCCCGCTGCCGCCCAGATCCAGCACGTCATCTACATCGTCAAGGAAAACCGCACCTACGATCAGGTGCTGGGCGACATGAAAGAGGGCAACGGCGACGCCATCGCTCGTGCTCTTCGGCGAAAACGCCACGCCCAACCTTCACAAGATCGCGCGCGAGTTCGTTCTGCTCGACAATTTCTACGTCAATGCCGATGTCAGCGCCGACGGGCATAACTGGTCCACCGCCGCCATCGCGCCCGATTACGTGCAGAAGATGTGGCCCAACCAATACGCCAGCCGCCGCAAGCACATACGATTTCGAAGAGCAGGACGCCGCCTCCCTGCCGCCCGCCGGCTATCTCTGGACCAACGCCAACGCCGCCGGCCTCTCGCATCCGCAACTTCGGCTACATGGTGAATAACAAGCCCGAAGCCGCAGCCGTCGGCGCAGATGCAGATCACCAAGGTGCGCGACCCCGTCCTCGCCAAACGTCACCAACCACGCATTTCCGCGGCTTCGATCTCGACTATCCCGACGTCGATCGCGCCAAGGTCTTTCTCGCCGAACTCGCCGATTACGAGAAGTCCGGCAGCATGCCGCGCCTGATGGTGATGCGCCTCGGCAACGACCACACCACCGGCACCACGGCCGGCAAGCTCGCGCCGCTCTCCTTCGCCGCCGATAACGACCAGGCCGTCGGCATGATTGTCGAAGGAGTTTCGAAATCGCGCTTCTGGACCAGCACCGCCATCTTCATCCTGGAAGACGACGCGCAGAACGGCCCCGACCACGTCGATTCGCACCGCTCGCCGGCCTATCGTGATCTCGCCCTACGTCAAGCGCCACGCCGTGGACAGCACGCATGTACAACACCACGTCGATGCTGCGCACGATGGAGTTCATGCTCGGCCTGCAGCCCATGACGCACTTCGATGCCGGCGCGCGCCCGATCGTCGCCCCGTTCCAGACAACGCCGGACAATACGCCCTATCGGTTGGAACAGCCGCGCATCTCGCTCACGGACCATAATCCGCAAGCGCGCCCGGGCGGGCAGGAATCGGCAAAGATGGATTTCGCGGAAGCGGACGACGTGGATGAGGATAAGTTGAACGATATTCTATGGCGCGCAATCCGCAAGGACGCGCCACCGCCGCCTACGCGCAGTTATTTCGGAAAGTAAGTTGTTGGACTCGCGAAAGCTAAGCCGCGCCCTTGGTGGCGAAACCTTTTGCTTTCTTGTAAGCTTCTTGCAAATTAGCCACGGCCGATGTCGATACACGCACTTTGTCTGGATCGATTCGGTGGCCGGGCAGCTTGGAGTCGATAAACTTCATTCGAAAAAGCTGATTTTCAACCATTTCGAGGAGAGCCTGGGCCTCCTCGACCGAGAAACGCACTGAGAGTGAACGTATCATTGATATTTCTATACTAACACACGGTCTGGAAAACTGTAAAAATGCGGATACATCCGGCTCATCTCTTACGATAGTCCCCGCGGCTGAAATACTTCTCCAGCCAGACATATAGGCAGATGAAAAAATAACGGCTGCCCATCTCCCTGATCTTCAGCTTGGACTCGCCGGACCGCCGGTTGCGCCAGGTGATCGGGATCACCGTCCAGGTGTATCCGCGCACGATGGTCTTGAGCGGCAGCTCCACGGTGAGATTGAAGTGCGGCGAAAGAAACGGCCGGCAGCCGTCGATGACCGTCCGCCGGTAAGCCTTGAAGGCGTTGGTGGTGTCGTTCAGCGTGATGCGGAACAGCAGCCGGATGAAACAGGTTGGCCATGCGGTTCAGGACCAGCTTGAGCCGGGGATAATCGATCACGCCGCCGCCCTTGATGAATCGCGATGCCGAACACCGCATCCTAGCCCTCGTTCAGCTCCTTCCAGTAGCGGACCACGTCGCGGCAGATCGTCCGATTCGTCCGCCATCATGATCACCACGGCGTCGCCCTGCATGCGGTCGAGGCCGTAAACGATCGCGCGGCCGAAGCCGTGCTCCCGGTGTTCTGCACGCGGCCGCAACGTCGGGAATGCGTCTGCGCCATCTCCTGCAGAATCGCCCAGGTGCGGTCGGTGCTGCCGTCGTCCACCACCACGATTTCGTGCGGGATCTGTTGCAGGCGCAGTTCCAGATGCGAGATGCTCCACTGTGCGCGCGATGCAGCCTTCCTCGTCGCGCGCGGGAATCACGACCGAGAGCAGTTTCAACGGCTGTCGTTCGGATCTGGCACGGCTGGGCAGCTTCACGCTTCGCACAGCTCCAGCCAGTCGGGATGTGCTCGGCATGCTCGCGCGATCTCTTCGAGAATCGTGGGCAGCGGCGTCTCGATGCGCCAGCCGAAATCGCTGCTCGCGCGCGTGCTGATCCATCACCATCCAGGGAATATCGAACGGCCGCGCCGGAATCGGCCGTGGGCGTGTGCGGCCGAAGCGCCGTCGCACCACGCGGTCAGCTGCGCCAGCGACATCGCATTCGCCGGCCGCCGCCGACGTTGTACATCCGCTCGCCCGCCTGGCTGTCGTTCCATCTGGCGTCCGGAGCAGGCGGCCAGATCGCGCGGATGAAACGCGTCGCGCACCTGATGGCCCGTTCCGTCGAAGCCGATATATCGCAGCGGCCGCCGGCGCAGGTGCGCGTGCATCCAATAGGAAAAAATGCCCTGGTCCGGCGTGCCGAACTGCCCGGCGCCCGCCAGCACGCCGCAGCGATTGATCCACACCGGGAAATCGAACGCGTCGCCATATTCGAGCGCCATCGCTTCCGAAGCCAGCTTGGTGCTGCCGTAAAGCGAAACCGGAGCGGCGTGGAAAACTCCTCGCCGATGCCCTGCCGCCGAGACGCCCGGCGGCAGCGGCTGCGATTCGTCCAGCGCAGAACGCCGCGTCTTCCACTCGCAGCGGCAGTGCGGCCAGCGCCGGAATCGAATAGACGCGGCTGGTGCTCAGCAGAATGAACCCGGCCTTGTGCCGCTTGGCAGTATTCCAGCACGTTCACCGTGCCGCCGCAGATTGTGTTCGATAAGTTGGCGGCTGCTGAATCCGTCCTGCACGCCCGCCAGCACGCTTGGATTGGCCGCGGCGTCGATCACCCAATCGCCGCCGGCAACGATTCTCGAAATCGCTCGCCAGCCGGATATCGCCGTGGATCAACTCGAACGCCCAGCTTCCGCAGACGCGCCGCGATTCGTCTCCGAGCCCGGGCGCATCAGATTGTCGATGCCGAAAATCTCGACGCCTTCCGTCGCGCGCTCGAGCAACCACTCGCGCCAGCGAGCTGCCCACGAATCCGCAGATGCCTGTGATGAGAATCCGCATTCCAGTTGTGGCCCGCGCCGCGGCCAGGCGTTGCGCACCAGCTCGGCGGCGATCTCTTCGAAGATACGCTCCAGCGGTCGCGCGTGATGTCCCAAGCCGGGTAGTGCGCCTTCATCTTGCGCAGGTCGCTGTAGTAGCAGATGTGGTCGCCGATGCGGTTCTCGTCGACGTAGCGACCAGCGCATGCTGCTTGCCGGTGATCTCCTCGGCCATCTGGAACGCTTCGAGAATCGAGCAGGAATTGGCCTTGCCGCCGCCGAGATTGTAGACCTCGCCCGCGCGCGGCGCCTGCCGAAGAACTCGTACATGAAGCGCGCCACGTCCTCGGAATGGATGTTGTCGCGAACCTGCTTGCCCTTGTAGCCGAAAACCTTGTATTCGCGCCCTTCCAGGTTGCACTTGACCAGGTAGCTGAGGAAGCCGTGCAGCTCGACGCCGGAGTGGTTCGGCCCGGTCAGGCAGCCGCCGCGCAGGCAGCAGGTCGGCATGCCGAAATAGCGGCCGTACTCCTGCACCATCACGTCGCCCGCCACCTTGGATGCGCCGAAGAGCGAGTGCTTGCTACTGGTCGATGGAAAAGTCTTCGGGGATGCCGTGCTCGATAGGCCGGGTCGGCGTAATCCCAGCGCGTTTCGAGTTCCTCGCAGCGGCAATCGGTTGGGCCGGTCGCCATAGACCTTGTTGGTCGACATGTGAATGAACGGCGACTCCGGGCAGAACTGCCGCGCCGCTTCCAGCAGGTTGCAGCGTGCCCACCGCGTTGACGTCGAAATCGACGAACGGAATCGCCGCGGCGCGGTCGTGCGAGGGCTGCGCCGCCGTGTGGACGATCAGCGACGGCCGGACCTCCTCCATCAGCGCCAGAACGCCCTCGCGGTCGCGGATGTCGAGCTCGTGGTGCACATAGCCGGCAGATTCCCGCAGCCGCTCCTGGTTCCAGCGCGTGTCGCCCTCCGGGCCGAAAAAAACGGCGCGCTGGTTGTTGTCGACGCCGTGCACCCGCCACCCGAGTCGGGCAAAATAAGCCGTACCTCGGAGCCGATAAGCCCGGACGACCCGGTGACGAGGAGGGTTTTCATGTCAAATTCTTCGGTGAACAGGCAACCGATACCGGAGAATATCATACGGCTGGATTTGCCCCAGCCTGAGGCGCCGGCGGCCACCCAACGGCAACTTGCCGGAACTCGACTTTGACCGTTATACTAGCAGTTTCGCTGAGTTTTTTATGACGGCGAGAGAAGAACTGCGACCCATTAGCCCCCCAACGGGAAGCGGCTTTCTTTACGGCCTCTTTCTGCGAGGTCACGACGTCGACGCCCTTCGTCAGGACATCGATATCCCCCGCGGCATGATGCACAAATGGATGCGCGCCCCCGATTTTGAAGCCAATTTCCGCCAGAACCTGCAGCGCGTCTATGCTTACCGCAAGCAAGTGCTCGCGATCTTCGATGGCCTCATCCTCAACGAGCAGGATCGCCCCCGCCTCCAGTAGGTAGTTCACGTACAATGGTGGCCTATGCGCCACCTCGCATTCGTCCTTGCTTTCGCCATTCTTCCGCTATGCGCCCAGCGCGGCGGCCGCGGTCAGGCCCAAGCCCCCGCATCGCAGGAAAAAATCCTCATCAAGGCTGGCAAACTCATCGACGTCCGCGCCGGCAAGGTCCTCACCAACCAGAACATCCTGGTCGAAGGCGACCGCATCGCGCAGGTCGGCCCCGATATTGCCGCTCCCGCCGGCGCCCGCGTCATCGATCTCAGCCATTCCACCGTCCTGCCCGGCCTGATCGACAACCACACCCACGTGCTGCTGCAGGCGCATCCCACGCCGCCGATTACGACGAGCAGCTCATCAAGGAATCCATCGGCTACCGCACCATCCGCGCCACCGTCTCGGCGCAAAATCTGCGCTCGAGAACGGCTTCACCACCATGCGCGATCTCGAAACCGAAGGCGCCATGTACGCCGATGTTGACGTGAAAACCGCCATCAATCGCGGCGTCATTCCCGGACCGCGCATGTTCGTCGCCACCCGCTCGCTCGCCCCCACCGGCATGTACAACCCCACGCGCTTCTCCTGGGAGCTTCGGATATGCCCACCGGCACGCAATTCGTCGATGGCGTCGACGAAATCCGCAAAGCCGTCCGCGAGCAGATCAAATACGGCGCCGACTGGATCAAATATTACTCCGATGGCGGCACGCAATTCCGCGACGGCGGCATCCACTCCCGGCTCAATTTCACCGACGAGGAAGCCAAAGCCATGGTGCGACGAAGCCCACCGCCTGGGCCACAAGGTGGCCGCGCACGCCGGCGGCCGCGAAGCCATCGAGTCGGCGCTGCGAGGCGGGCGTCGATACCATCGAGCACGGCAACGGCATGGACGACCGCTCATCGGACCTGCTGATCGCCAGGGGCGCATCTGGTGCCCGACGCATCTACATCTACAGCCGCGGCGGCCGCAACGCGAACGCCGAGCAGACGCAATTCCGCGCGAACGAATTTCCGCAGCTGCCGTCGCAGAAGGGCGTCAAGATCGTCTACGGCACCGACATCGGCGGCTACGCCTGGACGGAGAACCAGGCCGAAGGATTTCGACTACATGGTCAAGTGCGGCATGACGCCGATGCAGGCCATCCAATCCGCCACCATCGGCGGCGCCGCGCTGCTCGATCAGCAGGACCGCTTCGGCGTCATCGAGGCCGGCAAATTCGCCGACATCGTCGCCGTCTCCGGCGACCCCTCGCCGACATTTCCGCCCTCGACCACATGCAATTCGTCATGAAAGGCGGCATCGTCTACAAGCAGTAAGTCTTACTGGCGCGGGCCGGGCGCCCTGGGCCCGCCGGCGCAAGCGCGCGAAGCGCGCTCTGTAATCCAAGATCAACTTTTGCTTTCCGGATGCCACGAAGGGCCATCAGTCAGCGTTCGCCAACTCGGCAATCAGACGCGCCCGGCCGCGTTCTTTCACCTCGGCCGCCAACTCCCGCACCGATTCCGGCGTAATCACGCGGCCTTCGCCACGTGCCAGTGAAGCCCGCGCGCGCTGCAGGCTAGCAAGAAATTCGATCCGCCTTCGCTCGCGGTCTTCCCACAACGCCAGCGCCTCTATCACCGCCTCTTCCTCGCTATGCAAGCGACCGGTTTCAATAGCGCGGCGTGCGAAGGCTTTCTGGTCGGACGTGAGTTGAATTCCCACGGTGCGCTCCCGTCTCCAGGATAGCTTTTGCCGCCCTGTACTGGGAACCGTCTTCCGCCCCCCTTTGCGCTTCCCCCCAAAACCTGATATTCAATTGCCTAAGAACCAACATCCTTGCTTCCCGGAAAGGGGTGCTTTGTGAATCTCAGCTCCCGGCAACTGGCGGGTCTTTTTGCTGTCGCGCTTTCGGCAGCCATTTTTATCCCCCGGCCATCTTACGCGCAGTCCCAGGCCATCAACGGCGCCATCCGCGGGCGTGTGACCGACCCGGCCAACGCGCCCGTCGCGCAAGCCAACGTCAAAATCGAAAACACCGTGACCGGTCTCTCCGATCCGCCGAAACAACAGGAAGACGGCTATTATCGTCTTCCCCAATCTTCCGCTCGGCTCCTACACCGTCACCGTCCAGAAAGACGGCTTCGAGACCCAACGCCATCACCGATGTCGTTCTCGACGCCGGTACGCGAAGCCACCATCGACGCGCAGCTTCGCGTCGGCGCGGTCACACCTCCGTCGAAGTCACCGGCGGCGCGCCCATCGTCGATCCCTCGCGCGTCAGCACCGGCCGAACCATCGGCTTACGAAGAAACCGACAACCTGCCGCTCACTTCGCGCAATCCTTACAACTTCATTCTGTTTCAACCCGGCGTCAGCGGCCACCCGAATCCCGAGCTGGGCATTCCGCGCCTTCTCAACACCAACGGCCTTCCCGATCGCGTCAGCTACCAGCTCGATGGCGCCGTGGACACCGAAACCGACCGCTACGGCCTGCGCCTCTTCGCCATCGCCAATAGCTACGTCAGCGAAGTGCAGACCGTATCCAACAGCTTCGCGCCGGAGTTCGGCAAGATCGCCGGAAACATTTTCAACGTCATCACCGGCTCCGGCACGCAACTCATTTCATGGCAACGTGACCTACATCGGCCGGCCGCTCGATCTGGTCGCCCGCCCCATTCTCGCCACCGCCACCACGCTGCTTCCCGATCGCCAACGATTTCGCCGCCAACGCCGGCGTCGCCGATCATCAAGAACAAGCTATTCTTCTTCGCGTCCTATGAGCACGTGAACCGAAGCGTGCCCGCGCCCATCACCATCACCCCGCCAACGCGGCCGCCGATCGGGATTCCCGCCAGCCTGCTCACCAACCCTCCGGCCATCGAGCACGCGCAGTGGGTCGATACGCCGGCTCGACTGGGTCATCAACGCCAAGCATCAGTTCTTCGTCCGCTACAACTATTTCCGCAATCAGTACCCGTTTAACTCCGACGTCGGCGGGCTCAACGCGCTCAGCGTCGCCGCCGATTTCCGCGACCGCGCCCACGTCGCTCGGCGCGCAGCTTCTTTCCACCTTTTCGCCCACCATGCTGAATGAGCTCCGCTTCGGCTGGCCCTATCGCAATGAGCAGCACGTCGCCGACCCTCTCACCGGAACCGGCCCGCAGATCACCATCAGCGGCATCGCGAATTTCGGCGGCAGCATCGCCGTGGGCGATCGCTTCCAGGAAAAGGTTCCCAACCTCAACGACAACTTCACGGTGATCAAGGGCGCGCACACCATCAAGGCCGGGTTCGGATTCCAGCAGAACCTCGACGTTCAGCCCGCCGACATCTACACGCAATACACTTTCCCCACCATCGCGGCGTATCAGTCGCCGCGGCAGTCGGGCGCGAATCCCGCTCGCTTATACCACCTTCAACGCCAGCGTCGGCCAGCCCGGCGCGTGCGTATCACTCGTTCTTCTGGGATTTCTTCGCGCAGGATAGCTGGCAGATGACTCCCAAACTGCTGATCATCGGCGGCGTCCGCTACGACAAATTCTCCGGACCGTCGGGCGATCCGAACTTCCAGGTCCCCTTTTCGAAAACCTTCCATTCGCCCAGCGGCGATTTCGCGCCGCGCCTCGGCATCGCCTGGTCCATCGATTCCAAGACCGTTCTGCGCGTCAATTCCGGCATCTTCTACGAAGCCCCGCCCACCAATCTCTGGTACAACGCGCTCTACAACGATGGCGGCTCCAGCTTCCTACATCGCGTCGATCTCTTCCGCGACGACCCGGGCGCTCCCGCCTTCCCCGCCGCCGTCCTCAACGGAACGCTGCCGCGCGCCGCGCAAACGCTCTACACCATCACGCCGAACTTCAAAGACGGATACGCCATCAACTCCAGCATTCAGATCACGCGGCAATTGTCCAACAACGACGCGCTCACGGTCGGCTACGCCAACGCCGGCGGCCGGAATCTGGAGTTCCTTCGCAATATGAACCTGATCAACCCGATCCGCTTCCTGGCCGACGGCCGTCCCGTCTTCGGCCCCGCCGGCCCCGCCACGCGCGCCAACCCGCTGTACAACAACATCGCGCTGCAGGATATCGGCAACAACAGTTCCTACAACGCGCTGATCGTGAACTACCAGCACCGCTCCGCCCGCGGCTTTCTGATCAACGCGTCCTACACCTGGTCGCATTCGATCGACGATGCGCCCGAAGCCAACACCTACGATCAGGGCGCGGTCTTCATTTCCGATCCCGACCAACCGCAATCGCGACCGCGGCAACAGCTCCATCAACCGGCCCAACGCGTTCACGCTGAGCACCGTCTGGACGCCCGCCGCGAAACTCGACAACCGCGTCGCCGAACTATCTGGCCAACAACAACCAGTTCTCCGTTCCTCGCCAACGTCTCCTCCGGCGATCAGCAGACCATCACTGCGAACACGGTTCTGAACGGCGATAGCCTCGCCGGTTCCGGCTCCGGCGCCGCCACGCGTCCGCTCTTCGTCGGCCGCAATACCGCGCGCACGCCGAACGTCTACCAGTTCGACATGCGCTACACGCGCACCTTCTTCAAACTCTGGGAACGCCTCCAGCCCAAGTTCTTCATTGAAGCCAACAACATCTTCAACCACCCCAATATCACCACGATCAACACCACCGCGGCGGTGAACGCCACCACGGGCGCGATCGCGACCAACCCGACCTTTGCGCCGGTGTCGACGCTTCTCGAAGGCCGCATTGTGCAACTAGGCGTCCGCGCCGACTGGGGATAAGTGGAGTAGGCCTCCCGACCTGCGCTGGTGTCGCGGTTGTGTTCTCAAGTACCGCGCCTATGCGACAGCGCATCGGCCCCTAAATATCGCTTGACTAGTGTATTAGTTAAATAATACAGTAAAGTATGGCCGCCTTCGAGTCCTTATGGCAAGACGCGCGCTACGCTCTGCGCGCAATGCGCCGCAGCCCGGCTTTCACAACCGTGGCCGTGCTCTCACTTGCACTCGGAATCGGGGCCAATACCGCCATCTTCACCTGTTTAATGCGGTTATCCTGCGCACATTGCCGGTAAGCCATCCCGAACAACTTGCCGAACCGCTCACCCAGTTCCCTCAGGCCGGCGAACCGCGCATGAACGGATGGAGCCCCACGCACTTAGCCCATTTCCGCGAGCACAATCACGTCTTCACAGCACTGATTGCGGAATCGCTGATTCCCCTTACCGAGGTGCGCGGTGCGTCCGCCGATGCCCAGGCAGGCACCGGCAGCTTCGTGGATGGAACCTATTTTTCCGTCCTCGGTCTCAAGCCCGCGATCGGACGCCTCATCGGACCGGGAGACGACCGCGCCGGCACCGGGTCGGCAGTCGCCGTGATCAGTTTCGAATGGTGGCGCAATCGCTTCCATCTCGATCCCTCTATCCTCGGCAAACAGATTATCGCCGGCAGCGTGCCCGTAACAGTCATCGGCGTGGCGCCGCGCGCTTTCGTCGGTCTGCAGCCGTGGTATCCCGCTGATGCTTGGATGCCGCTGACGGAGCAGGCGGTTATCCACCCTCCACATGGCGCCGGGGACAGTTTCCCCGAGGCAATCGTCGGCCGCCTGAGACCAGGCGTTCCGATCGGCAAAGCACGCTCCGAAATGGCCATTCTCTTCCATCAGCTCGGACGCGATGAAGTCCGGACATCCGCCAACGTCTTGCGTAAGGTGCGGTTCTACCTAGAACCCGCCGGCGCCGGACTTTCGCAATTGCGCGACCAGTATGCCAGGCCGCTCACGGTGCTGATGGTCGTGACCGGCCTGCTGCTGCTAATCGCCTGCACGAACCTGGCCGGCATACTCCTGGCGCGCGGCGCGGCCCGCCAGCACGAAATGGCGCTGCGCGTTTCGTTGGGCGCCGGGCGCCTTCGATTGGCCCGGCAGGCCCTCACCGAGTCGCTCGTGCTCGCCGGAATCGGCGCAGCAATGGAGTGCGTTCGCCGCCTTCGCGACGCGCGCGCTGCTGAGCGGCATCGCCTCCGGACGCATGCGCATCGAGCTCGACATCACTCCCGATGCGCGCGTGGCGCTGTTTACCATCGCAGTGACGCTCCTTACCGGCATGCTATTTGGACTAGCGCCGGCACTGCACGCGCTTTCGACTCGCCCGCCTCGGCGCTGCGCGACGCCGGGCGAAGAGGCCAAACGCGACAGCGGTGGATCTGGGGAAGAAGCCTGGTAGCGGCGCAGGTGGCGCTTTCCCTGGTTCTTGCCAGCGCCGCCGGCCTGTTCATCGAACATCTGGCACGGCTGCGCGGGCCCGATAGCGGTCTGCGCCGCGATCACGTCCTACTGCTCAGCATAGGCGGCCGGGTGAGCGGCTACAGTACGGAGCGCCTGGTTGCCGGCTACCGGGAGTTGCTGGCGCGACTCGAAGGCATTCCCGGCGTGCGCACGGCAACCTTCTCCGGCATCATGCCGATTTCCTTGCAGGGAGGTCCGCGGGCGGTCAGTGTTGAGGGCTACCAACCTACACCGGGCGAGCGCCGCGGCATCTCCCTCAACTGGATTGCGCCGAAGTACTTCGCGACCTTCGGCATCCCCCTGCTGCTTGGGCGCGACTTCACGCTGCGAGACGATGGCGGCCCGCTAGCGGTTATCATCAGCCAGACCATGGCGCGCTACTATTTCGGCGGCGCCAATCCCCTCGGCAGGCGCCTCAGCTTCGATGGTCATCCCGGTTCGTACGAGATCATCGGCGTAGCCGCCGACGCTAAGTACAGCGACCTGCATGAGCCAATGGTGCGCGTGGCGTACGTCGACGAATTTCAGGATTCCACCTCTTCCGGCAACCTCGCCCTGCGCACCAGCATCGATCCCAATGCCGTGGCAGGCGCAGCGTTGCGGGCGGTACGCGAGGTTCTGCCCACGGCGCCGGTCACGCGCGTCATCTCACTTGAAGACCAAATCGACCGCTCTATCATTCCAGAACGCCTGGTGGCTGCGCTCTCCGGCCTCTTCGGCGCGCTGGGAGCGTTGTTGGCTGCCATCGGGCTGTACGGCTTGCTGGCCTACACGGTGGCGCGCCGCGTGCACGAAATCGGCGTCCGTATGTCTCTGGGCGCAACCGAACGCGACGTGACTCGACTGGTGCTCTACGACGCGCTCGCCATGACCGCTGCGGGTATCGCCGCCGGCATTCCGCTGGTGTTGTGGAGCATGCGCTTCGCGTCCAGCGTGGTGGAAGGCCTGCACATGGAGATCGCAGCGCCGCTCCTGTTTGGGATAGCCGCGATGCTTGCAGCGGCGCTCATCGCCGCGTACTTGCCGGCGCGGCGTGCCGCACACGTCGATCCGGTGGTGGCGCTACGGCACGAGTAGCGGGCGCATCACGCGCGGCCGGCGCATAAATCGTCTATGATTGCCCATGCTTGATCGTCTATAATTTCCCCATGCTTGATCGCCGCCAGTTTCTTCGCACGTCTGTGTCCGCCGCTGCCGCCTCATCAATCGCTGCATGGGCGGCTAACACGCCCGTCAAGATCGCTCACCGGGAAGGCAACATGCCGAAAAAGCCCGGTGCGTCGGCCTACGAGCTTGCCTCCAGTATTCCCGGACTCAGCGGTCTTGAGATAGGGGGCGCCCGGGTCTTGGACCGCGCGAACGCCCTCGCCTACAAAAACGAGTCCAATCGTTGGAGGATTCGGACCGTTTCTCTATACGCTTCGTTGCCGAAGGGCACGACGCTGGTCAACGCGGGCCCTCCCGCGGAAGAGGCGCTTCGCAAGACGATTCAAGCAGGCGAACTTCTTGGCGCGTCGGTAATCGCAATGGGCGGATTCTTTGCAACGTGCCCCAAAATGGACAGCGAGGCGTCGTACGGACCCTGCGTGGAACTATTGAAGAAGATGGGGCCAGTGGCCGCGGATTCAGGCATGACGATCGCCTTGGAGCTTTCGCTGAGCGTGGCCGAGTATCAGAAGCTGATGCAACTGGTGGGAGACCCGGCCGTTCGCCCCTATTGGGACGCAACCGGCACCGACCACATGGGACATCCCGGTGACGGGCTCAAGGGTCTGGAGGTCTTTGGCAACAACATCCCCATGATGCACCTCAAAAACGGCCGCGCGGGATTCCTGATGGAGCAAGTGCATCTGCTGGACAAGCATCCGCAGAGTCCGGTGCCTGAGCAAGTGATGTCCCTCAAATGGGCGGACGAGTGCTTCCCCGTTCTCAAAAAGGCCGGATACGAAGGTTGGTTCGCATTTGAAACCCCGCATTCGAGTCTCGATGCGTTTGTCACGGAAACCACGAAGAATGTCGCCTTCGTGATGAAGTGTATGTCCTAGCGGCTCGCCGCGGCGGCGCCAGCGACGTGCGGAAGCAATGGCAGCTTCCTGGTCAGCAACCCCTTGTACAATGGCCGTGGATGTCAGACGAACCAGCGCGCAAGTTCGGTCCATACCAGGTGATCGCGCCGATCGGCGAGGGCGGAATGGGCCAGGTCTTCAAGGCCCGCGACACCCGCCTGGACCGGATCGTCGCCCTGAAGATTTCCCATGCCCAGTTCAGCGACCGCTTCGCGCGCGAAGCCCGCGCCATAGCCGCTCTGAACCACCCGCACATCGCGACGTTGTACGACGTCGGTCCGGATTACCTGGTGATGGAGTTCGTCGAGGGCGAGACGCTGCACGGGCCCTTGCCTTTGGCTCGCGCGTTGCTGTACGCCGGACAGATTCTGGAGGCGCTCGAGGCCGCCCACCGCAAAGGCATTGTGCATCGCGATCTGAAGCCGGCGAACGTCATGGTGTCGAAGAGCGGCGTGAAGCTACTCGATTTTGGACTGGCGCAGGTAAAGGCGCCGGCAACAGCTGGCGATCAGACCGCCACGATGGCGCTTACCACCGAGGGGACAATCGCCGGCACGCTCCAATACATGTCGCCCGAGCAACTGCAGGGCAAGGAGGCCGACGGCCGCAGCGACATCTTCGCGTTCGGGCTGACCTTCTACGAAATGCTGACGGGACGCCGGGCATTCGATGGCGACAACGCCGCCAGCGTTATTTCCGCCATCATGACGGCGGAGCCGCCCGCCTTACCCCAGCAACAGCTTGCCGCACCTCCAGCGCTAGACCGTGTGCTGCGGATGTGCATCGCGAAGGATCCGGATGACCGGTGGCAATCGGCCTCCGATGTTCGGCGCGCACTGCAGTTGGTGGATGCAACGCCCGAGTCCGCGGAAGCCGTGCCACCCCCCAAGCGATTCCGATGGGGATGGATGGCGGCGGCAGTGCTGGTTGGCGCCCTCATCGCCGGTGCGGCCATGCTGCGGCAATCCGCGCCGAAGGCGCCGGAGCCATGGACGTTCCGGCCCCTCACTTATTCCGGCCTGGCGTTTCTCCCTTCCCTCTCTCCCGATGGAAAACAGGTGGCCTTCCTCTGGAGGGACGAGAAAAGCCAGGGCCAGGATCTCTATCTGCAACTGGTAAATGGCGGCAGTCCGCTGCGGCTGAAGGATGCGCAGGCGGTCGGGTAAGCCCGCATGGTCGCCGGACGGGAGCCGGCTCGCATTCATCCGGCGCGACGGCGGCATCTACGTGATGCCGGCGCTGGGCGGAGCGCCGCAGCGTGTCTCGATATCAAAGGGCGCTACCAGCGGCGGTCTCGCATGGTCGCCGGGAGGAGCCTTCCTCGTTTTCACCGGGGCCGGGCAAGGTCTGTTTGCGGTTCCGGCCGACGGCGGCGAGGTCCACCAGCTTACCAAACCGGCAGCCGGCGCCGATATCTCACCCGCTCTGTCGCCGGATGGCGGCACGCTGGCGTTCGTGCGGCGCACCAGCACTTTCAACTCGGGCGTATTCGTTATGCCGCTCAATCGCGACGGAACTACGGCCGGTGCGGAGAAACAGATTACGTCCGGAGTGTGGGACATCAGTACTCTGGATTGGACTGCCGACGGGCGGGAGATCCTGTTCGCGGGTTCGGCCGGGCAGCGGAAACAATTCGCTCTGGCGCATCGCGCGCGATGGCGGCAAGCCCACGCGTTTTCCCGCTCCGACCATGGTTTCCGCACAGCCGAGCGTGGCGCGGCAATCCGGCCGCATGATCTATGTCACGAGGCAGATCGAAACCAAGATATACAAGATGCCGCTCGGTGCACGCGCGGGCGAGCCGAGTCCTTTGATCGAATCCGACGGTGACCAGCGCGATCTCGGTGTGGCGCCGAACGGCGAGCGCATCGCGTTCGTGAGCAATCGCACGGGCTCCAAGGAGATCTGGATTGCCAACAGCGACGGCTCGGACCAGACGCAGTTGACCTTCTTCAACGGGCCTTCGGTGGGCAGTCCCCGCTGGTCGCCCGACGGAAAGCAGATTGCGTTCGACGGCTACGCCGGCGGGTCCAGCGACATCTATGTGATGCCCGCGGATGGCGGGAAGCCTTCGCGCGTGACGAGCGACGCGGCCAACGAAATCCGTCCGAGCTGGTCGCATGACGCGACAGTGGATCTACTTCGGCTGGGACAAGGGCGGCCAATCGGGGATCTGGAAGATCCATCCCTCGGGAGGCGAGCCTGTACAGGTTACGCGGCATGGGCTATTTCGCGTTCGCGACAGCGGATGGGCAATGGCTCTACGTCGTGAACGGCCCGACGATCCTGCGCATGCGTCCGGACGGCAGCGAGGAGACGCCGCTGCGGGATGGAATCTTTCCGGACCATTGGGTTCTCGGCGGGCGCCACGTCTTCGTCCTGACGCAGGCCGGCGATCTCCAACGCGCCGCGTTCGGCTCGTCCGCATTGGAAACGATTTACCATTTCGCCGGCGGAGCGGGCGTCCCGGTTGGTGGAGGAACGGCCATCGGGGTGCCGGCGGACGAGAGCTGGATGATCTATCGGGCCATGACGCGGGCCCGCGAGGCGCTAGTGCTGATCGAAAAATTTCAGTAGCTTGCGCACGACCCGTACACACTGGATTGGCACGGCCGCGTGGTATGGTGGGCCGAATGTCAAGGATAAGACCCGCTCGTGTGCGCACTAACATTCCTCGCCAGCTTGATGTTGCCCGCCTTGTGTCACGGACAGGTCATCACCACTGTGGCCGGTATCAATAACCAAGGTTATGCCGGCGATGGCGGCCCGGCTACCAGCGCTCAGATCCTCCCGCCCATCGGGTTGGCGGTGGATGCCAAAGGAAGCCTGTATATCGCGGAGAGCGGCGCCGGCGTTCCACACGTTCGAAAAGTGGATTCCTCCGGAGTCATTACCACGTTTGCAGGCAGCGGAAGCTCGGCCGGTTTCTCCGGCGACGGCGGTCCAGCTGTAAACGCGCAGCTAAATACGCTGGCAGGTTTGGCCGGGGATAAGGCCGGGAATCTATACATCGCGGACGCCGGCAACTACCGCATCCGTAAAGTGGATACCTCCGGGATCATTACGACGGTAGCCGGGACCGGCCAGATCGACCTGGGTGGCAATGGCGATGGCGGGGCGCCAATCAGCGCCGCATTGAAGCCTTCGGGTCTTGCCTTCGACGCCGCGGGCAACCTGGACGTTTCCGACTACAGCGCGGGACGCATCCGCAGAATCTCGTTCGGAACAGCCCCGCCGGGTCTTTCGGTGAGTTCGACGTCGCTGTATTTCGCCGCGCCCGTCAGCGACTTCGGAGCCCCCAGCCAGACTCTGACGATTTCGAGCGCTGGCGCGCCGATCGCCTTCACCGTGACCACGACATCGGGCGGTTCGTGGCTGGGAGTGGGTACGAGCAGCGGCGTCACGCCGGGTTCCACCGGGGTGGACGTCAACAATAGCCCGTCGCCCCTTCCGGCCGGCAAGTATACCGGCACGCTTACCATCACGCCGACCTCGCCCGGCTACACGCCGGTCACCGTGGCAGTGACCTTGGTGCTCAGCGCGACGGTGCCGGCCAGGCCGGTGATCGGCGCAAATGGAGTTGTGAGTGGCGCAAGCTTTCAGCCGGGATCGGGAATTGTGGGAGATTCGTATCGCACGATTCTGGGGACGAACCTTGGCCTCCACCACCGACACATGGAACAAGTCGATTGTGGGTGGGCAGTTGCCTACCGTGCTCGACGGAGTGACGGTGAACATCGAAGGGATCCCCGCCTACATCAGCTATATCAGTCCGACGCAGATTAATGTTCTGCTTCCTCCGCTGCCGCTTGGCGCATTTCCTGTTTCGGTGACCAATAACGGAGCTGCAGGGCAGTCCAGCACAGTACAGGTGAGCCAGTATGCGCCTGCGTTTTTCACTTTGGGCACTCAGGCGATTGCCACGCGGCAGGATTACAGTTATGCCGTGAAGAACGGTACGATCCCGGGCCTGACGACTGTTCCAGCGAAGCCCGGAGACGTGCTGATTCTGTGGGGCACGGGATTTGGCGTAACGACGACGCCGACGCTGCCGGGGGTGGTGACGCCGAGCGATAACACGTACTCGACCAGTACTCCGGTCACGGTCACGATTAACAACATCCCGGCAACTGTGTACGGTGCGGCATTAGCGCCGGGTTTTGCGGGGTTGTACCAGGTCGCGATTCAAGTTCCGGCGTCTCTGGCGAATGGAGATTGGCCCATCGTGGCGACGATTGGCTCAGCAGCGCTATTTAACGTCGCGTCATCACCGGGCGGAGTGATATTGACGGTTCAAAATTCAGGAGCGGCATATCCCGGCAGATCTGCGATATGGGCAAACGCAAATGATGATTTCTAGCATCGCCGGAAAAATCGTTTTGTGGATAGCCGCTGTGACCCTACCGCTCGCGGCCCAGACGCGGGTCTCGATTGAGACGGAGGCTGGCGTAATCGAAGCCGTCCTCGATGACCAAAAGGCGCCGATTACGGTTGCGAACTTCCTGAAATATGTCGACGCCAGGTCAATATGACGGCGCTGAGTTCTTTCGCACCGTCCGTACCAAACCGGATAACCAGCCGACATAACTGTCAAGATCGACGTGATCCAGGCGGAGGTCAACTCGGCGTTTCGCAGGAAATCATTCGGTCCCATCCCGCTCGAGCGCACAAGTGACACCGGACTGAAGCATGTGGACGGCGCGCTCTCCATGCCGAGGAACGCGCCGGATTCCGCAACGTCGGGTTTCTCGATCTGTATCGGAGACCAGCCGGAGATGGATTTCGGAGGCCGGAGGCAGCCCGATGGCCAGGGCTTTGCTGTCTTCGGCCGCGTCACTTCCGGGATGGAGGCGGTGCGCAAGATTCATGCCTCTCCTTCCGGGCCTTCGGCGGCCAAGGGAGGCGTCAGCGCGGGCGACCAGCGGCTGACGCCGCCAGTCAGGATCCTCTCGATTCGAAGAAAGTGACGTCGCGCCTGCTTGCCTGCGGGTCCGCTACCTTGCCGCCAAGAGCCTACGCAGGTCGGGACGCCCTCATTTAGGGGCCATCAACCTCTCAGGATGCACCACCA
>CAVPTH010000005.1:0-97516 GCA_963708525.1 uncultured Verrucomicrobiae bacterium | reverse complement strand
CGCTAATTTTGGAACCACGAAAGACACGCCGAACATTGAACATTCAACACTCAACTTTCAACTCTCAACCAACCTTAACCGCAAAGACGCAGCGCAAGAGTCAGTAGCCGGTAGTCAGTAGTAAGTAGCTAGCTGTCAGTGGTCTTCCACGCGTCACTCGTCACAATCTGAGGGACGGCGGAGTGAGCAGGGAGTACAAACCGAGTGGAAATTGAGGGGATTCGAGCCAGTCGGCCAGGAGATTTAATTCCAGGGCAGTAAAACCTACGTCGGATTGGCGCGTGAAGGAGAGCTGGTTGGATCCGGTTTGAGTGATGTCCGTTACGCTGTTACCCAGCTTGAGTCCAACCGTTTTGAGCCAGAGGACGCTTGCCGAATCGGATGGCAACTGGTCTTTGCGCAGAATGAAGCGGACGAATTGGGTCAGATAAAGCCATTGATCCGTCCGCAGACCGGTTTCCTCCCAGTCATGATAAACCAGGTTGGTCCGGACCAGCGATGTTTGGAGGGCATCCAACGGCAGCGTGCCGGGACGGTAGCGGCGAGGCCGCCGCCAAACATAAAACCTTGATTGCTGACCATGACCGAACGCACAAACGGCGTCGCGAAGGGGGCCCCTTTCCATTCCAAACCGTTAAACCTGACTGACTTTTCAAAGCGCACGAGTTGATTGGTGGCGCTTTGATTTTGTAAGACCCAATCTGAGAGTTTGGAAACCTCGTTGCTGGCGTCCGGGACCGGGGCCGCAAAATAAGTCTCCATTGGAAATTGCTGCATCCCCCAGGCGCAGACCTGGTCCGGCGCCGGACTGATTTGGAGTTTCTTCCAGGCGGTCAACGATTCCAGCCACGGCTTGAAACCACGAACGAGCGTAATACCGGTGATCGGTTCGGCAATCAGGTTGGTGGGGACAATCCAGGGTTTTAACTCCAGCGCGAGCGGTTCGGGAAAATCCATCGTACCTTGGGTCAGGACATTGGTGCCGTTGCCCGACACGGCGAGGTAGATGCGGGAAAACTGGTTGAAAGCTGAAAGTTGAAAGTTGAGGGTTGTCAGAATGGGGATGAGCTGTGCAGGGTTCAGGTCGGCTTCCAGCCAGTCGCTCCCGCTCCGCACGTTCCAGGGCGGCAGGTTGCGCTGGGTCCGGGCCCGCAGTTCGGCGAGCAATCCATTCAATTCTTCCGCTGCCCCGAAGACAGTCCATCCGCCGACCCGGGTCAGTTCCAGGAGATTGGGAGTATGATGTTTTTTCAGGGACCAGCCATAACGGCCTCCCGGTGCGGGAACGGGTGAAATGCCTGTCAACGATTTGAGCACCTGCCCGAGATTGGTCTGCCACAAAGCGGCGCGCCGGTCGTCGAGTCGTATGGCCAGGACGAGCTCAGCCGGCAGATTGGGTACCTGACGAATTTGCAGATAGGACTCGTCAGCGACCAGATCGTCCAACAACGGTCGCAGGAGCGCGGCGGTATTGGTATCGAGGTTGCGGTGCAACAATCGCCAGGGCGCGAAGGAAAGTTTGTCGAGCGTCTGTTGTTCGAGCCGCTGGCTTTGGGGCAGGTTCCAGATTGTTCCGAGACGGGCGGCATTGGTTTCAGCGGACAACCGGGTCATACCCGACCAATGCACGCGGGACAGGGTGGGAGTGGAAGCGGAGGGCGCGGCTTCGGCGAATTGGGTTGTCCAAGCTCCCGCCAGCAAAACCACAGCGACAAACATGGCGGACGGTACATGGGCCATTTTGAAGGTAGGGATGGCTCGCCGAGCTGTCCGGACGCCGCGGCGCGGCGTCCCTACCAATAAAATGAACCCAACAGCGGCAAACAGGATGGAACGAATGGGCGGTACGTACAGCATAGTGATTTTATGCCAAAGCGAGTCGCGGTTCGCAATTCTAATTCAACGAAACGGCAAATGCTTTAAACACGGATGAACACGGATTTGTTCTTAACCGCTAATCAACGCGAATGGACGCTAATAGAGAAGCAGGAACCCAGAAAGACACTAATGGCACGAAAAGCAGACAGACACGAAGAGGCACGGGAGGCAAAAAAACGGAGGAACTGAGGACAGCAGACGGAAGACGGATATTAGACACGAATTACACGAATTTTCACGAATTTTTTCGCGCTAAGACGCCAATGCGCGATGGACGACCAGAACATTGGAAGAGCAGGATTAAAAGTAAGATTATGATCGAATTCACCAGATGCGATTTGCGATTTACGAGCCCGCCCGGCACTGCAAGACAGCGCGTATATCGTGTATCGTAAATCGTAAATAATCCGCCGACTCACGTCACCTGTCACTTGCTTGCCGGGCCGGAGCCCGGGCGAAGGCTGGTCACCTGTCACATTTTCGGAGGCGGCGGGGTCAGCAGGGAATACAATCCGAACGGGAACTGGGGGGACTCGAACCAATCGGCCAACAGCTGCAATTCGGCGCCGGTAAAGCCCAGGGCGGATTTACGGAAAAAGACGAGTTGATTGGGGCCGGTGCGGGCAATCGTAGTGGTACAGGGACCCAGCCGGGGCTGAATGGCCTTCAGCCATTGCACGCTGGCGGAGTCCGGAGGTAATTCAACATGACGGGAGACCACGCGCGCCACCTGACCGAGATAAAGGCAGGGCTGGACGCGCGGCCCGGTCAGCTCCCAATCAAAATAAACCAGGTTCGTTTGCGACGAGAGGTCATTGAACAAGCGGGCCGGCGCCGGACGCTGGTATATATTGTTCAACGTGTTGGTACCCGGTGTGGTATCGGGCAACAGGCCCCCGAAGATCATGTCGCCGCTGGCCGTGTTCACGAATCTAAAAAACGGCTGGATGGCGGCCATGTTGCCCCATGCGACGCCGTTCCCGTCCGGCAACGGTTCAAATTTCACGTACCCGCGCGCGGTCAGCCAGGGATTACTTTGTTGCACCAGGTAATCGGTCAGACGGTTCACCTGGTTACTGGCCTCCGGCATCGGAGCCGCAAAGAAAGCCTGCGCCGACTTGCCAGGCAACGCCCAAAAATAGAGCTGGTCGGGCGGTGCAGCCATGGGCAGGTCATGCAGGATTTCCGATGACGAGAGCCAGGGTTGGAGACCGCGGACGGCGGTGAAACTGTCCAGTGGTTCAGGAATCAAATCAGCGGGAATCGTCCAGGGCTTGAGTTCAAGCTGGAGTGGTTCGGGATAGGTCAATTGACCGAGTGTCAGGACGTTGGCTCCGTCGCCGCTGATGCCAAGGGAAATATCCGGCGAATTGCCGGACAAATGCCAGAGCTGGGCGAGCGGACCCGGCAAGCGGGAAAGTTTCAGGTCCGCTTCAAGCCAATTGGTGGAAGATTTCGCCGCAAACGGATCGGAATAACGCCGGATGCGATCAACGATTTCGCTGAAAATGGAGTTTGAAGCCGTGCCGGCGCCGACGACCGCCCAATCGTTGACGCGCAGGAATTGCAGGTACAGTGACCGGTTGGTTAGTTGGAGCGACCAGCCGTGAACGCCACTGGTCAGGGGTGCTGGCCACGTTCCGGTCAACAGGCCGGTGATATTGGCCAGGTTGGTTTCCCAAAGACCCACGCGATCGGCGTCGTCCAGGCGGATGGCAAAAGCAAGTTCGGCGGGTTGATTGGCCGGCTGGCGGACTTCCAGATAACATTCATCCTGTACCACGTCCTTGAGCGATTGCTCCACAAGTCCGTTGGCCAGTTGCGCGCGGTCGGGCGGAGCCGACAGCCAGCGCGCGGGTGCGGCCGAGAGCCGGTTCAAAGTTTTGGTTTCCAGACTGGTGCTGGCCGGGAGTTGCCAGATGCGAACCAGATAGAATGCGCCGAGGCGAAGTTGCAGGTCCCGTTTGCCCAGCCAATGCACCCGGACCGTCGTGTCCGGCGACGGAATCAAAGCCGGCGCCGTTGGCAGGGTGGATTCGGACTTGCGGCAACCCGTCAACAGGACAAAGGCCAGCACCGAAAGCAGGGTGCGCGGGAGATTCCGGAAATTCATTGGGCGTTCTTGTGCCAAAAAACGGAGCAGTTCACAAACAGAATCAGCAAATGATCGTTGGGTTTAACCCCTAATGAACGCGAATGGACGCTAATCATTCAACAGGAGGGAACGGAGAAAACGGAGGGGTTTTCTTTTTGACCACGGATGAACACAGATGGGCACGGATTTTTTTAGACGCGAATTACACGAATTGACACGAATTCTTTAACCACAAAGAGCACTGAGCTAGAGTCAGTGGTCAGTCGTCAGTAGTCAATAGCTGGCACTCTTCGCCCCTTCTTGTCACTCGCCACACGTCACACGTCACACGCCACTAACCGCTAATGAACGCTAATGGACGCGAAATTTTTACGGGAAACAGGAACCATGGAAACCACGAAAGCAGCAGGGTGATCGCGCAGCGATGACCGGACGCCGCAGCCCGTCCTCCGTAGCATCACTGCGGAGGGTGGACGCGGCGTCCCTACCAGCTTCAGGTAGGGTCGCCTCGCCGAGGCGACCGTTTTCGCGGACGGGCGTAGCCGTCACGCCTTGTGGGATAAGCCCGCTCCAATTGCAGACGAAATTCCGGGAATAATGAGCCGACTCATCTCGCGGGGCGGGACTGCTACCCGATGTCGGGAAGCAGCGCGATAACCCGACCATTAATCGGGTCGCCACCAAAACTTGCGGTCAGCGCGTGTGTCGTTACCATGGCTTCATGCAATCACGTCAACGCGGCTGGATCGTGCTGGGCCTGTTCTTTTGTTCCGGCGCGAGCGCGCTGATTTATGAGGTGCTCTGGTCAAAATTTCTCTCCGCAGATGTTCGGCAGCACCATTTACGCGCAAACCGTGGTGCTGGCGGTCGTTCATGGGCGGCCTGGCGATGGGCAACCGGCTGTTCGGTTGTTGGGCGGACGGGCTGAGCACGCCCGTTAATAATGTATGGCGGGCTGGAAATCGCCATCGGCATTTACGCACTCCTGTTTCCGATGTTCGACCGGGCCATCAACCACCTGTTCGTCATCCTGGGAACTCCATTAATGGCCGCACAGCGGCTGGCTGCTGGTGCTCAAAGGCCTGTTGAGTGCGGTGCTGCTGCTGGGGCCGACGATTCTCATGGGCGGCACGCTGCCGTTGCTGGCGGCGTGGCTGCAAAAATTTTACGCCGATGCCGGGCCGGCGTTCGGCGCGATTTTACTCGGTCAACAGCCTGGGCGCCGTGCTGGGAGCGGCGCTGGCTGGTTTCTGGCTTGTGCAAACCTTCGGGATGATCCGGACGCTGGAAGTGGCGCGCCGTGACGAATCTCGTCATCGGTGTCTCTGGCCATCATGCTCAGCCGGAAAGAAATGGCGCAGGACGATACCGACACCAAACCGGCAGAAGCAACCGGGGACAGACCGATGGTTGCACCGGGAACCTTGCGTTGGGCGGGCCTGATTGTGGCATTGACAGGTGGCGTTTCCATGGGACTGGAAGTCGTCGCTTCACGCTCACTGGCCTTGATTTTCGGGCCTTCATTGCAGTCGTTCGCGGTCGTACTCATTGCGTTCATTCTGGGCATTGGCCTGGGCAGCGCGTGGATTGCCTCGACGCGGCGGCAGAATCGTTCCAGTGAACCACTGGTCGTCCTGTTGCTATGTCTCGCAGCGGCCTGGGTGGCGGTACTGGTCTTCAACATTGAGTTCTGGGTTGATTTCTATCGCTGGGCGCGCACAGGGCTGGCGCGGACACCGGTCGGCTACGTTTATTATGAATTATTCAACACGGGCTCTCGCGCTGGTCATTCTGGGATTGCCGGCGGCTTTAATCGGAGCGGTCCTGCCGTTGATGATGCGCGCGGTGGCGGCCGGCGACACGCCACTGGGAACCCGGGTGGGCTCGTTGCTCACCTGGAACACGTTAGGGGCGGTGATGGGGACGTTGCTGACCGGATTTGTGCTGATGCCCCAGGTGGGATTGCGCAATGCGTTTGCGGTGCTGGCACTCATCCTGGGCCTGACGGCGCTGGTCGTCGCCTGGCAGCGGGCCCGGGTTGCGGGCACTGTTGGAGCAATGGCCGTCTGTGGATTGACTTTATGCGTGTTTAGTTTTGGCAACGAAGGCTGGCAAACCGTCATCAGTTCCGGCGTCTTCCGGATGCAGGAAAATGTTTACGAAACAAGTCTCATGACCATGTGGAAAAAACACATGAAACTGGTTTTTTATGAAGACGCGCCGGACGCGACCGTGTCGGTGGACCAGGCAGACGGGATGGTCACCCCGGCGGTCCTGGGTTTGCGCATCAACGGCAAAGCCGACGCCGGGACGCGGGACATGGAGACGCAGCTTTTGCTGGCGCACCTGCCAATGCTGTCCCGGCCGGGTGCCAAGGACGCCTTTGTGCTGGGCATGGGCTCGGGCATCACCGCCGGGGCCTTGCAGGATTACCCGGTGGAACGCATCGACGTCGCGGAAAACTGCGACCCGGTCATCCAGGCCGCAAATTTGTTTGCCGATTGGAACCGCCATGTGCAGGACAATCCGCTCGTCCATGTCTGGCACGAAGACGCGCGCACCGTGCTCAAACTCCGTCCGCAACAATACGACGTGATTGTCACGGAACCTTCGAATCCCTGGACCGTGGGGGTCGGCGCGGTATTCAGTCGCGAGTTCTATGAACTGGCGGCGCGCCGCTTGAAACCCGGCGGCGTGATTTGCCAGTGGTTTCATTCCTACGAAATGGAGGACAACCTGCTCGCTCTGATTCTCCGGACCTTTGGGTCGGTCTTTCCCAACATGGAAATCTGGGACATCGGCGACGGTGACCTCATCATCCTCGGTTCGCAACAGCCATGGCGGACAGGTCCGGACGTCTTCCGCCAGGGGTTTGCCATTGACCGTGTCCGGGAAGACATGCGGATGATTGATCTCCCGTCTCCGGAAGTGTTAATGGCCAGGCAGCTGGCCTCCCAGCAGACCGCGTTTGCCATCGCCGGCGCGGGCCCCATCCAGAGTGATCTGTTCCCGATACTGGAATACACGGCACCCCGGGCGTTTTATATCAATGGCGTATCTCTACTATTGGATCGTTATGACGAGCGTACCCGCCAGCAATTGTTGGCACCGGCACAGAAGCTGGCCGTGCTGAAATCCCTGCCCCTCGAGCACGTGCAGGCGGTTTTCAATCCCGCTTCCACCGACAATAAGGAATTGTGGGGTTGTGTTTTTGGCTCAGCCTCGAGCGCGGACGTACCCTGCGCCCTGCAGACCCCGGTCCCGGCTCCGGCACCTGGTGCAACCGGAACGGTCCTGGACCAGGCGGAAAAAGCTTTCAGCGCGGGAAATCTAGCCGAGGCGCGGCAATTGGCGGCGCTGGCCTTGAAACAGAAGCCCGATGATAACATGGCCGGATATATTGCGCGTGTCATTGAGCGGGTGGAAAAGTCACAGATGGCCGAGGCCCAAAGGCAAACGGCTCCCTAAGCCCGGGACTGTCTCCGCGTGCCTGACTGTTCAGCGCACGGATAATAGTACACGTTGGTGGGGTGAGGCTACTGACGAGCCGGCCTTGGACTGCGGCGACATGTCGCCGCTTTCAAAGCGCGGACATGTCCGCGCACTCCAAAATTTCAGCTTGCGAGTATCAGCCTTCACAGAAACATGCTCACCCACCAAAGCTGCCAACCGTACGACTGTCATCGCGAACGAATCTTGTCATTCTGTTGCCGGGGGTTATCCTTCATGGCTGTGAACCAAAAGTGGCATCGCTGGCTGCCGTTGATTTTCGTGGCGCTGGTGGCGTTAAGCCGGTGGCCCGGATTGTTTCCGCCCAATTTCAGCGCCGCAACGGCGCTGGCGTTTTGCGCGGGCGTCTATCTCGCCGGCGCCATGCGCTGGTGGCTGCCCCTCGGGACAATGTGCGTGACCGACGTGGCGTTGAACGTGTTCTATTATCACACGCCACCGATCGGCGGTTATCTGTTGCTGAATTACCTGGTGTACGCGGTGCTCATCTGGTTCGGAACGCAGATGGGAAGGCATGCGTCCTTCGTGAAATTACTGGCGGGCGGATTGCTGGGCGCAATTGCCTTTTATCTGATCACCAACACGCTCGCCTGGCTGCAAAACCCGGCTTATGCCCGGACGCTCGCCGGGTGGATTCAGGCGTTGACGAGCGGCCAGCCCGGTTTTCCGCCGACCTGGGAATTTTTCCGGAACACGCTGCTCAGCGGCGGGCTGTTCACCGCCCTGTTCGTCGCGGCGATGAAATTGACCGCCCCGGCGGAATCGCCCGTGGAAAAAGAGGCGGGCGCGCGCCCGAAACCACCGGAAGCCGAGGAGGAACCGGAGGAAGCCAAGGCGTGAAGCACGCCTCGGAGGGACGAGTTATACGAGTCCCCATTTGAATTTTGAATAGCGGGGCTCGTGTAACTCGCCCCTCCGACAGTATGAAGATTGGCGTCATCTCGGACACACATGGTTTTTTGGACCCGAAAATCCCCGAATTATTTGCGGGCGTGAACCACATTCTGCACGGTGGCGACATCGGGCTGCCGCGGATTCTGACGGAACTGGAACTCATCGCCCCGGTCACCGCGGTGGCCGGCAACACGGACGATCTGGCGTTGCACTACGCGCCGGTCAAAACCGTTGAACTCGCGGGACACAAGTTTTTCCTTCAGCACATTGTCCATCCGCGGGATCTGGATGAAACCCTGCAATCGCGTCTGGCCCGCGAACGGCCGGACGCGGTGGTGTTCGGCCACACGCACAAGCGTTTCTGCGAGAGGCTGGGCGGCATCCTCTACCTCAATCCCGGTTATGCCGGCCGGCCAAATTTCGGAGCGGACCGCAGCGTGGCGATCGCGCATTGTGAGGGAGGCCCGATCCGGGTGGACTATTTGGAATTGTGATTCCCCGTAAATGAGAGCTTTTTTAAAAAGCCTGTAGCCGCCGACGTCAGTCGGCGCAAATCGGATTACAGAGAATAATATGGCGCGAACTGATCCCGCAAAGCGGGACAGCTACGGGATTAATTAAATTGTTCCAGGTGATTTAGTCTAGTGGGGACTCCCCACCTGATCCGGTGGATGTAATTTCCGGTAAATTTGCTTTCGTTACCGGCGGGCCTTTGCTAAAAAAATCTCCCTGTGCGCAAACTGCTTTGGATCGTTTTGAGCCTTGGACTGTGCGGGTGCTTCATCGCCGCCGGTGCCGACACGTTTGGACTGACAGATGGCGGGTCGATCTCCGGCGATATTGTCATGTTCAACGACGGCGGGGTCACGCTGCGGACGATCACGGACAGCTATACCAACGTGGTGTGGCCGAAATTCTCACAGGACGCCTTGAAGCAACTCGCGAAAAACCCGAAGGCCCGCGGATTCGTCGAAGCGTTCATCGAACCACCGCCGAAACCCAAGGCCGGGAACATACAGGTTCACGACGTCTCGCGCCTGGAATTGCCTCGCCGGGAATCCCTGTTTGCCGCGCTGTTATCGTCGTCGGTGGGATTTGTCGTGTTGTTGTTGATTTACGCGGCGAACATCTATGCCGGCTACGAGATTGCCATCGTCCGCGCCCGCCCCATCGGGCTGGCGATGGGCGTGTCGGCGGTGTTGCCGATTCTGGGCCCGATCCTGTTTCTGTCGATGCCCATCCGCAAAGAAGCTCCGCCGGAGGAAGCCCAGGCGCCAGCGGAAGCCCAATCCTACTCGGTACCCGGAGCGGCAGCACCCATGGCGGAAGGCGTGGCCACGGGGGGCATCCACGCCTCCCCGGCGGGGGCCAAAGCAGGGCATCCGGAAGCCCAGATTTTCCAACGCGGCCAGTACATGTTCAACCGCCGGTTTTTTGAAACGAAATTTTCGGGTTTCTTCAGCGTGGTCCGGCGGCCCGCGGAAAAGGACCTGGTACTGGTGATCAAAACCGGGCGCGCCGTGCTGATTGCCCAACGCATCACCCGCATCGCCGCCAATGAGGCGCATTTCGAGGTCATCCAGGGGGGCGGGCGGCAGGAGCTCATGGTGCCGTTCGCCGATATTCAGGAAATCCAACTCAAACACAAAGACGGGTGATTTTAATTATCAGTTTTAGATTTTGAATTTTTAATTTTAATTTTCCGCTGCCACCATCGCCCCGCGTCAACAACCTGAAGCTTGAAACCTCAAATTTTTAAAATGGCATGAAGTATCGGACTATTTTGATGTTTGGCGCGCCCGGCTCGGGCAAAGGCACGCATGGCAGGATCCTGGGGACCATCCCGGGATTCTCTCACTGCAGTTGCGGCGAAGTGTTCCGCAATTTAAACCCGGAAACGCCCCTGGGAAAGATTTTCGTCGAGTACTCGAGTCGCGGCCGGCTGGTGCCGGACGAGCCGACCATCGAGTTGTGGCAGAATTATGCCCACGGCCTCACGGCCAGCGGACGGTTCCATCCCGCGTCCGATACCCTCGTCCTCGACGGCATTCCCCGCAACCTGCATCAGGCGGAAATGCTCGATAATTTCCTGAACGTCGTCGCCGTCTTTTACATGTGCAGCTCCAATTTCAAGAACCTCGTCGCGCGCCTGCAACGCCGCGCGCTCAAGGACAACCGCCTCGACGATGCGAGCCTGGACGTCATCAAGGCGCGACTGAAGACCTACGAAGCCGAGACCAGGCCCGTACTGAATTTTTACGGTACCAAAATCGTCCACCGCATCAACACCGACGGCACGCCGCCGCAGACTTTCTTGAAAGTCCTGCGCAAGGTCGTCAGCCTGAAACTCGCCTGAGAGATTTACGATTTACGATATCTGATTTACGATGGGCGGAGACAGACCCATTCGCGCGTAAATCGTATATCGCAAATCATAAATGAAAGTCGTTTTCATGGGCACGGCGGAATTGTCCTGCGCCAGCCTGCAGGCCCTGGCGAGCGACCCACAATTCTCCGTGGCCGCCGTCGTCACCCAACCCGACCGTCCCAAGGGCCGCGACCGCAAACCGCAACCATCGCCGGTCAAGGTCCTCGCCCAAAAACTGGGACGACCGGTGCTCCAGCCGGCACGCGCCCGTGACGAACACATTCATCGCCGATCTGCGCGGACTTAAACCCGAACTGATTGTGGTGGCTGCCTACGGCCAGATTTTGCCGCCGGCCATTTTGGATTTGCCGACGGTACGGCTGCCTGAACGTCCATACATCGTTGCTCCCGAAGTACCGCGGCGCGGCGCCGATTCAATGGGCGATTGCCCAAGGCGACGCCGAGACGGGCGTGACCATCATGAAAATGGATGCCGGTCTGGACACCGGTCCCACGCTCGCGCAACGGCGCACGCCGATTTCGCCGGAGGATGATTCCGTATCACTCCATGACCGGCTGGCCCGACTGGGTGCGGAACTGCTGTTGCAGACCATCCCCGATTACGTTGCCGGAAAAATTCAGCCGCAACCGCAGCCTGCCGAAGGCGTCAGCCTTGCGCCCAAGATTAAAAAGGAAGACGGGCGAATTGATTGGAACCTTCCGGCACAAACGATCTGGAACCGGTTACGTGCTTTCACGCCCTGGCCGGGCGCGTTCACGTTTTCATGGAGCGCCGGGCACCGTCCCGGCGCGAACGTATTGTCACCGAAACGAGCCGAGCCGGTGCCCGGCGTTCCAAACCCGCATCTGCTGAAAATCTGGAAGGCGGAACCGGCTGTGGAATTTGTTGGTAGGGACGGCCCGCCGGGCCGTCCGCAGGAAAGCGAAACCGCCACCGGTCACCTCGGCGTGGCGACCCTACCAGGTACAATTTTGTTGGCAGACAAGAGCGGAATTGTCGTTGTGTGCGGCAAGGGTGCGCTTCGGATTCTGGAATTACAGCTTGAAGGCGGGCGGCGGATGAACGCGGCGGAGTTTCTAGCCGGGCACCTGTTGAAAGCGGGCGACAGATTTGAGAGGTAGGGACGGCCCGCCGGGCCGTCCGCGGACGTCGCAGCGCGGCGTCCCTACCCGACCATGGCATCCTTCAATCCCGCCGCATACGCTTCAAACACACGCCGCATGTCGTCGCGGACCCGGCGGAAATTGTCCAGGATTTCGTCTTCCGTACCGCTCGCTTTGGCCGGATCGGGAAACGGCCAATGATGGCGCTGCAATTGGCCGGGAAAGACCGGGCAACTTTGGTCCAGGTGGCCGCAGACCGTGATAACGGTACGGATCGGCTGGCCGAGAAATTCCTTCAAATGCTTGGAGCGATGGCCGGAAACGTCAATGCCCACCTCCGCCATGACTTTGATGGCCAACGGGTGAACATAACCCGTCGGATGAGAACCCGCGCTCTCGACATTGACGAGTTCGCCCGCCGCTGCGCGCAGGAAGCCTTCGGCGATATGGCTGCGACAGGAGTTGCCGGTGCAGAGAATCAAAACCGTTGGCTTCATATTTGTAGGAGACGACGTGAGGAGTCTCAATTTTTAGTTCATTGATTTCAATTAGAGACTCGTTACCTCGTCTCCTACTTTAATTTTCGCTTGATACCAGCCACGCGACCGGTTGCAGACATGGCAGACGGACAACATCACCGGCACTTCCACGAGCACACCGACGACCGTGGCGAGCGCGGCGCCGGACCCGGGACCGAACAGCGTGATGGCCACCGCGACGGCGAGCTCGAAGAAATTGCTCGCGCCGATGAGCGCGCCGGGCGAGGCGACGTTATGCGGCACCCGGAACCGGCGCATCAGCAGGTAGGCCAGCGAGGAATTGAAATAGACCTGGATGACGATCGGCACCGCCAGCAGCAGGACAGCCAGCCAGCGCGTGGTCAGGTTCTCCGCCTGAAACGCGAAGATGAGCACGAGCGTCAGCAGTAACGCCAGTATCGTTACGGGATGAAATTTCGGCAGGAACTTTTGCTCGAACCACTCCCGGCCGTGCGATTTGAGCAAGGCCGTCCGGGTAATCCAGCCTGCTGCCAGCGGAATGACAATGAACACGACAACCGAAGTGATGAGCACTTTCGCGGGTACGATGACGTGCGCAACGCCGCACAGGAACATCACGATGGGCGCGAACGCGAACAGCATGATGAGGTCATTCACCGCCACCTGCACGAGGGTGTACGCCGGGTCCCCGTCGGTGAGATAACTCCACACGAACACCATGGCGGTACAAGGCGCGGCGGCAAGGATGATGAGGCCGGCGGTGTAATTCTTCGCCGTCTCGGGCTCAATCCACGGGGCGAAGAGATGTTGCATAAACAACCACGCCAGCAGCGCCATGCTGAATGGTTTGACCAGCCAATTGACGAACAGTGTCACCGCCAGCCCCCTGGGTTTGCGCGCGATACCGCCGAGCGCCGTAAAATCCACCTTGAGCATCATCGGATAAATCATCAGCCAGATCAGCACGGCGATGGCCACGTTCACATGTGAGTCCCGGCCGAACTGAAGTTCGCTCAACCGCGCGGTGAACGTGGGCGCGAGCTTACCCAGCAACACCCCGATGACCATGCACAGAAATACCCAGACGGTCAGGTACCTTTCGAAAAAGGCGAGCCGCCGGGCAGTTACGATTTGCGATTTACGATTTATGATTTCAGACATAAAGGAATGGCCGCCTTGATCCTGTACCCCCACATGGGAGCTGTTCCACGACGAAAGCAAAAGATTATTCCGGTTGCCGACTGTTTGGTCCCGGCAACTCCACTCCGAGTTCTGTCCACTTGGCGAGGATATCGTTCCTGGCAAAAAAGCCAATGTGACGGAACAACTCCTTGCCGGTGGCGTCATAAAATATCTGTGTCGGAATGACTTCAATCCCGTATTGCCTGGCCGCGTCGGGATTTTTCCACACGTCAATGAATTCGACTTCCAGCTTGTCCGCATAATCTTTTTTTATCTGGTCCAAAATGGGCGCCATCATTTTACAGGGGATGCACTTGCCCGCGCCCAAATCAAGCAATCTGGGCAGCGGCCTTTTATCGGGAGAGGTTGCCGGTGCGTTGGTTGTGGCCACGCTGGCGGGCATCGCTGCATTGGTAAGGCTCACGCCACACGCGCCATTGGCGACGGCGGCAGGCTTGTTGGTTTGGGCAATGACCAGCGCCGCCCCGATGCTGACCAGCAACACGGTCAGCAGGCCGAATTTCGGATTCAGGTTCATAATTGTATCGTTCGTAGGCGATTCATCTGTTGGTTGGTTGCATCATCCCTTTTAGTTCCTCCACGGAAGGCACTTTGCCGCTCGCTGTCACCTTGCCATCCACAATCAGCGCAGGCGTGGACATCACTCCGAACGTCATGATTTGTTTCAGGTCAGTGATCTTTTCGAGTTCGTAGGGCAGGCCGAGCGCTTGCGCGGCCTTTTCTGCGGCCATCGTCAGCGCGGCGCACCTGGCGCAGCCGCTGCCAAGAATCTGGATTTTCATGCGGTTTGGCTTTCCCGGGCTTTGGTTTCCAAAGCGCTCGTCGGTGATGATTTCGGGCTGGCCGCCGCCTTGAAATGCGTACGGAGCGTGCCCGTGCCCATGACTTCGGCCACCATCGGGCCGGCTACCACCGTATGCGCGGCCACGGGGACGACGGCAAATTTCAGGCGATAGACGCCGAACACCCTGACCGCAGCTACAACCAGCCACGGCAGGAGCTTGCGGAAATGAATGCTTTTCATAGTGGTCCGGTTAAATGGCCAGACAGGGCGCGGTGTGGATCGCAAATGTCAGGCGTTTGGGGGTTGATGGCTTCGTTACTCATGATTTGCAACATTGGTCCCCGCAGCAATTTGCGTCCGGTTTGCGCGCCCGGATTTCCAGGCTGGTGATAAAATCGGCGGCGGTGGTTCCGGCCGGCAGGTGCTCCGCTATCTTCCGGTAAAGCGGGTCGTTCCAATCCGCCTTGGCCTCGAGGAAATCGGATTTTTTTGCGAGCACGATGTCCGTCAATCCCGCTCGCGCGCGCCATGCGTTCGGTTTCGTCGACCAATACCGCGCCGCCAACGCAGCCGATGACGGCTTCGACCATTTCCCGGATGGGCTGCGGCAAGGGGCGCAATAGTGCCAGGTCGGAGACGGCGACGCGCCCGCCCGGCTTGAGGACACGGGCGATTTCGCGCCACACCTGCGGTTTATCGGGGGAAAGATTAATGACACAATTGGAGATAACCGCATCCACGCTGTTATCGGCCACCGGCAGATGCTCGATCTCGCCGAGGCGAAACTCGACATTGTCGAAGCCGGTCTGCTGGCGATAACTGACGGCATTGTGGCGCGCTTTGGCGAGCATTTCCGGAGTCATGTCCACGCCGATGGCGCGACCGGAAGCGCCGACTTTGCGTCCGGCGATAAACACATCGAACCCGCCGCCGCTGCCGAGGTCGAGCACGACTTCGCCGGGTTTCAATGAAGCGAGTGCGGCCGGGTTGCCGCAGGAAAGTCCCATGTTTGCACCTTCGGGCAAAGCGGCCAATTCCCCGGCCGAATAGCCGATTTGCCGGGCGAGTTCGGCGGCGGTTGTTTCCTTCCCGCCGCAGCAGGAGCTTTTACCTTGTGCAATGGCCGCATAACCTTTGCGCACCATTTCGTGAACGGTTTGTTGAGTCTCGGGAGTGGTTGTTTTCATAAATGGTTTTCCGGAAAATCCGTCATCGGCACTGACGGCGACAGATGACGGCCAGATCGGTCTTCAGCACCCGGCTCAGTTTCTTCGCGTCCGTGGCGGCTTCGACGGTTTTGCCGAGCGATTTTTTAACCCAGGCGAGCGCTTCGCGCACGGCCGACCGGCGCAGTCCCGTCCGGCAACCGGTAATAAACCCAGCGCTCGGTCTTGTGCGATTGAATCAATCCGGCCTGAGCCAGAATGGAGAGGTGTTTGGAAACGGTGGAGAAGGCGAGGCCGAACAATTCGGTGATCTGGCAGACGCACAATTCGCCGCGGCGCAGCGCGAGCAGGATCCGGACCCGGTTCGGGTCGGCGAGCGCGCGGGTGATGGACATGAATTCGCGCATACGTTTATATTTCGCCAAACAACGAAATGAATATGGCACCCATCCGGCGGACTGCAAGTAAAATGTAGGTGGCGGTTTACGCGCCGGGGGCGGAGGCGGCCTGGTTTTTCGCACCGGCGTGGCGGATGTCCTGGGCTTCGTAGAGGTAAACGATATCCTCGGCCATGTTCTTGGCGTGATCGGCAATGCGCTCGAGGCTTTTGGAAACGACCATCAGGTGCAGACAACGGCCGATGGAATCGGGATGCTCCACCATGTGCTGGGCCAGGGTCTGGTGGATTTCCCGGTTGAGCGCGTCCACCTCCTTGTCCCGCGGGACGAGCGCGCGGGCTGCGGCGGAATCGTGGCTCACGAACGAATCCAGCGCCGCCTTGAGCATGTCCAGCGCCATCCGGGCCAGCCGCGGCAGGTCGAGATTGATTTTCACGGGCGGTTCCTGACTCAAATCCCGCGCGCGCTTGGCGATTTTCGTCGCCTCGTCGCCGATGCGTTCGAGGTTCTGGGAAATTTTCATGGCCACGGTCACGAGGCGCAAGTTGGTGGCCAGCGGCGCCTTGGTCAGCAATTGAATGACCAGCTCGTCAATCTCCACCTCGAACTGGTCCAGGATGCGGTCATTGTCCTTCACCCGGATGGCGAGGTCGTAATCGCGCTGGACGAGTGCCTGGACGGCCTGGTTCACCGCGGTCTCGGCGTGACTGGCCATGGTGAGCAGTTTCTGTCGTAAACTGTCCAGCCCCGCTTCAAAATAATTTTCCATAAATCGTTTCTTTCTATCGTCCTCGTTCCCGCCCTCCTCTTCGTCCTCGACCATTTCGATTACGACGACGAGGACGACGAGGAGGATTTTTCAGCCGAACCGGCCGGTCACATAATCTTCCGTGCGTTTCTGCGACGGGCTGGTGAAAATTTTGGCGGTCGGCCCGAACTCGACCAGTTCGCCGAGATAAAAGAAGGCGGTGAAATCCGAGGCGCGCGCGGCCTGCTGCATGTTGTGGGTCACAATCACGATCGTGTAATCCTTTTTCAATTGCACAATCAAGTCCTCAATTTTGGCCGTGGCGAGCGGGTCCAGCGCCGACGCCGGCTCGTCCATGAGCAGCACTTCCGGTTCCACCGCCAGCGCGCGCGCGATGCACAGCCGCTGTTGCTGGCCGCCGGACAGGCTGATCGCCGGGGCGTTCAGGCGGTCTTTGACCTCGTCCCATAACGCGGCCATGCGGAGCGATTGTTCGGTGCGCTCGGCCAGCTGCTTCCGGTTGCGCACGCCGTTCAAACGCAGCCCGACGGTGACGTTTTCGGCGACGGACATCGTCGGAAACGGATTGGACTTTTGGAACACCATGCCGATGCGGCGGCGCACGACCACCGCCTCGACGTTGCGCGAGTAAACGTCCTCGCCGAACAGCCGGATTTCACCTTCCATGCGCGCTTCCGGATTCAGTTCGTGCATCCGGTTGATGGCGCGCAGGAAAGTGGACTTGCCGCAACCGCTGGGGCCGATGATGGCGGTAACGGCTTGCGCGGCGATGTCGAGCGACGCTTTTTTAATCACCTGGTTATTATTAAAAAAGACGGAAAGATTTCGGACCGTCAGCGCGGGGGCGCCCGCGGATTTCACCTCCGGCGCGTTGCTGACGGGTTGTTGGGAAATGGTGGGCATGGCGATGTTGGACTCAGGAGGACCGGGCAAAACGGTCGCGCGTCAGGAAGCGCACGCTGATGTTTACCGCCAGCACCAGCACGAGCAACACGAGCGCGCCGGCCCAGGCCTGCCGGTGCCAGTCGTCATACGGCGAAATGGCGTAGATGAAGATCTGCAGCGGCATGGCGGCGATGGGTTCGGTCAGCCGGTGCGCCCAGCCGAGGTTGCCGAAGGCGGTGAACAACAGCGGCGCGGTTTCACCCGCCACCCGCGCCAGCGCCAGCAGCACGCCGGTGATGATGCCTTTCAGCGCGGTGCGCACGACGATCTGCACAATGGTGCGCCATTTGGCGATGCCCAGCGCGAAGGCAGCCTCGCGATAGCCGCCCGGCACCAGTTGCAGCACTTCCTCGGTGGTCCGCATCACCAGCGGAATCATCATCATCCCCAGCACGATACCGCCGGCCAGCGCGGAGAAACCACGCATCGGCTCCACGATCAGCGCATAAACCACCATGCCCCAGGTGATGGAGGGCACGCCGTTCAGCACGTCGGCGGCAAAACGGATCCACCAGTTCAGGCGCGACGAGCCGTATTCGGAGAGATAAACACCGCCAAGCACGCCGATGGGCACGCCGAGCGAGGCGGCCTGGGCGAGCAGGACGAACGTACCGACGATGGCGTTGGCCATGCCGCCGCCGACTTCGCCCACCGGCTTGGGCAACTGGGTGAAAAACGCCCAGTTGATGGAAGTGAATCCCTGGCTGATGAGGTGATAAAACACCAGCACCAACGGTGTGACGACCAGAACCGCGCAGGCGAACGTCGCCACCTGGATGATGGCATTCTTGAAATTGCGCCAGCGATGGTTGGGGGCGGTCATTCGAGTGGCGAGTGACAAGTGACGAGTGACAGGAAAACACGAAAGCGATGAAAACGGTTCTCCCTCTCCGCGTCGGCAGGGTGCAGGGGCCGATGGGGAGAGGGCCGGGGTGAGGTGCCAATCGTAAATCGTAAATCGTAAATCATAAATGGCTTCAGTGTTGCGGTTTGACGCTGGGACCGGCGAAGGTTTTAAGCAACAACTGGGCGGCGATATTGACCAGCACGGTCACGCCCAGCAACACCAGGCCGAGTTCAAACAAGGCGCTGGGATACAGGTCGCCGGTGGCTTCGTTGAATTCATTGGCGATGACACTGGCCAGCGTGTAGCCGGGCGCGAACAGCGACGCAACGATTTGCGCGGAATTGCCGATGACCATGGTGACGGCCATGGTTTCACCCAGGGCACGGCCCAGACCCAGAATCACCGCGCCGAACAGGCCTTTTTTTGCGTAGCTCAGCACGGCAATGCGCGTCACTTCCCAGCGCGTCGCGCCGAGGGCGTAGGCGGCTTCGCGCTGCAATCCGGGCACGGAGCGCAGGATTTCCCGCGAGACCGACGTGATGATGGGAATGATCATGATGGCCACGATGATGCCGCCGGCGAGCATACTGACGCCGTAAATGGGTCCCTTAAACAGAGGCAGAAACCCGAAACATTTCTGGAGCCAGGGAAACAAATGGTCGCGCAACCACGGGACCATGACAAAGATTCCCCACAAACCCAGAATCACGCTGGGCACGGCGGCGAGCAATTCAATGAATATAATCAGCGGCTGGCGGAGCCACAACGGCGCGAGCTCGGTCAGGTAGACGGCAGTGGCGATACTGATGGGCACGGCAATGATGAGCGCGATGGCCGCGGAAACCAGCGTGCCGAAAATAAACGGCAGCGCGCCGAACTTCTCGTTAACGGGATCCCAGTCGCTGCTGATGAGAAAACGCCAGCCAAACTGGTGCAGGGCCAGGCGCGAACCCTGTGCCAGCTCCCAGCCGATGAGAAAGATGAGCGCGAAAATGACCAGCGCCATGACCAGGGTTAGCCAATGGAAGGCGCGGTCGCCGAAGGGGGAACCGGCGTGTGTCCGCACGACAGCGCTCGACGGCATGGCGGTTGGCGTGTTCAAAGTGTTTCCGGCAACAACGGAGTGTGGGAGCAATGGCGTTGTGGAACAATGAATTCAACACCCCAACTCTCCATCACTCCAAGGCTCCATTTCCTGGTTTTCATCATAAATCAAAGGACGAAGAGCGGGAGGAACCCCGAAAGCGTTCGGGGCTCTTCGTCCGGCTCACGCCCACAAAAAATACCGGGCGGCGGAGCAAAGTCATTATTTTATGGTGTTTAACAGCTCCAATTCCCGCTGCTGGACGGTGTCCGGCAACGGCGCATAATCGAGCGTGGACGAAATTTTCTGCCCCTCGGTGACCGCCCATTTCAAAAAGCCCACCAGCTTCGCGCCCCGGTCGGAATTCTTCTGATGCTGGTACACCAGGATCCAGCTCGCACCGGCGATGGGATACGATTTGTCACCGGGAGCATTGACCATCGAGAACCGGAAGTCGGCCGGGATGGTGGCGGTGGCCAGCGCGGCGCTGACGGAATCCGGGGCGGGTGCGATGAAATTACCGGCAGCGTTCTTCACGTCGGCGTAGGGAATTTTATTCTGGTCGGCATAAGCGAGCTCGGCATAGCCAATG
Source organism: uncultured Verrucomicrobiae bacterium (assembly GCA_963708525.1). Classification (GTDB taxonomy): domain Bacteria; phylum Verrucomicrobiota; class Verrucomicrobiia; order Limisphaerales; family UBA11358; genus UBA11358. The sequence continues at coordinate 77,358 of CAVPTH010000005.1, read as the reverse complement.
GCCCCGGACAACTGTTTGACCTGGCCGGCGACGCCCTCGCTGCCTTTGGCACCCAGGCCGATGCCGGCGGGCCACTTCACGGCCGTGCTTTTGCCCACGGTATCCGCCCACACCCGACTCACGTTGCTCAGGTAGTCCGTGAAGATGAACGTCGTGCCGCTGCCGTCGGAACGATGAACCACAATGATGGGCAGGTCGGGCAGGCTTACCCCGGGATTGAGCGAGGCGATTTTGGGATCGTTCCATTTGGTAATGTTACCCAGGTAAATGTTGGCCAGCGTGTCGCCGTCCAGTTTGAGTTTGGGATCCCCCGGCAGATGGTAAATGATGGCCACGCCACCGGCGACGACGGGGAGGTGCAGGATTTTGCCGGGAGCCTTGGAGAGGGATGCATCGGTCATCGGCGCGTCGGAAGCGCCAAAATCCACGGTTTGATTGAGCAACAATTTCTGACCGCCGCCAGAACCAATGGATTGGTAATTGAAACGGACGTGGGAATCCATTTTGGCGTAGGCCTCGAACCATTTGGTAAAAGCCGGGTAATCGAAAGTCGAACCGGCGCCGTTGATGAGGGTCTGGGCTTGCAAGCCGCTGCCCGCGGCCAGCCAGCAAGTGAAACCAACGAGGGAGAGTGTGAGTTTGTTCATTTTCAATCGGGAGTTTAATCGGTTAGGTGTCCTGTATTCACGTTACAATCAGGTTAAAATTTCCACATCAGGTCGAGCATGGCGTGGATCGCCTCGGAACTGGCGCCGCCGGGGTTGGTGTTGCCGATTTGACTGCTCACGTAGCAGGTGAGCGAAAAGAGCAACGCGTCCGTCAGGGCGTAGTCGGCGGTGACCAGATGGCCTTTGATGTTGGTACCGCCGGCAAAACCGGCATTATAAACGGTGTTGTCGTCGTTCACGATCTGGGCAAACCAGGCATTCGCGTCCAGGGATTCGTAGCGATAGCCGATGTCCCACATGCCCCGCTTGGCGGCCTGACCGAGGATGATCCCAGCGTAATAACCCACGTTTCCGCTGGGTGCACCGCCGACCACCGGCCCGCCGGGACCGGGCGCAGAGGGATTGTAAATGTATTCGCCGATGAACTTGATGGGAAATGCCCCGTGGTAGAGCGGGAAGCTGTCCAGTTTGTAGGTCATGCTGACGTCGCCGACAATGGGATTGAAGCCGTAAATGGGGTCGCCGGCGGCATTGATGGAATTTCCCTTGTTGCCGGCGTTGGCGTTGGCCGTCGTAAGCATATCGGAGTTGACGATTTCATAGGCAGCCCCGCCGACGGTGGTGGAAAATCTGCCCGTCCAATTTGCGGTCCAGAGCAACTGGCCGCCATAGAGAAACGACATGTTTTGCGCCGCAGAGCCCGAATAGGCCAGGACGAAAGCAGCCGTGTTGAACGCCAGCGTATTCCAGTCGTCGAATTTGTAAGTGGTCTGCAGCGCGCCGCCTTCAGGGGTGTAATCGACGTCAAAGACCATTGGTGTTTCCTGAAACGGTTCGTCCATCTTGCCAATAGTGGTCGCCACCATCCAGGTCTCATCATTGATCGGAATCCACTTGCCGTAAGCGGCATCCACATAGATAAACTTCTTCGTACCATTGCCCTGGAACGTGGAGGTGTTCGAAAGCGGATTACCCCCGGTGGTGTTCGTGGAGTTTGCGTCGCCGCTGCCCAACCGGAAGCCCGCCTGTAAATTGTCCTTCATGTTCATTTGCAACCCCACTCGCAACCGGTAGCGAACTCGCAGGTTGTCCTGCTGCGCCGGATTGGGTGTTGCCCGTTCATCCAGCCGCCCGCGGAAATCGCCGTACAGTTTGTAGCTGGTTATCCAGTCCGGTGTCAGAAACCGGGAGTTCATTTGCTGATTGAAATCGGCCACTGAATTCGTCGCATTTTCGGCCTTCAACTCGTCCGCCTCGCTCGGCGTCAGGACGCCTTTCTGTTCCAGTTTATTGAGCAGGTTGTCCACGGAAGTTTGCGCGTGAACGCCGGGAGTCAGCGCCATGAGCGCGGCGGCCCCGGCAAAGATTGCAGTTTGGGAAGGATTCGATTTTTTGAGTTTTTTCATGGGTTCAGGTTCGTGTCAGCGGGGCGAACCTTGAGACAACATTGTTACAATCGAATGAAGGAAATGTTACGATTGGGTGACAATCCGACCCTTCGAGCTCAGTCGCAGGAAGCAAATGTGACAATTCGATGACAAGCTCCGGGGTCTCAGGCTGTCATCGCCTTGGGAAAACAATTGAAATCGAAAGGGAAATCCCCCCAACGGACCGAAGAGTTGTCGCGAGAAATGTCTTGAAACTACATCGCGTGGAAGGCGGTCAGGCCCAGCAGCAGTATAAAAACGGAAAACGCCAGTCGAATAGTGCTGCCCAGGCGCACGCGCGTCTCAGTAGCCGTGCCCCACTGGAGCAAATCACGCAGCTTCCACGGCCACACGGTGAACGAGATGCCGGCGACAACCAGCACATAAGCCCACGTTTGAATCACCCACACCCAATGCGTCTCGCCCAGATGCGGGCGGCCCGTGTCCACCATCAATTTCGCCAGCAACAACAACAACACGGCCAGTCCGCGCACGGCAAGGAAGTCCTGGATAAAAATGCAGCTCAAGATGCCCACCGCCACAAAACCCATCATCATCGCCGGTTTAAAGGCCGCGAAATCGGAGACCGATTCGTTGTGGACATTCCAGACGAACCACACCGTGCCCAGCAGCATCAGGAAGACGCCGACCGGCAGATTGCGCGGGAATTTACGGACCGCCGCCGCGAACTTCTGCGGCTGCGTGATGCCATAAAACTGCGGCACCGCCATGCCCAGTCCGAGCAATATGGACAACAACGACAATTTCATCGCGGGAATTTAATCACAAAGGGACGCGTTTGTCACGCCGAAGTCCAGCCAAGGCGGGAAAGAATACGAAGAAATACAGACCATCCGAATCTGCCACCAAAAACGTCTGATCGACGGGCAGTTGCTTCTTGGCGCGGCGGCACAATTAGATATATGGATTCTATTGACCTATAAAGATTGACAATTTAATCTTACAATAAAAATGAAAGAGAGGATAAACCATGATCGCAAAATTCCACAAACCATACCGAGGACTGGTGCTGGCCATTTTACTTGTGGCTGCTCTGGCGCTGGTCACCCTAACGGATGCGCAGAATCAGACACAAGCTCCGGCTAAAATGGATAAGCCCGACGCCTCAAAAGGAGTGTGGGTGGTAAGATTTGAGCCCGTGGGTGATTTTTCACCCAAAACACCCGGAGAGTTTTTAGCAAGAATCCCCGTGTATTCAGGCCAGCACGGCGAGATCGGCTACTTCAGAACCAAGAAGCAAGGTGACAAGCTGGTAGGCTCGTTTCTGGCGTATGACGGCGATCAGCTCAAGGCGGCTCTCGACGCGTTGCCGGGCATCAAGGTCACTTCTGTCGAAAAGTTAACGCAGGAACAACTTACCGACTACGAGAAGTCACCGCAGGAATCCTTGATTGACTTCAACCATCTCGACGCCTCAAAAGGTGTGTGGGTAGTAAGATTCGAGCCGGTCGGTGATTTCTCGCCCAGAACACCGCGTGAGTTTCTATCGAGAATCCATGTGTATTCGGGCCAGCACGGCGAGATCGGTTACTTCAGGACCAAGAAGCAAGGCGACAAGCTGGTAGGCTCTTTCCTGGCCTACGATGCCGATCAGCTCAAGGCGGCTCTGGCGAACATACCGAACATTAAGGTCACTTCCGTTGAGAAGCTGACGCAAGAACAGCTTGTCGAATACGAAAAGTCGCCACAGGAATCGTTATAGTGCAAACTCGGCGCATCGTAAGGTGTGTTGTCCCTGCCTTGGTTATAAATTCAAAATGGCCGGGTCACCGTAGAGGGTGAAAGAACCGGCACGGGTAATTTTCACGTCCATCAATTGGCCGCGATGCCGTTCCGAGCCATCAAATACCACAATCCTGTTGCAGCGCGTCCGGCCGGTCATCCGCGCCGGATTCTTTTTGCTCGGCCCTTCCACCAGAATTTGCATTTGCTGTCCGACCAACGCGCGGTATTTGCGTTTGGCGATTTCGTTGATGACTTCCAGGAGCTGATGATTGCGTTCCTCGCGCACTTTTTGCGGCACCTGGTCCGGCATATCCGCGGCGGGCGTGTCCCGACGTTGCGAATATTTGAAAATGAAGGCCTGGTCGAACTCCACTTCGCGTGCCAACGACAGACTTTCCTTAAAATCGTCTTCGGTCTCCCCAGGAAAACCAACGATGAAGTCGGTGCTGACGCCGATTTCCGGTTTGGCCGCACGCAACTTCCCGATGATGCCGACGTATCGTTCACGGGTGTAACCGCGGTGCATCAGTTTCAACACACGATTGCTGCCGCTCTGAACGGGCAGGTGTGCGCTTTCAACCAGTTTCGGCAACCGCGCGTAAGCTTCGATCAAGTCATCGCCATAACCTTTGGGATGCGGGGAGGTAAACCGGATACGTTCCAATCCTTCGATTTCGTGAACGGCATCGAGAAGCTGAACAAAGGGGGATTTTTGGGTCGAGGGTCGAGGGTCGAGGGTCGAGGGTAGGAGGTTTGTTAGCTCTCGACTCTGGTCTCTCGTCTCTCGACTGCCCTGGCCACGTTTTCCATAACTGGTCACAATCTGGCCGAGCAGGGTGATTTCCTTAACGCCTTGCGCCACGAGCTGGCGGCACTCGGACACAACGTCGGGAATCGTCCGGCTGCGTTCCTCGCCGCGTGTGTACGGCACAATACAGAAAGTGCAATACTGGTTGCAGCCCTGCATGATGCTGACAAACGCGGTGACGGATTTCCGGGAATTGCCGTTCAGTAGATGTTCACGAATGGTCGCTTCGCTCCCCTGCTCTTCCGCCACGTCCACAATTTTCTCCGCCCGGCCGGCGATGATTTCGTTGAGGCAATCCGCCGCGCGATGAAATTTTTGCGTGCCGAGGACCAAATCCACATCCGGCAGCCGATCAATGAGTTCCTGTCCGCGGCTCTGGGCCATGCAACCCATGAATCCGAGTACGACGTGAGGACGGTCACGGCGCGTTTCGGCAATGAGGTTGACCATTTTGTTCAAGGCCTTCTGTTCCGCGAGATCGCGCACGCTGCAGGTGTTGAGCAGAATCACGTCCGCCGCGGTTTCGGACGGCGCGAGCGTATAGCCCTTGGCCACGAGCTGCGCGGCCACGGCCTCGCTGTCGCGCTCGTTCATCTGGCAACCGTAGGTCTTGATGTAAACACTCGGCATAGGACGAGAGTAGCGCCAATTTAGGCGATTCCTGAGGGCTTGGAAAGGCGGAAAGGCAGCAGAAGCGCGGACAACCTTGTCGGCGCACATGCCTGGAGCTGAAATTTGAGGACATCGCGGTCCGCGCTCCGGAAGGCCAGAAAAGTAAAAATTTTTGCAAAAATTCACTAGCCATTTCGGGCAAGTTGGGCTTTATTACAAGCAGGTCATGGGAATCAACAGAGCAGTTAGACGACCGCTCGCCTTCGCCGCAGTCCGGCGTAGCCAGTTAAACCTTCAACCGGAGGACCTCCAATGGACATTCATCATCCGTTCGTGACGGAATTCCCCGAACATCGCGAAACCATCCGCACGCTCAAGCTGGCGGACGCCAAGTTTCGCGCGATGTTCGAGGAATATCACCAACTCGACGACGAAATCTGCCGCATCGAAGAAGAGATCGAGTACGCCACGGACCAGCAGATTGACGAACTCAAATTCAAGCGCGCCAAATTGAAGGACGCGCTCTACGCCGCCGTCCGCAAGAGCGAAGCGGCGCTGGTGCATTAAGCTTGAGGTAGCGTTGGGCCGAAGGCTCAACTGTTGGGGCGCCGCCTCAACACCATTGGCAGGCACGAAGGTCAATGTACTTCGGCAGCAGCCTTCCGTTTCTTTGCCTCTTCAATCACCTTTTCCGTGGCCTCCCGCGGCATTTCCTCGTAATGGCTGAAGTCCTCGGTGTGAACGCCGCGACCGCCGGTCAGTGACCGGAGGGTGCTGGAATAATGGTAAAGCTCCTTCGTCGGCACGGTTGCCTTGATCAGTTGAAATGCGCCATCGGTGTCCATACCCATGATTTTGCCGCGCCGCGAGGAGAGGTCGCCCATTACCTTGCCCATGCAATCCTCCGGGATCCGGATCTCAACGTTTTCGATCGGCTCCAGCAAAACCGGCCTGGCGGTCAGGAAGGCCTCCTTGAAGGCGAAATAGCCGGCAATCTGGAAGGCGATGTCCTTCGAGTCCACCGGATGCATCTTGCCATCGTAAAAATCAATCTTCACGTCGGTCACCCGGCAGCCGGCAAGGATGCCTTCGGTGCAGGCCTGATGTACCCCTTTCTCCACCGACGGCACAAAAACACGATCCACGTTCTGCCCCACGAGCGAATTGTTGAACTCGACACCGCTATCCCTTGGTTGCGGTTCGATGCGCATCCAGACCTCGGCGAACTGTCCTGCGCCGCCGGTCTGTTTCTTATGGCGATATTTGGAGTCGCCCTTGCCCTTGATGGTCTCGCGATACTTGACGCGCGGCTCGCCGAGTTCAACATGGACGTTGTGCCGCCGGCGCAAGCGGTCGGCGACCACCTCCAGATGCAATTCGCCCTGCGCGGAAATGATCGTCTGATGCAATTCAGCGTCCACGACGTAAAGGAACGTCGGATCTTCGTGGTGCAACGCGGCCAGGCCGGAGGCTACCTTGTCCTCCTCGCCCTTCACTTTGGTAACGAGCGCGGCGTGGATGTTCGGCTTGGGATAGACGACCTTCGGCAGCGTCACTTGATGTTTGGCGTTGCAAAGTGTGTTACCGATGTGGGTGTCCTTGAGTTTCACGGTCGCGGCGATGTCGCCCGCGCCCAGCGTGGGCACCGCCTCCCGGGTTTGGCCGTTGAGCAGGTAAATCTGCCCGATGCGTTCGTTCACCTTGCGGTCGCTGTTAAATAAATCCTTACCGGTTGAGACCGATCCGGCATAAACGCGGAAAAATGACAGCTCGCCGAAATGCGCCTCGGACATGGTTTTAAAGATATAGGCGACGGTCTCCGGATCGTCCAAACCCACCTCCGTTTCCTTGCCGTTGGCGTCCACCGCCTTGACCTTTTTCCGGTCGACCGGCGACGAACCGTATTTGGCAATGAAATCCATGAGCCGAGCCACGCCGATGTTGTTTTCCGCCGATACGGCGAACAGGGGGATGAACAGTTCCTTCTGCACGGCCGAGTGGATGCCGGCACGGAATTCCTCCTCCGACAGAGTGCCCTGCTCGAAAAACTTGTTCATCAACTCGTCATCGGACTCGGCGATGTGTTCGATGAGCTGGCCGTGCAATTCCTTGCCCCTGGCCTCCCATTCGCCGGTGGCCGGTTCCTCCTGGTATTTGCCGCTGCCATCGGTTTGGTAGGTCACAATTTCGTTGCGCAACACGTCCAAAACCTTGTTAAACCCCGGCCCGGCGTTCACCGGCACGGCCAGCGGAAAGACATGTCGGCCGAAATGCTCCTGCAGTTGTTTGACCACGGCGTCGAAATCCACGTTCTCCTTGTCCAGGGCGTTGACGACGATCATCTTGGGAAGGCCGTAACCGGTCGCGTAATTCCAGACGCGGTCGGTGCCGACGCCCAGGCCGTGGTGGGCATGGACGACCACCAGCGCGAAATCGCCGACGCGCAGCGCGCCGAGACCTTCGCTGATAAAATCCAGGTAGCCGGGGGTATCGATGATATTGAACTTTTTGCCCGTCCATTCCGTATGCAGGAGGGAGGCCGAAACGGAAATTTGCCGGTTTTTTTCGCTGACGTGATAATCCGAAACCGTGGAGCCGTCGGCGATGCGGCCCATGCGATTGATGACGCCGCCGCACAGGAGCATGGCTTCCGTGAGCATGGTTTTGCCCGACGAAGCGTGGCCGACGACGGCAAAGTTCCGGATATCTGCAGGTTGATAGGTTTTCATAAATCGGAATCACACATTGAGGTCCTGCCACAAGCCGCCGGCGCGAGGCTTTGTGGGCGCGGGAACGCAAACCCTGGGAAGAAGCTGGTCCCATGGGGTTCTGGTCGCCGGTTCATTGAATCTGATTCAACCAGAAATTCGCTGCGCGCGCAACTCACTTGCAGTGGCGGGTTAATTTCGTATGTTCATGGCTGGACGGGTTGAACTGAATCGGCCCAGGCGCACAACGCGGGACCGGTTCACATTATGGAATCTGAATTGTTGAAAGTTTTATTGATTGCCGGCGACGGGCATCTGGCGCAGGCCGTGGCGGGCAGGTTGCGGGGCGAGGGCCAACCCGCTGAAATCACCACGGTGCCGGCGCTGGATACCGGCGTCACCAAACTGTCGGCCGGCACCTTTGATGTGGTTTTATTTGAGCTTCCCGCGGCGAATGCCACCGGCCTCTTCCAGGTCACCTTTCTCGCCACCAAGGCGCCGGCCGTGCCAATGGTCGTCCTCGGCCCCAACCGCGATGAAGCCTTCTCCGTGGAAGTGATTCGCGCGGGCGCTCAGGAATATATCGCCAAGGAAGAGCTTGGCCAACGGCCACTCGAACCGGTCATTCGTCTGGCGCTGGAACGCCACCTGGAACAGGCCGCCCTGCTCAAGGAGAAGGAAAATTATTACGGCCTGTTCGACCACCTCGTGGAAGGCATTTTCCGCACCACGCCGGACGGGCATTACCTGCTGGCGAACGTCGCGCTGGCGCGGATTTACGGCTACGACTCGCCGGTGGAATTGATGGCCAGCATCAAGGACATTGGCCGCAGCCTGTACGTGGACCCGGCGCGTCGCGAGGAATTTGTCCGGTTGATGCAGACCAGCGATACCATCACCAGCTTCGAGTCCCAGATTTACCGCAAGGACGGCTCCACCATCTGGATTTCGGAAAATTGCCGCGCGGTCCGCGACGTCCAGGGCAAAGTACTATACTACGAAGGTACGGTCGAAGACATCACCCAGGGCCGGCAGACCGAGATGAACCTCCGCAACTCGGAGTCCCTCTACCATTCGCTGGTCGAAACGATGCCCCAAAACGTGTTCCGGAAAGACCTTGAGGGCCGGTTCACCTTCGCCAACCAGCAGTATTGCCGACATTACCGGTGCAAGCTGGAGGACATCCTGGGTAAAACGGATTTCGATTTCTTTCCGAAGGAACTGGCTGAAAAATATCAGAAGGACGACCAGCGGGTCATGGAAACCGGACAGACCTACGAATTCACCGAGGAACATCATCCGTTTGGACAGGAACAGACTATCACGCACGTCGTCAAAACCCCGCTTTACAGTGCCGACGGCAGCATCATCGGGTTGCAGGGCATTTTCTGGGATGTCACGGAACAGGTTCGGGCCGAGGAACAGATTCGCCGGGTGAACGCCGAACTGGCCCGCAGCCGCGAAGAGTTGCGCACCAAGAATTTGTTGATGCAGGAAAATCTCCAGATGGCGCGCGAAATCCAGTTCGCCATGCTGCCCCAGCAATATCCGGTTTTCCCCGGCAACGTCCCGTTGGAAAAAAGCGCCTTCCAGTTTGTCCACCGTTATCAGCCGGCGGAAACTGTCAGCGGCGATTTCTTCAGTGTGTCCGCGCTATCGGAAGACGAAGCCGCCGTTTTTATCTGTGACGTGACCGGACACGGGATGCGCGCGGCGCTGGTGACCGCCATGATCCGCGCCCTGGTGGAGGAATTAAAACCGATTGCACGCGACCCGGGAATGTTCCTGCGCAAGGTCAATTCCGACCTGTTTACCATTCTTAAAACCACCGGTTCACCGATGCTCACCACGGCGTTCTACCTGGTCGCCAACTGGCGCACCGGCGTGATGCGTTTTGCGAACGCCGGCCATCCCAAACCCCTGCTCATCCGCCGCCCGGCCAGCCGCATCGAGCCGCTCGTCAATGTCTCCGGCAAAAGCCAGCCCGCTCTCGGCTTGTTCGAAGATCCGCCGTACCAGACCAGTGAAATCACCATCGCACCGGGCGACCTGGTCATGCTCTTCACCGACGGACTGTATGAGGTGCAGGGGCCGAACGAGGAATTGTATTCCCAGGAACGGCTGATCATGGACATGAAAGACCGCCTGTCCCGGCCCGCCGCGCAATTGTTTGACGAACTGCTGGCGGCCATCGGCAACTTTTCCGTGGATCATGAGTTCGCGGACGACGTCTGCCTGGTCGGCATGGAATACGCCGGAAAACCCGCCTGAAAACCTGACGGCAACTGCTACTCCGTCAGGATTTTTATCACGCGCGATTTCTCAGCGCGTTTACGCTGGGTTTCGTCGAGGATTTTCTTGCGGAGCCGGAGATTCTTTGGCGTGGCTTCGACATATTCGTCGGAACCGATGTATTCCAGCGCGCGTTCGAGCGAGAGCTTGAACGGCGGGCTGAGCTGAATGCCCTTGCCATCACCCTGCGAACGCATATTGGTAAGCCGTTTCGCCTTGCAGGGATTCACCGGGATATCGTTTTCCCGCGCGTTTTCGCCGACGATCATGCCGGCGTAAATTGCTTCGCCCGGCCCCACCATCAGCCGGCCGCGTTCCTGAATCATGTTCAGCGCGTAAGCCATGGCCTCGCCGCTTTCCATGCTGACGAGCGAACCGTTTTTGCGCGCGGCAATCTCCCCGCGGTCGGGGCCGTATTCGTGGAACAGATGGCTCATCACGCCCAGGCCGCGCGTCTGGTTCACCAGATCCGTCTCAAAGCCAATCAAACCGCGCATGGGAATCAACGCCTCGATGGTCACCTGGTCGCCATGATGGTTCATGTTCGTGATCTCGGCCTTGCGCCCGGAAAGATTTTCCATGATGGCGCCCATGAATTCCTGCGGGATTTCGAGGAACAGCTTTTCAATCGGCTCCTGCATGTTGCCCTGGGCGTCCTTTTTGTAGAGGACCTCGGGACGGGACACCAGCACCTCATGGCCCTCGCGCCGCATTTGTTCCACCAGGATGGCAATTTGCATTTCGCCGCGGCCCTCGACCTCGAAAATCTTCGGGTCGCTGGTCTGCTTGATGCGCAGCGCGACGTTCGTGCGGATTTCCTTTTGCGAGCCGCTCCCAGATGTGCCGCGCGGTAACGAGCTTGCCGTCTTTTCCAGCCAGCGGGCCGTCGTTCACGGCGAATTCCATCTGGATCGTCGGCGGATCAATCGGGATGTACGGCAACGCGCCGCGCTCCGGCTTGTCCGCAATCGTCTCGCCGATGAACACTTCCTCAAATCCGGTGATGCCCACGATGTCGCCCGCGTGCGCCTCCGTGTACTTCGATGCGTTTCAAACCTTCGAAGTGGTAAATCATCGTGATTTTGCCCTGGGTGATTTTGCCGTGGCCGTGCAGGCAGCACGCCGCGTCGCCCACCTTCACCTTGCCGGCCATGATTTTGCCGAAGGCGATACGCCCGAGGTAATCCGAGTAATCGAGGTTCGCCACCAGCACCTGGAATCCGTCGCCGGCCTTGGCGCGCGGAGACGGAATATGTTTCACGATGGCGTCAAACAACGGCTCCATCGTCCCGCTGACGTGACTGCAGGTCGAGCTTCGCGTAGCCGTCTTTGGCCGAGCAATAGACGAACGGAAAATCCAGTTGCTCATCGGTGGCGTTCAGCGAAATGAACAGCTCGAACACCTGGTCGAGCACCTTCTTCGGATTGGCATTCTCGCGGTCAATCTTGTTGATGACCACGATCGGCTTGGCGCCGGCTTCCAGCGCCTTGCGCAGGACGAAGCGCGTCTGCGCCTGCGGGCCTTCGGCGGCGTCCACCACCAGCAGCACGCCGTCAATCATGTTCATGATCCGCTCGACCTCGCCGCCGAAATCGGCGTGGCCGGGCGTATCCACGATGTTGACGTGGTAATCCTTGTACTTGAACGCGGCGTTCTTGGCGCGGATGGTGATGCCCTTTTCCTTTTCCAGGTCCATCGAATCCATCAGGCGCTCGTCCTGCGACTCATGCTGGTTGGCGCGGAAGGTGCCGGATTGCTTGAGCAGGCAATCCACGAGCGTCGTCTTGCCGTGGTCCACGTGCGCGATGATGGCGATGTTTCTAATGTGCTGCATTGTCTTAAATTTTTAATTTTTAATTCTAAATTTTGAATTCATTCGTAACGGCTGTTTCCCTGGTCAACCAAGAATTCAAAACTCGAACGAACCAAGTTGGATAGTCTGCCTTTTCTGCGGGAAAGGTCAAGTCGCGTGTGAGGGAAAAAGACACGGATTTCACGAATTTTCACCGATTGAATCCGTGTGAATCTGTGAAATCCGTGTCTAAATCAGCTTTTTCAGCTTCGGATCCTCACCAAGTTTGCGAACCAGCTCCTTGACCTTCTGCGCCTGGCTCTTGTGCGCCAGCAATACCGCGTCGTCGGTCTGCACCAGGATCGAATCGCGCAAACCGACCACCGCAATCGGTGTTTTGTTCTTTGTCCGCGCGTCGTAGATGATATTCCGCGCGCCGTCCACGTGGATGAAATCCGCCACCACGCAATTGCCTTCCGGGTCGGCCTTGAGATGCCGCCCCAGCGCCGTCCACGAACCGACGTCGTCCCACTCAAACGCGCCGTCAGCCACAATCACGTTCTGCGCCTTCTCCATCAGCGCGTAATCAATCGAGACTTTCCGGATATCGGGATAATCCTTGGCCAACACTTTCGCGAGTTTGGCCGGTTTATTGGCCACCTTGAACCAGCGCTGACAGGCCGCAAACATTTCCGGCTGATGCTTCTGCAAGCCTTCGGTAATGGTCACGAAACCCCAAACGAACATGCCCGCATTCCAGCGGTACTGGCCGCTGTTGACGTATTCCAGCGCCCGTTGAAAATCCGGTTTCTCGACAAACCGTTCCGCTTTGAAAAAAGTCGTCTTCGTTTTTTTGGCGCCTTGCGCCGGCGGCAGTTCCTGGCCGATCTGAATATATCCGTAACCCGTGTCCGGCCCGGCCGGCTTGATGCCGATGGTGATGATGGCCTGCCCGCGCGACGCCAGATCGAAAGCGTCGCTCAATACCTGATGAAATTTCTTTTCATCAGGAATCACGTGGTCAGCGGGCAGCACCGCCATGACGCCGGTGGTGGAGCGCGCGCCAACGAGCGCCGCGCCCAGGGTGACGGCGGCGGTAGTGTCACGCCCGATCGGCTCGGCAATCAGATTGGCCTTCGGAATTTTGGGAAGTTGTTTGCGGACTTCCGGCAATTGCGTTTCATTAGTAATGACGAAGATATTTTTGGCCGGCACGAGTGGCAGGACGCGGTCCACGGCCTGCTGGAGGAACGAGCGTTTGCCGAGCAGGGTGAGGAGTTGCTTGGGCATCCGGTCCCGGCTCACCGGCCAGAACCGTTCGCCGCGCCCACCCGCCATGATGATGACAAACCGGTCTTTGTTGTCTGTCTTACGTTTCATAAAAGCGTCCGCAGATTACACAGATTTCGCAGAAAGGTATCGGCAAATTCATCTGCGGTAATCAGCCAAATCTGCGGATGTCTTCGTCGGTGTTCTGCCCGTGTTTCATCGGTGGCTTAACTTGATTTTACCGCATCCGATAATGATTTCACAAACTCGCACACGCGCCTGACCAAATCTTTTGATTTCCCATGTTTAGCGATTTGATTCACCACCGCGCTGCCCACGACTACCGCATCCGCCGCCGTAGCGACGGTTTTCGCCTGTTCCGGCGTCGAGATGCCAAACCCGACGGCGACGGGTAATTTGGTGTGCGCACGGATTTTCGCGATCTGCTGAGCCAGATTGGTGGCCACCTGTTTCTGCATGCCGGTCACGCCTTCTCGTGAGATGTAGTAAATGAATCCGCTGCCGCGTTTGACGATGAATTCCATTCGGTCCGCCGGCGTTGTCGGTGCCACCAGATAAATATGGCAGAGGCCGTTCTTTTTCATCAACGCCTCGTAATTGCCTGACTCCTCCGGCGGCAAATCGAGCACCAGCAAACCATCCACGCCCGCCTTCGCCGCATTCTTAATGAACCGTTCCAGGCCGACCCGATGGATCAGGTTGAAGTAAATGTAGAGAATGACGGGCATTTCCGAAAGTTTCCGGATAGTGGCGACGGTGGCCAAAATTTTAGGCGGCGTGGTGCCGGATTCCAGACCACGCTGCGCAGCCAGTTGGTTGACCAGACCATCAGCCAGCGGATCGCTGAACGGCACACCCAGTTCCAGAATGTCCACACCCGCTTCGTCAAACGCGACGGCCAGCTCGCGCGTGGCCGCCAGATTCGGGTCGCCCGCGCCGATATAGACGATAAAACCCTTCTGTCCGGCGCGTTTGAGTCGGACAAACTTTTCGACGATGCGATTCATGTGCGCCTGAGTTTATGTCGGAGGGACGAGTTACACGAGTCCCAAACTCAAAAAACAGATATTTCGGAGGGACGAGCTATGCGAGTCCCTGACTGAAATAGCCTTCGGGAGGATGAGTTCCACAAGTCACTGGATCCAGGATTTTGGGACTCGTGTAACACGTCCCTCCGAAACCTGGTTCAAGCCGACTCATGCCACTGCAACACATTCAGTTCTCCTTGGTACGGCCAATCCTCCCAGTGCGTAACCAACCCGGCTTTGACAGGGTTCTCGAGCACGTACAGCCATTTCTGATGGTAGCTTTCACCGCCGCGAAGCTGCCGGTCGAAAAAATCCTTCTGCCAGATTGGTTTCTCCGCCGTATCAGGCCAGCGCCTTGTCACTTCTGCGCGCCAGAACTCCATCCAGCGCTTGAGCGGCGTGACTGGAACGCGGACAGGCGCGCAGAACAAATGGACGTGGTCCGGCATAATCACATATCGGCCAACCAGCCAATGATTGGCCTTGCGCCATGCCTCAAGAATAAGCTGATGAATTTGCGGATTTGCTAGCAAACGACGCCGGCCATCCACGTTACAACTGACATATTGAATGATTGTCTGATTTGAAGGTTCCAAAGAAGGCAAATGCGGCAACCGTTTTCGGCCGGGTTCCCGTAACGGCACATTCATAATTCTCGGAAGGACGAGTTACACGAGTCCCTGATTCTAAGCAAATGAAATTGGGGACTCGTGTAACTCGTCCCTCCGACGCGCCTTCCGTTAGATTTGACCCAGTGGACTGGTTTTTGCATGATACCACCATGGCCAGCACTTTCGGGCAATTGTTTCGCATCACGACGTGGGGTGAATCCCACGGCGGTGGTGTGGGTGTGGTCGTGGACGGCTGCCCGCCGCGCCTTAAGCTGACCGAGGCCGATATTCAGCCGGATCTGGACCGGCGCCGGCCGGGCCAGTCCAGAATCGTCTCGCCGCGCAAGGAATCCGACACGGTGCAAATCCTTTCCGGCACGTTCGACGGCAAGACCCTTGGCACGCCCATCTGTCTCTGGGTCAGAAACACCGACGCTCGCCCCGAAGCCTACTCGGAAATGAAGACCAAATTCCGCCCATCACATGCGGACTTCAGTTACTTTGCGAAATATGGCATCCGTAACTGGCAGGGTGGCGGCCGGGCCAGCGCGCGTGAAACGGTCGGCCGCGTCGCCGCCGGTGCCATCGCCAAAAAAATCCTGCGCGAAAAGTTCGGCGTAGAGACTTTGGCTTATGTCAAACAAGTCCAGAAAATCATCGCCGAAGTGAATCCGGACAAGGTGAAGTTCAGGGACGTGGAATCGAACATCGTCCGTTGTCCCGACCGCCGGACGGCGGAGAAAATGATCCGGCTCATCGAAAAGATGCGCAATGCCGGCGACACCGTCGGCGGTGTCGTGGAAGGTATTGCCCGCGGGGTCCCCGCCGGCTGGGGCGAACCGGTCTTTGACAAACTGGAAGCCGACCTGGCCAAGGCGATGTTGAGCCTGCCCGCGTCGAAGGCCTTTGAAATCGGTTCCGGTTTCAGCGGCATCCTGCTGACCGGGCGCCAGCATAACGACCCCTTTCGCGCGCGCCGCGGCAAGGTCTTTACCACGACGAACTTTTCAGGCGGTATCCAGGGCGGCATTTCGAATGGCGAGACGATTTTCTTCCGGGTCGCGTTCAAGCCGGTGGCGACGGTCATGCACCCGCAGGACACCGTGGACGTGAACTTTCAGAACACGACGCTCAAGGGCCGCGGCCGCCATGACCCGTGTGTGTTACCGCGGGCCGTTCCGATGGTGGAGGCGATGACGGCGCTGGTGCTGGTGGACCACGCGCTGCGGCAGCGGGCACAATGCGGTTGACAAACGGAGCCTTCGGGATTGATTTTTGACCCGGCAGAAGCAATCTTAATTCAACCTAGTAAGACAACATGGCAGAAAAAGAAATCAGCGAAATTTCGCGCGACGCGCGGGTCTTGTACATCAAGGCCAACGAGGCTGCCCAACGGGAGAACTTCGATTACGCCATCGCGCTCTTCAACCAGGTGCTCGAAAAGGAGCCGGGGTTTTTTGAGTGTCGCAAGGCGCTGCGCGAGGCCCAGCTTCGCAAAACAGGCGGCGGCGGCGGCTTTTTCAAAAAAATGTTGAGTGGTGCCAGTTCCTCGCCGCTCGTGGCCAAGGGACAAATCGCGCTGCGCAGCAATCCCGCCGGGGCACTCGCCATCGCCGAACAGATTCTCAACACCGACCCGAGCAGTTCGGCCGGGCACCGCCTGATTGTGCAGGCCGCGCAGGCATTGGTACTGCCGCGCACGGGGACCATGTCCCTGGAAATTCTGGTCAAGAACTCGCCCAAAGACAAAAGTTTGGCGATTGAATTCGCCAATGCGCTCTCAGCCAGTGGCGGCGATACCCGGCAGGGAGAACGAATTCTCGCCGAACTCCTGCGCAATTCGCCTAATGACGGGGAACTGAGCCAGGCACTGAAGAACCTGTCAGCGCGCCAGACGATGGATGAGGGGGGTTACGCCGCGCTCGAAGGCGGCAAGGGCTCCTACCGCGACATCCTGAAGGACAAAAAGGAGGCCGTCTCGCTCGAACAGGAAAAGCGCGTCGTGAAGACCGAGGACACGACCGAACGGCTCATCGGTGAATACGAAGCGCGCCTGGAAACCGAACCAAAAAACCTCAAGCTCATCCGTTCCCTCGCCGAGTTATACACGCAAAAGAACCAGTTCGATCGCGCCCTGGAACTCTTCAACCGCGTCAAGAATTCCGACATGGGCGGCGACTCGTCGCTGGAACGCTCGATGGCCACCACCGTCGTGCGCCAATTCGACTTTCAATTGGAGCAACTCGATCCCGCCGCGCCCGATTACGCGGAACAGTCGGCCAAAATCCAGGCTGAGAAATTAGACTTTCAACTCTCTGAATGCCAGCAACGGGTGGAGAAGTATCCGACCGACCTGGCGATCCGGTTTGAAATGGGCGTCTTATATTTTCAAGCGGGCAAGACAAAAGAGGCCATCCAGGAATTTCAGAAGGCGCAGGGCAATCCGCACAAGCGCCTGGCTGCCATGAACTATCTCGCCCAGTGCTACGCCAAAGGCAAGATGTACGACATGGCCGCGCGCCAATTACAGAACGCCATCAAGGAAAAACCGGTCTTTGACGACGAAAAGAAGGAGATGGTTTACAACCTTGGCTGCATCCTCGACAGCATGGGCAAGAAGGAGGAAGCCGTCGAGCAGTTCAAACTCATCTACGAAATGGACATCGGCTACAAAGATGTCGCGGCCAAAGTGGACGCTTTTTACGCCGGCCAGTAGCCGCTGCCGGACGCTCAGCGGCTGTGGTCAAACACCATGATCGGTCAGGGATTAACGTCAGGACTCCAGCATGGGCCGGTTTTAATATGAGTCAACTTCCAGAAGACCTCGCCGAAGCGCTGAACGATGCGGGTCTGGCGGCATTCTTCGCCGAGTGCACGGACGCGCACCGGAACGAATATCTGAAATGGATTGGCGAAGCCAAACGGCCCGAGTCGAGAAAAGCCCGAATCGACAAAGCCATGCAGATGCTGGCCAGGAAACGAGCTGAGGAGACTGCGAGTGTAAAGAAAAAATCCGGCTCATAACCCGTTGCCGGATCCTTCGGTTGTAACTAATTGCCCCTTGTCGGGCGGCGTTTCTCTACCCTATCCTCGCAATATGAATTCCCTCCCATTTGGTTCCATCCGGCTGGCCATACTTTTGGTTTTCTCCGGGTTATTGAGCGGACAGGCCCAACCGTCCGGCGGTCCTTATGGCCCCCTGCAACAGAATTACGAGCTGCCCAAGGATGCCGCCCACATTTATTACGTGTCCCCCGAAGGCCAGAGCAACGCTCCCGGAACGGCGCTGGACCAGCCGACCACACTGGAATCGGCGGTCGAACGGGGGGTCACCGGTGACGCCATCATCCTCCGCGGGGGGATCTATCGTACCGGCGGCCTGACGTTCAACCAGGGTATCACCCTGCAGCCTTACGCCGGGGAACATCCGGTTCTGAAAGGAACCCTTGTGGCCACCAACTGGGTGACCCAGACCAACGGTTTATGGCGGACTTCCTGGTCGCCTCTGTTCCCGGCCAAAGCAGCGGACTGGTGGCGGCGGGAACGGGAAGGCACCAATACACCGCCCTGGCGGTTTAACAACGACATGGTTTTCCTTGACGGCGAGTTATTAAAAGCCGTCGGCTGGGAGGGGGAGATCAATGCACACACCTATTACATCGATTACGATGGCGCCCGGATTTACATCGGCGTCAACCCGGCCAACCACGTGATTGAGATTACCGCCCATGACGGCGCGCTCACCCGGGTGACCGGACCCTGTCACGGCAAGACTTCGGACGGCAAAGGCCCGGTGATCCGCGGCATCACCTTTACCCAATATGCCTACCGCGCGCTGGAAATTGAAGGCAAGGAACCGGTGGGGCTGTCCGATCCCGCCACCTACGGTAAAGAGGTTACCGGGACGACGCTGGAAAATGACACGATCAGCTTTTGCTCGCGCGTGGCCGGCTATTTCCGGGGCGACCGGTTAACCATCCGGCATTGTCTGGTGAGTGATACGCGAACGGAGGGCATCTATGTCATCGGCTCGGCGGATTGCCTGCTGGAAAAAAATATTTTCCGGCGGAACAATATTCAGGAGATGCGGGGCTATTTTCCGGCGGCGGTGAAGATTTTCAACCAATGTTACCGGGCCACCTGCCGGGACAATCTGGTGGTTGATCAGCCGTACTCCAACGGCATCTGGTACGATGTCGGCAACGTGAACGGCGTGTTCATCAACAATTATGTCGAAAATGCCATTGACGGATTCTTCTTTGAAATTTCCAAGGGCGCGATTTGCGCCGGCAACGTGTTTGTCAATTGCGACCACGGCGTGCGCGTGCTCAACAGTACGAACGTCCAGGTTTATCACAATACCTTCGTCAACAGCGTCGCCTCCTTCGAACGCACGGAACGCAGCGCCGTCAACGACCACTTCGGCTGGCATCCCAGCACCGGGCCCGATGTAGACCAGCGCGAAGGGCATGTCTTTGTCGGCAACCTGTTGACGGGGGCCGAAGGGTTCAACCGGCCGCTGCTGCAATGCTTGCAGGCGAAAGTATTGTGCGGCCGGCTGACCCGCCCACAGCTCGCCCAACTCGATGATAATGTTTACGTGCGAAAAGGTGAAGCGGATGGAGTGCCTTTGATTCTATGGAGCCCCGCAGAAGGCGTGAACTGCACCAACCGGTTCCTGACTCCGGAAGAGTTGCACCAGGCCTACCCCGAATTTGCGGCGCACAGCGCGTATTTGAAAAATTATTACGGCTCCGTTTTCAAAAGTCCGGAACTGGGCAATTATGAACTGGCCCAGGCGTTACCGGTGTCGGGTATGGCCGATTCCCTGCCGGCCAACATCAGGAAGTTATTGGACTGGTCAAAAAAGGACGCGACCACTCCAGGCGCCTGCCCCGGTCATCCCTAAATCCGTTGCTCGTCCAGGTCAATGACGTCCACGAAGGTCTTGACGTCGTCCCGGTGCAGCCCGTGGCATTGTTCCTTGCGCATTTTCAATCGCGCCTGGGCGGCGGCGTCGCCCGGCAATGGCCGGCTCAGGATATCTTTGGCAAAGGCCGCTTTTTCTGCCGGTGATTTTTTAACATGCTGGCGAACCCAGTCGCAGACCTGGCCGTCGGTAATGGATTTTTTCACCACGTCGATCATCTGTTCGTGCGCCACACCGGCGGCTTTGAGCCACGTGCCGTCGAAGCCCTTGCCGAAATTCTCCTGATAATCGGAATGCAGGTGGCCCGCCAGGTGCAGGCGGATTTTGTCGATGTAACGCGGCAAATACATCCAGCCGTCCATCGTTTCGCGCGGGCTGCGGGGAAAAATTCTCTCGTTCATGCAGCCATTATCTGAAAATGAACCTGTAATTTCAACCGGGAAAGCCCCGGTGGAAGTAATTTGAAATTTGCATTTCTCGCGGCCGCTTCCATCTTTTCCCGCATGCAACGATTCGATTATGACGTGGCGGTCATCGGCGGCGGCAGTGGCGGTTACGCCGCCGCCAGAACGGCAGCGGGCGCAGGCCTGAAAACCGTGGTCATCGAAGGCGGCCGGGACGTCGGCGGGCTGTGCATCCTGCGGGGTTGCATGCCTACCAAGGCGCTGCTTTACGCGGCCGAAGTGATGCATCTGGCCAGCCATCCCGAGCCGTGGGGTATCCGTGCCGGAAAAGTCGGCTTTGATTTCAAGAAAGTGATGGCGCGGAAAGATTTACTCATCAAAGATTTTGCCGATTGTCGCGTGAAACAATTGAACGCGGGAAACTTTAAATTCATCCGCGCCAACGCGAAATTTCTGGATGCGCATACGGTCGAATTTGACCTGCCGACCTCCCGGCCTTCGGCCCTCTCCCCGCCTTACGGGGAGAGGGACGGGGCAGGGGCGCCAGAAAAAAATCACGGCAAAACACTTTGTCATCGCCACCGGCTCGAACGTCGCACCGCCTCCCCTGCCCTCGTTCCTGGAAACCGGTTACCTCACCAGCGATGACGCGCTGGCGCTGAAACGGCTGCCAAAGTCACTCCTCGTGCTGGGCGGCGGGCCGACGGCGTGCGAGTTTGCGCAATTCTTCGCGCGCTTCGGCGTGAACGTCACGCTCGTCCAGCGCAGCGAACATCTGTTGAAGGATTTCGACACCGACACAGCGGCGGAAGTCGAAAAGGTCTTCCAACGGGAAGGCATTCGGATCTTCACGGGTACGAAGCTGGTGGATGCGGGGCGGAAGGGAAAACTCAAGACGGTTTGGTTTGAGCACGGAGGCAAAACGGTTTCTGTTTCCGCTGAAGAAATATTGTTTGCGCTGGGTCGGGTGCCGAATACGGCGTCGTTGGCTCTGGAAAAGGCGGGTGTAAAAAATGGAAATGGCCGCATCATTGCGAACGAGTTCATGCAAACCAACGTGCCGAACATTTATGCAGCGGGCGATTGCACGGGACCGCACGAAATTGTTCATCTGGCCGTCCAGCAGGGGGAAATTGCGGGGCACAATATTGTTGCAAATCATTTCAAACATCGGAGGGACGAATTACACGAGTCCCAAACACCCGGGAGATTCAGGGACTCGCACAGCTTGTCCCTCCGAGATTCCGCGCGGATGGACTACCGGCTGCTCATTTCAGTCGTGTTCACCGAACCGCAGGTCGCCTTCGTCGGCTTGACCGAGAAAGAAGCAAAGTCGCATGGCATTTCTTATCTGGCCGCAAGTTACCCGTTCGACGACCACGGCAAATCGCTCATCATGGAAGCAAAAGATGGGTTCGTAAAATTACTGGCGGATCCGAAGTCCGGCGAAATTCTTGGTGGCGCGTGTGTCGGACCGGCGGGCGGCGAACTCATTCACGAGATTGTCGCGGCCATGGCCAAACGGATGACAGTTCGGGAACTGGCGGTGATGCCGCATTATCACCCGACACTGGCGGAAATCTGGACCTACCCGGCTGAGGCACTGGCAGAGAAAGTCCGGTGATTCAGTTTGGTTTTGCCGGTCGGGCGCGGCGCGATACCAGCCATTGGATAAAAAACGGAATCAGCCAGAACAGATTCAACCAGAGCCAATGGTTGTTAATGAATTCGGCTGAACGTCGAAACAAATTGGGCATGAGGAATTGTCGGGCGATTTCGTTATTGGCCTGTGCGGCCCAGGCAAACTGGCCGAGGGCAAAATCGTGCGCCAGTGCAAACATTCCTGCCGCCGCATTCCAGGCGACGGCGATGCAGCCAATGGCCTGCCAGCCAATACTAAGCCCGCCAAAAAACGCCCAAACACCCAAAGCGATGCCGCCCAGGGCAAACAGCCCCACCGACAGGCCGCCCAGTGACAGGATGCCGATCGATAATCCACCAAGGCTCAACGGCGCGATCGCCAATCCGCCACACGCAAATAATCCGCCGACCGCCGCGTTGCCCACGGCAATCCATGCTTTCACCGGTTTTTTCAAGATCGCAAACCGGTCGCCGATGCGGATGTGAATGAGCGGCAAACCGAATAAAACGAGTCGGCTCCGGTATTCCCATGCCGGTTTGGGAAAGACGCCGGCGTATTCCTGCGCCAGAATCCGGGAATAGTAGGGGCGGCTTTTCCTCACCGAAGTGATGCCCAGGATAAAAATGGTGGGCAAAAAAATCAGGACCCCGCATGTGCCCAGGAGGCCGGGCAAAAATGAACGGTCAGGCAGGTTCCGGGTCAACCACAAGGCAATCGCCGCCAGTGGGATGAACAGGGCCAGGGTGATTGCGCCGAGTTTTCCAAACATGGATTTGATGCCGGCGCGTTCGTCCTCTGATTGTGCCCCGGCCAACGTGACGCGGTAGGCAATGTAATTGGGCACAAACACGGCCAAAGGACCCAGCAAAAAGCCGAACCATCCCAGGGCGCCCGCGGTCTTCGCCGTGGCGCTGCCTTTGACGGCGGCACCCAACATCGCGGCCTTGGCGGAAATCGTGAGTCCAGGCAGCGAACCCAGGACAGCCAGGGTAAAGGCCTTGCCCGGATTAGTCCGTTCGAGCGCGCCTTCCACGAACGCCAGCACCTGTTCCTGCAACAGTTTCCGTCCGCGCGAAAGTCGCTGATGCACGGCGTCCTCGCTCAATTCCAACGCCTGCGCCACGCGCTCGACGGACTGGTGCTCGCGGTAAAACAACACCAGCGGTTCGCGGTAGGTTTCGGGAATGGTTTGCAGCGAACGCCAGAGAATGGCCTCTTCTTCGCGGCTCATGACGTAATCCGGCGGCAACGGTTCGGGAGCGTGCGATTCGGAGAGATTTTCCAGCGGCCCGGCGTCCCGCAGCGGCTCACGACCTTCCCGGCGGAGAAAGCTGTTGATGCGGTTGCGCGCAATGCCGCAAAGCCAGGCGCGGAGTTTGTCGCGTTCACGCAGGTGGCTGAGGTGTTTCCACGCGGTGATGAAGGTTTCCTGCGCCAGATCCTCGCTCTGGCCGAGGCTGCCGGTGGCGCTGTAAGCCAGCGAACAAATCAGCGATTGATAGCGCGCAACGATCCGGCTGAAGGCATCGGGGTTGCCCGACAACGTTTCACCGACCAGCTCGGCATCGGCTTGAAGGGCGTGGGACATGGCTTTTGTGGTCATCATACCACGCATAAGTGGCCGGTCAGTGGAAAAACTGACCAACTTTTTGCGCGATTTCAGCAGTAAACTCATTCACCCCCCGTTTCAAACGGGGCATTGCGGGGAAAATGCAGACGGGCGGGGACAGAGCGGGTGCTCGGGGTTTCCTGACACCCCGATGCAATTCAGGCCGGTTGTCCGGTCATGGCCGGAGCTGCCTTGGCGGGGATGTTTCCCCGGGAGGACGAACCTTTGGAGGACGTGTCCAGGGTATCCCGAATCAACTGAGCCACCTGTTGAGGCTGATAGGGTTTGGCCAGAAAGGCAACATCATCCCGCCCAAAGTCCCTGCCCACAAAAGCGGAGGTATAGCCGCTGGCGTAGATAATCTTGAGGCCGGGTTTCCGCCGTTTCATCTCGGCAGCCAGTTCATCACCGGTCATACCGCCGGGCATAATCATGTCGGTCAGAAGCAAATCAATCTGGCCATGGTGTTCATCCCAGATTTGCAAGGCCTCCGCACCGCAGGAAGCGGTCAAAATACGATACTTGTATTGCTGAAGGACTTCCCGCAGCAGTTCCAGCAGGTCTTTTTCATCCTCAACCAGGAGAATGGTTTCCGGGCCGCCCTGAACCGTCTCGGATTCCGAGGGGGGACTGATCGATAAATGACCGGCGTCACCCGCCACCGGGAGAAACACCTTGAACGTGGTGCCGGCTCCCACCTTGCTCTGGACTTCAATCCAGCCGTGATGTTGTTTGACGATGCCATAAACGGTGGCCAGCCCCAGCCCCGTTCCCTTGCCCACTTCCTTGGTCGTAAAAAATGGTTCGAAAATCCGCTGCAACACGCTGCGTTCCATGCCGCAGCCGGTGTCCGTGACCGTCAGGCAGACAAACCGGCCGGCGTGGGCTTCGGGATGCAGTCGCACATAGGCCGCGTCGATTTCACTGAGCGGAAGTCTCGATGGAGAGCTTGCCGCCCTTGGGCATGGCATCGCGGGCGTTGACCACCAGGTTCATGATGATCTGCTCCACCATGGCGGTGTCGGCGGCGATGCGCGGCAGGTCGGGGCTGTAATGGGCCTCCAACGTGATGTGCTCGCCCAGCATTCGCGGCAACATATATTCCAGATTGTGCAGCACGGTGTTCAAATCCAGAATTTTGGTCCGGTAAACCTGTTTGCGGCTGAACATGAGCAAGTGCCGGATGAAACCGGCCGCGCGCTCCGAGGCGGCGGAAATCTGTTTCAAGGATTTCACCACATCTGCGTCCGGCGGCACCATGTTGAGCAGCAATCCGGCGTGTCCCTGGATGATGGTCAAAATATTATTGATGTCGTGCGCCACGCCGGCGGCCAACTGGCCGATGGATTCCATTTTCTGGGACTGCCGCAATTGCGCCTCCAACGCCAGCCGGGCGGTGATATCTTCGACGGTGACCACCATGCCGTCAATTTTGCCGCCGGCATCAAAAAGCGGCGCGGCGTTCACGGACAGCAGGGCGCGATTCCGGTGGGAAGGGTCCGTTCCCGTCGGCAAACCGGCATCTACCGAATAACAGGCGTCATGCACCGGCTGGCCGGAGTCCAGAATCTGTTTCAAGGAGGAGGCTGGCCCGGACAGGGGATTGCCTTCGGAATCAGTCAGACGCCAGTCCAAAACGCTGCATGCCTTTTGTAGAATGATGTCCTTGGTCAGGCCGAGAATTTTTTCCGCCTGCAGGTTGGCAAAAGTGATTTTTCCCAGCTGGTCGGCGACGACGATGCCCACGGGGCTGGTTTCCATGATGCGGCTGATGAGATCGCGTTCCCGGCGAAGATGTTCCTTGGCGCGTTGGCCCTCGATGGCATAGCGGATGGCGCGTTCCAGTTTGTCGGAGTCCAGCTGGCCCTTGATCAGATAATCGGCGGCGCCGGCCTTCATCGCTTCGATGTCAATCTCGTGGTCGCCCTGCCCGGTCAACAAAATCATCGGCAGCCGGCCATTGAAGGATTTGGATTCGCGCAACAGTTCCAGACCGGTCCGGCTCGCCGAGGCGATAATCCAGCAGGCAGATGTCGTGTTCGCGCCGCTGAACGGCGGCCAGCGCGGCATCGTAATTGTCCACCCACTCCAGTTGATAGCGGCGTGCCCCGATTTCGGAAATCAGATCGCGCGTGATGATGATAATCATCTTCATCATCATCCACCAACAGGATTCTGACGGGGGCATCGGACATATATGGGTTATTCCGCTAGTCTGGCGGCAGTTCAACCACTTCAAACCAATATTGTCCAAGAACCTTGATCAACTCCACCAGCGATTTGAAAGTCACGGGTTTGGTGACATAGGAATTCACGCCCAGATCGTAGCTGCGCAAAATGTCTTCCTCGGCTTTCGAAGTGGTGAGCACGACGATGGGAATCCGGCGCAATTCGGGGTCGGCCTTCATTTCCTTGAGCGCCTCGCGGCCGTCTTTGCGGGGCATGTTCAAGTCGAGCAGAATCAAGCCCGGCAAGGGCCGCGCCGTTTAAATTTTCATATCTGCCGCGCCGGTGCAGGTAATCCATCAATTCCTCGCCGTCTTCGACGCAATGGAGTTCGTTGGCCAGACGGTTTTCCGCAAACGCATCGTGCGTCAACTGGCGATCATCCGGATCATCGTCGGCCAGTAGAATGGTAATCATTTTTCCTTCCTTTGTCATGGTTTTCTCCTCTGGTTGTGCTGTTCCTTGGGATGGGTCACCGGCAACGTCACGATGAACGTGGTGCCTTCTCCCGGTTTGCTTTTGGCGGTGATGTCGCCGCCGTGGAACAGAACAATTTTTCGCGCAATGGCCAGCCCCATGCCTGTGCCTTCATATTCATTGCGCGTATGCAACCGCTGAAAGACGTTGAAAATCCGGTCCAGATATTTTTCATCGAAACCGATGCCGTTGTCGCTGACGGTCAACCGGCAAAGTTTCTTCGCGGACGGCCCGGTGCCTTCGTCCGGCGCCGGACGCGGTAATCATTTCGCGCGGCCACTTTCACCACGGGCGGCACTTCCGGGCGTCGGAACTTGAGCGCGTTGCCGATTAGGTTTTGCAACAACTGGCGCATCTGCAGCGTCTTCCGCGTCAATCACCGGAAGCGTGCCCACTTCCACGCGGCCCTTGACCTGTTCAATCCGCCCTTCCAGATCGTTGACGACTTCGCGGGCGACTTGCGCCAGATCCACCGGCGCAAACGGCCGGGCCTTGGTCGTGACGCGCGAAAATGTCAACAGATCGTTGATCAGTGTCTGCATGCGCGAAGCCGCCTTTTGCATCCGCTCCAGATAATCCCGCGATTCCGCCGCCAGTTTCTCGCTTTCCTGTTCCTTGAGCCGTTCGCCGAACACCACAATCTTTCGCAAGGGTTCCTGCAAATCGTGCGAGGCCACATAGGCAAAATCCTGCAACTCGCGGTTGCTGCGTTCGAGTTGGGTCGTGAATTGGCGCAATTTCGCTTCGCTGCTTCGCAAAGCGCACTCGCTTTTCTTTAAATCGGTGATGTCGGTATTGATGCCGAAAATTTCCCAACGGTTTTCCCCCAACTTATGGATCGTGATGAATTCCTGCATCCAGTGCTCGACCCCGTGCTTGTCGGTGCAGCGAAACTCATTGCGATAGAACGGCGCGTTGTTCAGGAAGGCGTCCCGGGTCACTTTGTGCATCTCATTAAAATCATCCGGGTTGCGGTGCTCCGTCCAGACTTCCTGGTAGGTCTTACCCGGTGGGATGTCGAGCGGAAGCACTTCCTGCGCCGCCTCCACATTCATGACCGGGAAATCCCAGCGGAAGATGGTCAGTTCCTTCATGGCCCGCTCCCGCCACCCCTCCGGAGCCTCCGCCCCTCCGTAATTCAGAATGCAACGCGTGCTCCGCATGACTTCGCGCAGCCGCTCCTCACTTTGTCTCAGAGCCTCCGTCGCCTGCATCTGTTCGGTGATGTCCCGGCCAATGCCCACCAGTCCGATAATCTGGTCGTTTTGATCGCGCAGCGGCAGTTTGCTGGTCAACAACCATTGTTTTTTGCCTTCCTCGTCCAGGAAATATTCCTCCCGGTTGATGACCGGCTGACCTTGAATCACCTTCATGTCGTCCGCGTAGAATTTTTCGGCGATTTCCTTCGGAAAAAGGTCAAAATCGGTTTTACCGATGGCCTCGGCTTCGGTTTTGCAGCCAAAGTTTTTCAGGTCTGCGGGATTGGCCAGGATCTTTCGGCCGGCAGAATCCTTGGCGTAGACACAATCCGGCAGATTGTTAATCAACGTTCGCATCAAGGATCGTTCCTGGGCGAGCACCTCCTCCATCCGTTTGCGTTCCGTGATGTCCCGGCCCACGCCAATGAACCCGGTCACTTTGCCGTGCGCATCGCGCAAAATCACCTTGGTCGTCGCCACCCACCGGTTCTTCCCCCGCTTGCTGGCATCCACGGTCGGCCCTTCGTGGTTAAACAGACCTTTGCCCGACCGGATCATTTCCTCTTCCTCGGCACGGTAGCGCGCCGCCAGTTCCCGCGGAAACAGGTCGAAATCTGATTTTCCAACAATCTCATCGGAGGAAGAAAATTTCATCTGGCGGGCCACGGCCAGGTTGGCCAGGACAAACCGGCCTTGCGCATCTTTGATATAGACGTAGTCGGGCAGGTTATCAATCAAGGTGCGCAACAGGTGGCGCTCTTGCGAAATCTCGGCCGTGCGGTCCTCAACTCGTTTTTCGAGTTCGACGTGCGCCTGGCGCAGCCGTTCTTCCGCCTGCTTCAGGTCGGTAATATCCCGATTGATGCCCATGAGACCAATGATTTTCCCCTGCAGGTCTCGCAGCGGCACCTTGGTGGTTTGCAGCCACCGTTTTTCGCCGGTCTGCGGATTTACCACGGTCTCCTCGCAGTTCAACGAGCTGCCCGATTCCATCAACTTTTGTTCATCCTTATAATATTGCCGGGATAATTCCGGCGGGAAGATGTCCAAATCGGTTTTGCCCACCACTTCCTCAAGCTGATTCGCGCCCAACGTCCGCACGTGTGCCAAATTGCTGATTAAAAAGCGGCTCTGCCGGTCTTTGATGAACATGTTGTCCGGAAGGCCATCAATCAGCCTGCGGAGTGAATCCCGTTCCTGGGCCAGCGTGGAATTTTCTTCGACCAACCGGGCATTTTCCATCTCAAGATCACCGGCGGAATTGGCCACCGGCTGCCCGTCCAGCACGCCCGTTGCCCGTCCATTCTTCGAACTCGTATTGGCATTGGCTGCTGGCATTTTATCAGGTCGAATCGCCTTCATAGTAAATATATCGCCCGGTTCCTTCGAGGCAGTTCGGGTACGTGAACGCAAGCAGTTTGAGTGCCCTTTTCCCGGAAGGCGCCAGCATTATTTCGTTTGATGATCCGTCCCAGTCATTTGTCTTCAAATAGGACAAGCGGGAAAACCGTGAACGATCTTTGCCGGATCAACCCGCAACGGGTTTCATGACAATAACGACCTGAAGCCGAATCGATTCAACACTTCCTCCGGCTTGAAACCATGAAGTTTGACGACTTTGTGGCGCGATTTGTGGCCGCGCACCAATTCGACACAACGACGCGCACAATCGAGCCGACCGGCCAAAAGTTGAATCAACGCTTCGTTGGCGGCGGCATCCACCGGCGGCGCGGTGACCCGGATTCGCAATTCGGCACCGTTACCGTCGTACGGCACAATTTCATCCGAGGACGCGCGCGGTTGGAGTTTCACCGACAGCAAAGTGCCGTCCGGTTGCGCGCGCAGGAACCCGGGAATCGCCGTGCCTGCCATCTTTAATCGGGGCAGATCATTTGTCCCCCGGATTGATGAACCGGAAGGCGACGGCCGCGAGCGCCCCTCCGGCAAAATCGGCGACCAGGTAAATCCACAGGTTTGCGATTTTCTCGATGTGCATCAGCGTGATACCGGTGGCGATGGCAGGATTGAAGGCGCCCCCGGAAATACCGCCCAGGGCAAAGGCCATGGTCACCACGGTGAAGCCGATGGCGAGACCGAAATAGGAGTTCCCCGCGGTGGCTTTGGCCGTAGCCACGTTCAACACCACGTAACAAAGTGCAAACGTGCCGATAAATTCAGCGAGCAGCGAAGGAGCGGTTTGAATGTCTGCCGGCGTCACCACCGGGTTGCCCTTCAGGTAAAGCACGACAAACGAAGCGACGATGGCGCCGACGACTTGTGAAACCAGGTAGCCGGGGACGTCCGCCGTCGGGCAACGTCCGCGCAACCACACCGCGAGGGTGACGGCGGGATTATAGTGGCCGCCCGAGACATGGCCGCCGGCATAGACCAGAATCATCAGGACCGAGCCGATGGCCAGCGGCGCCAGACTGCCAATACCGGGGTCAATGACCACCATGCCCACAGTCAGCACGAACAGGAACATGCCGATGAACTCAACTAGGTATTTTTTGGTATTCATATTTATTCATGGTTGGATGAGTTGATAACTGACGAACGAAATATTCCGGCTGTCCGGCGACCAGGACGGGACGTTGATGGTGCCCTGCCCACCGTATAATTTCGCCAGTACCTGGATTTTTCCATTGGCCAGCGACAGTAGCCGGATCATGACATCTTTGCCTCCCGGATGGCCCTTCACGTCCTTGGCGTAGGAAAGAAAAACAATCCATCGGCCATTGGGTGACGGGTGTGCAAACCAGTTGTTATAATCGTCGAACGTGACTTGTTCCTGCTCCGAGCCGTCCGGTTTCATGCGCCAGATCTGCATTAAACCCGTGCGTTCGGAGTTAAAGTAAATGTATTTACCGTCCGGCGAATAATCCGGACCGTCATCCAGACCCGGCGCCGTCGTTAACCGCCTTTCTTCACCACCCTCAGCGGGGACGGTGTAAATGTCAAAGTCCTTATCACGCTGGCCGCAAAAGGCCAGCGTTTTGCCGTCAGGCGACCAGCCGTGCCAATAGGAAGGCGCCGGCTCCGTGATCAGACGCGGTTTGCCGCCGGAAACCGGCAGCACATAAATGCGGGATTTACCTTCCCGGGTCTGGTCGCTGATGGCGAATTCCCGGCCGTCAGGTGAGAGACCGTGATCATTGTTGCACCGGACCTGGCCGCCGGTGTCGAGCTGTTCCGGCTTACCGCCTTTGACCGGCAGCCGGTAAATCCGTCCCCCGCTGTTAAACAGGAAGAACTTGCCGTCCCGCGACCAATTGGGCGCCTCGATGTGGTCACGCGTGTGATAAACCACCTGCCGGTCCGTCGAGGCGATTTCCAGGGTCTCCAAAGTGCTTTCCATCACCGTCTGGTTGCTGGCCCCGGGCGGGATCGGTTTGAGTTCGACATTTGAAAAAACTGCCTGCTCGCTGGTCTTGTTGTTATGGGCGCAAACACCGAGCCCGACATAAAACGGTTCCGAGAATTGCATCCGGTACATGGCGCCGGCGGAGTGCAATGATTCTCCCGTACCGGCGACTGACATGGAAACGTAGTCGCCGCGCTTTTCGATGCCCACTCGCACCGGTCCGGAAACATCCGATTGAATCTCGCGGGTGGTGTCACCCGATGCTTCACGGTACTGGAGCGCCGTCAACCCCACCCCATGCACGGCCACGTCCGCGTAGGCCGAGTCCGGAGCCAGCGATTGGCGGATGACCAGGCAGGCCTTGCGGTGCGGATTCCCGTTCATACCCGTGAACCGGATGTCCGCCGCCAGGCCCAGGTCACCCGACATTTTCACCCAGACGAAATGAAACGCGTCGTTGGTTAACCACATGTTCGCACCTCCTCCGGTAATAAGGTATTCGCCGCGCGCCGGGTCGAAGCTGGCCGAGCCGGGTTTGGCCACGTTACCGATGTCGGCCTGTTCGGAAAAGATGCCCAGGTTGGTGGTGGCATCGCCGAAAGCCAGGTTCGCGCTCAACGACAAAACCAAAAATGCCAGACTCAGTTTTTTCATAATTGAAAATCCGGAATCCTTACCATTTTACTGTTTTGAGATAATAAATGCTTTGCGGAATTTGCTGTTCGGAGGAGGGTGATTCGTCTTCGATGAAATACCATTTCACGCCGACTTTTTTTGCCTCGCGCAGAATCGGCGCGTAATCAATCTTTCCTATGCCCAACGGGAAATCGTTCGTCACATCCGAATGGCCGGTGATCAGGCCGGTGGGCGTGCTGTCACGCATCCCCTTAAGATGCATCAGCTCCCAGCGGTTGCCGTATTTTTGCAGCAACCCGACCGGGTCCTGCCCGGGATGCACGATCCAGAACACGTCCATTTGGAAGTGAACGTATTTGGGGTTGGTCTCTTTCATCATCAAATCCAGCAACGTGCCGCCCTGGTAAGGCTGAAACTCGTAACCGTGCACATGGTAAAAAAATCTTAACCCGTGTTTGGCCAGCACATCGCCGGCGCGATTGAAAACGGCGATCGCTTCGCGGCAGGTCTCCTCGTCAAACGGCTGGTTGTCGTCATGCGGAATCCAGGCGCATCCGGCGTATTTTAATCCGAGGACCTTCGCGTCGTGAACCACGGCGTCGAGGTTGGTCCGGTATTCATCGTAGGCAAAATGACCGCTGACGGCCTTCAGTCCGCTGAGATGCAACTGGTCATGAAACTGTTTGGGCGTCAGGCCGTACGTACCGGCCAGTTCAACATTCTTGACGCCCCAGCCTTTCACCTCGTCCAGTGTGGCCGGAACGTTGGTGGCCAGCTCGGTGCGCAAACTGTAAAGCTGGAGGCCCCAAGGCCCGCTGAAATGGTCGGCGACACAGGTGGAAACGCTCAAAAGCGACACGGCTGTCGCCGTAAAAAGAAATAGAGGCCTCATAAAACTCGCGGATTGGTTTGCAAATAGTTTCGGTCATTCAACGCGGAGGCGTCGTATTTTGCAAAACAAAACTTTTTGAATTCTCCGACCGGCCGGAAGACTGCCGTTTCAAAATCTCGATGCCGAACATGCCGCTGCGGAGCGGTTCCTTCCCGATCTGATAAACCGGTTGGTAGTTTTTCCCGATCCATTGCTATCACCTCTCCGCCATAATCGGGTGAACCGCCGAAAGCACCGACGCCAAATTCGGCCATGTCCCGCGTCACCAGACAAATATAGTCGGGTGGGTTCTTTTGAAAGGCCGCGGTCATGCCGGCCTGGCCAAAGGCAGTCAGCACCGTCGGCGTCCAATCCAGGCACGGCGTCGGATTCACGCGGCGGCTGAGATAATTGATGGTGGTGCCTTCCGGGAGGACGGCCAATGTCCCCTCACGCGGCACATTCTGGTCAATCCACGCCAAGGCCATCTGAACTCCTGTACCGGTCGGGTCAAGGTGGGGGTCGAAGGTTATGATCCGATCGCCGCCCTGCCCTACCGCCAGTGTTTTAGCGGTGTACCACGATTCCGAATCGTACACCAAAACGCCAAATCCAATCATCAGTGCCAGCCAGACCGCTCTGCGAAATGGCCGCGGATCCACCTTGTACCTTTTCTCCAGCAAGACCGGCAGGAGCCAGTACAAGAGGAACATGGCGGTAACGGCCGCCGGCATGGCCAGAACGACACCGTAGTGCCAGATGCGGGAAAACAATCCGAGTTTGGCCAGCAACCCCAAACCGAACACGCTCCACAAAAGCGGGAAGGTCAGGTCCCGTCCCGCAGACAATGTTTTATAATTTCGTAAAAGCAGAACGCAGGCGGCCAGACTCAACAACGGTAACGAGGCGCCGCAATTCATCCAGTTGAACCAGCCGGCAGCGGCCAGCAAGGGAATCACCAGCACCAGCCACGTGATTCGCTTTGTCCCCAGGCCGGTTCCGTGCTGAAACAACCGGGCATAAAGCGCCACCAGGAGCGCAACGCAGAGAAAGTGAATGGCCATCTGGCAGAGATGATAAACGGGCATATCCAGTCCGGTACACCACAGATAATAATGGTCCCGGGCCACCGGCGTCAGCCACAACGGTGCCCAGGCGAAAGTCGCGGAATACAAACTGTCGCGCCAGTCTTCCAGATGCAGGAAATAAAGGAAAAATCCCGATACCGGAATCATGGCCGACGCCAAAAATGCCGCCACTGATTTGACAATAAAACCTCCCCGTTGGAGCGCGGCATAAGAAAGAGCAAAGGCGGCGATAACGCCGGCGGCCAGTGCCGCGAAGATTTCCGGCTTGGTCAGAAACACCAGGCCAAAACAGAAGCCGGCCGCGAATAGATACCGGAATTTTTGTTGGCCAACCCAATCGGACAGGAACGCGACGGCCAGGATGGAAAGGGCCAGACCGTGAAAAAGTTCATGGGAATAGGGCGCGATATAATTGTAGTTGCCGACAACGGTGTATTCGCTGAACGCGAACACCAGCACGATGCCCAGGCAAATCGTGGTGGCCGTCCAACGGTCAGTCGCTGCCAGAAATCGGCGGTAAATGAGAACCAACAGCCCGGCGGTGATGGCGAGGTTCGCGAAAATGAGCGTGCGAAACGAAACCCCGAAGATTTTGAACAACAGGGCGTTGAAATATTGGGACAACGGCCCGCCGGACAGATAATGCAGATCCCGGTACAACACCGCGCCGTGGTCTATCTGCCAGGGCAAATAGAGTTGCAACCCGAAATCGATAAGTACGTTCGGCCATTTGCGCCAGGTAATGGCCGCCAAGACAACGAACGCCACCGCCACCACCGCCAGCCCGGCCCAGGGGGAGTCAAGCAGCAACCTTTTTCCATCCGTTTTTTCGCTCGTTCCTCGCTTAAAACGGGTAAAAAAGGAACCTAATTTTTCCGTCCAACGCTTTTCTGCGGTAAAAGCGTCCACGGCGGAATATCAAGCGTTGTAAGTGCTGGAAGCCGTCGTACCGCCGCGGCCGGTCCAGTTGGTATGGAAAAATTCGCCGCGCGGTTTGTCCACGCGCTCATAAGTGTGCGCGCCGAAATAATCGCGCTGGGCCTGCAACAGATTTGCCGGCAGCACGGCATTACGGTATTGATCGTAGAACGCCAGGGCGGTGCCGAAGGCGGGCACCGGGATGCCCTTCTTCGCGGCCGCCGCCACCACGTTGCGCCAGCTTTTCTGGCTGCGCTTGATTTCGCCCCGGAAATAATTGTCGAGCAGCAGATTGGTGAGCTTCGGATTGTTGTCGAAGGCTTCCTTGATCTTGCCCAGGAAACGCGAGCGGATGATGCAACCGCCGCGCCACATCAGCGCGATGCCGCCATAATTGAGGTTCCATTTGTGCTCCGCGGCGGCGGCGCGCATGAGCATGTAACCCTGCGCGTAGCTGACGATTTTCGAAGCGTAAAGCGCGTCGCGAATTTCCGTGATGAACTGCTTCTTCTTCGCGTCGTTTTTGGCGAGGCTCATCAAGGGTTTGGGCCCCTTCAATTTCTTGGCCGCCTTCACCCGGTCATCTTTCAGCGCCGAAACGCACCGCGAATAAACCGCCTCGGCGATGAGCGTGATGGGAATCCCCAGGTCCGCGCTGCTTTGCACCGTCCATTTGCCGGTGCCCTTCTGGCCGGCGGTGTCGAGAATCTTGTCCACCAGCGGAGTGCCGTCCGTATCCTTGTAAGCCAGAATGTCGCGGGTGATCTCAATCAGGTAACTGTCCAGCTCACCCGTGTTCCATTCCTTGAAAATCTCGTGCATCTCGGCCGCGGCCAGGCCCAGGCCGTTCTTCAGGATGTTGTAGGCCTCGCAAATCAACTGCATATCGCCGTATTCAATACCGTTGTGGACCATTTTGACGTAATGGCCAGCGCCACCCTCGCCCACCCAATCACAGCACGGCGCGGCTTGCGCCGAGCCACCAGTGTCAGCCACTTTGGCGGCAATGCTCTGGAAGATGTTTTTCACGTGCGGCCACGCGGCGGGCGAGCCGCCGGGCATGATGCTGGGACCGTGCCGCGCGCCCTCCTCGCCGCCGCTCACGCCGGTACCGATGTAGAGCAAGCCCTTGCTCTCAACGTATTTCGTGCGGCGATTCGTGTCTTCAAACAGCGAATTGCCGCCGTCAATGATGATATCGCCCGGTTCCAGCACCGGCAGCAGGTGCTCGATGAATTCATCCACCGCCTGGCCGGCCTTGACCATGAGCATCACCCGGCGCGGCTTTTTAAGCAGCGCGGCCATTTCCTGGAGCGAATGCGCGCCGATGACCTTGGTGCCCTTGGCTTCGTTGTTGAGGAAATCGTCCACCTTGGACACGGTGCGGTTGAAGGCCACCACGGTGAAGCCGTGGTCGTTCATGTTCAAAATCAGATTCTGGCCCATCACGGCCAGACCAATCAATGCAATGTCAGCTTGCGGTTCCATTTGTCGTATCAGTTTAAAAAGGGCCCCATGCCGCGCTTTTTTGCAATGCTTTGTTTGCAAAAAATGCGCACTGGCATGGGCGAACTGACGATACAACAGCCGGTCCGGCGCGCCAGCAGTATTTTATGAAAAACCAACCCAAAATTGTGTACTGAAATTTTAGAGCAATTCAACCAATGTCGTAGCCGCGAACGTGAGTTCGCGCCATATCATTCTCCTTTAAATTCAAATTGCGCCGACTGATGTCGGCGGCTACATGTTGTTTGAAAAGCTCCACAATCTCCGCAGCCGGGTGGTTGCGAAATTCAGCCTGTTCAGGCGGTTGCGCCCAGTTGCAGGCGCTTGTCGCTTTCGAGCATGGTCTTAAGATTCGCCCAGTTCGCCTCGTTCATGTCGTTGAAGGCATTCAAATAAACGGCGACGGCTTCGCCAGGATATTTGGTCAGCAATGTGTCAATGGCGGATTTCAGTTTGGCGTCGTCCATGGTCGGCGGCAAATCGTCAACCACGCCTTCGTTGTTGGGCAGACCGAGCGCGTTGAGAAAATCCACGAGCATCTGCCGCTGTTTCTTCACCAGCCAGACGCGGATCAGCCCGGCGGCGGCAATTTCCAGCGCCGGCCTGGCTAAAGTGGAGATGATGGCGGCATGACATTGGGCGCGCGGCTGGCGTTCGAGAAACACCGGACGCACATGGCGCGCTTGCGCCACCGCGGCCACCGTGGTCTTGTAGGTCGGTTTGTCCGACTCATGGGTAAAGCTGAGGATTTCATTCGCCAGGTTGGGCGACATAAAACCGAAGAGTTCGTGAGAGGTCAGCATAGTGCGAGTGATTTGATAAATGAGTAACTGGTTAAATAAGTTAAACGACACCTCTGCCAATCACCTGTTAACGAATTACTCATTTAACTGATTTAACCAACCACTGTTACCGAAATTTTATCCCTTTTAGCCAGTTGTCCGCAAGTCTCCTGTTCCAGCAACAGTGTTTTCCCGGCTTCCAGCGCGAGCACCGCCACACCCGACGCGGCGCCGATTTCCAGCGTTTGCGCCCCGATACAGGGAATGTCGAACCGCATGTCATGATTAAGCCTGGCAACCTTGACGGCCACAGCACCGCCATCCTTGCCGGCCAGTTTGCCGCCGCGGGCGAGACATTGGTCCGTGCCTTCGAAGCCCTCGACGGCGAGCACCACGCCGTTTTTGACGACAACGGTCTGGCCGATTTCGAGCCGTGACGTTTCTTTGGCGATGCGAAAACCAAAGTCCACGTCCTGCTTTTGTCCGGAGGAAAGTTTCGGGCCAAGCTGGAAACCGGCCCCGGGCATGAGTGGCTGGAGCCATGGCGTGGCTTCAATCAATTCCACACCGTCCTTTTTCAATTCATCCGCAATGGCGCCGAATATGGTGTGGGCGTTCTTTTCCTTCAAACGCAACAGCACTCCCATGGCCCGCAAATCGGGCCGGACGTCAAACAGGTTTTTGGGCGCGATCTGGCCAACCATGACGCACTGCGTAATGCCCCGATCCGTGAACGCGGCAATCATTTTGGAAAGCTGCCCGACTTTGAGCCAGACGATTTCGTCCACGAGCGGGGCGAGCGCCGGGTCGGTTTCATTCTCGAACGCGACCGCGACGAGGCGTTTGAGACCCGCGGCGCGTGCCTGCCGGGCAAATTCCAGCGGCAAGGAGCGGTTGCCGGCAATCAGGCCGAGAGAGTCGGGCGCAGTGTCCATTTAAAGGCAGAATGAAGAAGGCAGAAGGAAGAAACAAGCAGGTTTCCTTTTTGCCAGGAAATGCGCTGTCTTTTAGCGCATTTGCCGGATGCAAAAAGGCTTGGAAGCGTCGCGCCATTTCTGCATTCTTCCTGCTGCCTGCTTCATTTCAATTAGTGGCCCACAAGGTGCTTAACCCATTCCGATGTCATTGTTTGAAATATCGGATAAAACGAATTCGCCGCTTCAATCAAACGGCGGGGAAAATCACAAGTCAGATTCCGACCGGCATATCTCGTCAACCCTGGCGCATGAGTTGAACAATCTCCTCACAGTGGTCCAGGGCCACGCCGACCGTCTGTTCGTTAAACATCAGGAAGACTCCGTGCTGGCCCCGACTTTAAAAAAAATCTCGGAAGCAGCTCATCGCGCCGCCGAACTGGTTCGCAACGCTCCCAAGCCGGATATGAATCCGCCGACGGCGTGAGCCCATAATTCCGGCAAACCCATAGCCCCGGAACACAAAACCAAGGCACGCGATATCAATCGGTGCCTGCTTTCAAACCTTCGGCTTGCGCGTTCTCGAGGATAAACGGCGGGCCTTGCCCGTTGACAACATTCACGTTCTCGAACCGGATGCCCTTGGCGTTCCTGATTAAAAGGCCGGTGGTGGCCGCCGAATCTTGATATTTTGCAGAACGACATTTGAGATCGGACTTTCCGGCAAACCGATGATGATGCCGGCCGATTTTTGACAGGTAGCGTTCAGATTGCTGACACAGATGTTGCGGAACACAGGCGTGGTTTCGTTGACCGGTTGAGCCAGGTCATGTTCGGGAGCGAACCGTGGCACCGGGTCCCCTGCGGAATTGGTCATGTAGTAGCAGGTGAAAGTGATGGCCGGGTTTACGTTCCTCATGGTGATGTCGCTGAAGCGGACGTTCTCCACCGTGCCGCCCCGGCCGCGCAGCGATTTGATGCGGATTCCGTTCTCGGTATCCTCAAATGTGCAGTTCCGCACGGTCACGTTCCGCACGCCGCCGACGGTGGCGCCGCCGATGGACATTCCGTGGCCACGCAGGAAAATACAATCGGTGACGGTGATGTCCTCGCTGGCAGACAGACGGCCCGGGACCGCTCCCTCGGACTTGATCGAGATGTTATCGTCGCCCGTGCTGATGCGGCATCGCGTGATTAGAACGTTTTTGCAGTTGATCGGATCAATGGCATCGGTATTGGCCGCGCCGGCCGGCGTCTGGACGGTGACGTTGCTGATGACCACATTCTCACACGCGGTGAGAGATAGATGGGTGAGCGGAGAGTTTCTCAGGGTCACGTTTTGAATGTGTACGTCAGTGCAATGGGCAAGCGCGATCATCCTTGGCCGGGGCAGCACGTAGCCGGGTGTCCGGCGGCGCGCAGCTTCGGCCGGTCCCCACCAGGGCGTGCCCGCGCCATCAATCGTACCCGGACCCTCGATGACAATATTATGAAGATCCTTTCCATTCAGGAACGCGATAAACGAGTTGGTCTTTTCCGGGTTTACGAAATCTGCGCGTTGGTCGGTGGCCTGCAGAATGGCACCGGCCTCGAGTTGCAGCGTCGTACCGCCATGAAGGAAGATGGGCTGGCTGAGATAGGTGCCCGCCGGGAACCGAACGATGCCGCCGCCGGCAGTCCCGCATTCATCCAGCGCCTTCTGAATCGCTGCCGTATCCAAAGTCCTGCCATCACCTTTCGCGCCAAATTGTCGGACGTCAAAAACCCCGGCCGACGCGGGCGATTCTGCCGCCCACGCGCTGACGATGGCCAACGACACAAATAACAGTGTCAGGAACAGTGAAATGACCAAAGCGCGCTTTTGTATCGGCGGGAAATTGCTTCTGGTTTTCATAGGTGGGACGATTGAATTTGAACTTCCCTGATTGTGCAGCCCACCCCAACTCTTTTCAAGTGGTGGTGGTGGTCAGGTACCCGTGAATACTGAACACCCAACGACCTGTGAGCTCTGCCAGATTAGCTCTCGTTTATTGATGAACTGTGGTTACTGAAAGCAGCCACGCCAAATCCTGCGAGTTGGGGTCGTCTGGAACATTGTTCCCCCCGGGAATCATGGTTGGCATCCGTCCAGCGATGAGCATCCGAATGACCGTCGGCAAATGCCAGCACGCTGGCATTGCCATGTAAAACCGCCGGAGTGTTGAACCAGGTCTTGGTTTGCGTTGGATCTATCGCAAAATAAGCATCGTCTATGCTGTTTGGACTTTCTTCGATAAACACCCAAGTCTTGCTTGGTCCCGGACGCGGCATATTCGCCAGCTTTGTATAGACAACGTAGCCGGTTATCCCATTAAACGCAGCCGTAGAGTAGCCGGACCCATCCATGGACTGCATCCAGCAATTCATTGAATAGGTGCGCAAGGCCGGCTTCCGGAACGACGGAGCTACGTTGCGCGGAATCAGGTTGTGGTCGCTGGGACAGTGATAAACGCTAAGAGTATTCAAGTAAGGATATAGCCAGCCCGCCTTCATCCACTGATCGTAATTTAGAGCGATGGTAATATTCAGCATATTCCCGGGACACCATTGGGCAAACTTTCCTCCCGGTTGCAGATCCGGGTTGGTCAGCGGGTTAACAGTAAGCGGAGATTGTCCACCCAGACCCCGGTTGGGCACCAGAACTTCATTTTGGTCGCGGGCATACATAATCCACCCGGCCGCCAACCGTTTTTGATTGGCTAGACAGCCTATGACCTGGGAATTCTGCCGGGTTCCGGCCAATGCCGGCAGCAGCATGGTGGCCAGAATGGCAACGCTGGCGAGCACCACCAGAAGCTCGATTATGGTAAAGCCTTTCTGACGCGCCATAATTTACTCATTGGTTACTGGTGAACTGTGGTTACTGAAAGAAACCATGCCAAATCCTGCGAGTTGGGGTCCGCTGGAACATTGTTTCCTCTGCCATTTGCGCCAACGCCGTGAATCATGTTGGCATCGGTCCAGCGATGAGCGTCGGAATGTCCGTCGGCAAATACCAACACACTGGCATTGCCATGCAAAACGGCCGGACTGTTAAACCAGAACGTCGTATGCGCTGGGTCCAAGGCAAAATAGGCGTCGTCCATACCAATCGGACTCTCCTCGACAAACACCCAGGTCTTGCTTGGTCCCGGACGCGACAGATTCGACAGCTTGGTATAGACAACGTAGCCGGTTATCCCATTGAATGCTGCCGTATTGTAGTTGGGGCCATCCATGGACTGGACCCAGCAATTCATCGAATAGGTGCGCAGGGCGGGTCTTCGGAACGACTCAGCGACGGTGCGTGGAACACGGTTTTTGTCGCCCGGACAGTGATAAATACTCAGACTACTCAGATACGGATACAGCAAGCCCGCCCTGATCCACTGATCATAATACAGAGCGATTGTAATGTTGTTCCCCACATCACCAGGGCACCATTGGGCATACCTTCCTCCCGGTTGCAGATCCGGGTTGGTCAGCGGGTTTAGAGTTTGGGGAGATTGTCCGCCCAGACCACGGTTGGGCACCAGAACGTCGTTATTGTCGCGGGCATACATAATCCACCCGGCCGCCAACCGCTTTTGATTGGCCAGGCAGCCTATGACCTGGGAGTTCTGCCGGGTCCCCGCCATCGCCGGCAGCATCACCGTGGCCAGAATGGCAACGCTGGCGAGCACCACCAGAAGCTCTATCAAAGTGAAGCCTCGTGAGTGACGAACCATACTTTACACCTCGGTTATTGGTGAACTGTGGTAATCGAAAGGAACCAGGACAAATCGCCCGAATTGGGATCGGCCGTCACATGGTTTCCTTCGGCGTCTGCACCAACACCGTGAATCATTTTGCCATCCGTCCAGCGGTGCGCGTCCGAATGCCCATCGGCAAACGCCAGCACACTGGCATTGCCGTGCAACACCGACGGAATGTTAAACCACGTATTCAATTGGGTTGGATCCACTGCGAAATAGGCATCGTCAATTCCAATCGGGCTTTCCTCAATAAACACCCAGGTCTTGCTCGGCCCCGGGCGAATCATATTCGCCAGCTTCGTATAGACGATGTAGCCGGTAATCCCATTCCATGCAGCCGTATTGTAGCCGGGGCCATCCATGGACTGTACCCAGGAATTCATCGAATACGTGCGCAACGTGGGTTTTCGGAATGACGGAGCGACGTTGCGCGGAACAATGTTATGGTCGGCTGGGCAGCGATAGATGCTCAGAGTATTGAGATAGGGATAAAGCAAACCCGTCTTTATCCACTGATCGTAATCCAGGGCGATTATCAGGTTCTGCATATTACCGGGACACCACTGAGCAAACTTCCCTCCCGGTTGCAGATCCGGGTTGGCCAGCGGGTTTACCGTCAATGGAGATTGTCCACCCAGACCCCGATTGGGAACCAGAACGTCATTATTGTCGCGGGCATACATGATCCACCCGGCTGCCAATCGCTTTTGGTTGGCGAGACAGCCAATGACCTGGGCATTCTGCCGGGTCCCGGCCAATGCGGGCAACAGCAACGTGGCCAGAATGGCAATGCTGGCGATGACCACCAGCAACTCAACCAATGTGAAGCCTGCGTTTTGCGTCTTCATATTCGCATCCTTCTATTTCATCCAGGTTTCATTGCGCAACGACTCGATAGAACCGCTGGCCGGGAGTCGGAGCCGAATCCGTTAAGGAAGCCTGGTTCCCGTTGATGTTCATGGTGCCGGCGACCGGCTGCCAGATATTGTCCGTAAGGTTGTTCTTGTATTGGACCTGATAACTGTGCCCGGAGACGTACGGCCAGGTAAGGGTCGGTCCCTGCCCGGGAGCACCCACCGTGATGTTCAGGTAAAGGAATTCAAAGGCAAAGATGTCGCTGAAGTGATTGAAATCATCCGGAGCCAGATTGGAAGCCCAGCTGGCAAAGACGAGCGTCCGCCCATCACTGCTGAACACCGGCGTGAGCGACCGATTGTCCCCGGCTGCAGGACTGGTCGCGGCAGTACTTAACAGCGTGTTCGAGCCGAACAACCGATCATAGACGATCAACTGGGGAATGCCGCTCGTGCTGCCGGCCGCCAGGTCCGTGGCCGCGCTGCGATAGGCAATAAACCGGCCATCGGGACTGATGTCCGGAGAATCCGAAGCGCCATTGGCGGGCTGAAACGTATTCGGGTTTTGACTGATTAGAAGGCTGGTTCCCGTCTGAAAATCGTAAAGGTAAACATTCGCAGATACGGAACCGAGCGGCGGCCTCGCATAAGTGAGAAAACGCCCGTTATTGCTGAACTGCAACCCGGCAAATGGCGATAGAATCGTCCCGCCGGATTGAACGGTTGAAGTAGTATTGGAGATAACATTTACCGCAAACAACTGCGAGCTTGAGGCCGCCGCGATCTCTTGCCCGTTGGGGCTAATGGAAATCATGGACGCATTTGGGCAGTTGTAATTGGTATAAATCAAGGCACCAACTTGTGAGTTCCAAATATAGACTCCGGAGATTCCACTAATAGCACCGATAAAGGCGACATAACGACAATCCGGTGTCATCGAAGCAGTGACCACTCCGTTCTGAGTGATTGCGTACGTTGTTCCCGCCTGGAGATCGCGAAGAAACAGATTTTGCCCCACCGAGAATGAACCCGAAGCCAGGTTCGAAGCTTTGCTGAAAAACAAAACATAACGGCCGTCCGCGCTGATGGTGGGCGAAAACGAATCACCGTTCCCGGGATGAATGCCATCGGTGCTCACGCTTACCTGGGTGGTGGTTCCCCCTTGCAGGTCGCGCAGGAACACATCCAGCGAGTTGTTCGTGTCATTCGGCACGAGGTCGTTGGCGCTGCTGGTGAAGGCGACGAAGCGCCCATTGCCGCTGATGGAGGGGTCCGTGGAAACGCCGGCGCCGGTGAACCCCTGGGTGTCTAAACTTACAGGATGAATCGTGCCGGTCATCAGGTCGCGCACAAAAACGTCGCGGAAACCATTCGTGTCGTTGGGGAAAAGGTCGTCGGCGTCGCTGAAAAACACAAGGTAGCGGCCAGTGGCGCTGACCGAGCCGGCCATCACAGCGCTGGCTCCTCCGCTGGGCGTCTCTGAAGGCAGGGACGGATCGTGGGCAGAAACCAGTTCCGCCGTCCAAGCCGTCAACTCACT
Source organism: uncultured Verrucomicrobiae bacterium (assembly GCA_963708525.1). GTDB lineage: Bacteria > Verrucomicrobiota > Verrucomicrobiia > Limisphaerales > UBA11358 > UBA11358. The sequence continues at coordinate 33,642 of CAVPTH010000005.1, read as the reverse complement.
CAGAAAAACATCGCTGTCGGGATTGCCGTCATCGGGCACAACATTGCCGTCGCCGCTCTCGAAGGCGACGACGTCGCCGTCGCTGCTCATGCTGGGAACGGTGACCGCAGTTACTCCGAACCCCGCTCCACTGTCGTCCTCATCCAGCAGCGTCGTGGCATCGGCCTGCACCTCCCGGAGATAAGCGTGATACTGGCCGATCAACGGATTCGGGACCAGGTTGGCGCCACCGCTGAGGAAGGCCACGAACTGTCCGTCGGCGCTGACCACCGGAGAATCACAAACACCGCTGGCCGGCAAGCCGGTGTCCAGATCCGGACTGACGAGCGTATTGCTTCCGGTCTGCGCGTCCCAAAGGTAAATGGCGGTGTTGGTCAACGAATTATTCCCCACGGTAGCAACATACGCCACAAACCGTCCATCGGGCGTCATGTCGAGGTCGTGAATCATTTCAAAGCTTTCGGCGGGCACGGGGGCATTTGAACAAATGACATCGGTCAAACTGCTCTGGAGGTTGTAACGAAGAATGATTCCGCCTGAAGGGGAATTGGTGCAGACCTCAAAAGCAACGAATTGCCCGTCAGCGCTGATGCTGAAATTGCACGAAACCTCGTTGGTGCTGCCCGTCACAGATTGGCAGATCGTTTGGGAACTGGCGCTGGCCCAAAGGGTGGTTCCCGCAACCAAATCACGCACATAGATTTCTCCCGACGTGGTAACGCCGGGGACCAAATTGGTGGCGGTGCTGTAATATGCGATGTATCGGCCATCCGGCGTGATTGCCGGCACCTCGGAACCGCCAATTGTAAGGATGCTTGGTATGGCGCCGACACTTACGAGGGTTGTCGTATTCGACTGCAGGTCGCGGACAAAAATGTCGGGGATGGCGTTGGTGTCCCCTGGCACAAGGTCGGCGGCGGCACTGGTGAACGCAATGTAGCGGCCGCCCGGCGTCATGGCCGGATCACGGGATTCGCCACCGCCGCTCAGCCCGTTGGTGTTCACGCTCACGAGCGTGGTCGTGCCGTTGACCAAGTCGCGGACAAAGATGTCCTGGGCGTTATTGGCGTCGTTCGCAACCAGGTTGGTGGCAGAGCTTTCAAAAAGCACGAACTGGCCATTGGTGGAAATTCCAAACGGCAGGGAATCGCCGTTGCCGCCGCCGGTTCCGGCGAGGTTGACGCTGACCAACGCGGTCGTGTTGCTGGCCCGATCGCGAAGGAATACATTCAGCGCCGGCAGCGTCGGGGTAATCATCGGGGCGCCGTTGGTCATTAACGCGAGATTATTCGCTGTGCTGGCGAAAAGGACGTAACGGCCATCAGTGCTGACGATCGGCATTTGGGAAGACCCACCGCCGCCGGCCACGGGTGGCAGGAAACCATCACGCGGCGAAACCAATTGAAGGAACGATGCGGGAGCCCGGATAGAAATTAATGCCGCAAATGCCGCAACAACCGGTAATTGCCACCTCCTGGATAAGGTGTTCATGTTCACTATCCTTTCTTTAGCAGATATTCTCATCTTACCTGAATAACTCGTAGGCACCAAGACCTTTCTTTCAAGAAATCTTCCACCAAGTGATGCGCCGCTCGTAATGTACGGCAGGAATAGACCTTATAATCAGGGATGCGGATGTCTCAGCAGCCAGAACAGGCGCCAGAGCATCAGAATAACGATAAGAAAGATCGTGTACGGAGCGACGGTGCTGAAGACGCGGATCAGACGGTCGCGAGTGTGTTCAAGACGTGGACGGTAATGGCTGAATTTGAACGCCAACAGGGCCATCATTAATTCGTCGGCGGATCGGTAGCGCTGGCGCAGACTGGAGCGGCAGGCGTTCAGTACAATTTTGTTGAATTGGATCACATCCCGACCTTCGGCATTGTCCTGCAACGGCGGCAACTCCGGGTATTCATTGCGGTCCTTGCCCGTGCTGATTTCATAAAGAACCTTGCCCAGCGAATAAATATCCGCTTGCGGCGTCCCCGAACCTTCCGGCGAAATGAACCCTTCGGTGCCGACCCGCGAGTTGGTTTCGGATTGGTCCGAAACCAGCCCGGCGTCCGCCAACTTAGGAAAGCCGTTTACAAAAATGATATTGGACGGTTTGACGTCGCGATGAACCAATCCATTTCGGTGCAAGAACGCCAACGCCGATGCTATGGCCGCGCCCAACCGGATGCACTCGCCTACGGTCAAACGCTGGCATTGCCGGTAATCAAACACGAGTGTCCGGGGTATGTATTGCTCCGGAATGACAACCTGGCCGGTGCTGATGTCATCGCCAAGCTCCACCACATAATAGAAATATCCCGCTGAATCGTTTCTTCCCACCTGAAGGATATCCATCAAGCCATCGTGCAACCGCGAAATCGGTTCGAATTTTAACAGGCCTTGAAACTCCTGCTCAAAAGAACGGTAGGTTCTGAACGCGCGCGCCCGCACGACCTTGACGGCTCGGTACGTGCCCAGAACATTCCGGGCCAGCCACACCTCGCCACCGCTGCCCGCACCGATTACCCGTAGCAGCTCGTGGTCGGGCACGACGGGCAACGGACCCGACGCGGCCGTTCCCTCACGGGTCGGATTGGCAGGCTCGGTCATGATGACAGTTTCAGTTTCATCATCGACCCTGATCCCATTGCTGCTCCAAGCGGCGCACCTCCTTCTTGAGCAAGACCGCCATACGGTATTTGACCAGATAAACCAAACCGACGTTGACGCCAAGCACGTCTGCCACGCTTCGTGCCGGCCATTGTTTGAGCACGTACAAATCAAAGATCTGATAATGCTCCTCCCTCACGCAGTGTTTGATTGCCTCCAAAGCTGCATTCAGCAGATTTGTCTTCCATTCCGACTCCCATAAGGATTCCGCGGTTTCGGCGGCCGGATCGGGGATTTCTGCCACATCCGGCTTTGGAATGTCACTGGTCCGCGAGTCGTCTTCCACCCTGGCCTGAGTCCGTTTCCGCAATTGATCGGCAATCCGCCAGCGAGTGAGGTTGTGCAGCCAGCCTTTGAAAGAGCCCAGGGTGCGATCGCGCTTGAATTTGTGAATGTCTCTGGCTACGGAGATAACCGTTTCCTGCACCACGTCCTGGGCCTCGGCTTCAGTCAGGCCGGATTTGAGTGCGACCGAATAAATAAACCGCCAGTAGGTATCGAAGAAGTCCCGCCAACTGTCCTGATCTCCCCGATCTTCCAGGCGGCTTAGAAGGCTGTAACGCGTGGAAATTGAATCTTCCACCAGCGATGTCATGATATTACTCATACCAACATCACTCGTGGAAGGCGACGCGTTTCTTTCAAATTTATCGAGAAGGCTTCGGTCGCAAAACAGAAGCGGCGTGTTTAATCTGCAATTAAATCACGCTTTTGGACAGCGCTTTACTTCCAGTAACTCCAATGCACGTCCGGGAAAAGGTTGTCGCGCGACTCCACTTCCCCCAGCCATTTTTCATCCACGGTGGTTTCGGTCAGTTGTTCATGCAGGGCAATGAAACGGATCAGATGCTCCTTCACCCGGCGTCGCGCATAATCGGGACTGGTGCCCGTGCGCAAAATGAACGGCCAGTCGCTGGCCTGGGCCAGCAACAATTCGCGCGCGGCCTGTCGCAACGCCCGCGCCTTAAGACCGGTGGCCCGGGGGAATTTTTTGGCCAGCCCGGTCATCCGTTCCTGCGCAATTTGCAGATGGGGATAAATCCACTCATTCGATTCGTTCAGCCACGCGCGCCAGTAACCCTCCTCACCCCAGCTGGACGCACCGGGCGAGGCGATTTGATTGGTGGGGTGGCGATGCAGATACTCGCCCGGCGTAATGAGGGAGAGGATTTTCTGGTCGTAAAAAAGTTTGCGGGCGAGATAATCGAGAAATTCCAGTCCTTCATACCACCAATGACCGAATAATTCCGCGTCGTAAGGCGCCACGGCAATCGGCGGCCGGTCCAGGTACCCGGCGACGCTCTCGGTCTGTTTAATGCGCTCATCGAGGAAATGCCGGGCATGTTCGCTCGCCGCCTGCAACGCCAGGTCCCGCTGATAAATCTGCTTCGGACCGGCCCCGCCGGTGATACGGTAATATTTAATACCGGTGAAACCGCGGTTGTCCGGCGACGGCAGGTGCGGTTTTACGTAATCGAAATCAAGGTCGAAGCCGACGTCGCGGTAAAAATCGCGGTACCGGGCGTCACCGGGATATCCTTCGTGTTTGCTCCAGACTTGTCGGGAGGAATCGAAATCGCGGCCGAACGCCGCAATGCCGTTGGGGGTAAAAATGGGCGCGAACGTGCTGTACCGCGGACGCGGGCGGGCATGCAACACGCCATGCGTATCGAGGATGAACCAGCGAATGTTGGCCTCTTGCAGGAAAACTTCGATTCCTTCCACGTACGCGCATTCCGGCAACCAGATGCCACGCGGATCGCATCCAAAACAGCTGCGGTAGTGGTCGCGCGCCGTCAGAATTTGCGCGCGAAGTGAAGGCGGATGACTGGCGAGCAATGGCAACAGGGCATGGGTTGCCGCCGTGGTGATGATTTCGATGCGGCCCTCGTCCTGAAGTTTGCGAAAGGCGCCGACGAGGTCGCCCTGGCAGGCGCGCCAGGTGTCGCGCATGGAAACAAACCGGTGATGATACATCCAGGCCAGTTCGCGAAACGCCCGGTCCCAATGCGTGCGGTGAAGTTCCTTTTCCGCCAGGTCAATGAGGCTGTTCAGATGCCGCTCATAACGCCCGCGCAATAATGGGTCCAGCAACATCGCGCACAGGGTGGGCGAGAGCGAAAGGGTCAATCGCACTTCCATGCCGTCGCGGCGCCAGCCCTCCAGCGTTTGCAGCAATGGAATGTAGGTTTCGGTGACGGCCTCGAACAGCCAGGATTCCTCCAAAAATTTTTCGTGCTCGGGATGCCGCACAAAGGGCAGGTGTGCATGCAGCACGAGCGATAGATATCCTTGCATAATCTGTCAGGAACCGGTGCTCACTCGTCCAGCTGGTTTGCGATCCACGTCGCCAGGGCGTCCGCTTTGATCAAAAAAACCATCCCCAGCACCAGGAGAACGGCCGGAAGCACAAAATCAATGACCCGCATGGGCAGATGATGCATGGAGCTTTGCACCCAGGACAGACTTAATATAATCACGCTGAGGCCGATCAAGGCCACGGCAATAAAACGGACCAGCATCAGGGCTCCGCGGTGAGGCGCGTCCATGAGGTCACACGTTTTCGGGCAAAGGCGCTTTTAAGGACGGGTCTTGCGGGTGCGCGCCGACGTCGCCAAGGTAATCCGTCGCGCGGCTGAATTTCAGGTCGGCGGCACGGGCTTCCGTACCGTCGGTCGAAACCGCCACCGCCGGCAAGTCATATTTTCCGTCCGGCAAAGCGAACCGGTAACTGAAGGAACCGTCGGGACGCAATTTGATCTCGTGGCCGCCCAGGGTCACCTTCGCGGTCGGCTCGGTTGCGCCGTAAATGATCAATTCCGCGTTGACGTTGAACCAGAAACCTTTCGCCGATGGAATACCCCCAAAGGGACTGGAAAGGCTGGAAACCCCGAGCGACGAGATTTCATGAACCAGCCGGCGGCGGATTAATTCCGTGATTTCGAACGACCCCATCCATACCCGGCGGACATCATCAATATTAATGATTTTCGCAAGGGCCTGTTCCTGTTGCGGCGTCCAGCCGGACGGTGACCGGGAAGCCGCGCGCGGCAGGTCCGGGTGGCCTTGTCGCCGGAGTTCTTCCAGCGCCTGGGCCAGAGGCAGATTTTCCTGCACGGCCGCTTTGATGATTTCCAGTAACCGGGCAAAGGGGAATTCGAAGGGAATCGTGGCAAAATCGGTGCCGCCTTCGGCGGAAACGGTGTCCGGGGGTGTGACCGTGGAGGCCGACACCGCCACGCGCATCCATTTACCGACCGGCGAATAATAGCCCAGTTCCGCCCCGTAAGGATTTCCGGCACGTTCGACGTGCGCAAACCAGTGGCGCGATTCGGGATGGACGTGAATTTCGTTGATCGGGTGCCCTTCGATTTTATGGGAATACACGCGCAGAACCAGGTGACCATCGGCCGAACGCGTATTGCAACGGGCCTGCTGCTCGCGGGTCAGATCCCAATGCGCATAAAGCCAGTGCGGATCGCGGGCGGTCAAAAACAACTGGCGTGTGCCGTAGCCGTCGGGCAGTTCGGCCTCCGCCGTTTCAAAGGGTTGTGTCGGCGGTACCGGGCCCAAGGCATATTTCTGGCCGGGCCCGCTGATCGGGGGAGGTGCCGGCCGGTCCCCCTCCAGCAGAATGGCCGGGACTTGAATTTTTTTGGTCCGGGTCGTTCCACCGATTCGGGGTTTGACCGCGCGTTTGGTTTTCAACGGGGTACTGACGGCTTTCAACGCGGAAGCCAGGGTGTCTTTTAATTTTCTCACCGGGGAACGCCGGGTCCTGGCCGGTTTGACGGAGCCGGCGGAAACGGTGCCGGAGTCGGAGGTCTCAGGCAGGGTTTCGGCAGCGCGGGGGGGAGATACAATTTGGGCGTTGGTCTTCTTCTTGATTAATGTGTTTGCCGATTTTCTTTTCATAGCAGCAAATCCCTGTTTCGTGGCGATGCCTTCATTGCCATTCAGAGTTTACGGCGGGAGCGCAACCGGCGCAATGGGAATTTCGCCGGCCAAATGCGGGGAGTGGGCAGCTTTGCCGGACCGCGCCTGTCTCAGGCGCAGCACCAGAAAGTGCCAGTGAACGTTGAAATCAAAAGCGAGTCCCTTTGCGCAGGTACCCGCTGCGGCTGAGGCCGCCGCGCTCCGTAAAATCGGAAAAGTAGCCCACCACCCAAATGCTCTTGCCGTTGAGTAACAGTTATGTTTTAATAGGCACTGGCCAGTATGAGTCAGAATGAAACCAGCCGGGTCAACCGTTCCGCACCTCTTATCTTCGTGGTGGACGATGAACAAATGCTGCTGGATCTGGCGGAAATGATTTTGGAGCCGGCCGGGTTCCAGGTGCGCCTGTTCCGTGATCCGCAAAAGGCGCTGACGGAATATATTGCCGCCCAACCCTCTCCCGATGTTCTGGTCACCGATTATGCGATGGGCCAGATGAACGGCATGGATTTAATCCGGGAATGCAAACGGCTCCACCCGCAGCAGAAGATCATCCTGCTCAGCGGTACGGTGGATGAAAGCATTTACACCGATTCCGACGTTAAACCGGATCGTTTTCTCGCCAAGCCCTATCAAATCAACCGTCTGGTGGAAGTGATTCACGCGCTGATTGCACGGTGACGAAATTCATGCTTGCCGGGATACCCGGATGGAGTATTGAATGGGGACGCTTATGAAAAGGAGCAAGATAATACTATTGAGTGTGGTCCTTGTCCTGGTTGTTCTTGGCCTGACCGGCATCATTATCGCCAGCCTGCACCTGGGCGACATCGTGAAAAAAGGGGTTGAAACTGTCGGCCCCAACATCACCAAAGTCACTATCAAGCTGGATGAGGTGCATTTGTCCCTCCTGGCCGGCTCGGCCAGTCTCAAGGGCCTGGTCGTGGGCAACCCCCAGGGTTACCAGACCCCGCAGGCCATCAGCGCCAGTACCATCGCCGTCGGCGTGAACCCCTTGTCCGTGTTCTCAGACAAGATCGTCTTGCGCTCGATTTACCTGGAAGCACCGGAAATCACTTTCGAAGGGGGCCTGGGCGGCAACAATCTCAGCCAAATCATGGCCAATATCAACGCCACCTCCAAAAATGGTGGCCCCGTAGCAACCAATGCCGCCGCTCCGGCCCCATCGACTAAAAAATTTGAAGTGGACGACCTGTTGATTACAGGCGCCAAAGTGAATGTCAACCTGACGGACCTTGGCGGGAAGAAAATGACCCTTATGCTGCCGCCGATTCATCTCATCGACCTGGGCAAAAATGCGGAAGGAATCACGGCGACCGATTTATCCCGGAACGCACTCAATGCCATCCTCTCCGCCACCATCAAGGCCATCGAAGACGACCGCAAAGATCTGGGCAAGCAGGCTCAAATTTTATTGCAGAACTCCGGTAAAAATACCGCTCCGGAAACCAGCAACCTTATCCAGGGCGTCTTCAAAGTTTTAAACAAATAGGCTCCCTACTTCCCTGCCGGCCAACCCACGCAATTTTGAGATTGCATGCGCATCCGGTTGCTCCTAGGATGAATTCGAACCCCGAGGCGAGGTTATGTTTTTTGGCGTTGATTATTATCCTGAGCAGTGGGTCTTTCCTTATAGCGGCACCGCCGACAATCCGGAAGGCGGCTGGGAACGTGACGCCGGGTTGATGGCCAAGGCTGGCTTCAACGTCGTTCGGGTGGGAGAATTTTCCTGGGGGATTTGCGAACCGACGGAGGGCAAGTACGATTTTCGCTGGCTGCGTCGTGTCATGGATATCATGGAAAAACACGGCATCAAGGTGGTCCTGGGCACACCGACTGCCGCTCCTCCCCTCTGGCTTTCCAAAAAGTATCCCGGTGTTTTGCCACTCGACGAACATGGCCTGGTTAAACACGCCGGGACCCGGCGTGCGGCCTGTTTCAACAATGATGCCTATTGGAACGCCTCCAAGCGGCTGGTGGAAAATATGGCCCAGGCACTGGGCGACCACCCCCAATTAGTCGCCTGGCAGATTGACAGCGGCCTCGGCGGACACCAAACCGAATGGTCCTTTAACGAAGACTCACGCCTGGAATGGCAAAACTGGTTGAAGTTGAAATATAAGACGGTGGAGGCTCTTAACGACCAGTTGGGCTTGCGTTATCTGGGACAGATTGTTGATGCGTTCGAGGATGTCCCCATGCCCATGGCGGCACCCACGTCCCACAACGCCGCCCTGTTGCTCGACTGGCACCGGTTTTGCAGCGACGCCATCGTGGCGTTTGTCCGCATGCAGGCCGATGTGCTGCGTGAGCTTTGTCCCGACCGCCCCGTCACCGTCAACCTCCGTGCGCTTCACCGCAAATTCGATCACTTCGATATGGCGGATGCCGTCGATTTCGTTTCCGTCGAGAGCCGGCCGGCGATCAAGATCAAATCTGCGGAACTGGCGTGCGACATCGACATTCTCCGTTCGCTAAAAAAGTCCGACATCAAGACACCCGATGGGGACTGCGGTTTCTGGGTCATCGAACAAAAGGCGGGCCAGGTCAACTGGCAGGACGTTAACTCGCTGGTGCGACCCGGCACGATCCGGTTGTTCACCTATCAGCTCATTTCCCGCGGCGCGTGCGGTGTGCTCTACTATCGCTGGCGGCAGCCGCGGATCGGCAATGAAAAATTTTATGGTGCCGTTCTGCCGCATCACCTGGAAGGCAACACCCGCGTCTACAAGGAAATCAGCCAAATCGGTGAGGAATTGAAGCTGTTGGCCCCTGCCCTCAAGGACACCCGGGTAAAGGCCGATGTGTGCATTCTTTACTCGCATGACAACGATTGGACGCTGCAACAACCCATGCAGCCGAACAAATTTTTCAACCTGCGCGAGCACATCCAGCTGATCTATAACGCGCTCCATGACCGCAGCATTCCCGTGGACTTCGCGCGCCCGACGGAAGACCTGTCGCAATACAAACTCGTTTTCGCGCCATCGCTGCACCTGCTGGCCGCCGGCGAGGCCGATCGTCTGAAACTTTACGTTCAAAACGGCGGAACGCTGGTGAGTACGTTCAACACCGGCCTGGTAAACGAGCACAGCATCGCACCGGACACGGGTTACCCGAACGACCTGACCGATTTATTCGGGATGGAGGTTCTGGAATTTGATCCCATTCCGCCCGGCGAAGAAAACCATCTCACCTTCAAAGGCGCGTTCCCCACCAGCCATGTGCATCCGGCCCGGCTTTGGTGCGACATCATTGAGGCGAAGGGATGCCAGGTTCTGGCGACTTATGCCAAGGATTTTTATGCCGGCCGGCCGGCGTTGACGATGAATTCCTTTGGTCTGGGCCGGGCCATTTATTTGGGCACCCTCAGCCACCAGCATTTATACCAGGACCTGGTCGTCTGGCTTCGGCAGATGTGCGGATTGCAACCGTTGCTCAAGGTACCGGAAAATGTCGAAGTCAGCATGCGCCAAAAGGAAGGCATGCGCGTTTTCTTTCTGATCAATCATCAGAATTCGCCCGTTCGCATCCAATTCTACAAGCCCATGCATGATTTCCTCACGGGCAATACGTTCTCCGGCAATTACGACATTCCGCCACACGGCGTGCTGGTCCTTGATGAACGCATCGAAGCCAAACCGGTGGATGCCCCAGCCCCGGTCTGAGCCCGGTTGACTGCTTCCGGGTGAATTATATCAACGCAATTTTCGCCGGTCTCGCCCTCTTGAGCCTTGCGCTCGTTCTCTGGCAATGGCTGGTCACCTGGCGTTTTCCCCTGCACCGGCGCGTCACCCAACCGTCCTCTTCGCCCGGCGTCACCCTCCTCAAGCCGGTCAAAGGTTGCGATGAAACCACCGCCGATTCGTTGCAAAGCTGGTTCGAGCAAAACTATTCCGGCCCGGTGCAAATCCTGTTTGGCGTCCCCACCGCCGCTGACCCGTCCTGTAAAATCATCTCTGATCTCATCCAAAAAAACCCGGGGTGTGATGCTCAACTGGTCATTTGTCGTGAAGCACTCGGAACCAACGGCAAGGTTTCCAAGCTGCTCCAGCTGGAACGCCGGGCGAAATATGAACTGTTCCTCGTCAGCGATGCGGACGTGCGTGTACCCTCGGATTTTCTGACGAATATCATCACCGCCCTGGTCTCGCCGGGCGGAACCGGCGCGGCCGAAAGCGGAGCGAGGGATCAAATCAGCCTGGTCAGTTGTTTCTATCGCCTGGCCAATCCCACCACCATGGCCATGCGTTGGGAAGCCGTCGCCATCAACGCCGATTTCTGGAGCCAGGTTTTGCAGGCCACCAGTCTCGGCCCGCTGAATTTTGCGCTCGGAGCGGCACTCCTCGTACGCCGCAAGGCGCTGGTCGATATTGGCGGGTTAAATTCCCTGGCCAATTATCTCGCCGACGACTACCAACTGGGTCATCGCCTGGCTGGAAAAGGCCATCGCCTCGCACTGTGCCCGGTGGTCGTGGAATGCTGGAATGCGCCGATGAACTGGCGTGACGTCTGGCGGCATCAACTGCGTTGGGCCCGCACCATTCGGGTCTGCCAACCCCTGCCCTATTTTTTCAGCATCCTGTCCAATGCAACGTTTTGGCCGCTGTTGTGGTTGATGGCTGCACTGGTTTTGCCGGTGACGTTTTGTTCTTCACTGGCCGCGGTGGTTTGTTTGTTGATTCGAATTGGGCTTGCACAAAACCTGCAACGCCGGTTCACCCCGGATAAAGATCTGGTCTCACCCTTCTGGCTTGTGCCCGTGAAAGATTTGCTGCAAGTGGCTCTCTGGCTGGCCGCGTTTGCGGGTAACACAGTCGAATGGCGTGGCCTGCGAATGAAACTTCGCGGCGACGGGACGGTAATCGAACAGAAGTAGGCCGTGTCCGTCGTTGCCAAATCCGCTGGCTTCAACCGGACACGGTCAACGATGCAGAGACTCTAAATGTCAGAAACTGAACCGCGCGCCCAGGCGAAGAAAAGCACCATTTCTGGTAGACTGGTCGGCGATCCGCCATTGCAAGTCGCTGAATGCGCTGAGGTTCTTGAAAGGACGGAAATCAATACCCGCCCCGAACGTTTCAACCCAGTAGGCATAGTCGAACTGATAACCGACGCTGCCAACGGCGTAAGGCGCTATGGCTTTACCGATGGGAAGGCGGAAGTAGGCTTCGCCAGCCGCATTGTCAAAAAATGTCCCACCGCCATCCGTCCAGTAAGTTGAAGCACCAACACCAATTTTGTCGGTCACGAAATAAGTGAGCGCGGCGCCTGCGCCCCATTTGCCGCCCACCTTGTCAACGTACGTGGCGTAAGGTGAGAGGTCCCATTCGCCCTTATTGAAACGCGTTTCCGAGCCAGAATCCTGTGCCCAGGCAGTTGAGAGGCACAGGCACCCTGATCCCATAACGAGTATTATTGTTCTTTTCATATAGGTTCATCGGTTGGTTGTTTTGACTGTCTGCTTCTACTTCTTCTCGTCCATACGAAAATCACCTGATAGCAGATCAAGAACCGGTCGCTTCAGGACGCTATATTTCTAAAAACTTTGGCCTACGTTCCGGCTTCGGTACTCATTTCAACGACCCATCTCGCCGGAAACCAGAGAACTCTATGATTCAATACGCTTCATACTCGAACTTCTGGCCGCCAACACTGGCTTCGTACATCAAGCCTCCCTTAGCCATCGTGAATACCATTACGCCTTTCTCATACTTGGCATTCTTGGAAGCACCGGCTGTGGCCGCCACAGCGCTCACTTGGGCACTGAATTCCATGTTTCCTTTCTTGAAGTTATCCAGTGATGTCTTGTCCTCGAAAAAAATCAGCTCGGAATAAACCTGACCCCCGAACTGGAAGCCGACGGTAAATTGAGTTAGCGTGGCCTCACCGACGAGCTTGGCGTTATCGAAGACCTGACCGGAGCCCCTCGCCCCGCCGATACCTACTGCACCTTTGCCCACGGACGGAAAAACCACGCAGCCCGCCGCCTTGTCAAACATACTCTTCAAGCCCTCATCCTGTTTAAGAAATGCAGCCTTCGACTCGTTCACCTTGACTGTCAGATCCGCTTTGTCTTCCTGCTTATTATCGCCGGCTACCAAGCTGGTGGTGAACCCGGCAACGATCATTGCCGCCACCAAGTAAGTGGAAATTATTTTCATATGTAAAGTACTTAGCCACAATAATCACCCTTGTCAAGCTCAATTGGCCCCTTCGGCTTGGCAAAGGCCAGCGCAGTGTTACGCGGCAGCATAACCTGCCGTTGCCATCTGCAATTGGATCAATCGTACATCGTCCAAAGTTACAATAGCAGTTGCGTGTCGACCCGCCCGCCTGGCACCGGTGACAAACGGGAGTGACGGGCTTTCGGGAGTCCTATGAGATGTGCGGCCGGTTCAAATGCCGTGATACGTTCTTTCTCAGGGCGGCAAAACTTGTTCTCTAACGACCGCTGTGATAGCGTCGCTTTCGGCGGGCGCTTGGCGCAGTGGCTAGCGCGTCTCGTTTACACAAAGACCTGGGTTTCCTGGACCCACTTGCTCTCACTGGGACTCACTTGGACTAACCAGCCAATCGTGACATTTTCCTTGCAAGCTCGGATGGACCCAAATGGACTCATATAGCCTACAATTTTTTCGTCGGGGCTGACAATCGGGGGTGACGATTTCTCTGATCAAGCAGCCACAACAACTACCATTTTCGTCTCTTGCCGGGTTCCGGCATTTGTGAAATCCATAGTCCAATTCGCTCCGCAATCGTGCAACTGCAAAATGGCCACCTGCGACCAGGTTGGGTTGGCTCAAGGACGAGAAAACACAGTTAATTCGTGCGTTGCGCCAGCCAGTCGCAGACTTGGGGCCAAAGCTCACGTTGCGCGCGACCGCCGATGGCCAACCCGATGTGGCCGCTGCCCTGCAACATAAGGCTCTTACGGTCCTTCGAGCCGACCAAATCGTTGAAAGGCGTACTTTGTCCGCATGGCACCAAATCATCCTCCCCGGCTACGAGATTCAGGACCGGACAGGTGATATGCTCCAGTTTGACAACGCGTTTGCCCACCGGCATCCGCCCATTCGTAAGCAGATTTTGCTGATAAAGATATTTGACGAATTCCCGATAGACCTCGCCGGGCACGGGAATGTTGTCCTGCAACCATGCTTCGGTCGCCAGAAAATCTTCAAGATATTTTTCCTCGTGCATGCGCTCGTAAAAATCAATTGGCTTTTGCAGCAGGTTCTGCACGGGGCGAAGCAGGAGGAACGCGGCTTGAAGAAATTCGGCCGGGCAATTGCCAAACGCATCCACAAACTTGTCCACGTCGAAATTCCCGCTTTGCGTCCAGACGTTGAGCAGTCCGTCGTGCGTGCCGAAATCAATCGGCGCGGCCAGCAAGATCAGGTTCTTTACCCGCTTCGGATGCAACGCTGTGAACATCGCGCTCATCGTTCCGCCCATGCAATAACCGAGCACGTTCAGTTTTTTCATGCCGGCGCGTTCGCACAAATAATCCATCACGTTGACCATGTAACCATTGATGTAATCATCCAGCGTCAGATACCGGTCCGCGTCCGCCGGCACACCCCAGTCCAGCAAGTACGTATCGAAGCCGCGCTCGACAAAGTTGGCCACGACGCTGCGGCCGGTCTTCAAATCAAGAATGTAGGGCCGGTTCACCAATGCATAGACGAACACCAGTGGCGTGCGGTAACGCGGCGGCTTGCCGCTCACGTAATGTATAAGCTTGAGCCGGTCTTCTTCGTAAACCACTTCGGAGGGCGTGACGCCTTTGCGAATTTGCCGGGCGCGGTCCAACAGCGACGGCAGAAGCCGCATCCGTTGCGCGGTGTTGAGTGTCTCGTCCACCGCGGCTTGTTGCCATTGAAGCCACGGATTTGTGAAATCGTTGATGAGATTCATGATCTCTCTGCCCGCTTCTTTCCGCGCAAAGGCTTCCGTAGGTTTTTCGGCGCGCGGCGCGGGCTGGCGCTTTGAGTTTGCACCTGGCCAGCCCGCGATTGGAGTTCATGGACCTGCCTGGACAGTTCCTCCACCCGGTCCAGGATGCGTGTTTCCATGTGGCGCACCGAAAGCATGATCGCCTCAACGTCGCCGCTCGTCGGTGCCTGCATTGCCTTGCGTGCTTTCGACATGAAATCATTGCTCATCTTACGAAAGGCGACGGCCTGCTCCATCCATTGTTTCATGCTGGCCTGAAACTGAGGCGAGCGCAGGAATTCATCCCAGGCTCCGGCGAGGGCCTGAAGCATCCCATTCCGAATCTGGCGCAATAATTCCGGCGGAGCGGAATCGGGCGTGAAGGTGAAAGCGGCCTGCATTAACTTGGACATGGACTCGAGCCAGATTTTCTGAAAGGCCGCTGATTGTTTGGTGAAGTTCTCGGCTGGATCACTCATGTTTTTAATTTTGGGCCGCCCAAACCTTGCGTCCATTTCGGGCGAAGCACAAGTTTAGTTATCGTTCATTCGATTCGCTTTTCTTCGTCGTTCCCGTCGCCTTCCTCTGTCCTCGAAAAACTCGGAATTCGAGGACGGGGACGATGCCTACACTTATCGTAGGCCATCGCAAAGCTCGACTGCCATCGCCACCGCTTCGCCGCCACCGATGCACAACACATCCACGCCAATCCGCGCGCCAGATTGTTTCATCGCGTTGATCAGCGTCACCAGCGTCCGCGCGCCGCTTGCGCCAATGGGATGTCCGAGCGCTACCGCGCCGCCATGCACGTTAACCTTCTCATGGGGAATGCCCAACTCCTTCATGGCGGCCATCGTCACAACGGCGAAGGCTTCGTTGATTTCAAACAGATCAACGTCGCGGACCCGCAAAGAAAGACCGTTCAGCAATTTGTTAATCGCCCCAATCGGCGCGAGCGTGAACCATGCCGGCTCGCCAGAAAACGCAGAGTAGCCGAGAATTTTTACCTGCGGCTTGAGGCCCAAGCTCTTGACTTTTTCGCCAGACACCACCAGCAGCGCTGCCGCGCCATCGTTGATGCTCGAAGCGTTGCCCGCGGTTATCGTGCCTTTCTCGTCGAAAGCGGGGCGCAGCTTGCGCAATTTTTCTTCGTTGAACTTTTTGGGCGCCTCATCTTCCGCAACCGTGATCGTCTCGCCACCTACCTTGACTTGAACCGGCTCGATTTCGTCGGCAAACCGTTTCTCGCGCGTGGCCCTGATCGCGCGTTGGAAACTTTCCACCGCGAAATCGTCCTGCTGCTGGCGCGTGAAGCCGAATTTCTCGGCGCAACCCTCACCGAACGTGCCCATGTGGACGTTGCTATACACATCCCACAAGCCGTCCCTGATCATCGAGTCCACCAATTCCCCATTGCCCATGCGATAACCCGTCCGCCCTTTCTCCAGCAGATACGGCGCTCGCGACATGTTCTCGGTTCCTCCCGCGACCACCACCGAAGAGTCGCCGCACTGGATTGCTTGCGCGGCGAGAATCACGGCTTTGAGGCTTGATCCGCAAACGTTGTTGACGGTGGCGGCGCTGACGCCAGTTCCCAGGCCAGCGCCGATGCTGACCTGGCGCGCCACGTTCTGCCCCAAGCCGGCGCTGACCACGTTGCCGAAGATCACTTCGTCAATGTCGCGAGGTTGAATTCCCGCACGCGCCAGCGCTGCCTTGACCACCACGCTCCCCAAGGCTGGCGCCGGCGTGTTTGCATAGGCGCCACAGAAACTGCCAATCGCAGTGCGCGCGCTTCCGATCAGATATGCTTCTTTGAGCGTACTGTACCTCTCTGGAGAAAGACACTGGGCCGGGCCCCGTTCACGCCTTCTCGGCTTTGGGTCCAACGACGTCGCTCGTGGCCTTCTTCACCATTGCGATCCATGAATCAACCGCTTTGCAATTGAGATCAACGATCGCCTGTGCGTTCGTTTTGAGCGATGTGAGCGAGTTTTCGCAAAAATCAACCAGCATTCCCTGGCCTTCTTGGAAGCTCGCCGTCTGTGCGGCCTCGATTCCTTTCTTCAGCAGGTCAACGCTGGCGCGGCTGTTCTGCTCCAGACGTTGGAGATAGGCTTCCATGTTTTTTTGGGTGGCCGGAATCACTTCGTTGGCCATCGCTATCACCTGCTTTTGTAAGTCCAGCGGCGACGCGGCTGGATTCAGCAGTTTGGTCCAGCACTTGCCGGCCTCTTCCTGGATTTTCAGGCCGGTCTGCAGTGCCTGTTCGTAGTTCTTCAATGCCTGGTCGAACATTTCCGACGCAGGAGTTTTTGTTTTGTCTGTCATAGCGGCATTCCTTTCATTTGTTTGTGTTTTGGTTCGGTGGCTGCATCGCGCTCCCTGGCTTTCCCGACGCGATGAAACCGGGACCCGACGGAGTGAATCTCCCGTTTCGCGTGGCCCCATGTCATTCTGCAAATGCATAATCCGCGTCCCCCGCTCCCCCGCCCTCCCGGCGCGGCCTTGATTCTTTGTTTTGGCATTCATGCATCAGGAAAAAGGAGGCTTTACTCCGAAGCCTGCCCGTTCCAGAGGCAACTTAAGCGCGAACCGGAGAAGAAGTCAACAATTATTTTTGCATTTGCACAACTATTTTACGGAGGTGTTTACCCCTTGCTCAAATGGCGGATCCGTGCGGAGCCATTCCAAATCGTTGCGGCAAACGAATTCGTGCGATTCGCAGCTTGGGAACCTGGGTCACAGCAGACCTGGAAGTTCCGGGCTAGGAGGCTCGCCGATGTCGACGAACCTTGGCCTTTTTCCCGTTCGTCGTCTGCTTCAACGCCGCCACCTGCGTTTGGAGACGCTCGATCATCCCGCGCAATTCCTGGTTCTGGCTTTCGGCGGACGGAGGAGGAGTCGCCTCGACGGAAGGCCCGGTCACACCGTGGCCGAACGAAGCAGCGAGGGGACCAAGCATGGCTTTTGTCCATGCGGATACGGAAGGAAACGAAGCTGGCAGCCCGTGGGTACGGCGTATCTGTTCTTCGACTTGCTGCTGATAATTCAGAAATGATCCGAGCGCCTGGTTGAAATACTTCTCGATGAAATCCTTCACCAATTGATCGTTCATGCGGATCAGGCGCACCAGCAGCGGCACGGGAAACGAATCGAGCTTCGTCGTTTCCAATTCGAGAATGATTTGCGTCAGCACTTGCGCCGTGATGTCGGCGCCGGTCTTTGCGTCGGTGACGGTGATGTCGTAGCCCTGCTGGATCAAAGAACACATTTCCACCAGCGTGCGATGGCGGCTGTGAGTGGCGTCGTAGAACCGGCGATTGGGATATTTTTTAATCTCCAGCCTTTTCGCCGTGGAGTCGCTTGGATCAGCCATGACACAATTCTTACTTTTCGCAATTGCACAATGCAAGACAAAATATAACGGCCCGACCGGATTGATGCCGGCAGGCCGGCGATATTGTTGCCGGACCGGAGAAACCCCCCCCGCGATTTCCTCCGCCGCACAATCCATCCATGCGCCATCGGATTGGTTCCACGCGTTTTGCAAATGCATATATTTGTGTTGCAATTGCGATAACACGTGTTATGCTCCGGTTAAAGAGAGCGTGGTCGCCCTTCCGCGCGAGTGAAGCCGCGGCTGGCGCCGTCTGGCTGCAATATCAAAACCGGGAAAACAAATTATGAGAATCAAAGATGCAGTGGCCGTGGTCACCGGCGCCGCCGGGGGCATTGGCCAGGCGGTCGCCATCGAACTGGCCAAACGTCAGGCTGGCGGAGTGGCGTTGGTGGATCAAAGCGAAGCGGTCCAGCAAGTGGCCGACACTGTAAACACGCTTGCGGGTCGCAACATCGCCGCATCGTTCATCGGCGACGTGACCGACGCCAGTTTTCGAACTGACGTGTATGCGGAAGTAAATCTCAAATTCGGTAGGGCCAACATTTGTGTGCCGGCGGCCGGCGTGACTCGCGACCGGCTGGCAGTGAAACTCGACAAGGAAACCAATCGTCCCTCGATTTATCCCATCGAACTCTTTCGGCAAGTAACGGAAATCAACTTGATTGCGCCCGTGTATTGGGCGCTGGAGCTGGTTGGCGGAATCGCCGAAGACCGCGCGAAAAACGGCCTCAAGCGCTGGGAGCCGACCGAGCCGCTGCAAGGGACGGTGATTTTTATTGGCTCGGTGTCGTCGCTGGGGAACAAAGGACAGATCGCTTACGCGGCCACGAAAGCGGGTCTCGAAGGCGCAACGGCCACGTTGATGATGGAAGCAATTTTTTACGGCGTGCGCTGCGGCATCATTCATCCCGGCTACACGGACACTCCAATGGTGCGAGCGTTGGGCCAGCCACAGATCCAGGAACAGATCATTCCGAACACCCAACTGCGCCGTCTCATTCAGCCCGAGGAAATTGCCGATGCAATTTGTTTTATGATCAGCAATGCCGCGGTGAGCGGATCGCTGTGGGCCGATGCGGGCTGGCATCCGCGCGCCTGAACCCGTTTGAAAAATCGCTTGGGCGTTTCCTCCTTGCCCTTGTTTTTTTTCACAAGTGTTCGAGGGGGAAAATGAACACGCGTACGGGCTTTACCTCGAACTTTGCCAACCTCGCGGTTGACGTTACATGCGCATTCCGCCATTCACGCACAAAGTCTGTCCCGTAATATAGCCGGAGCGCGGGCTGGCCAGGAAGACGATGGCATCGGCGATCTCCTCAGGTTTTCCAAGCCGGCCCATCGGCGTCTGGGCTTTGACCTGTAGCAATGCGGCCTCGGAAATATCCTTGGTCATGTCCGTCTCGATAAACCCCGGCGCGACCGCGTTGACCGTAATGTTTTTGAGGGCCAATTCGCGGGCGAGCGTTTCGGTGAACGAGATCACAGCGCCCTTGGTCGCTGAGTAGTTCGCCTGGCCAAAGTTCCCCATTTGCGCCACGATCGAAGATAGATTGAGAATGCGGCCCCAGCCGGCTTCAACCATGCTCGGCAGGATGGCGTGCGTGGCGTTGAACACACCATTGAGATTCACATGCACGACTTCGTCCCACATGTCCCTGGTCATTTTCAGGAACGATTTGTCGCGGGTGATACCGGCGTTGTTCACGAGGATGCTGATGAGGCCAAAGTCGGCGATGACTTGTTTGACCACCTGCTCGGTTTCTTCAAACGAGGCGGCGTTGTTGTGATACGCCTGGCAACGGACACCCTTTTCCCGGACCGCCTGGCACACTTCCTCCGCTTTTTCTTTGTTGGAAAGATAGGTAAGCGCGACATCGGCCCCGGCATCTCCCATCGCCAGCGCGATGGCCCGGCCAATGCCGCGGCTGCCACCGGTGATGAAACATACTTTTCCATTGAGTTCTTTCATACCGAGATCCGCAAAAAACAGCAGTAGTCGCTCCCGCGTTTGCTTAAGCTCAAGGATGTAGCAATCATGTTTTGCTCATATTGGGTTCCTTGCAACCGTCACCCTAACACAGCCGTCGCTATAACGCAAGAAGAATGGCAGTGTTTCAGTTTGAAATGAATAAGGCGCATTGGTTACCTGACTTGCACTTTGGGGATTTGTACTTCAGGTGCCTTTATAGATTCCCAAGATGCCCGGCGTGGTTTCGCCGAAGGCCGGCGACTGGGTTCAAGCAGCGGCTGCTGAAACGGCCAAACACCCAAGCGGCGGCGATGATCACTGTCCATTGCAGCAATTGAAGCCTGGTGTTTTCTGTGGCATCGCCTGATTGCAAGGTGGCGCGGATTGATCTAACCTTTTTTTGGCGGGCGCTTAGCTCAGCGGAAGAGCACCTCGTTTACACCGAGTAGGTCGGGGGTTCGAATCCCTCAGCGCCCACCAGTCTTCGCTCGCAGCGTAGCGGAGAACGAAAGCAGCCGGGTCGGAGCATTTATCACGGAAGCGAAGGCGGACTGATTCGGCGAAATGCCCGAGCTACGACTTGGCAAGCCAGTCTTCAAATCTCACCTTTGAAACCCTGTTGACGCAAGGCCTCGAACAGGACCAGCGCCGCGCAGTTCGACAGATTTAGCGAACGCGACTGATCATTAAACATCGGAATTCGCAACCAGCATTCGCGGTTCTGTTCCAGGAGCGGTTTCGGCAGACCGGCTGTTTCGCGCCCGAATACCAGGTAATCTCCCGGCGAAAATCTCCCCTCGGTGTAAAGTTTTGGTCCTTTTGATTCGATGAACCAAAGTTTGGCGTTTGCCGGCAATTTTTCCTGAAACGCCTTCCAGTTCGGCCAGCGATGCCATTCCACATGTTGCCAGTAATCCATGCCGGCGCGCTTGAGTTGCGCGTCATCAAGTTTGAAACCGAAAGGCTCGATCAGATGCAGCGTCGTCTTCGTCGCCGCGCAAAGTCGCGCCACGTTGCCCGTGTTTGGCGGGATTTCCGGTTCAACCAAAACGATGTTCATCTTGGTCAGTGGTCAATAGTTAGTAGTCAGTAGCCGGACGCATTGGCTGGCGCCATTAACGACTAACTACTGACTGTTGACTACGGGCTATCTGTAAAACACTTTCCATAAAACCAATCCATGCGCCGGCGCGGTCATGCCGGCCACGCGCCGGTCCTTCTTTGCCAGCATCCGTTTGATTTCCGCCGGCGGGAACTTGCCCAGACCGACCTGCACCAGCGTGCCCACTATGCCACGGCACATTTTGTAGAGAAAACCGTCACCCTCGATGATGAACGTCAGTTGCCGGCCGGACTTTTTGATTTCGCACCGCGTCAACCTCCGCCGGGTGGATTCCATTTCGTAATTCCGATTCGCGGCGAATGATTTGAAGTCATGCCGTCCGACAAATAGAGGCGCGGCAGCGCGCATGGCAGGCAGATCAAGCGGGCGCGTGACCAGCCAGGCACTGTGGCGAAGCAGCGGATTCATGGCTGTGTGATTCCAAACGAAATAGCGGTATTGCTTGCCAGCCGTGTCAAACCGGGCGTGAAACTTTTCCGATGCGCGTGAGACTGACAGCACCCGGATGTCCTCCGGCAGCCAGGCATTGATCGCCAGCGCCAGTTTGCGCACCGTCATCCCGCGGTCGCGGGATTCGGCAACGGGCACTTCAAAATGCGCCATCATGCCGAGCGCATGAACACCTGTGTCCGTGCGACTGGAACTGTGAAGCCGCGGCGAGCTGGGAAAGAGTTTCGCCAGTGCTTCCTCAACCTTTTGCTGGACGCCAGTGCCGATCTTTTGCGTCTGCCAGCCTTCGTACGCCGTGCCGTCGTAGGCGATGGTCAGTTTGAATTTAAGCTTGTTCAAATTCCCGGAGGGACGAGTTACACGAGTCCCATTTTGGTTTGTTCAGGGGCTCGTATAACTCGCCCCTCCGATTTAATCACATTCCATCCAAATAACTTTGCAGCAGAATCGCCGCCGCCATCTTGTCGACCTTCTCCTTGCGTTTATCGCGCCGGACGCCGCCCTGAATTAAAATCCGGTTCGCCTGTGAACTGGTCAGGCGTTCGTCCCACATTTTGATGGGAACGGTGATCGCGCCGCGCAACACCGCGACAAAGGCCTGCACCTTTTGCGCCGCCGGACCGTACGTGCCGTCCATGTTGCGCGGCAGACCGATGAGAACGAGATCAACTTCCTTCTCGATCAGCAATTGTTTCAGCCGCGTCAGAAAATCCGCAAACGGTTCGGCCGGGATGTATTCCAACGGTTGCGCAATGGTTTTGGTTTCATCGCTGATGGCAACGCCGATGCGTTTGGTTCCGTGGTCGAGAGCAAGGATGCGCATGAATCAATTCACCGCAGATTACTTTTCGAAACGGATTTCGACAATCCTGATTAATCACCAACATGATGTAGCCGCCGAGTTAACGAGCCGGACGAACGGTGGCGGATTCAAAACAAATTCGGCCTCCTCACGTCGGCGGCTACGAATCGGCCCCATCCCGCAACCAACTGGTATCACCAATCAAATCGGTCATCATACCGGTTAAATCGCTTTTCGGAATGGGCAGGAATTTGCCCGTGGCTTCGGCGAAAAACCGCCCGGAGGCATCGGCCAATACCCCTTTGGCTTCGAAAATCCGGCCCTTGCGATTCGCCAGCATCTCGCCGGTGGCAAGAATTTCGTCGTCCGGCCGGACCGGATTCAGGAACCGCGCGTTCAACTCGGCACAAAATGCGAACCGCCCCGTCGGCACCGCGCACGCCCAGACCATGATTTCATCCAGTACGGTCGCCAGAATACCGCCATGGACGACATTGCGAAAACCAATATGCGCGGGACGTAGCCGGAAACGCGTATGTACGACGCGCCCGTCAGTCGTAAAGCGCAACTTGAGTCCGACGGCGTTGCTTTCGCCGCAGACAAAACAATGATGGGTATGAGGCAGTTCACGCATCCCAGCAATAGGCAGTGTAACCACGTTCCAGGGCAAGCAAATTTCGGGGCATGATAAGGCCGAGGACACGGATTTCACGGATATTCACCGATTCAATTCGTGTTAATTCGTGCCATCCGTGTCTGAAATTTCTTTTCGTGTCTTTCGTGTCTTTCGTGGTTAAATTTTCCCGCGATGGTTCAATATCTCGATCTGCTTCGGCTCGTTTTGGAACGCGGCAAATTCAAGCCCGACCGCACCGGCACCGGTACCTATTCCGTGTTTGGCGCGCAAGCGCGGTTTCCGTTGCAGACCAGTTTTCCCCTGCTCACCACGAAGAAGCTTCACGTCAAATCCATCATCTACGAACTCCTGTGGTTCCTGCGCGGTGATACCAACGTCAAATACCTTCACGAACATGGCGTGACGATCTGGGATGAATGGGCGGACCCGACTGGCAGCCTGGGTCGCATTTACGGCGCCCAATGGTGCGACTGGCACACGCCTGACGGCCGTTCCCTCAGCCAGATTGATGACGTCATCACGCAAATCCAAAAAAATCCCGACAGCCGGCGACACCTGGTCACCGCCTGGAACCCGGGCGAACTGGATCAGATGCGCCTGGCACCGTGTCACGCCCTGTTCCAGTTCTACGTGCTCGACGGAGAACTGAGCTGTCAGCTCTACCAGCGCAGCGCGGATTTATTTCTCGGTGTCCCGTTCAATATCGCCAGCTACGCACTGCTCACGCGGATGATGGCGCAAGTTTGTGGATTGAAACCCGGTGAATTTGTCCACACGTTCGGCGATTTGCATCTGTACCAAAACCATCTCGAACAGGCGAAATTGCAACTTTCGCGTGAGCCGCGCTCATTGCCACAAATGAAATTGAATCCGGCGGTGAAGAATATTCACGACTTTCAGTTCGAGGATTTTGAACTGGTCGGCTACGACCCGCATCCGGGCATCAAGGCGCCGATTGCGGTTTAGTTTTTCGATGGAATTAACAGAATGAACAAAGAAACATTCTGAACATGTTGTTAATTCAATCTGAGTTGGGATGAAATACTTCAAGGCCATCGCCGCCATGTCGTTAAACCGCGTCATCGGCGCGGACGGCAAAATCCCCTGGCACCTGCCGGAGGATTTCAAGTGGTTCAAAAAAACGACGCTGGGCAATGTCGTGGTGATGGGACGTAAGACGTTCGAGAGCCTTGGCCAGCCACTGCCCAGTCGCAAGAACATGATTCTCACGCGGCATCCGCAGCGGCTCATCAAGACGCATCCCGAGATTTTCGGCCAGTACCACGAATGGCGCGGCGGGCGTTATCTCAAGCGCGCCTACCAGTTCCACTTCAGCAAACTGGAGAAAAACCAGCGGACGGAAATTTTGATTTTCAATTCGCTGGAACGGTTGAATCCGGAGGAGTTTCCCAACGACATCTTCATCTGCGGCGGCGCGCAGATTTACGAACAGGCCTTGCCACGCTGTTCGGATCTATACCTGACGCTCGTCAAGCGCGAGTTTGCGAACGGTGACGCCTTCTTCCCGCCATTTGAACAGAAATTTGTTCTCGCTGAAGAAATCCGTGACGAGCCGGAGTTCAAAATCCTGCATTACCGGCATAAATCGCTGCTGGAATAAATCAAAATTGGGAAGGACGGCGTGTCGCTGTCCCCAATTTGGGTCGCCAACACGGCGACCCTCCCAAAACAAAAAAAGGCGGACCGTTGCCGGTCCGCCTTTGAATTCACCGCGCCGCTTATTCCTTTGAATCCTGTTTCGCCTCGTCGGCGGCATCAAAGGCGTGTTGCAACGCCACGAGGTCTTCACCGGGCTTGAGCGAGTCGAGCAGTTTCTGTTCTTCCTTGAGCTGCTCGTCGGAATAGCTGGCGGCCTTGATGGACAGGCCGATGCGGCGTTCACCCTTGTCAATCTTGATGACGCGGGCGGTAACGTCCTGTCCGACCTTGAGCACATTCTTGATTTTATCCACGCGTTCTTCGCTGACCTGCGAGATGTGCACAAGGCCGTCAATCTCGTGTTGCAGGCCAACGAATGCGCCGAAGCTGGCGAGCTTCGTGACCTTGCCCTGGACCACGTCGCCGACCTTGTAGAGCTTGTCAATATTCCCCCACGGGTCTTCGCCGAGTTGCTTCATGCCCAGTGCGATGCGCTGGTTCGGACGGTCCACCTCCAGCACGACCGCTTCGACTTCGTCACCCTTCTTAAGAATTTCGGACGGATGATTAATTTTACGCGTCCACGAGATGTCCGACACGTGGATCATGCCATCAATGCCTTCCTCCAGTTCCACAAACGCACCGTAGCTGGTGAGATTGCGCACCTTGCCTTTGACGCGTGTGCTGACAGCGTATTTGGTCTCAGCGCTGTCCCACGGATTGCTTTCCAACTGGCGGATGCCGAGGGAAATTTTCTGTTCCTCGCGGTTGATGCCCAGAACAATCGCTTCGAGTTCCTGCTCCATCTTGAGCATGTCGCTGGGTTTGGCCACGCGTTTGGTCCAGGAAAGTTCGGTAACGTGGACAAGGCCTTCCACACCCGGTTCGAGTTGCACAAATGCGCCGTACGGCACCAGGTTGACCACTTTACCTTTGACGCGCGCGCCGACGGGAAATTTCGTTTCGATGTTGTCCCACGGGTTGGCCATCTTCTGCTTGAGGCCGAGGCTGACGCGTTCTTTTTCCTTGTTCACGTCCAGCACCACCACGTCGATTTCCTGGCCGACTTTCAAGAGTTCCGACGGATGCGCGATACGGCCCCAGCTCATGTCCGTGATGTGCAACAGGCCGTCAATGCCGTTCAGATCAATAAACGCGCCGAAATCCGTGATGTTCTTGACCGTGCCCTTGCGGATGTCGCCGGGTACCATTTCGGCCAGCAACTTGGCGCGTTTCTCGGAACGCTCCTGTTCGATAAGTTCGCGGCGCGACAGCACGATGTTCTGGCGCTCCTGATTGATTTTGACGACCTTGAATTCGTAGTTATTGCCGACAAACGACGCGAGATTCTTGGGCGTGATGATGTCGATCTGGGACGCCGGCAGGAACGCTTCGACGCCGATATTGACCACCAAGCCGCCTTTGACGACGGATTTGACCTTGCCCTGGATGGTGCCGCCCTCGTTGCAAATCGTGAGGATGCGTTCCCAATTGCGCTTGAACTCGGCCTTTTCGTGCGAGAGCACGACCGTGCCTTCCTTGTTTTCGAGTTTTTCGATGAGGACATCAATTTCGTCGCCGACCTTCACGGTCTTGATGTCTTCAAATTCCTGGGCGGGGATGACGCCCTCGCTTTTGTAGCCGATGTCCACCAGGACTTCCTTGGGGCGGACTTCGATGATATGGCCTTTGACGATATTACCTGCGGCAAACGGCAGCGAGCCGGTTTGCTTCATGGCTTCTTCCATTGTGAGCATAACTGTATTTGAACTGCGGGAACTTGGGGACCCAAACGGCGGGAACCGAAGCTCCATTGCCTAACTACCGACGCTGCAAACGGCAACGGAGGTTAAAGGTTAGGTTGTTGGTTAACTGCTTTTTCTCAGCCTTAACGAACGTCCACACACGCGGCGTTCAGGCAACGTAGATGATACCTTAATTTCCGGCTTACACAAGCGAGAAATTCATGAATTTTGAGTAAATTGGACGAAACTAATAATTGAGGAAAAGCCCTCTAGCCGTAGTTCGTTTCCTAATACGCAATCAGGTTCGCGACTTCGCGTCTTTGCGTTAAACTCCGCGAAGAAACTTCTGAATTTCGTCATGGTTTCCGGCCATCAGAAACAACAGCGACTCGGCGCGGTTTTGAAAAATCAGCCGCAGGTCCAAACCGACGCGGATTTCAAAAAAGTTTCCCGTCAACCGACGAATGCCCAACCCTCGATGAGCATGCGGATGTCCAAAATCCTGCTCCAATTGCTGCAAGACTGCTCCAATCTTCCGGCGCGTAGCTTTTGGATAAGCCCGGATCTGCTTGCGGAACGACTCGCTCAGTTCCAGCGGTTTCAATCGGCCAAATCCTTTTCCAGGTTGCCGGAAAATCGCTTAATTTTCCCGCGCTTCCGTTCCGCCGAAATTTTCCGCTCCATCCGTTCTTCGAATCGCTCCAACTCCGCCGGCGCCACGCCATATTCCCGCCACGCGTAATCATCCGACGAAACGGTCACCGGCCGCAGCGCCACGATCTGGTCGCCGGACACGATGCCAATGTCCTCGCCGCGCTTGGCCTTTTCCAACAAGTCGGAAAGATTCGCGCGGGCCTTGGTGATCGTTATCGTCTTCATATCGTCTCTATAGCGTCTTTATCGAGCTGTGTCAAGCGGTATTCGCCCGCCCTGAAGCGTGTCTGAGAATTCCAATTCTGATAGGAGCCGAGGTGACGAGGCTCAAACATCTCCGAAAAAGAAATGCCGATAAGCAGAAAACGCCTCCTCACGTCGGCTCCTACGATATTCAGAGACGTTGTTAAAACCACTTTTTCTTTTTGAAATACCAATAGGTCAGAACGGTGGAGAGAATCATAATGCAGCGGCGATCGAATAACCGTGTTTCTCGCTGAATTCCGGCATGTCGCGGAAATTCATCCCGTACCAGGTGCCAATCATCATCAGCGGCGTGGTAATTACCGTGATCATGGTCAGCAATTTGACGACCTCGCCGGTCTGGTTGGAGGACATGTTGAGGTAGACCTGCAAAATGCCGGTCAGGGAATCGGTGTAAGTATGCGCCAGTTCGTTAATGCGGCGCAGGGAATCGTAAACGTCGCGGAAATACGGCACGAGTTGCGGGCGGATGAGCTTGAACTCGCCGGCGGCGAACCGGGCCAGGATTTCGCTCTGTGGGCTGATGATCTGCCGCAGAACCAACACCTTCTTTTTCAACTGGAGGATGTGATTGAAGGTCTCCTTGCCGGGATGATGCAGGACGTTTTCCTCCACGTTGGCAATTTCCAGCGCCAGATCATCCAGCGCCGGATTGTAACCGTCCACGAGCATATCGAGCAATGAATGAGCCACCCGGTCGGGCGCCCGCGCAATCTGCATGGCCCCCTGCATGCAGCGTTCTTCAATCACCGAAACGGGGCGCAGCGGTTGCTGGTGGTAGGTGACCAGAAAATTTTTGCCGAGAAAGAAATCCAGTTCGCTCGTGGCGAATTTCCCGTTCTTCCGGTTGTAATCCACCGAGTGAATCACCATGAACAGGTACGCCGTAAACAAGTCGCCCTCCTTGGGCGTATATTCCTCGACCTTGGGCGATGAGTTGACGGCGGTGCAATCCTCGATGGACAACGGATGGAAATGAAACACGCCGGCGAGAATCTTCTGGACCTCGTCCGGGGTGGGATTTTCAAAATCCACCCACAGAAACAGGTTCGTGTCCGCCAACAGCGTCGGCATCAAGAACAAATCTATGTCCCGCGTGTGCAGGCGTCCCTGCGTGGTAAAGGCAAATGAACGGATCATGAAATTGAACGGCGTATGACTTTCCCGACCTGATCAACGCAAATAACTAAACACCGGCTCCGGCAGAAGCAAGTTTGTTTGCGTCCCACTGTCGATCAAAATGTAGCCGCCGGAGTAACGAGGCGGATGGAAGGCGTGAATTTCAGATGTATTCCGCCTCCTCACGTCGGTGGCCACAAACGAAGAGGGTTCACTCCACAAAATTCTGCACTTTCAGCCAGAACAAACAGTCGGCCGCCCACGGATGCGGATGCGCAAAGGGCGGCTTGTCCTTCAACCCCATGCCATGCGGTCCCTTTTGATAAATGTGCAATTCGAAAGGCACATGGTTTTTTCGCAATGCCTCGGCGAACATCAGGCTGTTCTCCACCGGCACAGTCTTGTCTTCGTAGGTGCTCCAGATGAAACATGGCGGCGTGTTCGAGCTCACCTGTAATTCACTGGAGAGCAGCTTGACCAGCTTCTCCGGGGGATGTTTACCCAGCAGATTATCCTTCGAGCCCTGGTGCGCATATTCGCCCATGGTGATGACCGGATAACAAAGAATGCCCAAATCCGGCCGCGAACTCTGCCGCTCAACCGCGTCGTCCGCGTTCGTGCTGCCGGAATCAAAATGGGTCAGGAGCATCGAAGCCATGTGCCCGCCCGCCGACGAACCCATGATACCGACGCGATCCGGATCGATTTTGTAATCCGTGGCATGCGCCCGCACCCAACGCATCGCGCGTGTCCCGTCCTCAAATTCCACCGGATAATGATACCCGCCCGAACCGAGCCGGTATTTCAACACGAAGCAGGCAACCCCGTGCTGATTCAGCCAGAGTGCGTAATCATTGCCTTCATGCGGCGCCAAGTGCGCGTAACCCCCGCCGGGACAAATCACCAGGGCCGCGCCCGTCCGATTTGTGACGTCAGGCAAGTACGGTGTGATCGTGGGAACATCCTGAGCCTTTGTGCCCAGCGCACCGGGCGCACCGTTCGGCCAGAGGGGAATGGGAGACAGACCTTGAGCGTGCGACATAATGAAGGATGAAAGCAAAACCGCCAGGGTGAGGACTGTTTTCATGGTTTGAATAAGGCGATAGATTTGAAAAATCGCGCCACCGTTTCAACCAAAATCCGCCTGGTACTTTTAAGGCGGAAGCGGTTGGCCTTTGGTTTCACGTGCGAAAGGTAGAATCAGCAGGCCAACAAGATAAATCAATGCCACGGCGCTGGCGGCGCGGCCAAAACTGCCCAGCACGGTAACGAGATAGCCGGTGACAAACGGGCCAACGGAGGCCAGCACCCGGCCGATGTTGAAACAAAATCCAGCGCCCGTCGCCCGGATCCGCGTCGGATACAACTCCGGCAGGTAAATGGGAAAGCCTGCGAAAATGCCGTTATTGAAAAACCCCAGCAGCGGCAACAACAGCAGCACTTGAACATAAGTGCGTGGCGTCAGAAACGTGACCGGCAACATCACCAGGCTGCCGAGGCACATCACGGCAAAAACCCATCGCCGGCCCAGCCGGTCCGCCAGCGGCCCGAAACTCAGGTAACCGGCCAGCGCTCCGACATTGAGCAGCATGGTGGCATAGCTGACGCGACTGGTTAGCTCCGATAGGCTCAGGACCTGTAAATCGGGCAAGGCGCGGACGAGTGTCGGCGTCCAATTGGTTGCCCCCCACAAACCGAACACGGCCACAAACGCCAGCCCGGAACCGACCAGCGTCGCGCGAATCAGTCCCGGCGCAAACAGCTCAGCCAGTTTCGATGATGGCCGGTTGTTCGATCGTTTTGCCTCGGTGCTCGCTTTCACCCAGCGTTCCGGTTCTTTGACCCATAGGAAAACAAAGACTGCGACGATGGCCGGCGCGACGCCGACGACAAACATGACACGCCAGCTATAATCCCGAAGAATCAGATAAAGCACCGCCGCCAGCAGGAACCCGCCAGCCCAAGCCGATTGCAACAGCCCGGCGGCCCGGGTGCGTTTGTCTTCCGGCCAGACCTCGGCCACGAGCGCGGCGCCCGCCGCCCATTCACCGCCAATGCCGAGCGCTGTGATGAACCGGAACAACGCCAATTGCCACCAGGTATGTGACCAAGCCGCCAAACCGGTGAACAGCGCGTAAATCAGAATCGTGCAGACCAGCGTTTTGGCCCGGCCAAAATGATCGGCAAATACACCGAACAAAACTCCGCCAATGGCCCAGCCAATCAGGAAAATGGAGAAGATGATTCCGCCATACCAGCCGATGTCATCGGGTGTGACCGGTCCGCCGCCGGGTGAATGCATGAGCTCGTGCAAGGCGGGTTGCAGGACCATGGCGTAAATCGTGGAATCCATCGAGTCGAACACCCAGCCGAGCCATGCGACAAAGAGCACCAGCCATTGGTAGGGCGTGACACCACGACGCCAGGAATCCAGTTGCACGGGAAAATAGTGTAATCGATCTTCCACGAAGAGAAGCTCTCCGGCGGATTGGCTTTCTGATTTTAACGGAGCGCGGGTGTCCCACCCGAGTATCTGGAAGTTGGAAGAAATGCGCGGACTTTGAGCGGTCAAGCGCGCTGCGGCTGGGACAGCCGCGCTCCGTAAAGTTTCAAATCCTGCCCGAGCCGACCCTTCATTGGCTCCCGTTCGTTACGCTGCTTCTTGCGTGTTGAATATCCGTCCTCGGGAAACCGGCCGCAGACCATTACGAAGCTGACGGTTTCGCCCGGCAGTCAACCATCAGACACTGGCGGCACATTTTAATGCCGGGTTCGAAAGATTGTGCAACGCAACGACTTCGGCGATGATCCACGTATCACTTCGCATCATCGTGCAGTACACTGCGAAATTTTCAAGGATTTCACCGGCCTCTGGAGTCTTTCAGATTGACTAGGACTGTCGTCACCGGATACAATCGCACTATCATTCGCAGACCCGGTTGAACCCTGCATCAAGAGACTTTGATGACTACTCAGAAGGTGATGGCATTGAAAAGGGGCGTGTTGGTATCTCCTCATGTTCGGGCTCTGGGGAACACGCAGCCCGGCGGCCGGACCTGACTTGCGGCTGATTGGAACCGATACCCCCGACCCGGTAACAGTCGGTGAGTTGTTGAACTACAATCTGGTGGTGACCAATGTCGGGACCGGCACCGCCACGGGCGTGATACTGACCAATACCCTCTCCACCAATGCCACGTTCTTTTCGGCCAGTGCGTCACAGGGAACCAACACCGCCGGAGGCGGTCTCGTCGTGTGCAATCTCGGCTCGATCAACGCCGGCAGTGCCGCGACGATCCAGAATCGCCATCACACCCGGGGCGGCAGGCACAATCACCAATTCCGCATTCGTGTCGCTGGCGCAGGCGGATGCCAATGCGGCTGACAACTTCGTGGTGCAAACGACCCTGGTCGTCCCAACGGCATTTTATCCCGGACCGAATTTGAATATTGGCCGCTCACATCATACGGCGACGACATTGCTGAACGGGAAGATTTTGGTTGCGGGTGGAAACGGGTCGTCGGGCGTTCTGGCCAGCGCAGAATTGTACGACCCGGCAACAAAGACTTTTACTCTGACCGGAAACATGACCACCAACCGGACCGACCATGCCGCCACCCTACTGCCGGACGGAACGGTGTTGATTACGGGTGGCCTTGGAACATCGTACGGATTGCTGCACTCCGCCGAGATTTATAATCCAACGAACGGCACCTTCACCGCGGTCAGCAACATGCTTTCCGGCCATGCACAACATACCAGCACTTTGCTGCAAACGGACGCGTACTCATCGCCGGTACCAGCTTCAACAACGGGAGCGCGGATTCTGACCCGGCGGTGGCGGAAATTTACGATCCCTCCACCCATAGTTTCACCCTGACCGGAAGACTCAACAACGGCGCCGGGGGGCATCGGGCCATTCTGCTCGCAAACGGGAAGGTGGTGTTGCTCACCGGTGGGGCCAGCGACCTTTACGATCCGGTGGCCGGCACCTTCAGCTGGCTGGGTTATCCACAGTATCCGCGAACTTACGCCGGCGTGGCGCAACTCCTGGACGGGAGAATTCTGCTGGCGGGCGGTTCGCCCTACATTTCCCCGCCGTATTCAACCAGTTCGGAAATATTCGATCCGGATGCGCTGGCCTATGCAACGAACGCCAGTATGCTCAGTGCGCACAGCTACGCGACCGCGACGCGACTGCTGGACGGCCGCGTGCTGGTGACAGGGAGTGATACCACGCCGGATTTATTCGATCCCGTCTCTGGAACATTTTCGCATACCGTTCAATTGACTCAGAGCCGGATGATGCATACGGCGACCCTGCTGGCGGATGGCAGTGTGCTCATTATCGGCGGGTTGGCAGGAACCAACCTGACGAGCACGGAAATTTATGATCCGGCCCGAACCGCGCTGCCGCCGGCCGTTTCTATCGCAAACGCCGCCGGCGCGGAAGGAGATACTGGCACCACCAATCTAACCTTTAATCTTCACCTTGTCATCGCCCATGGGATTGACGGTATCAGTTGACTTCGCCACCTCGGACAACAGCGCGGTAAACGGCGTGGACTATATTGGCACCAACGGCACGGTGATCTTCCAGCCGGGTAGTACCATTCAGACCGTCACGGTGGCCGTGATCGGCAACCGGGATTACGAACCGGACAAGACCTTCCAGGTCAACCTCTCCAATCCCACCAATACCAGCCTCGGGATTAGCCAGGGCACGGGAACAATTCTCAATGATGATCCCATCCCAACGGTGACCGTCGCGCCTGCCTCGGTCCTTGAACCCAATGTGGGCGCAACCAACGTTTCGCTTACCGCATATCTGTCCGCAAAGTCTTACCAGGCCATTACTGTCAACTACGCCACGAGCGACGGCTCCGCGCTGGCCGGCTCAGGATAACATCGCCACCAACGGTCTTTTGACCTTTAACCCCGGCACGACCAACCTGACCCAGGGTGTGCTGGTCAAAGGCGATACGCTCTATGAGACGAACGAGGTCTTTTACATTGTGTTGAGTTCGCCAACCAATGTCTTTGCCGGCGCGCCGGGCGTCGTCACCATCATCAGCGACGACGGTTTGCCCGGTGTGCTGGACCATTTCACGTTCAGCGCGATCACGCCCCCGCAATACGCCACGTTCCCCATCAGCCTGACCATCACGGCTCGTGATGCCTCCAACTCGGTGGTTACCACGTTCAACGGCTCGGTCACGCTGAGCGGCAGCACGAGCAATGCGCCGGGTTATTT
>CAVPTH010000004.1:0-287346 GCA_963708525.1 uncultured Verrucomicrobiae bacterium | reverse complement strand
TACGGAGGCTCAAGACTCGTCATCCGACATAACAATTTCACAAATCAGTCAATCGGTTTTCACGGAACCGACAGCGGCAACCGGCGCTCGTTAATCTCGTTCGAGATCTATTCCAATGCTTTCGTCAATAATTCTTCAATCACTTTGCGCGGGGCCACCATTCGCGGCGGGACTGGGGTGATATTTGGAAACACCTATGGAGGCAGCCGAGGAACATGGTACGGGGTCACTTTGATGTATTACCGAGCTTGCCTAACATTGGACCACAGCACATGGGGTTTGTGTGATGGGACTCAGTGGGAACTGGGATCAGCCAATCTCTCTGCTCAAGGGAGTCGAACATGCAGCACAACCGGGGGAGTTGGCTTCAACACGAACGACAATGAGACTCTCGGCACATTCGGTGGACAGTATGTTCGTTATTTTGATGGCAATGGCCTTGGTGGTTATCCGGGGCGCGACCAACCGGGTATAGCCCCTGGTCAAATCGTTGTTCCAATTTACATCTGGAATAATGCTGGAGTCACCGCCGGAACTTACGATGGGGGCAGCCCGCCTGTTTTGGGGATTGCAAACTATATTCTTCAAGGCCGAGATTTTATCAACAGTTCGACGCCAGCACCCGGATACACACCGTATGTGTATCCATTCCCATTGGCCAGTGGCGGTATAGCAAGCAATGCACCGACGATATCCGTGCAGCCCGCGAACGCGATCGTCGCAGTCGGGCAGCCCGCGACGTTCAACGTCACCGCATCAGGCTCAGGAACATTGAATTATCAATGGCATTGGTATGGAACCAATGTCCCCGGGGCCACATCAAGCTCATGGACCACCCCGGCGACGGTAATCGGGAACTCCAATAGTGTTGTCTATGTGACGATCGGGAACGCCTATGGCAGCGTGACCAGTGCGGTGGCAACCCTGACGGTGACGAGCTCGACGCAGACGGTCCACTATTACTACGTTGCCCCGAATGGCAATGATGCCAACAATGGCAGCATTGGCTCGCCATGGGCGACGGTGAACCATGCAACTGCTTCTATGGTTGGCGGGGATGTTCTTTACATCCGGGGCGGGACCTATGGTCAGATATTCGACATTTACGGACCAAGCGGCTCCGCGAGTTATCCAACCATTGTCGAGGCGTATCCGGGTGAAACGCCAATCTTCAACTACAAGAATATCACCAGTAGCGGTCATTCGCTTGATGGCCTAAACTGGTTTATCCTTGGCGGCCTCACCATCATCAGCAACAACATTGGATTGTATGTGGGTGCCGCGGGTACCTGCAGCCACGTGGTCCTGACCAACCTGACCGTTGCGTACACCGGCCAGCAGGGAATTCAGATCTACAACCAGAGCCATGATGTTCTGGTGGTTAGCAACACAATCCACGACACCGGACTGTGGAATCTAAACGGTGAGGGCATCTACGTCGGGGTTGGGGACCAAGCGCCGGCGGACAACACACACAACATCACGATAACAGGGTGCTCGATTTACAACACCAAAGATGAGGCGATTGAATTAAAGCCGGGCACCTATGGCAGTGTGGTCCAGTATTGCACAATTCACACGGCAAACAAAGCGCAGGACCCCTATGGCGCGGGTGGTGGTGCCATCGAGGTTAACCAGGAAGGAAGCCTGAATTACTACTCCGGCAATCCGAACCATCTCATTAGGGGCAACCTGATCTATGACACGCCCATTGGCATACGCGCCGGCAACGGCGGACAGTATTACAATAACATTGTTTACACGGTAACTACGTATGGAATTTTGGTGAACAACAACGATGGCGATTCCTACACTCGGTATGTTTACAACAACACCGTTGATGCGCCTCAGTCCATGGCCATTGTTAATAATGGTGCCACGGCTTCCATTCAGAACAATATCGGTCCGACCGGAACGTACAATCTCACCACGAGCAGCGCATTTTACGTCAACGCGGCGGCGCACAATTACCACTTGGTCGCGGGCACCGCACCCATCCTGGCAGGCTCAAACGTATTCAGCGTGGTGCCTACCGATTTTGATGGTAATGGAAGACCAAGCAGCGGACCGTTCGACATTGGCGCATTTCAATACGGGGCTACCGGTGTTCTCTCGCCGCCAACGAACCTGCACATCGTGAGCAGCCAGTGACCTGGACGCGAAAAAGCTAGATTTCAGGCGGTTATACAACTCGGTGGTGAATGCTGAATGTAGTGCCGTCATTGGCCTCTCCAATGGCTAAGGGAATAGCTCTGCTGGTGCAATAAACAACCTCAGTTGGAAATGACACCATTGGTATCAATCCTCATTCCGGCGTACAATGCGGAGGTTTGGATCGCCGCCACGATCAAGTCGGCGCTCAATCAGACCTGGTCACGGAAGGAGATTATCATCGTTGACGATGGTTCCGACGATCAGACGCTGGCGGTAGCCCGTCGGTTCGCCTCCGAGCAAGTGTTGGTGGTCAAACAGGAAAACCAGGGAGCAGCCGCCGCGAGGAATAAAGCCTATTCGCTGGCCCAAGGCGAGTATGTTCAATGGCTGGATGCCGATGACCTTTTGGCTCCCGACAAAATTAGCCGGCAGATGAATATTTTAAACGGCTGTCAAAGCAAACTAACGCTTTGCTCTGCCGCCTGGGGCGCGTTCCATTACCGGATTCAAAAGGCCAAATTTCGCCCATCGCCATTGTGGGCAGATCTGTCGCCGGTAGAATGGCTGCTGCGTAAAATGGGGCAAAACTGTCACATGCAAACCGCGACCTGGCTTGTCAGTCGCGAACTGACGGAAGCCGCCGGACCCTGGGACACGAAGTTGCTGGGGGAC
Source organism: uncultured Verrucomicrobiae bacterium (assembly GCA_963708525.1). GTDB lineage: Bacteria > Verrucomicrobiota > Verrucomicrobiia > Limisphaerales > UBA11358 > UBA11358. The sequence goes on along the minus strand of CAVPTH010000004.1, from coordinate 284,520 downwards.
GATGACGGGGAGTATTTTTGCCGCGTCTTGAAGGCCAGTGATGGCGTGAAGTTTATACCAGAGGCCAAAGTGTACTATCGTAATGTTGGTTCCAACCGATTGAGTTATATCGGCCGATCGGATCAAAAGATGGAAGCCCAATTCCTGTCTATGCAGTTGCATATCCAATATCTGAGGTCCTTGGAGGACAGCGAGCGAAGCCGGTCTGCTTGTGTAAAATACCTTCAAAAGTACATGTTCGACTTTCATCCCGAGCGGCCCGATATCATCAGGCAGATGCAAGAATTGGCTGCGTCTCTGGGCGGGTTTCTGACCACCCCAAAAGCTCCGTGGAAATATTACTGGATCCAAAAAACCTTCGGATGGAGCGCTGCCAAGCGCCTTCAGTTCGCGTTACCGGCTGCAAGGCATTCGGTATGTCGATCTTGGGACAAGCTCGTGCAGGGTGTCGAACACGGCTATAAGCGGCGCGGAGAAGAGTAGGCATACGGTTGCGTTTAGGAACGTTAGCTATGAGCACTGTGATTGATGACAAACAGATCGTTTTCCATGGTAAATGGATACGTACAGCAAGGCTTGAGCACGAATGGTATGAGGACGTTACCAACCCGGAAAATCTTATTCAGGGATTGCGCAATTTCAAACAAAAGGCAGACGTTCTGACTTTTTGGCAGCGACTGCCGGATACCAAACCGCTTTTCAACTATCGCATGCAGCTTGACCCAATCGCCGCGCTTCCCATTGGGGATTATTCGCATTGGTGGGAAAAGCAAATTGACGGAAAGACGCGGAATATGGTTCGCCGGGCGGAAAAGAAAGGCGTTCAGGTCAGGCTCTCTGATTTTGACGACAAGTTTGTCGAAGGGATGACCTCCATTTTCAATGAGACGCCCATCCGCCAGGGAAAGCACTTTTGGCATTACGGCAAGGATCGTGAAACGGTAAAACGGGAGTTTAGCCGGTATCTCTTTCGGGAGGAGGTTTTCGGTGCTTATCTAGGGGAAGAACTTCTGGGTTTCGGAATGCTCGCTTTCGCTGGCAGGTATGCCCTGTTAGGGCAGATTATCTCCAAAATCGCTCATCGCGACAAAGCACCAAACAACATCCTGCTCGCCAAGGCAGTCGAGCGTTGCGCAGAAAAAAAAATACCCTATCTTGTCTACGCTAAATGGATTGATGGCCCGTTGGGAGAATTTAAACGCCACAATGGATTCCAAAAAGTAGATCTTCCCAGGTATTTTGTGCCCCTCAGTACGAAAGGGCGGTTATTTTTAGCCCTCGGCTTACAAACAGGACTGGCCGGCTTTGTTCCACAGAAGGTTCTTAAACGCGTAAAAAGTGCTCGAAGAGTTGTGAGGGAAAGGTGCCAGCAATTGGCTGCCAGGTGGAGCATTTAAGTCTCATAAAGTGCATGAACACGCTTATTGTGAAACTTGGCGCCACCGGCGATGTCGTGAGAACTACGCCTTTATTGAGACGCTTAAATGGCGAAGTCACCTGGCTGACAGCCGCGAGGAATATTGTGTTGTTGGAAAACCTCAAAGAAGGCCTCCGTTGTCTGCCCTGGGAGCAGCACGAAACGGCCCGTGACCGGCGGTACGACCTGGTCATCAATCTCGAGGATACTCCTGAAGTGGGTCACTTTGCCGCGACGATCGAAACCGATCAACTATTCGGTGCCTACTTCGATGGCGCCGCCGGCATGCGCTATACCGCGAATTCGCGCCGTTGGTTCGATTTGAGCCTCATCAGCACGTACGGCAAGCACGATGCTGACCACTTAAAATTGCAGAATCGCCAGACCTATCAGGAACTCATTTTTGATGGCCTGGGATTTCGTTTTGGTGGCGAAGCATACCTGCTTCCGGAACCGCGCGAAACGGGGTTTGTGGGAGACATCGCTATTTCCCCTGAGGCCGGGCCGGTTTGGCCCATGAAGAATTGGGCATACTATGAAGAATTAAAATCCCAGCTGGAAACTCAAGGTCTGGTGGTGAACGTGCTTCCACAGCGTCCATCTCTGCTTGAACATCTGGGCGATGTGAGAAACCATCGCTGTTTGGTCGGTGGCGACAGCCTGCCGATGCACTTTGCGCTGGGGCTCGGCAGGCCTTGTGTGACTTTGTTCACCTGCACCAGTCCCTGGGAAATTTACGATTATGGAATTCAGAAGAAGATTGTTTCTCCATTATTGAAGGAATTTTTTTACAAGCGAGGATACGATCGTCGCGCGACCACGGCGATCGGCATAGAAACAGTCTTGAGCGCTGTTATATCCCAGTTGGAAACTCTCGGACGGGCGAATGGCCGAAAGGTTTCGATTTAAACAGATAATCCTGCCTGAAATGCAAACCAACGGGTTCTGGCTCAGGTTTGACAAAACCCGGTATTCCTGTTACAATTGAGAATAGTAGACACAAAGTCAGAAAACGAGACACTCAAGCAAAGGAAGTATATGTCAGGCTGCGTACCCCCTAGAAGCACTTTTCAATCGGTCATTCTCGTTCTGATTCTTGTCTTGGGAAATCTTGTCCTTTTACAAAAAGCATTTGCAGGTACAGAACCGTTGCAAGTTCTTGGCATCGACAGCAGCGGGCATCAATTAATCTACGATCCCAATCTGAACATCACTTGGTATGACTACGCGTACAACGCGAGTGGCTGGCAAAACTCAATGGATTGGGCAGCGAGTTTGACTGTCACTTTTCAGGAGACATCGATTAGCGGCTGGGCGTTACCTTCGGCGCTGAATCTGGACGGATCTGGCACTGTAGGTGTCGGTTCGAGCAGTGCCATGGGGTATCTGTACTTTTTAGACTTTGGCAACGCTGGCGGTCCCGCATTCAACCACAGTCCCTTTACGAATCTATTGCCAACATGGTACAACAATCCTTCGGAGGGAATTCCACCCACAGCCGGTTTCTGGACAAGCACGCCGACCGGGGATACGTACGGAATGTTCGCGTACGACTTCAACTTTGCGAACGGGAGCCTTGTGGGCAATTTAAAGGGCGAGCTGGATGTCCCCTATGCTGTGGCAATCCACGAGGGTCTCGTTAGCGTGCCGGAACCATCCTTTGCTATTGTGTTCGTGCCAGAACCGCGCGTCTGCTTAATTGGAGCATTGTCGCTGATTCCGCTCCTGCTGCGAGGTAGGCGGTGTTTGCGAGCCAACAAGCAGCTCTAAATGCTCGTTTAGGTATTGTGTTCTTCGATTTTGGGTTACACCCGGTTCACATGTAAGGAGTCAGTCACCGGCATTTCCGGCACGGCTGAGTCGTCTTGGTACTCGTCACGCAAATTCATTGCATGAAAATGGTATGCCGATAGGCCGGCATTCGTATTCGTAGTCGACGGTCAACAACGCGTGTTTTGGGTAGGGATTCCGTATTCGTGCATTTCGATACCATGACTGCGCGTCAACTGCATCCCGCAAATCCGGCCGAAAGATCCGACTGGCAGTGGCAGAGAGACATTCAACGCGGTAATAAAATGATTACTCGGCCTTCCTTTGTCCGGCTTCCGATACGCGAGGTTGCTTTGTTGACTGGCGGCGGAGACAAACCGTACGCTTTGGGAATGGTCGAGGCTCTCTCCTCGGCAGGTCTGTCAGTGGATTTTATTGGCAGTAACGACTTGGATGCTGCCAGAGTTGCATAACGATCCCCATGTCAAATTTCTGAATCTGCGCGGCGATCAACAGACGGACGTCGGGGCTCTTACGAAGGTGTTCAGAGTACTGAGATATTACGCGAAACTGATCAAGTATGCGGCAATTGCCGAACCTCGAATTTTTCACATCCTTTGGAACAATAAATTCGAACTGATTGATCGCATTGTTTTGATGCTTTACTACAAAATGCTTGGCAAGAAAGTGGTCTTCACCGCTCACAACGTCAACATTAGCAAACGCGACGGGTCGAATTCGTGGTTAAGCCGCTGGACGTTGAAATTTCAATATCGGATGTGCGACCACATATTTGTCCACACTGACAGGATGAAAGAAGAACTGCTTTCTGAATTTGGCGTTGGCAATCACAAGGTTGAGGTGATCCCCTTCGGCCTGAATCGCACCGTGCCCGACACGGCGTTAACAACCTTGGAGGCACGGCAGCGGCTGGGTCTGTCACCAACATGATAAAGTACTGTTATTTTTTGGCAACATCGCGCCCTACAAGGGGCTGGGATATTTGATCGAGGCGTTTGAAATAGCGGCAAAAACGGATGAAAATCTTCGGCTCGTTGTCGTGGGCCGGCCAAAAGGCTCGAGGGATTATTGGTCCGGGCTGCTGGGAAAAATTAACGGCAGCTCTGCGCGCGGCAAAATGATCTTGAAAATCGAATTTGTTCCCGATGCAGAAACGGAAATTTATTTCAAGGCGGCGAACGTGCTGGTATTGCCCTATACGCACGTCTACCAAAGCGGCGTCCTGTCACTTGGCTATGGTTTCGGCCTGCCCGTTATCGCTGCAGACGTGGGGTCGCTGAAGGAGGAAATTGTCGAAGGCAAGACCGGCTTTGTGTTCAAGGCAGAAGATTCACTGGCTCTAGCAGAGACCATTCAAACTTTTTTTTCCAGTGATTTGTTAAAAATCCTCGAGAATCAGCGGCAGGCAATTCGGGATTACGCCAGCAAACGTTATTCCTGGTCCAAGGTCGCCGCTATCACAACGAAAGTTTACTCGGAGTTGCTGGAAAACTGATATCTCTTGAGCGTCCACATGAGTACACCGCGTGTTTCAATTTGTCTGCCCAACTACAATACGTTTCCCTATTTGCAGGAACGCTTTGACTCCATTTTCAACCAAACTTTTCAGGATTGGGAATTGTTCGTTTACGACAGTTTCTCGGATGATGGTTCATGGGAGCTGATACAGCGCCTCGCCAGCCAGGAAAAGCGGATGCGCATTGCTCAGGGGCCACGCCAGGGACCCTATCCCGCCTGGAATGAGTGTCTGCGCCAAACGACGGCAGATTACGTTTATATCGCCACCAGCGACGATGCCATGGCGCTCGACTGCCTTGAGAAGTTGGCCGCTGCCTTGGATGAGAATAAAGAATGTGACGTGGCCCATTGTCGGCTGGTCATCGTTGACGAAGCCGGCGCGCCTGTGACTGATCAGAAATGGCCGGAGTGCACCGTCTTCGCGCATGGCATTGGGGATCTCGTAGGCAAACCTCATGTGCGCAAGGCCCCTCACGACGGCTTGCTGCACCTGACGGGAATGCACAACTACCTTTCAATCACGCAAGTCCTGATCCGTCGTTCACTGTTCTCGCGAACGGGAATGTTCCCCTCCAAATGGGGCTCCGTCAGTGACTTTAACTGGGAAATGAAGGCCGGTTTGGTTGCCAGCACGGTTCACGTTCCAGATACATGGGCAACCTGGCGGATTCGCCCTAATCAAGCCACGGCCACGGTTGACGTGCGTACGGTTGAGCACTATCGAAAGTTCGAGGACATGGTTCAGGATGCCGTTTCAGCGTGCGAGGCCTATCTTGAGCCCCGGGTCGTTGCCGGTCTCAAGTCCGGTTTGTTGGACAGAGCCCGGGCGATGCGCACCTACTACGCGGGTCTGAGGCAAAGACAGAAGCCGCTGGATCGACGTCTGTTCCAGTTGGCTCGACTATTCACCGGTCCGGCGACAGTGCGTTCCGAAATAATCGGTCAGCTGTTTGGCAGACCAAAGTGGCCTGATATCGCCCCGACTGAAATACGATTGTGGCTTGAATCCACCGGGCTTCGCCCGTTGATCCCTGCCGACGCGATGCCTCATCAATAATTGCGCAGAATCGGGATCATCGCGAGCAAGCGACTAAGAAGGTCTGTAAAGAACTCCCAAGATGAACCAGCAAGTGACAGTCTGCATTCCGACAACGGCCCGCCCGCATTTTCTGCGCACGGCGCTCCAATCGGTGCAGAACCAACTCGGCCGAGCGGACATTGGCGAGATCATCGTTTCAGAGAACAAAGGCGACCGGGGCTCTGAAGCGGTGGCGCGCGAGTTCCCGGAATTGCCGATCCGGTACGTGTTTCGGGACCCGACCCTGCCGATGCTGACCCACCTGTTTTCAACATTTCGTCAGGCTCGGACCCCTTATGTGGCCATCCTCAACGACGACGACTGGTGGTCATCAAATCATATCTCGCAAGCCGTGGGCGAGTTGCGTTCGAATCCGTCCTGCCCCGCCTACGTGGCGGCGGCGGCCTTTATTAAGAACGAGGCGGACAACGGTCCCTATTGGATCGATCGCTCGCCCGCCGTCTGGCTGGTGGCAGGAATGCCTTCCTGGCTGAAACTTTGGACCATCGACGCGCGAAGCATGCTCGCGCTGGGTTGGTGGTACACGCCGTTCCACTGGTCATCTTTGGTGGCACGCACCGCCGCGTTGGTGGAGGTGCTCGACATCCTGGAGCCGGACACCTACCACACACACACGATGGACCGGCTGGTGTTCACCCACCTGGCATTGCGCGGCGCACTTCGTTACCATCCTATGCCGGACACCTTCGTGCGGTGGCATACGGCGAACTGGATAAAGGATCAGGATCAGGCCGAGGTGCTGGCGGTGCTGCGGTCGACCGCAGTGCTCACGGAGCGCCTTGCGGCCCAGCACGGCTGGAGTGTACAGGAAGTCTGGACCGAGGTGCTCGCTCGAATGCCACAGGACGTCGAAAGCGAATTGCTCCACCGCTTCCACCTCGCACACACGAAGGCGGAATTGCGACGGTACGGTTTCGAGCGTTTTTTCCATACGAAGTTGCCTAATCGAAGGCTGGCGGCGCTCCGCCAGATGGCCTCGGGCGCGAAACGTCTCGTTTTGGGTGACCGTTGACCGAATACGATAGGGCACCATGAGAATTGTTCACCTGAGCAACTGGGACGTTATGGGAGGCGCCGCGCGCGCTGCATATCGTCTCCACCAGGGGCTGCGATGCATCGGGCAGGATTCTCAAATGCTTGTGGCAGCGAAAAGCAGCGATGACCACGCTGTGGTTCAATTCAAGGCACCGAGAGACGTCCCAAGTCTCGTTTGGCGCCGCCTGCGGCGGGAACGGATCGCGCGGGACTTCCGAAGGTACCGAACCTCGCGGCCGGTCGGGTATGAGCTGTTTAGCGATGACCGGAGCGAGTACGGATCGACGCTGCTTCCTCAGATACCCGAGTGCGATGTGATCAATCTTCATTGGGTGTCCGGTTTGGTTGACTATGAAGCTTTTTTTTCACGCATCCCCGCATCGACACCCGTGGTATGGACCCTGCATGATATGAACCCGTTCACGGGTGGTTGCCACTACGACATGGCTTGCGGCCATTATGCCGCTCGTTGCCATACCTGCCCGCAGCTCGGCAGCTCTCGCGAGCGGGATCTTGCCTGGCGGATCTGGCGTCGGAAACAACGCATCTTCTCTCGCGTGCCGGCTTCAAGATTGCGTATCGTGGCTCCCAGCCGGTGGCTGGGTGAGGAAGCCGGGCGTAGTTCTCTGTTTCGAAACTTTTCAGTCTCGGTTGTGCCCTATGGTCTCGACCTGGAGGCCTTCGCACCACGTGATCAGGGCGGCGTTCGGAATTTGCTGGGCATCCCGGCGGACGCGCGGGTGGCGCTTTTTGTCGCCGACGGACTGGATAACCGACGCAAGGGGTTCGCTCTCCTGGTTGCGGCTCTGAATCACTGTGCCCGAGTGGTGCCGGGCTTGATGCTCATGTCGTTGGGACATCACCCGCCGCGAGTAAATGTGGGCCTGCCTTGGATGCATCTTGGCTCAATAAACAATGATCGGTTTCTTTCCATGGTCTACAGCGCCGCCGATGTATTCGTAATCAGTTCTTTGCAGGATAATCTGCCGAACACCGTGCTCGAAGCCATGGCCTGCGGGACTCCTGTCATCGGCGTGGGCGTGGGAGGCGTCGCTGAGATGGTCCGCAACGGTCTGAATGGCATAACCGTGGCGCAGGCGGATGCTGGCGCTCTATCCGCGGCTATCAAGGACCTGATGGATGGAACCGCAAAACGTCTGGAAATGAAAGCCGCTTGCCGACGCATCGCCATGGACGAATATCCGCTCGAACTCCAGGCGCGACGATATGTACAGATTTACGAGTCTCTGCTTTGAGGCGACGAAAATGGAAACAAACCTGAAAATGGGTAGTGAGAGACGGAAGAAAATTTACTTTTTCGGCCATTTCGGCTCACCCAACTTCGGCAATGAGATCACTCTCGTATCCATTCTCGACCGCCTCCGTTCTCAGTTCCCTGAGGCCGAGTTTGCGTGCATCTGCACAGGCCCCGAGACTCTGGCCGATACGCAAAAGATTGAGACTTTTCCTATCACTCCGACATTTATTAAAGCCAGGAAGCTTCGTGCGTGGCTGCCCGGAATAGTGAGAAGAGTTTTGATTGGGTTGCCGAGTGAACTTTGGAGATGGCTCGACGCCTTCAAAAAATTGAGGGGAGCGGATGCGCTTATCATCCCGGGAACGGGACTGCTGACAGACTCTTACGGTCTTTTGAGCTGGGGCCCATACAGCCTATTCAAGTGGTCGTTGATCTCAAAAATGTGCGGTTGCAAACTTGTGTTTGTAAGCGTCGGTGCCGGCCCGATATACAGCTTCCTTGGGAGACACTTTGTTAAATCAGCTCTTTCCGTGGCGGATTACCGGTCCTATCGAGACGACGCCAGTATGAATTACCTTAAAGGCATTGGGTTTTCGACCAACAGCGACCGGGTGTATCCCGACCTGGTATTCAGTCTGCCTGAAGCAACGCTGCCACATAGCGAAAACAGAGGGGCACGCAGACGCATTGTTGGTCTGGGCTTGATGGAGTACGCCGGCAGGTACAGCGTGTCTAATCCCAGGAGCGAAACCTACACAAGGTATTTGGAATGTCTTGTCACCTTCGCGCAGTGGTTGCTGGCCAATAATTACGATATCAGGCTGCTGATCGGCGATGCTTGCGACACGCCCGTGGTCAAAGAGTTTAAGTCCCTGCTCAACGGACGCCTCGGCATTCACGATGAGCAGCGTATTAATGACGACCCCTTGCCTTCAGTTGCACACTTTATTTCTCAACTTGCAGAAACCGACATTGTGGTGGGGACACGGTTTCACAATGTTCTCCTGGCATTGCTTCTGGATAAGCCGGTCATTGCCATTTCATTTCATCATAAGTGCGCTTCTTTAATGAGCGACATGGGCTTGGCTGAATACTGCCATGACATTAATCACATGAATGCCGGCAGATTAATCGAACAATTCCAGAACCTGGAGAGGGATGCACACAAGCTGCGACCGGTGATAAGGCAAAAAGTTGAAGAATCGCGTAAGGCTTTGGACGAGCAGTACAGCCTTATCTTCAAATGCATATGAGTAACGTTTTCCGCGAAAGGGCGTCCGGGTACGAGGGGCATGCGCAGCCCTCTCTAGCTGATTTGAAACGGCGATCTGTGAGGGGCGGTTTTGCCACGCTATCCTCGCAAGCTGCGAAGTTCGTGCTGCAAACGGGCACGACGATGGTGCTGGCACGGCTGTTGTCACCGCAGGATTTTGGGTTGCAGGGAATGGTCGTCGCATTGACGGGTTTTCTCGCGCTGTTCAGAGACGCGGGTTTGGGCGCAGCAACCGTCCAACGGCACGAGGTCACACAGGACCAGATTTCGACTCTTTTCTGGATTAATGGGGCGGTCGGTCTCGTGCTGGCGTTGCTGTGCGCGGTTCTGGCACCCGCCATCGTTGCGTTCTACCACGAGCCCCGCTTGTACTGGGTGGCGGTGGTGTCGGGTCTGGCGTTCTTGTTCAATGGCTTGGCGGCCCAACATGGCGCCTTACTCCAGCGGGGAATGCGTTTTGTCACACAAGCCAAAATCGATGTGTTGTCCCTTACGGTCAGCTCGGCGGTGGGCATAGTCATGGCATTGCTTGGTTGCCGTTACTGGTCCTTGGTCGGCATGGCGACTGCGGGTCCTCTGGTCGGGATGGCCTTGGTATGGTTTGCCGTTCGGTGGATCCCAGGGCCCCCTCGCCGCAGGTGCGGTCTCGGCTCGATGCTGCATTTTGGGGGATTGGCTACCGGTAATGGCCTGGTCGTATTTCTCGCCCAGAACTCGGAAAAGATTCTCCTCGGTCGCTTCTGGGGAGCCGACGCGCTCGGGCTGTATGGTCGGGCTTTCCAGCTGGTCACTTTGCCGGTGCAACAATTGAACAGTGCGGTGACCAGTGTTGCCTTCCCCGCACTCTCACGGATTCAGCATGATGCCGAGCGCCTTAAAAGGTCTTTCCTGATGGGCTACTCGCTGCTCATCTCTTTGACCATTCCAATCACCATCACTTGCGCCCTGTTTGCGTACGAGATCGTCCGCATTGTGCTTGGCCCTAAATGGATGGAGGCGGCCCCAATCTTCAGGTTGCTCGCCCCCGTTGCCCTGGTGCTGGCGGTGGCCAACCCACTTTCCTGGTTGGTCTACGCTACGGGACGGATTGGGCGCGCATTGAGTATCAGCCTGGCAACGACGCCGCTGGTGATCGTGGGAATCGTGCTGGGCCTGAGGCACGGACCTACAGGGGTCGCCATGGGCTACTCTTCGGCGCTCATGATTCTGCTCATCCCGATCGCGGCGTGGTCCAAATATCGCACTGGAATCACTTGGGCGGATCTTTGGGGTGCCTCCAAACCAGCCATTCTATCCGGTTTGGTCGCGGCGGCGGCGGGCTTTCTCGTGAAGCTCACGCTGGATGGAAGGCTGCCAACATTCATCCTTCTCCTGCTGGGCGTGGGAGTTGTCCTCGGGATTTATGCCTGGGTACTTCTGTTCCCCATGAACCAGAAGCCTGTTTACATGGACCTTCTAACCCACTTGTTGCCACGAACTGAGCCTACGCAGAAGGAAACCGAGGGACAGCCTTGAGTAACATGAGGTTCAAAAGTCGGAACGTGGGCGACCGCTTTGCGGCTCGGCCAGGTTTTATCGTGGTTGGAAAAAAGCTTGCTGTGTGTTTCGCCGCTGCGTCACACAGCGCTGACAAGCCGCCCGCTCCCTCCCGCGCCTGCGGGACAGGCGCGAGTGTCATACCGCCCCGGCTCTGCGGCAGTACTCAATCCCTGATGGCGGCCGATTCCGGGATCGGCGCTCCTATCAGTTAATTTCAATGGCGACAAACGTTATGATGTCGGATAAGTGGTCGATGCGGCTGGCCAAAGCGGCGAACCTGCGATTGTTAGGCAGATCGCCCGCCAACTTTTATTTACGGCTGAACCAGCGGATATGGCAGCGCCTTCCTTCTCGCATCCGCAATCTGCGTCTTATCCGCTCTTACGGGGCTTGGTTGCACACCCTGGTTTGCCTGCGCGCCAATCGCCAGCAGCGTTTCGGCACTTTTTTCCTCCGGAACCGTCCGGCGCTCGAGTTGATGCGACACCTGGCTGAGCAGAAACCCCAGGGTGCCACTTTGCGAATTAGCGTAGTGGGTTGCAGCATCGGCGCCGAGGTCTATTCAATCCTCTGGACCATCCGTTCAGCTCGTCCGGACCTGAAAGTCGTCCTTTGCGCGATGGATATTTCCAGGGAAATCCTGAACTTCGCCGAAAGAGGAATTTACGATATCAAGACTTCTGAAATGGTCAGTTCGTCGATCTTTGAGCGTTTGACCTCCGCTGAAAAGCTGGAGATGTTCGATTGGAATGGCGGGCAGGCCAAAGTGAAATCCTGGATCCGGGAAGGAATCACCTGGCGGTGCGCGGATGCGACGGATCTGGCTTCGATCAATGTTTTTGGACCGCAAGATATAGTCGTAGGAAGCAATTTCCTTTGCCACATGGATCCCGCAACAGCTGAAAAGAGTCTTCGCAATATCGCACACCTGGTCGGCCCCGGTGGGTACCTGTTTGTGACCGGCGTGGATTTGGGCGTTCGAACCAGAGTTGCGTTGGACCAAGGCTGGAAACCGTTGCCGGAGTTAATGGTCGAAATCCACGATGGTGATCCTTCGGTTCGCGCCGACTGGCCCTGGCAGTGGTGGGGGCTGGAACCATTTGACCGGCGGAAATCCGACTGGCGAGTTCGCTACGCCAGCGTGTTCCGGGTCAATTAAGCTCAACCATCGAAACTTTCAGGAGTACAAGCACTAACACTGACAACGGATATACTAAATCTTTATGAAAATTGTTCTGACAGGATGTGACGGGTATCTCGGTTCATTGCTCGGGCCGGAGCTGTTGCGGAAGGGCCACGAGGTGACGGGTATCGACACCGGGTTTTATCGAGAGGGCACGCTATACCGTACGGGTGGCACTGCGCCGCTGACGATGAGCAACGATCTCCGCCAGATTGCCCCGGAGGATTTGCGCGGTGCGGACGCGGTGGTGCATCTGGCCGAATTGTCAAACGATCCACTGGGCCAATTGGCGCCAAACATTACTTACGAAATTAATCACAAAGGTTCAATTCGGCTTGCTGAAATCGCCCGAGAAGCCGGGGTACGACGTTTCGTGTATACGTCGTCCTGCAGTGTTTACGGAGTCGCTGAAAGTGATTTTGTGGATGAGACGTCACCGGTAAATCCGCAAACCGCCTATGCGGTATGCAAGACTCTGGTTGAGCGGGATCTGAAACCAATGGCCGGCGATCAGTTTTCTCCCACCGTCCTCAGAAACTCCACAGCTTATGGGGCATCACCGCATATGCGGTTTGATATTGTGCTGAACAACCTCTCAGGCTTGGCCTGGACGACAAAGGAAATCCGTATGACCAGTGATGGCACTCCCTGGCGTCCGTTGGTTCATGGCCTGGATATTTGTCGCGCCATCATTTCGGTTTTGGAAGCGCCACGTGAAGCCGTGCACAACGAGGTCTTCAATGTCGGCGACACCAGGCAAAATTACCGGGTGAAAGAGATTGCGGAAATTGTTGCAGAAACTTTCCCCGGCTGCCGGCTTTCGTTCGGGGCTCCCAGTCCGGACAATCGCAGTTACCGGGTTTCGTTTGACAAAATCCAAAAACATTTGCCCGGCTTCAAGTGTGACTGGGACGCACGGCGGGGCGCGCAACAACTTTACGAGCTATTCAAGAAAATTGATATGCCTTCGGAAGTGTTTCAGCATCGTACCTTTACTCGGCTCAAACAGTTGGAATACCTGATTCGCACCCGGCAGATTGACGGAAATTTTTATTGGAAAGAATGATCAGCCAGTCGATGCCGGAAGCGGACGGGTCGGTGGACCTTCGAGATTCAATGAGCACCCGCTTTGATCAAGTCACGGACTGAATGGTCCGGTGAATTTGAGTTGCCCGACGTTCTCTGATTTAATTTGATGAATGGATCGTACCATGATGGTTCCATAGCAGGTTCTTTGCAGGACCCAATTGGAAAGCTCAACGTATGAAAACCATCCGCCAGATGTGCCTGTTGACGACCTTCCTGATGCTGCACGCGGTGGTTTCAGGAGCGGTTTATCCGCTGAAAATCAGCAGTCTAAACCCGCGCATATTAGTGGATCAAAATGACGTGCCGTTTTTAATGGTGGGCGATTCACCGCAATCTCTGCTGGTGAACCTCTCTCGATCCGACGCGTTATCTTATATCATTGACCGCAAAGAGCATGGTTTTAACATATTATGGATAAATGTATTATGCAACACCTACACAGCCGGTCGGGCGAATGCCAATTTGTTGAACGGGACATTGCCGTTTACCAATACTGTTTCCGGCGGTCACTATGATTTGACCGCCCCAAACCCGGTTTACTTCGCTTACGTGGACGAAATAGTCAACTTCTGCGCGTCCAATGGAATTGAAGTGATGTTGAACCCGATCGAGACCGGCGGCTGGCTGACGACGATGCTGGCCAACGGCGCGGCCAATTGCCGGGCCTACGGCCAGTATCTCGGGAATCGTTACCGGGACTTTCCGAATATTATCTGGTGCAGTGGAAATGATTTTCAGAATTGGAGCATCCCAACCAATAATGCGGTGGTACTGGCGGTGGCATCAGGCATCAAGGACGAAGACACGAATCACCTTCAGACCGTTGAATTGGGCTTCTATCTAAGCAGCTCGCTGGACGATCGGAACTGGGCGCCCATCATTGGTCTCAATGCCGCCTATACCTATTCTCCGACCTACGCTGAAGTCCTGCACGCCCACAACCAGTCGAGCACCATCCCGACTTTCATGATAGAGGCCAATTACGAATACGAGACGAACAGCGATACCGACGGCGGTTCGACGCGAAATTTGCGGATGCAGGAATATTGGACGATGCTCTCCGGTGCGACCGGTCAACTTTACGGCAATCACTATACCTGGAAATTTGCCCACGGCTGGCAGAGTTATCTCGACTCCCCCGGGGTGGCTGAACTCGTCTACATGGTGAAACTGTTCGGTTCCCGGAAGTGGTACGATCTGGTGCCCGATCAGACCCACACGTTTGTCACTGGCGGCTATGGAGCCTTCGCGAACGGTATCTCAGGGAATGGTTCTGGTCAGGGCCGAAACCTTCTTTTTGCCGGCAACGACTTTGTGACGTCAGCTCTAACCCCTGACGGCTCACTCGGCATGGCCTACCTGCCGCAAGGCGGAACCATCACCGTCGCCATGACCAATCTCCAGAACCATGTCACTGCCCGCTGGTTCGACCCTGGTGCAAATACATTCACGAACATTGCCGGTTCGCCATTTTCAAATACCGGCACATCAAAACTTCACGCCACCGGGCACCAACAGTGCCGGAGACAGGGATTGGGTTCTGGTGCTGGAAACCGGGCCGAAAATCACCTCCGCGGAGTTCAGCGGCGAAGATTTTGTCGTCGCGTTCGACACCATTATGGGGCAAACATATGAACTGCAGAATACATTCCTTTTGCCGGCCGCTACCTGGTCCGCAGTCATGACGAATATCCCCGGTACCGGCGGCAATGTGCAGGTTTTTCACAGCAATGCCATGAGCCAATGGCAACAGTTTTATCGCGTGAAATCCGAAATGTGAAGTGTGTTTTATAGGTCCTGCCTGAAAGAGCATTTCCCCTGGGGTCAATTCCTGAATAAACGAAACAAAAACGCTGTGCGCCTACCTTGTATCATTATTGTTGGGTTGTGTTTTTGTGAAGCGGCCTTTGCAACGGTCTATCCGGTACAAATCAGCAGCAGCAATCCTCGCATTCTGGTTGACCAGAATAACATCCCCTTTTTGATGGTAGGCGATTCACCGCAGTCCCTGATTGTGAACTTGTCAGCCACGAACGCAGCGTTTTATGTGGCCGACCGTGCGACCAACGGGTTTAACACATTCTTGATGGATGCTATATGCACCACCTATACCTTTGGGCCACCCAATGCCAGCCTGTTGAATGGGACCTTGCCTTTCACGAACACCATCGCCGGCGGTTATTACGATTTGACAGCGCCGAACCCGGCCTACTTTTCGTACGTGGATGAAGTCATCAACCTGTGTGCATCAAATGGAATTCAGGTTATGCTTGACCCGATTGAAACCGGTGGTTGGCTGCCTACTATGCTGGCCAATGGCACGGCCAATTGTCGCGCCTATGGTAAATACCTCGGAAACCGTTATAAGAATTTTCCGAACATTATCTGGTGCAACGGAAATGATTTTCAAAATTGGAGCAGCCCTTTCAATGATGCGGTGGTACTGGCGGTGGCGTCAGGCATCAAGGACTATGACACGAATCACCTCCAGACCGTTGAATTGGGCTACTATCTAAGCAGCTCGCTGGACGATCCGAATTGGGCGCCCATCATCGGCCTCAATGCCGCCTATACTTATTCTCCGACCTACGGTGAAGTCCTTCACGCCTACAACCAATCGGACACCATCCCGACCTTCATGATCGAAGCCAATTATGAATACGAGCAGAATCCCTACACTGACGGTGGTTCGACACGCATTCTGCGCATGCAGGAATACTGGACGATGCTCTCCGGTGCGACCGGTCAGCTTTATGGTAATCACTACGCTGTGGGATTTCCCTCCGGCTGGCAGAGCAATCTCGATTCACCGGGTGTGACTCAACTCAAGTACATGGCGAATCTGTTCGGTTCGCGCCCCTGGTATAAGCTGGTTCCCGATCAGAATCATGTCTTTGTGACTGATGGTTACGGCCAGTTCATCACAGGCGGCCTCATCGACGGCAACAACTATGTGACGTCAGCTGTAACCCATGACGGCTTGCTCGGAATGGCCTATTTGCCGCAGGGCGGGATCGTCACCGTTGCCATGACCAAGTTCCGGAATACTGTTACCGCCCGCTGGTTTGACCCCAGCGCGAATACCTTCACGACCATTGCCGGCTCGCCATTTTCGAACACCGGCACACAAAACTTCACGTCGCCTGGCAGCAACAGTGCCGGTGACCCTGACTGGGTACTTTTGCTCGAGGCAATCGTGGATCCACCCACATTACACATTTCCCTCACCGCGACAAACGCCGCAGTCGTCACCTGGCCCGGTTATATTCTTCAACAGAATCTGGATCCCACAACGACGAGCTGGATGACCGTGACGAATCCGATTTGGACCGTAAGCAATGAATACCGGTTCTTCATTTCGCCCCTCGTCGGCCAGCAGTTTTATCGTTTGGCATCCGACTCGGGCACACCGTCGCTGCGCATCTTTCTTGCGGACACCAATACGGCCGTGGTGGCATGGCCGGGTTATATCCTGCAGCAAAATTCGAATCTCATGACCACCAATTGGATCAATGCGACTAGCGCGATTACGCTTTTCAGCAATGAATATAAAGTGATTGTTTCGCCTTTGGTGGGTCAGCAGTTCTATCGTTTGGTCTATCCCTGAGCCTGGGTATTAAGTCGGTTTTTGATTTGGAACAACAACTATGCGCTTTCTCCCAACCAAATTGGCGGGTGCTTTCATTGTGGAAACAGAGCCGCATGAAGATTCGCGCGGATGCTTCGCCCGAACCTTTTGTGCCCGTGAATTCTCGGAACAGGGGCTGGCCTCGAATTTTGTTCAATCCAGCATCTCATTTAACCGCAAGCGCGGCACGTTGCGCGGGCTGCATTACCAATTGCCGCCAGCTTGCGAAGTCAAGCTTGTCCGTTGCACGGCGGGGGCGCTCTACGATGTGATTGTGGATCTTCGGCCCGGATCGGCCACCTACCTGGAGCATCTGGGCGTGGAATTAACCGCGCGGAATCGGCGGGCCTTGTATATACCCGAGATGTTCGCCCATGGGTTGCAGACTCTGGAAGACGAGACTGAAGTGCTTTACCAAATTAGTGCGTTCCATGCGCCGGACAAGGCTACCGGAATCCGGTACGACGACCCCAAACTGCGGATCCATTGGCCCTTGCCGGTGTCGGCAATTGCGGAAAAAGATCGAAACTGGCCGTTATTGGGGAAAGTCTAAAATTCGCCACGAACCAGGTGGTAGCTATATCGCCATCAGCGAGGAGCATTTGCAAATTCAGGAAATTGTGAGATAAGAATTATCGGCCCTAAATCTGCTTCCGCATGAACTATGTGCAAATCCGCTTTTAGCAAAGTCCAAAACGTAATGCCGTCCTGGAGCGGAGCCGTTGTTCTGTCGGTGTTCTGTTTGGTCCTGGGTCTAACCCCGGCGCGAGGGACAGGCTTGGCGTTTTCGTCGGTGGGAAGTTCTGGATCGAATTTGGTCGTGACTGGTTCCGGCGGAATGCCCGGAGCAACTTATTATGTGCTGGTTTCAACGAATCTCGCGCAGTCACCGACCACTTTATGGAATCGGGTAGCGACCAACGTCTTCTCCGCCGACGGCCAATTTACCAACAACATTCCAATCACTCCGTCGGTGCCGCAGGAGTTTATTGTAATCGCATCAACAACGCCGGTGACGGTCACTTCGGGGTTGAGCGCCAACAACAAACCATATGACGGCACCACCACGGCCACGCTCAGCTCCAACAACGTGGTGCTGGCCGGCGTATTACCGGCGGATGTGGGCAACGTCTGGTTGTCCACCAACGGCTATGTGGCGAACTTTACGAGTGCGGGAGTGGGGACGAACCTTACGGTGACGGTGAGCGGGCTGAGTTTGACTGGGAGTGGGGCCGGGAACTACAGCCTGAGCCAGCCGACGAACCTGACGGCGAACATTACGGCGGTGGGGGTGACCATCAGTTCCGGCCTAACGGCCAACAACAAGGCGTATGACGGCACCACCACGGCCACGCTCAGCTCCAACAACGTGGTGCTGGCCGGCGTATTGCCGGCGGATGTGGGCAACGTCTGGTTGTCCACCAACGGCTATGTGGCGAACTTTACGAGTGCGGGAGTGGGGACGAACCTTGCGGTGACGGTGAGCGGGTTGAGTTTGGCGGGGAGTGCCGCGGGGAACTATAGCTTTAGCCAGCCGACGAACTTGACAGCGAACATCATGGCGGTGGGGGTGACAATCAATTCCGGAGTAACGGCCAACAACAAGGTGTACGACGGCACCACCACGGCCACGCTCAGCTCCAACAACGTGGTGCTGGCAGGAGTGCTGCCGGCTGACGCGGGCAATGTGAGGTTGTCCACCAACGGCTATGTGGCGAACTTTACGAGTGCGGGAGTGGGGACGAACCTTGCGGTGACGGTGAGCGGGTTGAGTTTGACGGGGAGTGCGGCCGGGAACTACACGTTGAGTCAGCCGACGGGGCTGACAGCGAACATCACGGCACCGGCGCCGGTTCCTGGCCTGGTGGCAGCGTACCCCTTCAATGAAGGTTCAGGAACGACGGCTTTCGATGTCTCAAGTAACGGGAATAACGGAACCATCAGCGGAGCGACTTGGACGACCTTGGGGGTTTATGGTGATGGATTGGTTTTCAACGGAGCGAACGCGTTGGTGACGATCAACAATTCGGCGTCGTTGCAATTGAGCAGTGCGATGACGTTGGAAGCATGGGTGAACCCTTGAACGTGAGCAATGTGTGGCGCGACGTGATATACAAGGGCAACGACAATTACTACCTGGAGGGGACATCTGTCAGCGGGAGCGTGCCGGCAATGGGGGGCACGTTCGCCAGCATGTCGCTCTACGGGACGGCGGCGTTGCCGGTGAACACGTGGACGCACTTGGCGGCGACGTATGACGGGACGACCTTGCGGTTGTATGTCAATGGCGTGCAGGTGGCGAGCCAGGCGCAGACGGGTGCCATCGCGACTTCGACAAATCCATTACAGGTTGGAGGCGACAGCATTTACGGTCAATATTTCAAGGGCATAATCGACGAAGTACGGGTTTACAACCGGGCTCTGAGCGCAACAGAAATTCAAACGGACATGAACACCCCGTTGGGCAACATCCCGACTGCCCCGGGCAATTTGACCGCTACGGTAATCAGTGGCAATCAGGTCAACTTGAGTTGGACAGCCTCAACGGGAAATTTGGGAGTGTCGGGATATATGGTGGAAAGGAGCCAGGGAGCGGGTAACACAAATTTTGCACAGATCGGCGCCACTAACGGCACCAGCTACGCCGACACCGGTCTCGTCCCGAGCACAAATTACAATTACCGGGTGCGGGCCACGGACGCCTTGGGAGACCTGGGGCCGTACTCACGTGTGGTGCAGGCGTTCACAGGATCCTCAATCAGTCCGCGCGTGGCGGTCCTGACACCGACGCAGACGCAGCAGTTCCAGAGCAGCTTCAGCAACCTGATTGTAACCTGGTCGGTGGACGGGCTGACCGGAGGATCAGTGGTTGTAGGCACAATCACATCCAATGGACTTTATACTCCACCCAACAACATGGGCACCCACACCGTGACCGCCACCACCACGAACTCGACACCAACCGCCAGCGCCACGGTGTATGTCACCACCAATCCCGGTGTCTTTACCTTCCACAATGACAACTTCCGCACAGGTGAAAACACAAACGAAACGGTGTTAAGTCCGGCCAATGTCAACTCCGCCGGATTCGGCAAGCTCTTCAGCTACCCGCTGGACGGGCTGACCTTTGCTTCGCCCCTGTATGTAGCCGGAGTCACCATCCCCGGCAAGGGCACTCACAACGTGGTGTATGTGGCGACCGAGCACGACAGTGTTTACGCCTTCGACGCCGACGGACTGACCAACGGGCCGTTGTGGCAGGTAAGTTTCATCAATCCAACGTCAGGGGTAACCACGGTGCCTTCCGCCGACTCCGACCCGGGGGAAGATATTCCTAACGAAGTTGGCATTACCAGTACTCCGGTAATTGACCTCACGAATGGAACGATTTACGTGGTGGCAACGACCAAGGAAGTTTCCGGCAACACAACCACCTACGTGCAGCGCCTGCACGCGCTCGACGTCGCCACCGGTACCGAGAAGTTTGGCGCTCCGGTTGTCATTCAGGCGACCGTGGCGGGCACGGGTCCGGGCTCATCCGGTGGCCAGGTGCAGTTCGATCCGCTCCACGAAAACCAACGCGGGGCCCTGCTCCTGGCCGACGGGGTGGTGTATTTTGTCTTCGGCAGTCACGGGGATGTCGGACCCTACTACGGCTGGGTGTTGGGTTACACGGCTACCAACGTGCAACACCAGGTCCTGGTCTTTAATACCGCCCCCAACGCCGGCAAGGCCGGGATCTGGATGGACGGCGACGGCCCGGCAGTGGATGCCAGCGGCAACCTCTATTTCATTACCGCCGATGGTTTGTTCGACGCCAATAGCAGTGGCACTGATTACGGAGACTCTTTTATCAGGCTTAGTCCCGCGGGCGCGGTCCTGGATTACTTTACGCCCAAGGTGCAGGGCGAGCTTTTTACAAACAACCTAGATCTGGGAGCAGGGGGCGTGCTCTTGTTGCCGGATCAAAGTGGCCTGCACCCGCACGAGGTGGTCAGCGCCAGCAAGAACGCGACGATTTACCTGGTGGACCGCGACAACATGGGACACTACCATTCCAACTCCGACCAGATTGTCCAGTCGTTGGAAAACATTTTCCCAAGCAACCCTGGAAATGATAGCGGCAACTTCGGCTCGCCGGTTTATTTCAACGGGTCGGTTTACTTTTGCGCCGTCAGCGACAACATCAGGGCCTTCCAGTTAAGCAACGGCTTGTTGTCCACCAGCCCCACCTCACTATCTGCGGCCAGCTTCTCTTATCCCGGTGCTATGCTGGCTGCGTCCGGCAACGGGAATTCCAATGGGATTTTGTGGGCCGTGCAGAGAAACGGGCTATCGACGCCCTGCACGCTCCACGCCTACGACGCCGGAAACCTCACCAATGAACTGTACAACAGCGACCAGGCCGGGTCTCGAGACTCGGCGGGAGCGGATGCCAAGTGGGCCATCCCGCTCGTCGTCAATGGAAAAGTCTATGTTGCGGCTCAGAATGAATCTGTTGTGACAATGAATCAATTAACGGTCTACGGGTTACTGCCGTGAAACAAGCGTGGCCGTTGCTTGATTAGCGTCCGGCCTTCTGAAGATTGCGCGAACGCAAATAATGCGGCACACCGTCAATGAGACCATTTGACAACGACAGAAAATCGTGGAATAAACAGTAGTAAAAGCTCCTATTATCTCAGTCGTACTATGTCCAAGCCTTGCTTCAATCCGTTAAGACGTGCTGTGCCCAGGTTCGTGACAATTTTTTTGTTGATCGCATTCTGGCTCGCGGGATCAGACTCGATACGCGCGACCACGTTGGGATTTTCGTCAGTGGGAACTTCCGGGTCGAATCTGGTCGTAACCGGTTCGGGCGGTTTGCCGGGGGTTACCTATTATGTGATGGCTTCGACCAATCTGGCGGCACCGCTGGCGCTGGGACAGCGAGTCGCGACCAACATTTTTTCTGGAAACGGCCAATTCACCAACAGCATTCCCATCAACCCGTTGGTTCCACAGGAATTCATGATTGTGGCCACAACCCTGCCGGCGAAAATACCCGGTCTGGTGGCGGCGTATTCATTTAATGAAGGCGCAGGAACAAACGTGATGGATTCATCAGGAAACACAAATAACGGAACCATCGGCACAGCGACCTGGACACCTTATGGCAAGTATGGAGGCGCGCTGGTCCTTGATGGGTCCACATCCTTTGTGACTATAAAAGATTCAGCGTCTTTGCATTTGACCACAGGAATGACACTGGAAGCGTGGGTGAATCCCGTGAACAATGGCGAGCGATCCCGGTGGCGATTATGCCGATGTTATCTACAAGGGCGGCGACAATTATTATCTGGAAGGATCGTCACCCAACAACTACGCGCCGGCCGGCGGCGGGACATTTGGAGGTGCGGACATGGCAACCTTTGGAACCTCTGGATTGCCTGGGAGCCAGTGGTCCCACGTGGCCGTGACCTATAACGGCTCGACGCTGTTGTTGTATGTAAATGGAGTCCAGGTATCGAGCCAGGCACAAACTGGAAATATCCTGACTTCCAGCAGCGCACTTCAAATCGGCGGCGATTCCACCTTTACCCAATTTTTTATGGGTGCAATTGACGAAGTTCGCGTTTACAACCTCGCCCTGACACCAGGACAGATCCTGGCGGATATGAACCTGCCGGTTGGAAACACCCCGACCGCTCCGGCCAACCTGGCCGCCACAACGGTCAGCAGCAGCCAGATCAATTTGAGTTGGACACCCGCCACGGCTGTGCTGGGAATCGGAGCCTATCTCGTGGAACGACAAGGCAGCGGGGACATAAATTTTGTACAGATCGGTTGGTCTCAAGGAACGAATTACGTCGACACCAGTTTGCCCACCGGCACGAACTTCAGTTATCGCGTCCGTGCCGTGGATGCCGCCGGGGACGATGGCCCTTATTCTGGCGTGGCCCAGGCCTATACCACCTTTGCCATCAAACCGAGAGCGGTGGCGCTGACAGTGACTGAACCTCAACAGTTCGTGGTCAACATGACCAATCTCATGGTGAACTGGTCGGTGGATGGTTTGGCCGGCGGATCACCCGCCTCGGGTACCATCACTGCCACGGGACTTTATTCACCGCCAAACAACAGCGGCACTCACACAGTGACAGCGGCGACATTGGATTCGTCACAAACTGCCAGCGCGACGGTGTATATCAGCGCTAATCCAGGCACGTTTACCCATCACAATGACAAATTACGAACCGGCCAGAATCTGAACGAAACAGTATTGAACCCAACCAACGTCAACCCGACGACGTTCGGAAAACTCTTCTCCTACCCGATTGACGGGATTTCCTTCGCCTCGCCGCTTTATGTCGCCGGCGTGAATGTGCCCGGCAGCGGCTACCATAATCTGGTGTTTGTGGTCACTGAACACGACAGTGTCTATGCCTTTGACGCGGACGGGTTGACAAACAATCCTGTCTGGCATGACAGCTTCATCGATCCGGGTGCGGGAATTACGACCGTGCCTTCACCCGAGACCACCGAGCCGTTGGACATCCCCGGCGAGGTCGGCATCACCGGAACCCCGGTGATTGACCCGACGAATGGTACGTTGTATGTGGTTGCCGCAACTAAGGAGGTATCCAACGGCACGAATAATTATATAAGCCGCCTCCATGCGCTGGATATCTCGACCGGGGCCGAGAAGTTTGGCGGTCCTATCGTGATTCAAGCGAGTGTTCCCGGCTCGGGGGAGGGGGCAAGAGGCGGCATGGTTTCCTTCAGCTCACTCACTAACAACCAGCGCCCAGCCCTCCTGCTGATCTCCAACGTGGTCTATATTGGGTTTGCTGATCATGGCCTCTCAGCAATCTACCACGGGTGGGTGTTGGGATACAACGCAACCAATCTACAACGAGTAATGGCCTTCTGCACCACGCCCAACGAAGGAAAAGGGGGAGTTTGGCATGGCGGCGGTGGTATCGCCGCCGACGCCTCCGGAAATCTATACTTCTCGACTGGCAACGGAAATTTTAAAGCAAGCAGCAGTGATTATGGAGATACCGCTCTCAAGATCAGCCCCAGTGGTGCTGTTATGGATTACTTCACACCGTCCAACCAGGCGACTTTGTTTTCGCAAGATCTGGATTTAAGCCCCGGTGGTGTCATGCTGCTGCCGGATCAAAGCGGCCCTCACCCGCATTTGATGATCGCTTCAGGCAAATACGGCTCCATCCATCTCATCAACCGCGACAACATGGGAGGGTACAATGCGAATAATGACAACATCGTGCAAGAGCTGCCCCAGGTCCTGGGCACACCCCCAAACACCTCCGAAAACGGTAATCGCATGCCCTCGGTCTATTTCAACGGGAATGTCTATTTCAGCGCGGTCGATGATAACATCAAGTGCTACCAATTGACCAATGGGCTGTTGTCAAGCACACCGACTTCTCTATCTTCAGAAATATACGGGTATCCCGGTGCGCCCATGGCAATTTCCGCCAACGGCAGCAGCAACGGGATTTTGTGGGTAGTGGAAAGGTTCGGCATTGACCCGGCCGGCGACGGAATAACGGCCCCCGGAGTCCTCCGCGCTTATGATCCTGCCAATCTGGCGAACATTTTCTACGACAGCAACCAGGCTGGCGCGAGGGACACCCTGGATTTTGCGGCCAAGTTCAGCGTGCCGCTGGTCATCAATGGAAAAGTATTTGTCGTCTCCATTAGCCAACTGACCGTCTACGGATTACTGCCGTGAAACCGGTAAATGTTCCCGGTCACTACCGCCCATTGAAAGCATCCATCGCGAGGACATACTGAATGGTCACTTCTCTCCGCACGGATTTGAGCCTCATTGGCTCGGCTGCAAAATCGTTTGACGTTGCCAAACGGGTTGCGCACAGGTGCCTCACGTGGGGGCCTTCATCCGGACGGGCATATTCCGCAATCGAGCGCAGTAAGCGAGGATTCACCTTGATTGAACTTCTGGTCGTCATCGCCATCATTGCCATCCTGGCCGCTCTCCTGATGCCAGTGCTTGCGGCCGCTAAAAAAGAGGCTCAAAAAACTGCGTGCCTTTCGAATTTGAAACAAATCGGTTCTGCATTTACCATGTCCCTCGGTGATAATTCCGACCGATTTCCCGACCGGCGCGATCTGAAGGGCAGCCTGCTGGGCGGTTATCATCCATGGACCAGTTGGCCACCATCAGATCCTCGGGGCGGCTGGGCCGCTGTCTTCCTGCAAAATGAAGGAGCCGATTATCGGATATGGTCGTGTCCGGCAGCAATCAACTCACCGGTTGGCAACGTGGTCCAGACCATGCAGTCTGTTTCCAGTGTTACCAATACGCCTGTAACCCGCTATTGGTTGTGGCGTTTTGACCGGACCAATGACTTGAGCGCGTCCTCGATGCTGGAGGATTTCTGGAACAAGACGGCCTCCCGGGCGGTGTCTGATCTTGCCGCTGCACACGATCCTACCGTCGGCCCTGTCGCCGGGCCAAGCGAAGTGGAAATGGCCGTGGATTCTTATTTCCCAAAGACCATTTCAACGGTAGCGCCGACGTTACTCGGTCGGACTGTTCATGCGGGAGGGCGCAACCGCGTGTTCCTCGACGGTCACGTGCAATTCATTCGCGACGCAAGAACGCCGCTTTAACCTTTGGGCACGGAAACCTTGATCATTTAGGATTCCTTTTGGTGCGATTTGCAAATTGTCCCTCAGAATCCGTCAGTTACTATAACTGCAGCGCGACCGCCATGCAGTCAGACGCAAACGGCATAGAAAGAATGTTCGGCAACTCGTCAGAAGATAACTTGAAAAACCGAGACTCAGGCCGGTGGGGACAGGAGTTGTATCAGCTCCTGGTTGGGCTCTACCCGATTTGCCGCAGCATTACGGGCGATGGATTCCGCCAGAGCCTGCGGCAGTTGCAGGCGGTTGTTCCTTTGGTTCTGCATGAAGTTCCCAGTGGCACGCAGGTTTTTGATTGGACGGTTCCCAAAGAATGGAACATTCGCGATGCTTGGATCAAAAATGCCCGTGGTGAGAAGATCGTTGACTTCTCCAATTCCAACCTGCACGTGGTCAATTACAGTGTGCCGGTCAATCGGAGAATGCGGTTGGCGGAGTTAAAGGAACATCTCTTTACCTTGCCGGATAAACCCGATTGGATTCCCTATCGTACGTCCTATTACAAGGAAACCTGGGGTTTCTGCCTGAGTCATCGTCAATGGGAGCAGCTTCGAGATGAAGAGTATGAAATATCCATTGACTCAACTCTTGAGCCGGGTCATCTGACCTATGGTGAATTCCGCATTCAAGGAACCACCGAAGAAGAGGTATTGATTTCGTGCCATTCGTGTCATCCCTCCCTCTGCAATGACAACCTTTCAGGGATGGTTGTGGCCGCGAAACTGGCGCAGACGCTTGTGGATATGCCGTTGCGCTATTCCTACCGGTTTCTGTGGATTCCGGGTACCATTGGCGCCATTACCTGGCTGGCCTTGAACGAAACGATCCTCCAGCGGATCAAGCACGGTCTGGTGCTTTCCTGCGTGGGTGATCCGGGTCGGTTCAATTACAAAAGAAGCCGGCAGGGAAATGCCGAGGTTGACCGGGTTGTTGAATTTGTCCTCCGGAACGCAGGAAATGATTTTGCCGTGTCAGATTTCGCTCCGTACGGCTATGATGAGCGCCAATACTGCTCACCCGGAATCAATTTGCCGGTGGGGTGTTTAATGCGGACGCCGAATGGCCAATATCCTCAATACCACACTTCGGCTGACGATTTGGGTTTCGTTAAGCCGGAATCCCTGGCCGGATCGCTGGATCGGTTATTGTCCGTCATACGGATCTTGGAGAAGAACCGCGTGTACGTGAATCTGAATCCCAAATGCGAGCCGCAACTGGGCCGCCGCGGTCTTTATCGGCTGATGGGCGGCACCAGTGGTAGCGAATTGGAAGAAAGTATCCTGTGGATGTTGAATCAATCGGATGGCACACATTCGCTGCTCGATATTACGGAACGCTCGAAGCTGGGTTTTGACACTGTCACTGAGGCCGCTGAGGCATTGCTGAAATGCGGGCTCTTGCGGGAGGCAAAATAAATATGCGATTGCAGGGAAAAACGGCTGTTGTTACCGGAGCCACCGGTGGGGTAGGGGGAAGCATCGCGGTTGCCCTGGCTCGCGCAGGCGTCGGGGTGGCGCTGCTGGGTCGGAGAGCAGGAATTCTGCGAATTGTTGCCGGGGAATGCGCAGCATCCGGGGTCAGGGCCAACGTGTACCAGGTTGATTTGCTCCTGGACAAGGAAGTTCGCCGGGTAACCCAAAAAATTATCCGTGATTTTGGAGGCGTGGATATTCTGGTTCACAGTGCCGGTGTTTTCGCGCGGTCGGAGATCATCAGAGCTTCGTTGGCCGATTTTGACCGGCTATATCGGTGCAATGTCCGCGCGCCGTTTGCCTTGACACAACTTTTTCTTCCAAGTCTCAGCCAGCGGCAGGGTCAGATTGTGTTCATCAACTCCACCGTGGGCCTGGCGGCAGCGGCGGGCGTCTCCCAATATTCAGCCACCAAACACGCTCTCAAAGCGCTGGCCGACAGTTTTCGTGAAGAATTGAATGGGGTGGGTGTCAGAGTCCTGAGTGTGTATCTGGGCCGTACCGCAACGCCGATGCAGGCGAAGTTATGCATTGAAGAAGGTCTGGAGTACCGCCCGGAGCGCCTGATTCAACCGTCTCAGGTGGCTGAAAGCGTAATGGGAGCCTTGGCGTTGGGCCGGGAGGCGGAGGTCATGGACATCCGAATACGACCGATGTTGAAGCCGCCGGCACTGGTGCAAAAGTCTCGAGGCAAATGATTTTTTTCTACTCCCAAAGGGTTCAGTCCGGTATTTTTCGAATGGATTTTGCGATTATGAATTCAACCCGACTTCAGCCACAGATTTTTTAAATATATGGATAAAGGAATCACGAGCGCTCCGCTGCCGGAAACGAAGTCATCGAACGGCGAGAACCAACAATTGTGCCGCTTCTGCGGCACTCCGCTGCGGCAGACTTTAGTGGATTTGGGAATGTCACCGCTCTGCGAGAGCTATGTGACCGCCCGGGGACTTGATCAGGTGGAACCTTTTTATCCACTCCATGTTCGGGTGTGCGGGCAGTGCTTTCTAGTGCAGGTGGGTGATTATGTCAGCTCGGACCACATCTTTACGGAATACGCCTATTTTTCCTCGTTTTCGGACACCTGGCTGAAACACGCCGCCGATTACGTGGATATGATCGTCAGCCGGTTCAATCTTGGCAAAGCAAGCCTTGCCGTTGAATTGGCCAGCAACGACGGTTACCTGTTGCAGAATTTTGTTACGAAAGGCATTCCCGCACTGGGGGTGGAACCTGCCGCCAATGTGGCAAAGGTGGCGGTGCAAAAAGGCGTGCCGACGCTCGTGAAATTTTTCGGGTGCGAAACCGCCAAGTCGATGGTGACCGCAGGCCAGATGGCGGACCTGATTATTGGCAACAACGTGCTGGCGCAGGTGCCGGACTTGAACGATTTCGTCGGCGGCATTCGTATCATATTGAAACCCCAGGGCGTGGCCACTTTGGAATTCCCGCATCTGATGAGAATGATGGCGGAGAATCAATACGACACGATTTATCACGAGCACTTTTCCTATTTCTCGCTTATCACCGCGGAAAGAATATTTGCCGCGCATGATTTGATTCTGTTCGATGTGGAAGAGCTGCCAACGCACGGCGGCTCCATCCGCATTTACGCGCGCCACCGGGGAGACGACTCCAAACCGGTTGGTAAGCGGGTCCTTGAATTGCGCGATCGCGAGTTGTCTGCCGGCTTCGACCGCATGGAAACCTATTCCACGTTTGGCGAAAAAGTAAAAGAATCAAAACGCAGCCTGTTGGAATTTTTTATTCAGGCCAAACGGTCGGGAAAACGCGTCGCCGGCTACGGTGCGCCGGGCAAAGGCAATACCCTCCTGAATTATTGCGGGATCAGAACCGACTTTCTTGATTTCACGGTGGATCGCAATCCATATAAACAAGGCAAATTCCTGCCGGGCACGCATATACCGATTCTGACTCCGGACAAACTGGTCGAAGCCAGGCCGGATTATGTGCTTATTTTACCCTGGAATTTTAAAGACGAAATTATTAAACAAATGGCGGTCATTCGTGAGTGGGGCGGAAAATTCGTCGTGCCGATCCCGACCGTCGAAATCATTCCGTAAAAGCGAGCAAAGGCTGCTATGAAAGTGGTTCTATTTTGCGGTGGCATGGGGATGCGCATGCGGGAATACTCCGAAACCATTCCCAAGCCCATGGTGCCCATCGGCTATCGCCCCATCCTTTGGCATGTCATGAAATATTATGCCCATTACGGTCATAAGGATTTCATTCTCTGCCTGGGGTACAAGGCCGATGTCATCAAGAACTATTTCCTCGGATATAACGAGTGTGTCACCAACGATTTTGTTTTTTCCAAAGGCGGAAAAAATATCGAATTGTTGAGCAGCGATATCCATGACTGGAATATCACCTTTGTCGATACGGGGTTCATGTCAAACATTGGGCAAAGGTTGAAAGCCGTCCAGAAATATCTGCAGGGCGAGGAGCTGTTTTTGGCGAATTATACCGACGGTCTTTCCGATGTGCCTCTCCCTTCGGTCATTGAATCCTTCAAACGGAGTGCCAGTATCGCGAGTTTTATCAGCGTAAAGCCCCGCGCCAGCTTCCATCTGGTCAATACGGATACCAGTGGTGTGGTCAAAAGCATCGAGCACATTGGCAAGACCGGGGCAGGTATTAACGGCGGGTTCATGGTTATGCGACAGGAGATTTTTAATTATATCCATGAGGGAGAAGAACTGGTGGAACAGCCATTCCAACGGCTCATTGCTGAAGGAAAATTGATGGCCCATCATCATGACGGTTTTTGGGCGTGCATGGATACTTTCAAGGAAAGACAGGAGCTGGAGGATCTGTTCACGCGCGGCAATGCGCCGTGGACGGTTTGGAACTCCAAAGACTGAAAGGAATGCCAATGGCAAGTCTGCGTTTGGATGGAGTCAAAAGGTTGCTTTGTTTGGGGGCGCACAGCGACGATATCGAAATCGGTTGCGGAGCAACCATCTTGCGCTTGATCCAGGAACAGCCGGACCTCGAGATTTATTGGGTGGTCTTTAGTGCGCGAGGAACCCGGGCGCGCGAAGCGAAGGCGAGTGCCGGTGAGTTTCTGCGCGGTGTTCGTTCCCGACGGATACGCACGATGACTTATCGGGAAAGTTATTTTCCAGACGAATGGACTGAAATCAAAGACACATTTGAGCAGGTCAAAAGTTCATTCGAGCCGGATCTGGTGTTAACCCAGTATCGGGAGGACCGTCACCAGGACCACCGTGTGTTATCGGATCTGACCTGGAACACGTTCCGCAACCGCTTGGTGTTGGAATATGAAATCCCGAAATATGACGGTGATCTCGGGGTACCTAATGTTTACGTTCCCGTAGCACGCGAGCTGTGCGAAAGAAAAGTATCGGCGCTCTTGCGGCAATTTCAGAGCCAGACCGGCAAGCATTGGTTCACCGCGGATACTTTTTGGGCATTACTGCGTCTTCGCGGAATTGAATGTGTATCTCCCAGTGGCTTTGCGGAGGCGTTTTATGGGCGGAAATTGTCGCTCTAATCCCGGCAATTTATTCAAGCATCTTGGATACCCTGTGAATTGTCAGCGGCAATGAATCCCTTGAGATGAACTTGGCGTTTGTAGGGGCCAAACTGGCCGCAGTTGAACCGGCCGATTCGCTTTTACGGAATGGTTTATAGCATTCATAGATCAACCCGCCAGGTCACTTTTGATAAGTATATTGAATTTTCATTTCATTTTTCCTTAAACTGGATCCGGTTGCGAAAATCGTTTTTTTTGGTATAATAATGGGTAATTATGGCTCTGTGTATCGGCAAATGCGAATGCCCTGAATTCAATGGTTCGGGCGATGTGGATTGGTTCATTTTGTTTCAAGAAGGTAGAATTTTATTGGCTGTTTGAGCTGCGAACACTGGGTCGGCCCTATTTTAACCTGTTTTCACCCCGTTAGCGTATTGTCTCATGCACGCCAGGCTGGGGAGATAAGATTATCACCGCGGATCAACTAATGACTACGTTATACGAAGCGCAGGTTCCTGTGCTGTTGTCCTTGTGTCGAAGGCTCGCGTCGGGCTTGTCCAAAAAGTTAAGGACAACGATCCTATGGATAGTCGCCATTCTCTTTTGCGTCAGTGTCACAAGGCTGGAAGCTCAAACCACCATAGTGGCCAGTGACGATTTTAACAGACCCGATGGCCCCATCGGCACCAATTGGTCATCTCCGATCGCGTCGCAAGGAACTTTCTATGTTACCAACGACACAGTGACTTCCGTCCCGGTCAACGAGCATACCCTCGCCTATTGGTCGTCGAATAGTTTCAGCCCCGATCAGTACTCGCAGGCAAGAGTGTCATCCATCGGACCGTTCACGGGTGTGATTCTGCGGGCGGATAATGATTACGACCCTGTTTGGACCAATCCGCCTTCAGGTTCCCAATTTTATATGGGCTTTGTCTTCGCGCCCAATGATTATCGCATTTACCATTGGATTAATAATACGTACTACCCCGAGTTTTATGGGACCCAAGAGACGTGGGAAACCAATGACATTATTAAAATGACAGTTTCCGGTTCGGTTGAACCACTGGTGACGATGTACCGGAATGGCAATCCGGTTCTTATGTGGCTGGTCAACGAGGCAGGAGATGTCAAGACGAACGGGAACCCGGGGCTCTGTATGTATTCGCCGAATTATCCTCTAACCATTGATGATTGGGAAGGGGGAAACTTGAATCCGGACACAAACGCGCCGACAGTTCCTGTCAATCTGACGGCAACTGCGGTGTCCGCGTATCAAATTAATCTGAATTGGAATGCATCGACGGACGATGTCGGAGTTGCGGGATACCTGCTGGAACGAAGTCAGGGTGCGGGATCAACAAATTTCATCTTGTTAGATACTTTTACCGCGCCGAATTACGCCGATAACAAATCAATTACCCGGTACATCGGGATGTATCCTTCTACGCCTGGCGCCGCAAGTTTGTTGGCAGGCACGACCTATAATTACCGCCTGCGGGCCACGGACGCAGAAGGGAATTTTAGTGGATATAGCGCGGTGGTGACCGCGACAACCTTCGTTCCGCCTGTCCCGACTATCTCCCCGATCCCAGACCAAACAACGGTGGTTGGAATATCCGTGGGACCATTCCCATTCTATATAAGTGATCCGGGAGTTGATCCGTCGCTTCTGTCGGCTACTGCGTCGTCGTCGAATACCAACCTTGTGCCGAATGAAAATCTAGTTATTGCGAACGTAAGCGGCACAACGCAAGCGCTGGTCATAACCCCTGTGGATGGCCAAACCGGAACCAGCACGATCACCGTTAACGCAAGTAACGGTTATAACAGCACCAATATTTCTTTCCTGCTGACCGTCAATCCGCCTGGTAATGGAACCGATGTGATTGCCAATCCTTCGAACATTGTGATTTCTGCTGCCAGTGCTGCGACGCCATACCCGTCTACGATAAATGTCTCAGGGGAAGTTGGTACCATCTCGAACTTGACGGTGACCTTGCACGGCATGAGCCACAGCAACCCCCGCAACGTGAATATGCTCCTGGTCGGTCCCGACAGTCAAGCGGTAGTGCTTATGTCCGATACAGTGGGTGGCTATCCTATGACGGATCTTACCTTTACGCTGTCGGACCAGGCGTACTATCCGCTTCCCGGGAACTCACCTATGGCTAACGGCACTTTTCAAGCTACCGATTATGCTCCCAACCACACGGACGCGCAGTTTGCTTTCCCGTCGCCGGCACCGGTGCCTCCGTACAACACAACCCTGACGACGTTTAAGGGTCTCGCGCCGAACGGAACCTGGTCTTTATATGTATCTGATGGTGGAGCAGATGCAGGCGGCCAGATTGCTCGGGGTTGGAGCCTTGCCATCACAACGGTTTCGCCGCCCTCCATCAGCGGTCTCACGAATCAATTAACTCCGGTGAACACGCCGACGGCGGCAATTCCATTTGCAATAGGCGACGGACAAACTCCTGGCTCCAATTTAGTGCTGACGGCTACCTCATCTGACCCCACGGTGGTCAATGCTGCGAGTGATGTGGTTTTTGGTGGTTCAGACACGAATCGCACCATCACCCTGACGCCCGAGCCCAATAAAATCGGGACTACGACAATCAGTGTGATCGTGACCGACGGCGACGGGATGAGTGCGACCAATACTTTCTTGATGACCGTGAATCCGGGTCAGTTGTCCGTAACCGGGATTATGGCCTCCGATAAGACCTACGACGGCACAACCAATGCAACGCTCAATACAATTGGCGCCACTTTGATCGGACAAGGCTTGGCTGGCTCTGATGTGACTTTGAACATCAGCGGCGTAAGCGGAGCGTTTCTCGATGCAAATGCGGGAACAAACAAGACAGTGCAGATCACCGGACTGACACTGAATGGCGCTGATGCCGGGAACTACGTACTTACGCAGCCAACCACAACGGCAAACATTACGGGCAAGGGCGTAACGATTAGCAGCGGGATCAGCGCCAACAACAAGGTGTATGACGGGGCGACAGTAGCAGGTTTGAGTTCAAACAACGTGGTATTTACCGGGGTGCTGGTCGGGGATGCGGGGAATGTGAGCCTGGTGACCAACGGTTATGTGGCGAACTTTGCCAGTGCGAACGTGGGGAACGGCATCTCTGTGACTGTAAGCGGACTGACGTTAACGGGGAGCGCCTCGGGGAACTACAACTTAAGTCAGCCAGGCGGGTTAACGGCCAACATTACGGGCAAGAGCGTAACAATCAGCAGCGGGATCAGCGCCAACAATAAACCGTATGACGGGACGACCACGGCAACGATCAGTTCCAACAACGTGGTCCTGGCGGGAGTGTTGGGCGGGGACACGGGGAATGTGTTCGTGAGTACCAACGGTTACACGGCGAACTTTGGGAGTGCGACAGCGGGTAATGGCATCGCGGTGACGGTGAGCGGGTTGACGTTGACGGGAACGGCTGCCGGTAATTACACATTAACGCAGCCTTCCGGCTTAACAGCGAACATCACGAAGGTTGGGGTGACGATTACGTCGGGGATTACCGCCAACAACAAACCGTACGATGGGACGACCACGGCAACGATCAGTTCCAACAACGTGGTTCTGGCTGGGGTGTTGGCTGGAGATACGGCCAATGTGCGGATATCGACGATCGGCTACACAGCGAACTTTGCGAGTGCGACGCGGGTAATGGCATCGCGGTGACGGTGAGCGGGCTGACGTTGACGGGAACGGCAGCCGGTAATTACACATTAACGCAGCCTTCCGGCTTAACGGCGAACATCACGAAGGTTGGGGTGACGATTACCTCAGGGATTACCGCCAACAACAAACCGTACGACGGGACGACCACAGCGACGATCAGTTCCAATAACGTGGTGTTGAGTGGGGTGTTGGCTGGAGACACGGGGAATGTGTTCGTGAGCACCAATGGTTACACGGCGAACTTTGCGAGTGCGGCAGCGGGCAATGGCATCGCGGTGACGGTGAGCGGGCTGACGTTGACGGGAACGGCAGCGGGTAATTACACATTAACGCAGCCTTCCGGCTTAACAGCGAACATCACGAAGGTTGGGGTGACGATTACGTCGGGGATTACCGCCAACAACAAACCGTATGACGGGACGACCACAGCGACAATCAGTTCCAACAACGTGGTCTTGGCAGGGATCCTGGCTGGCGACGTTGGGAACGTGAACCTGGTGACCAATGGTTACACGGCGAACTTTGCGAGTGCGGCAGCGGGCAATGGCATTGCGGTGACGGTGAGCGGGCTGACGTTGACGGGAACGGCAGCCGGTAACTACACATTAACGCAGCCTTCCGGCTTAACGGCGAACATCACGAAGGTTGGGGTGACGATTACGTCGGGGATTACCGCCAACAACAAACCGTATGACGGGACGACCACAGCGACGATCAGTTCCAACAACGTGGTCCTGGCAGGGATCCTGGCTGGCGACGTTGGGAACGTGAACCTGGTGACCAATGGTTACACGGCGAACTTTGCGAGTGCGGCAGCGGGCAATGGCATTGCGGTGACGGTGAGCGGGCTGACGTTGACGGGAACGGCAGCCGGTAACTACACATTAACGCAGCCTTCCGGCTTAACGGCGAACATCACGAAGGTTGGGGTGACGATTACGTCGGGGATTACCGCCAACAACAAACCGTATGACGGGACGACCACGGCGACAATCAGTTCAAATAACGTGGTCCTGGCAGGGATCCTGGCTGGCGACGTTGGGAACGTGGCATTGGCGACGAACGGCTACACGGCGAACTTTGCGAGTACGGCAGCGGGTAATGGCATCGCGGTGACGGTGAGCGGGCTGACGTTGACGGGAACGGCAGCCGGTAATTACACATTAACGCAGCCTTCCGGCTTAACGGCGAACATCACGAAGGTTGGCGTAACGATTACGTCGGGGATTACCGCCAACAACAAACCGTACGATGGGACGACGACGGCAACGATCAGTTCCAACAACGTGATCCTGGCGGGAGTGCTGGGCGGGGACACGGGCAATGTGTTCGTGAGTACCAACGGTTACACGGCGAACTTTGCGAGTGCGGCAGCGGGTAATGGCATCGCGGTGACGGTGAGCGGGCTGACGTTGACGGGAACGGCAGCCGGTAACTACACATTAACGCAGCCTTCCGGCTTAACGGCGAACATCACGAAGGTTGGGGTGACGATTACGTCGGGGATCACCGCCAACAACAAACCGTACGATGGGACGACCACAGCGACAATCAGTTCCAACAACGTGGTCCTGGCAGGGATCCTGGCTGGCGACGTTGGGAACGTGAACCTGGTGACCAATGGTTACACGGCGAACTTTGCGAGTGCGGCAGCGGGCAATGGCATTGCGGTGACGGTGAGCGGGCTGACGTTGACGGGAACGGCTGCAGGCAACTACACGTTGACACAACCTTCTGGATTAACGGCGAACATCACGAAGGTTGGGGTGACGATTACGTCGGGGATTACCGCCAACAACAAACCGTATGACGGGACGACCACGGCAACGATCAGTTCCAACAACGTGGTGTTGGGTGGGGTGTTGGCCGGGGACACGGCGAATGTGTTCGTGAGCACCAATGGTTACACGGCGAACTTTGCGAGTGCGGCAGCGGGCAATGGCATCGCGGTGACGGTGAGCGGGCTGACGTTGACGGGAACGGCAGCCGGTAATTACACATTAACGCAACCTTCCGGCTTAACGGCGAACATCACGAAGGTTGGGGTGACGATTACGTCGGGGATCACCGCCAACAACAAACCGTACGATGGGACGACCACAGCGACGATCAGTTCCAACAACGTGGTCCTGGCAGGGATCCTGGCTGGCGACGTTGGGAACGTGGACCTGGTGACCAATGGTTACACGGCGAACTTTGCGAGTGCGGCAGCGGGCAATGGCATTGCGGTGACGGTGAGCGGGCTGACGTTGACGGGAACGGCTGCAGGCAACTACACGTTGACACAACCTTCTGGATTAACGGCGAACATCACGAAGGTTGGGGTGACGATTACGTCGGGGATTA
This sequence comes from uncultured Verrucomicrobiae bacterium, assembly GCA_963708525.1. Classification (GTDB taxonomy): domain Bacteria; phylum Verrucomicrobiota; class Verrucomicrobiia; order Limisphaerales; family UBA11358; genus UBA11358. Next base: position 247,967 of record CAVPTH010000004.1, on the reverse strand, counting down.
CTGCCAACAACAAACCGTATGACGGGACGACCACGGCAACGATCAGTTCCAACAACGTGGTGTTGAGTGGGGTGTTGGCCGGAGACACGGCGAATGTGTTCGTGAGCACCAATGGTTACACGGCGAACTTTGCGAGTGCGGCAGCGGGCAATGGCATCGCGGTGACGGTGAGCGGGCTGACGTTGACGGGAACGGCAGCGGGTAATTACACATTAACGCAACCTTCCGGCTTAACGGCGAACATCACGAAGGTTGGGGTGACGATTACGTCGGGGATTACCGCCAACAACAAACCGTACGATGGGACGACCACGGCGACGATCAGTTCCAACAACGTGGTCCTGGCAGGGGTCCTGGCTGGCGACGTGGGGAACGTGAACCTGGTGACCAATGGTTACACGGCGAACTTTGCGAGTGCGGCAGCGGGCAATGGCATCGCGGTGACGGTGAGCGGGCTGACGTTGACGGGAACGGCAGCCGGTAACTACACATTAACGCAGCCTTCCGGCTTAACAGCGAACATCACGAAGGTTGGGGTGACGATTACGTCGGGGATTACCGCCAACAACAAACCGTATGACGGGACGACCACAGCGACGATCAGTTCCAACAACGTGGTGTTGGGTGGGGTGTTGGCTGGAGATACGGCGAATGTGTTCGTGAGCACCAATGGTTACACGGCGAACTTTGCGAGTGCGGCAGCGGGCAATGGCATCGCGGTGACGGTGAGCGGGTTGACGTTGACGGGAACGGCAGCCGGTAACTACACATTAACGCAGCCTTCCGGCTTAACGGCGAACATCACGAAGGTTGGGGTGACGATTACGTCGGGGATCACCGCCAACAACAAACCGTATGATGGGACGACGACGGCGACGATCAGTTCCAACAACGTGGTGTTGGCTGGGATCCTGGCTGGCGACGTTGGGAACGTGAACCTGGTGACCAATGGTTACACGGCGAACTTTGCGAGTGCGGCAGCGGGCAATGGCATCGCGGTGACGGTGAGCGGGTTGACGTTGACGGGAACAGCCGCGGGGAACTACACGCTGACACAACCCTCTGGCTTAACAGCGAACATCACGAAGGTTGGGGTGACGATTACGTCGGGGATTACCGCCAACAACAAACCGTATGACGGGACGACCACGGCAACGATCAGTTCCAACAACGTGGTGTTGAGTGGGGTGTTGGCTGGAGACACGGCGAATGTGTTCGTGAGCACCAATGGTTACACGGCGAACTTTGCGAGTGCGACAGCGGGTAATGGCATCGCGGTGACGGTAAGCGGGTTGACGTTGACGGGAACGGCAGCCGGTAATTACACATTAACGCAGCCTTCCGGCTTAACAGCGAACATTACGAAGGTTGGGGTGACGATTACGTCGGGGATTACCGCCAACAACAAACCGTACGATGGGACGACGACGGCAACGATCAGTTCCAACAACGTGGTGTTGGCTGGGGTATTGGCCGGAGACACAGGCAACGTGTTCGTGAGTACCAATGGCTACACGGCGAACTTTGCGAGTGCGACAGCGGGTAATGGCATCGCGGTGACGGTAAGCGGGTTGACGTTGACGGGAACGGCAGCGGGTAATTACACATTAACGCAGCCTTCCGGATTAACAGCGAACATCACGAAGGTTGGGGTGACGATTACGTCGGGGATTACCGCCAACAACAAACCGTATGACGGGACGACCACAGCGACGATCACGTCGAATAATGTGGTGTTGAGTGGGGTGTTGGCTGGAGATACGGCCAATGTGCGGATATCGACCAACGGCTACACGGCGAACTTTGCGAGTGCAGCAGCGGGTAATGGCATTGCGGTGACGGTGAGCGGGCTGACGTTAACGGGAACGGCCGCGGGGAACTACACGCTGACACAACCCTCTGGATTAACAGCGAACATCACGAAGGTTGGGGTGACGATTACGTCGGGGATTACCGCCAACAACAAACCGTATGACGGGACGACCACGGCAACGATCAGTTCCAACAACGTGGTCCTGGCGGGAGTGCTGGGCGGGGACACGGGCAACGTGTTCGTGAGTACCAATGGCTACACGGCGAACTTTGCGAGTACGGCAGCGGGTAATGGCATTGCGGTGACGGTGAGCGGGCTGACGTTGACGGGAACGGCAGCCGGTAATTACACATTAACGCAGCCTTCCGGCTTAACAGCGAACATCACGAAGGTTGGGGTGACGATTACGTCGGGGATTACCGCCAACAACAAACCGTACGATGGGACGACCACGGCAACGATCAGTTCCAACAACGTGGTGTTGGCTGGGGTATTGGCCGGAGACACAGGCAACGTGTTCGTGAGTACCAATGGCTACACGGCGAACTTTGCGAGTGCGACAGCGGGTAATGGCATTGCGGTGACGGTAAGCGGGTTGACGTTGACGGGAACGGCAGCCGGTAATTACACATTAACGCAGCCTTCCGGATTAACAGCGAACATTACGAAGGTTGGGGTGACGATTACGTCGGGGATTACCGCCAACAACAAACCGTATGACGGGACGACCACGGCGACGATCACGTCGAATAATGTGGTGTTGAGTGGGGTGTTGGCTGGAGATACGGCCAATGTGCGAATATCAACAAACGGCTACACGGCGAACTTTGCGAGTGCAGCAGCGGGCAATGGCATCGGAGTGACGGTAAGCGGGTTGACGTTGACCGGAACGGCCGCGGGGAACTACACCTTGACACAACCCTCTGGATTAACAGCGAACATCACGAAGGTTGGGGTGACAATTACCTCAGGGATTACCGCCAACAACAAACCGTACGATGGGACGACGACGGCGACGATCAGTTCCAACAACGTGGTGTTGGCTGGTGTATTGGCCGGGGACACGGGGAATGTGAGCCTGGTGACCAACGGTTATGTGGCGAACTTTGCCAGTGCGAACGTGGGGAACGGCATCTCTGTTACTGTAAGTGGACTGACGTTGACGGGAACGGCCGCGGGCAACTACAGCTTGAGCCAGCCGGCAGGCCTGACGGCGAACATCACGAAGGTCGGGGTGACGATTACGTCGGGGATTACCGCCAACAACAAACCGTATGACGGGACGACCACAGCGACGATCAGTTCCAACAACGTGATGTTGGCTGGCGTATTGGCCGGGGACACAGGCAACGTGTTCGTGAGTACCAATGGTTACACGGCGAACTTTGCGAGTACGGCAGCGGGTAATGGCATTGCGGTGACAGTGAGCGGGCTGACGTTAACGGGAACGGCCGCGGGGAACTACACGCTGACACAACCCTCTGGATTAACGGCGAACATCACGAAGGTTGGGGTGACAATTACCTCAGGGATTACCGCCAACAACAAACCGTACGATGGGACGACCACAGCGACGATCACGTCGAATAATGTGGTGTTGAGTGGGGTGTTGGCTGGAGATACGGCCAATGTGCGAATATCAACAAACGGCTACACGGCGAACTTTGCGAGTGCAGCAGCGGGCAATGGCATCGGAGTGACGGTAAGCGGGTTGACGTTGACCGGAACGGCCGCGGGGAACTACACCTTGACACAACCCTCTGGATTAACAGCGAACATCACGAAGGTTGGGGTGACAATTACCTCAGGGATTACCGCCAACAACAAACCGTACGATGGGACGACGACGGCGACGATCAGTTCCAACAACGTGGTGTTGGCTGGTGTATTGGCCGGGGACACGGGGAATGTGAGCCTGGTGACCAACGGTTATGTGGCGAACTTTGCCAGTGCGAACGTGGGGAACGGCATCTCTGTTACTGTAAGTGGACTGACGTTGACGGGAACGGCCGCGGGCAACTACAGCTTGAGCCAGCCGGCAGGCCTGACGGCGAACATCACGAAGGTCGGGGTGACGATTACGTCGGGGATTACCGCCAACAACAAACCGTATGACGGGACGACCACAGCGACGATCAGTTCCAACAACGTGGTGTTGGCTGGCGTATTGGCCGGGGACACAGGCAACGTGTTCGTGAGTACCAATGGTTACACGGCGAACTTTGCGAGTGCGACAGCGGGTAACGGCATTGCGGTGACGGTGAGCGGGTTGACGTTGACGGGAACGGCTGCCGGTAATTACACATTAACGCAGCCTTCCGGCTTAACAGCGAACATTACGAAGGTTGGCGTAACGATTACGTCGGGGATTACAGCCAACAACAAACCGTACGATGGGACGACCACGGCAACGATCAATTCCAACAACGTGATCCTGGCTGGGGTATTGGCTGGAGATACGGCCAATGTGCGGATATCGACGATCGGCTACACAGCAACATTTGCCAGTGCGAATGCAGGTAATGGCATCGCGGTGACGGTGAGCGGGCTGACGTTGACGGGAACGGCAGCGGGCAACTACACGCTGACACAACCCTCTGGGTTAACGGCGAACATCACGAAGGCGGGAGTGACGATTACTTCGGGGTTAACAGCCAACGACAAACCGTACGATGGGACGACAACGGCAACGATCACGTCGAATAATGTGGTCTTGAGTGGGGTGTTGGCTGGAGATACGGCCAATGTGCGGATATCGACGATCGGCTACACAGCAACGTTTGCCAGTGCGAACGCAGGGAATGGCATCGCGGTGACGGTAAGCGGGCTGACGTTAACGGGTAGCGCGTCGGGGAACTATATTTTAAGTCAGCCGGCGGGGTTGAGTGCAAACATTACTCCCAAGGTTTTGACAATTGGATCAGCAACGGTTTCGCCGGTAATTACTTCGATTTGCCTCACCAACGGTATTGTTACCATCAAATGGAATTCAGTTACTGGGGGCATTTACAGAGTACAATATAACAGCAACCTCAGCGGCAGTGGCTGGGCTGATTTGTCGCCGGACGTGACAGCAACCAATTCAACAGCAACACAAACCAACGCTGTGGGCGGTGTGCTGCAGCGATTCTACCGCGTCGAATTGTTGAATGCCGGGTTAACTGCCAACGACAAGGTATATGACGGGACGACGGCAGCCACGCTCAGTTCAAACAATGTGATATTGGTGGGGGTGGTCAATGGCGACAGTGTCAGCCTGGTGACCAACGGTTACACGGCCAATTTTGCCACAGCCAATGTGGGGACAGGCATTCCGGTTACCGTCAGTGGGTTGACATTAAGCGGGAGCGCGGCCGGGAACTACAATTTAAGCCAGCCGACGGGATTAACAGCGAACATCACGAAGGCGGGGGTAACGATCAGCAGCGGAATCAGCGCCAACAACAAGGTGTACGACGGGACGACCACGGCAACGATCAGTTCGAACAACATGGTCCTGGTCGGGGTACTGGCCGGAGACACCGGCAACGTGTTCGTGAGTATCAACGGTTACACGGCCAACTTTGCCAGTCCGGGCGTGGGCCACGGGATTGGAGTGACAGTGAGCGGGCTGACGTTAACGGGGAGCGCGGCCGGGAACTACAATTTAAGCCAGCCGACAGGATTAACAGCAAACATCACGAAGGCCGGGGTAACGATCAGCAGCGGTCTGAGCGCCAACAACAAGGTGTACGACGGGACGACCACAGCAACGATCAGTTCGAACAACATGATCCTGGCCGGGATATCGGCCGGGGACACGGGCAATGTGGGCCTGTCAACCAACGGATATGTGGCGAACTTTGCCAGTGCGGGAGTTGGTAACGGGATTGGAGTGACGGTAAGCGAGCTGACGTTAACCGGGAGCGCAGCCGGGAACTACAATTTGAGCCAGCCGGCGGGGTTAACGGCGAACATAACTCCCAAGGCGCTGACAATTGGATCGGCACTGCCTGCACCGGTAATTACTTCGATTTGCCTGACCAACGGAGTTGTTACCATCAAATGGAGTTCAGTTACGGGAGGTATTTACAGGGTGCAATATAACAGCAGCCTCAGCGCTAGCGGCTGGGCTGATTTGTCGCCGGACGTGATGGCAACCAATTCAACAGCAACACAAACCAACGCTGTGGGCGGTGTGCAGCAGCGATTCTACCGGGTCAAGTTGTTGAATGCCGGGTTAACTGCCAACGACAAGGTATATGACGGGACGACGGCGGCCACGCTCAGTTCAAACAATGTGACACTGGTAGGTGTGGTCAATGGGGACAGTGTCAGCCTGGTGACCAACGGTTACACGGCCAACTTTGCCACGGCCGATGCGGGGACAGGCATTCCGGTTAGCGTCAGTGGATTGACATTAAGCGGGCCCAGTGCGGGAAATTACGCGTTGACACAGCCGGTGGGGTTGACGGCCAATATCACGGGCAAAGTTATTACAATTCTCTCGGTGCCGCCGCCGGTAATTACCTCGATTTGCCTAACCAACGGTGTTGCTACCATCAAATGGAGTTCAGTTACGGGAGGCATTTACAGGGTACAGTATGACAGCAGTCTTAACGGCAACGGCTGGGCTGACTTGTCGCCGGACGTGACGGCAACCAATTCAACGGCGACACAAACCAATACTGTTGGCGGTGCAGCGCAACGATTTTACCGGATTAAAGTGTTGAACTCAGGTATCACCGCCAACAACAAAATGTATGACGGGACGACGACAGCCACGCTCAGTTCAAACAATGTGACATTACTTGGTCTGGCGGCCGGAGACATGGTTAGCCTATCCACCAACGGTTACACGGCCAGCTTTGCCACTCCCAATGTGGGAACAGCTATTCCTGTGACGGTAAGCGGGCTGACGTTGACGGGGGCGAACGCGGCTGATTACACGCTGGTCCAACCGGCGGGATTGACGGCCAATATCACGCCGGCAACCTTGACAGTGAGTGCAGTAAATAACAGCAAGATCTATGGATTGCCGAATCCATCGCTGACAGCCAGTTACAGCGGCTTTGTCAATAGTGAGGGCCCAGGTGTACTGAACGGCGCTCCGAGTTTGATCACGGGTGCCACAATCAACAGCCCGCCGGGGTCGTATAATATTCAAGCGGGTGTGGGGACATTGATTGCGGCCAACTACGTATTTGATTTTGTCGATGGAACGCTGTCGGTGGTTGGGGCGCCTCAGTTAAGCAGCGTATTCATGAGTGGCAACCAGCTTGCCCTTTCCTGGCCGACCATCACCAGTGAAACCTATCAACTTGAATACAAAGACAATCTCGCTGCTCCTACCTGGACACCGATTCCCGGTTCCATTCCGGGCACGGGCACTCAGATCATAGTGACCAACAACCTGGGGGCTTCACCTCAACGGTTCTTCAGGTTGGTAATCAACAACTATCCTTAGGAGAACTGTTTGGAATTCAGACCCACAGGGTGTGAGGTGATTCTCGCCGGGCAAACGTCTGAAGCGCGGGAACCGGTTGACGCACGCTGCAATTCGTGCACATGCCGATCAATTAAGAATTAAGCCGCAGATCACGAGAAAACCGAAGAAACTGCCATGGATTGCGATGTAATCATTGTGGGGGGAGGCATAGTGGGGTTGGCTACCGCGTTCCGGTTTTTGGAAGCACGACCGAAAACACGGATCTTGCTGATGGAAAAAGAATCTAAGCTGGCCGCTCATCAGACCGGCAACAACAGTGGCGTGCTCCACTCCGGCCTTTACTACCAGCCCGGTTCGGAGAAGGCGAAACTCAGTGTCAATGGGTTTCAACAAATGGTTGCCTTCTGTCGTGAACATGGCATCGCTCACGAACAATGCGGGAAAATTGTGGTCGCCACAGACGAAAGCGAGTTGCCCGGGCTGGAAAACCTCTGGCAACGCGGCCATGCCAATGGCTTGCTCGGCCTGCGCAAATTGAAACCGGAACAAATCAGGGAAATCGAGCCACACGCCGCAGGCATTGCCGCGATTCATGTGCCGCAGGAAGGCATCGTGGATTATCCGGGCGTTTGCGAAAAACTGGGCGAACTTATTGGCCAAAAGGGAGGACGAATTTGTCTGAACACCCGACTGCTAAGATTTATTCCCAGTTCAGGTGGCTGGATCGCTGAAACTTCCGCCGGTGAGTTCTCTGCGCAGTTTGTTGTGACCTGTGGTGGGCTTTATTCCGACCGTTTGGTGCGCGCGACCGGACAAAAACCAACGGCCAAAATCATTCCATTTCGTGGCGAGTATTACCACATCAGGAAAGAACGCCAACATCTGGTTCGGAATCTGATTTATCCCGTGCCAGATCCCACATTTCCATTTCTGGGGGTTCATTTTACGAGACTGATTCACGGCGGCATTGAGGCCGGACCAAATGCAGTGCTGGCATTCTCGCGGGAAGGTTATCGATGGTCAAAGATCAACGCGCGCGATCTGGCTGAGTCTCTGTTTTTTCCCGGCCTTTGGAAGTTCCTTGCAACCTATCCTGCTGTGTGCGGTTATGAAGTTCATCGTTCACTTTCGAAACGCGAGTTTTGCCGTTCCCTCCAGAAGCTCGTGCCGGCCATCTCTGAGGACGATCTTGAGGCCGGCGGTTCTGGTGTGCGGGCCCAGGCCATGACACGGGACGGGAAGTTGGTCGGGGATTTCAAATTTGAAGAACAACGCGGTATCCTGCATGTGGTTAACGCACCTTCTCCTGCTGCTACCGCGTCGCTGGCCATTGGAGAGAAAATCGTTGAACGGATGTTGAGTCAGTTGAATTGAAGTTCATGTGACGCGGTTCGAAGCATTCCCTGCCTGGCGATTTTTGGAAAGTTAAAAGTACTCTTGTAGTAGTATGTCAGTTTGTCCCTGATTTTTCAACCAGCATTCAAATTCTAGTCTAAGCACAATAACCATGAAAATAGCCATTGTTGGTTTGGGTTACGTTGGTCTCCCTCTGTCGCTTCAGTTTGCACGTTCAGGCGTCAAAGTCCTGGGTCTGGATATAGATCCTTCCAAAGTGGAGGCACTCAACGGCGGGCGCAGTTACATTAAACATATTTCGGCCGATAGCATCTCGGAGGCGGTGAAGGCCGGCACCTTCGCAGCTTCCGCCGATTTAAACCGGGTCAAGGAAGTCGAAGCCGTGATCATATGCGTACCAACGCCGCTGAACAAAAACCGTGAGCCGGACATTTCATTCATCATCGAAACCGGCAAATCCATCGCTCCGCATCTGGCCAAAGGAGCCCTGGTGGTGCTGGAATCCACGACGTATCCGGGGACAACCGATGAAGATCTGCGCGGGGTGCTCGAAGCCGGTTCGGGCCTGAAGGCCGGGGTGGATTTTCACCTGGCGTTTTCGCCCGAGCGGGAAGACCCGGGAAATGTGCAGAGCAAAGTCGATGTGATTCCCAAAGTCATCGGCGGTTACACTCCGGCCTGCCTGGAGCGGGCGAAAGCGTTGTACGGCCGGGCGATCAAAACCCTGGTGCCGGTTTCCTCCTGCCGCGCTGCCGAAGCCACCAAACTGCTCGAGAACATTTTTCGCAGCGTGAACATCGCCCTGGTCAACGAACTCAAGCTGGTTTATGGCGCCATGGACATTGACATCTGGGAAGTCATTCAGGCCGCAAAAACCAAGCCGTTTGGTTTCATGGCCTTTTCGCCGGGACCGGGCCTGGGCGGACATTGCATTCCCATCGATCCATTTTATCTGACCTGGAAGGCCAGGGAATATGGCCAGCACACGCGATTCATCGAATTGGCCGGTGAAATCAACACGGCCATGCCCGAGCATGTCATCCACCGTGCTGCGGAGGCGCTTAATGCCGCGCGGAAACCGATGAACGGCTGCCGGGTGCTGGTGTTGGGCCTGGCTTACAAGCCGAATGTGGATGATGACCGTGAATCACCCAGCTACGTGCTGATGAACCTTCTCAAGTCGCGCGGTGCAGAAGTCGCCTATTACGACCCCTACGTGCCGGTCATTCGTATGACCCGGGAACATCCGCATTGGGCCGGGACGCGGTCGATTCAGTGGGACCGCGCGAGCCTGCAAAGTTTCGATGCCGTCATCATCGCCACCAATCATCAGGCGGTGAATTATCAGGAGCTGGCGGACTGGAACTCATGCATCGTGGACACGCGAAATGCCATGGCCGGCATCCGGGTCAAACCGGGTCAGGTTTGGAAAGCCTGAAGATCCACCCGTCAGTCGACTGAACCGCAAATTACCATGATTTTACTGCTCGGAGCCAGCGGTTACATGGGGCAGGCCTTCGCCACGGAGCTGCGTAGGCGGAGGTATAGTTTTATCCCGCTCACCCGCCGGGCGATTGACTACACCAGCTTTGAACTCCTGTTCGATTATATCCGGAAACTGAAACCGGAATTCATCATCAACGCCGCCGGTTATCCCGGCCGGCCGAATGTGGATGCCTGCGAAACCGCCCGGGAAGAAACCCTGTTCGCGAACACGCTGCTTCCGCAGACCATTTCCCGCGCCTGTTCGATGACCAGCACGCCCTGGGGGCATGTTTCCTCCGGGTGCATTTATCACGGCGCCAAGCTGATTGATGAGAAGGGGACCCGGATTGTCGAAGGGGCGGAACTGCGACAACTGTTTGCGGGAAGCCCGGAGAAAATCTTCGGATACAATGAGTGGGACGAGCCAAATTTCTCGTTCCGCAATGCGCCGTGCAATTTTTACAGCGGCACCAAGACCCTGGCCGAGGAAGCCATCCGGGGCGTGGGCGATGTTTATCTCTGGCGTCCCGGGATGCCGTTTAACGAGTGGAGTGAGCCCCGGAATTTCCTCTGGCGGATTCAAAATTACGCGAAAGTATTTAACGGGGTGAATTCCTTGTCACACCTGGATGATTTTGTCAGGGCGTGTCTGGACCTTTGGGAACGGCAGGCCCCGTTTGGGATTTACAACATGACCAATCCCGGCGCCGTTCTCACCCGGCAGGTCGTGGAAATGATTGAGCGGATCCTGAAGCCGAACCGGCATTTTGAATTCTGGAAGGACGAAGAGGAATTTTACCGTCTGGGGGCCAAGGCGCCGCGGTCCAATTGTGTTCTGGATGTCTCCAAACTGTTGGTTGCGGGCGTAAAAGTGCGTCCGGTGGAGGAAGCCCTGGAGGACTCGCTGCGCAATTGGAACGTGGCTGCCATGCGGATGAATGGCAGTGGAGCCCGGAAAATTTCCGTGTTTTCCCATTAGAACTGAGGCGGGCAACCCAATTTATATGGAACCGAAAACCCTTGCAGAACGGTCGTTTTTGCGTCTTAACCGGAGAAACTGGCTGTTCTGGACGGCGATACTTGTTGAATTACTGGTGATGAGCCGGAGGACTCAAGGTCAACAAGTCATCGGCACGGCACCGACTGTCCCGGAAATCCCGCCGGCCCTGGAACCATTTGCCACCACGTCCATGGATGTTTTTATACCGGCTGGAGCCGCGCCCGGCGCGGGACCGGTTCAACCGTTTCGTTATAAATTTCTGACATTGCGGCCGCATGTCGATTATCAATTTCTTTATGCCAGCGGAATCCTCGCGAACCCCGGGCAGCCTGAAGATACTATCATCCAACTAATCGCGCCGGGATTGCGACTGGATATCGGCGATCATTGGGTTTTGGATTACACGCCGACCTGGACAATTTATTCGAACAACCAGTTTCAAGATGTTTTCGGTCAGTCGGCTTCATTGAGCGGCGGGACGGTTTACGGAAACTGGGTTCTGGGGCTCGCGCAAACCTACACCGATTCATCCCAGCCTCAGGCGGAAACGGGAACTCAAACCCGGGAGCAGGTTTTCGCTACGACCGTCAATGGTTCTTACACCATGAACAGCAAGATGTCGCTGGACCTGGCGGTCAGCCAAATTTTCAATTCGGCAGAGCAGTTTCAAAGTTACCGTGAGACCTCAACCCTGAACTGGCTCAATTATCATTTCTGGGACCGGTTTAACCTCGGAGTCGGACTGGGGATAGGTTATGAAAATCCGGACGCGAGCCCGGACATGCTTTTCGAACAATATCTGGGCCGGGTCAATTGGCGGGCAACCGACAAGATCAGCTTTCAACTAAATGGCGGCGTGCAAGACAACCAGTTTTTACAAGGCGGTTACAGCAGTTTCCTCAGTCCTGTTTATGGCGGCGGGATTCAATACCAGCCTTTTGAACATACTCAAATTCTCCTGAATGCGGAGCGGACGGTGGGAGTGTCAGCCTTCCAGAACCAAGTCACCGAAAACGCCGGTTTCAATCTTGGTCTGAATCAACGATTGTTTGGCAAATTGACTCTGGGTGTCAACGGGGGTTATCAAAACATCCAATATCTCTCCGTCAACAATACCTCGTCCTCCGTTCGTACGGATGATTATTACTTCGTGAATGCGCGGCTCAGCAGGGCTTTTCTCACCCGCGGAAAGGTTTCCCTCATCTATCAGTTCAGCGACGATGCCTCCACCTCACCCGGGTTCAGTTATACCAGCCACCAGATCGGACTCGAAATCAGCTTTGCGTATTGAAATCCCGCCCGTTCGTCACGGGCAACGGGATTAAAACCACGAGAATTTTTCCGGCACGAAAATAATGTCGGAGGGTTTCATATAAAACGGCTCACTGACCTGTCCGTCCATGACCCGCTTCAGATTCAGCTTGTAAATCTTCGTCTGGTTGCCTTCCTGCCGGATGACGGACACGTTCTTCAGGTTGGCCTTCGTGTAGTCAGGCCCCCCCGCCTCCATTATCGCCTCCAGGGCTGTGATGGGATGATCCGATACAATCTTTCCTGGGCGGAGCACTGTCCCGGTAACGTAAACCGGGAACGAGGAGCTTTGCACCTCGACGGTGAGTTCCTTTTGCGACAGTTGCGGGGCGTATAAATCCATTAATTTGTGCTGCAAATTTCCCGGCGTCAGTCCGGCCGCCTGTACTTCTCCGACCAGCTGCAGGCTGATTTTGCCGTCACTTCGGATGGGTTGCACGCTGTTCAAGTTGGGGGATCCCGGAAAGCTGATTTTTAAAACATCACCTTCGCGTAAAACATAGGTTGTCGGGTCGTTCGTGGTCACGTCCACCGTGGCGGCGGCAACTTCAGGGGTCACCGGCTGCAGGGAATGCTGGACCGGCGGAGTTGTAGGCTGGAATTGGGAGGAATCGCTCTCGCAACCGGCAACGACTGCCAGTGCCAAAATCCCAAGGATCAGTTGCGCGAGCCGAAACAGGGACCTGATAGTGAATGGAACCGTTTTCCCGACGGATTTTTCTATCAACATAATCAAAGCCTACAACGGCCAAAGTCATTTCGTCAAAATGAATCCCCCGTCAATTGCTTCGGCCGGTCGCGCCGACGACCCGCTGCGCAAATTCTGCGCGACCCGGTTCCTTCTGCGAAACATTTGCGCGGCACATTTTCCTGATTGCCCGCTTTTGCTGGTAATTTTCAACTGGCACATTACCTGCCTTGGAATCAAACGTGGTCGTGTGCAGAGACGAGGTGTTCCTTTGCAACCGGCTGAAAACAAGCGGAATCGTACTTCAACGCGAGCATATTAAAATGAAACTAAATCGAACGTTAATAATCTGGGGTGCCACTGCTGCCATGTGCCTGAGCGCCGGCAGTCTTCTGGCACAAAACGACAACGGCGGAGGCGGAGGCGGGCAGGGCGGGGGCGGTCGGGGTAACTTCGACCCGGCTCAGTTCCAGCAACGCATGATGGAGGGTATCCGCGACCAGCTCGGCTTCACCAACGACGCCGATTGGAGCGCCGTCCAGCCGCGCGTCCAAAAAGTGATGGACGCGCGTCGCGACGTGGGTGTTGGCGGTGGTTTTGGCCGCATGTTCCGCAACCGTGGCGGCAACGGTGACAATGCCAACGGTGGCCGCCGGAATAATTTCTTCGGCGGACCGCCCAGCCCGGAAGCCGAAGCGCTGCAAAAGGCCATTGATGACAATTCACCGCCCACGCAAATCAAAGCCGCGTTGGCCCGGTACGAAACGTCACAAAAAGCCAAACAGGCCAAGCTGGCAGAGGCGCAGGAGCAACTCCGCCAGGTATTGACCGTCAAACAGGAAGCGCAGGCCACGCTCCTGGGGTTGCTGAATTGATTGAAATTTGCAGCTGCGCTCATCAGCGCCGGCCCGGAAAATTTGAGAACGCGGCGGTCACGGACCGCCGCTTCAAAAATAAATGAACGAAACTATCACTCCAGATACACTGTTGAACCAATTGCTCGAGCGCATGGTCGCTGCGAGGCAATTGTCGGCGATCGATGCAGTGGCTCTGGCCAAAATCACACCGGCCATGCAACGGGAGGAGGACGTACTCCGCTGGCTGGCTGTGGAATACGGTGTGGATTACACCACCCTGGACGATGTTGAACCGGACCGTCAGCTTCTCTCCCTCTTTCCCGCGCGCATCCTCCTCAAGGAGGAACTGCTTCCGCTCAAACGCCTGAACGGCACGGTGGAAGTGGCCACCAGCCGCCTGTTCGCCACGCAAGGGTTGGATGCGTTGAAAACCCTGACCGGATTGAATCTCAAGCCGATTCTCGCTTCCAGCGAAGCGATTCAACGCGAAATCAAAAAACGCCTGGGTGTCGGTGCCGATACCATCGGCACCCTCGAAGAGGAAAAAGCCCTGGAAGTGGTTGATGAAAACGCCGAAGACAATGATCTGGCCGCCGCCGAGGAGGACGAGGCATCCATCATCCGTTTCGTGAACCAGGTATTGAAAGACGCCATCGAGTTGCGCGCGTCAGACATCCATCTGGAGCCGTTCGAGGACGAATTCCGCATACGTTACCGCATTGACGGTGTGTTGCAGGACATTTCCGTCCCGGCGCAACTCAAACGTTTTCAGCCGGCCATCGTTTCGCGTGTCAAAATATTGAGCCATCTCAACATCGCCGAGAAGCGCCTGCCGCAGGACGGCCGCATCAAGGTGCGCATTGATGATGCCGAGGTGGACATCCGCGTGTCCATCATTCCCATGCTGCACGGCGAAGCGGTCGTCATGCGTCTGCTCCGGCAGAACGCCACGCTGCGGGGCATGGAGCAACTGGACATGGACAGGCGCGAGCTGGAATGTTTCCGCCGCGTCCTCCAACTGCCCCACGGCATCATCCTCGTCACCGGCCCGACCGGCAGCGGCAAGACGTCCACCCTTTACACCGCGCTCCACGAAATCAACGACGCCGTCCGCAAGATCATCACGATTGAAGACCCGGTGGAGTATCAGCTCAAAGGCGTTAACCAAATCCAGGTCAACGAAAAGTCCGGCCTGACCTTTGCGCGCGGCTTGCGTTCGATTTTGCGCCATGACCCGGATGTGATTCTCGTCGGCGAAATTCGCGACAAGGAAACGGCGGAAATCGCGGTGCAGGCGTCGCTGACCGGCCATCTGGTTTTTTCCACCCTGCACACCAACGACGCGCCGGGGGCGGTGACGCGTCTGGTGGACATGGGCGTGGAACCGTATCTGGTTTCGTCTTCGCTCGAATCCGTGCTGGCGCAGCGTCTTGTCCGCGTGCTCTGCCCACACTGCAAACAGGCGGATGATTCGCCCGCGACGGCGGCGCTCAAGGAAAAGCTCGGCATCCCTGCCAGCACCACCATTTACCGCTCTACCGGCTGTCGGGAATGCCGCCATACCGGTTTTTTTGGACGGCACGCCATCTTCGAGTGGATGGACAGCGACAACGAGATCCGGCAGCTCGTGTTGAAAAACGCCTCGACTGACCAGATTCGCGACGCGGCCCGCCGTGCAGGTATGAAAACGCTGGCCGAGGACGGCTGGCGGCTCGTCCGATTGGGTCTGACAACCGTGGAAGAAGTTTTAAGTGTGACCACCGCCAAAGAAGTAGCGCAAACAACGAACCAGTCGAGAGTCGAGAGTCGAGAGTCGAGTGCTAATAGTGCCGGCGGCAAGGCTTCGCTCTCGACCCTCGACCCTCGACCTTCGACTTAAAAAATGCCCACCTTCGCCTACAAAGCATTGCAGACCGACGGCACCATGGCGGAAGGCCAATTGGATGCCGTCGGCCGGCCTGATGCCCTGCGCCAGATGGAAACCCTGGGTCTGCGTCCGGTGAAACTGGTGGAAAAAGCGGTGGCGACGGCAAAGAACAGCATGGCCCTGCCGGCGGGTCTGGAGAACCTCACCGGACTTTCATCCAAATTGCAATCCCGGAAGGTTTCCGCCAAGGCACTCGAAAATTTCACGCGCCTGTTGTCCAGCCTGCTCGCGGCGGGTGTGCCGTTGAGCCGCGCATTGGTGATTCTTTACAAGGAAACCTCGGCGCCGTTCGTGGCCGCCAAGTGGAAGGAAATCCATGACCTGGTCGTGGATGGCATGTCCCTGGCCAATGCCATGGCGAAATCGCCGGACGTTTTTCCGCGAGTCTATGTTGCCATGGTGGAGGCCGGCGAGGCCGGCGGGTTCCTCGACGTGGTGCTGGCGCAGATTGCCGATTTCCAGTCACGCGAAAAGGAACTGAAATCGAAGGTGCTCACGGCGATGATTTATCCGTGCATCCTGTTTTGCATGGCGTTGTTGGTGTTGACCCTGTTGCTGGTGTTTTTCATTCCCAAATTCCAGAAGATGTTCGCCAGCGTACATGGGGCGTTGCCATTGATTACCCAGCTCATTATCGGCGCCAGTCATATCGTTCGCTCCTACGGGTTGTTTGTCGCATTTGGCCTGGGGGGGGGGGTATTTCTGGCGCGGACATGGTTTGCCTCGGAAAAAGGCCGGCGCGTCTGGGAACGCCTCGTGTTGCGCGCGCCGCTGGTCGGCCCGTTGGTCGCGCAATTTGCCATGGCCCGTTTTTGCCGGATGCTGGGGACGTTGCTCGGTGCGGGTGTGCCACTGGTGCAGAGCTTGAATGTCGCGCGCAAATCCATCGGCAATCAGACGCTGGTGGATGCCGTTTCGGAATCCATCCAACGGGTGCAACAAGGCGGCCGGCTGGGCCAAAGCCTCGCGGATTGCAAGGATTTGTTCTCCGGGTCGGTCCTGGAAATGATTTCCGTGGCCGAGGAAAGCGGCAAACTGGACACCGAGCTGGTGCGCATCGCTGCCGTTACCGAGTCCGACCTGGACCGCAACCTGAAGACCGCGGTGTCATTTGCTGAACCGATGATGCTGTTTCTGATCGCGGCGTTCATCGGCACCATTTTCATCGGCATGTTGCTCCCGGTCTTCTCACTGCAGGATTACATCAAATGAAATTTATGCACATAAGAACCCAAAACCTTCGGAGGGACGAGCTCTGCGAGTCCTTGATTGGTAAAACTTGTGACGATATGGGGGCTCGTGAAACTCGCCCCTCCGACAAGATCGGGCAACGTGGTTTCACGCTCATTGAAATCCTGTTGGTCATGACCATCATTGCCATCCTGGCGGCGATTGTGATTCCCAAAATGGTCGGCCGCAGCGAACAGGCGCGCCAGACCGCTGCCCATGCCGACCTTTCCTCCATTAAAACCGCGCTCGATGCGTACGAAGTGGATAACGGGTTTTACCCCAAGAACCTGCAGGATTTAATCCAACAGCCCAATAATGCCCGAAACTGGCATGGACCGTACCTGGAAAGCCTTCCCCAGGATCCCTGGGGCAACCCATATGTTTACAGCTTTCCCGGCCGGCATAACCCCAATGCGTTTGATATCTACTCGATCGGACCGGATGCAAAGGCCGGTACGGACGATGATATCGGCAACTGGACCAAATAACGAAAGTGACAGGTGACAAGTGACGTGTGACATGAAAATAAACCGTGCAGCGTTTCGATCGCGTCACGTGTCACGTGTCACCTGTCACAACTCTGCCTTTACCCTCATCGAGTTGATTCTGGTGCTGGCGTTGGTGGTGGTCATCACGTCGCTGGCGGCGCCGGCGATGTCGAATTTCATCCGTGGTCAGGCGCTGAGTTCGGAAGCGCGCCGGGTCGTGGCGCTGATGCACGCGGGGCGGGACCGCGCGGTTTCGGAAGGCATGCCGATGGTGCTCTGGGTGGATGAGAAACAGGGTGTTTACGGTCTGCAGGCGGAGATGACCGGCCGAAACGGCGATCCGAAAGCAGAAAACCTGTCATTGGACGCAAATTTGCAGATTGTCGTCATCACCACGGGGCTGACGGGTACGACCAAATTTGGCGGCATGCCGGCCATCCACTTTTTGCCGGACGGCACGGTGGATGAAAACAGTCCACAGACCTTGCGGCTGACTGATGTCCGGGGCAATACGCTTTGGCTGATCGAATCGCGCAATCGAACTGATTATGAAATTCGCGACACAGAAAAGTGACGAGTGGCAGGTGACAGGTGGCCTGAAAAAAACCGCCGCCGGGACGGGTCTTTCGTGTCACATGTTACGTGTCACGTGTCACGCATCCGCCTTCACGCTGGCGGAAGTGCTGGCAGCGATGCTGTTCCTGGCCATTGTGATTCCGGCGGCTTTGGAGGCGTTGCACGTGGCCGGCTTGGCCGGGGAGGTGGCCGCCCGCAAGGGTGCCGCCGTACGTCTGGCCGACCGGCTCCTGAATGAAAGCATCGTGACGACAAACTGGAATATCGGTTCACAAGGTGGAACCGCCACTGAAGGCGCCCAGGAGTTTCGCTGGACATTGAACAACCAGAACTGGCCGGCGGATACGACAGCTGGCATGCGACTGTTGACCGCCACAGTGATCTTTTCGGCGCAGGGCCATGACTATTCAGTTGAATTGAGCACACTGGCGAATTCACAAACGTCCATGGCCGCGACGGGGATGCGACCATGAAAATCCCAAATCCAAAATGTGACCAGTGGCAGGTGACAAGTGACACGATAATAAATCGCGTGGCTTTGGTTTCTTGTCACCTGTCACGTGTCACGTGTCATGCATTTACCCTGGTCGAAATGATTCTGGCGGTGGGCGTGGCGGCACTGGTGATGGCCGTCGTAGGCGGGGTCTTTTTTACTGCACTACATTTGCGGGAGGTGACTCAGGCAGCGGTGGATGAAGCCAGCCCGGTGGACCAGGCCATGGCCTTGATGCGCCGTGACCTGCAATGCGCGGTGACCCCGACCAACGGTACCAGCAAGATTTTATCGGGCGATTTCCGGGTCGGGACCCTGACCAGTCCGGGCATCAGCCAGCCGGTAGCCGTTGAAATGTATACGGCGACCGGGGCCGTGCGCGAGGGTGCGCCCTGGGGCGACATCCAGAAGGTCACCTACGAATTACGAGACCCCGCCGACCGAAACGAGCCAGGCAAGGATTTGTATCGTACGGTGACCCGGAATGTCATGGCCACGACGCTGCCGGACATGGACGACCAGTGGATGCTGGGGGGCGTACAAAGCATCGAATTTTCCTGTTTCGACGGTTCGCAATGGTCAGATACCTGGGACACCACCGGCGTCACGGCGGTCAACACCAACCTACCGCTGGCTGTCCGTGTCCGCATCCAGCTGGCAGGCAACCATCCTGTCAACACGGCTCCCATCGAAATGCTCGTGCCCATAGATTCGCAATCGCGCACGAACGCCGTTTTAAATTAACGATTGGAACTGATGAACATTCAACATCCAACATTCAACATTGAACGCCGAACGCCCAAGCCGGTGCAGAACGGGAGTGTCTTGGATGTTGGGCGTTCGATGTTGGATGTTCGGCGTTTCCAAAAAGGTTCGGTCCTTATCATTGTGCTTTGGGTGTGCATCGGTCTGGTCGCGATTGCGCTCTATTTTGCCAACTCCATGACGTATGAACTTCGGGCATCCGACAACCGCGCTTCGGGGTTGGCCACGGACCAGGCGATTGAAGGCGCGGCCCGTTACGTCAATTACGTGTTGGCCACCTATGCCACCAACGGCGCGGTACCGGCCACCAATCGGTATGTCGCCGCTGCTGTGCCCGTCGGCGACGCACGGTTCTGGCTCATCGGCCGTGATCCGGCGGGCACACATTCCGCCGGACCCTGCTTCGGCCTGGTGGATGAAGGTTCCCGGCTGAATTTGAACTCAGTTAATACCAATGTTCTTTCCTGGCTGCCGGACATGACGACGGAATTTGCCCGGGCCATTGTGGACTGGCGCAGCACCAACAGCTCCGGCGCCTACGCCCTGGATTACGCGCAATGGGGTTATCAGGAGAAAAACGGGCCGTTTGAAACCGTGAACGAGCTGCGACTGGTGTATGGCTCAAGCATGGACCTGCTCGTTGGCGATGACCTGAACCTGAACGGGGTGCTGGACGCGAACGAAACCAATTCAACCGGTTCCAGTGAACTGAATTCCGGGCTCTTTGATTACACCACTGTCTATACGCGCGAACCGAATTTTCATCCCGATGGCACGTCGCTGACAAATGTAAACCAGGCAACCGCAGAGCAATTGCGGGCGTTGTTCGAGAGCGCCGGAGTTGCCAACGCGGACGTAATCTCGCGCGCCATCAGCGACCGCAGAGGGGGTGCCTTTTCGGGGCTTATGAATTTTTGTCTGGTCTGCCGCGTCCAAGGCATGAGTTCGGATGACTTTGCGAAGATTGCTGACGACGTTACCACCACGGTCAGCCCCTATATTCGCGGACGTGTGAATGTCAATACCGCGAGCGCCAACGTATTGACCGCCCTGTTGATGGGAGTCGGGCTTGACCAGAATACCGCGTCCGGTACGGCCCAGTCGCTCATCACCTATCGTCAGCAGAATCCCAATAACCTCGGTTCGGTGGCATGGCTCATTGACGCGTTGGGCACCAGCAGCTCCGCTGTCAACGCGCTGGCTACGGGCGATTATGTTACCACGCACAGTTATCAGTTTACCGCGGATGTCGCCGCCGTTGGTCCTTTTGGCCGTGGTTACCGGCGGGTGAAGTTCATTTTCGATACGAGCGATGGAACGCCCAAAATCATTTACCGGCAGGACCTGAGCCGGCTCGGCTGGGCGCTGGGAGAAAACGCCCGCGAAACCTGGGTCGCCGCGGCCATGCGATGAAAAACATACTGAAAATCAATTTCCGAAGACGCCGACCGACGGCCAGCGTGCTGGGTCTGACGTTGGACGGCAGCCGTCTGGAAGGTGTAGTGCTGCGCCGCACCAACGGCTCGTTGCAACTTCGCCAGACCTTTTCCATTGCGCTTTCCCTGGATCCGCTCACGGCCGCGCCCGAGCTCGTTGGACGCGAGATCCGAAATCACCTTGACGCGGCCGGTGTGCGCGAACGTCAATGTGTAGTGGGAGTACCGCTCAAGTGGGCGCTGACCGCCCATACCGAATTGCCGTCGTTGCCGGAGGCTGATGCCATCAGCCTGTTGCAGCTCGAAGCTGAGCGCGGTTTTCCCTGCGACGTCACCACGTTGCGGTTGGCCAATTCCCGTTGTTTGCTGGCCGGTGGCCAGCAGCACGTGACCCTGGTGGGTATCGCCGAGGCCCAATTGATGTCTCTCGAACAGGTCCTGGCCGCGGCTAAATTAAAACCGATCAGTTTTTCACTCGGACTCTCCGCACTGCAGCCGCCGACTGAAACGCGGCTGGCCTCAGCCGCAGGAACTGCCAAGCTCGAGGATTCTGCGGGTGGGGACACCCGCGCTCCCGGTGTCCTGGCCCTGGCTATCGGAGAGAGTCAGGTGGGACTACAAATCAGCCGCGGGGGTGTGGCAGCTTTGCGGGCTTTGGAAGGGGCCATCGAAGACGAAGCCGGGCGACGCACTCTGCGGGCCGACCTCGTTGCCCGCGAAGCGCGCATCACGTTGGGACAGTTGCCGGCGGAACTGCGCGAAGCGGTGAAACACATCCGTATTTTCGGTCCCCGTGAACTGGCGCAGCAACTGGCCGACGAGATGGAATTGCGTTTTGAACCGATGGGATTGGCTGTCGAAATCGTTACCGCTCATACACCGGACGAGTTTGGTGTCTCGCTTCCTCCAGACGCCCCGGTGTCACCCGCCTTCAGCCTGGCGGCGCGCCTGTTGACGGGTAAGACGTTGGTGTTCGAATTTTTGCCGCCCAAACCTTCGCCGCTCGAACAGCTGGTCGCACGGTACGCTTCCGGCCGGTTGCGTTCCGCCGGGTCCGTGGCCGCGGGCGTGGTGGCGCTGGTCGGCGGATTGTTTTTATTTCAGGAATTACAACTGGTCCTGCTGCGCGCGCAGTGGTCCGCCATGTCGGCCAGGGTCTCGGAATTGAACGGCGTGCAGGACCAAATCCGGCAGTACCGTCCGTGGTTCGACAATTCCTTCCGCAGCCTGACGATTTTGCGCGAGTTGACCCAGGCGTTTCCCGAAGACGGCTCGGTCACGGCCAAAACGGTGGAAATCCGCGGTGGCAACACGGTGACCTGCACCGGGGTTGCGCAGGACAACGGCGCGCTGTTGCGGACACTGAACCAGTTGCGCACGGCGGACGGCGTGGCGGACGTCAAGTTGCAACAGATTCGGGGGAAATCACCGATGCAATTCTCATTTGATATCCATTACCGCAACGGAGGGGACAATGAAAATTGAAACCCGCCAGCAATTCCTGGTCGCGCTGACCATCGCCGTCGCGGCACTGTTCGCCGGCGAAAGGCTCCTTTACGAGCCGCTGGCGAACTGGTGGTCGGCGCGTTCGCAACAAATCGCCGAGCTGCGCAAAGAGGTGAGCGACGGAAGGATGTTGCTCCAGCGCGAAGGGGCTCTGCGCAGCCGTTGGGATCGGATGCGCACCAACACGTTGTCCGCGGACACGTCGCTGGCAGAACAACAGGTGCTCAAGGCGTTTGACAGGTGGTCGCAGGACAGCAGTGTCACCATTACCGGCCTCACGCCCCAGTGGAATGACGACGCCACCAATTGTGTGACCGTGGATTTGCGGTTGGAGGCGGCCGGTGATCTCAGCGGGCTGACCCGGTTTCTCTATGATATCGAGGAAGGGCCGATGGCACTGAAGCTGGAGTCGGTGAGTGTCAGTACGCGGGATGACACGGGCCAGCAATTCACGCTCGGACTGCAAATCAACGGGCTCGCGTTGCGACCGGAGGCAAAATGAATTCGAAAATGTCGCCATTTATACCTGCTTTTACGTCGACCATCGGCGTTATGATCCTGCTGACGACGATGCTGTCGGCAGCGGCACAGTCCAGCAATGGACTGGACCTGGCGTCGTTCCAGATCATCGGCCAAAGGGACATTTTTGATCCCAGCCGCGTGGCCCACCGGCGTTCTACCGGTCCGGCGACGCACGTCGTTGATTCATTTTCCTTCGTAGGCACGCTGAGTTATGCAAAAGGCAATTTCGCATTTTTTGACGGCACCAGCCCGGATTTCCGCAAGGTGCTGGAACGGGATGGGAGCATCGCCGATTTTAAAGTAACCGCCATTAATCCGAGGTCGGTGACGCTGTTGTCCGGTACCAATGAAACGGTCCTGCCGCTGGGCACACAGATGTACCGTGACGACAACGGTCATTGGACGGTTTCCGCTGAGTCCGCAGCATATGCCAGCACAGGCGGTTCGTCCGGCTCTGACCGGCGTTCCTCCAATCGTCGGCGCAGCGGCAACTCTACGGCCAGTCCCGGAACCACAACGGATAATTCGAGCGCACCGCCTCCGAACGGAGCGCCTGACACGAGTACGGACATAAATGCGCCGGTGGCTCCGCCGGTTGGCGGCGGCGGCAACGACGCATTGACACGCCTGCTGCAACGGCGCGCTCAGGAAGAACAACAATTAGGACAAGGACAATGAAAACCAAAATAATATTTTCACTGGCGGCGGTACTGACCGCCGGAGCTCTTGCAACCCATGCGCAGTCCGGTGCCGCCCCACAGGGGAAAGCGGTTTTACCTCCCGCCCAGGCCGCGGCACCACCGCCAGCGACCACTTCAGCCCCAACTGCGACCGCGACCGATGCACAATTCGCGGCTACCAGGGAAATGCCAGACACCAGTGCTGCTGACCCCAACGCTCTGCGGCTGCATTTCCGCGGGGCGCCGCTCGAGTCCGTGCTGGATTACCTCAGCGACGCGGCCGGTTTCATTATCGTACTCGATACTCAGGTGCACGGGCGCGTGGACCTCTGGAGCGACCAGCCCGTGACCCGGGACGAGGCAGTGGATTTGTTGAACTCGGTTCTGAACAAGAATGGCTACGCCGCCATCCGCGACGGCCGGAAGCTGACCATTGTGGACAAGAACGAAGCGAAGACGCGCAATATCCCGGTGAAGACCGGCAATGATCCCGATGCCATTCCTGACAATGACGAGATCGTTACGCAAATTATCCCCATCCGCTTCGTCGAAGCCCGGCAATTGTCCTCGGATTTGTCGTCGTTCGTATCGCCGCAGGCGACGATTGTTGCCAATGAAGCCGGCAATTCCATCGTCGTGACGGATACCCAATCCAACATCAAGCACCTGGTGCAGATTATCCAGGCGGTGGACAACAGTGCCGAGGCGGAAACCGAAATCCGCGTGTTCCGTCTGCGATATGCCAACCCGAACGACGTGGCGACCGAACTGGGCAACATTTTCCCGAGCAGCGGTTCGGGCAGCAATACCCAGTTGCCCATCCGTTTCGGTGGCGGCTTCGGCGGCGGTGGCGGCGGCGGGCCGGGCGGATTTTTTGCGCGACTGGCGGCGGCGAACGGCGCCAACAACACCGGCTCCAATGACCGCATCAAAAAAGCCACGCAAGTGACCGCCGTTGCGGATACCCGCATCCAGGCCGTCATCGTGACGGCGCCAAAGGATTTAATCGACCAAATTGCGGGGATGATGCACGACCTGGATGTTCCGTCATCGCGCGACCAGAATGTTTATGTTTATCACCTAAACAACGGTGATCCGAACCAGGTGGTGCAGGTATTGCAAAACACATTCGGCGGCAGCAACACCCGCTCCACCACCGGTACGCAGCAAGGTGCCTTGGAAGCCCGTGCCACTGCCGGCGCGACCTCGGCCGGCAACACTACGTCGGCACTCGGGAGCACAGGCGGTTCAAGTATGACGTCGGGCAGTGGTTTTGGTAATTCCCGACTCCCGTAATAAATCCCTTTTAATCCCGTAAATTATTATGAAAACAAACAATTATCGGAAACACTTAGGCGGCGCCCTCATGGTGCTGCTATGTGCCGCGATGGAAATTCACGCGCAAGTCCGGCCAGCTGGCGGCGGTGGCGGTGGCGGTGGCGGGTATGGCGGTGGCGGTGGCGGGTTTGGCGGCTTCGGCGGGTTTGGTGGGTTTGGGGGGGGCAACAATCTAAACCGTAACAACACCGGCAATACCAGTAGCGCATACAACAACAACGGCAACGTCGGCAATGCGACCATTTACGTGGACCCGGACACCAAGAACATCATCGTCATTTCCGACGGGCCGACCAGTGAACAAATCAGCAACGTCATTTACCACCTTGATCGTCCCAAACCGCAGGTGCTCATCAAGGTGGTCTTTCTGGAATTGTCCCATAACAATTCATTGAACATCGGCGTAGAGGGCGCGTACGGCGGCGCCCTCGGCAATGCGGTTACGAACAACGCTGCCAGCGTGTTCGGATTGAACCCACTAAACACACTGGTGACCAACTTCATGCCCGTCGGTCCGGCGCCGATTACGCCGGCGCTGTCACCCACGACCCTGGGGGGAGCCAACGGATTTTACCAGATTATGGGCAGTGATTTTCAGGCGACGCTGCGCGCCATCGCCCAGGCAGGGAAGGTGGAGGTGCTCTCGCGTCCGTCTGTGCTTGCCCGCGATGGCCAGCCGGCCACCATTCTGGTCGGCCAACAGGTACCCTTGATCACCGGGGTCAGCTATACCGCCGTGGGCAGCTCGACCATTCCGATCAACAACGTCACTTACACGCCGGTCGGTATTCAGGTGAATGTCACGCCTTTTATTTCCCAGGACGGTTTCGTGGAAATGATCGTCACACCGCAGGATTCGGAAATCGACCCGACGCTGACCGAGCCGATCGCCGCCGGGGTGAATGCGCCGGTAATTAATACCCGCACCGCCGATACGGTGGTGATCACCCCCGACGGGGAACCGGTTGTCATAGGCGGTTTGATGATGAATAACAAGGCCTCCTCCTCCAGCAAAATCCCGCTTCTCGGCGACATTCCGGTACTCGGATATTTGTTTACGCATAAAACCACCAGCGACACCAAAAATGAGTTGATGATTTTCCTGACCCCGCGCATCGTGCGCATGCCGACGGAATTGCCTTCGCTGGCCGCCTCCGAGCAGAAAAATATGCTTGTGCCCAAGTCCTATTCCGAGCAGGAACTGGATCGATTTTTAGATCGCATGCCGGTGAAGTAAGACCGGTCGGCCGCGGTGGAATGATTCCGCTCCGGCCAAGACAGAAGACAACTCATGCAACCGCAACGTCACGGCCTGGTGATTTACAGCCTGCTGCTTGGCATCTGGGCGCTGGTGCTGATCTGGCAGGTGGAGGAGCATATCCACGTCCGGAACGAGGCCCGTGCCGCCCTCGTCAACCGCGCCAAGGATATTTCCACGACACTTGGTATCGTCCTTCGCTCGCAAAGGCGTTTCGGTGGTGTCGTTTCCAAGGAACGACTGGAAGTGTCGCTGACGGAACTGGTCAAACAGGAATCCATCGAACTGAAAGGCATTGCCCTTTTGAATGCTGCCGGCGAAATGGTGGCCTCCGCCGGGAAAGAAACCGATTTTCAATCCCGGGGTGCCGCGGAGGAAACCGAACACTGGGGCGCGCAAACCGTCACGCTGGTGAACCCGGTGGATTTAGGCACGAACCTCACGTATGATTTTGAAGGCACCAACCCGCCCATCATCCTGTCCCGCGAGGAATTTACCAATCGCCTGGCCACCAATCGCGGTGCCATGTTCCCGCCGCCGCCCGATCGATCCGAACCGGGAGAAAACCGGACCAATTTAAGTCCTGCCGTCGGGCCTGACAGCCTGATCACCAATCGCGAGCCTTCCCGTGAACGGATTTTCCGGTTCCGGTTTGGTCGGCCTCCTTGGATGAGTGAGGCGGATTATCAAGCCTTGCTCCAGAAGCAAGGTGTGCACAGCTTCGTCATCGTGATGTCCACCCAGCCCATTCACGCCGTCAGTCGCCAGGATTTCTGGGTTCGCGCGATTATCGTTTTGCTGGCCACCATCTCAGCGGCTGGCATCGGGATGGCCTGGCGCAATGTTTCCGAAACGTCGGAACTCCAAATCCGTCTCGTCCGTGCCAGCGAATTGAATTCGCACCTCCGGGAAATGAACCTCGCCGCTGCCGGGCTCGCGCATGAAACCCGTAACCCGCTCAATATCATCCGCGGCATGGCGCAGATGCTTTCCAAACAAACAGCCGTGTCGCCCGGGGACATCCAGGAAAAATCGCGCGCGATCGTCAATGAGGCCGACAAGGTCACCGCCCAGTTGAATGAATTCATCAATTATTCGCGACCCCGTGAAGTGCGCCGCTCCAAAATCGCGCTGAACTCCGCCATCAATGAGGTCGTCCGCACGCTGGCCCATGACATCGAGGAGAAAAAACTCCGCGTCGAGACCGGCGGCGACACGGTGGCCATCGAAGCGGACGAACAACTGCTTCGCCAGGTTTTGTTCAATTTGTTGCTCAATGGCATCCAGGCGGTCGGTGAGAATGGTCGGATTCAAATTTCAACGCGTTGCCTGAGTGCCGATGAGGCCGCGTTTGAAGTCCGCGACGACGGTCCCGGCGTGCCACCGGAGCATCGTCAGGAAATTTTCAAGCCGTACTTCACCACCAACCAAACGGGGACCGGCCTGGGCCTGGCGGTCGTGCAACAGATAGTTCTGGCCCACGGCTGGGAAATCCAATGTCTGGCCAATGAGCCGAAAGGCGCTTTGTTTCGCATTACCCACCTGAAAATCGCTGCCTGATGTTTCAGGCCGGATTCTTCGGTTGAAAATATTTTTTGATGAAAAGGATATAAGCCAGGAACGGCGCCATACAAAACGTCATCAGCCAGCTCATGCGGTGCCCGGTAAACAGGCCGATCTTTTGGATTTGTTCAATCTGCGCCTCGGGATATCCCATCAGGTGATAGACCTCAATCATGTCGTGGCGCGCGTACGTCAGCACGGTGGACACGAGCACGACCAGAAACGCGATCAGAATGAGCCACCAGCCGCGTACATCCAGTTGATAGAGCAACCACGCGCTATAAGCCCAAATGGCGGCTATGACGAGGCATACGAACGAACCGGACAATCCGGTGAGGAAAATTCCAAAAAACGGCGTCACGCCATGGGCCGAGAAGGGCATGAACAACATCATCGAGGCGCCAGGCAACAGCCATAGGCTCAGGGCCAGCACCGGCAGCGGGCAGGCATCGGTCCAGCGCGTTACCGGGTCACGCGCTTCGCTCGTGGCTTTCACATGCGGACTTTGGTAAAAGAAAATCCATATCAGGGGGCAAAGAATAAAGAAGGCGCCCAGGAACAGAAACATACCCGCCATTATGGCGCCGATGGGTATGGTCGGCGGATTGGGAGCGCCGTTGGCTCCGCCGGCAGCGGATTGTTGCGCCAGCGCTTGCGGCATCACGACGGCCATCATAACCAAAACAATCATGCCCGTGATGAGCCAGCTCCAGGAAAAAATCAGCAACAATGCCCGGGCCCAGCGCCGGGCCAGCATGGAGCCGATTCCGAGCCATACCAGCGCTATGGCCAATCCACCGTAGATGACAATAATCGGGAGAACGGCGGCAACATTGACCTGCGGCGGATTCGTTCGGGCGAGGGCCATTTGCCCGACCAACATGAACAAAACAAGGAGTGCACACAGGCCACCCAGCAGCAGCGTCAATATGCCGAAGATGGTCAGTCCGGTGGAACGGTCCTGGTAGGAAGGCGCGGGGATTGATTGGGCAGGTGTGGCTTCTGGATTGGATTCATTCATAAGCTGAAACCGGTTTGGACTCTTGAACTTCCGTGATTGATTGGCTGGATACGCCCGACCGCCGGATCGTGTCGAGAACATTTTAGGTGTCGCATGGTTGTTTTGTGACCGTAGTGGATTTGGAATTCGTGGTAATTGTGAAATCTGAATCTGTTTCTGTTGTATCCGCTGCTTGAAACATAGCGTCTGAATGGGATAGCTTTGAAGCCGGTGTCCGAAACCCGCAACCATTCCACCGAAGTACCGCGCATCCTGATTGTGGATGACGATCCCGGTCAGCGCAGCCTGCTGAATTCCTTTCTGCGCAGCCAGGGGTTTGAGACCTCGACGGCGGACTCCGGTGAACGTGCCCTGGAAATGCTTCGTGGCGGAAAATTCGCCATGATGATTTCCGATGTACGGATGCCGGGGCTTTCCGGTTTGGAAACACTGCGGCGCGCGCGGCAGGAACACGCCACCCTGCCGGTTCTGCTCGTGACCGCCTTTACTGATATTCGTGATGCCGTGGCGGCCATGCGCGACGGCGCAGTTAATTATCTGCCCAAGCCGATTGATCTCGATGAACTGCTCAATTCAGTGCGACAGGCGATCGGCATTTCAAAGTCCGTGCCACTGCAATACAGCGCGGACAACAAATTGCCGGACCATGTGATTGCCCGTAGCCCGCTCATGCAGGCCGTGTTCCGCGATGCGTCGTTGATTGCGCCGTCCGAGACCCGGGTGTTGATTACGGGTGAGAGCGGGGTGGGGAAGGAAGTGGTGGCGGATATCATTCATGCCTGGAGTCCGCGCGCAAAGGGGCCGCTGATCAAAATCAATTGCGCGGCCATTCCCGAGACGCTGCTCGAGGCTGAATTGTTCGGGCACGAAAAGGGCGCGTTTACCGGTGCCCGTGCCCAGCGCATCGGCCGGTTTGAGGAGGCCAACGAAGGCACAATCTTCCTGGATGAAGTGGCCGAGATGTCGCCACCGCTGCAAGCCAAGCTGTTGCGCGTAACGCAAGACGGGCGGTTTCAACGCGTCGGTTCAAACCGCGAAATCCAGACCAACGCCCGCATTCTCGCCGCCAGCAACCGGAATCTGGAGGATGAAGTCAAAAACGGCCGGTTTCGCGAGGATTTATTTTACCGGTTGAATGTGGTGGAGCTGAACATCCCGCCGTTGCGTGAGCGGCGCGAAGACATCCTGCCGCTGGCAAGCCGGTTCATCGAGGAATTGACCAAAGGTCGCGCACGGTTCTCGGATACGGTGACCGCCTGTTTGGAGCGTTACGCCTGGCCGGGAAATGTGCGCGAGTTGCGTAACGCGATGGAACGGGCGGTATTGTTGTCGCGTAGCGAACTGATTTTACCTGAGCACCTGCCGGCGCGTGTCCGGGCCGCAGGAGAACAACCGGTGGCGGCTGAAAACGCTGACCCGGCGCGGTTGGAGGAGGTCGAGCGACAAGCCATCCTACAGGCCCTCCAAAAGCATGATTTCAACCGTACCGAAACCGCCAAGGCACTGGGTATCAGCCGCCGGGCGTTGCTCTACAAACTCCAGCACTACCGCGAACAGGGTTACAAAGTCGAATAGACCGAGTTGATGGGCTGGCATTTTTTTGGCAGTGCGCGGACATGTCCGCGTTTTGAAAGCGGCGACATGTCGCCTCAGTCCCATGCTGGTTAGTCAGGAGTGTCGCCTTACTAAATTAGCCCTCAGTCGGGCCCTGCTAAGCGACACGGTTTTATGGGGTAAGACAATCCGCGCTTCGTTGGTAGGTAAAATTATCGCCGGGTTATTCGAATGGCACAACGCGAAGCACGTTCTTCACTTCCTTGTTGCCGATGGCAGTCATCCATCTTCCATCGTTTGTTCGATACGCCAGACAGCGATAGCCTTCGCACTGAACCCACACATTCAATCCGACCGGCGGAAGTTCGGATTCATTTTCGTCTTTTAGTTCTATTTTCTTGGCCGTCATATGAACAGTTGCATTATCCGCACCTTCAGCACCTCTAGGAGGTTTGATTGCAACATCATGATTATGTTCAATTAAGGACCAGATATCTTTTCCGTTTATTTCGCCTGCGGCCACTCGCTTGAAAACTTATTTGAATAAAAGAGAAGTCCGCTTGACCTGCGTCAAGACGCGTCGTCGCCGGGCCGGTTAAGTTGGAGGCATGAACAAGAAGCCATTGGTTGAACCGGGTTCAACAAAAATAATGTCACTGGCGAAGGAGACGCAATTCGCGGCGAGCGGGATTGTCAGCCGCACGTTGCTGAACGAAGACGGCCTGCGGGCCACGCTGTTCGGTTTTGCTGAAGGTCAGGAACTTACCGAACACACGTCCACCCGGCAGGCGCTGATTCAAATCCTGTCCGGTGAATGTGAATTTTCCCTGGCTGGCCGGCCGCATTCGTTGAAAGCCGGCGATTTCTTTTATATGCCGCCGAACCTGGCGCACGCGGTGAAAGCCACGAAGCAGTTTTCCATGCTGTTGACACTGTTTAAACCGGCGGAATCTTCAACCCTTGACTGCAACTCCTGACATGAAAAACCCAACACTCACTAAAAACCTTGCTGGCCCGGACAAAATCATGGATGTGCGGACAATTCCCTGTTCCATCAAACACGGGCTGATTATCCAGCAATGGCTGGGACTATCCGTCGGCGACCATTTTACTCTTTTGAACGACCATGATCCGGTGCCGCTGTATTACCAGTTCGGCGCGCAATGGCCGAATGCTTTTACCTGGCAGCACCTCGTCAAAGGACCGGACGAATTCCGCATCAAAATCACGAAGTTGAAGGCAACCGCCCCGGTTGCAGAAGTGACCGAATGCTGTGGCAGACATTAAGGCAATCGGATCAGCGTGGCGGCGTCCCGGCAGGGCGCCGCTGTCTGGACAGTTTAAATAGTGCAGCGGTCTCCCGACCGCCGTTACGAAGCCAATCCCCGTTTCCTCAGTTGTATCCGGCAAGAACAGTTTAAATCTCAGGAGCCTGGCGGTAGCCGTCGAGCCAATGAATCAGGCTGAGAATGGGATGTTGCCATAACATGCGCGGCCCGGCGTAGCGCATCACCACTTTGACCTGCTCCCGCCGGACTTTCTGATAGCAATGCACGGGACAATTGGCGCACGTGGGCTTTTCCGCGCCAAACCGGCAGCGCTCCAGCCTTACCGCCGCATAGTCTTGGAGCGATTGGCATTCCGGGCAGAGCTCCCCGCTCGTGTGATGCTGATCGCGGCAATAACAACCGATCATCGCTTCCATGGTCTTCCATTCACGGGCCAGCCGCCAGCTGGTGAACCGAGCCGTTTTGGTTTCCGGCGTCGCGGAATCCAGGAGAGGCGAAAGGTCTTTTCCAACAGGCATTTTCACATTGTCATTATGGCATAATCGGGTTCCACCGGATTTGATTCAGGTCAATAATTCCTCAATTTACTCTCCTCCCAATATAATATGAATTAATTGACCTGCATCAAACCTCCGGTCGGTGAATTAACGCATAGTTGCTGTAGTTAACGGAAGCATTGCTGAATTTATGAACGACGAAAGCGAAAACCCGGCAACGAAGGTGACCCGCTCCAAACCTTCGTCCGACCAGCCCGCCACCGTGGTCTATGCCTGCTCGGGTTGCTCCGACGCCGGTGAACTGGCCGACCGCATTGCACGACAACTTTCACGCGATGGTGTTGCCCGGATGTCCTGTCTGGCCGGCATCGGCGGACGCGTCAAGAGCCTCGTGACCACGGCAGAAAAAGCCGGGCGCATCCTGGTGGTTGACGGTTGTCCTTTGAATTGTGCCCGGCACACGCTCCGGCTCGCCGGTTTCCAAAATGTGGACCATCTCGAATTGCACCGGATCGGCATCCGGAAAGGTTCCTGTCCGGTGACGCAAGAACGCATTGCTGCGGGCGTTCAAGCCGCCAGGAAAATTCTGGCACGGGATCCAGCGGTCAAAAACGATGTGCAGTCACAATCGAAGCTGTCCGCGGCACCCGCGATGGCAGAGCTGGTGGGAACATGAGACGGATCAAATCTGTTTTTACGATACCAATATACATTTACCGACCCCGAACTTTATGAAAACAACATTCAAACTCCAACTGATGACAGGAGCTGCGGTGCTGACAAATTTCATTCTGCCGGTCCGGCCGGTGCTCGCGGACCCGGCCGCGTTTCCGCCCGATTTGCCGGTTGAGCAGGCGATATTAACACCAGCGCCAAATGTTCCGCCGCCCATCACCCGGAAACATGCGTCGAAGGTGATTATCAATCTTGAGGTAAAGGAAATCACCAAACACCTGGCCGATGGTGTGGATTATGTTTTCTGGACGTTTGGCGGCGATGTCCCCGGCAGTTTTATTCGAATCCGGGAGGGGGACTTCGTTGAGTTTCACCTGAATAACGCGCCGGACAGCAAAATGCCGCACAACATTGACTTGCACGCGGTCACGGGGCCGGGCGGCGGTGCGGCTGCATCATTCACCGCACCGGGTCATTCCTCGCAGTTTTCGTTCATGGCGCTGAATCCGGGGCTCTACGTTTACCATTGTGCGACGGCGCCGGTCGGCATGCACATTGCCAATGGCATGTATGGCCTGATCCTGGTGGAACCGAAGGAAGGATTACCTCCGGTCAATCGTGAATTTTACGTCATGCAGGGCGAGTTTTACACGGCGGGCAAATTCGGCGAGGAAGGGTTGCAGCCATTCGATTTGGAAAAGGCGGTGGACGAGCGGCCGAGTTACGTCGTATTCAACGGAGCGGTCGGTGCGCTGTCCGGCGACAAGGCGCTTAAAGCCAACGTGGGCGAAAAAATCCGCTTCTTCGTCGGGAACGGCGGGCCCAATCTCGTCAGTTCCTTCCATATTATCGGCGAATATCTTCGATACGGTTTATGAAGAAGGCGGCACCGTACCGAGCCAGCATAACGTGCAAACGACGCTGATCCCAGCCGGCGGCGCGGCCATCGTCGAGTTTCAGCCGAAGGTGCCCGGCGCCTACAGTTTTGTGGACCACTCGATTTTCCGCGCCTTCAACAAAGGTGCCATGGGCGTGTTAAAAGTGGACGGTGCGGCGAACCCGATGGTGTATTCAGGAAAACAAAGCGACACGCTCTACGCGGGAACGCCCCATGAAGTTCCGGCCGCCGTCGATAAGAAGTCAACGGAGATTGCCGGTGCGGACAATCCATATGGCAAGGGTAAATCGGTGTTCCTGCAAACGTGCTTCGCCTGTCATCAACCGAACGGCCAGGGTTTGCCGAACGTATTTCCGCCGCTGGCCGGTTCCGATTATCTGATGGCTGACAAACAACGCAGCATCGCCATCGTGCTCAGAGGTTGTAATGGCGAAGTGAACGTAAACGGCAAAAAGTACGTCAGCTCGATGCCGGCGCTGTCCGTGTTGTCAGACAAACAAATTGCCGATGTTTTAACCTATGTTCGGAACAGCTGGGGCAATTCGGGTGAGACGATTTCGCCGGAAGAGGTCCGGACGGTGCGGCAGGCGCCGGTCTCCAACGCCACCGAAGCGAGTACCACCGCACCTCCAACCGGGCCGAGCTCGTTTGAGTGAGGTTTCCGATGAAAACATTCAACATCCTACATCCAACATCAAACCTCCAACGGTTTTCCGGCATCGACATGGGAAAATTGATTGGGCGTTGGAGGTTGGTAATTGCATGTTGGATGTTTCCTCTGTTTTTGTTCGCTGTGGATCCATCGGGGAGCAACGCGCCCGAAGGCATGGTTCAAATTCCCGCTGGCGTTTATCATCCGCTGTTCCGCGCGGAGACGGATTTGAAGGAAGTGCCGGTGAAAACGTTTTATCTCGATGTCGTGCCGGTCTCGAATGGTGATTTTCTGAAATTCGTCCGGGCCAATCCACTTTGGCAACGAACCAGCGTGAGGCGGATTTTTGCCGACGAATCGTATCTGAAGAACTGGCAGGGGGATCTGGAACCCGGAAGCAATGCTCCAGTGAGTGCACCCGTCGTTTATGTTTCATGGTTTGCGGCCCGGGCCTTCGCGCATTGGCTGGGCAAACGCCTGCCGACTGCGGCCGAATGGGAATATACCGCTGCTGCCAGCCCCACCCGGGTCGATGGCGAAAATGATGCGGCGTTCCAAACTGAAGTGTTGCGCTGGTACACCGGGCCGGCGGCCACGGAATTATTTGACGGTCGGCGGCGGGCTGAAAAATGTGTACGGAGTTCGCAACCTGCACGGCCTGGTCTGGGAATGGGTTGTTGATTTTAATTCAGCCATGATTTCGGATCCGCGATGGCGGTGTGGACGCGAAGCTGTTTTGCGGTGGCGGGGCACAAAATTCAAAGAGCGTGGAAGATTATCCGGCGTTTATGCGTTACGCCTTCCGCAGCAGCCTGGCGGCGGCTTATTGCGTTCACAATCTCGGTTTCCGCTGCGCTAAAGATTTATGAAAACATCGAAATTCCTGTTCGTTATGGCGGCGCTGGTCTGGGTTCCTGCCTGGACAACACGTTCCGGCGAACTGACGACGAATACACCTTGCCGCGCCTGTTGCCGGCAGGATGTGACACCCGGCAAACCCACCGACAAATCCGTTTACCAGGTCGAATCCCGATGGACAACGGACGCCGGAAGAGAAATCAAACTGAGCGCGCTGTCGGGCCGCCCGCAGGTGCTCGTGATGTTTTTTGCCAATTGCACCTATGCCTGCCCGATTCTGGTGAGTGACATGCAACGGATTGAGGCGGCGCTGCCGCCGGAGGTCCGAGCGCGGATTGGATTTACCCTGGTGTCCTTTGATTCCCGTCGCGACACCGCTGCCGCGCTGGCGGATTACCGCCGCAGCCGCCAATTGACTGCGGAAAACTGGGCTCTGTTACATGGACAGCCGGATGATGTTTTGGAGCTGGCTGCGTTGCTCGGCGTCCGCTACAAGGAAGATGCCTATGGCCAGTTCATGCACTCCAACGTCATCACGCTCCTGAACGCCCAGGGTGAAATTGTTTATCAGCAAACCGGTCTCAACTCCGATCCCCAGGAAATGGTCCGCCGAATTGAGCAACTGACAAAATAATTTATGATTTATGATTTTGATTCTCGATTTATCCAACCAGTCAAAGTCCGGCAAAAATCATCAATCGTAAATCGTAAATCATCAAATATCGTCGTTGTGTTGCCCTTGAACCAATTTAAACGCTTTGACGTGCGCGATCTGATCCGTCGCGGGATTGAACCCTTTCCAGAAATTCACAAGCGTGTAGACGCGCTCAAATCCGATGAAGGTCTGATCGTGGTGGCGCCGTTTCTACCGTCGCCCCTCGTCGAAAAACTACGCAGTGAAGGCTTCTCATCGAAGGTGGAACGGGGGCAGGGGGCGGATTGGATGGTTTATTTCTGGCGCGATGTGACAGGTGACCAGTAACACGTGACAAGACATTTGACTGTGCGGAATATTTCCTGTCACCTGTGCCCTGTCACTTGCAACGTAAATGTCACTGAACGATTTCAAGCAAATAGCCATCGTCAACTCGTTGCGGGGTTGCCAGTTGTTCACGGGCCTGCCGGCTTCCGACCTCGAAAATATCGCCGACGTGTCAGTTGTGAAATCACTCGAAAAAGGCGATTACCTCTTCCATGAAGGCGACCGGGCGCACGGTTTCTATGTCGTCCAGCGCGGCGCCGTGAACGTGCATCGTGTCAGCGCCGCCGGCAAGGAACAGGTCATTCATGTTTTCCGCGCCGGAGATTCATTTGCCGAAGTGGCGTTGGCCACGGACACGGGTTATCCCGCCGAGGCGCGGGCCATCGAACCCACGCAGGTCTTGTTGGTGCAGAAGGACGGAATCCTGGCGCTCCTCAAACGGCAACCCGAACTCGCGTTGCGAATGCTCGGTTCCATGAGCTCCCATTTGCGCGTGCTGGTGGGGCAACTGGAAGACCTTACACTGAAGGATGTGGAAACGCGGCTGGCCAACTGGCTGGTTAAACGCTGCGCCAACCCATCCGGGGACCAACCGGTTCGTATTGAACTGGCCATCAGCAAGCGGATGCTGGCCGCTGAACTGGGAACGGTGAGTGAGACCTTTTCCCGCACGCTCGCCAAATTCCGTGAACAAAAACTGCTCACGGTCAAAGGCAAAACGATTACCGTCCTGTCTCCGGCCAGACTCAACGCGTTATTGCGGCGGAACCTCGGGGAGTAACCAACCGGGAAATCGTAGGGGCCGAGGTGAGGAGGCTCTGAATAGAATTCTTAACGAACATCAGGCCCTCGTTACCCGGTTCCTACAGAATGGATAATCAGCTTTTCCGTTCACGTGCCCAGAAGGAAACCGAAAGTTTCGAGCCGGCGAAACCGATGGGCGCCAATAACACACCGAGCAACAGCCATTCGCGCCAGTCGTGGTACCGCAACATCTCTGCGGCCAGAATGAGGGTGGCCAGGAGAAAGAGGGACAGGGAAATACCGCGGTGGAAACGGCGCAACTCCGATTTCACCCAGGTATCCAGCCGGCTTTCCAGTTCCCGCCCGTCATTGGAGTCAGTGCAATCCTGCTTGCATTGGCAGGCGTTGCATTTATGAGCCGGGGCCCGGTAACGCGCGACGCGCCGTTCGAAGTCTGTTTCATACGCGCGTCAGATGATGGCCGGTCGGGCATTCCCAGACGTCGAGCTTGCGTTTGTAGGTAAAACCGGAATTGCGGTAATGCTCGGAGCGCCGGTGGGAATGGCGGGCCAGATATTCCAGCACCGCCGCCACGCTCACCAGCAACAGCGCATAGCCGGCGGCCAGGACGACTTCGATGTGAATCGCGTGTATCATCTTAACAAAATGACGAATGACGAAGCTCTAATGACTAAATAATACCGAATTTCAAATGACAAATAATCACTCAGACGCCGAAATATCATTCGACATTTGGTATTCCACATTGGAAATTCCTTCGTCATTAGGACTTAGATTTT
The DNA here is from genome assembly GCA_963708525.1 of uncultured Verrucomicrobiae bacterium. Taxonomy (GTDB): domain Bacteria; phylum Verrucomicrobiota; class Verrucomicrobiia; order Limisphaerales; family UBA11358; genus UBA11358. The sequence goes on along the minus strand of CAVPTH010000004.1, from coordinate 210,277 downwards.
AGTCATTTTATTTTGGTTTCCTGGATTTCTGTGAACAAGACGCCGTCCGGCTCCTCGCGGGCCGGCTGGACTTTCAGGCGGCGGACGCCGAGCCAGCAAAGATAGAGCAGGGGCAGGCTTCCACCCACAATGAACAACGCATCGCCCGGGAACCGGAGCCATTCGAGCATGGAATTGGTTTGATTGGAGATGAACTTCAATGAGCGCGCGTCAAAATAGCCGACACTCACCGAATGATAAAGTTGAAGCAATCCCAGCGGGAACAGGGAGGCAAATACCATCCAGGCCAGGCCGAGGTTGAGCGACCAGAAGCTCACGCTGGCCAGACGGTCGCTCCATAGTTTTTCGGGAATCAGATAGCGCAGGCAGAACAGCGCCAGCCCGACGGCCAACATCCCATAAACGCCCATCATCGCCGCGTGCCCGTGATTGGCCGTGAGCGCCGTGCCGATTTCGTAGTAGGACACAATCGGCAGGTTGATCAGAAAGCCGAAAATGCCCGCGCCGAGGAAGTTCCAGAACCCGACTGCGGCCAGAAACATGACCGCCCAGAAATGTGGAAACGGCGTCCGTGTCTGCGAACTTTGTTGTGCGCCCAGTTGCAGAAAGCTCCAGGCTTCGAGCGTGAGGAAGGTCAATGGAATAACCTCCGCAGCGGAGAAAAACGCACCCAGTGCCATGTGCACCGCCGGTTCGCCGGAGAAATACAGGTGATGCATGGTACCAATGACTCCGCCCCCTGAATAGAGCACAACATCCAGATAAATCAGCCGCAGTGCCACACGCTGATGCACCACACCCAGCAGCACAAAAATGTAGGCGACCATGACGGTGGTGAACAGTTCCAGGAAATCCTCCACCCACAAGTGCACCACCCAGAACCGCCAGAAATCGGTGGTGGTGAAATTGGATTCCGGCCGCGCGAGCAGGCCGACGGCATAGAAAGCGGGGATGGACAACGCTGAAAAGAAGAACAACCACGGCATGTTGCCCACCTGTTCGGCCCGGAGCTTGTGCCGCAATCCCCGGAAGAGAATTAGGACCCAGAAAAACAGGCCAATCGTCAGCAAAATCTGCCAGAACCTGCCCAGGTCGAGGTATTCAAATCCTTGAGCCCCAAACCATGACCAGCCTTTGCGGATCCAGCCCTCGATGCCGGCGTATTCGCCGCCCAGACTGCCGAAGACCACCAGGGCCAGAGCGCCTAGCAGCGAGTAAGACAACCAGCTTTGTCGGCGCGGCTCGCGTCCCGTGATCATGGGGACCAGGAAAATGCCCGCCGCCAGATACGATGTGGACACCCAGAAAATCGCCAATTGGACATGCCAGGTACGGCTGATATTGAACGGTAGAATCCGCGCGAGATCGAAGCCGAAGAAGTTTGAAATTTCTGCGCGATAATGTTCCGCCGCGCCGCCCAGCAGTGTTTGCAGGAAAAACAACAACGACATGACGAGAAAAAACCACGCGCACGACCGTTGCGCGGGTGTGAGCATGACCTCGTCAGGTGGGCGAAATGAAATGGTTTGTTCTTCCCGTCCGTGCCAGCCCAGAAAATTCCACCGGCCAAAAGAGGCCAGCAACAGGCCAATCCCGCCCAACAGAGCGATCAGCGAGAGGACGCTCGAGAGGAGGGTTTCCGCCGTGGCATGATTCCCGACCAGCGATTCCGGCGGCCAATTGTTCGTATAGGAATAATCTTTGTGCGGACGCGGGGTCGAAGCGGTCCATGCCGACCAGCTGAAGAAGGCGGTGAGCTGCCGGATTTTCTCCGGGTCGGTGATGGCGCCGGGCCTTAGGCCGAATTTGGTTGTGGGGTTGCCGAAAAAGCCGGCGTAGTATTCGATCAGTTGATGGTACGCTTCCGACTGCGCCGGGCTGTACGTCAATAAGCCAGTGGCACTGTCGTAACGGTTCGTTTTGAAATCGGTTATCGTTTGTTGCCGGGCTGAGTCCGAGGTGGGACCGCCGTAGAAAGTGGTCGCAATTTCCGCCGCACGATGCAGATAATCCGCCGTGAAATCCGGCCCTAAATAGGCGCCATGGCCAAAAATAGAACCGTACTCCATCAGTCCGTTTTTGAGGAAGATTTCCTGTCCGGCAGTGATATCCTGCCCGGTAAAAAGAATATTTCCGTTGTTGTCCACGACCTTGTCTGGAATCGGCGGTTCGTCGGTGTAGGTCCGATAGGCCAGCAGGCCGAGAGTAAAGAAGCCAAAAAGCATGACGAGTACGACCGCCTGGACCCATCCTTTCGAGATCAGCAAAGTTTGCTTCGATGATTCATTCATAGTGTCCTCTCGCTTGGTGTTTGGTTTTTTATCTTACGCAAACAGAATTGTCAAAACTCCGAACGGCGAGCAGGAGTCTGGGTGGAGTATGTGTTTTACGCAAGTCCTGGTCGCCATATTGTTTGATCGGGAATTTAATGCAGGATGGCCAATGCGAATTGACGTGCGTCAAGTCTTTGGAGTTTTTTTTGCGCAGACCGAAAATCTTGTGCTTGCACGGAACAATAACAGCGCAATGGTTTGCAAATTACCGACCTTCTAAAAAACCTGCCGAGCGAACTCCTTCCCGGGTCTGAGGTCGCTTCTTCAGAAAGACTCCGCGTTTTGCTTTGACAATACAAATCGTCGATTTAGAGTGTCTGAACTCTGGATGGGGTCGTAGCTCAGTTGGTAGAGCACCACAATGGCATTGTGGGGGTCAGGGGTTCGAATCCCCTCGGCTCCACCATCCTTTACCCGTAAATTGTCGTCGTTAAGATGTTTTGGCTTGGAACTCCCCCGTTCAAACTTTATAACGCCGGGCATCATGAACGACGAGTTGCCACTGGTCAGCGTCCTTATCCCGGTCCGCCCGAATAAGGCGGAGGTCAAAGCCGCCGACGCTGCCCGGCGATTCGATTATCCGCCCGAGAAACTCGAAATCGTCATCGTGCGCACGAGCGACCCGGCCATCGGCCCGGGCGTAAAGCGTAACGCCGGCCTGAAAGCGATTCACGGCGACCTGGTCTATTTTCTGGATGACGATTCGGTCGCCGACCCCGGCAATGTTAAGCGCGCCGTTCAGCATTTTTCCGATCCCCAGGTGAAAATCATCGGCGGTCCCAATGTTTGCCCCGGTGACGCACCGCTTTTTGAACGGGTGATTGGTCTGGTGATGGGCGCCTGGCTGGCCTTTGGGCCCAGTCGCACCCGGTATCGTCCAGTCGGTACGCTTCGGGAATGTGGCGAGCAGCAATTGATTTCCAGCCATTTGATTGCCCGGCGGAGCGCGGTGATGGAAGTCGGATTTGATCCCAAGCTGTGGCCAAACGAGGAAAACGCCATGATGAACGGGGTCAAACAGCGGGGCGGTAAATTGCTGTATGACCCTGAATTCCTTTCCCGCCGCCGGCCGCGTCGCACCCTTCGCGCTTATGCGAAAATGTTGCTCTTCTACGGCGGAGGCCGGGCGCAACAGTTTCGTCTGTATCCTAGCCTCTACATGCTCTCCAATTTTATCCCGCCGCTGTTCTGTCTCTATTTGCTCGCCTTGCCGTTTCTGCTCGTGGCCTTCTGGTCTATGAAAACGGTGGTGTTGCTGTCGCTGTCGCCGTTGCTGCTTTATCTGTTGGTGGTGCTGGGCCAGACGGTTTGCGTGGCGGCGTGGAGTAATTTGGCGCTGGCCTTACTGACGATGCCCTTGATGATTTTGACGAATATCCTTTACGGCTTGGGTTTCTGGCGCGGTTTGTTTATAAAAATCCCACCGCCACCGGCCGCGCCCGAGAAAGACATCTGGTTCGAAACCGTCCCGGTGTAACGGTTTCGATTTGGAGTGCGGCGACATGTCGCCGCTTTCTTGCGACGCGACATGTCGCGTCAGACCAAAGCGCGGACATGTCCGCGCATTCCAAAGATGGATGTTGGTCCATGTAAAAAATATCTGTAATTGTTGAGATCATGAAAACAGCCATCCTTTGTGGCGGGCAAGGCACCCGCTTCCGTGAGGTCAGCGATGTCATCCCCAAACCGATGGCGCCCATCGGCCCGCGCCCGATTCTCTGGCACATCATGATGATTTACGCGGCGCACGGGTGCCGGGACTTCGTGCTGCTGCTCGGTTATAAGGGCGACGTTATCCGCGATTTTTTTCTGAAGAGCACTGGCGATACGAAGGCAGAAGTAGCGCGTGACGATGCCAATTGCCTGATTTTTCATCAGGAAAACTCCGAGCCCTGGCGTATCACGCTGGTGGACACCGGCGAAAAAGCCATGACCGGCGCGCGGCTCTGGCGCGCCCGGCGCTACCTGGAATCAGAGGGCCATTTTGGTCTGACTTACGGCGATGGCGTCGGCAACATTGACATCACCGCGCTTCAAAAATTCCATCAGTCTCACGGCAAAATAACGACACTTACGGGTGTCCATCCGCCGGGAAGGTTCGGAGAATTGGTTGTGAAGGATTCCCGTGTCATCAAGTTCCAGGAGAAACCGCAAACCACACAATACATCAATGGCGGCTTTTTCATTTTCAACGCCGCTGTCTTTGACCGTTATCTGAACGACCGCGAGGATCTGGTGCTGGAGCGTGAGCCGCTGCAGCGGATGGCCGAGGCGGGCGAACTGATGATGTACCCGCACGAAGGTTTCTGGCAGCACATGGACACGCCGCACGAATTCGAGCTGCTGAACAATCTCTGGAAATCCGGCAATGCGCCCTGGAAAATTTGGAAGTGAAGACGGATACCCCTTTATCTAACTGTTCGGCACAATGAGTATCTTTGAGCAAGACGTTAGAGCCTATGCCAACTATGACCAAATTTGACACGGGGATTGGTCAGACGCTGGCAAATGGCGACCCTCGCAACGCAATTCGCAGGATCGCCGGAGCGTACCGAATAGACATAGCAAGCGAGTGTGCGAGGCAAGGACCGTGAGTGTGCGTTGGTTTCACGAGCGCGTTTTTGATTGGTATCTTTGGAGGTCGGGGAAGTGAAAAGGCCGAAGGAAGCAGTGAAAAATCTGCTTTGGACCAAGGCGTTAAAGTCCTCCGCCGACCCGGAGCGGTCCCGGCATTTGCTTGATTCGCTCGCTGCGGCGGGCGCGAAGGCGCAACTGGAAAAGCTCTCCGCCGATTCCATGCGCGTCTTCGCCGCGTTGTCCGGCGGTTCGCAGGCCTTGGCGAATTGTTGCTGGCCCATCCCGATTGGCTGCCGTTGCTCGACATCGAGCGGCTTAAATTCCCCCGCCGTGCACAGGGTTTCCAGCAGGAACTGGGACGGCTACTCCAATCGTCGTTGAAAGCGCAGGATTACACCGCCGCACTGACCGAACTGCGCCGGTTCAAGCAACGCGAGCTGTTCCGCATCGCCGCTGCGCGACCTCGCCCGACTCAGCAACGTCGTCGAAATTACCCGCGAACTGTCCGACGTCGCCGATGTCTGCCTTGAAGCGGTTTTTCAAATCGTCCGGCTGCAATTCACGGCGCGGTTCGGCCGCCCGTTTCATCAGGACGCCGATGGCCGCTGGCAGCCGACTGCCTTTGCGGTGCTTGGCCTGGGCAAACTCGGTGGACAGGAGCTCAATTACAGTTCGGACGTGGACCTGATGTTTGTCTATGACGACGAAGGCGAGGTAGGGCGCGTCGCTCCGCGCGCGCCGTTGGGAACAGAAATGGGCGGCGCGCACGGAGTGACGCGCCCTACCCATGTTATGTCCAACCACCAGTTTTTCGGCAAGCTGGCCGAGGCGTTCAGCGCCGAAATCTCCCGAACGACCGAGGACGGTTTTTTATTCCGCGTGGACTTGCGCTTACGGCCGGAAGGCGACGCCGGACCGCTGGTCCGTTCCCTGGAAAGCTACGAAAACTATTACGCTCAATGGGGTGAGACCTGGGAGCGCATGATGCTCATCAAGGCGCGGCACGTGGCCGGCGACAAGGTGTTGGCGGCGGAATTTATCGAGATGATCCAGCCGTTTCGTTTTCCCCATTCCATCACCGAACGGGTTCTGCATGAGGTCACGGTGGTAAAGGACCGCATCGAACGGGAAGTGGTGGGGGCGGACGAACTGGAACGGAACGTGAAGCTCGGTCGCGGCGGCATCCGCGAAATTGAATTCATTGTCCAATCACAGCAGGTCTTGCACGCGGGTCGGTCGCCGTTTCTGCAAATCCCCCAGACGCTGCCGTGTCTCGACAAACTGGCGCAATACCATCTGCTGGCCGACGACGAGGCGCGGCAATTGGCCGATGCCTACCGTTTTCTGCGCGACGTGGAGCATCGGCTGCAGATGGAGAACAATCTGCAAACCCACACTTTGCCGACCGAGCAGAAGGCGCGATTGCGGCTGGCGCGGCTGATGGATTTTAAATCGTGGGAGAAATTTCAATCGGTGCTGCAGACTCACACCGGCAACGTGCGCCGGATTTACGATCGATTGTTGAAAAGCGAGTCGGCCGGGGCGCAAACCGGTTTGCCGCCGGAATTTGACGGTGCGGAGACGGAATGGATCAGCTTGCTGGCGGCCCATTCCTTCCGCGAGCCGGAGACGGCCTTCCGGGTGTTCAAGGAACTGGCCGAAGGTCCGGGGGACGTGCATGTCTCACCGCGCTCGGTCGAACTGGCGCGGGAGTTGATCCCGAAGTTTCTGGCGTTATGCCCAAGACGGAGGGCAGAGATCGGAGGGCAGAGGGCAGAAGTCGGAACACGGAAATCGGAGGTTGGAAAGAGGGCTTCGGACCTCCGACCTCCGATTTCCGGCTTCCAGACCTCCGTCTCTCCGATCCCGACCGGGTGCTGACGCGGCTGGCGAGTTTCATCAGTGCGTATGCCGCGCGCGTGCCGTTGCTGGAATTGTGGTCGGGCAACCCGGCCTTGTTCGAGCTGATGCTGATGTTGTTCGACCGCTCGGAGTTTCTGGCGGAAATCGCCATCCGCACGCCGGATTTGATTGATGATGTGGTCACGGGCGAGCGCCTGCGCCAACGTAAGACGGCTGAGAACATTTTGGAGGAATTGCGTTATGGCCGGGACGATGCCGACCAGTTCCTCTGGTTGCGGCGTTATCACGAAACGGAACTGATGCGGCTCGGCCTGCGCGACATTCTCGGCCTGGCCGACTTCGAGCAAAATCTGGTGGAACTGTCCGCGTTGGCCGATGCCTGCCTGCAATACGCGCTCGAAGTGGTGATGCGCAAAAACAAAATCAAAAAGCCGCCGCTGGTCATCATCAGTTTGGGCAAGCTGGGTGGATGCGAAATTGATTATGGTTCCGACCTTGACCTTCTGTTCGTAACCGATGCGAAAGCGAAGGAGCTGCCAAAGTTGCAGCGGCTGGCGGTGGAAGTGATGGAGTTGATGTCGCGCCGGACGGAGCAGGGGATTGTGTTCCACACCGACGCGCGCCTGCGGCCGGACGGAGAGAAAGGGCTGCTCGTCAACACGCTCGAGGCCTACGAGAAATACTATCGCCAGAACGCACAGCTTTGGGAAATCCAGGCGCTCACCCGAACACGACCCGTGGCCGGTGATTTGAAATTGGGCGAGCAATTTCAAAAACTGGCGGTGGCGTTGACGGATTTTTCTCCCGCAAGAGCCAAGGTAACGAGGCTCACTTCTCCAGAGCTGAAGAATGCGAATCGGAAATCAGAGACTCCTCACGTCGTCTCCTACAATTCTTCCTGGAAAAAGCAAATCCACGAGATGCGGTTGCGCATTGAAAAGGAACGCACGCCGCGCGGTCAGGATGACCTGGCCATTAAAACCGGCAGCGGGGGGCTGATGGACGCCGAATTCATTGCGCAAACGTTGTGCCTGGAAAATGGCTGGCATGAGGCGAACACGCTCCGGGCTTTGGAACGCGGTCACGCCGCGGGAATCCTGCCGGATGCGGAGAAATTACTCGAGGCTTATCGCCACCTGCGCCGGGTGGAAGGCATTTTGCGCCGGTGGAGTTATGAGGGTGAAATGGTTTTGCCGGACGATCCGGCACCCTATTATCGCGTTTCGGTCCGTTGCGGGTTTGCGACGCCGGAAGACTTCAGGAACGCACTGGCCAAGTGGCGAAAGGCCATTCGCGAAGTTTATGGAAAAGTCTTTAGCTCAGAGACGCAAAAACGCAGTGATGAAAACCGAATGAGGAAAAGTTGAGGGTAGCACCCGCCTCCGGCGGGTTCAGTTCGGCGTCCCGCCGAACTGCCGTGGCGTGCACGATTGGCGATGATCTTACAATACACAGTTGCGTGGCCTGGGAAAAGATTTCGGGCGCGACGCCCGAAATAACCCGCGGGACGCGGGTGCTACAAGTACTATTTTGGGCAATCCACTTGAGCTTCAGGCTTTCCCTCGTTGTCTGGCAACTTCGTAAAGAAACACGGCCGCTGCGGCGCCGACGTTGAGCGAGTCCACCGTCGGCGGCATGGGAATCGCCACCGCTTCGTCGCACGCTTCCAGAACGGCGGGTGTAATTCCGTCACCCTCACTGCCGAAGACTAGGCAGCAATCGCCGGAAAAATCCGCCTGGGACAGAAACTTTCTGTTCGTGTGCGGATGGGCGGCGATACAACGGACGCCGCGTGAGCGCAGCGCTTTCAGGCATTCCGGCAGTGTTGAGTTCGTGGTATGCGGTTTGGCGGTGAACTTGTGTCGCAGGCCGAGTTTCGCCAGTTCCACGACGGGCAACTGGAAAATCGTGCCCATGGAATTACGGACAGCCCGGCGCAAAAACGGGCTGCTCGAAGTTTCACCAACGATCAGGGCCTGGACATTGAAGGCAACGCAATTACGGACCAACGCGCCGAGATTCTCCGCGTTGGTCAAACCATCCACAGCCACGCAGAGCAATGGTTTTTGATTTTTGGAAAGAATATCGTTGAGCGACGCCGGCGGTGGGATTTTACCGACAGCTAGAACGCCCTGGAACATCGAGAAACCAGTAAGCGTTTCGAGCAGTTTCTTGTCCGCCAGATAAACGATGATGGCTTCCGGTCGGGCTTCGAGCAGCGGCCGAAAATCTTCCAGCCATTTCTCCGGCAACACAACAGAAACGACGGCGAATTGACTTTCCAGTAAACGCTGCACGACCTTGGTGCCTTCGGCTACGAAGATGCCCTCGCGTTCGTGTTCCAGCGGACGCCGCATCGTCGCGTAAGGCTGGAGTTCGGGCGAATCGAACGAGGAGATTTTCTGGACCAGAAACATCCCGGGAATAGTTGCTCGACGCGAATTAATCGCAAAGGAGAAAATGAAACGCCGTAGGCGTGACATCGTTGTAGAATCTGGTTTTAGAAAATGAAGCTAGCTATGTAGGAGCGACATAATCAGGAATATGCCGCTCCTACGGAGCTTTGGTTCGATGTGATGTGGCGGCTAAAAAGATGTCTTGCCTACGGCACTCACAGCTTTATAAGCGACGCCTTCCCCGGTAAAAACGTATGGCAAGTACTTGATGTTCAGCCCTCTCTTCAAAATTCCAATTTGGAATCTTAAAGCTCCAGCGTCCGGCACGGCGCATCCTGCGCGGCGGTTTGCAGTTGAACGTGGGTGGCGCCGATATGGTGGAGCTGCTCAGCCATGACATAGTGCGCCAGTTCGGGGCGATTGCATTCACGGCTCAGATGGGCGAGATAAAGGTGGCGAAGGTCTGCGGACATGATCTGAGCCGCGGCCTCGGCGGCGGCTTCGTTGGAAAGATGGCCATGTCGGCCGAGGATGCGCTGTTTCAGGCTCCAGGAACGGCGCGGGCATTCCCGCAGCATCTTCACGTCGTGATTGGATTCCAGCACCAGCACGTTCGCGGCGCGTATGCGTTCGACCACCAGCTTCGTCATGTGCCCGAGGTCGGTAACAAAGCCGATGTTGCCGGTCGTGGTGTGGATCAGAAATCCGACGGGGTCCTGCGCGTCGTGTGGAATGGTAAAGGTGTCCACGACCACGTCGCCAATTTCGAAGCTGGCGCCGGTTTCAAACAGGTTGCAGTTGAATTTGGTCTGCAATTGAAATTCAAACGCCTCCTGCGTGGCGCGGTTGCAATAAATCGGAATGTTCAGTTTCTGCGCAATACCGGTGAGTCCGTAAACGTGGTCGCTGTGTTCGTGGGTGACGAGGATGGCGGTGAGGTTTTCCGGCGTGCGTCCGATACCGGCGAGGCGTTGCCGGATCTGGCGCGGACTGAACCCGGCGTCCACCAGAACGCGGGCTTCAGCAGTCTCCAAATAGGCGCAGTTACCGGCAGAACCGCTGCCGAGAATGGTGAATTTGACGGCCACAGCTGGACGTTAATGTCCTGGAAGCGAGGTGGCAAATTTTTTCCAGAACGCCATTTTACAAGAAATGCGGTGACACATTGTTTATCCGCGAAGTTTTGGAGTGCGGGAGCCCCCTGCCGCTTTCAACGTGTGCCGCAATTTTCAAAAGCGGCAGAGGGCTGCCGCAGTCCAAGACGCAGGCGAGTTAGCTGGGATTCTTTGACTCTGTGTGATCGTCACTTTTTGGCGATCTTGCTTCAATTCTGCCATGAAGTAGCATGGCGGGGTGGCCGATTTGCTCCAGCGCACTGAACAAAATATCCTCGGTCGGCGATTGCTGAAACGGGGCCAGAAGCTGTTGGTGGCCGTGTCCGGCGGTGTGGATTCCATGACGCTGCTGCAACTGCTGCGAACACTTTCGATGCGACATCACTGGAAATTGACGGTTGCGCATTTCAACCACCAATTGCGCGGACGAAGCAGCGATGCCGACGAACAACTCGTTCGCAAAACCGCTGCGGCATTAAAACTGCCGCTGGTTGTCGGTCGGGCCGAGGTTCGAAAATTCGCCGAAACATCGAAGCTTTCAATCGAAATGGCCGCCCGCAAACTGCGTCATGAGTTTTACGTGCGTACCGCCCGGGAGCGAAAAATCTCTACCGTAGCAATGGCGCATCATGCCGATGACCAGGTCGAACTATTTTTTTTGCGCGTCCTGCGTGGTGCCGGTGGTGAGGGACTGGCGGGGATGAAATGGCGTTCGGTATCGCCGGTGGATAAGAAAATCACCCTGGTCCGACCGTTGTTGGATGTGACGAAGGCTGAATTACAGGCATTTGGAAAGGAAAACAAAATCCGGTTTCGGGAAGACGCGACGAACTCGCGCCTGGACCTGCCACGAAACCGGGTGCGCAATGAACTACTGCCATTGTTGCGTCGACATTATCAACCGGCATTGACCCGAACTATTTTACGTTTGATGGAAATTGTCGGCGCGGAAACAGAACTGATCAGCGAAACAGCGCGTCATTGGATGAAAGAAGCGGGTAGGGATGGCCCGCCGGGCCGTCCGCGGACGCCCCGGCGGGGCGTCCCTACCTTCGACAAGATGTCCATCGCCGTCCAACGTCGCGTTTTGCAATTGCAACTCACGAAGCTTGGAGTTTGGGTGGATTTCGATTTGATTGAGCGACTGCGGTGCTCCCCGGATGTATTGATCGGAGTGAGCCCGGGCTTTTCCGTCACACGCGATACGGAGGGAACGGTCAGTTTGCGGACACAGGCGCCGGTCGAGTTCAAAGTCAATGAACTCACGGTTAATCTGGCGAACCGGGCGGGGGAGGTGCATTTTGAGGGTGTCCATTTGCGCTGGGACTTTGAGAACGTGAAAACCGTCGTACGCCCGGGACAAAGAACCGGGCACGAGTTTTTTGATGCGGCCAAGGTGGGCGGGCAAATCACCTTGCGCCATTGGCGGGCGGGAGACCGGTTTCAGCCAATTGGCTTGAAGTCGGCGGTGAAACTTCAGGATTTGTTCACGAACCAGAAGACTCCCCGGGCGCAACGGCATCACCTGGTCGTGGCCGAAACTGCCCATGGCCGGATTTTCTGGGTGCAAAATTTGCGGATATCGGAGCCTTTCAAGCTGACGCAAGTGACGAAACGCCGTTTGGTTTGGCGCTGGCGATGTGGTTTGGGCTGAACGGCTTGGCGATGAAACCGGCGGAAATCAGAGTTAACACAATATTGGATACAATATTTGTGCCTCTGGAAAAGCGCTTTACAGCGTGAGCTTGTCCGGTTAAACTCCGCGCTCTTATTGATTTTGGAATTTATGGAAGCGAAGGCGAAGACGATAGAACAATTTAAATTGCACACGAACGACACGGGTTCGGCGGATGTTCAGATTGCATTATTGACGGAGCGGATAAATCATTTGACCGAGCATTTACAGACCAACAAAAAGGACCACAGCTCACGCCGCGGGTTGCTCGTGATGGTCAGCCAGCGTCGCCGGCTTTTGGACTATTTGCAGAGTAAGGACAGAAAGCGTTACCAATTGGTCACCAAGAAATTGAAACTGCGCCACTAGGATTTGCGGCAGTGCGGCTTTGGCATTTCGTTTAGAGCCGCCTTCCGCTTTCGGGTTTGAGCCGGGACACGCGAACGGCCTATCCCCCAACCAAACACACATCGCGTATGAAAAATTCGTCACCCCCAGGGAAATTTCATTCAGCCCCGCTCTTCGGTCGAAGCGCGAGGTTTACTGAAGTTCCTCCGGCGGTGACGGGAAAGTTAGAACATGTCAGAGAAAATCACCGCCCAGGTGGGCGACAAACAAGTCATTATTGAAACCGGAAAACTGGCCAATCAGGCCGACGGCGCCGTCACCGTACAAGTCGGCGAAACCATCGTGGTCGTGGCCGCAGTGGCCGCAACCAAGGCCAAGGAAGGCCAGGAATTCTTCCCCCTGACCGTGGATTACCGCGAGAAAGCGGCCGCGGCGGGCAAATTCCCCGGCGGTTACTTTAAACGGGAAGGTCGTCCGACCGAAAAGGAGATTCTCACCTCGCGCCTGACGGACCGTCCGATCCGCCCGCTCTTCCCCAAGGGCATGTACAATGAAGTTCAGGTCCAGAGCATCGTCCTGAGCGCCGACGGTGAAAATGACCCGGACATCTTGAGCATTGTCGGTGCGTCCGCCGCGCTCATGGTCAGCGATATTCCGTGGGCCGGCCCGCTCGGAGCGGTGCGCGTTGGTCGTGTCAAAGGGCAATTTGTCGCCAACCCGACACATTCCGAAATGAAGGAAAGCGATCTCGACCTTGTTTACGTCGGCAACGAAAACGACATCGTGATGTACGAAGGTTCGGCGAAGGAAATCAACGAAGCCGATTTCAATGCCGCGTTGAAATTCGGTCAGGAATGCTGCCAGCCGTTGATCGCCCTCCAGAAGGAACTGGTCGCCAAAATCGGCAAAAAGAAACGGGAAATCGCACTCGCGATCGTTCCCGACGAAATTTTGCAGGAGGCGAAAAATCTCGCCGGCGACCGTTTTGTGCCCGCGTTGCTGAGGCCCGGCAAACTGGCGCGCGAAACCGCCTGCAAGGCAATCCAGGATGAAGTCGGCGCGAAGCTCGTCGAAAAATTCGGCGAGGAAAAAGTCACCGATTTCGTCATCAAAGACGCCTTTTATTACATTCAGAAGGAAGCCGTACGCAGTTTGATTTTGGACAATGGCAAACGTCTCGATGGACGTGCCTTTGACGTCGTGCGCCCGATTTTGAGCGAGGTGGGCATCCTGCCGCGAGCTCATGGTTCGGCGCTTTTCTCCCGTGGCGAGACTCAGGCCGTCACACTGGCCACCCTCGGCACCGGCGATGATGTGCAGGAATTTGATTCCTATACCGGCGGCGACAGTGAAAAGAAATTCATTCTGCACTACAACTTCCCGAATTTCTCCGTGGGTGAAACCGGCCGCATCTCCGGCCCCGGCCGCCGCGAAATCGGTCACGGTGCGCTGGCGGAGCGGTCCATCGAACCCATGCTGCCGTTGGAGAATTATCCCTATACCGTCCGCGTCACGAGTGAGATCATGGAGTCAAACGGCTCGACTTCGATGGCGACGGTTTGCGGCGGCACCCTGGCGCTGATGGACGCGGGCGTGCCGATGATCCGGCCTGTTGCAGGTATCAGCGTCGGAATTTGCACCGCTTACGGCACCGACGGCAAAATTGCCAAATACAAACTGCTCACCGACATCCTCGGGTGGGAGGACGCGTACTGCGACATGGATTGCAAGATTGCCGGGACGGAGAAAGGGATCACCGGATTTCAACTCGACCTGAAGCTGAAGGGCATTCCGCACGGGATGATGGCCGAGGCCGTCGAGAACGCGCGTGTTGCCCGACTGCATATTCTCGGGGAAATGGCCAAGACCCTGGCCGAACCGCGCAAGGAGATCAGCAAGTACGCTCCGCGCATTGAGACCGTTAAGATCAATCCGGAAAAGATCGGTGCGCTCATCGGGCCCGGTGGCAAGAACATCAAGAAGCTCGTTGAGGAATCCGGTTGCGAAATTGACATCGAAGATGACGGCACGGTGAACATCTTCTCGGTATCGCCCGAAGGCATGAAAATCGCCCTCGACGCCATCACGGGTATGACCGCCGAGGCCGAAGTCGGCAAGGTTTACCGCGGCAAGGTGGTTACCATCAAGGAATTCGGCGCATTCGTCGAATTCCTGCCGGGCAAGGATGGCCTGGTCCATATCAGCGAGCTGGCCAATTTCCGCGTCAAGAAGACCGAGGACATCGTCAAGATGGGCGATGAAATCTGGGTCAAATGCCTTGGGGTGGACGAAAAAGGCCGGGTGCGCCTTTCGCGCAAAGCCGCCATGGAAGAACGCGACCAGGAGATGGCTGAGAAAAAATAGGGAAATGTACGATACGCGATTTACGATTTACGAGCCGGTAGCCAGTTTCACGGCGCCTCGTAAATCGTATATCGTAAATCGAAAATAGTCAGATTCTTTTTGCCAGCTCGGCCTGGCTTTTGGCAAAGACTTCCTTGTGCAACGAATTGCCATGGGCGTCTATTGTGACGACCACCGGGAAATCCTGCACTTCAAATTCCCAGATGGCCTCCGGTGCGCCGAATTTCTCGTAAAAATAAACGTTGCGCACTTTTTTGATGCAGTCGGCCAGCACCTGGGCTGCGCCGCCGACCGCGTGCAGATACACGCAACCGTAATCGCGGCACGCCGCCAGAGTCTTGTCGCCCATGCCGCCCTTGCCAATAACGCCGCGGATACCAAAGTCCTTGATGATTTGCGCCTGATACGGCTCTTCACGGATGGACGTGGTCGGGCCGGCGGCAGTGGCCTTCCAGGTGCCGTCCTCCTGTTTCATCACGACCGGGCCGCAATGGTAGAGGATGCCATCGCGGAGTTTCACCTCCGGTGGCAGTTGGCCGCCTTCATGCAGATATTTGTGGACGGCATCGCGTCCGGTGAAAACCACGCCGGAAATCAGCACCTCGTCGCCGACTTTCAGCGCCCGGATTTTTTCTTCGGTGAAGGGAAAAGTTAACTTTGTCATATTCGGTTCTCCCTAATAAAGCCACTTTTCAATCTTCCCTTCAGCGTCCAGCATGACGCCCTGGCGTCGATACGCCCAGCACATATAGCTGATGCTGACGAAATAGGATGCGGGCAGGCGGTTCGCCGCACATATTTTCACGCCCAGCAACGTCGTCTTGCCGCCAAATCCCATCGGGCCGATCCCGAGTTCGTTCGCCGTTTTCAAGATGTCCTGTTCCAGCTTGTCCAGTTCCGGATTCGGATTACGATCGGGGATTTGCCGCAAAAACTGAGTCTTGCTCATTTCATAACCGGTCGCGCGGTCGCCGCCGATGCAGACGCCCAGGATGCCGGGTCCGCAGCCTTTGCCCTGCGCCTGCAAGACCGCATCCAGGATCGCCTTGCGACAGCCGTCGAGGTCGCGATTCGCCTGGAGCTTTTCGCTTGGCAGCGAGTATTGCGCGCCGACGTTTTCGCAACCGCCACCCTTTAAGACCAAGCGCACGCTGACTTCCGGCGAGCGATGTTGATGAAAATGAAACGTGGGCGCACCCGGACCGACGTTCGTGCCGTCGTTTTTGCCGGTAAGTGAATCCACGGAATTCTGGCGAAGATAACCTTTCTTCGTGGCCAGTTTCACGGCTTCTTTGGCCGTTTCCTCGAACGAAATCTGGTCGTAGCCGACCGGGCAATGCACATAGAACAGGATGCTGCCGGTGTCCTGGCAGATGGGTTGGGATTTGCGTTTGGCGAGCCGGATATTCTGATCGATGATTTTCAGCGCGAATTCGGCGATGGTACCCTTCTTCTCCTGTTCCAGGGAGGCGAGGATGGACTGGTTGACGTCGTCGGGAATTTCCGCCGAGGTTCGCCGGATCAACTCCAGCAGGGAATTCTGCAATTCACTCATAAACCGCATTAACGTAGGGTCTTTGCCTGAGAGCGTCAATTGCGTCCGGAGGGCATCGCTTCGTCAAGGCCCCATCACATACCGGAAATTCGATGAAACCGTTCCCTCTAAGCTTGACGGGCACTCTAAAGCGGCTTCTTTTGGTTCATGCGCGCGATGCTCCTTAAAGCGCAACGACGGCCATTGCGGCTGGTTGAACTGCCCGTGCCCAAGCCCGATGCAATGCAGGTTTTGGTGAAGGTGACCGCGTGCGCGATTTGCCGAACGGATTTGCATTTGGTGGATGGCGAACTGACGAATCCAAAACTGCCGCTGGTACCGGGGCATGAAATCGTCGGCAGCATTGTGGAAAAGGGCAGGGGGGTGAAACGATTCAAAATCGGCGACCGGGTTGGCATTCCGTGGCTGGGCTGGACTTGCGGCGAATGCGAATTCTGTCTGCAGCGGACGGGAGAATCTTTGCGACCAAGCGCGGTTTACCGGCTACACGTTGGACGGCGGATACTCAGAATATACCGCGGCCGATGAACGGTTTTGTTTCCCGATTCCGGATTCTTATTCCGACACCGAAGCCGCACCGTTGCTCTGTGCAGGATTAATTGGTTATCGCTCCCTCGCCAGGACCGGGAGCGCAAGGCGCCTCGGCGTTTATGGCTTCGGTGCGGCGGCACACATTGTCGCCCAAGTGGCCAAACATCAGGGCCGAGAGATCTTCGCATTCACGCGCAGGGGCGATGAGGAGGCACAGGCATTCGCCAAGTCATTGGGGGCAAACTGGGTGGGCGATTCCGAAACCTTACCGCCGGAGAAACTGGACGCGGCCATTATATTCGCGCCGGCAGGCAATCTGGTTCCGCTCGCGTTGAAGGCGCTTGCGAAGGGCGGGACGGTGGTATGTGCCGGCATTCATATGAGCGACGTTCCGTCGTTCCGGTATGATTTGCTTTGGCAGGAACGGACGCTTTGTTCGGTGGCGAATCTGACCCGCCGCGATGGCGAGGAATTTTTTGCATTGGCGCCCAAAGTACCGGTGCGAACGACGGTTCAAACGTTTCCATTGGCTGAGGCCAACGAGGCGCTCGCGTGTCTCCGGGCGGGTAAACTTCAAGGAGCTGCGGTACTGGTACCCTGATTCTTCCACGAGCCTGGAACTTTATAAAGCTCGCCCGTAAACGGGTCAAAATTCAGGCAATTCGTCGAATTAGCCTGTGCTGGCATAAATGGAATCACTGGATGGAGGAACGGCATCCGTATAGATGGAACACCTTATTGATGTGAGACTTTGGCACCCTTCCTGCAGCCTGCTTCCCTATGTTAAGGCTGTATGCGGGTTTGTCGGTTTTACAACTGCAGTTGTTTCTCCGTTTGTTATTGTTTTTATCCTTTGCCAGCGGGTGCGCAGCATTAATTTATGAAGTCGTCTGGTTCCAGCTGCTGCAATTAGTCATCGGCAGTTCAGCCGTTTCATTGGGCGTGCTGTTGGGCACTTACATGGGTGGCATGTGCCTGGGTAGCCTGTTATTGCCCAGACTTTTCTCCCGGCAATGGAATCCTTTGCGGGTATTTGCGCTGTTGGAAGGCGGAATCGGGGTGTTGGGACTGTTAATTTTGCTGGTGTTGCCGGAGGCCACCATCATCTACGCAACACGCCATCGGCAGTGGACCGGCCGGAAACCTGTTGCGGGGATTTTTGGCGGTGGGGTACCTGTTGCCACCCACAATTTTGATGGGAGCAACTTTGCCAATAATGGTGCGCTGGGTTGAGTCGACACGCCGGGGCACCTCCTGGCTCGGTTCGTTTTATGGGTGTAATCTTGCGGGAGCGGTGACGGGATGTCTGGTGGCAGGATTCTATCTGTTACGGGTTCATGACACGGGTGTCGCCACGTATGTTGCCGCCGGCGTCAACGGCATTGTCGCCGTGACGGCCCTGGTTTTGTCCCTGGTCACACGCTACGAAGGCCGCGCGTCATCACAACCGGCCATTGAGTCTTTGCCCAAACCGGTTTCACCCCGGCTTCCGCAAAAGAAATCCCTGCTGCCGGTCTATGCAACCATTGCGCTGTCGGGGATGACGGCGTTGGGTGCGGAAGTGATTTGGACACGGTTGTTGTCTTTGATTCTGGGTGGGACAGTTTATGCCTTTTCCATCATATTGGCCGTGTTCCTCGCCGGCATTGGTTTGGGCAGTCATTTCGGGTCCATGATGGCGCGCCGCAACCGGCGTCCGGAATTCGCCCTGGGCTGGTGTCAATTTGCCTTGATTGGGGCTATCGCCTGGACGGCCTACATGTTGATGCAATCCCTACCTTATTGGCCGGTGCCAACGACCCACGTGGATCCGTGGATCAACTTTCAAATGAGCCTGTCAGACTGTCTATGGGCTTTGCTCCCGCCGACGATCTTGTGGGGGGCGAGTTTCCCGCTGGCACTCGCCGTCGCCGGCGCTCGCGGCCAGGACAACGCCCGGTTGTTTGGAAATATTTACGCTGCGAACACGCTCGGCGGTATCATCGGGGGTGTTGGTTTCAGCATCGTCCTGATCCCGCTCCAGGGCATGCAATATGGTCAGCGACTGCTGATCGTACTGGCGGCCTTTGCGGCGGCGCTGATGCTGGTGCCCTGGCTCTGGCAGAGGCGGGGAGAATTATCATTTACTTTCGGGTTTCGTCGCGTGTTGCTTGGACTGGCGTTCATTTCCATTACCGTTTTGGCAGTGCGAAGTGTTTCCAAGGTTCCGGGTGAATTGCTCGCGTTCGGGCGTAACGCTCAATGGCTGGGCCATCAATCGGAATTGTTGTTCGCCGGCGAGGGGGAGAATTTTCCGGTTGGCGTTTCGCAGGTCTGGAACAGTCATGTCCGTATCTTTCATGTCAGCGGCAAGATTGAAGCCTCCACGTACGTACAGGACATGCGACTGCAGCGGATGTTGGGGCATCTGCCGGCGTTGTTGCATCCTCATCCCCAATCGGTGCTGGTGGTAGGCTGCGGCGCGGGGGTAACGGCTGGCTCGTTTACCCTGCATCCCACCGTCAAGCAGATTGTCATTTGCGAAATTGAACCGTTGGTCCCCAAAATCGCGGCGAAATACTTCGGCCGGGAGAATTATAATGTGTTCAAAGACTTTCGCACGCAATTGGTGCTCGACGATGCGCGCCGTTACGTGCTGACGAGCACGAACCGGTTCGACATCATCACTGCCGACCCGATTCATCCGTGGATCAAAGGTTCTGCCGATCTATACACGCGGGAGTTCTTTAACCTGCTGAAATCTCATTTAAATCGGGGCGGCATCGTGACGCAGTGGGTGCCGCTTTATCAGAGCGATCCGGATGTGGTCAAAAGTGAATTGGCGACCTTTTTTGAAGTATTTCCCAATGCCACCCTCTGGAGCAGCGACCAGCCGGGGCAGGGCAGTGATATCGTCATGCTGGGTCAGTACGGCGGGTCGCAGATTAATCTCGATAAAATCCAGGAACGCCTGAAACAAACCGGATATGCGAAAGTGTCCCAATCCCTCAAGGAAATTGGCTTCGCCTCCGCACTGGATTTATTCGCCGAATATTCGGGCCAGGCGAGCGATCTGGCGCCCTGGTTGCAGGATGCCCAGATCAATCATGACCTGAATTTGCGGCTGGAATACCTCGCCGGATTTACCCTGAACAAACAGACTGGCAATTCGATTTACCACGACCTGCTGGCCTACCGTCAATTCCCCAACGAACTGTTTGTCGGTTCACCACAGATGACCAAGGCACTGAAAAACCGCATGCTCCGCCCGTAAGCTGGACGCAAGCCATCAGCACCGGTCCATTAGCGACCCTCTAAATGGCTGCTTCCGCCAAGTGTGGTTGCTTTTCAGACCGTCACTGATTTAACGTCAGGCCATGCAAAGCGGCGTCCGCGTGGCCACGCCACCCTCCAAACCATTGATGGTTTACGACGGCGATTGCAATTTCTGTACACTCTGGATTCGTCGCTGGCAGCAGATGACCGGCGAGGCCGTGGCGTATTTGCCCGCGCAAGACCCGCGTGTCCCGGCGCAATTCCCGGAAATTCCCCGCGAGCACTTTGACACCGCCGTCCAACTCATCGAAACCGACGGCATGGTCTATTCCGGCGCGGAAGCCGTCTTCCGGACGCTTGCGCATCATTCGAAGCAAAGCGGGTGGTTGCGTGTCTATGAAAACTCACCTGCTTTTGCCGATATCACGGAATGGGCTTATGGCTTGGTCGCCCGGAACCGGACTTTTTTCTCGCGGCTGACACGATGGTTTTGGGGAACACATCTTGAACCATCATCCTACGTTCTCCCTCGCTGGGTGTTTCTGCGCATGCTCGGTGCGATTTACCTCGTCGCCTTCATTTCGCTTTGGACGCAAATCGACGGCCTGATCGGCCACAACGGCATTCTGCCGGCCGACCAGTTCATGTCCGCCGTTGGTCAGCAATGCGATTTGCAAGGGATTGGTTTGAACCGGTTCCATTTATTGCCGACGTTATGCTGGTTTGATTCGTCGGACGGTTTTCTTCATTTCCAATGTGCTGTCGGCGCCGGGTTGGCTGTGCTTTTGGTGATTGGCATTGCGCCCGGGCCTTGCCTTGTTCTGTTGTGGCTGCTGTATCTCTCACTCGTGACGGTTGGGCGCGAGTTTTTGGGGTTCCAATGGGACAACCTGCTGCTCGAAGCCGGATTCCTTGCGATTTTTTTCGCACCGCTGCATTTTCTGCCGCACTGGTTCAGTCAATTGTTGCGCGGAGCGCGGACAGCCGTGTCCGCGCGAACCGTTGTTTCGAAACACGCGGACAAGGCTGTCCGCGCTCCCATCCAGGAATCCGCGCCACCGTCCCGAATCGTTCTCTGGTTGCTGCGGTTGCTGCTGTTCAAACTGATATTTTCCTCCGGTTGCGTGAAACTGGCGAGTGGCGACTCGAACTGGCGCAATCTCACGGCGTTGACGTATCATTATCAGACCCAGCCGTTGCCCACGTGGATTGGCTGGTATGCCGGTCAACTCCCGCTTTGGTTTCAAAAATTATCGTGTGCCGGAATGTTTGGTATCGAATTAGGCGCGCCCTTCCTGGTCTTCGCGCCGCGCCGATTGCGGTTCGGTGGCGCTGCAGCGATTGCGTTTCTCCAGATCCTGATATTGCTCACCGGCAATTATACATTCTTTAACTGGCTCACCCTGGCGCTTTGCGTGCTGCTGCTGGATGATTTCGCACTGGCACGGCTTATTTCCGGTCAGCGATTGAACCGGCACAACATCGGAACGCCGGGCACCGTCCCGGCCGGAACAGAGAACGAAACAAAGCGTGCCGAGACGGTGCTCGGCGCTCCCCATTATCGGGTCCGTTGGCCGAGGGCTATCACCGTCCCATTGGCCATTGTTGTGACCGTTCTTTACCTTTTCCAAATCAGTCTCACTGTGGGCATCCGGCCGGCCTGGTTCTATCCCGTGGCGGTTGCGGACGTATGGCTGGAACCGTTTCGTACGTTTAACGGCTACGGCCTGTTCGCCGTGATGACCACCGAACGTCGTGAAATCGTCGTCGAAGGCAGCGATGACGGTGTGAACTGGTTGCCGTACGAGTTCAAATATAAACCCGGAGACATGAACCGGCGGCCGGGGTTTATCGCGCCATTCCAGCCACGACTCGATTGGCAGATGTGGTTTGCCGCGCTGGGCGATTACCGGCAGAACCCGTGGTTTGTGAGCTTCTGCCTGCGTCTGTTGCAAGGTTCGCCGGAAGTACTGGCGTTGCTGGAAAAAAATCCATTTCCGAATCATCCGCCCCATTACCTGCGTGCCGGGTTCTACGATTATCAGTTTACCAATTTCACTGAGCGGCACAAAACCGGCGCCTGGTGGAGGCGGGAGCCGGTAGGCAATTATCTGCCGGAAATTTCACTTTCGGATTTTGAAAAAAATTAGAAGTTGCGCTCGACAGCCGGCGGCACATTGTTAGTTTCACACCGGCGATGGCACGAAACCAAACGCATCGGCATCCTGACAGCGGGCGGCGACAGCCCGGGCTTGAACGCCGCCATCCGCGGCGTCGGCAAAACCGCCCTCGGTTTTTATGGGCATGGAGATCATCGGCTTCCGCGACGGCTTCCGCGGCCTGGTGGAAGACCGGCGGCTGAAGCTCGACAAATCCACGCTCGCCGGCATCCTGACCGTCGGCGGCACCATCCTCGGCACCAGCCGCGACAAACCGCATCGCATGGTGATCGACGGACGCACGCGCGACATGACCGAGGTCATCGTGGAGAATTACAAAAAATGGGGACTCGACTGCCTCGTCTGCCTTGGCGGCGGCGGCACGCAGAAAAATGCGCTGCGCCTGCAACAAGCCGGACTCAACGTCATCACCCTGCCCAAGACGATTGACAACGACGTGGCCATGACCGACGCGACCTTCGGTTTTGCCACCGCGCTCGACATTGCCACGGAGACGCATTGACCGCCTGCACAGCACGGCGCACAGCCATCATCGCATCATCGTCGCTGAAATCATGGGCCATCGCGCCGGCTGGCTGACGCTGGGCGCGGGCATCGCCGGTGGCGCGGACGTGATTCTGATTCCGGAAATTCCCTACGACGTGGAGAAAATTGCCGAGGCCATCCAGCCGCGCAGCCGGCACGGGACGAATTTCAGCATCGTGGCCGTGGCGGAAGGCGCGATGAGCCACGAAGACGCGCGCGCCTTCGCCGCCGCCGAGGGTAAGATTGGAGCGCGCCCGAAATCGCAGGAGCAGAAGCGGGAAGCCAAGCGCGAATTCGCCGCGCTCGAAGCCCGGCATCAAGGCAACACCTTGCGGCTGGCGAAGCAACTGGAGGAACTCACGCATCTCGAATCGCGCGTGACGATTCTCGGCTACGTGCAACGCGGCGGCACGCCCTCGGCGGCCGACCGCTTGCTGGCCACACGCCTGGGCAGTGCGTGCGGCGATTTGATTAACGAAAATGTGTTTGGCGTGATGGTGGCGGCGCGCGGCGACGGCACCGAACCGGTGCCGCTGGAGAAGGTCGCCGGCAAACGCAAGGTCGTTCCGCCGACCATCCCTGGATTGAAACCGCCCGCCGCGTGGGAACGTGTCTGGGGGATTGAGGTTTTGTAGGAGCCGACGTGAGGAGGCTCAGAAAATTTCGGAGTGCGGAATGCGGATGGTAGTTGAAAAGTGAGACTCGTTACCTCGTCTCCTACGATTCAGTATTTCAAGCTTTCACGATGGTCGCACCTGCGGCCGGACGGGAACTGAAAATCGTGGCGGCGGATCCGGTTTTGGCCATGTAATCGGTCGAAATTTTCTTGCTGATAGCCGCAACCGCATCTGCTTTCACCAGCGCGACCGCACAACCGCCAAAACCGCCGCCGGTCATGCGGCAGCCGTAGACTCCACCTTGAATGTCGATGCCTTCGGCAATCTCCACCACGGCATCCAGCTCGGCGCAACTGACTTCGTAATCGTCGCGCAGTGAACGGTGGCTGGCATACATAAGCTGGCCGACGGTCGGCCAGTTGGAGGCGCGAACACCCTCGGCGGCGTGGACCGTACGTTCAATCTCACCGACAACATGCCGCGCCCGGCGAAAGACAATACCGTCCATTTTGCCTCGCGCATCTTCCAGTGCGTCCGCTGTGGCGTCACGCAGCGAAGGCACGCCGAGGATTTTCGCGGCGGCTTCACATTGGGCGCGGCGTTTGGCGTACTCGCCGCCGGCCAGTTCGTGTTTAACGTTGGTGTTGACGATGAGCAGCGCAACCGACGGGTCGTTCATCGGTACCAATTCAGTCTGGCGTGAACGGCAATCGAGGAGGAGCAGGTGATTTTCACGGCCCATGACGGAAATGAACTGGTCCATGATGCCGCAGGGCACACCGGCAAATTCATGTTCGGCCTTCTGGCAGAGCAGGGCTTTTTCGACGGGATCGAGTTGTTTACCGGTGACGGCTTCGAGCAATGTTGCAGTACAAACTTCCAGTGCTGCGCTGCTGGAAAGACCGCCGCCGAACGGCACGGTGGAAAGGAAAGCCACCTCGAGCGCAGGAATCGTCACACGGCGTTGCTGAAATCCGGCCATAACCCCGCGAATATAGTTCGACCATTTCGGCTGGCCTTTGGTAACCGGGCCGGAAACGTCAATCGCGGCAGTTTCCTTGAAGTGTGCGTCGAAGAACGAGCACGAGGCCGACGACGACGAATCCGCGGCCATGACGGTGTAGCGGTCGATGGCCATGGGCAAAACGAAACCGTCGTTGTAATCGGTATGTTCACCGATGACGTTGACACGGCCGGGGGCGGCGACAATCCAGCGCGGCGGCCGTCCGTATTTTTGTGAAAAATATTGAGCAACCTGGGCGACGATTTCCGGAAGAGTCATGGCGGATTACAGCGTGAATGGAGCATTAAGGATGGACAACGAAGGTGCGAGTACATTTTGCGATTTTCGGTGGGGCGAGCGTACCCGCGAGCCGTCGCCACTTCGCTTCGATATGCCAAGGGACCGGCTCGTCAGTAGCCTCGCCCCACCGAAATGTACGAGAATGGAAAACGCTGGCCAATGCGGCTATCCTCAATCTTCTACTTTCCATCCTCGTTTTTCTTTTTGCCTCCGCGCACGGCGCCCAGCAGCATGAGCACGCCGAATATCAGCAAAACGATGCCCCAAATGAGATCAATGTTGATGTTCAGCGAGCGGGCTTCCGGACCCTGGACCAGGCCGGTGACCGCCAGCAGGACGCCGATGAGGGTAAACATCAGTCCAATTGGCCAGCGAATATCGAGTCCCATAATTTTATTTGTGATTTATAATTTACGATTGATGATTTGCGGCATTTCACCAAAAGATGAAGTTCAAAATGACGCAGGCGATGAGCAGCACGGTGCCCGCGACCGCGGGGCGCTGCCAGACCGGCTGGTTGTGATCCACGGTCCTGGGCGTCAGCGAATAAACCAATCCCTTTAATTGTTCATCGGTTTTGGTGCGTCGGGTCATGAGCGAAATCACCAGTGTCAACACGAAGCAAACGCTAAAGGCAAATGAGGCGAGCCAGAAGTTTTGCGCCATTTCGCTGGGGAATTCAATGTTGCCGCCGAAGTGGCTGCCTAGATAACCGCCCTTGACGCCCGGCAGGTTGCCATGGGCGATGCTGAACGCGTGGAACAGGGTTGAACTGGCGATGCCGCCGAACAGTCCCAGAAAAGCCCCGATACCCGTGGCACGCGCCCAAAACATGCCCAGCAGAAAAGTGGCAAACACCGGCGCGTTCACGAATCCAAACACCAGTTGGATAATGTCCATCGCATTGTTGTATTGTTTGGCAAAATAGGCGCAGGCGATGCTCGCGGCGATGCCTACGACTGTGATGAACTTACCCATCCAGAAATAATGCGCGTCAGTCTTGTTCGGAACGAAAAAGGCCTGGTAGAGGTTGTAAGTCCAGACCGTGTTGAAGGCGGTGACGTTGCCGGCCATGCCGGACATGAACGAGGCCAGCAGAGCGGTGAGCGCCAGGCCGAGCAGGCCCGCCGGACAATACTTCTTTACCAGCGAAAAAATAACGCTGTCGTAGTCGTACTCGGCAACACTGTTGTAAAGGCCCTCTTTGATTTGGTCGTCGGTCAGTTTGTTCGCGGCATTGGCGGCGACGAGCGCGGTGATCTTGTCGGCATTCACCTTTTTGCCAAGTGCGTCGCTCACGGCCTTGACGGCGGCCGCCGGATCGGCAGTGTTGGCGTCTTGCACCGCGGCCACGGCTTGCGTGTAGGCTGCTGGCGCAATCATCGGTGGCGGGATGCGATAATCTTTATCCGGCATGGCCGTCAACGCGACAGCAATCATGCCGGGTAAGATAACCAATGCGGGGAAGAGCATCTTGGGAATGGCGGCAACAATCGGCGTGTTGCGCGCGGCGGTCATGTTTTTGGCCGCCATCGCACGCTGGACGACGAGGAAATTGGTGCACCAGTAACCGAACGAAAGCACAAAACCGAGGCCGAACACGATGGCGAAAATGTCCACGCCCATCGGATTGGCAGACGGCCCGCCAAGAAGTGGCTTCCACGCACTGGTCCAGGCGTCGGGCGCGAAAGATTTGCTGTTTAAATCGATCGCCATCGGATTTTGGGCAACCGCATGGAGCTGGTTGGTCATGGCGCTCCAGCCGCCGACGTCCTTCAATCCCAGATAAACCACCGGGGCAAAACCGAGGACAATCATGAAAAATTGCAGCACTTCCGTATAAATGGCCGAAGTCAATCCGCCTTTCAAAACATAGACCAGCACGACGCCGGAACAGATAAACAGTGCAAAGTGATAATTCCAACCGAGAAGCTGGTTCAGCAGCTTGGCCAGCGCGTTCATGGAAATGCCGGAGGCGAACAAGGTCATGACAGCAAAGGCAAACGCGTTCAATCCCATGACCGGCTTATTGAACCGCATTTGCAGGTATTCCGGCACCGACCGCGCCTTGGAGCCGTAGTAAAACGGCATCATGAACACCGCCAGAAAGATCATGGCGGGAATGGCGCCGACCCAGTAAAAGTGAGCGGTGGCAATGCCGTATTTTGCGCCGCTGGCGGCCATGCCCACCAGTTCCAATGCCCCGAGATTGGCCGAGATGAAGGCCAGGCCCGTCACCCAGGTCGGGATTGAGCGACCCGAAATCAGGAAGTCCGACGACGTTTTCATGTAGCGTGTCAGCGCAAAGCCGATACCCAGCACAAAAGCGACGTAGGCGAGCAATATTGTGTAATCAACCCAGGCAAGGTGAATTGGTTGCATAAGGATTGGCGGCGTATCTATCGGCTTCAAGTCACACTGTCAATCTCTTATATCGTAGCTTTGTCCAGCCTGTGAACTAAATCTGGACTCAGGGTGATTAAATTTGTAGTTTGCTTCCGAAATGTCTCATTCAGACAGCTTAACGAGCTCGATTACCAGCACTGTCTTTGGCAAAACGACGGACGGCAGGACCGTGGACATTTTTACCCTGCGCAATGCCGGTGGCATGGAAGCCCGCATCGCTACCTATGGCGGCATTCTCGTGTCCCTCACGGCGCCCGATCGCGCCGGCCGGTTTGCCGATGTCGTGCTTGGTTATGATCGCTTCGAAGATTACCTGAAAAACCCGCCGTACTTTGGCGCGGTGATCGGGCGATACGCCAACCGCATCGGCGGCGCAAAATTTCAGTTGAACGGGAAAACCTATTCGCTCGCCCGGAACGACGGGAACAATTCCCTGCATGGCGGCATCAAAGGATTCGACAAAGTCGTCTGGAACGCCAACGTGGTGAACGCCGCGGGAAGTCCGGCTCTGGAACTGGATTATTTGAGCCGGGACGGTGAGGAAGGTTTTCCGGGCAACCTCGCCGTCAGGACGATTTACCGGCTTTCGGACGAGAACGAGTTAAGGATCGATTTTACCGCGACCACCGATGCGCCGACCCTGTGCAATCTGACGGGCCATTCGTATTTCAATCTGGCCGGCAAGGGTGACGTGCTCGCCCATGAGGTTTATCTTAATGCCAGCCGGTTTACCCCGGCGAATGGCGGGCTCATCCCGACCGGCGAGTTGAAATCCGTGGACGGCACGCCGTTCGATTTCCGCAAACCCACCGCTGTTGGCGCCCGCATCCGTGTCGATGATCCGCAACTCAAACAGTCCAAAGGTTACGATCAGAATTTCGTCGTGGATAAACCGGCCGGCGAGCTGGGTCTGCACGGGCGCGTTCATGAACCGGCGTCCGGCCGCGTGCTGGAAGTGCTGAGCACGGAACCGGGAGTGCAGCTGTACACGTCCAATTATCTGGACGGCAGCATCACCGGCAAGGGGGGGCAGGGCTATCAACGTTTCGCGGCGTTGTGCCTGGAACCGCAGCATTTTCCGGATTCACCCAATCAACCGGGTTTTCCACCGGTGGTATTGCTTCCGGGCCAGACCTACCGCAACACCATCCTCTATAAATTTTCAACCAACCATTAACCCCTAGACAACCACATCCTTGGCAGCAAGATCATGAGCAAGATCATTATTACACCGAAGAAAGGAAAACAGGGCATTGGCGCCGGCGTATGGAACCTGGGAGCCGGTCGCGACCCGTTTGGCGGCCCTACCCGCCGCGAGATCCCGGTTTTGGACCGTATCCCTTTGCTGGCGAAAGCCGGCATCACGTACATCGAGGCGCACGACGTGGAAATTCCCATGAGCGACGTGCCGAAGGCGAAAAAAGCTTTTAAAGGAACACGATTTGAAGATGGGCATGTACACGCCATCCTTCTTCGCCAATGCGATTTTCAAGGACGGCGCCATGACCAGCAACGACAGCGCGGTCCGCAAACTGGCATTGCGCAATGCTCTCCAGGCGGTGGATGCCACCGTGGAACTGGGCGCCGAAGTCATGGTCTTTTGGAACGGCCGTGAAGGCTTTGATTTTGTTCTCGCCAAGAGCGGACAGGACGCCTTCCGCCGGATGGTGGACGGCTTCAATGCCGTCGGCGAATACGCGCGAAAAAAGTACGGCAAAAATTCCCCGGTGTTTGCCATCGAACCGAAACCGAATGAACCGCGCGCCAACATGTATTTGAGCAACGTCGGCGAGGTGCTTTATCTCATCAGCCGGCTGGATTCCGCCGTGCAACCCCTGTTTGGCGTGAATCCCGAAACCGCGCACAGCCGGATGGCCGGTTTCGATTATATCTGGGACGTGGAACTCTGCCTCGAAGCGGGGAAACTGTTCCACATCCATTTAAATTCCCAGGACACCACCCGGTACGACCAGGACATGCCCTTCGGTTACATGGAACCGTTGAAAGACCTGGCCCTGTGCGTCGTGCTGCAGGACGCGAAATGGGAAGGCATTTTGGCGTTCGATGTCAAAGCCCCGCGGACCGACCGGGAAGAAGACATCGCCGACATCCTGCACACCAGCGCGGCCAATCTCCAGCGGCTGTGGGCCAAGGCGCTGAAAGTTGACCGGAAGAAGATTACGAAGTTCCGTTCAACGCAACAATACACCGCGCTCGGTGGCTACCTGGCCAAGTGCCTGTATTGAACTAAAAGCAGCCGGCAAGCCGGGTCCCATAAATTCAAGACAGCCGCTGGAACAGATTTATTTGTTCCGGCGGTTTTTGTTTGGATTCGGGATACAGGGCGGGTTGCAGAACCTGAGATTAGCACTCCAACCTCGCCTGGCGAGGGGCAATGACTCAAGAAATAAGACAGGGACGTTTCTTTGAATATCAACGACTTGCGCGTCTTGTTTCTCAGGAGGCATTTTGGGTTTCACGCTCGATTACCTTCACTCCTTCGCTCCAGTCTGCATAGACCTGCCAAACATTGATCTTCCCTTCCGAGACAGTCGCTCTCCACGCAGCTGGCATTGTGATTCGAGCTTCGGGCACCGGGCCGCACTTTCCGTTGAATGTTCCGGATGTGTGGCCGAAGATCGCCACGGTGCCTCCACTGCTGATAATAGTGTCTGCCTCAATCTGGAAATCCGGAAACATTCCGAAGTATGCCACCCACGCAGTGAGCATCGCGTCGCGACCGGAAACAGCCCCGTCCTGAGAATCTACAAAAACGTGATCGTCAGACATGAGCGCCCCGAGATCATCAATGGAGTGCTCGTTTATCGCTCTGACGAACGCTTGGCATACTGCGATGCAATCGGACGACATACGCTGATGGCTAACGCCAAAACTCACACACGCCGGGCTGATGACGTGAACCGCGAAAGCGGAACCCCGAAAGCTTTCGGGGCAGGCTGACTGTGCGCCATCCGGCATTGTGTGCAGTGATCTGGTTCGGCTTCATAGCGATGCAATACCCTCAACACGAGTCCGCGTCTGTTCAGAAAACAAACTCAACTCCTCATCCGTCAGTAGCTGCATCCTTCGGATAATCCCCAACTGCATGACCGCGGTGGAACGACGAAAATCGTCGAATGCGCGCGCCATATCCTCGTTCTTATGGTGAATCAACTTGTAGACTCGTAAATATCGCTCATGCGCTGTGCCGTCAGTGGCGCTGATCTCGGCGCCCAAGTCCGCCAACACACGGACGCAGTAACGCTCAAGCAACACTGAATGCACTTTCTTGAAGTGACGCCAATCCGATTCTGGAATGTCTGGTGACATGACTGCTCAATCCACCGAACGTCGAGAACTCAGCCACGCCGGGCTGGTGATGTCAACCGCGAATGCGGAACCCAGACGTCCAACCGAAAACGGGTCGGTTCCTAGTATTGTAGTATTGTGATTGTGGCATTTCATCCTGAACGTTTGCGTTGCTGCCAGTATAGCAGGTGATTGAGGTGTGTCCAAGTCCCCATCCGCAACCGCTCGGCGATCCATTTCAAGGTCACCGTCGTCTCCTTCCGTAACCGGAGTGCCAGTTTTAGCTTCTCCCCTCGCCCTTGGGCCGCGCTTCCAGATCAGCCTCCTTCCACCCCAGCCGCTTCAAACCTGCTTGCACCATCCCCTCAGCCTCTTCCTGAAAACGGGTCGGTTCCTAGTATTGTAGTATTGTGATCGTGGCATTTCATCCTGAACGTTTGCGTTGCTGCCAGTATAGCAGGTGATTGAGGTGTGTCCAAGTCCCCATCCGCAACCGCTCGGCGATCCATTTCAAGGTCACCGTCGTCTCCTTCCGTAACCGGAGTGCCAGTTTTAGTTTCTCCCCATCGCCCTTGGGCCGCGCTTCCAGATCAGCCTCCTTCCACCCCAGCCGCTTCAAACCTGCCTGCACCATCCCCTCAGCCTCTTCCTGTTGGCTCTGGAGCCGTTCTTCCCCGTAGTGATGTTCCCTCACCTGTTCCTTCATCTGCGCCAGTAACTCCTTCCGAAACTTTTTATCACCCAAACACCATCCTCGCCGCACAGCCTTGAAGGGCCCAGGGCCATCCTCAGCGTGGCGACGTAATTCCATCCGCCGCCCAAACTCACGCCGCCCTGTCTGGCTGTCCCGCGGAATCCCATGTTCCCCCAGCAATCGAGCCACCCGCAGCCAAGCGAAAACGGGTCGGTTCCTAGTATTGTAGTATTGTGATTGTGGCATTTCATCCTGAACGTTTGCGTTGCTGCCAGTATAGCAGGTGATTGAGGTGTGTCCAAGTCCCCATCCGCAACCGCTCGGCGATCCATTTCAAGGTCACCGTCGTCTCCTTCCGTAACCGGAGTGCCAGTTTTAGCTTCTCCCCATCGCCCTTGGGCCGCGCTTCCAGATCAGCCTCCTTCCACCCCAGCCGCTTCAAACCTGCTTGCACCATCCCCTCAGCCTCTTCCTGTTGGCTCTGGAGCCGTTCTTCCCCGTAGTGGTGTTCCCTCACCTGTTCCTTCATCTGCGCCAGTAACTCCTTCCGAAACTTTTTATCACCCAAACACCATCCTCGCCGCACAGCCTTGAAGGGCCCAGGGCCATCCTCAGCGTGGCGACGTAATTCCATCCGCCGCCCAAACTCACGCCGCCCTGTCTGGCTGTCCCGCGGAATCCCATGCTCCCCCAGCAATCGACCCACCCGCAGCCAAGCGGGCCGTTTACTGCGCGGTAGCAGATAGTACCGCAAGCTGCTCCACCGGTAAGAACTTAACTTCTGTTCGGGCCCCAACAACTTGGCCCGCACTGGATTCAAATGTGTGTAGTCGCACACGGTCTTGAGATAACCGGTGCCGCTGCCATCCACAATCAGGGCCTTGTAGCGCCCGCTAAAGAGGTGCCCAAAGAGTTTGTGCCGCCGATTGAATCGTCCGGTGTAGGTCCCCAGCAACCATTTCATGCCAGCCACCAGATTGGCCTGAGGCGTCTCGATCACCAGGTGAAAATGGTTCGACATCAAACACCAGGCATGCACCTGCCACCCGGTTTTCTGACACGCCTCGCCTAATGTTTGCAGAAACAATTTGTGGTCGGCTTCGTCCTGGAAGATCGGTTCGCGGCGATCCCCGCGGTTCATGACGTGGTAAATAACGCCCGGGTATTGCACTCGCAGCTTTCTGGCCATGAACCAATAGAGACCGCACCGTACTTGCTTGTCAATTCTACAATACTAGGAACCGACCCGTTTACGTTTACGGCCGGCCGCCGTATGACCCGGCCCTGCTGCTCAAGCTCTACCTGTATGGCTATCTGCACCGGATCCGTTCCAGCCGGCTGCTGGAGTCGGAGTGCCATCGGAACGTAGAAGTGATCTGGCTGTTGGGCAAGCTGGCGCCGGATTTCAAAACGATTGCTGATTTCCGAAAGGACAACTTGAAGCCATTGCGGGCGGTGAGCCGGCAATTCACGCTGCTGTGCCAGAAACTGAAGTTGTTCGGGGGCGAACTGCTGGCCATTGACGGGAGCAAGTTCGGAGCGGTCAATGCGAAAGACCAGAATTTCAACGCAGCCAAACTGCAGGAGTTGATGGCGCGGGCCGATGCGCGGTTGGCAGAGTATTTACAGGCACTGGACAGCGCCGATGCGACGGAGCCGGCCGGCGGGGTCATGGACAAAGCTCAGTTGGCCCAGAAGATTGCGGCGTTACGGGAGAAGCAGGAGTGGCACAAGGAGTTGTTGGAACAACTGGATGCGGAGCAAAAGCAAATCAGCGTGACGGACCCGGAGAGTCGGAAGATGCCCACGGCCCAAGGGATGGTGGTGGGCTACAACGCGCAGGTGGCGGTGGATGCCAAACACAAATTGATTGGGGCCCAGGACGTGACCAATGAGGTGACGGACTTGAAACAACTGGCCAACGTAGCGTTGGCCGCCAAGGCGAACCTGGAACTGAAGCAAACCGAAGTGGTGGCCGACGCGGGCTACTATAACGCGGCGGAAGTGAGCCGATGTGCCGAGCAGGGAATAATGGCTTATGTGCCCAAGGCCGACACGAGCGCCAACACGGCGCGGGGTTTGTACGGCAAGAGCCGGTTCCGGTACGAGGCAACGAAGGATGTCTATGTGTGTCCGGCGGGAGCGGAACTGACGTACCGGTTTGCGACGTATGAACTGGGGCGCGAACTGAGATACTACCGGGCCAGCGGCTGCAAGACGTGTGCGCTCAAGAAGCAGTGCACGCGGAACAAGGCCAACCGGACGATTACCCGCGAAGAGAACGAAGGCTTGATGGAAGCGATGGCAGCGCCGGATGAAAGCGCAGCCCTGGAAGTTCAAGTTACGCAAGACCCTGGCCGAACATCCGTTCGGAACCATCAAACGATGGTTCGGGTACACGCACTTTCTGCTCAAGGGTCTGGCGAAGGTGCGAACGGAGTGGAGTCTGACGACGCTGGCCTACAACCTCAAACGCGTGTTGAACCTGGTGAGTTTCGAGAAATTGATGGCCGCAGTCGGAGTGAAAGTGGCGCAAAGGGCCTGAAGCGGGCGGCGGCGCCTTTGTTTCCGTTCATCAGTCCTGAATCTTCTCCCCGTCGCTGTCGGTACCCATCTCATCTCTGGAAATAAAAAATCGGCGACCCGAACTTTCAGACCGCCGGCCAATCTTTTCCCGCTCACTCCGCCAGACTTTTCACACGGCCTCGCGAATTGTTAGACCACTGGTCTCTCATATCCAAACTTCTTCAGAAAATCCTGAATCTCTGCATCTGACGCCTTCCAACTCTCACCGCGCGCTTGGGCAACTGCGGCAAGCCCCAACAACATGATAACATCGTTGGCTGACAACCTGACAGTGTCGCTCTCTGCAATCCAAGTCTCCTCATCACTCACCGGCTTTTCGCATCGAACGCTATAACCCATCTTTTGAAGCGTCAAGTAAGCAGGAACCACCACGTTGCCTGCCCCGGAAATGTGAAGCTTTGGTTTCATGTGTGGCGCGAAGTGGTCTAACGATGGAACTCACACACGCCGGGCTGATGACGTGATCCGCGACAGCGGAACTGAGAGCGCCATCCGGCGTTGTGTGCAGTGATCTGGTTAGGCAGCATACACATGAAGACTCAATGGGCAGCGGATGCTGGCCTCCATGTGCTGTCAAGCAACCGATTTCCTGCGTTGGTTGGCCAAAATGCTGGATGATTAGTTTGGTAAACAAGTATCTTGTCAACCAAACTCAGGATATTCGTGTCACGCTCGTGCTCCGGCGTCTCCAGCAATAATTGCTCAACTTGAATCTTCTCGAAATTCAAATCCTTCTCAAGGGTCCGAACCGCACCATTGGTATCGCCTCTGTCCAACTGATGCAAGGTGTGAAGATCAACAGCAGCGTGAACGGATTCGGAAAGGAGGTCGTGGTGAACGCTTTGAGACTGGGACATGCAGCCAACTAGAACAAAGCCAGAAATGCAGGTGGCAAAAATCAAATAGAGCCGTTGTTTCGTATTCATAAGATGCCCATGCTGCCTAACGAATAAAGTTGAGCTGCATCCGGACCAGGGATTGTCCGTTTGTCCGAAAACTGCTGGCACGATTCATTTTACGGCTGCGTAAGCAGCCGGCGTGACAGCTAAGCGCAAATCCAAAACTCTCAACCGGTGTCAGCTCCAACGCATGGTTAGTTCGCACCCCGCATGCGGCTTCCTCAGTCCGAAGGTAAAACTGTTCTTTTATCAATGGCTCCCTTTCTGTTCCTTCACCCGTTGCGAGCGAGGCGTTCGCTGCTCCATGCTCGCATGAGCTGCGACGCGCGCTCGCAACGCTGATGTTACATCCTAACTCCTCATTTGGCTATGAAACAATTTTATCTCTAATCCTTCTTCGGGGTGTCGAATTAACATTCTAATTCGGTATCATATTAGACGCCTATCTGGGCGTCATAGAATCATAATATTCCTTGCTTTCCGGCTTGTCTATAAGTTTTTATAACAGGCGTGAGCTTTCCTATTGAACCGGCAAATGCGTCCAGGCCTCCGGAAGGCTTTATTCCCAATCCCAAGCTTAAATTGCTGGACCAACTCAGCGAGGTGGCGCGATTCAAACATTACTCGATCCGCACGGAGGAGGCTTATCGGCAATGGGTGCGACGATTTCTGCAATTCCATCGGCTGGGAGGTTCGCCTGCCGCCGGGGGCTGGCGTCATCCGCGCGAGTTGGGGGCCGCCGAAGTACAGGCATTTCTGAACGATTTGGCGATGAACCAGAAGGTGGCGGTGTCCACGCAAAATCAAGCCCTCAACGGGCTGGTGTTTCTGTATCGCGAAGTGTTGCATATGGAATTGGGGGACATGGGCAAGATCGAGCGGCCGCGGCGCCCGGCGCGGTTGCCGGTGGTGTTGGCGCATGCTGAAGCGCATCGGTTGCTTGCGGGGATGACGGGCACGCACCAGTTGATGGCCAGCTTGTTGTATGGGACAGGCATGAGGTTGATGGAATGTGTGCGCTTGAGAGTCAAAGATATTGATTTTGCCGCGAACCACATCCTGGTACGCGACGGCAAAGGATTCAAGGATCGGGTGACGATGCTGCCGGACAGCCTGAAGGCGAAGCTCCAAACTCACTTGAAACGGGTGAAGTTATTGCATGAAAAGGATTTGGCCGAGGGCCACGGCAGGGTGTATCTCCCGTTTGCCTTGGGCAAGAAGTATCCCAACGCAGAACGGGAGTGGGCCTGGCAATATGTTTTTCCGGCAGCGGGGCTGTCGAAAGATCCACGGAGTGTGGGAGGCGGCGCGCACGGAGTGACACGCCCTACCTTGCGGCGGCATCATGTCAACGAGCAGGGCTTGCAGCGGGCCGTGAAAGAAGCATTGCGCCTGGCGCGGATCAATAAACCCGCCTCCTGTCACAGCCTGCGCCATTCCTTCGCCACACATCTGTTGGAAAAGAAGTACGACCTCCGGATGATCCAGGAGTTGCTCGGGCACAAGGATCTCAGCACCACGCAAATTTATACGCATGTGATGCAGAAACCGGGATTGGGGGTGCAAAGTCCGCTGGACGACCTGTGAGCGATACGGCCGGAGCGGCGCTCAGGAGTGTTGGTCGGCACGTGGCGGCGGCGATTCGGCCAGCGCTTCCACTTTCTCGATGACACTGGCCAGGGTCACCAGTCGGCGACGGATGCGGCGACGCAACAGTTCATCCACTTCGGTGGCCGACCGACGGGGCCGATTAAAATCCAAAAGGTCAATCGGGCCGGTGTCCGTGTTGTCCAGTTGGGTGGCGCCAGCGAAGGCGTCGGGAACGGCGATCTGGTCCAAACATTTCCAAACGCGGGCGTCCCAGGGCGCCTCATCCAGCGGCGTGAGAAAAGGCGGACCGGCGAGCAACGATTCGCCCTGGCGCGCCAGTTTGTGTAGGTGACTCAACAGCCGTCCGGGCGTGGTGTGGGTGAGCTGAATAATCGGGGCCAAGGATTGGAAATGGAGTGAGGTTTGGCAAACACGATTTGAATATGGTTGAAAGTTGAGATTTGAGGGCCGTGTAAATCGCTTCGCTCCGCGCGTTTTATAAAAATGGCTGGATAAAGATTGGTCTTGGATGTTTGCGCCAGTTCACACCGTCAGCTACGGAAGCTACGGAGGACGATGCCGACATCCGGATGTGAAACCGATTGACAGTAATTCCATTCAAAAGGTATTTAATTCCCTGGTGCCCAACATTCCCCACTCCCGATTTCGTTACGGAAGGCTCCTTTACTTTTCCATTTCGATTGCCACCGCAGTTCAATTGTCTGCGCAGATTTCCCCAAACCCGCCGGTAAAGCTCGATGATGGTGTTCTCTTCCATGTCGGTGACAGCGTGCTGAAGCTCGAAGTCTGCGCCGCCGACATCATCCGCGTGGCCTATGCGAAAGAACCGGCTTTCTTTGCGCGCAAAACGCTGGCCGCCGGTGTCCGGCATGATGCGCACACCCAATGGTCGCTGAAAACTGAAAATGGGGAGGCGATCCTCGCTACGGACAAGTTGCAAGCGCATGTGAATCTGGCGTCAGGCGCGGTTTCGTTTTTCGACACTGCCGGTCACCTGATACTGGCCGAGGACAAGGCCGGTCGGACCATGGAACCGGCCATTGTTCAGGGCGACAGCACGTTTCATGTGCGTCAGCAATGGCAGGCCAATGCCGGGGAAGCGTTGTTTGGCCTGGGCGAGCAACAACTCGGCCTGATGAACCTCAAGGGCTATGACCTCGACCTGTGGCAGCACAACGGCACGGTGGACATTCCGTTCCTGGTTTCGAGTCGCGGCTACGGCATCTTGTGGGACAACACGTCCTACACGCGCTTTGGCGATTTGGCCAGCCGGAACCGATTCCAGCCGCGCAATTGTTCGATGCCAGCGGCAACCCCGGTGGGCTCACCGGTTCCTATTATGCCGGAGCGAATTTTGAGCATTGGATCACCAACCGCGTGGATGCCAGAATTGACATCGCGGTGCCGGGCGACACGAAGCAGCCAAACCTGCTTATCCATCCCGCCTTGCCGCCGGACGGCAATGTGAGCATCCGCTGGGAAGGCGAGGTGCAGCCGGATGAAACCGGCGATTACACGCTCGAGACGTTTCTATAACAACGGCATTAAACTTTGGGTGGACGACCAGCTGGTTATATCGCACTGGCGCCAGTGCTGGCTGCCGTGGTGGAACATTGCCAGGGTCCATTTTGAGGCCGGACATCGTTATCATCTGAAACTGGAATGGACCGCAGAGCAGGGGGCGGAAACGATGCAATTGTTCTGGAAGAAACCTTCTCACCGATACCAACACCTCGCTTTGGTCCGAGGTCGGCGACGGCATTGATTATTATTTCGTGTACGGCCCGGAGCTGGACGACGTCATCGCCGGCTACCGCCAGGTCACCGGCCAGGCGCCGATGATGCCGCAATGGGCGTTTGGCCTCTGGCAATGCCGCCAGCGCTACGAAACCCAGCAGGAAAGCCTGGACGTGCTCGCCGGATACCGTCAGCGCGGCATCCCCATCGACAACATCGTGCAGGACTGGTTTTACTGGAAGGAAGACCAATGGGGCTCGCACGAGTTCGATCCGGCGCGCTTTCCCGATCCGGACGGTTGGATTCGCGACATCCACGACCAATACCACGCGCACCTGATGATTTCGGTCTGGCCGAAATTTTATCCCGGCACGGACAATTTCGAGGTCATGCGCGCCCAGCATTTCCTCTACGAACCCAACCTGGGCGAGGACATCATCGATTGGATCGGCCATCCGGACACCTTTTACGACGCGTTCAATCCCGAGGCCGGAAACTGTTCTGGTCGCAAATGAATCCGGGCGCTTTTCAGCAAGGGCGTGGACGCCTGGTGGATGGATGCCAGCGAACCGGACATGCCGCCGACGCCGACGCTGGACGGGTCAGCGGCGCACATGCACCCGACGGCGCTCGGCACGGGCGCGCGGATGTTGAACGCCTATCCGTTGGTGAACAGCGAGGCGATTTACGAAGGCCAACGGCAGGCCGCGCCCGATCAGCGTGTGTTCATCCTGACGCGGTCCGGCTTTGCCGGGACAGCAACGTTATGCCGCGGCGGTCTGGTCGGGCGATACCTCGTCCACCTGGACGGCGATGCGCGCGCAAATCACCGCCGGCCTCGGCTTCTGCCTGTCGGGCATGCCGTATTGGACGATGGATATCGGCGGATTTTCCGTGCCGTCGCGCTTTTCCACGCAAGAACCCAAAACCCGCGGACCGCGAAGAATGGCGCGAGCTGAATGCGCGCTGGTTTGAGTTCGGGACGTTTGTTCCGCTGCTGCGCGTGCACGGCGAATCTCCTTACCGCGAGATGTGGGAATTCGGCGGCGACAACAGCCCGGCTTATCAACGCCGAGCTGAAATTCGATCGCATTCGCTACCGGCTGCTGCCTTACATTTATTCGCTGGCCGGAGGGGTGACGCAGGACGGCGGCACCATGATGCGGGCGCTGGTCATGGACTTTCCGGCCGACACCAACGTCTTCAACATCGGCGACGAGTATCTGTTTGGTCCGGCATTGCTCGTCAGCCCGGTGACGACGTACCAGGCGCGGACCCGGCCGGTTTATCTCCCGGCGACATGCAGGTGGCTGGTACGATTTCTGGACCGGCCAATGGCTGGCGGGTGCGCAAACGATTGACGCGCCTGCGCCGTACGACGCGATCCCCATTCAGGTGCGGGCCGGGCTCCATCATTCCCACCGGCCCCGAAATTCACTATACCGGCGAAAAACCCATCGACCCGATTACGCTTTATGTGTATGCGGGTGCGGATGGGCATTTTACGTTATACGAGGATGACGGTTTGACGTATGATTACGAACATGGCGCATTCACCCGGATTCCCATTCAATGGGATGATGCCAAGCGAACGCTGGCTATTGGCGAGCGCAAGGGAACATTCAAAGGCATGTTGCAGGAACGCACGTTCAACCTGGTGCTCATCACCCGGAGCCAACCGATGGCGTTCCTGGCCAAACTGGCTACAGTGCGTTCGGTGAAATACGACGGCAAACCGCTGCGAATAAAATTCAATTGAACCATGATCCAACCAGGCCGGGAATGAAACGAAAACTTTTGCTGTCGTGTTTATGGATCGGCTGCTGCTGGCTGATGACGATTATCGGTGCCTTCAATCCCGGGCAGCCGGCTCGTGCCGCTGAGGTCCCCTCGTATCTTAATCCCAATCTCCCGGTAGACACGCGTGTGCGGGATCTGCTTTCCCGAATGACGCTCGACGAAAAAGTCGGCCAGATGACCCAAGCCGATTTGGGGGCGCTGGCGGACGCCGCGGATGTTCAAAAATATGCTCTGGGCGCCATGCTCAGCGGCGGAAATTCCAAACCGTTAAAAAATAACCCGGCCACGTGGTTATTGACCGTGCAACAGCTTGAATCCTGGGCCTTAAAGACGCGTCTGAAAATTCCACTGTTGTATGGCATAGACGCCGTCCACGGTCACAATGACGTCGTCGGCACGGTTATATTCCCGCATAATATCGGTCTGGGGGCGACCCGTGATCCGGCGCTGGTAGAGAAGGCCGAGCACATCACGGCGCTGGAAATGGCCGGCACGGGCATCCGCTGGTCATTCGCGCCGTGCATCGCGGTGGCCCAGAACGAACGCTGGGGCCGAACCTACGAGAGCTTCGGGCAATCACCAGAACTGGTCTCTCAGATGGCCACAGCGGCCGTGCGCGGTTTCCAGGGCCCGGAACTTTCCAGTCGTAGCGATTCCGTGCTCGCCTGTGCCAAGCATTTCATCGGCGACGGCGGCACGCAGGATGGTGTGGATGAAGGAAACACCGTGTGCAACGAAGCGACGCTGCGCAAACTGTTTCTGCCGCCGTATCGTGCTGCAATCCGGGCCGGGGTGGGGTCCATCATGGCTTCCTACAGCAGTTGGAACGATGAAAAAATGCATGGCCAGAAACATCTGCTGACCGGTGTGCTCAAGCAGGAGCTCGGCTTCAAGGGCTTTGTCGTTTCCGACGACGCAGGCATTGACCAGATTTCGCCCGATTACAAGCTGGCCGTTCAAACCGCCGTCAATGCCGGTATTGACATGGCCATGATTCCGCGCGGACCGTGGCTGACAAACAGTTACGTTGATTTTATCCGCGACCTCAAGGAATTGGTCGCCGAAAAGAAGGTGTCGCAAGCCCGAATCGACGACGCGGTCTCGCGGATTCTGCGGGTGAAGTTTCAAATGGGCTTGTTCGAGCATCCCCACACGGACGACCCTGCGTTAACCGCGGACATCGGCTCCGCAGCTCATCGTCAAGTCGCCCGTCAATGCGTGCGGGAATCGCTCGTGTTGCTCAAGAACCAAAAACATACCCTGCCGCTGTCGAAGCAGATCAAGCGTCTGGTCGTGGTGGGCGGCGGTGCGGACAACCTGGGGATGCAATGCGGTGGGTGGACGGTCGACTGGCAGGGCGGTGTCGGCGAGATCACAACCGGCGGCACCACGATCCTTGCCGGCATTCGCGCCGCCGTGTCACCCGGGACAAAGGTGATTTTTTCTCCCGATGCCACGGAGGTCACGAATGCCGATGCGGTGATTGCCGTGGTGGGAGAGCTGCCTTACGCCGAATGGCGGGGCAATATGATCGGTCTGGATCTGGACGCGGGGGATGCCGCGCTGATCGAACAGGCCAAGGCTTCCGGCGCGCCGGTAGTGACCATCATGCTTTCGGGGCGCCCCTTGATTCTGGGTCCCGCCCTGAACAACTGCGATGCGTTCGTTGCGGCGTGGTTGCCGGGGACAGAAGGGCAGGGTGTAGCCGATGTGTTGTTCGGCGACTATAAACCGACCGGCAAATTGCCGCGCGAATGGCCGCATGATTGGGGGCAGGCGGCGGCGAATGATATGACCGGGGAACCGCTTTTCCCATTCGGATTTGGCCTGACTTATTGAATGAGTTGTGATAGAGTTCCGGTCAATGACGACTCAAACCGAAGAAAATGCGATCCTTGAGAAGACGAAGGCGTTGTGTCAGACCATCGTTGAGCACCCCACGATGACCACCATTCGCCAGCAGATTGACACTTTTTTATCCGACCCCAGTGCGCGCGGCCAGTACGAAGCCGTGATGAGCAAAGGCCAGGCGCTCCAGGAAAAACAGTCAAAGGGAGGGCAGTTGGACGGGACTGAAATTGCCGATTTCGAGAAACACCGCGACGCGTTGCTGAATAATCCAGTCGCGCGCGGTTTCCTCGATGCCCGCGAAGAACTTCACGAAATCCAGCATTCCATCCAGAAATATGTTTCCAAGACGCTGGAGTTGGGCCGTGTTCCTACGGCCGACGATTTGGAAGACCACTCCTGCGGCGACGGCTGCGGCTGTCATCATTGAGAATGTTGCTAAAACCGTTAGAGCAATTCAATTAATCCCGTAGCGTCCCGCGGTGCGGGATCAGTTCGCGCCATATAATTGCCCCTTTGTTTGATTTGCGCCGACTGACGTCGGCGGCTACACCTTTCTAAGAACGCTCTTGCCGACCATAGCAGGATATCAAGCAATTCGGCTTCAAAATGTTTTGAGATACAAGACCGGGCGCGCCCGACCTCACTCAAAACAGAACGCGACGAGGCGGCAGGATTATTTCTTTGTTAACCCGGCTTTGGTGGCGGTCTGCAACGCGTCCAGTTGCGGGCGCAATTCCTCCTTGGTCGCCTTGTCCATCCGGTCGATGAACAGGATGCCGTTAAGGTGGTCCACCTCGTGCTGAATCGCGCGCGCCAACAACCCGCCACAACGGAATTCCACCGGCTTCCCTTTTTCGTTCAAGGCCTTGACGTCGACGGATCCAGGTCGTGCAATCTCCCCGAAAATTTCGGGAAAACT
This sequence comes from uncultured Verrucomicrobiae bacterium, assembly GCA_963708525.1. Taxonomy (GTDB): domain Bacteria; phylum Verrucomicrobiota; class Verrucomicrobiia; order Limisphaerales; family UBA11358; genus UBA11358. The sequence continues at coordinate 167,828 of CAVPTH010000004.1, read as the reverse complement.
CAGACAACCTTCCGCACCGGCGACCACTTCGCCCAGCGGCTTGATTTCGGGATTGATCAAAATCAGCGGCATGAACGCAATGACATCAGCGGGCCGGCCGTCAAGCTCCAGCCACGAAGGGCGTTCGGTGACATCACGAACATCAACGACGGTCAGTTGCAGGGCCCGGCCGATTTGCTGGGCGGCCAGGCCGACGCCTTTGTTCGCGTGCATGGTCTCCAGCATGTCGGCCGCCAGTTTTTTGATTTCCGCGGTGATTTGTTCAATGCGCGCGCCTTTCTGGCGAAGCACCGGATGGCCGTATTTGACGATGTCTAATATCATTGAGCGTGACGGGTGGCGGGTGACGGGTGACGAGAAGTGAAATTGGGCGCGTTTGCGGGTTTTATTTGCCTCCCCTCAATCGTCGAAATGGTTTTCGTCAAGCCGCCAATAATATGATCGAGGGTTGCAACTCTCTTGCTGATGATCTCACCGTTGAGCAAGTGATGGCAACGTTTGAACCGGCCCTGGCTTTCCCGCGCCTCGCCGCGAGCGATTTTAAGATGCTGCGGTAATTCTTTGCCGAAACCTCGGCCAAAACCTTCTTCAATATTGGCACAGATGGAGTCCAGGCTACGCACCTGCTGCTTCGCCAGTTCCCGCCCGCGAAAGTCCTTTTCCAAAAGCTCAGAATCATGCCAAAAGTCGTCGAACAGCTGCCATGCCAGTTGGTAAATGCCAAACGACTCAAGCCGATCAATCCCTGAATTTAATTTTGTTGAACTCGATTCCATAAACGATCAATTGGTTATACTCAGTCGGCATCGCAATCAAATCCCGTCACCCGCCACCCGTCACTCGTCACCCCCAGCCGGCCAGGACCGGAGCATTTTTGCCAGGTCGGGAATGCCGGGGCTTTGACCGGTGCGGACGTAATGGCCACTCGTGGTGATGCCGGTCAGGACACATTGCGCGTTGTCCAGGCCCAGCAATTTGGCGAGGCAGAAACCGGAATTGAAATGGTCACCCGCACCGGTGGTAATGACCGGTTTGGGCGTAAACTGCCCCGGCACCAGCGAGACGGCACCGTTACTGGCCGCCAGCGCGTAACGCACCGGATGAATCACCAGCGTGTTGATGGGCACACACCGGTTGATTTCCAGCGCCAGGACCGAAAGTGCGTCCGGGGATTTGCCGGCGGCCTGCAAGTCCAGCACGTCACCGATTTCGCGCGCTTCCTTTTCATTCAGTCCCAGGACCACGTCGAAATATTTTTCGAATTTCACGATCATTTTTAAAGCCTCCCGGATATCGTCCGGTTTGCGCTTTTCCGGGTCGGCCAGGTCAAAAAACATCACCCGCCGTTTTCCCTTCAAGCCGGGGCAGATTTCCTTGAGCGTTGCCTGCCAGATTTCATTCATGTGGGTCAACATGGTCCAGTTCACAAAACCCACCAGATCGGCGTTGTTCAATTGGGCAGTGAACTGGTCGCGGCCGTAACGCGACTGAATGTTCGGCCAGCTCACGTCGTTAAGCGACTGAATCTTGCCCATCATGATTTTGCCGTCATCGAATTCCAAGGCGTCGGTATGGCCGGGTTCGGCGATGGAATGGACGTCGGCGCGCCTGGTGAAATCAGCGAAAACGGGATGCAAATCCGGCCAGCCGAAGTTGCCGAGGCAGGTGACTTTCAAGCCAAAGCCGGCCAGGGTGTTGGCCATGATGGGACCATTGCCACCGAGTTTGGTGACACGGTTGACCAGCTCGATGTTTGTGCTTTTACCGGCGGCCGCCCCGAGGCGTTCGGCCAGTTTCGAAATGGTGCGCAGTCGTTGAAAGGAATCCGGACCGTTGCGCTTATCCACCACGTGGAGGATGTCGTCCACAAACCCGTCCAATCCCACGAATGCCGTCATGCGTGCGGCACCCGCTGCGCCGGCAAGGAGTTTTTTGGCGCACTGTTCGCGCAGCTCGGGTGTATTCATTCGACAGGAAATTCTGCAAAAACCGCCTGCAGCGCGCAATTTTTAATCCGCGTTGACGCCAAGGATCTGCAAAATCCGTTCCAGTTCCTTGTCGCTGAAGAAGGAAATTTCCACGGTGCCTTTGCCTTCCGCATAATGCAGTTGCACTTTCGTGGCAAAGACCTCGCGCAACCGGTCCTCCAGCAGCGCCACGTGCGGGTCGCCGGCCGGAAGGGCCACGGTTTCAGGCTTGGGTACTGTCTGTCGCAAACCGCGCTTCTGCAATTTGGCCAGCAAACCTTCGGTCTGACGTACGTTGAGCCCTTCCTTGATGACACGTTCGGCAACGAGTGTTTGGTCCTTCTCGTTTGTCAAACCGAGGATGACCTTGGCATGGCCGACCGATAGCCGACCGTCTCGGATGAAGCTTTGAACGGAGGGCGGCAGTTTCAGCAGTCGTAACGCATTCGCCACCACGGCGCGACTCTTGCCCACTTTGCCGGAGATTTCCTCCTGGGTGAGCTGGAACTGCTCGGCCAGTTGTGCATAACCATGAGCTTCTTCGAGGGCATTGAGGTTTTCGCGCTGGAGATTTTCGATGAGCGCCAGTTCGAGCACGGCACGGTCATCAGCCTGCCGGACGATGATGGGCGCTTCCGGCAATTGCAGCAATTGCGCGGCCCGCCAGCGACGTTCGCCGGCGATCAGTTCAAAATAACCATCCCGCTCGCGAACAATCAACGGCTGGACGATGCCTTGTTCGCGGATGGAATCAGCCAGCTCACGGAGCGCCTCGGGGGAGAAATCCTTTCGCGGTTGCAGGGGGCAGGGTCGAATACGATCCAAGGGCACACGTTGAACCCGTTCGCGCGTATCGATTACGGCAGCGGCGATGGCGACTGGGGCAGGGGCGGGAGCGGGAGATAGCACACCCGGCGTGGGGGCGGGCTGGGTCAAAACCGGGTTGCCGCCCAACAACGCGCCGAGGCCGCGTCCCAAAGCAGGTCTTGCCATGCGCCGAGATTGTCACATCAGGTTTAAAGTCTCAAGCCCAATGTCCAAAGTCTAATTTGGCGTCAAGGATTTGAAAACGGGTTCAACAATTTCAACGGCGGCGTTTCTTCCGGCTGATCTCTCGATAGCGATGTAGGAGACGACGTGAGAAGTCTCTTTTTTTCGCTTCAGAATGAGCCTCGTCACCTCGACTCCTACACTTTAAACTGAACGGGTGAGCAAGAACAAACGCATTGCCGAAATGGTCGCCGATCATCATGGACAGAAGCTGGACCAGCATTATCTCGGCTATTTTCATTGTTTCAACAAGCAGCTTTTCTATGAAGCCCATGAGGTGCTGGAGCATTTGTGGCTCAAGGACAAGCACGGCCCGAACGGTGCCTTCTATAAAGGACTGATCCAGCTGGCCGGGGCGTTTGTACACGTGCAAAAGGGACGGCCGCAACCCGCCGCGTCACTCCTGAAGCTCGCGCTCGCGAATTTCGAAAAATATCCCCGTGTCCATGAACATTTGAGCATGGATACTACCTGCCAATTGGCCCGGAAATGGCTTGAAACCATGGAACAGGGCCGGTTGGGTGCCCATCTGTTGACTGGGCAGCATTGGCCAGTGTTAAAGTTGGAAAGAGACGGATCATGAATAAAAAACGGGTAGTGCTGGCGGGTGGGAGCGGCTTCCTCGGGCGTTCCCTCGCCAAAAAATTGCTCAAGCAGAATTACGACGTGGTGGTGCTGACCCGTTCGCCACACGAACGCAAGGACGGGGTGTTGGAGATGGTTTGGGACGGCAAGACTTTGGGCGAATGGATTCAATTTTTGAACGGCGCAACGGCGGTGATCAATCTCGCCGGACGCAGTGTGAATTGCCGGCACACGCCGGAGAACCGGCGTGAAATCCTCGAATCACGTGTCAATTCCGTCAACGTACTCGCGGCGGCAATTGACCACGTGGCGCATCCGCCGCGCGTTTGGGTGCAAGCCGGCTCGCTCGCCTTTTACGGTGACCTGGCGGATGAGTGGTGTGAGGAAAATACTCCGTCGGGAGAGGGTGAAGCGGTGGAAATCTGCCGGCTCTGGGAGACTGCGTTCAGGATCGTTCCCTTGAGGAACACCCGGCGTGTGCTGTTACGGATTGGCCTCGTGCTGGCCCGCCATGGCGGTGCGCTGTCCGTACTAGGGAAGTTGACCAAATGGTTTCTGGGTGGCGCGGCGGGAAACGGGCGGCAATACGTCAGTTGGATTCATCTGACCGACATGAACCGGATGTGGATGGATTCAATTGAGCGGGAAGACCTCGCCGGCGTGTTCAACGCCACTGCGGTCCATCCGGTCACGAATGCCGAGTTCATGCGAGAGCTGAGGCGGGCAATGCACCGGCCCTGGTGTCCGCCGGCGCCAGTCTGGGCGGTGCGGCTTGGCTCGCGGTTGATGAAGACCGAACCATCGCTGGCGCTCACCGGCCGGCGCTGCTCGCCTCTGCATTTCCTGGAAAAGGGCTTTAAATTTCAGTTCCCGGAATTGCCCGAGGCCCTGGCAGATATTTACGGGTGAACATTGTTCCAATGGTAGCAGCCGACGTGAGGAGGGGCGCATCTCAATTTCTGGCAACCTAAACTATTACTGGTAGGGACATCGCGCTGCGATGTCACCGCCCGCGCATTAGCGGGCGGAACTTGGGCTAATGAGCGCCTTTTTCGCTCCAAATATTGCGCCGCTGCACGCGGCGCGGACGGCGCAGCCCGCCGTCCCTACCTTTGCCAGAAATTGAGATGCGCCCTTGAGGAGGCTCTGACCAAATGTGAGTTGCGGATTGCGGATTTTTTAGAGAGAGCCTCGTTACCTCGTCTCCTACATTTGCGTCAGGCGAGTGATTCCGCCAGCACCTCGGCCATGTGGCGCAGCCGGACGGTGGCCAGATGTTGGATTTGCTGGCGACAGCTTGCGCCTGAGGCGATGACAGTAGTTCCAAATGGCTGGTTCATAATCTTTTGAATCAGAGGCTCAGCGACTTTTACCGAAAGTTCATATTTCGATTCCAGCATCCCGAACGCGCCGGCCATGCCGCAGCAACCCGCATCCAGCAAGGTCACCGTTTTTTCCGGCAACCGTTCGGCGAGTTGTCGCATCAGGTTGGGATTGGACAATGCCCGGGCGTGGCAATGAGGATGAATGATCAAGCGTCCGGCCCGATCGTTGAATTTGAGTCCGGTGGGTTCCCAACTCAGAAAATTTTCGATGAAATCTTCGAACAGGAAACAGCGACGCGCCACATTTTCGACGTCCGGCAGCTTCAGCTCCCGGTAATCCTCGGCGAACATCGAAAAACAGGAGGGTTCGAGGAAAATAATCGGTGTGCCGCCGGCATCTGCATTCAACAGGGCGAGATTGTGCGTGGCCAGCCGGGTGGCTTCGTCCAGGTTACCCTGACTGAAAGCCGGACGGCCACAGCACTGGCGTTGGACGGGCAACGTCACTTCAAAGCCTGCGGCTTCCAGCACCGTGACCGCGGCCATGCCGACATGCGGTTCGAAATAGCGCGTGAAGGTGTCATCCCACAAGATGACCCGGCCGCGAGTGGCCATCCCAGCCGGTTGATGTTTGGCAAACCAATGGTCAAACCGTAACCGCGAAAACTGCGGCATGGGGCGGCGGTTGGTGAGGCCCAAAATTCGATTTTTCAACAACCGAACCGGAAAAAAATCCAGGAGTGCGTTGGCCACGCGCGGCATTTTGCAGCCCCAGCGTCCGAGTTGGTCCACCGAGCTGAACAACCGTTCGCGCAGATTCAAGCCGTCCTGGCGGATCCGGGCGTTAAGCAACTCTGCTTTTAACAGTGCCAGGTTTACGTTCGAAGGACATTCCGTGGTGCAGGCCTTGCAGGACAGGCAGTTGCTCAATGCCACCTCCAGCTCCTGCGAGCGCAAGGGATCGCCTTTGATTTCACGTAATTCCAGGACCGCGCGAATCGCATTGGCGCGTCCGCGGGTGGACATGATTTCCTCGCCGGTGGCAATGAATGTGGGGCACATCGTTGGGGTCTGCTTGAGGCAACCCCCGCAGCCGTTGCATTGGTCCAGGTTGGCGGTAAAGGAACCGTCTTTGGCGGCAAACGCCAATACCGGTTCGAAGGACAGCTTGTACGAATGGCCCGCTCCCAAACGCAGATGGCTGTCAATTTTGTAGCGGCCGTCCGCAATGATCTTCCCGGGATTAAACAGGCCGTCCGGGTCGAAGGCCTGCTTGATCTCCCGCATGACCTCATACAACTGGTCACCCACCTGCGCTTTGAGAAACTCGGTGCGGGCAATGCCGACGCCATGCTCGCCGGCCAGTGTGCCCTTGAATTGCGAGATTAAGGCGGCCACTTCGTCGGCGATTTGCCGGAATTTTTTCAAATCGGCCGGACTGCGCAGGTCGAGCACCGGACGCACGTGCAGTAATCCTGCTGCCGCATGACCGTAATAGGAGGCCTGCACGCCGACTCGCGCCATCAGCCGCTGCATGCTGGTAAAATAAGCCGGCAAATCCTTTGGACGTACCGCCGTATCTTCGACGAAACAGGCGGGCTTGGCGGCGCCTTTGCATCCGGTCAGCAATGACAGCCCGGCCTTGCGCATGGCCCACACGAGATCAGCCTCAGACTGTGTCCGCAGAATCAAACGGCGGGAACCTAATCGCCGTTTTTCCAATTCCGCCAGGCGATCGGGCGCGTCCTCGAAAAATTCAACGACTAAAATCGAATCGCAGGATTTGACGTCGAGTTCGAGCAGGTCCCGGGCGGCCTGAAATTCACGCTGGCCGCGGGTCTGGTCGAACAACAGGCTGTCGAGATGCTCTACGGCGGCCGGCATCAAATCCAGCAGCTGCGTGGTGGCCTGCATCGCCTCGGCCACCGTTGGGAAAAAGAGCAGGCCGACACCGCGCTCGGGGGGCAGCGGCATAATCTTCAAATCGGCGGAGATGATGGCCGCCAGTGTTCCCTCGCTGCCTGACAGAATGTGGACCATGTTGCCAGGCTCGTTCGCCGCCCGGGCCAGGCCATAACCGGGCCAGCGTTTCAAAAGGCCGGGCGGAAAACGTTCGGTAATTTCGAGCGCGTTGAGGGCCAGCAAGTCCTCAATCAAATTCCGCTGTCGCGGCAGGTTTTCACGATCGGGACCGACCTTTACCGTCTCGCCGCTGGCCAGGAGGATTCTCAATTCGCTCACGTGCATTCCGGTTGTGCCATAAAATGGCGCGTGAGCTCCCGATGAATCACAGGCAATCATGCCGCCCAGCGTGGCGCGCGAACTCGTGGCGACATCCGGGCCGAAACAAAAACCCTGGGGCCGCAGGAAATCGTTCAGTTGATCCAGAACGACGCCCGCGCCGACGCGGATGGTGCGGTTTTCCGGGTTGAACTTGCTGATCAGCCGGTTGTAGCGCGCGAAATCGATGACCAGGCCTTCGCCGATCGCCCCTCCGGCCAGCCCGGTGCCGGCACCGCGCGGGATGACCGAAAGGCCTGCCTGTGCCGCTGCCTGGATGATGGAACTGGCCTGGGTCGCGTTCTTGGGGAAGGCGACTGCCAATGGCACAATCTGGTACGGCGATGCGTCGGTGGCATAAAGCTGCCGCGTCAAATTGTCGAATGCGACCTCACAATTCGCCGCATTCAACGTGGCCATCTGTTGGGCGGGCATCATAATGAACGCCCATAAGCTATCGGCGTGACCCGGCGTTGACAATGGCATTAACTCGGCCCCAGCGAGGCGCCAACTACTTAAAAGAATTCCTGAAGGTCAGCATGAATTCAAACGGGAAAGCGAATGAGCCGTTTGCGCAGACAGGGTGGGTGGAATGAAAACGGGGCGACGCTCATTGAACGTCGCCCCGGCAAAAATTATATCCGCGATTAATAACGGTCCCGATGGCCGCCGCCACCACCACCGCCACCGCCGCCACCGCCACGAAATTCACGGCGTGGGCCGCGGTCGCCCCGCGGACGCTCTTCTTTCGGGCGCGCGACGTTGACTGTCAAAGCGCGGTCGCCCAGCGTGGCACCGTTCATGGCCGCAATGGCTTTTTGCGCTTCCTCGGGTGTGGACATGGTGACGAAAGCGAAGCCGCGTGAACGACCGCTCATCCGATCCATCATGAGATTGGCTTCGATAACCGTGCCGTGGGCGGCAAACGCCTCCTGAATTTCATTTTCCGTCGTGTTGAAGGAAAGATTTCCCACAAACAATTTCGTGCTCATTTTGATGATTTGCTGTTCAAACTAGCTGCCTTTCGCGGACCGTTCCCGACTGCCGGGTTTCAAATCATCACTGAACGAGGTTCACCTGAGGATTTTCCATGACCGTAAGAGACAAGTTATTCACAAACCTTGGAAATAGTAACCAATCCTTAAATCCGTGGCAAGATAATTTGGGAATGTTCGAATTCAATGGCTTACAACAGCTTTCGCCGGGAGCCATTTTGAAGGCGACCCGGTCGAAAGGCAAAGGCCCATACCCGCACCGGGATCACAATGTCGGAGAAAAAAACAGGAAAACGGCAAGGAAAAGGACCGCACAGAGGATGACCCCAGAATTAAGGCATAACAAACGTTTACGACCAGATTTCCATCTTTCAGAACCATATGCCGTACGATGACGTTACCCTGGCACAAGTTCCTGCGGGATAAAGGAAAAGGGAAGGAACTTACTAACAGCTAATTGTCCATCATCGAGGCGACGCCAGATGTCGGGCCTGGCGTTTGGGTAAAGTGGCCTTGCTCTCGCGCAAAGGAATCACTGTTTCCTCGGCAGGCAGGAAATCCTTCAAGAACCCGGGTCGGTCGCGGCGCCCGCCGCGCTGATAATCGTGCCACAACGCTTCAGCAGCTATCCTGGTATCGAGTCGGAGTTCACCGGTGAGAAATTCAAAAACCAATTCCATCAATCGCATTAACGCGATGCTGTCCGTGCGACCGGTTTGTGCATAAAGCCACTCGCTAAAGTGGAGGAAACAAGTGAATGGAGAAACATCACTCCTCTCGCGTCCTTCGGCCACCCTCTCTTCCGACGGCGACGGAGGAGAGGGTCGGGGAGAGGAGGCGGCTGTTTGATTCGTGGAGGGCACTGCTTCGTCAGTGCCCTGACCTTGCGAACATGGGGAAGCGTCAAGGCGCTTCCCTCCAAGGCTCCAAATCAATGGCGTGGTGTTGATAAAATTGCCGCTGTTCCCCACCAAATCCCAGTAACGCGCAAACCGACGCAGTTTTTGCAGGGTGGCGAAATCAATCAGCTTGTTCTGCAAAATTTCATAGGGTGGATGCGGATTGTAAAGCATCCGCCACTCGACGTCGTGCCGGACAATGGGTGTGCCACGGAGTCGTTTGAGGATGCCCACCTGGATTTCCTGGGGACCAAGCGCGATGAGCCGATCAAATCCGGCGGCGAAACTTTCCATCGTTTCGCCGGGCAAACCGACGATTAAATCCGCATGGATGTGGACTCCGGTTTCGCGGCGCAGGAAATGAAAATTATCGGCGAGCTTTTCGTAACTCTGTCGGCGGCTGATGCGATGGCTGACTTCCTCGTTAAATGTTTGGATGCCGACTTCGAATTGCAGCGCGCCCGGCGGAAACCTGGCAATAATTTCACGAAGCGTTTCCGGCAGGCGGTCGGGAATCATTTCGAAGTGAAAGAAATGGCCGGGCTGGTAGCGCTCCAGGAAGAATTCCAGGATGGCTTTGCTGGTATTGATGTTCAGGTTGAACGTGCGGTCCACGAACTTGAACTGTTTCACGCCGCGATCGAGCAAACGTTGTAATTGTTCAAGCAAGGCGGGCAGGGGAACCTGACGTACCGGGATATCGAGTGACGACAGGCAGAACTCGCAAGTGAACGGGCAGCCGCGTGATGCTTCGACATAAATAATGCGGTGTGCGATGTCTTCGTCCGTGTACAGGTCGTAGGGCAGGGCCATCTGAGAAAATTCCGGCAGTTCGGCTGGGATGATTTTGGGCAAGCGCGCCTCCTCTGCGGTCCTGCGGACACCCTTTCCTCCGTCGCCGACGGAGGTGAGGGGCGGGGTGAGGAGGTGCCGAGCTTCAATCGGAGCGCGGCTGTCCACAGCCGCAGCGTGGTTGCCGGTACGTGGATGCTGCGGCTCAGGAGAGCCGCGCTCCAAAAGCGTTCGGCACAGCTCAGCAAATTTCAAATCAGCCTCGCCCGTAATCACGTGGTCGGCCAGCTGAACAATCTCCTGTTGTTCGGTCTCGTAACTGACTTCCGGGCCGCCGAGAATGATTTTGATGTCCGGTCGCACGCGTTTAATGGCGGCAATGATTTCGGTGGTCGGTTCGACATTCCAGATGTAGATGCCGAAACCAATGATTTTCGGATTTCGGGCGAGCAGGGCTTCGGCGATGTCGAGCGGCCGCTGGTTGATGTCGAACTCGGCGAGACCGCCGCGCGGTTTCAGGTCGCCCAGATTGGCGAGCAGATAACGCAGGCCGAACGCGGCATGGATATACTTCGCGTTGAGCGTGGTTAAAACAATGTCCGCCACGTTTTCAGTCTAGCAGTGGACAAAACGCGGCGCAATGCGACATAGCTCTGCAGCGTTTGATGGCCGCACACGGTCTGCGTGTGTGGCTCATTTATCTTCACGCGTTGTCGCCAGATTAAACCGGGTACGGCCACCGGCTACCCAAACTGATATCGCCGTGACGCTTAAGAAGGCAAATTCTCCGGGCTCGGGAACGGGATGGGTAAAATCCACATAACCGGTGCCGGAGATGGTGGGTGACGCATCGAAAGTATTCAGCTGCCACGTGTTGTTATAAAGGACGAAATCCATTTCGAAATAGACTGATTGCCCGACGGAGGCAGAGTAATAGTTGAAGCGCGGCTGCCCGTACCAGGTCTCCGTGTTGTCGAGAATCTCGGTTCCCCCGGAAAACTCGGCGACGGTAGAACCGGCTTGTGCGACCACAATGACATCGCCGGTCCAACCGAGTGTCCCCTGCGCTGAGTGGTTGCCGCCATCATAATCCGTGTTCTGAAACAGCACGCCGTTATACAGTGGCGCGAAATCGTAATAAATGTAGCCATCCGATTCGGTCGCCCCCTGGTAAGCGGCCCCAATGAGAGATGTGGTGCCCGCTCCGCCACCCCAGCTGGTGCCGTCATTGAGATAATAGGTTTGGGCAATAGACGGGAGCCACAATTTATTTTGTGCGTAACCGCTATAGGGCGCGTAATAATTTAAAAGCGACATCCGGTCAATTGTCGCCGCGTGAGCCAGCAAAGTGGAAGCCGCGAAGAGGATAACCGCCGTATAGCTCTTCATAGAATTGCTCTTTCTGAACGTTGTGATTAACCCAAATTTGACGAGGAAAGTCAAGGACGATCGGCTGCCAAATCGCAGAAAGTCGGCGTGAATTGTGTAACGTCCGCCAACGGAGGGAGAAGTCGTCGGCCAGTTTTCATTTGACCCGGCGCATGGGCCTTGCTAGCCGGACGGCAGCTTTTTTTTCATCCGTTTTTACGCTATATAGCGGGCTGGAAAGCGGGCAAAAGGGGAACGAGCCTTTTTGCATCTTTCTTTTGCGCTATACAGCGAGCGCAAAAAAAGGCAAAAAGGGAACCTCTATGACACCCGACGACATTTTGCTGGAAGCGGAAGACAAGATGATCAAGACGGAGCAGGTGGTCCTCAACGAATTTGCCGGCGTGCGCACGGGCAAGGCCTCGGCTTCGCTGGTGGAAAACATCATGGTGGAGGTCTACGGTTCGCAGATGCGCATCCGGGAGTTGGCGGGAATCACCACACCGGAACCGCGCATGCTGGTGGTACAACCTTGGGACCTGAACTCATTGCATCCGATTGAGAAGGCGATTCAGAAATCGAACATCGGATTGAACCCAACGATCCAGGGCAAAATCATCCGGCTGGTGTTTCCGGAATTGAGCCAGGAACGCCGGCAGGAGTTCGTCAAGCTGATCAAGAAAATGTCCGAAGACGGGCGCGTGGCCATCCGGCATGTGCGTCGCGATGCCATGGAGCAGCTGAAGAAACATGCCCATGACAGCGGCATCACCGAAGACCAGGAAAAACAGGCGGAAAAGGATTTACAGAAGCTGACCGATCAATACACCGCCAAAATCGACGGGCACGTGGGCCACAAGGAGAAGGAAATAATGACCGTCTAGAAATTTATGATTTACGATTGATGATTTATGATTGTTGTTTCGCGGGATGAAGCGTTGCTGTTTTCAAATCATAAATCTTAAATCATATATCGCAAATGGTTCAGATGGTTCAGCGGGGTGGGCTATTCGTGGCGGGTTCAAAACGGATCACGGTTTCACCCGGTTTGGCATAGCCGAGTTTTTCACGGGCGAGCCGTTCAACGGCGTTGGGATCATTCCGCAATTCGTCAATTTGTGACTGAAGCAGTTTGGATTTGGCCTCCTCAATTTGCAGCTGGGCTTGCAGTTTCAGAATATCCGCCCGCATCCGTTCGTTTTGTTCGATGAGCGGAAGGTTCCACATGCCAATCAGGAGCAATATGGCGATGACGACCAGGGCAAAAGCCCCGATAGTCAACTTGTTCCAGATGCCGAGGTTTACAGTCACCCGTCGAGTAAAGCACGGGTATTCCGCGGGCGGAAGCAGATTATTTGGCAAAGGTTTTCCAGGCTTTGAGCTTGCCGTCAGGACCAAACGTGAGCCGCAGAAAATAAGCCGGTACGTAGGTTTCCGTGTAAACGGGCGTAGCCGGCCCGAAATAAGAGCCGTGCGGGAGGAAATAGGGTTCAGGCGCCACGATGGTCCGGCTGGATTGCGTGAGCCATTCATCCACGACCGTGCCGTCGGTCAGCTTGGCGGTTTTGTCGGGAGGCCCCAGGTCGGTGATGGCCTGGTCCCGGGTGTAGTGGCCGACCAGCGCCTGCCAATCCACCTTTTTCGTAACGCACCCGGTGAACAGAACCAGCGTCAACAGAACCCATAAAGCCCGTTTCACAGAGTTAAAGCTACACTGGCGGCACGCGAAGGCAACCAAACCTGTTCGAGTGGATTCAGTTGTCACGGCCTCACAAAAACGGTATTACTGGAGGTGTGGAAACGTCGTTGCCAAAGGATTTGTTGAGCGCACTGGTCCAATTGGATCTTGCGGTCCGGACATTGTCGTCGGCCGACCCCAAACCGGATTTGCTGCCTTTGTTTGCTCGCATCGATGAGCTGGCCAGGCAATTGCCCCGCGACACGGACCCGGCTTTGTTGCATTATTTGCACAAGAAAAGTTATGAGAAAGCCAGGCTCTATTTGCAGGGGCGCGACGCTGAAAACCAGGTCGGAAACTGCCGGCACGTCTGAAATTCTGAATGAAAGATGGCGGACGACGAATGGTTCGACATGCGCGATTCGTAATTCGTAGTTTGTCTTCATGTTAGATGACACCATTGCCGCGATCGCTACGCCGCTGGGCGAAGGCGGCCTGGCCGTGGTGCGGATTTCCGGCCCGCAGGCGCTCGCGGTGGCCGACAAAAGCTTTCTCCCGGTCGGAAAAAATTCGCACAAACCTTCCACAGCCACCTCGCATACGATCCATTATGGCAAGGTGGTACGCGGGGGAAAAATCATTGACGAAGTTCTATTGGCCGTTTTGCGCGCGCCGCGCACGTACACCTGCGAGGACACGGTCGAAATCACCTGCCACGGCGGCATTTTGCCGGCCAGGCTGGTGCTCGATACGCTTCTGGAAAACGGCGCGCGATCGGCCGGGCCGGGCGAATTCACGCGGCGCGCATTTCTCAACGGACGCCTTGACCTGACCCAGGCCGAGGCGGTGGCGGATTTGATTCAGGCACGCACGGAACTGGCGCTGGCTGTCGCCAACGAACAGCTCGCCGGCAGACTCTCCCAACGCATCGACGAATTGCGCGACGTGATGATGAATACACTCGCGCACGTCGAGGCGCATATTGATTTTCCCGACGAAGACATTGCGCCCGACACCCGGGAGCGGCTGCTGCAACGGCTCGAATACAGCATCACATTCATGGATAAACTTCTGCAAACGGCCAACGAGGGGCAGATTTTGCGTCGTGGAATTCGCGCGGCAATTGTTGGCCGCCCCAACGTCGGCAAATCCAGCCTGCTCAATCAATTGCTCGGACATAATCGGGCCATTGTCTCGGCCATTCCGGGAACAACGCGCGACACGATTGAAGAGACGGCAAATATTCGTGGCATACCGGTGGTGTTTATTGATACGGCCGGTTTGCGCGAGGCCCGCGATGAGATTGAACAGGAAGGTATTCGCCGCAGCCGCGAGACGCTGACCCGGGCCGAATTTATCCTGCATGTACTGGATGCCAGTGAGCCGTTGACGGATGAGGACAAAACATTTATCGACGCCTCTGCGGACAAGAAAGGGATTCTGGTACGGAATAAAATCGATTTACCGATCAGGCTTTCCGGATTGGCAGTGCCAGGTTCCGAATTCCGAATGATTGATGTTTGCTGTTTGAGCGGGCAGGGGATTGAGGAGCTGAAAGATGCCATCCGAGAGCAGGTCTGGTCGGGTGAAATTGGAACCGAGATGCTGCAGGTGATGATCAACTCACGGCATCAGGACGCATTAAATCGCGCAAAAAGTTCGACGCAACGTGCCATTGAAGCGTTGCGCAACAACATCACGCTGGAACTGTTAGCGCTGGATCTGAGAATTGCTGTCAACGCCATCGGCGAAATTGTCGGCAAAACCGCCACCGAAGACCTGCTCGACTGCCTGTTCGGGCAGTTTTGCATCGGGAAATAGGGGTTGGTGAGAAAGGCTTATTGATTCTGTGAAAGCAGAATGCTTGTAAGAGTTTGAATTTCAACGGGCAACGAAATATCTGGCGAAGCAACGCCTTCTAACAGCCCGGTGCGCATGCATGTTTATACTATTCTTGCCCTGCTTTGTGACAATAAATGTCTTGACTTTGTACTGGCTAACGCCCATAACCTTAAATATCAAAGTCCGAAACCCAAACGAAAGCATGAAAAATCAGAAAAAGTCTTTCGTGAGCAGGGTGCGGTTGTATCTAGGCGCTCTGATTGCGATTCTGCTCGGTGGCTCCGCTGTTCAAAGCATGGCTTTGGTTTATACCATTAACAGTGGCATTTACAGCGCGAGTTATGACAGTTCGCAGAATGGTTTTAACAGTTGGTCCAAGAGCGGGGCAAATCAATTGGCCTTGCAGACGTTGTACTACAGTGTCAATGGAGGTCCGATCGCCCAGCTAACCGGTGCGGCTGTTTCTACTTCTTCGGGTTTTACGGCATCGATAACCGCCGCGTATTCGATTTCGGGTGGAATTAGCATCAACGATGTTTTGACCCTTAATGGCAGCACATTGGGAGAGTCCATCCAGTTTAACAATCTAAGCGGTAGTACGGTCAACATGAAGATATTCCAGTACTCGGATTTTGTTTTGGGAGGTCCGGGCGCTGCGGGCAGTCAGACTCTCAACATGACACCATCTTCGGGCGGAGGGTATGCGATTGCCAATCAGACCGGGGGAGGATTGGCACTGGGCTGGCAGGGGGACGCACCGGGCTTTAGTACCTTGGTTCAGGCCAATGGCAGTGGGGCCCCGTTTGGCGCTTTCATCGGATCCGGTACAGACCTTAATAACACCACGCTGACGGCCAACAATACCTTTGCCGTATTCGGTTATGAATTTTCCGGGAACGTCGCCCAAGGCAACCTGCTTTCGATCAGTGAAACTGCGGCGTTTCCGGTTCTGGTGCCTGAACCTTCGACGATGGCGCTAATTTCGACCGGCATGGTTGTTTTGGCCCTGATGCTTCGGCAACGCAAAGGTCAAACAGCTTGACTTAGAATTTAGATTAATAGTAAAAAGAAACAATTAATTTCAAATTCGTACAAATTAAATTCAGAGAGCTTATGAAGCCATATCGTCAAATCGTTTCGAAGGATCGGGGTGTTGCATGGTTGGGTGCGGCATTCGCTGCGCTCGGGGCCTTGCTGTTGCCAGGTGAGGCTATGGCTCAAAACGTCACCATGAACAACGGTGGTTCCACGGCTACGTTGAATCTAGGCGGGGGTACTGGCAATATCGGGATGAACAGTTGGAGCGTGGACAGCCTGAACCAGAGTCAATTGAATCAGCAGTGGTTTTGGTATTCAGTTAACGGCGCGCCCCAGAAGACTATTGACCAGATAAGCGCAGCGACGGTTTTTAACTTCAGCAATCCCGCAAGCCCGATTGATAATATCGGGGTGGTGTACCAAAACTCGCAACTAACGGTGCAAATTCAATATGTCCTGTCAGGCGACGGGTCGGGTTCCGGTAGCGCCGATATGCAGGAATATTTGTCCATCGTGAATAATGGTGGAAGCCCGATCAACTTGAGCTTTTATCAATATTCTAATTTTAACCTGTTCCAGGACAACCAGAATAGCGTTAGTATTTCCGGGGGTCCTGGCGCTTATACGGGTGCCCTGCAGACGGCCAGCGGCTTTGGGGGGAACGGCATCGCCGAAGTTATCGACGCTCCGTACGCGAACTATGCTGAAGCTGCCTCGGCGTTTCAGACGGTAAATGCACTGAACTCGGGGAATTATTATACTCTTAATGACAGCACATCGGCTGGGCCAGGTGATGTGACGTGGGCGTTTCAATGGAACGCAACGCTTAATTCCGGTGACATGTTGAACATAACCAAGGACAAGGGCTTGTCCATCCACATCATTCCGGAGCCGACAACGTTGGCGCTCTTTGCGCTGGGTGGAAGTGCATTCGGTTTAATGCTGCGGCGCAAGTTGTCCTAAGAACAGGATTTCGTGCTTTCGGTAATATTATGGTAAATAGAGGGCCGGTCTTTGACCGGCTTTTTTTTTGCCGACAAAGGTAGAAATTCTGTTATGATGGCACTGCTACCTGGCAGTCAGCGTGCATTTGTTCGTGCATCTGTTTGCCGAAGGGCATGGACGTATGCACGATAGTCCTCTTCACAGAGCAAAAGGAGTTGCGGGCGCAGTCTTGTTAGGTTGTGCCGTGGTCTGCAAACTGCAGGCTGGTGGCAGCGGCTTGAACACGGTGGTCGTGGTTAACCAGAACAGCTCAAATTCCTGCGAACTGGGCAATTACTATTGTCAATACCGTCAAGTGCCGCCCGAGAACGTGTTGCGCATCAACTGGTCTGGTGGCAACACCCTTTGGACCAGTAACGATTTTCAAACCAATCTGTTGATGCCCCTGCTGAACATGTTGACGACCCGTCAGCTGACTAATCAGGTTGAATACGTGGTTCTTTCGATGGATATCCCGTTTCAAACCAGTTTCGGCTCCACCGTTAACAGCACCACTTCGGCTTTGTTCTATGGCTTGAGATTGGGGAACGGGAACGACAGTTTCGGCGTCACCAATAGTTATGCCGGGAGCGAAGGCGCTTTCTATCAAACGACACCTGCAGGGGCACCGGGTTATTCTTTCCTGGCTGCCATGATTACAGCGGGTTCGCTGGCTCAGGCAAAACAGTTGGTGGGACAGGGAGTCACGGGTGACTGTACCAGTCCACAACAATCGGTGATCCTGGCCAAGAACTCGGATCCGCTCAGAAATATTCGTTTTCCGTATTTTGATAACGCCATTTTCAACATCAACATCCTGGGAGTTTCATCAATTCTGCGCACCAACACGGACCTCGTCTGGTCGCCGTCCGGTTGCCTGGGGTTTGAAACGGGTTTTCCACAGTTCAGCGTTCCCCAAGGTATGTTTATTCCGGGAGCCATTGCCGACAGCCTGACCTCCTATGGCGGTGTCATTTTCGGTCCCAACACCCAAACCAATCTGTTGGCGTTTATCAACGCGGGAGCGTCGGGCAGCTATGGCACCGTGGCAGAACCCGGGACGGACGTGCAGAAGTTCCCCAATCCCCAGGTCTATTTCTACCAGGCGCGGGGTTTCAACCTCGCAGAAAGTTATTATCAAAGTGTCAACGTGCCCTATCTGGGACTGGTCGTAGCCGAACCATTGTCAGCCCCTTTTGCCCAGCCTGGGTTCGGGGAATGGAGTACCAACTTTCCCCCGGACAGCGTATTAAATGGTATTGCAACGCTTTCCGTCGGGTTCTCCGCCAGGGACGGTGCCCATCCCTTGCAACAAATCGATTTATTTGTCGACGGTAAGTATTACGAAACGTTGACGAATCTTGGTCTGGCCGCTGGCAATCAGCTGACCGTAGCATTGAACGGGTATCCCATCACTTATACAGTCCCGACCAACTCGACCCTGGGTGCTGTCGCGGCGGGGTTGACAGCACTGGTCAATACCGCAACCAATGCTACCCAGGTTACCGCCTCCGTTCATGGCGACCGAATTGAGCTGCAATCCATCGCCACCAATCTCATGACCGTCCCGTTTTACGTTGTCGACACCACGCCCACGAATACACCCGGGCTATCGTACAGTGTCAATTATCTGCCGAATTCTTTTCCGCCCCAAATGGTACCGATTGGCCTGGACCGGAACGGGGCTTTCAACATCGAGGTGGGAATCCCCAGCCCGATGCCCTATGTCGTTCAGGCTTCAACTAATTTGATGGATTGGCAGCCTGTGTTCACAAATAATCTGACGCCCGGACTTCTGGATTTTACGGATTATAGCTCCACGAATTCTCCGTTGCGCTTTTATCGGATGACCTGGCCGGTTGCAGATCAGCCTCCGAAAGTGTCCGCACCGACGGTTGTCGTTCCGGGGGTGTTTCAAATGCATGTCGATGGCACTCCCGGTTTGCCGTGGATTGTGCAGACCTCCAGCAACCTCGTCAACTGGACCTCTGTGTTTACGAATGAACCGGGCGGGCCAATGGACTTTGTGGATGGAGGTATTGCAAATGTCGCCAGCCGATTTTACCGGGTATGGTTGGTACCTTCAGGATCGCCTGCTTTTACCGTGATAAGCGCTGCGCCAAACTTAACCCTGGTCCGGGTGGACAATGCGGCAAGGCCGTACACCATTGGGGTTTCTACCAATCAAGGGCAGGGGATAATCCTGGAAACCAATTTCGCGCTTGGCGAGATTCTGACCACAACCACAAGTATGATGGGAAGCGCCGGCGGGCTTTCAACTTTTCTACAAGCGAGCCAACCCAGATTTTTGGATTCACAAGCCTTTGGCGTGCAAGGGTACTCGGAGCGAAGCAATTCAATTCCAGCCAATTCCTGGATGCAGTTTACTTTTATCAAGACCAATGGGCAAGCGGTGATTGTTGCCGTCACCAATCAATCTCCCGGCAATTCGCTCACGCTGGCCAGCCAATTATATAACGCCATTAACACGAATCCGGCCTTGCAGGGCAGCGATGGAGTAATGGCCGCAGATTATATCATAAACCAATACGGTTCCTTCTTCTATACCGGTTTCAATTTGTATGCCCGCAGTCCCGGCTATGCGGCAGCCGCAATCCAAGTCAACCCCGCGGTATCATCCATTCAGGTTCCTTCTTTCTCGAGCATGGGCAGCACGCTCACGTATAACCTGCCCGACCTCCGGCCTCGCAATCATGTTTATGTTACAGCCGGCGCGTTCACCTTGAACCCGACGTTCCCTTTGGATACCACAACATTGGCTGATGGGTACCACAACTTGACGGCCGTCGCTTACGAGGGCAGTGACATCCGAACCCAAACCCATGTAACTCTGCCCGTCCAAATCGAGAATACATCCTTGAACGCGACAATGACGTTACTCGACCTGACCAATCAGGCCCCCGTCCAAGGCACCTATCACATTCAGGTTACTGCCAACACCAATAGCGTGAGTTCGATTACCCTGTTCAGCACCGGTGGCGCCCTGAGCAACGCCAGCAACGTGTCCACGGCGACGTTTCAGGTGAACGGAACGAATTTATGGGCCGGGCTGCACCCTTTCTATGCCGTCGTCGTGACTACCAATGGACTTCAATATCGCACGCAAACACAATGGGTTCATTTTACCCCATAACCGGCGAAGGTTGATTTCAGGATTAAATGGCGACGGAAGCGCGTATTAGCGGCAGGGTTTTCCTGAGTTGGTGATCAAAAAAATGGCCATAGTTCGGTGGAGAATTATTGAGCGGCATCGCCTTCTTCCACCACGGCCTTCTGCGCGTTGCTGATTACGTTACCCTCAAGGGTCAAACTTTTTAACCCGCCCGGCGCGACAGAAAGAAAGGTTCCGGTGCCGGTGGATGCCCGGCTGTCGCGGATGATTGTGTTCGGACAATTTTCGAGTCTTATCACCGGTGCGCTTTCTGAGGCGTGGTGAGTGGCAACGCCGTCCAATTCCAATTCCCTGGAATCCTGCACATGAAAAGCCGGCCCGCTGGTTGCATCTACCTGAACATCATGCAGTTCCAGTCCACTGGTGTACGAGGCAGTCATGCCTTGTTCCGAGGATGCAGCCACATCGCTGATTCTTAATCCGGCAATCGGCATTTCTGGCAGTCCTTGAACGTCAATGGCCGTGCGCGCATGGTCAATCGTCATGTGACTGACAGCAATGTTGCGGAACACTGGCGTCCTTACTGTAACCGGTTCCCTGGAAGTTTTCGTTTCACCTTCCATAAGATAGTAACTGGTGACGTTAATTCCGATGCCGACATGCTCCATTGTCCAATTGTTAAAACGCACATTTTCAACCAGACCTCCACGGCCTCGCCGGCTTTTGATGCGGACGCCAATCTGGGTGCCTTCACAGGTGATGTTGTCGGCTACGATATTGCGGATGCCGCCGGAGATTTCGCTGCCAAGCGTAACTGCACCGTGTGCGTGATGCACCGTACAGTTTGCTATGGATACATTCTCCGTAGGCCGGTTGACCCGCCGGCCGTCGGCGTCCTTGCCGGATTTCAGGACGATGCCATCGTCGCCGGTATCAATATAACAGTCAGAAATGCGTACGTTTCGGCTGGAATCAACGGCGATACCGTCGGTGTGTACGCCCGGATAGGTTTCTATCATGACACTGCGGACCACCGCGTTATCCGTATAAAGGAGGTGAACGGTCCACATCGAAGAACCGACAAAGTGAACGCCTTCGATCAGGATGTTTGTGCTGTCCATGAAGCGCACGAAGGAAGGGCGAAGTTCCGGTGCGGCCTTTTCGTAATCCGCTGCCGATGCGGGCGTTCTTACCTCCAGAGCCTGCAGCAAATGTTCCCAGTTGGTACCGAAGGCCGTACCAATTTCGGTGTCTGAGGAATTAATTCGGGGCATGAGCTTGAGCCACGCCGCATTATCCGTCGTTAACACGCCGCGGCCGGTAATGGTGACATTGTGCAAGTGTCGCCCGCCGATTAATGGGACTGGCGTGAGGCATTCGATACCTTGCTCGCGCCCTTGCGTAAAGGGAAGGCGCATCGCCGGAAATCTCAGGATGGCTCCTGCTTCAATGTCCAGCACCAGGTTGTTGGTCAATGCAATCGGGCCGGTGACATAATTCCCCGCTGGAAAGTAAACTGTGCCGCCACCCGCGGCGTTCGCTGCCTGGATGGCCGCCTGAATGGCTTCGGTTGAACTGGCTGAACCATCGTTATGTGCGCCATAGTTCGAAACATTGAAAATGGCCGCTGCTCCCAACCCATTCATTCCGACAGAAAGAAGCAAACTCAGCCAGAGGAGACGACCTCGAAAGTAAAGCCGCGAAGTATTCATGCGAATGCCCATGAAAACCATGGATGGCGGGCTTTTACAACCGTAAAACGCTGACCGTTGGTTTACGGCCTGGCAAAATTTCAGACTTGAGTCATTTTCTTGTTGGAACATCAGCCGAAAGCCGTTAATGAGTCTATGATTATTATATGAGGATCAGCCATTCCCTAATCTTCGAAAACAGGCGACCGGAAGCACACCATGCCTATTTCATATAAGATCAATCCTGCCCGACACCGGGTCTTTACCCACGCAACTGGAGAGGTTACCGCGCTGGAGGTCATCGGCCACTTCGAGACGGCGCGCCGGGAAGGGTTCCTGCCTTATTCCGAATTGATTGACGCTTCCACCATCATCGATCCGACCCTTTCGGTGGCCGAGCTTTGGAACCTAGCGGTCACCTTGCGAAAATTGCAGAGCGACGGAAATTTTGGTTCGCGCGCCGTCTGTGTGGGCAGTGACGCCAATTTTGTTCTGGCTCACATGTTCGCGTCACTTATATCCGGCTTCATTCGGATGCGAGTCTTCCACGATCGGATTACAGCCGAGCAATGGTTGAATAAACAGAATGGCGCCAGTCCGGCTTCGTTCAGTTCCGCCTGAGAACGTTTTGCGACCGGGTGACGGTAAAAATCCGCTCAGCTTCATCATTTACGGATTAATTTTGAAAAAATCACCATACCTCAACCGGCCCCTTGGGCACGGGGATTTGCCCTCGCTGAACCACGGCAGGCTCGTCCCGCATAAAAGAGGCAATCATTGGCGGAGGTTGGAAGCGCGGCAGTAATTCGTCATTCTCATCAAGAAATTGCCGTCGCCAGCGGATGTAATCCTCAAGCAGGTTATGGAATTCAGCGCGGGTGGAAATTTGCACGGCGCGCTTGTTGAACTCGTGGCAAGGACCAAACCGTTTGGAGTACCACGGGGCAACCTTGCGGAACATCCGGCAACCGAGCGGCTCCCCGAACACTTCAATCATCAAATCCAGATGCCGGCACATCACCCGCACGCGCTCGGCAAAACTGGGTTCAGGGAGAACCACGCTTTTCACCGTAGCGCAGGCGTCCCGCTTGCTTCCCTTATCGAGGCTGACACAATTGTCATTTTCCGGCTCGCTCAGGCGTACTGGTCGGGCAGGCGGGACGCCGGCACCGCCGCTTAGATAATGCAGCGTATGTTGGAAGATCCACGGATTGTAGAACGCCCCCCTGCCGATGCTCACCCCGGCGCAGCCGGTTTCGTCGATCATCTTCTTTGCGGCCGGCGGCGTGATGATATCGCCATTGCCGATGATGGGGATCTGCGCAACCGCTTCGACAACCCGGCGGATGCCGCCGAGGTTAACCGTACCGCCGAATCCCTGTTCGCGGGTCCGGCCGTGAACAAAAATCGCTGCGACGCCGGCGTTTTCCAGTGCCCGGGCCAGATCGGGTGCGGTGATATTCTGGTCGTCCCAGCCGAGCCGCATTTTCGCGGTCACCGGGATCTTAACGGCGTCAACCATGCCACGGACCAGGGCCTCGGTTTTGCCGAGTTCGGTCATCATGGCGGAGCCGCCTCCGACGTTACAAACCTTGCGGACGGGACAGCCCATGTTGATGTCAATCGCGGACACACCTCGCGCCTCGAGCATTTGCGCGGCATCACGCATTTCCCCGGGTACCGAGCCGAAAAGCTGAACCGCCAACGGCGAGTCCGCCGGACACGTTTCAATCAACTTGAAGGCTTTCGGATTTTTTTCCAGCAAAGAGCGGGCATTGACCAAATCGGTGGTGCAGAGACCAACCCCGCCGATTTCGCGCACCACCAGCCGGAAGGGCAGGTTGGTATACCCTGCCAGCGGCGAAAGGAATAAATTCGACGACAATGTCAGCGGCCCGATGCGCATGGATTATAATATATCAGATTGGTCCGGACTTTGGCGAGAAAAGCGAATTCACGCATTGCGGAGGCAGGGGCGGCATGTTAGTTTGTCATGCGAAAACAAGTATGTTTGGCGAAGATCAAAACAAAGACAACGACCGCAACCCCAAGAAGCCGCAGGGGGGCTTTCGCCTGCCTCCGACCACTTGGGTGGCTTGGATTGCCATCATCGGCAGCATCGTCGCTTTGATGCTGTTGAAGGATCACTATAACTCGCAAGTCCCGGCGTTGTCGCAAGCCGATTTTTTCAAAAAATTTCAGTCCAATCTCGTTGCTAGCGCGACGGTCAGTTTTAACCCGCAGACAATGCCACTGACGGAAATCAGCGGTTCGTATTATCAGACCGACGCGGCCGGAACCATCGCCAAAGAAAACGGCAAGCCGGTGGAAGTCCAGTTTGTGGTCAAAAACGCCTATTTGACCCAAACCAAGGCAGGACCAGTTGTTCGCCTCTGACAAGATTGATGCCAGCCAGCCGAATACGATGTTGATGAGTGTGCTCTGGAGCATTGCGCCCTTTGTGTTGATTGCGCTGTTGTTTTGGTTCTTTTTCATCCGTCAAATCAAGATCGCCGGCAAGGGCGCCCTGAGCTTCGGCAAGAGCAAAGCCCGCATGCTGGCCAAAGACCGTAACAAAACCACCTTTAAAGACGTGGCCGGCATCGAAGAGGCCATCGAGGAAGTCTCCGAGTTGGTCGAATTTTTAAAGGACCCGAAGAAATTCCAGAGACTCGGCGGCCGCATTCCCAAGGGAGTTTTGATGGTAGGCGCGCCCGGCACCGGCAAAACGCTGCTCGCCAAGGCCATCGCCGGGGAGGCAGATGCTGCGTTTTTCAGCATCAGCGGTTCGGATTTTGTGGAAATGTTTGTCGGCGTCGGCGCGAGCCGTGTGCGCGACATGTTCGATCAGGCCCGCCGCAACACGCCTTGTCTCGTTTTTATTGATGAAATCGATGCCGTGGGCCGCAGTCGCGGACACGGCCTCGGTGGGGGCAACGACGAACGCGAACAAACACTCAATGCGCTTCTGGTTGAGATGGACGGTTTCGACACGCAGGAAGGTATCATCATTATTGCCGCAACCAACCGGCCGGACGTGCTGGACCCGGCCCTTTTGCGTCCCGGGCGGTTCGACCGGCAGGTGGTGGTCAATCTGCCCGACGTGCGCGGGCGCGAGGCGATCCTGAAAGTACACGCCAAAAACGTGAAGCTGGGGCCGGACGCGGATTTGTCCATCATTGCCCGCGGTACGCCGGGTTATTCCGGGGCGGAACTGGCCAATTTGTTGAACGAAGCCGCATTACTGGCGGCGCGGCTGAACAAAAAGGCCGTCGGCATGGAAGAATTGGAGGAAGCACGTGACAAGGTCCGCTGGGGTCGCGAACGCCGCAGCCTCGCCATGACCGCCGAGGAGAAGAAGTACACCGCGTGGCACGAGGCCGGGCACGCCCTGGTGAACATGAAGCTGGAAAACACGCATCCCTTGCACAAAGTCACCATTATTCCGCGCGGACAATCGCTCGGCTCCACCATGCAGCTGCCGGAAAAGGACATTTTAAACCGGCGCCGCAAGGAAATGCTGGATGACATAGCCGTGACCATGGCCGGACGTATCGCCGAGGAAATTGTTTCGGGCGACATTTCGACCGGAGCCGCCATGGATATTCAACAGGCTACCAATTCTCGCGCGGGCCATGGTTTGCCAGTATGGCATGAGCGACAAGTTGGGGATGGTGCAATACGGCAACGACGACGAATATGTCTTTCTCGGCCGCGAAATGGCGCGCACGAAAGTCTACAGCGAAAACAAGGCCAGTGAAATTGACGAGGAAATCAAGCGGATCATTGACGACGGTTACCAACGGGCGCGGGACATCTTCTGGCCAACCGCGACCGATTGGAAATGATTGCCAACGCATTGCTGGAACACGAAACACTTGACCGGGCACAGGTCGAGGAGATCGTCAATACCGGCAAATTCACGCCGCCGCCGCCGAAGCCCGAGGGGGGAATCCTGATGGGCGCGCCGGCGGGTACGCCGCTGCCGGAAACACCGCCTAAACCTGTGCCGCCAAAACTGCCCGGACTGGGAACGCCCGCGCCGGCGCCGGTTTGAAATTCAATTATTGCGATCCTTCGGGTTCCAAAACCACGCGGAAACCGTAGTCATTTTTGGTTTGGTCAGGGGCCGAATACTCGCGAAAATCGAGGCGCGCATTGATGTCGATATACGTGTCCCAACCGCCACCACGTAAAACGCGATAAGGTTTGTCCTGCGGGTCAAGACACCATTCCTTGACGTTGCCGCGCGTGTCATAAAGTCCGTTGTTGTTTGGTCCAAGGCTGCCCACCGGTGCCGTGGAGGATCGCCGTTGCATATTCAGACTCATCACCGCGTCGTTGAGAGAAGCGTTGCCTGTGAGTTGTTCCCACTGGGCCTGCGTCGGCAGGGTGTAGGCGAAGCCCTTCGGTAATTCATCCGCCTTCCGTTCCCGCTCGGTAAGCGTTTTGCAGAATGTCATGACATCGTTCCAGAGGACAGAATCCACCGGATGCGTTTTCCCCTGGAAGGCACTGGGATTGCCATTCATGACCTTTTGATAGGCTTGTTGCGTCACTTCATACTCGCCGGCCCAAAGGTTTGCTGAGATTTTTTTGAGAACGATGCCGACCGTGTTGGTGACCTGGTCGGTTTTTAACATCAACTTTCTCATCGGCATGTTGGTTTCATCCTCAGCGGCAGCGGCATTTTGATCCTGGTCAGACGGGGTGGGGGTTTCCGTGTCGTTCTGGGCTCGACCAATGGCCGGCAACAAAGACAGGAGCGCAACGGTTATAAGGGTCAAAAGTGTCCGGTTCATTTTCATAGCGCAAACAAGGCTTGTGGTTGACAATCAACGGACAAGACAGCAAACCATGTGCCGTTACGGTGAGTTTTCGCGGTTCTTCAAGTCTTCTGCCAAAAAACGGGTCACGTCCTTGAAACGCATTGCGTTATCGGGATTTGCGTCCACCAGCGACTGGTGCGCTTCGAGACAGGTGCGTGTAATTTGCTGGCGCGTCGCGTTTACCGCATCCGGTGTCTGGACCCGGACGTCGCCGGGTAACTGTAATGTTCCCGTGGTGACTTTAAAGAGATGCAGCGCACCCAGATTCTCGAGCAGGTCCGCAATCCGCGAGTTGGGATTCAATAATTCAATGCCGTGGTTGTCCGGCGCGTCTGCCTTGTTCAGCTTCAAGCCGAATCCCGCAAGAATGCCGAGAAATGTGCTATCCATCAAAGCGCACTCCGACAGGTCGATGATGAAATGGTTGCAACCCTTCCGCACCAGCTCGGTCAGCAGTGTTTTGAAGTCCGGGCCGTAGGTAAAATTTGCCCGACCCACAATTTTCACACAGACAAAGTCCTGACACGCCAAAACCGACATTTTTGCCGACGATGTTGCCATAGTTCAAAATTCTTTCCGCATTCAGGCTGCAGCCACCTGCGGCGTTATAATCTGCACCAACGTTTGTTGCAGCACCAGTGCTTCGTCCAGTCCAGTGGTTACCAGTCGCTGGTTGCAGCGCAACAATAAGTCCATCGCCCGGATCAACTCGGCTCCGGAATAATGTTTTATCTGCGGCAGCGCCTTGTATAAGACATACGGATTCAAAGCCAGGGGATTAAAACGCCGGTCGCCGGGCAGCCGGTCCGCCGGGACGCGCTGCAGTTGGGCCTTGAAACGGTTATAATCCATCTCCGGCTTGATCCAGCCTTCCCGGATCATTTCCTTTAACAATAACATCGCGCGTACTTTGGCGATCAAACCATATAACAGGCCGATTTCCGATTTTTGGGAATCATACTTCACCTCCCAAAGCTCTTCGTCCAGCCGCCGCAGCAGGCGGGGCAAATCACGATCCCCCAGGGCGTCCCCCAGCGCGAATGCCCGTGCCAGCTTGTTCCGCACGCAAACCGCGTTGACGTCCTCTGACTCAATCCGGCTCCGATCACCCGCAAATAAACAAAGTTTCTCCACTTCATTGTCCAGCAGGCGCGGATGCGGGCCAACGCGACTGACCAGTTCCGCCAGCGCTTCTTCGGAAATCTCCTTTTTACGCTCGCGCACGGCCGTTTGTGCGGCGAGTTCCGCGCGGTCCGCCCAATCGCGATCGTCCACTGACCAGCCCGCAAGGTTTTCCACCGGGCCGATTTTATCGAGGGTCTTGAAGAAGGTTTTGCGCTTGTCCACCTTGCCGGCGCTGATGAGCAACCGGATGCCGGGGTTGCCCGCCCACGCGAAATTCTTAAGTTCCTCCGCGAGGTCCGCGAGTGTTTCGGTGACGGCTTGTGCGGAGGCTGTCCGCTCTTCTCCGAGGAAATTGCAATCTTTCAACCAGATGACTTTGCCGGTGCCGAAGAAGGGCAAAGTTTGCAGCGCCTCACGCAACCGGGCGATCGCAGCAAGCGCCTCGCCGCTGTTGGTCACCGTGGCTTCGATGATTTCATGGTCCATCCCTCCGATTTCATCGCACCATTGCTGGTAAAGCTGCCGCGCGTGTTGCTTTACGGCAAACTCGTCGTCACCGCAGATGAGAGCCGGTGATGGGGTTTTGACGCCGGGCATTTTATTCCGCCTCGCTGCCGGTTTCGTTGATTTTGTTCAACACTTCGCTCATGTCCTCGACCTGTTCGAAGAGGGAGGCGGCCACAAAGATCGGTTTTTTCTGGGCGGCAGCCAGGGCCAGACAATCGCTGGGGCGCGCATCGAGCTCCACGATCTTCCGGGCCAGTTCGTTTTGCTGCTGCAGAATCAGCCGGGCGAAGTAAGTCGAATTCTTTAAGTCCGTAATGACGACGCGCTCCACCGTGATGCCGAAACCTTGAAACATCCGGTTGATGAGATCGTGGGTCAGCGGGCGTTCCTTGGGGGTCTGGCGCAGGAACATGCCAATGACCGCCCCCATTTGTGGCTCGACGTTGATGACAAAAACCTTGTGGTCGTTGCCGACGAAAAGCGCACAGCCACTGTTGGCCGGGATAATTCCGCGAATCTGAACTGGCACAACGTCCTGCTTCATGCCTTTAATTTAGGCCCGATTCCACGAAAAACAAGTCTGGCGTAGCTTCAAGCCGATGGCATTTCCACGGCTTTGGTCAGGAACCGGTCTTTAATGAACGTCCGGTAATACGCATCCTTTCGCGGTGCGATCAACAGGCTCTCATACCGGAAACCCGGCACGTTGTCGAAGCAAAGCGGAGGCGAGTTCCTGAATTTGACGTACAGTTGACGGGTTTTGGGCAGATAACCGATTGATTCGAACAAGTCCGCATCCACCGGCATCATTTTGACCGACTGCGGTAAGGTTGCCATAACTGTCCTTTGGCTGGATCTACCCATTTATACGGCGAACTCCACCGTCCGTCGATTCCTTTTTCACCCTGTTAATCAATGCGGAACACCGCAAGAACAGGCAACGGTGGTGCCGGCTGCCATTGCTTGTGGCTCGTAATTCAACCAGGGGCCCAGCCATCTTTCGACTTCCTGCAAGGGCATGCCCTTGCGGAGATGATAATCGAGGATTTGATCGCGGCCGAGCTTCCCGACGGCAAAATATTTGGATTCCGGATGCGCGAAATAAAGCCCGCTGACCGAACTGCCCGGCCACATGGCGCAGCTCTCGGTCAGCTGCATGCCGGTATTCGTTTCCACATCAAGCAACTTCCAGAGAATTTGTTTCTCGGTATGATCGGGGCATGCCGGATAACCTGCCGCCGGCCGGATTCCACGGTATTTTTCCGCGATCATATCCTCGCCGTTGAGATTTTCATTCCGGCCGTAGCCCCACTCCTCACGAACATGTTTGTGTAGAAATTCTGCAAAGGCTTCGGCCAGGCGATCCGCCAGTGCCTCCGCCAGGATGGCATTGTAATCATCGTGGTCCGCCTTGAATTTCTCCACCAGTTCTCTCAACCCATGGCCACTGGTAACGGCAAATGCTCCCAGATGATCTGATGGGGATTGCGCGTTGCTGTCTCGTGGCGCTACAAAATCGGCCAGACACCAGTTCGGTGTGCCGTCAGTCTTTTCAATCTGTTGGCGCAGGAAGTGAAATGTCGCCAGAACCTTCCTCCGCGATTCGTCAGTGTAGAGTTCTACATCATCGCCGATGCGATTGGCCAGGAACAGGCCGTAAACGCCTCGTGGTTGCAATAGTTTTCCCGAAACAATTTGGTCCAGGAGTTTCTGTGCGTCGGCAAACAGCTTTCGCGCTTCCTCGCCATGCTTTTCGTGTTGTAAAATTTTGGGATAGACGCCACGTAACTCCCAGGTATGAAAAAACGGCGTCCAGTCGATGAACGGCACAAGGTCTTCCAACGCAACCTGTAGCCGACGATGTAATTCGGTAGACTCACCCGATTTAGAAATCCGCAGATTTACATCCGCAGCCACGGCGGGAGAAACAGTCCGGATCCCGATGAATTCCGGCTTTGGCAGATCATCATAGGTCAACTGCGGGCGCTTTGGCGCGGGCCGCCTCCAACAAAATCAGCTTGGCGCGTTGCCCGGCGTGCTGTACCCGGACACGCTCGTACTCCTCGCGGACTTGTTTGACGAACCCGGGCTTCTGCCCGGCGCTGATGAGGCTGCCGACTACTGGCACGGCCCGTGAAGCGTCCAGGACATGAACCACCGGTTCTCGGTACGCCGGGGCGATTTTTACCGCGGTGTGCGCCTTGCTCGTTGTGGCGCCGCCAATCAGCAACGGCAGTTTCAATCCCTGCCGTTCCAGTTCACGCGCCACGTGCGTCATTTCGTCCAGTGACGGCGTAATCAGCCCGCTGAGGCCGATGATGTCCACGCGTTGTTCGAGGGCTGTGGCAATGATTTTTTCGCAGGGTGTCATCACTCCAAGGTCAATGACCTCGTAATTGTTGCAGGCGAGCACGACCCCGACGATGTTCTTGCCGATGTCGTGCACGTCGCCCTTCACGGTCGCCATAAGGACTTTCCCGGCATTCTTATGGACACTGCCGGTAGCCCGCTTTTCCGCTTCCAGAAACGGCAGCAGATAGGCCACGGCCTTCTTCATCACGCGGGCTGATTTCACGACTTGCGGGAGGAACATCTTGCCCGAACCAAACAAATCGCCTACCACGTTCATACCGGCCATCAGCGGACCTTCAATCACAGCCAGTGGACGGCCGAATTTCTGGCGCGCCTCTTCCACGTCCTGGTCGATAAATTCCACGATCCCCTTGACCAGCGCGTGTTCGAGCCGCTGCTCGACGGCGCTTTTGCGCCATTCATCCTCAACCACCACCGTCGGGTCCTGTTTTTTTACCGATTCGGCGAATTTGATGAGCCGCTCGGTTGCATCAGGTCGCCGGTTCAACAAAACGTCTTCAACCTGCTCCAACAGGTCTTTGGGGACTTCATCATAAACGGCCAACTGCCCGGCGTTCACGATACCCATATCGAGTCCAGCCTTGACGGCGTGATATAAAAACGCCGAATGCATCGCCTCCCGCACCCCATTGTTGCCGCGAAACGAGAAGGAAACATTGCTGATGCCGCCACTGACCTTGGCTTGCGGCAGGTTTTCCTTGATCCATTTGGTCGTCCGGATGAAATCCACCGCGTAGTTGGCGTGCTCCTCCATGCCCGTGCCGACGGTCAGCACGTTCGGGTCAAAAATAATGTCCTGCGGCGGGAAGCCGACTTTCTCCACCAGTAGATTATAAGCGCGCTGACAGACGGCAGTGCGCCGTTCGAACGTGTCGGCCTGGCCGCGTTCGTCGAACGCCATCACCACCACCGCCGCGCCATAACGGCGGATGAGCCTTGCCTGGTGCAGGAATTTTTCCTCACCTTCCTTGAGCGAAATGGAATTGACGATGCCTTTGCCCTGCAGGCATTTCAAACCGGCTTCGATGACCTCCCATTTCGAGGAGTCCACCATCACCGGGACCTTGCAAATATCCGGCTCCGAGGCAATGAGGTTCAGGAAACGTGTCATGGCCGCCACGCCGTCAATCATTCCTTCGTCCATGCAGACGTCAATCACCTGCGCGCCGTTCTCGACCTGCTGGCGCGCAACGGCCAGCGCCGCCTCGAAGTCGCCCGCCTTGATGAGCTGGGCAAATTTCGGCGACCCGGCCACGTTGGTGCGCTCGCCGATGTTGAGGAAATTGGAGTCCGGCCGGACGGTGAGCGCATCCAGTCCGCTTAATCGCAAATACGGCTCGACCTTGGGCGGCACGCGTGGTGGCAGATGCCTTTCACCGCCTTGGCGAGGACTTTGATATGGGCGGGTGTGGTGCCGCAGCAGCCGCCGACAATATTCAGCCAGCCATTCTGCGCCCATTCCTTCAATTGCGGTGCGAACGTTTCTGGCGTTTCGGGAAACCCGGTCGGCAACAGCGGATTCGGCAGGCCGGCGTTGGGGTAGCGCGCTGACATAAATCGGCGCCAGCCCGGAAAGCTCCTCGATGAGCGGGCGCAATTCCTTTGGGCCCAATGCGCAATTCAGGCCGACGGACAGCAGAGGAACGTTGGAGATGGAATTCCAAAAGGCCTCGATGGTCTGACCGGTCACACCGCGGTTACTCCCGGCCTGGATAAAGGTAACGGAAGCTAGAATCGGAACACACTTGCCCGGTGATTCGGAGGGGCGAGTTACACGAGCCCCGATTCTTCTGCGCTCTTGGGAGTTCGGGACTCGTATAACTCATCCCTCCGAAATTTCAGAGGGCTGATTCCTCGTTCCTCAAAAATCTGTTGAATCGCAAAAAATGCCGCCTTCGCATTCAGCGTGTCGAAGATGGTCTCCACCAGCAGCAAATCCACGCCGCCATCCAGCAGCGCCGCGGACCTGTTCACTGTAAGCGGCAACCAGTTCATCAAACGTTGCCCCGCGTGCGCCGGGGTTGTTTACGTCCGTGGAAATGGAGGATGTCTTCGTGGTCGGCCCGATGGCGCCCGCCACAAAACAGACCCGGCCCGGTCGGGCCTTCATCGATCTGGTCCGCCGCGCGCCTCGCACATTCTGCGCCCGCCTTCGACGATTCATAGGCCAGCGATTCCAACCCGTAATCTGCCAATGAAATGGATTGCGAGTTAAAGGTGTTCGTCTCGATGATGTCCGCGCCAGCCTCGAGGTATTGTCGATGAATTTCCTCAATGATTTCCGGTTGAGTGAGGTTTAGCAGATCGATGCAGCCTTGGAGGTCCTTGCCACGCCATTCCCGGAACCGTTCGCCGCGAAAAGCGGCCTCATCCAGCTTGTGTTGCTGGATCATCGTGCCCATTGCGCCGTCGAGCATGACGATGCGTTCGCGCAACAGGCGTTCAGAGATAGTTCAAGTTCGGTCCGGCATCGGTTGCTATGAAAACCGCTCCAAACTAACGGAAAATGTCCCAGCTGGAGTGCAAATAAAAAATCAACATATCTGATGATGAACGATATGATATTGTCATCACAGCTATGGCGATCAAACGCGTGAGGAGCGTAGTCGCCATGAATTTTGGACGTGTGGAAGTTTGGATGTTCACGCGTTTGAACGATCGGTTCCGAGCCGGCCTGATGGCGGAATCTCCGAGCGAATTTGGGACTCTACCAACGCGAGTCGGACGTTGACAGGCCCGCGGGTTTCTTTGTTAGATTCGGCGCTCGTTCTGCGGAGATTCTTCCGGCATTTGAACTCGCGCGAACATTTTTAAAATTGGATATTTGATTTATGGCTAAAGCATCGAAATCCGCAAAATACGTTTATTTGTTTGGTAATAAGAAAGCCGACGGCAACGGCAGCATGAAACCGTTGCTCGGCGGCAAAGGCGCGAACCTGGCCGAGATGAGCCGCATCGGCCTGCCGGTGCCTCCCGGATTCACCATCACCACCGAAGTCTGCACCTATTATTACGCCAACAAGCGAACCTATCCCAAAGTCGCTCGACCCGCAGGTCAAGGCCGGCATCGCCTTCATCGAGAAAATCATGGGCACGAAATTCGGCGACAAAGCCGCCATGCCGCTGCTGGTGTCGGTCCGCTCCGGCGCGCGCGATTCGATGCCGGGCATGATGGACACCATTTTGAACCTCGGCCTCAACGACGAAACCGTGCTGCGCTTTGGTCAAGGCCACCAAGAACGAGCGCTTCGCCTGGGATTGCTATCGCCGGTTCATCCAGATGTATGGCGACGTCGTCATGGGCGTGCAGAAGCGGCCGGCGAAGACCATGAGCCGTTTGAAGTCGTCATCCATGAGCTCAAGCACGAGCGTTATCACGACGGATATCGAAGACACCAAGCTGTCAGTGGCTGATCTGAAGGAACTGGTCAAGCGCTTCAAGGCACTGATCAAGGAACGCACCGGCAAGGAATTTCCGCAGGATCCGTGGAAGCAACTGTGGGGCGCGGTCGGCGCCGTGTTCGGTTCCTGGATGAACGACCGCGCGATTGTTTATCGCCGCAAATACAACATTCCCTCCGAATGGGGCACCGCCGTCAACGTGCAGGCGATGGTCTACGGCAATACCGGCGACCAGTCCGGCTCCGGCGTGGCCTTCACGCGCGATCCGGCGACCGGCGAAAAAGTTTTCTACGGCGAATTCCTGATCAACGCCCAGGGCGAAGACGTTGTGGCCGGCGTGCGCACGCCCGAACCGGTGGCGCAACTCAAGAAGCATCTGCCCGAGGCCTTTGCGCGAGCTGGAGAAGGTCCGCAAGACGCTGGAAACGCATTTCAAGGACGTGCAGGATTTCGAGTTCACGATCCAGGACGGCAAAGTGTTCATGCTCCAGACCCGCAACGGCAAACGCACCGGCCTGGCCGCCGTTCGCTTCGCCATCGAGATGGAGAAGGAAAAACTCATCGACTGGAAGACGGCCATCCGCCGCGTGCCGGCCGATCAACTCGACCAGGTGCTGGCGCCGGTCTTCGATCGCAAGGCGGTCAAGAGCGCCAAGTGCATCGCCAAAGGTTTGCCCGCCGGTCCCGGCGCGGCTTCCGGCAAGATGTATTTGAATGCCGACCGCGCGGTGCGCGGCTGCCGCCAAAGGCGAAAAGGTTTTGCTCGTCCGCAACGAAACTTCGCCGGAAGATTTGCGCGGCATGATCGCGGCCGAAGGCATTCTGACGGCGAAAGGCGGCGTCAGTTCGCACGCGGCGCTGGTGGCGCGGCAGATGGGCAAGGTTTGCGTCTGCGGCGCGGCGCGTTGCAGATTGATTATCAGGCCAAGACGATGACCGTGGACGGCACGACCTACAAAGAAGGCGATTACCTTTCCATCAACGGCACGGCCGGCGAAGTGTATCCGGGCGAAATCAAAACCGCCGCCTCGGAAATTGTCCAGGTGCTGGTCGAGAAATCGCTCGGGGCAAAGGAGAGCGTGACCTATCAGATGTTCCAAAAGCTGATGGACTGGTGCTCCAAAGTCACCAGGCTCCAGGTCCGCACCAATGCCGACACGCCCGAACAGACCGCCAACGCCGTGGCGTTTGGCGCGACGGGCATCGGCCTGTGCCGCACCGAACACATGTTCTTCGAAGGCAACCGCATCGACGCCATGCGCGAGATGATTCTCGCGGACAACCTGGAAGACCGGAAAAAAGCGCTGGCCAAACTCCTGCCTTATCAAAAGGAGGATTTCGTCGGCATCTTCAAGGAATTGAAAGGCCTGCCGGCGACGATTCGTTTCCTCGATCCGCCGCTGCACGAATTTCTTCCGCACGACCACGCAGCGCAGAACGATCTGGCGGAAAAAATGGGCGTGCCGGTCGAAAAGATTCAACAGCGCGTCAAGGAACTGCACGAGTTCAATCCGATGCTCGGTTTCCGCGGCTGCCGCCTCGGCATCGTTTATCCGGAAATTTCCGAAATGCAATCGCGAGCGGTATTCGAAGCCGCTGCCGAAGTGCAGAAATCCGGCATCAAGGTGAAACCCGAAGTCATGATTCCGCTCGTCGGATTCAAGAAGGAACTCGATCTGCAGGTCGAAGTCGTCCATCGCGTGGCGAAGGAAGTGATGAAGGAAAAGAACGTGAAACTGGATTACCTGGTCGGCACGATGATCGAAGTGCCGCGCGGCGCGCTGACGGCTGATGAAATCGCCAAGACCGCGGAGTTCTTCAGCTTCGGCACGAATGACCTGACGCAGACCTGCCTCGGCATGAGCCGCGACGATTCCGGCTGTTTCCTGCCGCCGTACAGGAACTGGAAATCGTGAAAAAGAATCCGTTTGCTTCGATCGACCAGGCCGGGGTCGGGCAGTTGATGAAGATGGCGGTCGAGAAAGGCCGAGCGACGCGGCCCGACATCAAGCTGGGCATTTGCGGCGAACACGGCGGCGATCCGGATTCGGTGAAGTTCTGTCATCGCCTGGGATTGACCTATGTCAGTTGCTCGCCCTTCCGCGTGCCGGTGGCCCGTTTGGCTGCCGCTCAGGCCGCCCTGGAAGAAGAAGCGGCCAAGAAGACAAAGAAGAAGTAGGTAGGGACGGCCCGCCGGGCTGTCCGCGGAATAGGGTAGGGCGCGATGTCCCCAGCGCGCCGGTAGCAAGTGGAGGGCATTGCTTCGTCAATGCCCAAAGCAATTCTATTGCCGCGCTTGTGAAAGCGCGGATTGGGCCGGCTTTTTTGAGAAACGCTGCTACATGACACGGTCCAGCAAGGGTTCTCCACGAATGAACCGGTCAAAGTATTCAAGAAAATGACTGACCAGAGTCCTGGTCTCGCCCGTATGGCCGCCTGCGATGTGCGGCGTGATAAAACAATTCGGCTCCTTTCGCAACGGATGTTCGTTTGTAAAGGTTCAGGTTCAGTCACATCCAGCCATGCAGCTCCGATTTGTCCTGAACGCAGGGCATCCAGCAGAGCATCCTGAACCACCGTTGTGCCGCGGCCGATATTGTAAAGACCACGCCCGGTTTGATGATCGTAAAGCGCCTGGCGTCGAAGAAATGCCGTGTTGCCGTGCTGTCCGGGAGGATGTCTGACGACGTGATCGGCTTCGGCGAGCGCACCGGTGAGTTGCTGTTCCGTAACTACCGGCACGCCTTCATCTCCGCGCGATTTCCCGGCGGTAGGCAATCACTTTCATATCGAAAGGACGGAGCAATTCTGCCAGTCGTCTACCAATCGTGCCGTAACCCAGGATCAGAACTGTTTCTCCCCGGAGCGTTCCCGGAAGTGCCGCGGATATCCTTCCAGGCTTTCGTGCCGCTGGCGGCCCGAGTCCTGAGCGCCAAGGGCAACTTTCGGGCCTGCGCCGTCATGAAGCTCAGCGCATGCACGGCGCACGCCTCGCTATAGACGCTCGCGCTGTTGGTTACCGGGATTTTACGTTCGGCCATCAGGGCGCGAAGAAATTCCGGATTGTCATAACCGGTGATGCCCGACGTGCTGACGTGAATCCATTTCAACTGGACGGCTTCAGCGATCGCTGCAGGTTCAGGCTGGCCAATGGCGATGTCCACCGTAACAAATTGTGGATCACGTTGCGCCCTGGCCAAAACAGAAGCAACGGGCGTTTTGGGAAAGACCAGTTCGTGTTCCCGGGTTTCAGCCTGCAACAGTTTCAAAATGTCCGGCGCCACCGCAAAATCCACAAAGATTCTAAACTTGTTCATCGCGCCTGAAAATTTACCGCAACTCGAGGTCGTAGCCAACCCGTTCGGCGCCTTCACGTTTCCGTCCCGGATTGCCCAGCCGGCTTCGGGTAGCAGAGACAACCCTGACGTTAGGCGTGGAATGCTGAAGGTACGATGTGACTCCTGCAAAACCAACGAGGTTTGGGATCCATATATACCTTGCAGAGTTGAAGCAGATATGTTAATTAAGAATAAACAGCAAGTCAGGTTATCTTAATAAGAGTGAAACGCAAATCCAGCGCCTTTAGCTTGATTGAATTGCTGGTGGTGATTGCCATCATTGTCATTCTGGCCGTGTTAATGTTACCGGCCTTGTCCGTCGCAAAGGGTCACGCCCTCAGAACCATTTGCCTCAACAATAAAAAACAGCTTGGCCTCGGTTGGGAGCTTTATTCTTCTGACAACCATGAACAACTGGCGCTGAATCTCGGAAGCAACATCAACGGCGTCCATCGCAGCCCACCCGGATGCTGGGTAACCGGCAATGCCGTCCTGGATGGTGACCTGGCGACCATCACCAGCGGCTCCCTTTTTCGGTACGTGCAGTCCATCAAAGTGTATCATTGCCCGGTCGACCCGAATTTTGTTGTCGGCACCACTACTCCCAGGTTGCGCAGTGTGTCGTTGAGCGGTTACATGGGCGGCGAGGACTATGAGACCAACCTCCTGGTCCAACTCGTGCGCAAATCGACCACGATCCGGCACCCTTCGAGCAGTCTTACCTTTCTTGATGAAGATCCACGGTCGATAGACGAAGGTCTTTTTCTCTATTCCTCCAAAGTAGACGAGTGGCTCAACCTCCCGGCCCGCTGGCATCAGAATGGGGTTGTGTGGGGCTTCGCCGATGAACATGCAGACTTCTGGGTGTGGAAAGGGCCGGCGCCTATTTCCTATTTTAACGGCGGTCATATCAGCAATCCGTTGGAATTTCAGGACCTCAAGCGCCTTCAGCGGACCGCTCCGGACGCCGAGTAACGGCCATTGCCTTATTTATTTGTCGTTAAAAGTTCTCTACCTGTTTTGTCACTTCAGTTGAAGACATTACTGTCCAACGGGCTGAAGAAACGATTTCCGCGTGGGAGCCAATAATGATCATGGTCGAGAGACATCACGACGGCGATCGCCTTGCCCACGATCCGATTTCGCGACACTGAGCCGAAATAGCGCGAATCGAAGCTGTTGTCGCGATTGTCGCCCATCATAAAGTATTGGCCCTCCGGTACCCGTACCGGGCCAAAGGTTCGCATGGCCGGGACTTCCGGTATCGCCATCACGGCGTGAGGATGAGCCGTCAGCTGCTCGGTGGCAAAACGACTGTGTTCACGTTCGACTTCGGGCAATTGATTTGAAACGTCAGAGGGCAGGGGAGAATAATCAACCGGTTTGCCGTTGATGATAAGTTGGTCATTCTGCAATTCTACTGTATCGCCCGGCAACCCGACGACCCGTTTGACCAGGCGCGTGCCGTCGCGGGGTGAGTAAAACACCACGATGTCCCCGCGTTGCGGGTTTGCCCATTGCGCCACATGCCAGGTACTGAACGGCACCTTGAGATCGTATGCCAGTTTGTTGACGAAAACCCGGTCACCGACCAGTATCGTCGGCTGCATGGAGCCGGACGGCACGTCATTCCAATCGGCAAGCGAGGAGCGCACGGAGAACAGTATCAGCGCCAAAATCAACAAGGGACGGATTTCCTGCCGCCACCAGATGCGCAAACGGGAACGGATATTTGGAGGGTTCATTGGAAATTCGACCCTCGGAAATGCGGGTTGTTCAATCACAAACCCACGAATCCGGCTAAATCCTCAGTATATTCGTGGGAAAGTCTGACTGGGATTTACCTGCCTGGCAGTCAAGCGCAATTGAAACGCTGCTTCAGATAGTGATTATTTTGACCATCAGTTCTCCCTTGTCGTTTATAAATGTCTCCGGTTTCGGTAGATCCCGCTTTGCAGGGCCTTGGGTGACCCGCCCATCGGGGTTAAAGGTCGAGCCGTGACAGGGGCAGAAGAATGAACGATCCGGTTCCGCATCCAGTTTGCATTTCTTGTGCGTGCAAATCGCCGATAAGGCAAACAAGCTTTCGCCCTGGCGAACCACAAAAAATCCCTGGTTGCGGAAGCGGGCGTAAACACCGTCAACCGCGTAATCGGCAGCCGGTCCCGCGTTGACCAGCCGGATTTTGGGTGCAGACGAATTCGTGTCGGGTGGTAACGAACTGCAACCAGCCACCGCCGTGGCGGCCAGGAGCAGGAACTCCCTGCGATTTATTCCCGTCGCCATGATTTAAAATTGGAAAACCAGACTCACGATGACACCCCAATGGGTGTCGGCGCGTGCGGTCTCATTGATGGGAAAAACAAATCCGACTCCGGGCCGGGGTTGTATCTGGCCGATGGCCTTGAGGTTGAGGCGGAACCCGACGTCTCCCAAAACGCTGTTTTGGCCGGGATTGGACTGGTTTAACTCCGTTTCTCCGATTAACTCGAAAATCGGAACGAATTCCTGCACTGCCGGTAACGGCAAAGCCCGGTGCGGGATGGTATAAGCGAAATACAAAACCGTATTCGAATGCCTGTAAGCCGCCGTCCGGGCCGGGGCCGAACAGCGTCGAATAACCGAGAACCGATTGGAGTGTAAAATTGCCTATCTTGAGGTCGTCGAACAGTTTTGGAACCAGTTCAGCGTTCTGGCTTACCTCCGATCCGGTGGGGATACCGACCTCAGCGGCGACGCCTAGTGTGGAATCAACCCATCCATTGGCTGACACAAATTGATAAAATGGACAGCGCGCGCCCAGGTCAATGTTTCCGAAGCCCTGTAATGTCCCGCCGGGTGATGCCTCTCGCACAAATGGCACTTCCAGTTCCAAAGTGACAACGCCAAACGCTTTTTCAGCCTCCATCTTGACTTCGTCATTATGCAGGCTGCCGGCGGCCGTGTGCAACCAGTCCACACGCGCTTCGCCGGGTTCCAGGTCCGAATCATCCACCAGAAACGGTTCGGGGAACACCCCTTGACCATATTCACTACGATGATCGAGCCAGTCAAATAAACCGTAACGCGTTACCGTCGCCTGTTCGGATACAGTCACTTCATCCGCCAATAACATCGGGAGATACAAAAATGCGACCAGAAACAGCATAAACCCTTTTTTCAGTAGCATCATGACGCCGACAATAATCATCGCCGGGTGTGTGCGCTTCCGTTCATTTGCGATTTTTTGACGGCGACTTGCTAATCACTTTTGGCGGTGATAACGACAAGATATTTGCTCATAGCGTTAAAAATGGCACATTATGTCCGTGCCTAAACCGGTCAAATTACCAGTCGAACCGAGCGACACGGAACGATTTGTCGTCGCGCCCGCGTTCACCGAACGCCCGGCCTGGAATGCCATCGGCGACGGCTGGCGGCATTTGCACGGCAGCGTACGTGGCGTGGGGGTGAGTTTTGAATGGCATGACTTCGAAACCCCGACGGAATTTGACTGGGGTAAAAGTTTTCATCCCGGCAGCGTCGAAGTCTGTCTCAATCTTGCAGGCAATGGAACCGTCGCGTTTAACGGTCAGAAGGTCACTTTCACGCCGTTGACCGCGGGCTTTTATCGGCGCGGGGAACAACCTTTACGCGCCACGCGTCAGGCGGAGCAGCGACACCAGTTTTTGACCGTCGAAATGTCGTTCGATTTTTTGCGACGTCATTTGGGTGATTTTGTGCCGTCACTGCATTCCCTGGTGCGGGAGGTCATTGCCGGACAACCCGAAAAATCCGGCGTGATGGCGCCGACGCGTCTGACCAGCCGACAGCAACAACTGCTCGCCAGTCTGCGCGAAGCACCCGTGCTCGCCGCGGCCCAGAAACTCTGGTATCAGACGAAGGCGCTTGAATTGGCCGCGGAATTGTTCTTCCTCGCCCCGGGCGAGGGTGAATTGTTTTGTCAGCGGCAGCAGCGTTTATCCGCTGAACGGGTCGAAAAGGTGATCGCCTTGCTCCGCGAAAAACTGGTGGACCCGCCCAACCTCGAAGAAATCGGCCGCTCCGTCGGTTGCAGTCCGTTTCACTTGAGCCGGACCTTCTCGGCGGCGACGGGTATGACGATTCCGCAGTATCTTCGCCAGTTGCGACTGGAACGGGCTGCCGAACTGTTGCGCTCGGGAAAATTCAACGTCACCGAAGCAGCACTGGAAGTCGGCTATTCGAGTTTGAGTCACTTTAGTCAGGCATTTCACGAAACGTTTGGTTGTTGTCCAGGGCTCTATCCCTTGCGCACGCTGACACAGAAAACCTCGCTCAAAGAGAAGAATTAACGGGGTGAGTGAAAGCGTCAATGGAGCATTCCCGGGCTGCGCGTTGACGGGAAGGCCTGTTTTCAAGGAAAAATGAGCTTTCAAGACCGGGTGGAGTTGTAAACGTGAAATTTTTCACAAACTTTTCTTGCAGACAGGACGCCCAATCGCTAAACATTTCGCCCAATGTTTGCGGAGCGAAGGACAAAATGTGACTGACGGACGGGTTTTTCTGAGATGCCAGCAATTTTCCCGAAGTGGACAAACCAGTTGCCTTTTTTGATTGCTGCCGGCCTTGTGCTGGTGGGTGGTGCCGTCACGGCCGGAGTCACTTATTATTTCACACCCAAATACTCGCGCGTGGGCTACGAACCGATCCAGCCGGTGCCCTTTTCACACGCGGTTCATGCCGGTCAATTGGGCATTGATTGCCGTTACTGCCATTCGACCGTGGAAAAATCGTGGTTTTCCAACATCCCGTCGGCCTCCACCTGTATGAATTGCCATAATCAGGTGCTTAAAGATGATCCGAGGCTGGCTCTGGTCCGGGAGAGTGCCACCAATAATGTGCCCATCCCCTGGGTGCAAATCCACCGGATGCCCGATTACGCGTATTTCAATCATTCCGTCCACGTGCGCCGCGGGATCAGTTGCGTGGAATGTCACGGGCGGGTGGACGAGATGGACGAGGTGCGTCACGCCAAATCCCTTACCATGGCCTTCTGTCTGAATTGCCACCGGGACCCAGCGGCATTTATCCGTCCCGAAAACAAGGTGACGGACCTGGGCTGGCAATGGAGCACAAACGCCGGGATCGCCGCTGAATTGCAAACCACCAACGGTGCCAGGTTCGTCCACGACTGGCATGTGCAATCGCTCGATAACTGTTCAGCCTGCCACCGATGATGAATTTGCGATTTACGACTTACGCTTTACGATTGACGCCCGCGAGCGGGCGTAGCCTTAGATTCTTTTCCAATCATCAATCATCAATCATAAATCATAAATTGGCCGCGCGAGAAATGTCGTCCGTCGTTTTCGAATGAATTCCACCACCACAACTTCAACTTCGCCTGCCGTGACGGGCCGCCATTACTGGCGGAGCCTGGATGAATTGTCCGACACGCCGGAGTTCAAGGAGTGGCTGCAGCGCGAATTTCCGCAGGGCGCGGGTGAGTTTACCGACCCGGTTTCCCGCCGGCACTTCGTCAAAATCATGTCCGCGTCATTTGCGCTGGCCGGCCTGGGTCTGATGGCCGCCGGCTGCCGGCGGCCGGAAGAGGAGCTGGTCCCGTTCTCCAAGGCGCCGGACAAAGGTTATGACTACGGCATGCCGCAATATTTCGCGACGGCCATGCCGACTCGCACGGGAGCCATTCCGTTGGTCGTAAAATCGTATGACGGTCGGCCCATTAAAATCGAAGGCAACGCGTTATATCCCGGCGGTAACGGCGGGACCGATCGTTATGCCCAGGCGTCCATTTTGAATCTGTACGATCCCGATCGCGCGCAGCGATTTGCGGCCAGAAATGACAAATCCGGCAAATTGGAAACGGTTCCCCGTGACGAGGCATTCGATTTCCTCGATGGCTTGACGTCAAAATTCGCCGCGAATCAGGGCGAAGGGCTGGCCTTCCTGGCCGAAAGCAGCACCTCGCCGTCGCGGTTACGGCTGCAAAAACTCATCGGACAAAGGTTTCCGAAGTCGCAGTGGTTTACGCATGACGCGATTGATTCGGGGATTCATCAGCGTGCCGCAACGCGGGCGTTCGGGCAGCCGGTGCGTCCGGTTTATCGCTACGACTTCGCCCGTGTTATCCTGTCATTGGATTGCGATTTCATCGGTTCGGAAGAGGATGTGGCTGGTAATATTCGCCGCTTTGCCCAGGGCCGTCGCCTCGCGGGTCCGGGTGATTCCATGAACCGGCTCTATCAGGTTGAAAGCCTCTTCAGTTCGACCGGTTTAAATGCCGACCACCGGCTGCGGGTTCCGGCCAGTCTGGTCGGGCAGGTCGCCGCCGCCATGCTGGCAGAGATTTCGGGTTCATCCGCGGCCATTCCTGTCGGGATTGATCCAAAATGGATTTCTGAATGTGTGAAAGACCTGAAAGCGAATGGCCATCATTCGTTGGTCGTTGCCGGACAACGGCAGCCGCTGGAGGTCCACTTGCTGGCATTCGCCATGAATGCGGCTCTGGGCAGCATCGGCAAGACCGTAGTTTTAATTCCAGCGACCCCAAATTCCGGTCAGAATATAAAGAATTATAATCCCGCGACGACCGATACTCTGGTCATTCTGGGTGGCAATCCGGCTTATCATTTGAATTGGACAGCGGCGCAGAAGCCTAAAACCGTTGTCAGGCTCGGTTACTACGAGGATGAAACTTCCAAAGTCAGTGACTGGCATTTCGCGGCGACGCATTACCTGGAATCCTGGGGAGACGCCGTTACCAGCGATGGGACGCTGGTGCCCATCCAACCGCTGATTCAGCCGTTGTTCGGAGGTTTAGCGGAACTGGAATTCCTGGCGCGCATCGCCGGCGAGGTGCGAATAACCCC
Source organism: uncultured Verrucomicrobiae bacterium (assembly GCA_963708525.1). GTDB lineage: Bacteria > Verrucomicrobiota > Verrucomicrobiia > Limisphaerales > UBA11358 > UBA11358. Next base: position 123,776 of record CAVPTH010000004.1, on the reverse strand, counting down.
TTATGGGATTGTTCACGATACGTTCAGAATTTCCGGCCAAGCACAACCAGGCGTCAGTGAGGAAGAACAATGGAAGAGGTTTTTGTTCAACGGATTCCTGCCGGATTCCGCGCCCCAGCCGGTGGCGGCAACTGTCGGCTCGCAGCCAATAGCCACTATAAATGCCGCGGCCCCGTCCGCGACTAACCTTGAGGTCGTTTTTTATCGCGACTCCAAGATGGATGACGGGCGTTACGCCAACAACGGTTGGATGCAGGAACTGCCCGATCCGGTCACCAAGATCGTCTGGGACAATGCCATCCTCGTCAGCCGTAAAACCGCGCGCGAGCTGAACGTGCAGAACGGCGACCTGGTGGAAATCGCGTTGAACCGCCGCAAAGTTACCGGCCCGATCTGGGTGCAACCGGGCATGGCGGATTACTCGTTGGGTCTGGCGCTGGGTTACGGGCGAGAAAGGGCAGGGCGGATTGGCACCGGTGTTGGGTTCAATGCCTGCAAGATTTTCAACGGCAAATATATCGAAACGGGCGGAACGATTCGCAAGACCGGTCAGACGCACGTGATCGCCTGTACGCAGGACCATTGGTCGATGGAAGGCCGGCCGGCCGTACGCGAGGCGAACTTCGATGAATTCCGGAAGAACCCTGCGTTCGCGCAGGACATGCGGGAAAAGGAACCGCCGGTGGTGGCGCCGCTGTATCCCAATCCGCTGGATAAAGCAGCCAAAACGGCGCTGCAACAATGGGGCCTGGTGGTGGATTTGACGGCGTGCGTCGGTTGCGCCACTTGTGTGGTCGCCTGCCAGAGCGAGAACAACATTCCCATTGTGGGCAAAGACCAGGTGCGGCGGGGACGCGAAATGCACTGGATGCGGATAGACCGTTACTACACCACCGACCCGGCCAAGAAGACATTGGCCGACTCATTCCTGAAAGACAGCGAGCAACAGTTCGAACGGTGGATTGATGACGTGCAGGCGGTGAACCAACCGATGCTTTGCCAGATGTGCGAGGCGGCGCCGTGTGAAAACGTCTGCCCGGTCAACGCCACCATGCACGATCAGGAAGGTTTGAATGTCATGGTCTACAACCGTTGCATCGGCACGCGGTATTGCTCGAACAATTGCCCGTACAAAGTCCGGCGGTTCAATTACCTCGATTTCAATAAACGTCCGCTGGCCGATCTCAAAGGTCCGTTCTATCCCACGCCACTCCTGCACGAGACAGACGGCAAATGGGATATGTTGAACTGGTGGAAACATGCGAACACCAGCGGCATGCGGCCGGACGACGAATGGGACCTGCTCAAAATGGCCAAGAACCCGGACGTGACGGTGCGCCAGCGCGGGGTGATGGAAAAATGCACCTATTGCGTCCAGCGCATCCAACGCGCGGAAATTGCGCAAAAGGTCAAAGCCGGTCCCTCAGGTGACGTGCGCTTGAAGGAATCCGAAGGCACGATTCCCAAAACGGCGTGCCAACAGGCGTGCCCGGCGCAGGCGATTGCGTTCGGCGACATCAGCGACCCGGACAGCACCGTCAGCAAATGGAAGGGTTATGGCCGTAATTATGCCGTGCTCGGCGATTTGCTGACGAAACCGCGCACGACGTATCTGGCGCGTGTCCGGAATCCAAACCCAGCCATGCCCGATTATCATGCGCCTTACAGCACCGAGGAATACAGGCATGACGGTGGCGAATATCATGCCGATAAGGAAGGCACCAGTTAATGGCTGAATCCACGAACCAACTGGAATCGCTCGTGCCGCCGAAGGAATTGCGGCGCGGCCCGCAGGCGCCTCATCAGCGCAGCCTGGGTTGGTTGACCGACCATCTCACCGCCATGCCGGAAGGCAAGACACCGCGTTGGTGGTGGATCCTGTTTCTCCCGGCGGCGTTCTGCGCTGCGGTGGTGCTGCCCTCCATGTTGACGTATTTGATTTCAACCGGGGTCGGGGTTTGGGGTAACAACACACCGGTGGCGTGGGGCTGGGACATCATTAATTTCGTCTGGTGGGTCGGTGTCGCGCACGCCGGGACGCTGATCTCAGCCATGTTGTTCCTGACCCGGCAGCATTGGCGCACGGCCATCGGGCGTGCGGCGGAAGCCATGACTGTTTTCGCCGTCATGTGCGCCGGGCTTTATCCCGCCGTCCATGTCGGGCGCGTCTGGTTTGCCTGGTGGTTGTTCCCCATTCCGCTCACGACCGGCATGTGGCCGCAATTCCGTTCGCCGTTGATGTGGGACGTTTTTGCCGTGAACACCTACCTCATCGTTTCCTCGTTGTTCTGGTACATGGGATTGATTCCGGATCTGGCGTTGCTGCGCGACCGGGCACAAACCCGGGTTCGAAAATTCCTTTATGGGTTATTCGCGCTCGGTTGGACCGGCTCGGCACGCCAATGGCACAATTATGAGAAGGCGTACCTGGTTTTGTCCGGCCTGGCGACGCTGCTGGTATTTACGGTGAGTTCCATCGTCGGCATGGACTTCGCCACCTCCCAACTCGCCGGCTGGCATGAAACGATCTTTCCCTTTTACTTCGTGGCGGGCGCGGTCTTTTGCGGCTTCGGCATGGTATTGGTGCTGTTGATTCCCCTGCGCAAATGGTGCCACCTGGAGGAAGTCATCACCCTGCGGCACATCGACCGGATTTGCAAAATGACGCTGATGATGAGTTGCATCATGGGTTACATCTATGTGATGGAATACTTCGTGGCGTGGTATTCCGGCAGTCCGTACGACGCCTGGGTGTTCGTTCACCGCCTGTTTGGCCGCTATTACTGGTTCGGCGGCTGGATCATGTTGTTGGTGAACGGCCTGATGCCGCAATTGTTCTGGTTCAAGAAAGTGCGGCAAAATCTGGTGCTTATCTTCGTCATCGCCGTTCTTGATCAATATCGGCATGTGGTTCGAGCGCTTCACCATCATCGTCGGTTCGTTGTACCAGGATTTCCTGCCTTCCGCCTGGCACCCGTTCTATCCGACGTGGGTGGATGCCTGTACTTATCTCGGCACGCTGGGTGTGTTTTTCACCATGTACCTGCTGTTTGTACGGTTCCTGCCGATGATCGCCGTCTCGGAAGTCAAAGCCATCACCCCGCTGGCGGACCCGCATCATCCGCTCGGTGGCGCGAAAGGAGGCGACTAATGGACTCCAAACCCTACGGCATGATCGCTGAGTTCGATTCACCCGCGGCAGTCCTGGCGGCGGCGAAAACGGTGCGTGAGGCCGGTTTCCGGCGCTGGGACGTTTTCTCGCCGTTCCCGGTCCATGGACTCGACAAGGTGATGGGTTTCAAAAATTCCTACGTCGGCTGGTTTGCCCTGGTCTTTGGCGGCGGCGCGTTTATCGGGTCCATGCTGATGATCTGGTACATGAACGGGTACGATTATCCGATTATCACCGGGGGCAAACCGATGTTCAGCCCGCCGCAGGCCCTGGTGCCTTCCTACATCTTGCTCGTGCTCGCGTCGGCGGTCGGCGCCTTTGTCGGTATGGTCGCGTTGAACCGGTTTCCGCGGCTCTATCATCCGCTGTTCAAGAACAACCGGTTCGCAATGGTCTCGCGCGACAAATTTTTCCTGGTGATTGAAACGGCCGACGCGAAATTTTCCGAAACCGGAACTCGCGCGTTGCTGGAGTCCGCCGGCAGCACGCATGTTGAAATGGCCCTGGAATAATGCGCTATTTCCTGCTCATCTTGCTGACGATGGTGGCCGTGGTATCCGGCATTGCCGGCCTGCGCGGGCACCTGTCGCGCAAGCCGCCCATCCTGCTCATCCCGGACCTGAACCGCCAGTTCAAGCTGCGTCCCGAGCAGCCGAATGGCTTTTTCGCCAACGGCCTCAGTTCGCAATTGCCGCCGCTGGGCGCCATTCCGCGCAGCCAGCCCGTCCAAGCCCTGAGCGGCCCGGTTTATCCCTACGAAGATTCTCCTGTCAACACCGGTCGCGTTACGGGGACGACGAATTTTGTGGAAACGAATCCGTTGCCGGTCACTCCGGCATTGTTGCGGCAGGGGCGCGAGCAGTTTGATATTAATTGCACGCCGTGTCATGGCGCGGTCGGCGATGGCAACGGCATCATGAAAAAACTCGGCGTCATGCCGGCCGTGGCCAATCTGCACGACAAGCGCATTGTGGAAATGACCGACGGCGAGATTTTCAACACCGTTACCCGCGGGAAAAATCTGATGGCCGCGTACGGGCCGACGGTGGCGGTCAGGGACCGTTGGGCCATCATCGCCTATTTGCGGGCGCTGCAATTGAGCCGGCTCGGTTCCACCAATGATTTGCCGCCGGACCTGCAGGCGGCTCTGAAATGATGAAAACGAGATTTAGAATTTTGGAGTGCGCGGACATGTCCGCGCTTTGGAACGACGCGACATGTCGCGTCGTCGGAAAGCGGCAGCAGGTTGCCGCAGTCCAAATGTCAGCAAATAATTTGTTTATCAATCTGTGAATCCGGAGCAAAAAAGAGAATTACCGCCGCTGGATTTATCCGGGTGGCGGAAACTGCCCGGATTTTGATGGCGGTTGGTGCGGTGCTCTCGTTGATCGGATTGGCACTCAATCGGGCGGAATTTGGTTATGCCTGGCTGACGGCGTTTATGTTTTACCTGAGCATCGTGCTGGGCGCCCTTTTCCTGGTGATGATTCATCATCTGACGGACGCCGGTTGGTCGGTTGGCATCCGCCGGTTCTGTGAACATCTCGGTGCGCTTGCTGTTTCCGTGGTTGGCGATTCTGTTTGTACCCGTGGTGGCGCTGGCACCGAAAATTTATCATTGGATGATGCTCAGCCGGCAGGATAACCGCGCTTTGAGTGCCAAATGGCCCTTGTTTACCTGGCCGGGCTTTTGCATCGCGTCGGTCATTATCTTCGGTATCTGGTGGCTGCTCTCATCGAAACTGCGCTACTGGTCCCTCAAACAGGATGAAACCGGCAACGCGCTTTGCACCTATCGGATGCGGTTTCATTCGGGGTGGGGGATACTGGCCTTTGCGGGGACCATTACCCTGGCTTCCGTTCTCTGGATGAGCTCGTTGCAGTATCAGTGGTCCTCGACGATTTATGGCATGTACTTCTTTGGCAGTAGCGCGTTCGTCGGCGTGGCCACGGTTTATTTCATCGCCCTGATTTTGCAGCGGCAGGGCGTGTTGACGAACGTGCTCCGTGACAGTCCGTTTTACTACCTGGGCACACTGCTGTTCGCCTTTACCTTGCTTTATTCCTATTTTGGTTTTGCGCAGTATTTCGTTGTCTGGAATGGCAACCTGCCTGTCGAAACTTTCTGGTATCTGATCCGCGAAAACCGCTCCTGGTGGTGCCTGGATATGCTCCTTATCTTTGGTCATTTCCTGTTGCCGTTTCTGGTCCTGCTGCCCATCGCCATCAAGTCCAATTTCAAAATCATGTTCTGGGTCTGCCTCTGGGCATGGGCGATGAATTATGCGGACATGGCCTTCAATATCCTGCCCGTCCAACATCCGGATGGTTATCCGTTCCGTTGGATCTGGCTGCAATTTGGCTGCCTCGCGTTAATGGGCGGTTTGCTGGCCCGCGCTTTTCTAAAAGATTTTGCTGCGCATGCGCCGTTTCCGAAGAAGGACCCGCGGCTGTTGGAAGCCATGGGCGTTAAATACGAGACGCCCGAGGAAATCGCCGCCACAAGCCCGGTCTCAGGAGGTCAGCCATGAACCCGGAAATAACCCACGAACGGCCTGTCTGGCATATCGGCCTGGGATTTGTAGTGGCGAGCTTCCTGTTCGCCGCACTGGTAATGATCCTCAAGTGCTCTACCTCGCCCCCGGCCATTGATGCCGACCGCGCTGCCGAACGCAGCCGGGATCTGGCTCAAGTTCGTGCTGCTGAAACCCAGGCTCTTGAAAATGCCGCTTGGATTGACCAGCAACGCGGTCTGGTGCGTCTGCCCATTGATCTCGCCACGCAAATCAGCGCCCGGGAATGGCAGAACCCGGCCCAGGCGCGGGCAGACCTCATTGCCCGTGAAGAAAAGGCGACCGCCCCGGCCCCGGCGGCCCCGGCCAAACCGAATGCATTTGAATAACTCGTGAACGAACCATCTCAAAACAACCTGAACGCAGGGAAAATTGATCGTTCCTGCTGCATTCCGCTGCTAGCGCTGTTTGGCGGCGCCGCGCTGTGGCTTCTGGTCGGCTCCGTGCTGGGCTTGCTGGCCTCGATCAAATTCCACGCGCCGGACTTTCTGGCCGACTGCCCCGGGCTGACCTATGGCCGACTGCAACCGGCAGCGGATGATGCGTTGCTTTATGGATTTTGCCTTCCAGCCGGATTGGGCGTCGTGCTGTGGCTGCTGGCTCGCCTCAGTCAAAAGCCGCTGAGTGGAGCCGTCGTTCCCATTTTTGCCGCCAATCTCTGGCATCTCGGTGTGCTCGTCGGTCTGGTCGGTATTTTCATTGGCGACAGCACCGGATTCCCCTGGCTCGAGTTCCCGCGGGGCGGTTCCGTGCCGATCTTCTTCGCGTACCTGTTGATCGCGTTGTGGGCCATCATGATCTTTGCCGGTCGCAGGGAACGCGCGCTGTATCCGTCGCATTGGTTCCTGGTTGCGGCGCTTTTCTGGTTCCCGTGGATTTACTCCACCGCCAATCTGTTCATGGTCGCCTCGCCGGTGCGCGGGGTAGGGCAGGCCGTCATCGGCTGGTGGTTTGTCAATAATTTGCTTCTGGTCTGGACCGGCCTGGTGGGACTGGGTGTGGCGTTCTATTTCCTTCCCAAATTAACCGGGCGCCCCCTGCAAAGCCACTATCTGTCGTTGTTTGCCTTCTGCACGTTCATCCTGTTCACCACCTGGTGCGGCATTCCGCCGGGCGCGCCAGTACCGGCCTGGCTGTCGACCCTCAGTTCACTGGGCGCTGTCCTCTTGGTTGTGCCGCTGTTGAGCGTTGTGATCATTGGATGGCGAACTGTGTGGGGCTCGGTAAAATCCACCTGGGACAATGGGCCCTTTTGTTTTATCGGCTCCGGCTTGGATTGTTTCTGCCTTTCGAGCGTGATGTTGGTGGCGATGGCTTGTCCGAAAATCATTCCGCTGACGCAATTCACCTGGTTCGGGCCGGCCCAGACCGAATTGCGCCTTTACGGTTTCTTCGCCATGACCATGTTCGGCGCCATCTATTACCTGCTGCCACGAGTGGTCGGCATCGAATTTCCTTTTCCAAAACTCGTCCGCGTTCACTTTTGGCTTTCGCTGGCCGGCATTGTTTTGTTGGTGCTGCCGCTGGCGTCGGAGGCGTGGTGCAGGGGTTGAAACTGCAAAATCCCGACATCGCGTTTGCCGAATCCACCCGGTCCATGCTGCCGTTTCTGCGAATCAGCACAACCGGCCTGTTGCTCATCGCTGTTGGGCAACCTGCTGTTCTTTGCGAATATCATGGGCCTGACCATCCTCTGGAAACTTGCGCTGGCCAGTAAGTTTATTGCGTTTGTGAAATCTCCGCTGGAGCAAAGTCCGCCTGGCGCGACCGGGAGGTGCGGGCATGAAAAATGGCTTTCTCGTTTTCGTCGCTTCGCTGATCGCCCTGGGCGGTTCCTGGTGCGGGTTTGTGCTCGCGCCGGTGATGCAACTGGGTGGCCAGAAGCAAACGACTGTCCTTAATACTTCCGACCTTTATCCGGTTGGCCGGCCCGGCATGGCCAATCAGGGTCTGCAGGTCTACCGCGCCAATGGTTGCGCCGCCTGTCATACCGAACAAGTCCAGCAAAGCGGTGTCGCTTGTGATGTCGTCCTGACCAGTGCCGGAAAGAATCCGGCCGCGGTCACCAATGTTATCTCCTCGCTGAAATTGAATCGGCATCGACAAGAAGCAGCTGATGCTGCCGTGGATCAAATCAATGCCGCCGGCGGCAAGGCTGAAATTCACATTGTTCCGCTCGGCCCGGACATCGCACGGGGTTGGGGATTGCGTCGCAGCGTCGCCGAAGATTTTCTCTACGACGAGCCGGTGCAACCCGGCAGCGTGCGGATTGGACCGGACCTGGCCGGAGTGGGAACCCGTCTACCGGATGCCAACTGGCAATTGGTTCATCTGTACGCGCCCCGGAGCGAGGTAAAGGATTCAGCCATGCCGCCGTTCCGTTATCTTTTCCAGGTCAAGAAGATTAAGATTAACGGCAAACCTTCGCCGGACGCCTTGATTTTTCCGAACGGATTCGAGCCGCCAGCCGGGTATGAAGTGGTGCCGACAGAGCAGGCGCAGCAACTGGCGGCCTATTTGTTGAGCCTGCACGCGGATGTTCCGTTATATGATGCGCCGTTTACTCAGGCCGCTGTTTCCAAACCATGAGTGACGAATTGAAATCCAGCATGTCCCGGTCGTCCGATGTCGAACCGGCCGTTTCGCGGTCGACAGTGCCGATTTGGATTATTGTGCTGACGCTGATGTTGTTGTTCCTGGGGATGGTGTATTTCGATCATCATGGCGGCTGGTTTGATTCCCAGGTTTATGGTCCTTACGCGTCCGCCGAGCAATTGGAAGCCTACCAACCCAAATCCGGCGCGGCGGCGTTTTTAGCGGTAGGCAAACAAAAATATGAACAAAATTGCGGCATCTGCCATGGAACGGACGGCCTGGGGAAAACTGCCCAGGCCCCGCCATTGGCCGGTTCCGAATGGATTAACACCAAGGGAATCAATCGTCTTATCCGTATTCCCCTCGCCGGGCTTAACGGGCCAATTGTCGTCAAAGGCCAGACCATGACTTTTGCCAGCGGGATGGTGGGAATCGGGCAGGCCATGTCGGACACCGATATGGCGGCGGTGCTGAGTTACATCCGCAGTTCGTGGGGCAATAATCAAGGCCCGGTGGCCGCCGACGATGTCAAAGTCGTTCGCGCCAGTCTGGGTGCGCGTCCGCAACCGTTGACCGTCGAAACCTTAAAAGCGCTGCCGGAATAAAAAATCCTCGGTTTGCCGGCAAGATTCTCCTGCCCCATGAAAGGCCGCTGGCTTTACTTGCTTTCGAGCAGCTTGGCTTTCTCAGCTTGGTACTCGGCGTCCGTAATAGCTCCGTTCTGGCTCTTTGCAAATCAATCAATTGCTGTCCGAGCGTAGGCTGCTCGATTCGGGTTGTAGAACCGCCACCGAGATGAGTCTGACAACCCGTAAGAAGTGTCACGGTGAACAAGGCTGCCAATGTGGAAAGAAATAGTTTTTTCATAGGATTCCTGACAGTGAACGCTCTCAAACTGCCCGCCACGGTGCTGTTCGGCAAGAGCCAAAATTGATGATGAGTTTGAACGTGCCACCTCACCGCGACCCTCTCCTCCACTTCCTGGCGGAGAGGGAGACGAAAGGCGGCGTTCTTGGGGATGTCCGCCGTTTGACAATGGCGGCTACGGGGCAGGGTGCCGGGAGGTTGAACATCCAACATCCAACATTGAACATTCAACATCGAAAGGAAGGACGGCGATCATAGACCGCCGCTACAGCGGACTGGCAGGTGAGGAGGTCCGCGTTTTGATCCCGCCAAGCGGGACGGCTACGGAACGGCGATGACGACCTTGCCGAAATGCTTGCCGCTTTGCTGATATTGGTAGGCCGCGGGTGCGTCGCCAAACTTAAAGACGCGGTCGATCACCGGCTTGGTCTGGTGCAAGGCGACCGCGCGGTTCATCCCTTCGAACATCGCACGGTTGCCCACGTAAATGCCGCGCACGACGACCAGCTTGCGGATGATTTCCCCCAACGGCACTTCGCCGGTGAACCCGCTGACACCGCCAACCAGATGGACCTGGCCGCCCGGCCGAACGGAGCGCAGCGATTTAATCGAATGTTCCCGCACCGCCAACTTCCACCACTTGATCCACGCCGGCCTCGCCGGTCAGGCGAAATACTTCCCTTTCCCAATCGGGGGTTGAACGGTAGTTGATGATTTCATCTGCGCCCAGTGATTTGGCCCTCGCGAGCTTTTCGTCGCTGCTGGAGGTAATAATAACCCGCGCGCCATGCATTTTGGCGAATTGCAGTGCGAAAATGGAGACCCCGCCGGTACCGAGTAACAAAATTGTTTCGTCGGCAGAAATATTTCCCCGGAAGACCAACGCTTGCCAGGCGGTGAGCGCGGCACAGGGCAGGGTGGCGGCTTCTTCAAAGTTGATATGAGACGGGATGGCAACGACACCGTCAGCGGACAGCACCACATATTCAGCCAGCATGCCGTTCAAAGCGCCGCCCAATGCGGTATTGGCCATCTCACGCTGGAACGGTCCGCTCTGCCAGCCCTGGAAAAACGTGCCGGCCACGCGGTCGCCGGTTTTCCAGCGGGTCACACCTTCGCCCACGGCGGCAATTTCACCCGCGCCATCCGATAGCGGAATCAGCGGCAGGGCCACCTTGCCATAACGGCCATCGGACACGAGGAGATCGCGGTAATTCAGCGACGTGGCATGAACTTTTACAAGCACCTGGCCGCGGGCGGGTTTGGGTTCAGGCAGTTCCACGAGTTTGAGCGCATCCGTTCCGGTGGTGTCAGTAAATTGATAAGCTTTCATGGCGATCCTTAATGGGTGTAAGCTGCACGGCATTGGTTGAAGTCAAGTGGTGGCAGCATCCCATGGCATGTTGGATGCCGCGGTGCCGGCGACTGGTACAGCCAGCACGCATTGAAGGAAATGAATAGAATGGCGCGAAATACGTTTATACTGATGGCTCTGACATTGTGTTCCGGGTGCGGCACAATTGCGAGCCACACTAATCAGGGTCCGAACGATCCGCATGGTGTATATCGGGGTGTCCGTTTAAATGTCGGCACTGTTTCGGGTCCCGACCGGTACGGCACTGATCCCATGCTTACGGGCTGCTCAATTTGTTACGTCGTCTGGGATTCTCCTTTTTCGTTCTTAGCGGACACCATTCTTCTTCCGGTCGACGTATTTAATCGGGCTCCTAAACCTGCCAGTGAGAACGCAAAACCATAAGAAATATACCGCTATATGAGAGCCATCGTTCTGAAGTTTTGCAGGAAGCTTTTGCTGATCGCATTACTGGTCACCCTGAACGGTTGTATGACTTGCAGCACGCTCGACAGCGCAAAGTCAAAGACTCACCATGACCAAAAAGGCGATGTGATTGTTGACCAGCAGGGGCACCCGGCCAAGTATGTCTTACTGTTGGTTGCGGTCCCTGCCGACGTTGTGACATCACCGTTCCAGGCGATGTTTGTTGGATTAATTGCAATGTCCATGGCGGGTTATCAGGGCTCCTGACCCCGAATGAATTTGCGTCCTACGCGCGGTTCGTCCTGGTGACTCCGCAATCGATCTTTGATCCAACTTTTGGATTCCCTTTTCGGTAACACCAAATCCACCCTGCGCAACATCTCGTTTTTCGACTGACTCACGGCGGGGATCGCAGCCGATAAAATCTCCTCGGCACGTTTGTCGAACCGCTGTCCTGCCAGGACTGCGAGCCGTTGGTCAACGTGAGCACCGTCGCGCTCACCCAATTCGATGGACTACCCAAATCATCAGTGCGCTCAACGCGGTAGGAACGTCCGCTAATGCCACACACCGTCAATTCAGCGCCCGAAGTATATCTCACACCGAAACTGCAGACCGGATCGGACTGCAAAATCCCACCGCCACTTCCTGCCGCGACGAATGTTCCCGCCCCATAGGCCAATCCATATACGGCCATCGCTGCGCTACACGGGCGGCTCTGCCAATCGATTCCATTGGTGGAAATCAAAAAACCGCGGCCGGTCACAAATACGCCGTCGCCGAATGCAACCGCGCCAAGATCCTGGCCCATGTTGACCAAACGCGTCGTCCAATTGAGCCCGTTCGTGGATGTGATGATCACGTTGTTGGGATAACCGCCCACCGCGACGAAAAGACCGTGTCCGTACGCCAACGCTCCGAGCGATTCGCCTCGTCCCGAGTAGCCGGCTTGCCAGCTTGTGCCGTTGGTCGAAGCGTAGACCACGCCGTTGTACCCGACGGTGACGAAACGGTCGCCGCCATAAATCACATCGTAGAGGTAAGTCGCGCTGACATATCGCGAGGTCCAATTGTCGAGGTTGGTTGACGTGTAGATCAAACCCGACTGTCCCACCGCTACATAACGGCCCTGGCCGAAACTCACTCCCATCAGATCCATTGCTGTTCCCGAACTTCGATAAGCCCAATTGCGCCCATCAGTCGACGCGCACATCACCCCGTAGTTGCCCGTCGCCAGGAACCCCTGGTCGCCCCAGACAACACTGCGAAACTGTCCGGCACTGGGAAGCGAACTTGTCTGCCAGGACACGCCATTGGTGGATGTGAAAATGACCGGTTGAATATAACCTGGGGCAACGAAACGCCCATTGCCATAGGTCAAGGCATACCACTCGTCACCTGGCCCTTGCGTTCTGCGCTGCCAGCTGGCTGCATCGATTGAGGTGAGAATCGTTCCGCTTTCACCGACGATGATGTAACGCCCTGCTCCATACGTGACCGCATAGAGCGGTGAATTTCCAAAAGTACTTTCTTGCCAATTCGTCCCATTGACTGAGGTGAGTATCTCCCCCGCACCGCCTACAGCTACGAAACGACCCGAACCATACGTCACTCCAAAATTGCCGCCGCCGCCGCCTGGATCTATGGCAGTCCAAGTTAACCCATCGGTCGAAACCCCAAGCGACGCCGACGCGATGCTTACCGCCACGAAAACTCCGTTACCATACGCTACACTCACCCACGCAGGACTTCCCGCACTGGACGGTGCGGATACGATCCAATCAATACCATTGCTGGAAACCAATGATACAGCCTGGCCCTGCGAACTCGCGGCTGCGACGAATAGTCCTTTGCCCCATGTGACGCCATAGGTTTCCACCTGTACCCCGGCCGATCTTTGCGTCCACTCAATGCCATCAGCTGAGGTAAAGATCATCCCGCCAGCACCCATCGCGACGAACATTCCATTCGCATAACAGACACTCCAAATATAATTAAACGGCGGCGGATTCTTCTCCACCCACGTCACGCCGTTGTTCGTTGACGTGTAGATATATCCCGAGACGCCATACTTCGCTCCGACCGCCACCAAGGCGCCGTTGCCGTAGGCAACGCCATATAACGGATTGGGCAATACGCCAGCATCCCAATTCACTCCATCCATTGATCGAAGCACATCACCGCCATCCCCAACCGCGACATACCAGCCATTTCCGTACGAAACAGCCCGTAACGGATTGCCCTGAGGAAGCGGATTACGCCAGTGCCAGACATCCAGCGGATCAGCCCTCAACGTTAAACACCCAACCATCAACATCAAGGGCCAAAAGAGAAATTGAATGCAAGCAGCGATCAATTTCAGTTTGAGAAGCAAGAATGGACCGAATAGTAGCCGCTTCATAAGGTTCATTTCTTCTCGCCACGTTTTCTGATCAACCTTGTTGCCGATCTGTAAGCATGTCAGTTGAACTATTGTACGTGGCTCGTCGAACAATACATCCTAATAGGCTTTCTCCTGCCCGTCAAGACTGAAAGGTCTGGAAAACATCAAACATGGCGCTGTCAAATGTCATATTTGAGCGCGCTAATGCTACAATTATGGGTTACGCGATTCGATTTGCTGAATCGCCCATTGAGCGTGCTCGGCAATCAACGCCTCGGGATCTCCGGCAGCTTTTTGCAAATGGGGCAGGGCGGAGGCATCACCGATATTACCCAAGGCGACGCAGACGTTGCGCAGCAGGCCGCGGCGTTTCGTCCGTAAAATTGGCGTGCCGGCAAAGCGGGATTTAAAACCAGCTTCATCGAGCTGAAGCAATTCAAGCAGATCCGGCGATTCCAACTCCGAACGCGCGTGGGTCTTCATCAAACTGCCTTCGCGCGCGAATCGGTTCCACGGGCACACGGCCAGACAATCGTCGCAACCGAAAATGCGATTGCCAATGGCCGGACGCAGTTCAACCGGGATGGGCCCTTTCAATTCGATGGTCAGATAGGAAATACATTTACGGGCATCCAGTTGAAACGGTGCGGTGATGGCGTTGGTGGGGCAGGCCGCCAGACAACGGATGCATTTGCCGCAATGGTTTTTCTCCGACTCGTCAGGATGCAATTCCAGAGTGGTGATGATTTCCGCCAGCAGAATCCAGTTTCCGAATTTCCGACTGATGACATTGGTATGTTTGCCGATGAAGCCCAGCCCGGCGCGTTGGGCAAGGTCGCGCTCCAGCAGCGGCCCCGTGTCGACGTACCACAAGGAACGCGATTCCGGCCCGCCGAGTTGATCGACGAGCGCAGACAATTCCTTCAGGCGTCCGCCGAGCACGTCGTGGTAATCGGCAAATCGGGCATAACGAGCCACAATGCCGGAGGCCGGAGTTCGGAGTTCGGAGTTCGGAGTTTTAACTGCATAATTTGCTGCCAGACAAATGATGCTTTTGGCGCCGGGCAAAACCTTTTGCGGGTCGATACGTTTGGCCGCAGTGCGTTCGAGCCAGTTCATTTCGCCATGGCGCTTCTCCTTTAACCAGTATTGAAACTGCTCCCCGCCCGACGGCGGAGTGGCACTGGTAAAACGGCAATCATCAAACCCCAATTCCAAAGCCCGGTGCCGGATGATCTCCTTCATGGCTGACCGGAATGGGCCGACTTGAACTGGTGCACGACCTGCTGGGCGGCTTCGCGGACAGAACGCAAATCGGTGTTGATCAGCACGTCGGCCTGGCGATAGAACGGTTCCCGGACCGCCAGCAATTCCCGGATTTTCAAACCGGGATTGGGATCCCGCAACAAAGGCCGATGTGTCTGGTTGCGTACCCGCTCCAGGATTTTTTCCGGTGAGGCCCAGAGGCAAACGATCAGCGCATGCGTTTTAAGACTGGCCAGGTTCACCGGGTTGGTTGGCAACCCGCCGCCGGTCGCAATGACGGTCCGTTTTCGGGCGGCCAGTTCGGAGACGAGTTGCTGTTCCAGTTTGCGGAAGGCCGGTTCACCGTCCTTTTCAAAAATATCCGTAATCGTCCGGCCCGTGCGCGACTGAATGATTTCGTCCGTGTCCAGGTAATCGAAATGCAACTGCTCGGCCACGAGCCGGCCCACGGAAGTCTTGCCCGTGCCCATGAAACCAATGAGCGCAAGATTGACCAGGCGGCGTGTGTTGTTCACGGCCCTGAATTAACGGATTTCGGCGCGTGGCGCACGCCGATAATTAGTGCGGTTCCATCTTTCATGTAGCGGAGACATTCTTGTCTGCGAGTTCACGGGACATTCTTGTCCCGTGTTTCCGGCGACTAGAAAGTCGCCGGAACCCGCAGGCTGGAAAGCCTGCGCTACATCATAACTGTAAACGCTCTAGCTTCCGGCATCGTCGGCCACGATTACAGCCGTTGCTCGACAGTTTCACAAACAAAGCATAGATTTTTCGCATGAGGTTGCCGCCATTGATTCTGGCTTCCGCGTCGCCCCGGCGCGCGGAATTGCTCCGGCAGTTGGATCCGGATTTTCAGATCATTCCCGGCGCCGCCCGGGAGGTCTTTGACGAGTATTTATCACCGCTGGAACTTTGCCAGCTCAATGCGCACCGGAAGGCGCGCGTCGTCGCCAAGAAATATCCCGACGCGCTGGTGCTGGGCGCGGACACGCTGGTATTCCTGAAAGGCGAAATCCTGGGCAAACCGGCAGACTATCCACGAGGCGCGCCAGATGCTGGGCCGGTTGCAGGGCCAGACGCACCAGGTCGTCACCGGCGTCAGCCTGATTCATTTGCGTGCGTTACGGGAGCGAACTTTTGCCGCGAGCACGGATGTCACGTTCCGTCCGCTCACGCTCGAACAAATCAACGATTATCTCTCGAAGATGAACCCCTTGGACAAGGCGGGCGCTTATGCCATCCAGGAACATGGGGACACGATTGTCTCGGAAATTTCCGGCTCATTCAGCAACGTGGTGGGTTTGCCGATGGAACTGTTAAAGGAGGAAATTCAAGGATGGGGAACCCATTGACGGAACCACGCGAAATTTACGAGCGGCTTTGGCGCAAAACCGGAGCGCTGTTGAAATCGGGTGAAATACCAATAGACCCTTACTTACGGAATAAAGCCGGCGATGCCCGTCGTGGGGTCACGCTGGTGGCGCACCCGGACGCAAACGTGCGACGAAAAGTCGGACGATTTTTGCGTGAAGTCGCTGCCATTCATCCGCGACAGCATTTCTATCGACCCTCTGAGTTACATGTGACGGTGATGGCGATCATTCCCGGCTCGACATCCTGGCGGGACGAAATTCTCAAGTTGCCGGCCTGTCAGGAGGTTTTGAACAAAGTTTTGGAAAAGGGCCGCCCGTTCCGGGTTCATTTTCGCGGCGTCACCGTTTCCCCGGATGCGGTCATGATTCAAGGATTTCCTGCGGATGACGCCTTGTTCAGGCTTCGCAATCAATTGCGGAGCGCTTTTCGAGAGGCCGGACTCGGCGGGAATTTGGATCGCCGTTACAAAACGGTGACGGCTCACTTGACGGTGATGCGCTTTTCCAGACCGGAAACGGACTGGAAACGGCTCTTTGAATTACTGCGGATGCATCGCGAAACCGATTTCGGAGAAAGTTGTTTTCAATCGATGCAATTAATCTGGAGCAACTGGTACGCCACCGCCGGCGTGGTGCGGGTCCTTCAGAAGTATCCGCTGAAGGATGAAACGCGATTAGTGCGGATTTGATAATTCCTGCCAAAGCAGCGCGCTCATGCGCTGGCCCTTTTCAAAACAGTCGAGGTCAAATTTCTCGTTCGGCGAATGGGCGTTGTCGTCCGGCAGCCCAAGACCCAGCAGCAAGGAGTCCGCGCCCAGGATTTTTTTGAAATCGTTTACGATGGGAATCGAGCCACCTTCGCGCAACAAGACCGGTTCGCGTTGAAATGCCCGGCGCAACGCGCGCAAGGCCGCCTGGGCGCGCGTGCTGTTCGGCGAAACCAGATACGCCTCGGCGCCATGACCGGCTTCAATTTCCATGCGCACCGTTGGCGGGCAGATTGTTTTAAGGTAATCGCAGACAATTTTGCGGATGTGCGCGGGTCTTTGGTTGGGCACAAGGCGGCAGGTGATTTTGGCGCGAGCCCAGGCCGGCACGATGGTCTTGCTGCCTGTGCCCTGATAACCGCTGGTCAGGCCGTTGATTTCAAACGTCGGCCGCGCGCTGCGTTGTTCCATTGGCGTAAAGCCGCGTTCACCGAACAAGTTTTTTACACCGATCAGTTTCTGGAGTTCCCGGTCAGTAATAGGCAGCCGTTTGAATTGTTTGCGTTCGTAAGCGGTAAGCGGGACGACGTCGTCGTAAAAGCCCGGGATGGCAACGCGGCCTTTGGGGCTGCGCAACCGGGCCAGCAACTGGCTCAGCGCCATCGCCGGATTGTCCACCGCGCCGCCAAAAATGCCGGAATGCAAATCGCGCGAAGGACCCTGCAACGTGATTTCAAACGCGATGATACCGCGCAAGGCATAGGTGAGAGCGGGATGATCGGCATCCGGCATTCCAGTGTCAGAGACAACCACGGCAAGGCATTTCAATTCATGGCGGTGCGACTTGAGAAATTTCGCGAGGTTGGCGCTGCCCACTTCCTCCTCCCCTTCAATGACAAAGGTCAGGTCACAGGGCAGGGGGGTGCCGGTCTTGAGATACGCTTCAACGGCCTTGAGGTGGGCAAAGTGCTGGCCTTTGTTGTCCGTTGTGCCACGGGCAAATATTGACCGACCGGCGATACGCGGTTCGAACGGCGGCGTCTGCCACAAATCCATCGGTTCCGGCGGCTGCACGTCGTAATGGCCATAGACCATAAAGTGCGGCTTCCTTGACGGTCGCGTGCGGGGGGTTTTTGCGATCACGATGGGATGGCCCTTGGTCGAGGAGACGCGTGCGTCCAGGCCGATTTGACGGCAATGTTCCGCCAGCCAGTCGGCACAGGCGCGCAAATCCTGCTTGTGCCGGGGTTGGGCCGAGACACTGGGGAGGCGAAGATAATCACACAGTTCGGCCACAAAACGCGCCTGATTGCGTTTCAAGTAATCAAGAACCAATTGCATGGCGCCTAGCTAAGCGATGAAACGCATGGTTGCCAAGCAGAACCGGTAAAAAAGAACGTCGATGAGTCGATTGCGCAGTGAGTGGTGAATCAAATTCGAACCGGAAGATGGAAAGTCATCGGCCCAAGGAGGAGGAATTGGTTAACAGGATGATGGCCGCCAAGGCGGCGGCGACAAGGAGACCCACTCCCAAGGCGACCATGATCGTTCTCATTTCGCGCCTTCGGCGATAGGGCTGCCACCTCGGGAACAACCACTTTCCCAAACGTTCAATCATCATAGCGACCCTGACTAAAGATTTGCCAGTCGTGTCCCACCCATTCTATTCTACAGATTTCTGACCAAAGCAAATAAACACTCTCAAATATCAATTTTGGTAAGGCATTTACCAAAAACAGCCAAGTCAGTTGCTAATATGTTCAGCAGCTGTATGTTATGTAATTGAATCCGAAGGATGGTTATGGCAGCTTTACTGCTTCACTTAACAGGGTAAGTCAGGACATTTATGACAAACGAACCGCCAGCCGCCCAACCCAAAAAGATTTTAGTGGTGGATGACACCCTGGTCATCCGGAAGGTGGTTGAGATGAAGCTCAAGGCCAACGGTTACCAGGTCCTTGGCGCCATGGATGCTTCTGCGGCCATCACCGCGATCAAGAAAGAAATCCCCGATTTGATTTTACTGGATCTCATGTTTCCACCCGACCCGATGGACGTCGGCATGCATTGGGATGGGTTTGCCATTATTCGCTGGCTCCACAATATGAGCGAGGCCAGTGAGGTCCCGGTCATTATTATCTCAGGTACCGATCCGGCGAAATACCGGGACCGCTGTCTGGCCGCAGGAGCAATGGCCTACCTGCATAAGCCGCTCAATATGGATGAGTTGCTCAGCACCATTCAAAAAGCCCTTGGCGAAAGTGTTCCTTCGGCTGCGTAGTTCCGAGAGGCACGGTGAGGTGGAATGGGAAAGCGGGACTATCATCCGGTCTTCGGCTGCATTCCAACCAAACGGGCACGAAAAGGGTCGTTCAGCTCAATCTCTGCGTTGATCGCGTCCATCATCGGTTAAGCATCTTGTTCCTTTGCCCTTGCCGGCGTCTTCTCGTCGGAAAAGAGGAGCACAGTTTAGTCTGGAAGTTGAACGGCGGGCGTATAGTTTGGCGTCGCGTCATTGACCGTTTCAGCCTAAAACGTTTTTATGCGAATTGTTGAATTCCGGGAAAAAACTGTTTCGATGGCCTCGGCGATTACCAACGCCTATATCGATTTTTCCCGGATGACCTGTTCGGTTGTAGCCTTGATCACCGATGTCGTGCGGGACGGAAAGCCGGTCGTAGGATACGGATTCAATTCCAACGGACGCTATGGGCAGGGCTCGTTGATGCGCGAACGGTTCTTTCCGCGGCTGATGTCGGCTGACCCGAAGACCTTGGTTGATGAAGCAGACACGAATCTGGATCCCTTCCGCATCTGGGACACGTTGCTGAAGAATGAAAAGCCGGGGGGACACGGCGAACGTTCGGTCGCAGTCGGCACCATTGACATGGCGGTGTGGGACGCGGTCGCCAAGATTGCCGGGAAACCCCTGTATCGGTTGCTCGCTGATCGTTACCGCGGGGGCAAGGCCGACCACCGCGTCTGGGTCTATGCCGCCGGTGGTTATTATTATCCGGGAAAGGATTTAACGGCCCTGAAGAATGAGATGAAGGGCTACCGCGACCGGGGCTATCAGGTTGTGAAGATGAAGATAGGCGGTGTTCCGCTGGCCGAAGACCTGCGCCGAATTGAAGCCGTGCTGGAAGTGGTGGGCGAGGGCAAATATCTGGCCGTGGACGCCAATGGCCGCTTCGACCTCGACACGGCGATTGCTTACGGCGAGGCGATGAAACCTTACGGCTTGTTCTGGTATGAAGAGGCGGGCGACCCGCTGGATTACGCCCTGCAGGCCGAGCTCGGCAAACATTACCCGTTGCCCATGGCGACCGGTGAAAATCTCTTTTCCCATCAGGACGCTCGCAACCTGCTCCGCTACGGCGGCATGCATCCCGAACGTGACTGGCTGCAATTCGACTGCGCACTATCGTACGGCCTGGTTGAATATCTGCGCACTTTGGACGTGCTGAAACAACAGGGCTGGTCCACGCGGCGGGTCGTGCCGCATGGCGGCCACCAAATGTCGCTCAACATCGCCGCGGGATTGCATCTGGGCGGCAATGAATCTTACCCGGGTGTCTTCCAGCCGTTCGGCGGTTTCGCGGATGGCATCGCGGTGGAAAAGGGATATGTCGGCCTGCCGGACGTTCCCGGCATTGGATTTGAAACCAAAGCCGACTTATACGCACTGATGAAATCCCTCAGTGGTTAGACCCAATCCACGCATTCCTGGACAAAGTGAAAAGCCGGATATCAGCCTTGTTCCGTCACCTCTATTTTCAGGTGATCTTGGGTGCCTTGCTCGGCGTCGTTATCGGTTATTGGCATCCCGCACTGGGCGAATCGCTCAAACCGCTCGGCGACGGTTTCATCAAACTCATCAAGATGCTGCTCGCGCCGATCATTTTCGGGACGATCGTCGTCGGTATTGCCCGGATGGGCAGCCTGAAAGAAGTCGGCCGGGTCGGGGTCAAGGCGCTGATTTATTTTGAAATTGTTTCAACGCTGGCGCTCGCCATCGGCCTGGTGGTGGTGAATGTGCTGAAACCCGGCGCCGGAATGAACATGGACCCCGCCTTGCTGGACACCACGTCGGTTGCCACCTACACCACGGCAGCTCAACCGCAAGGCGTCGTCAACTTCGTGATGAACATCATTCCGACGAGCGTCGTGGACGCCTTTGTGCAAGGCAGCATGCTGCAAATTATTCTATTTTCTGTACTGTTCGGCCTGGCCCTGGCGCAGCTTCCCGATCGTGGAAAAGTGATTGTGGATGTGATTGATTCTGTCCTGCAAGGGTTGTTCGGCATCGTGCGTTTCGTCATGTATCTGGCGCCGTTGGCCGCGTTGGGGGCCATGGCCTTCACTATCGGGAAATACGGCGTCGGCACCTTGGGTTCGTTCGGCAAGCTGATCGGCAGTGTTTATCTCACCAGCGCGATATTTATCTGTCTGGTCCTCGGCAGCATCTGCCAATTCGCCCGCATTCCGCTCTGGAAATTTCTGAACTACATCAAGGACGAAATCCTGATCACGTTTGCGACGGCCTCGACGGAGGCCGTGCTGCCACGGATGATGGTTAAATTGGAGCGGCTCGGCTGTCCCAAGCCGGTCGTGGGCCTGGTGTTGCCGGCCGGTTACACGTTCAACGCCGACGGGACGGCCATCTACCTGACGATGGGGGCGATGTTTATCGCCCAGGCTACGAACACGCCGCTGACCCTGGGCGAGCAATTGACGGTCCTGGCCGTCTGCTTGTTCACGTCCAAAGGCTCGGCCGGAGTGGCCGGCGCCGGGTTCATCGCGCTGGCCGCCACACTGGCGTCCATGCACAAGATTCCTGTGGCCGGTCTGGTTTTGCTGGTGGGCATTGACCGGTTCGTCAATTCCGCACGGGCGGTGACGAACCTCATCGGCAACGGGATTGCGACCATTGTCATCGCGCGCTGGGAAAGGGCGTTTAATACACAACAAGCCGACGCGGTGTTCAAAGGTGAAACGAATGTTTAACAGGCTTTCTTATCCGGCGGTAAGCGCGGCTTTCGAAGCCCGTCAGGAGCGGCATCATCAGATAAATTTAGTAACAGCGGACGTCAGTGCGCTCACAACCTTTTGAACGGAATTGCGGCCGACTCACGTTGGCTGCTACGATGATGACGGAATTTATGAATCCGGAAACCTGGGCCGCAGTGGACCGTTACCTTAACGATGTGCTCGAGCCGCCTGACCCTGTTCTGGACGCGGCACTCACTGCGAGTATCGCCGCCGGTCTGCCACCCATCCAGGTTACGGTGAGCCAGGGCAAACTGTTACAGTTATTGGCGCGGAGCCAACAGGCGCGGAACATTCTCGAAATCGGAACGCTCGGCGGCTACAGCACCATTTGGTTGGCTCGTGCTTTGCCCGCAGGGGGACGTCTAATCACGCTGGAATATGACCCGAAGCACGCCGAGGTCGCCCGTGCGAATCTGGCTCGTGCTGGTCTGACCGATATCGCGGAGCTGCGCGTGGGCCGGGCGCTGGACACGCTGCCGCAACTTGCTGTCGAAAACCGCGGCCCGTTTGACCTGGTTTTCATCGACGCCGACAAGCCCAGCACCGCCGATTACTTTGCGTGGGCGCTCAAACTGTCACGACCCGGCAGTCTCATCGTCGTGGACAACGTCATCCGCAAAGGCGCCATCATTGACGTGGCCAGCGAGGATCCGAATGTTCAGGGGATGCGCCGTTTCTTTGAAGCGCTGGCCGTTGAAAAACGCGTCAGCGCCACCGTCCTCCAAACCGTCGGTAGTAAAGGCTACGACGGCTTTGCCCTCGCGCTGGTAGCACCATAGTAGTATTATGGTTGAGAGCATGAATGAACCGAAAATGTTTGATGGCCCCGGGATAGAGTCATGAATCTGAACGAAATCAAGGAATTGCTGGCGGCACGGATTACATTCTTCCTCGAACCTCATCTTCAAAAGCTGCATCACTATTCCATCGAAAGCAGCGGCACCAGAATAAAAGTAGTCGGTGCCACTGATGACACGACATCCAATCAATATGTGCTTACACGCGTTTTTATCAGTGAAGAATCCAGGAGGATGTACATATCCAACACCAATTTACCTGAATCCATGAGGCATCAAGGTATAGGCCGAAAATTGATCAAGATCATCTATAAAGTAGCAACGGAACTGCGATATGAGCTGTTTATCACCCCCATGACGCAAGCGTTCTATGACAGCATGAAACTACGCGGTGCAGTTCAATGTGAAAAGCCGCACCTGCTCAAAATAGTGGACAGCACCATGCTGGACTAACCTGTCCGGGTTGATGCTGATGGCTGTCAAACCCGGATGCGAACCGCGTGGACACGGGATTTAGCACCGCTCACGAGACGATACCTGGCTTTCGACTGCACTGAGCTAAAATTCCGGTTCTTCCCGTTTGAGTCGACTGGCAAGGTGTGCTAATCTCCGCGTGAAGATAAAGTCATTCCTGGTCCATTGAAAGACCCAAACAAAATATCCGAACGTGACGTTACGCCTGAGGCCGTTTATTTCAGTCGGCGCACGTTTATCCGGGCGGGGGTGCTCGCAGCCGGCGCGGTAGCCACCGGTGTGGCTTATCGGCATCTGAATCCCGTCGGACAGGGCAAGGTCAATACGCCGGTCATCCAGGGACTCGTCAAACCAACGATCACCGAAGCTGCCAACGGTTTTCGCGTGGATGAACCGGAAACGTCGTTTCAGGATATCACGCACTACAACAATTTCTACGAGTTTTCGACTGACAAAGAAGGCGTGGCGCCGGCGGCGGAAGGTTTTGATACCAAAGGCTGGCAGGTGGCGGTGGAAGGTTTGGTCAACAAGCCCAGGGTATTCGACCTCGATGCATTGTTGAAACTAAGTCCGCGGGAAGAGCGAATTTACCGCATGCGCTGCGTGGAAGCATGGTCCATGGTGATTCCCTGGGTCGGTTTTTCGCTGTCCAACCTGCTGAATGCCGTGGAGCCGTTGAGCAGCGCGAAGTACGTTGCGTTTCAAACGTTACTGGACCCCAAACGCATGCCCGGGCAGAAGAGCGATGTGCTCGACTGGCCGTACGTGGAAGGTTTGCGGATGGACGAAGCGATGCACCCGCTGGCAATCCTCGCCAGCGGTATCTATGGTCATGAGCTGCCGCCGCCGGATGGCGCGCCGATCCGGCTGGTTGTGCCCTGGAAATACGGTTTCAAAGGCATCAAATCCATCGTTAAAATCAAGCTGGTGGCGGAGCAGCCGCGTACGACGTGGAGTGCGTATGCTCCGAACGAATACGGCTTTTACGCCAATGTAAATCCGCAGGTGGACCATCCGCGCTGGAGTCAGGCGACCGAACAGCGGATTGGCGAAGCCGGCCGGCGCCCGACCCTGATGTTCAATGGCTACGAGGAACAGGTCGGTCATTTGTACGCCGGAATGGATTTGCGCGCGAATTTTTGAATCGCAACCGTCGCGCGCAACACGCGAAGAAGAATAAAAGAAAGCCTTTTTACTTCGTCACCTTCGCAGCCTTCGCGCGACCCTAATCATGAAAGAGAACGACATCCGGTTCGTAAAACTGCTGATTCTCGTCAATGGCGCCATACCGCTGGCGTTGCTGATTTGGGACCAATCCCATAACCGGCTTGGCGCCAATCCGCAGAATTTCCTCATCCTGACCACCGGGATGATGACGCTGATTTTTTTAATACTGACCATGGCGGTGACACCGCTGCGCAAAGTCACCGGATGGAATTGGCTGATTCAGTTTCGCCGGATGCTGGGGCTATACGCTTTCTTTTATGGCTGCCTGCATTTTCTGTGTTTCTTCAGCCTGGACCGGGCGTTCAGCGTGGCCGGCACCTTGACGGAAATGCTGAAACGCAAATACCTGATTCTGGGCAGTACAGCGCTCATCGTGATGATTCCGTTGGCCATTACCTCCACCAACGGCATGATCAAGCGGTTGGGCGGCAAACGCTGGCGGGCACTGCACCGGCTCGCCTACGTGGCGGCGATATGCGGTGTGATTCATTATTACATGCAGGTCAAAGCAGATGTGCGCCAGCCGCTGGTTTTTGCCGCGGTACTGGCGATTCTGCTTGGATACCGGCTGTGGAAGTACTGGAATCAACGCAAACCGCCGGCGCCAACGCCTGCGACAAACCCAACTGCCGCGACTTGAAAAAACACTCCTGATCCGGAACGATGGTCGGCCGATCGTTTACATAGTTCGGCGATTGCCTCCGGCCCAAACTATGATTTAAATGGACATATTTTAGGAAACCGGCCAAACCGGTGCCGAATTTAATTCGCCGTTCGCTCGCCTTTGTTCCATTCATTTTGCTGACGGCTGCGGCTGCACGCGCGGCGGATACAAATTTCCCATCGCCGGTGCAGCTCACGGCTCAGGAAGATCATCAAAGAATCATGGGCCTTTTGCACATGACTTCCTTCCGCCATCGCACAACCACCAACTATCAGGAATCCAAGGCCAATCCTTATCCGGATCTGCCCGACCCATTGACGCTCAACGATGGAAAAAAGGTCAGGACTCCGGCCGTGTGGTGGAATGTGCGCCGACCGGAAATCGTCGAGGATTTCGATCGCGAAATTTATGGCCGGACACCCAAAGTGACCCCTGAAGTGACATGGGAAGTTGTTAGTGTGACCAACCGCGTCGTCACCAATGCAACCAGCAGCTTTTCAGTCATCGAAAAGCGATTGCTGGGCCACGTGGACAATTCGGCTTACACGAATATCTCAATCAACATCCAATTGTCGTTGACGCTTCCCGCGAACGCGGCCGGGCCTTCGCCAGTCATTATGGTTTTGTATCCATTTGCTCCGGGCTTCGGCGGCGGACTTCCCCGGTTCGGTTTTGGCGGAACCAATCGGCTGGCAGGTACGAACCTGCCACCTCGTCGTGGCGGTTTGAATCTTTTCGGCCTACAAGCGTGGCAAGCCATGGTGCTAAGCAACGGCTGGGGTTATGCCACGCTCGGTACTTACAGCATTCAGGCGGACGGCGGCGCCGGTTTAACGACCGGCATCATCGGCCTGTTTAACAAGGGTCAGCCGCGAAAGCTGGATGACTGGAGTGTATTGAAGGCGTGGGCCTGGGGTGCCAGTCGTGCGTTGGATTATTTCGAAACGGACAAGGCCGTGGACGCAAAACACGTCGGTCTTGAGGGACATTCGCGTTGGGGCAAGGCCACCGCCGTGGCGATGGCCTACGATCAGCGGTTCGCGATGGCCTGCGTCAGTTCGTCCGGCGAAGGCGGTACAAAAATCAACCGCCGCGATTACGGCGAGGTGGTGGAAAACGCGGCCTGGTGGGAGGCGTATCACTGGTATGCGGGCAACTTCGTCAAGTACGGCGGCCCGCTCACGGCTAAAGACCTGCCGGTGGATGGGCATGAATTAATCGCGCTTTGCGCGCCACGCCCGGTATTCATTGGTGCCGGCTCCACCGCCGGCGGTGCTGCCGGCGATGGCTTCGCCGATCCACGCGGCATGTTTATGGCAGCGGTCGGTGCCGGGCCGGTATATCGGCTGCTGGGCAAAAAAGATTTGGGCACGGATGGGTTTCCTCCGCCGGAAACCACGTTGATTGACGGTGATGTGGCCTTCCGGGAACACGGCGGCGGGCACACGGACATTCCGAATTGGCCGGCATTTCTGGAGTTTGCCGGGCACTATATAAAAGGGCCCGGACTCAAACCGTCCGCATCCGGGGGTCGGTAACGATTGCGGTTGTCGAATGATTTCCTAACGGGAGGGAGGACCGGACTGGAGCCAGGCAAATTTCCTTTTCTTCAAACATATTCAGAGTATCTTACCTTCTTTTCCGGGAGGTTGCCGTGTCGGCGACCCAATATTCTTTGGGACGGCGACACGCCGTCCCTCCCGAGTTGAATTAATTTAAATGGACGCAGCGCATATCCGTAATTTCAGCATCATTGCCCATATTGATCATGGGAAAACGACGCTTTCGGACCGGTTGTTGCATCGTACCGGCACGATTTCGACGCGTGAGATGGAGGATCAATTGCTGGATTCGATGGATCTGGAAAAGGAGCGGGGCATCACGATCAAGGCGCATCCGGTCACCATGCTGTACCGGGCCAAAAACGGCGAGACGTACGAGTTGAACCTGATTGATACGCCGGGGCACGTGGATTTTTCCTACGAAGTGTCGCGCAGCTTGAGCGCTTGCGAAGGTGCGTTGCTTATCGTGGATGCCGCGCAGGGTGTGGAAGCGCAAACGGTCGCCAACGTGCATCTGGCGATGAAACAGAATCTCGCGATCATCCCGGTGATCAACAAGATTGATTTGCCGCACGCGAACGTCGCTTCAACGAAGCAGCAGCTCGAGGACATCCTGGCCATCCCCGGCGAGACGGCGATTCCCGCCAGCGCCAAGGAGGGGATTGGCATTGACGAAATTCTGGAGGCGATTGTCGCGCGCATTCCGCCGCCCGAACCGACGGGGCAGGGGAGCTTACAGGCGTTGGGGTTCGATTCCTATTTTGACACTTACAAGGGTGTGGTCACGCACGTGCGCGTGTTCAACGGCGAGTTAAAGGCCGGCCAGCATGTGAAGCTGTTTCATTCGGGCAAAAATGTGGAGGTTAAGGAAGTCGGCAGTTTCAATCCCAAGCCTTATGTCCGCGAAAAATTGGAAGTGGGCGAGACGGGCTATTTCACGGCCAACATCAAGAGCGCGCAGGAAGTAAAAATGGGCGACACGATCACGGACGCGCGGAACCCGTCGCCGGCGTTGCCGGGCTTCAAGGAAATCCATCCGATGGTATTCAGCGGGATTTACCCGATCAACACGGCCGATTACGAACACCTGAAATCCTCCATGGCCAAGTTACAGTTGAATGATTCGGCATTTGCGTATTCCGCGGAAACGAGCGTGGCGCTGGGCTTCGGCTTCCGTTGCGGCTTTCTCGGGCTGCTGCATATGGAAATTGTGCAGGAACGGTTGCGCCGGGAATACAACATGGACATCATCGCGACGTATCCGAGCGTGATTTATCACGTCACGCTCACGGACGGCACGCACAAGGAAGTGGACAACCCGGCGTTCATGCCGGAGGTGACGTTCATCGAGAAAATTGCGGAGCCGATGGTGAAGGCCTTTGTGATCTGTCCGAATGAAAACATCGGCGACATGATGGCTTTGATTTCGGAAAAGCGCGGCGCCGTTGACCATACGGAAACGCTCGACACGAGGCGGGTGATGTTGACGAGCCTGATTCCATTAAACGAAATCCTGATTGATTTCCATGATCGCATCAAAAGCATTACGCGCGGCTTCGGCTCGATGGATTACGAGCCGTCGGATTATCTGGAGAGCGACATGGTGAAGCTGGACATGCTGGTGAACGGCGAGCCGATGGATGCTTTTTCGTGCATCGTGCATCGTACCAAGGCCGAGGGCAGGGGACGTACACTGGCGGAAAAGCTCAAGCAGGTCATTCCGCGCCAGCAGTTCCAGGTGAAAATCCAGGCGGCGATCGGCGGCAAAATCGTCGCGTCGGAGCACGTCAGCGCATTCCGCAAAGACGTAACGGCTAAATGTTATGGCGGCGACGTCTCGCGCAAACGCAAGCTGCTGGAAAAGCAGAAGGAAGGCAAAAAACGGATGAAATCCATCGGGAACGTGAACATCCCCCAGGAGGCGTTCATTGAGGTTTTAAAGGCATAGGAAGCACGGACGATGAATTCCGCTTTACCAATGAACCACCAGAGGGAAGTTTTGTCTTTAATTCGGCCATCAAAATTCGATACTCAAAAATAACATGATTCGCTGGCTGTTCTCTAAAACTGTTCGCGAAGCGGTCGCGATGCGCAAACACGTACATCGCTGGTATTGCGCACAACGCGACCTGCTTTCACCGCAGGCGATTGGTGCGGTCACGCTCGCCATCGACGGGTTGCGGGCTGCAGTCAACGAGGCCAAGCTCAATTCGGGACGGGTCCGGATCAAGATGGAGGAACTGGAGTTCGCTGCCAACAAATGGCTGAAACCCTATCCCAACCCTGCCTGGCGCGAGAATGTCGAGGTGCTGCTGGTGGCAATTGCCGTGGCGATGGCCATCAGAACCTTCTTCCTGCAACCGTTCAAAATCCCGACCGGATCGATGCAGCCCACACTGTACGGCGTGACCTCGGAGCCGGACTTTACCCCGGTAATCATCGAAGCGAAAAATTTTGAGGCTAACGCAGCGTTCCTGGACGACAAAACCAAAACCGACCTTCAGGCGGCAATCCAGGCCGACTTCAAATCGCAACTGAAACTGCAGAAAGATATTCAAATCCCGCCGTTCCCGGAAAGGATCCGCGCCTGGTTTCATGGATTTTCCTGTGTTCATTTTGTCGCTCCGACGGACGGAGCGGTGGAGGCCATTGAGAAGCCCTGGCCGCCAACGTTTTTTTCACTCTATCAGCGGATAGAATTCGCCGGGACCTGGTACACCATCTGGTTTCCGCCGGATTACGGTGAGGAAGGGTTGAACAGTCGGGCAGACCTCGAACCCGGCCGGATTTTTCACAAGGGCGAAGATGTCATAAAACTACGGGTTCATGCCGGGGACCATTTATTCGTGGACCGGCTGACGTATAATTTCCGGCCACCGCAGCGCGGGGAAATTGTGGTTTTTGACACTCACGGCATCACGAACCTGCGGGCGGACCAGCAAGACACCTTTTATATCAAACGCCTGGTTGGGTTGGGCGGCGAAACCCTGTCTCTCAAGCAGGACTACGAGGTTGAAGGCATCCCGATGTCGGGAACCCAGCCGGTGGGGCATCTGGTGGTGGATGGCCAGCCATTGTCAGTGGCAACCCCTCACTTTGCCAACTTGTACGGCTTTGCCGATGTCAGGCCCGGTCAGAAGATGCTGCCATATCAACCGAATCATTACTTCGGGCACGGGATGTTGCAGGCACTGGCACCGGGTGAAAGCGTTCAGGTGGAGACAAATCATTTATTTGTCATGGGCGACAATACCTTCAATAGCTATGACTCGCGTTATTGGGGTGATTTTTCCAGCAGTCACGTCATCGGTAAGTCCTTCTTCGTGTACTGGCCCATTACCAAACGATTCGGGTGGGGAAACCAATAACGACCTCGAAAATGAGCGGCGCGAACCGCGAAACCGTTTTGGTCACTGGTGCTTCTTCAGGGATCGGTCGGGAACTGGCAAAATGTTTTGCGGCAGACGGTTCACGTGTGGTGTTGACCGCGCGCAACCGCGCGGCACTGCAAACCCTGGCCGATGAATTGCGCCGCGCACACAACGTGGAGGCGACGGTTATCAGCGCCGATCTTTCCGCGTCCGGGACGCCGAAGACCCTTTTCGCAGAGTTGGAGGGCAGGGGAATTACGGTGGACGTTCTGGTCAATAACGCCGGCTTCGGTGCCTGGGGATTGTTTGCCAAGTTGCCGCTCCAACGGCAGCTCGAAATGCTCCAGGTCAATATCACTGCGTTGACAGAGCTGACCGGATTGTTTCTTCCCGGCATGCTGCAACGTCAGCGCGGCGGAATTCTGAACGTTGCCTCCGTGGCGGGCTTTTTGCCGGGTCCCGGTATGGCAGTCTATTACGCGACCAAAGCTTGCGTCCTTTCATTTACTGAAGCGCTGGCGGAAGAGCTGCGCGGCAGCAATGTGACGGTGACCGCTTTATGTCCCGGCCCCACCGCCACAAATTTTGGTCAGGTCGCCCAGGCGGACAAAACGCGGATGGTTCGAGCAGCCAGATTGCCGGCGGAAACAGTGGCTCGTTACGGTCTCAACTCGTTCCGGAAACGGCGCATCGTAGCCGTGCCGGGATGGCATAACCGGCTGCTCATTCAGCTGACGCGTTTCGTTCCCCGTTCGGTAGTCCGGAAATTGGCCGGTACATTCAATGGTCTTTAAGGACAAAGGCCGGTTTGCGGTAAAAACTGGCAAAGAATTAGCTTGAGAATGGGTTGGTTAATAACACCTGACCAGACACTTAAGCGCATGTTCAGTTCGTCAACTATTACGTCAACCCTCACGATAGCGATAGCGCTCTTGATTGCCTTTTGCCTTGTCGGTTTTGGAATCGTACGGTTAATCAAGCTGTTTCATGAGGAGTTTCACCGCGACAACAGTCCTGGCGATGCCTCATACACCTTGGACACTGCCGACAAAAAGCAGTAACTGAAGGCAGAAGGGCCATCGCCGAGCAGGGAGGCTTGAACGCAACGCCAACTCAAAGTGGCATAAACGCGGCCAATTGCTGCGGTTAAGCTTGCGAAATAACGACGCACAATGTTTGTTATATTTATTCGACATCGAACTTCATTTGACTAAATCTTGGACATAGTGTCTAATATTAGTGATGAGATTCAAATTGGCCATGTGTGCGCTGGCCGCGTTGGGGGTGGTAACAAGCGCTTCTGGAATGAACCGGTGGGAAGCGTTGTCCATGCTCGAGACCGGTAATGATGATTCTGCTGTAGGACGTTGCGGCGAGATTTCCCGTTATCAGATTCGTGCCGAGCTTTGGCCCGGCGGCAATCCCCAAAACCAGCAGGCCGCTCTGTCGGTTGCGCGCAACATTATGCAAGCGCGGACGTCAACATTTCAGAAGACCCATGGACGCTCGCCCAGCGACTTTGAATTCTACGTTTTGTGGAATGCACCTGCCGAAGTGGATCATCCGGTGTCCTGTGTGGTGGAACGTGCCCAACGATTTGTAAACCTGGTCCACCGTGGTGAGCGGCAAAGTGAGGCTTCCGCCCCCGCTAAGAAAGCAGCCAAGGCGTCCTAAGGCATTGCGCCTTTTCGTAGGTCCTCAAGTATTCCTGCACCGCCCGTTCCCAGGGGAAAATTGTTTTCATGGCGTTGCGCCGATATTGGCGAAATAAATCCGGTTGCCGATAAAGCGCCAATGCCTTGCGAATGGCCTTCGCCAACGCCCGCGCGGTGTATTCGTGAAATTTGATTCCACAGGCGAGCTTCGGATCTTCGGTAAAATCGATCACACTGTCGTCAAGCCCGCCGGTGGCGCGCACAATGGGAACCGCTCCGTAGCGAAGGCTGTACATCTGGTTCAGGCCGCTGGGCTCATAGCGTGATGGCATCACGTAAAAATCGCAGGCAGCTTCAATCCGATGCGCCAGGGCTTCGTCGTAATCCACCCGGATGGCGGCTTTGGAAGGAAAACGCCGCGCCAATTCGGCATACCCGCGCTCGTAGTCGGATGCCCCGCTGCCCAACAAAACGAATCCCATGTCCGCGTTCAACATTTCCTCCAGAGCACCCAGTTGAATATCCACACCCTTTTGCTCCGCCAGTCGCGAAATTGTGCCGAACAACGGCACGTCCGGATCTTGCGGGAGGCCGATTTCCTGTTGTAACGCGAGTTTGCAAACCGCCTTTCCCGCCAGTCGCGTTACCGAGTAAGGTTGCGCCAGAAACAGGTCATGCGTCGGATCCCATTCGTCATAATCCACGCCGTTGAGAATCCCCACGAGCTGTTTTTGCCGCCGGCGCAAAAGTCCGTCCAGTCCGCATCCGAATTCTTCGGTGGTGATTTCGCGCGCATAACGCGGGCTGACCGTGGTGATGATGTCGGCGTAAACGATGCCGCCTTTGAGACAATTCAAATGACCGTAATATTCCAGGCCATCGAGGTTAAAAAAATTCGGCGGCAGATTGGTCAGGGTGAAAACGCCCGGCGGGAAAGTCCCCTGATACGCCAGATTATGGATGGTGAGGCAGGTTGCCGGAGGGCTCCCCCACCCCTCGGCGCGGTTTTGTTGCAGCATCAAGGCCGGCACCAATGCCGTTTGCCAGTCGTGAACATGCACGATCTCCGGCCGCCACGGCAGGTAACGCGCCAGATGCACGACGCATTTTGAAAGAAAGATAAAGCGATCAGGATTATCGGTGTAGCTGACGTTGTGTTCATGATACAACGACGCGCGATCAAAAAAGGCGGATTGCTCGATGAAATAAGCGGTCAGGCCCTTTTCCATTTGGAGCGACCAAAGCGCTGCCTGAACGCGCCGGTCACCCAACGGCAAATCGAAATACCAGTCGACACGGCGCATTTGGGGAAACCGCTCGCGGATGCCGCGATAGAGGGGCGAGACGATGCAGATTTCATGACCCGCGCGTGCCAGCGCCTTGCCCATTGCGCCCACCATGTCGGCCAGCCCGCCGGTTTTGGAAAACGGATGGACTTCGCTGCTGGCCAGGAGAACTTTCATTTATGATTTACGATTGATGATTGATGATTGCATCGGAAAGAAATCCTGAATCACAAATCATCAATCATAAATTCAGGCCACAATCCGTTCCGCTTTCAAATACTGCTGGAGTGGTTTTGGAATCAACACGCTGCCGTCAGCCTGCTGGTGTGTTTCGATCAAGGCCACAAACAGCCGTGCCAATGCCGTGCCGCTGCCATTCAGGATGTGCGGAAATCTGTTTTCACCGGTGCTGGTTTTGAACCGCAAATTCATCCGGCGTGCCTGAAAATCCTCGCAATTCGAACAGCTCGACACCTCGAGGTAGCTCCCCTGCCCCGGCGCCCAGACTTCGATATCGTAGGTCTTTGCGCTGCCGAACCCCATGTCACCGGTGCACAACAGCAGCACGCGATAATGCAGACCAAGCAACTGCAGGACTTTCTCTGCGTCGGCCACCAACTTTTCCAATTCGTCATAGCCGGTCTCGGGTCTGACGATTTTGATCAGCTCGACCTTGTCAAACTGATGCACGCGGATCATGCCCCGCGTGCCGACCCCGGCGGCACCCGCTTCGCCGCGAAAACACGGCGTATAGGCGCAATAACGCACCGGCAATTGTTGCTCCGTCAGAATTTCCTCGCGGTGGATGTTCGCGACGGGCGTCTCAGCCGTTGGAACCAGGTACAGCTTGCCCAGCTTTTCCTTGTCGTCGCCCTCGGCCACGCCGTAGTACTGATCCCGGAACTTGGGAAACTGGCCGACGCCTTCGAGGCATTGCGGTCCGACCATGAACGGTGGCGACACCTCGGTGTAACTGTGTTCCCTGGTGTGCAGGTCGAGTAAAAATTGAATCAGGGCCCTTTCCAATCGCGCCCCCCAGTTGGTGTAAAGAATAAACCCGCTTCCGGAAAGTTTGGCCGCCCGCTCAAAATCCACCAGTTTGAGCAACTCACACAATTCAATGTGTGATTTGGGTTTGAAGGCGAAAACCGCCTTCTCACCGGAAGTTCGGATGACCGGATTGTCTTCGGCAGTGTTCCCCACTTTCACCGATTCGTGCGGCAGGTTGGGCAGCTGGAGCATCAGTGCGGCCAGCGACGTTTCCGTCTGCATGGCTTCCTTGTCCAGGGCGGCAATTTTATCGCCGAGTTCTTTGGTTTCCGCCTTTTTGGTGTCGGCTTCGGCGGTTTTCTTCTGACCCATTAAAGCCCCGATTTCCTTCGAAACCCGGTTGCGTTGGGCTTTGAGCGTCTCGACTTCTGTCAGGATCTTCCTTCGGTGCTCGTCCAGCTTGAGCAACTCGTCAATTTTCACCTCATCCCCTGCCCCGCGCGTGGACAGGCGCGCGCGTACAACATCGGGCTTTTCACGGATCAATTTGATATCGAGCACAGGCGCAATTTAAGAAACGCGCTTGGTTCGGGCAAGCCGATTGGATTCAATGGGCGGCGGATGAAGTTACTGGAAACGCCAAATCGGCTCTTGCGGGTGCCGAAATTGACCCGGACAAGAATTGTCCTGGCGCTGGGCGTTGCCGTCATCGCTGACGGTGCGCAATTCGTGCTCGGACCGATCGGCTGGGTTTTTGGAGACCAGCTCATAGATGTTGCCGCCATGTTGTTGGTCAGCTGGTTGCTGGGATTTCATTGGTTGTTGCTGCCTTCGTTTGCCCTGGAGCTCGTCCCCCTGGTTGATGAACTCCCCACCTGGACCGCGTGCACGATCGCAGTCATCGCCCTGCGGCGGCACCGGGAAAAGCCGCCGCCGAACGGAACCCGGCATTCCCCGCTGGACGTCACTATAAGCGATTGATACGTTGCCAAAAGCTGCACTAACTTATTATGTCAGGAGCCATTCCGAGAATATTGCTGGTCGAAACGGGAACGACTTGCGCGAAGTTTTTGAAACAGAGTGGATTCAAGGTCGTCCTGGCGCATCGACTTTCTTCGGGACTTAAAAAGCTCAAGGCACACCGTTTTGACCTGGTGTTGCTGGATTTGTCATTACCGGATAGTCGGGGCATCGGGACGTTCACTCAGTTCGACAAGTTGTTGCCTCAACTGCCGATTGTGGTGTTGGCGGATGAAAAGGAAGAAAAGCTGGCGGCCCGGACTGTACAAATGGGCGCGCAGGATTATCTGCTCAAATCGCAACTCAGCCCTTCTTTATTGTTAAGTTCCATGCGCAAGGCGATGGACCGGAATTCAGGTCCGGGGTTGCACGGTTCCGAAGGTTTTCTGTTGCAGGCGCTGATGGATAACATCCCCGACGCGATCTATTTCAAGGACCTGCGCAGCCGTTATTTGATGATTAATCGCTCCAAAGCAAGGAAACATGGGTTAAATGAGCCTCTGGAAGCGCGGGGCAAAAGTGATGCTGATTATTTCTCTGAACCCCACGCCCGGCAGGCACTCGCGGATGAGCAGGAAATCCTGCGAACGGGCAAGCCCATTGAAAATTTTGAAGAAGTCGAAACCTGGCCGGACGGCAGCGAGACCTGGGCGTCCACCACCAAGGTGCCTCTACGCGACCAGTCCGGCCAGCTGGTGGGCACCTTCGGCATTTCGCGCGATATCACCAAGCGCAAGCAAGCGGAGCAGGCCCTGGCGGAGAGCACGCATCTGTTAAGGGAAAAAACCCGCCAGATCGAGGACGAGTTGAAAATGGCCCGTGAATTGCAGCTGGCCATGCTCCCTCAAAAATTCCCGGTCATCTCCGGCGGCAACCCGGGTAATGAAAACACCCTGGAATATTACACGTTTTTCCACCCCAGCGGCGCCGTCAGCGGCGACTTCTTTGATGTCATCGCGCTTTCGCCGGGTTCCGTGGGCGTGTTCATCTGTGACGTCATGGGCCATGACGTACGCGCGGCTTTGGTCACCGGAATGATGCGCGCCCAGGTGGAAGACCTCAGCCTGACGGCAGCCGACCCGGGACATCTGCTGTCCCAGATCAACGATGCCTTGTTCAGCGTCTTCCAACAAACCGGTTCCACGATGTTTGCCACCGCATTTTACCTGGTCGCCGATTTGAATGCCGGTCAATTAAGTTACGCCAGTGCCGCTCATCCCGACCCCTTGCAATTTCACCGGCGGTCACCCGGATCGGGATTGCCCGAAAACAACCTGGACGGCCAAAAGGGTCCGGCGTTAGGCCTCTTCCAGCAGGCATCCTTTCCAACCTGCCGCCGGCAAATCGAAACCGGCGACATCATCATGCTTTTCACCGACGGCCTGATTGAGGCCGAAGGCAGGGACCAGAAGATTTTCAGCCGGGAACATCTGATTGCGACCGTCCGGAAACACGCCGGGCTGCCAACCAGGAAGATGTTTCCTCAAGTGCTCGCTGAAATCCGAAAATTCTCCGGACAAAACCAATTCGATGACGACGTTTGCCTGGTGGGCATCGAGGTCAAACCGTTAAAATCTCGTTGAAAATCCATTCCCGGCGCGGCACATTGTTTTCATGCAGACTGTTTTTACCGGGCCGGTTTATGTGGTGCGCGACAACATTGATACCGACCAGATCATTCCCGCGCAGTACCTCACACTGGTGCCGACCATTCCCGATGAATATGAGAAGCTCGGCAGCTATGCGCTCGCCGGCCTGCCCGAATCGCTTTATCCGACGCGGTTTGTCAAGGACGGCAAGCTGGACAGCGATTATGCCATCATCGTGGGCGGGAAAAATTTTGGTTGCGGGAGCTCTCGCGAACATGCGCCCATCGCCATCGGCTCCGCCGGCTGCAAAATTGTCCTGGCGGAGAGTTTTGCGCGTATTTTCTTTCGCAACAGCGTTGCCACCGGTGAACTTTATCCCTGCGAACTCACCGAGCGCCTTTGCGACGTCCTGAAAACGGGCGACGTGGTGACGGTTGATTTGGACGCGCAAACTGTCACGGTGAAAGCTACGGGCAAGGTTTTCAAATTTAAACCGCTCGGCGACGTGCGCCCGGTGGTGGATGCCGGCGGTCTTTTCAATTATGCCCGGAAAAGCGGGATGATCCCCACGTAAACCGAAGATCCGGTGCGCTCTTTTCCACTGTTTTGGGCCTGGTTGTCTTGGGAGGCGGTCAGGACGTAAGGGGCGCTGTGCGTTTCTTCCAGGCCGTAAACTGTTTTGTCCTTGAGATTTCTCAGTTGCGCAACCCGCTGACGCTGATAACAATTCCCGGACTTGAGTTCAAATTTACAAAAGTACAACCGGAAGAGAGACAAAGGTAAGTTCCTTTGCCGTTCGTGTAACTGGTTCGCCTGCATCGGCATTTTATTCTCTGTCCTGAGTCTGACGGGTTGTTCGACGCTGAAGAATGACACTCCGCACAAGCATACTGAGGTCACTCCCGAGCAGCTGTCCACCGGTCCGGCTGGACCGGTTACCCCGGCTATTGTACAGGCGGAGGTATTGCGTTTTGCCGATACCTATGTGGCGATGGTTGCCCAGGCGTGTGATGATGCCAGCGCCAACTCCACCAACACCGCTGTCCGCGTGGCGGCATTGCGCTGGAAACTGGACCAGGCCACGGCTGCGTTCAACGATGCCACCGGAGACATCCCTTCGGTTAATGTACTGGACTTGCTGGTGCTCGTCACCATGGCGCAAAATGTGGTTCAAGACTTTGGTGTCAAAACCTATGGTGATGCCGCTTTGCCGTTGTTGGAGACGCAGAGCGAGCTGGAATCGAACGCGTGGACCATGGCCCGCAACATTCTGCAACCTTCACAGGAAAAAGAACTTAGAGGTTTGATCCAGGAGTGGCGCCGTAAAAACCCAAACCAACGTGACGTCGGACCGATTCGTTTTCGCGAATTTGTAGCAACCCTGGGCCAGGCGCCGAAACAATCATCGATTGCGCCGACCAGCATTTTCAGTCTGCTTTACATAAATCCATTAGCCGGACTCGATCCCACTACCGCCGCCATTGAAGGCATTCGTGAGCTGGGCGATCGCGCGATGTATTACAGCCAGCGGGTACCCATGCTGATAAACTGGCAGACACAACTGTTGATGCTGCAACTAGCCGAACAGCCCGCGCCGCAACAAATGCTGAATAACGCCAACCAGCTTGCCGCCGCCGCCACCGCCTTTGCGCAAACCGGCAAGCAATTGCCCCAGATCATCAATGACCAGCGACAGGCCGCCATTCAGCAAATCCTCGACGGCCTGATTGCCCAGGGAAACAAATCCCAGGAACTGGTGACGGATACGCGTTTGACGCTTGACTCGGCTGCAGTGGCTGCCTCGAACGTCAACAACGCCCTCCAGTCGCTGACCGTGTTCGTCCAGTATGTTTCCCCGACGAACACTCCTTCAACACCACCTGACACCAACAGCCCTCCCTTCAACGTGTTGGATTACGGCACGGCGGCTTCGCAGATTGGAAGCGCGGCGAGCAATTTGACCACGCTGTTGGCAACAGCTAACCAAAGTTTGCCGGTAATGGAAAAGCTGAGCCAACAGATGACGACTAATGCCGACCGGTTGTTGAAACACGCATTCTGGTACGGGTTGGCCTTGACCTTTATTTTACTGGCCGGTTTGGTGGTCGCCGGTTTGACCTATCGCGTCCTGGCTAACAAACTCGTAGATCGTGGACGTAAGCCACCCGACCCAAAATCTTAAGCAAACTCGACTCGAAAACACCTCGCTCCACTCTGACCGGCTTTACAATGCAAGCCACTACGCCTTGAGTTTTAAGGGCTGATAATTAGTCTTGGGCCGTGCCAAATCCGAACCTACTCCCCTGCCCTCGCTCGCTGAAAATTCTTCGCGGCACATTTACGTTGCCGGAAAGGGTAGGAATGCCGCGACGTGGAATTCGGACAACGCAACGCACCGACCCTGTTGTCAAAATTGTCCGTGGCACCTCCGCGCCCAATCATTCCGAGGGCTACGCGTTGACGATTTCCAAAAATGGCATCGAGATTTCGTTCCATGACCATGGCGGTTTGCGCGCCGCCGTCGCGACCTTGCGGCAATTACTCCGGCAGTACGGCCGTCATCTGCCCTGCCTGAAAATCCGCGACTGGCCGGATTTCCCGAGTCGCGGCGTGATGCTGGACGTTTCCCGGGGCCGCGTGCCGAAATTGGAAACCCTGCTCGAGCTCGCCGAACATCTGGCCGATTTTAAAATCAACGAACTGCAGCTTTACACCGAGCATACGTTCGCGTATCGCCGATACAAATCGATCTGGCAAAGCTGGGGCGCACTCACTGCCAGCGAGATTCGACAACTGGATACGCGTTGCCGTCTATTGGGCATCGACCTCGTCCCCAACCAGAATTCCTTCGGCCATTTGCGTTATTTCCTCGAAAACCCGAAACTCAAGAAACTTGCCGAGGTTTCGGAGCCTTACGAAGATGCCAGTCGCGAATTTGTCCGCCGACCGACCACGCTGGCGCCAAACCATCCCGGCACCCTGCCCTTCCTGCGCGGCTTGTACGATGAGTTGTTGCCGAACTTTTCGAGCCGGTTCTTTAATGTCGACTGCGACGAAACCTGGGATCTGGGTCGCGGTCAGAGCAAACAACTTTGTGAAAGCAAAGGCCAGGGGCGCGTTTACCTGGAATTTCTGAAGAAAATCCATCGTGAAGTTTCCAAACGCGGTCGCACCATGATGTTCTGGGGTGACATTATTTTGAAATATCCAAAGCTGATTCCTGAACTGGCTTCGTTTGGAACGCCGGTCTCTGACCCGGCACGAAGGATGGCAGGCTTGAAACAGGCCGGGTCAGAGACCGGCGCTCCGGGGATTATCGCCTTGAATTGGGGTTACGAGGCGAATCATCCATTTGAGCGGGAAGCCCGGCAATTCGCCAGATCCAGAATTCAGTTCTACGTCTGTCCGGGCACTTCGACCTGGCAAACGCTGATTGGCCGGCATGACAACGCGCTGGCCAATTTGAGAGCTGCAGCCAAAGCCGGACGCAAGCATGGCGCCATGGGTTACCTCATCACGGATTGGGGCGATGGCGGCCATCCGCAGCCCCTGGCGGTAAGCTGGCCCATGCTTCTCGCCGGAGCGTCGCTGGCCTGGAACGGAAAGAATTTTGATGAAGAAAAACTGGTTCCGGTCCTGAGCCGGGATGTATTTGCGGATTCCAGCGGTCAAATCGCCGAAGTCGCATTCCGACTCGGGTTTGCTCATCGCCAGTTGAAGATAAAGGCGGCGAACGAAACTCCGCTGGGCACGGTCATCGCCGCGCCATCGGCCGAGGAACGCGAGTTGTTCTGCCGGAACGGGCTGAACTGGTTCAAAAAGATCCCGGCGGCAAACATCCACGCAACGCTGCGAGAAATTCAGAGTCAACGTGCAGTTTTGAGAAAAGTCTGGAGCGCCGAGCACCGTCTCGGCACGAATAGGCATCAGACATCAACACGCCGGGACGGTGCCCAGCGTTCCGCATTTGAACTGGATTTAGCAGCGCGCATGGCGGCACAGTCGTGTCAATTTATGCTGTGGCAGCAAGCCGTGGCAATGCAAGGTAAGGTCGGCGCGCTCCGCCGACCGGACGCTGCAGCCCGGCGTCCCTACCAACAACTGGCACAGGCCGGCATCCGCGAATTGCAGAAGCTGGAAAAAGACTTTAATCGCTATTGGACGTTGCGCAACAAGGCCACGCCGAAGCGTTGCTCCGCTTTCCTCCGCTGGCGCATCCACGACTATCGGCGGACGCTTTGATTCGGAGGGACGAGTTACACGAGTCCCCATTCTCGACCCTTCGCGCAAATCAGGGACTCGCAAAGCTCGCCCCTCCGACGACCCTTTAGCGCCGTTTGATCGGTCGGATAGGCGGTGGGATGGGAATTCTCGGAGGCTTTTCCGTGGGTTTCGGCCAATGCTTCTCGGCAAATTCAGCAACGTTTTTGGCAAACTCCTCTGCCGACCGAGCAGCTGGTGCAACGTTTTGTGCGGCTTGCTGCGTCGCCGGCCCGATTTTGCCGGTCTGTTTCGACAACCAATCTTCTGCTTTCGAAGCCAGTTCACCTATTTTTGCCTCCGGAAATTTCATCTCACCCAGGTGGAACGGTGACAGCGATTTCATCAGATCCGGCGATGAACCCGCCGGACTGATGGGTTCGTTCAACCGGCTGGCCAGCGTGTCAAGCGTCTGATAGCCATTGACGATCCAGTCCAGTTCTCCGGTCTCGATGTTGAGCAACAGGCCGTGCACGGGAATTTTTGGTCCAATTAGCGGACTATGTCGAACAATGTCGCACGATTTGATGACGTTCTGTCGTTCGCTGCTGAACAGCCCGAAGAATTCGTTGAGATTTTCCGGCAACAGATGCCGTTCGACGCCCAGTTCCTTGAATCGGTCCAGGAGTTGCAAGGTGGTGGTTTTCCCGACTAGACAGTCCGTGTGACCGATGATGGCGATTTCCTTGCCACCTTTGACCGCACAGGCCAAAGCCAGTGTACGCATCATTGAACTCATGGGATCAAAGATGATGTTCCCCGCATTGCGCAGCCAGATGAACTGTTCCGCCGGCAGCGCGAGCACATTCGGAAAAAATGCGTTCAGCCGCGGGTCAATGCACGTCAGCGCAATGACCGGCAGTTCGTTCGCGAAATCAGCCGGATGCAAGCCGGCCTCTTTATCCCCGGCTACTGCCCGGTGGTTCGCATCAATGATGGCTTCAAACAAACGCATTTAATTATTATAAAACTCACCGCAAACTCCGACAACCACCCGATCATATCGCGAACGGCAGGCTTTTATGATTGTTAGTGTAGGAGACGACGTAAGGAGTCTCTAACTTTTTAGTTTGAGCCTCGTCACCTTGGCTCCTACAAGTCGTGTTTATTTGTCCTTGTCGTCGCCTTTGGTCATCGCTTTTTTGAGCGCGGGGACCTGCTCCAGTAATTTTTCAAACTTCACACCGGTAAGGCTTTCCAACACGGGCGGCAACTGGCTGATGATGGTGGTCACGTCGCCAGTCAATTTGCTCGCGCCGCCGCCGGGACCGTTGCCGGAGTTGATAATGACCATCTTCTCGGTCTTGCTGAGCGGCTCGCTGATTTTGCCCGCGACTTCCGGCAGCACGCGCACGATCATTTCGATGACCGCCGCTTCGTTGTATTGCTTGAACGATTCGGCCTTGGCCTGCATGGCGGACGCCGTCGCCTTGCCTTGCGCTTCGATGACGGTGGCTTCGGCCAGCCCGCGGGCCTTGTTCGCCTCGGCTTCGGCAATACCGGTGGCCTTGGCTACGTCGGCACCCGCAAAACCAGTGGCTTTTGTCGCGGAAGCGGCGCCCGCCGCCTCGGTTTCGAGCTGAAATTTCTTCGCGTTGGCCAGCGTCTCGACCTTGTAACGTTCGGCATCGGCGGGTTTCTGGACGGTGGCCTCGAGTTCACGCGATCGGCGCAGGATTTCCTGCTGCTGCAATTCGATTTGCTTTTGTTTCTCGATGATTTGCACCTGAACTTCCTCGGCCTTCACCAACTGGCCGGTCTTAAACTTCTGCAAATCGTAGGCGAGGTCGGCCTGCGCCTTCTGCTGGTTCACCGTGGCCTGGTATTGCGCCACGTTGGATTGATAATCGCGTTGGGCCTCGGCAATCTTGGTGTCGGCGGCAAATTGCGCTTCCTGTCCGGCCTGCTTCGCCTGTGCGGAGCGGATTTGCGAATCACGATCGGCCTCAGCCTGGGCGATGATGGCGTCCCGTTTGACCTGGGCAATGCGGGGTTTGCCGAGGGCGTCGAGGTAACCCTGGCCGTCGCGGATGTCGCGAATGGTGAAGCTGATGATGTTAAGGCCCATGTTGGCCATGTCGCCGGCGGCGACTTCCTGGACCTTCTGGGCGAAGGCATCGCGGTTCTGGTAAATCTCTTCGACGGTCATCGTGCCGAGGATGGCACGCAAATGGCCTTCCAGGGTCTGCGTGGCAATGTTGCGGATTTCATCGGTGCTCTTTCCAAGAAATTGCTCCGCTGCCGTGCGGATGGAAATGTCGTCGCCCTTGACTTTGGTTTGCGCCACACCGTCCACCTTCACCGGCACGCCTTTACTCGTGTAAACCTCCGGTGTCTGCACATCAATCGTAAGCAGTTCCAGCGAGAGAATGTCCACCTTCTCAAGTATCGGCCAGACGAACGTGCCGCCACCTTTCACGATGCGGAAACCGATCTTCGACCCGTCCTCCGCGCGGTGTTTTCGGCCGGACACAACGAGGACCTGGTTCGGCCCCACCTTGGTGTAGCGACTTAACACCATGTAAATCAGCAGAAATACAACGAGGACGATAACAATGGACGCGAAGATGATGACGCCGCTCTGAGCGAAGTTCAGTTCAGCCAGTAATGGAGTGAGGTTCATTTTAAGTTGGGTGTTGAGTTGAGCGTTGATATCTGAATCAGTTGGTTTGCTGGACGTAAAACTGCGTGCCGACGATACGGGTGATTTTGACCATCCGGCCACTGGCCACCCCCACACCGCTTTCCGAGCGTGCCGGCGCGGTATAACGTGTATCACCCACGACATAAGCAATTTCCCCCACACCATTTTCCGGGATGGGCGTGATTACGTTGGCTTCCACGCCTATGAGCCGGGCTACATGGGACTCGCTGGAACCCTGGGTATGCCGAAAGATCGACCGGAAAAATGCAAACAATACGCCCGCCACCGCGGAGCCCCCGAGAAGCGAGAGCGGCGCGCTGATGGCCGCACTGCTTGTGGCAGGGAACTGCGTGAAAATAAGGCCAAAGCCGCCGAAGGCCGTGATGAAAGAGGCCATGATGGTGGGACTGAAGACGGACATGCCCGGCGCGTCGCTACTGTCCGCTCCCGCCTCCACGTTGCCGCCACTGCCCGCCACGTGTCCGCTGTGCCCGAAGAAGTGGCCGAAGAGGACGCTGACCACAGTGAAAATCAAACCCGTTACCAGACAGATGCCATAGATAATCATAAATCCTCGCTGAGTTTCGGTTGGGGCGAGTTAAATCCCAACCTCCTTCCAACGCAAGCAGGAAAGGCGGGTTTGTGGTTGTCCGGTTGCAACATACGTTGGTTCTATCAAACACCACCCCGGCAACGGCCGCAGCTATAATTTGGCGGCAGATTTGTAAACAAGGCAATTAAACCACGAATGAACACGGATGAACACGGATGGAGAAAGGTTTTGAGCGAGGTAAACCGGATTGCCAATTAGTTGAGGTAGCCCGATTTGTTGCATGGAATTTTTTAAATTTTGACTTAATCCGTGTATATCCGTGTCGATCCGTGGTTAAAATCTTCCACCGTGCTTCCCTGCTTGCCAATTGGCCGCGGCTTTTTCATCGTCTGGCCATGCAATCCTACGAACTGCTGCGCGAAGTTTTCGAGACAAAGACGCCCAAACAGGTCGCCGCCGACCTCGGCCTGTCGCTGTCCATGGTTTATAAATGGGCTGAGCCGCCGAATTATGCCTCTGGCCTCCGCCCGGAAGCTTCGGCCCAGCGGGCCGGCAGCGGCACCGGCAACCCGCTCGACCGCATCGAAGCGCTGCTCGCCAGCACGGGTGATCACCGGTTGGTTCAATGGATTTGTCAGCGTGCGGGTGGTTTCTTTATTCAAAACCCGAAAAACGCCCCGCATCCCCATTATCTGATTCCTGCCACCAACCAGATTGTCCAGGAATTTGCCGACCTGCTGCACGTCATTGCCACCGCCACCGCCGATGACCAGA
Organism: uncultured Verrucomicrobiae bacterium; assembly: GCA_963708525.1. Classification (GTDB taxonomy): domain Bacteria; phylum Verrucomicrobiota; class Verrucomicrobiia; order Limisphaerales; family UBA11358; genus UBA11358. Next base: position 79,142 of record CAVPTH010000004.1, on the reverse strand, counting down.
TTTCAGCGCCCGAAGCCAAACAAATCCGCGCCCGTTGGGAGGAATTGAAGACGGTGACGGAAGGTTTTGTGGCGTGTTGCGAACAGGGAAATTTTGATCATATCCGGAATCACGCGGCCAAGCGTTGGGGCACTGCACAGGCTCCGAGGGTAGAAACTTAAATTTCTCCTCGATAGACTCAAAACAAGTTTGTAGGAGTCGAGGTGACGAGACTCATACTGAAAGCTGGAGACTCCTCATGTCGTCGCCTACAATTTCAATTACCCAAAACCAGCGCCGTAGGCGCGGCATCTTTGTAGAACAATCTCCAGAACCGAATCAAGCTCCGTGAGGAGCGGCACAATGTGACGATTTCGCTCCTGAACGGAGCTTGGGAGAGGTGCTGTCGGTTTTCTACAGCGATGTCAGCCCTACGGGCTTCGCACCTTTCATATTTCTAGCCGGCTCGCGAGTATTAGTGCTGCTGCGCGACAGGCGCTCACCCCACGGTGAGACGTTCGTTTGCGGTTCCGGCATTCCAATCACCGGCCTTTCACATCCCAGGCATCACGGAGGCCGTCGCCGCTATCCCTGGATTACCTTGCTTACGGACCCAATACCGCCCGGTAGAACCGGAAAGGATAACCCGGCGAATCCGGGTCTGTAAAATCGTAGATACCGGTGCTGTTGGTCAAAATGGAGGTCCAGACTGTGAAATTGGTTGTGGCCTGGACGATGTTGGTCAGGCCGGCAACCCCGGCCAGGCGCATCTGGAACTGCCCGTTGGACGCGCGGATTGGACTGATTTGAGGTCGGTTGAAGTTCGCCTGGTCGTTCCAATGAGCGATGTAATAGGAAGGTTTACCACCGGCAAAGGTAAAGGAGCCGACGACGTACAGGTCGGAGCCGGAAACGTAGAGGGCGTTCACACCGGGGGTGGTGCCGGAAATGCCGCTGCCGAGGGCTGACCAGCCGGCGCCGTTCCATTTGGCGATATTCGACGCCGTGATGCCCCCGATGTTTGTGAACGTGCCGGCCGCGTAAAGATTCGTGCCCACTGCGGCCAGGCATTTGATTGCGCCGGTGCCGATGATTCCACCGCCGACATCGAACCAATCTCTGCCGTTCCAGCGGGCAATTTTGCTCACAAATGGACCGCCGAAACCGCCGGCCTGGGTAAATTCTCCTGCGAAATAAACGTTCGTGCCCATCGCGGCGATGGCGGTGACATTGCTGTTGAGCCCGCTGCCGACGATATGCGCGTAAGTACCGTCGAACCGCAGCACGTTGTAGCAATTGGTGCAAACGGTCAGGCCGGCATTGCATTCACTGATGCTGAAATCGCCGCCGATATAAATGTCAGAATCCTGAACGCCGATGGCGGTTATGCCATTCGTGCCGGAGCCGAATAAGAATGAAGTGAAGGGAGAAAACCGGAGCAGGTTCCAGAAATTCGTGCCGTCCCATCGGGTCAGGTCGATGCTGGTGCCATCCGCACCGGGAATACTGAAATAGCCGGCGATAAAAAGATCATTCGAACGCATGGCTAGCCCGGTGACATTCGTGAAAGCCGTGTTGTTCAGAGCAGACCAATGCGTTCCATCCCAATGGGCCATGTGATAGGCCAATGGACCTGAGCCGTCGCCATCGCCGGTAAAGTCGCCAGCAGTATAGATATTTGTACCGGCTACGGCAATCGCGACCACATTGCTGTTTAAACCGGGCCCGATTGGATACCAATTGACACTGTCAAAGCGGGCAATATGGGTGGCGGTCGCATGGCCCGCCGCGGAAAGGGTGCCGCCGCCGATATACAAATCAGTTCCAGCGCCGGTCACCGAACGCACCGTGGAGTAGACCCCGTTTACCCTGCCCGGCGTGCCAAACGTGCTCCAATTTGTCCCGTCCCACGCGGCAATGCCGGCGGCAATGTAACCACCCGCCAGAATAAAATTGCCACTAACGCAGATATTAGTGCCCGTGGAGAAAACGCGAGTAGCAGTTGCGCTGACACCCCCACCCACAGACGACCACGAAGAACCATCCCAAGCTGCAAAATTGATGGCTTTAACCCCTCCGGCGCTCGCAAAGGATCCTGCGGCATAAACCAGGTTATTGAAAACAGCGAGACTCTGCACGCCGAGCCCCGTTACACCATTTCCCAGCGCGGTCCAATTTGCCCCATCCCATCTGGCGATATTGGTTGCCACCGCATCACCGAGGACGGCATTCGTAAAGGAACCGCCGACATAGAGGTCGCTGCCATTGAATAGCATCGTGTTGACCACTCCATTGAGCCCGCCGCCGACGCCTGACCAGTTGGAACCGTTCCAAACCGCGACGTTGTTCAGGAACTGCGAACCGGAGTTGGTGAAGGCACCGGATGCATAAACCAAACCATTTTTAATCGTTACTGCCCGCACGTAAAATGTACTGCCGCTGACGCGGCCCAGACCATTTCCGAGCGCGTGCCATGCGCTGCCATCCCAATAACCGATATTGGTCATAACCACGCCGCCCGTGGCGGGATTCGTAAAGGAACCGCCTACGTAGAGATTGTTGCCTTCCAAGGCCAGGCAGCGTGCCGTCCCATTGAGGCCTATGGCGCTCCAGCTTGTCCCATCCCATTTTGCAAGGTTGCTGACGGTAATCCCGTTGACATTAGTGAAAGCACCAGCTGCATAAAGCGTGTCACCTGCAAACGCCATGTCATTTATGCTCGTTCCGAGCGAACCGTAAAACAGTCCGATGACCGACCATTGCACCCCATCCCACTGTTGGATGTCGGTGCTTGCGACTCCCAGATCACCGGCATAGAGCCTGCCATTGTGTTGCGCCAGTGAGAGAAGAGCGAAAGGACTGTTCGGTCCGGGCCAGTTGAACTGGTTGTCCCAATGCTCGTCGCCTGGGGCGGAGAGCAGCGAAACCGGCGGGAAAAACACCCATAGCAAGAGTGCAAATAGAGCAAGCTTTTTCACAGATTTGCCTTACCCGAGCTGAGACCATACTCGGCAAAATATTAAGGCAGGTCAAGGTGAAATGTCACCGCTTGACCCTCTTTAAATCATCCATGCCGATCTTTCACATCCCACGCGTCTCGCAGACCGTCGCCGAGGAAATTCAATGCCAGCAAGGTGGCCACCAGGACACCGCCCGGAAACATAATCAACCACCAGTAGATGCGGATGGGATTGATCTGGGCAACGCCGGCAGCTATGAGCGTGCCCCAACTGGCCATTGGCGGTTGCACGCCGAGTCCGAGATAGCTCAAAAATGATTCGTACAGGATAATGGCTGGCATCGTCAAGGCAAGGTACGTGATAACAACGCCCAAAATGTTCGGGATGATATGCCGCGCCAGAATCCGTACCGGGCCACCCCCCAACGCGCGGCTGGCTTCGACAAAAGCACGTGTCCGCAACGAAAGTACCTGTCCCCGCACGATGCGCGCCATCGTCAGCCAGGACACCGCGCCGAGACCCACGAACAACAGGGTCACGCGCAATCCCCCTTCCAACGCTGGAGAATTTTGCACCAAATGCGAGCGCTTGATCACTTCGCCCACAGTCGTTATCAGCACCATGACAAAGATGATGGACGGCAACGAGTAAAGGACGTCCACGGTCCGCATCAAAAACGAGTCCACCCTGCCGCCGAGGTAACCGGCCACCGCGCCCCAGAGCACGCCGATGACGAGACTTACCAGCGCGCCGACGACGCCGACGAGCAACGAGATTTGTGCGCCGAACAGGACCCGGGAAAAAAGGTCGCGCCCATGCAGGTCCGTGCCAAACCAGTGTTGGAGGGAAGGGCCGGAAAATTGTGCGTCGGAGAGCTCGTCGGGGTTGTGGAGTCGGGCGAAATCCGCGCCTGATATTTTCAGGATGGCTGGCCAGGCAATGACGACCAACAGCAGAATTGCCAGAAACCACGCGCTCACGACGGCCGGTCGATTCGCCCGGAAACGCCGCCAGGCGTCCCCGCCGGGCGATGCATAGGTAGGGCGCGTCACTCCGTGCGCGCCGTCGTTGGCGCTCGCGGCGGGCAGAGGACTGCCCGCCCTACCGTTGACGCTTTGCTCACTCATATTTCACGCGCGGGTCGAGCCAGGTGTAGGAAAAGTCCACAATCAAATTCAAGACGATGAGCAGGATAGCGTACAACAGCGCCAGGTCCACGGCCACGGTGTAGTCGGAATTCAAGGCGCTATTGATAAAAAACACGCCGATGCCTGGAATCTGAAAAATATTTTCAATCACGAACGAACCGGTGAGCAAATCAGCAAGCATTGGACCGGAGAATGAAACCACGGGCAGGATCGCAATCCGCACGGCGTGCTTGAGCAGCAGAATATTTTCGGTCAACCCCTTGGAGCGGGCGGCGGCGATGAATTCGGATTGCATCGCATTCAACATCCCTTCGCGGAACAGCCGGGCGATTTTGCCGGAGAAGAAAAGACCGAGGGCAATGGTCGGCAGGACCATGTGCGCCGGCGATTCCCATAAGGCGACCGGCAACCACTGTAATTTGATGGCAAAGACCAGGATCAGCAGCGGTGCCACCACGAAGCCGGGAATGCAAACGGCGAGCATGGCGATAAAGCTGCCGGCATAATCCGGCCAACGGCCGCGCCGGGCCGCCGTAAAGAACCCGAGCGGCAGGCCCACCGCCATGGCGAAGCTGAAGGCGAGCGTACCCAGCGTCATGGAAACCGGCAGGCTTTGTGCGATGATGTCGCTGACGCGATGGCTGCGGTATTTGTAGGAAATGTTGAAACTGGCGGGTGCATGATGCCAGTGTCCTGCCGGATCTTTTTCCCAGACCAGACCGAAGAAGCGCAGATACTGTTTCCAGGCCGGTTCATCCAAATGGAAAGCCGCCTTAAGGTTGTGTTCAATTTCCGGGGATGCCGGTGCCCGTTCACGGTCAAACGGCCCGCCAGGCACCAGATGAACCAGCGTGAACGCGATGACACTGATGATCAGCAGCAGCGGGATGGCAAACAATAAGCGCCTTAGAAAATACATGGCCGTTTACCCGGTCAACGGGTTAAATGAGTTAAATTGGTTAAATCGTCAAGGGCGCTCAGAAGATGATCTTTGTTCCGCTCATTTAACTCATTTAACCGATTTAACCTTCCCGATATATTCCAAGGGATGGTCATCGAGGATGTTCTGGTAGAAACCCTCGATTTTGTTCGTGTCGAAATAATCCAGGCCCACGTAATAGTAAATCGGAATGATGGGCAGTTCATCGTGCACCAGCAACGATTCGGCCTGCTCCAGGAGCCTGGCCCGTTTCTGCAAGTCCGTTTGCTCATTGGCCTCGTGGATCAGGGCATCATAACGCGCGTTCTTCCAACCGGTCCGGTTGTTGCCGTTGTTCCCAAGAAAACAGTCGAGAAACGTGTTGGCGTCATCATAATCCCCCACCCAACTGGAGCGCGCGGTTTCATAGCCCAGATTCGAATACGAGCTCAAGAGGACCTTCCATTCGACCTGCCGCATATCCATTTGGATGCCCAGATTATCACGCCACATTTGCTGTAACTCGATGGCGATGTCCTGATGAATTTTATCACCGCCGCCCGCCGCCCCATTGAACATGTATTCGAATCTCGGAAAGCCCTTGCCGCCGGGATAGCCCGCCTCGGCCAGCAGCTTTCGGGCACGCGCCGGATCGTAGCCCAGACCTTCCGGCGAAGTGTAATTTGCGGTCCATGGCGGAACCAGCGTCGCCGCCGGCTTCTCACCGGCCCGGGTGATTTTGGTTACGATCCGGTCCTTGTCAATCGCCAGCGCCAGTGCCCGGCGAACGCGCGGGTCGTCAAACGGTTTTTTCGTCACGTTGATGCGAATAAAATAGCTGCCGAGATTATCGAATGAATGGAAATCAGGACGCTTCAGCAGCACATCCAGCAGTTCTCCCGGCACGAGCGTGCGGTCAAGGACGATGTCCGCCTGGCCGTTTTCATAAAGATTAAGCGCCGTGTCGGGCGAACCGACGGGCAGCAGATCGATGATTTGTGATCGGGTGTTCGCGGCATCCCAGTATCGTGGGTTTTTCAGGAGACGGATTTTGTCGTTGGGCCGCCAATAGCCCAGCTCAAATGGTCCGCAACTGGGCAAAGGTCTGGCCATCAGCCAGCGGGCGCCGTATTGCTCGATGGTCTGACGCGGCACCACGCTCATCACGGGCATCGTGCATAATTTGAGAAAAAAGGACGTCGGATGGTTCAATTCCACCCGGACGGTGTATTGATCCGGCGCGTGAACGCCCACGAGCGACGGGTCCTTGAGCTTGCCGGTGACAAAATCCTCGCCGTTTTTCAGATAAAAAAAATCCCCGGCATAATCCGACGCGGTGGCCGGGTTCGCCGCGCGCAACCAGGAGTAAACCACGTCGTCTGCCGTCACCGCCCCGCCGGTGGACCAGACCAGGTTGGTCCGCAAATGAAACGTGTAGGCGCAGCCGTCCGGCGATATGTCGCAGCTTTCGGCCAGGCCGGGAATCGGTTTCGCGGTTTTCGGGTCAAGTCGCATCAATCCTTCGAACAGACCGAGCATGATGCGAAATTCCGGCAGGCCGGTAATGATGGCGGGGTCGAGCGATTCCGGTTCCGCGTTATTGATGATGGTAACGTCGGCTGGCGGCTCACGGCGAACGCAGCCGCAAAGAAATGACGAATTAAGAATTAAGAATGAAGAAACAACAACTGCGCCAACTGACTTCAAAAAACCTCTGCATTCTTCATTCTGCATTCTTCATTTATTTTTGCGGCGTGGCGGGCGGGTTGCTGGGCGCCGTGGCAGGTGCGTTGCCCGGTGTGGTCAAAGGCACGGAAAGCAAATTGTTTGTTCCGGGCGGTGCCGCCGTCGGCGCGGGGGCCGCCGGCACGGAAGGAGTCGGCGCAACGGGCGTTTCGGTTTGTTTTTGTTGCACCTGCTTTTCGAATTCCGAGGCGCTGCTTTTATTGTGTAACTGGTCCTCCAGATAACCAAGAAACAGGGCCATCACGAAGAAAATGACCGTAGCCCATTTGGTAATCTTGGTCAGCGCGTTGCCCGAACCCGCACCAAACAGCGCATCGGCCGCGCCGCCGCCAAAGGCCATGCCCGCCCCGGCGTCCTTTTTGGGCAGCTGAATCAGCACCAGCAAAATCAGCACCAGGCAGTTGAGCACGAGCAACGCCGTCAAAAGTCCTGCAAGAAAAGCCATAACCCAGTCTATATTGAATTTTTGACGATGTCAGCAAAACTTCGCGTTTCGAGTGACGCACCCCCAACGAGGGCGCCATCCACGTCCGGCTGGCTCATCAACTCACGTGCGTTCGCCGGTTTCACGCTGCCGCCATATTGAATTCGCACTTTTTTGGCCACGGCTTCACTGAACAGTTTCACAAGTAATCCACGGATGAACGCATGCGCCTCCTGGGCCTGCTGGGTCGTCGCCGTTTTGCCCGTGCCGATGGCCCAGACCGGTTCGTAGGCAACAATCGTTTCGACCATCTGTTCCTTGGTCAAGCCGGCCAAACTGCCCCGCGCCTGTGTCTCCAGGACCTGCTGCATCTGCCCGGCTTCCCGTTCGGCCAGAGTTTCTCCGACACAGACGATCGGCTTGAGGCTGGCCGCGTGCGCTGCCGCCGCCTTTTTGGCAATAAGCGCGTCGGACTCTTTTTGAAACTGCCGCCGTTCGGAATGGCCGAGGATGACGTAACGCACGGAAAATTCCTTCAACATTCCGGCGCAAATTTCGCCGGTGAACGCGCCGAAATTGTTTTCGCTCATGTTTTGTGCGCCCAGACGGATGTTGGAGTCGTCGATGATGGCCCGGGACACCGATTCCAGGGCCGTAAACGGCGGGCACACCACGATGTCCACCTCGCGGATGTTGGCCAATTCCAATTTCAAGTCACCGACCAAAGCGAGCGCTTCGGCCACGGTTTTATTCATCTTCCAGTTGCCCGCGATGATTAATTTTCGATCTTTATTCATGTGTTCAAAAAAATTCTAACGCAAAGGCGCCAAGGTTCAAAGTCGCAAAGTTTTAGAGACCATTAACCACGCGATGGATTCCGTTTTTCACGTACTGTTCGCCAAAATTGATGACCAGACCCAATTTCAATTTTGTTAACCGCAAATAAGTCAACATTTGCGCCCCGAAAATCGGACTCCACTCGGTCACCGCTTTGTTATCCACCAACACCAGCTTGTTTACTCTTAAATCCAACCTCAATGGAACACCGAGTTGCTTGCCTTTATAAATAATGGGCACTTGCAATTGGCGTTCGGCTTTCATTCCACGGCGAAGCAACTCCTCCACCATTGCCTCTTCATATACACGGATTCAATCAGTCCTGGCCCACCCAATTCACGATGAACTTCAATCGCGCTATCAACAATGACCTTGCTGATTTCATTTTCGTTCATCCCTGCGTCTTTGCGCCTTTGCGCCTTTGCGTTAAATCATTTGTCCGTCAACGCCGCCACGCCCGGCAGGACTGCGCCTTCCAGAAACTCCAGGCTCGCGCCGCCGCCGGTGCTCATGAATGTCACTTTGTCGCCCAGTTTGGCCTTCTTCAACGCCTTCACGCTGTCGCCGCCGCCGATGATGCTTTTCGCCCCGTTCTTCTGCGTGGCGTCGGCCACCGCCTGCGCGACCGTATTGGTGCTGGCGGCAAACCGTGAATCCTCGAACATGCCCAACGGCCCGTTCCACAAAATGGTTTTGGCGCCCTTGATGATTTCAGCGTAATGGGCGGCAGTCTTCTCACCGACACCGAACCCTTCCGCCTCATCAGGAATATCGCCGCTAACCGTTCGGATGTTCCTGAAATCAAACACCGGTTTGCCTTTTTTGTTGAGTTTGCCCGTGTCCACCGGCGTGGCCACGACCACATCCACCGGCAGTTCAAGATTCACTTTGAGCTTTTTCGCCTTGGCCTCGGCATCCAGCGCCGTCTGTTTGTGGTCGGGCTCGACCAGTGATTTGCCGATTTTTTCGCCATGAGCCAGCTTGAACGTGTACGCCATGGCACCGCCAATCAAAATCGTGTTCGCTTTCTCCAGCAAACGGTCGATGACCTTGATTTTGTCCGAGACCTTCGCGCCGCCGAGAATGACGACAAAGGGGCGCGCCGGATTTTCCAGTTCTTCGCCGAGAAATTTCAATTCGCGTTCCATGAGCAGGCCTGCCGCGCATTTGCCGCCGCGTTTGGCCACCACCCGGGCCACCCCTTCCGTCGAGGCATGCGCGCGATGAGCTGCGCCAAATGCATCATTGACATAGACATCGGCAACTTTGGCCAGCTTCTCAGCGAATGCCGGGTCGTTCTTTTCCTCCTCCTTGTAATAGCGGACATTTTCGAGCAGCACCACGTCGCCCTCTTTCATGGAGGCGGCCGCTTTTTCCACCTTTTCGCCGATGCAATCGTCCACGAACGTCACGGGTTTACCGAGCAGTTCGGACAATTTCACCGCGACCGGCTGCAGGGACATGGTGGCGTCGCGTTTTCCCTTGGGGCGGCCGAGATGCGCGGTCAGGATCAGTTTGCCGCCATTTTCGATCAAAAGCTTGAGCGTCGGCAGTGTTTCGACAATGCGAGTGGGGTCGGTGATGACCATTTTGCCGTCTTTTTCCTCCAGGGGCACGTTGTAGTCCACGCGCATAAAAACGCGTTTGCCGCGGACATCCAGATCGCGAACCGTTAACTTGGCCATAAATTCGTCCTGATTTCCAAAAAAATCAGGACTGCGAGGATAGCCGGGAAAGACCTCAAGTAAAGTGAATTCAGCGTGGAACAAGGTTCTCTAACGGTCCGAATCAGACGGCGGGCGAGCCGGCCTACACGTAGAGGGCGCTTTGCAGATCGCGCACCAGGACGCTCATGAAGGGATAACGCTTTTCCGGCTCGCGCGCGATGCACCGGAGAATGACTTTTTCCAGTGCGGGCGGAATGTCGGCGTTGTGTTCCCGGGGCGGCAGCGGGCCGGAAAGGTCCAGTTGCCGGGCCAGAATTTCGGCTGGGCTCTCGCCCGGGAAAGGCTTCTGATTCGTCAACAGTTCGTAGGCGGCGACGCCATAGGCAAAAATATCGGCACGCGGATCAATCGGTTGTCGCTGCAATTGTTCCGGCGCCATGTAAGCGGGCGTGCCCGGATTTTTCGACATTTTCTTCGGCTTCTCCGGAATCGGCTGGGCGAGATCAAAGTCAATGATCTGCACGTTGGCGTTGCGCGTGACGAGAACGTTTTCCGGCTTGAAATCGAGGTGCATGTATCCGCTTTCATGCACATGGTTCAGGCCCACGGCCATATCAATGAGGATCTGCGCCACGTTTTCGAGGAACACCGGATCCTGTCGCCCGAATAATTCCTTCAAATTTGCCGCTTCCACGTAATCCATGACGAGATAAGGAAGTCCTTCGGCTTTGCCATGTTCAACGTAACCAACGATATAATCGCTTTGATTCAGCTGCGAGAGCACCCGGCAACCGTGTTGAAAACGCCGGCGGGCCAGAAAGTTAAATCGCAGTTCGGCGCGCAGTTTTCTCAGCGCAAACGGGCGGCTGCGTCCGTCTGTCACCAGCCAGATCTCAGCCATGCCGCCGTTATTCAGCAGTTCCTGGAGATAATACTTTCCAAACTGCTTTTGTACCGACTCCAGGCCGGCCATTGCTTCCAGTTTGCTCGCCATGCCACTCACTTAGTAACACGACGCTCCCCGGCGCGCGAATAAAATATGTTCCTCACACTTGTCTTAGACGCTTTCCGGCAAAAACCGTTAGCGGGAATTTAGCTAAAATATTCCAATGCGGGTTCTCCGGCGTTTTCCACCGCTTTTCGGACAATCGACAGGCACGTCGGAAGAGGTGACCGGTTCCGGGACGGCATATCGTCTCACTCCCGGTGAGCGGTAAATTAGCGCTTGGCAGGTGGCATCGGCGGATTTATCGTCAAAGACATGCGGCCTCTGCGGGCGCTGATCGTCTACATTGTGGTGGTGTTTGTCGGCGGCGCATTGTTGGCGCCGTGGCTTTACTGGCTGGCCCATACCTTCGTCCATGAGTTTCCCGGAACCGCCGCTCAGCCGTTCCACCGGTTTGTGGATCGTTCCCTGCTCATCCTGGCGCTGGCCGGGCTGTGGCCGCTGCTGCGTGCGCTGGGTGTCACTCACTGGCGCGAAACGGGCCTGGTGGCGCCCTACGGTCAGTTGAAAAAATTATCCGGTGGCCTTTTGGTCGGGTTTCTGTCGCTGGCCGTGCTGGCTGGGATGGCCTTGTTTTTTGGCAATCGCATTCCCGCTCAGAGCTTTAACGCGCACGGGATGGTGGCAACGGGTTTTAACATCATCGTCACGGCGGTTGTCGTTAGCGTTCTGGAAGAATTTTTGTTTCGAGGTGGCATTTTTGGCGGCTTGCGAAAATTCTTTTATTGGCCGCTGGCACTCATCATCAGCAGCCTGATTTACGCTTTCGTCCACTTTTTGCGGCGGGCGGATTTTACCGGCGAGGTTGGCTGGCAATCCGGTCTGGTTCTGCTTCCGCGGATGTTGGGCGGGTTTGCGGATTTTCAGACGCTGATGCCTGAATTCTTAAATCTGACCATCGCGGGCCTTTTGTTGGGTCTGGCCTACCAGCGCACCGGTAATCTTTACTTCTCGATGGGACTGCACGCCGGTTGGACTTGCTGCCTGAAAACGTACGGGGCATTTACTGCTGCGGCGCCGCATGCGGCCACTTGGTTCTGGGGCACCGACAAAATGTTCGACGGCTGGCTGGCGCTGGTCGTCCTGGTCCTGGTCCTCGTTCTGTTTTACCTCCTGTTCCCACGCCCCCGGAGGGAACCGTTCAGCATCCCCCGATGAATGCGCTGGCTGAGTCAGTGCAAAAACGCCTGGAAATCGGCCTGGCCTTTTTCTACCCAGAAACCTGCCAGCTATGCCGTGCCGAACGCGCCACTGCCGGAGAAGGCTACGTTTGTACTCATTGCCGCGCCCAGGTCCATTTCATCGAACCGCCTTTCTGCGAACGCTGTGGCCTGCCCTATCCGGGCGCGATTACCGCGCCGTTTGAATGCTCGAACTGCCGCGAAATGGAACTGCATTTCACTTCGGCGCGCTCCGCGGTGATCGCGCACAACGCGGTGCGGGAGGTGATTCATCGATATAAATATCAACGCGCTCTGTGGTTTGAACCGTTTCTGACCCGGCTGTTTCTGGAGCGGGCTTCTCCAGCCTTATGCGGGCAGGGTTGGGATCTCATTCTGCCGGTCCCGCTGTATCCGGTGAAACAGCGTGAGCGTGAATTCAACCAGGCGGAACGACTGGCCGCCGCATTGAGTGCAGCCACCGGAATTGCTTTGAACTCAGCATTGCTCCGGCGAACCAGGCCCACCGCAACCCAGACATTACTCACCCGCCAACAGCGCGCGGCCAATATGCGCGGTGCCTTTTCGGTTCGCCCCCGGGGGCGATTACACGGTGAACGTGTGGTTCTGGTGGACGATGTCTTCACCACCGGCGCCACGACGAGCGCCTGTGCGCAGGCTTTGCGGGCCGCCGGGGCAGGTGACGTTTGTGTCTGGACAGTGGCGCGGGGACTTTAGTATAATCCAAATGTTAATGGCCACGACCACTTTTACAAAAAAATCGCTTGGCTTGGAGACGGGCGAACCGGGATTGACCCCGCCCCCTGCCAAAGGCGGCCAGACGAATTTTGCCAAGAAACCCAAGCTCGGTTCGGGCAAGTCCAAAAAGCGGGACATTCCGGAAGGGCTTTGGACCAAATGCGAGAATTGCGAAACGATGGTTTTTGACAAGGAGCTGGATGAAAACCTGAAGGTCTGTCCGAAATGTGACTTTCATTTTCCCATCGGCGCGCGCGAACGCATTCATTCCCTGGTGGAAACGTGCACGTTTGAAGAAATGGACGCGGACATGACCAGCGTGGACCCATTGGAGTTTGTGGACAAGACACCCTACTTCAAGCGCGTCCGCGACCACCAGACCACCACCGGGTTGAAAGACGCCGTCCTGACCGGTATTTGCAAGATTGGAGAACATCGCGTTGCCCTCGGCGTGATGGATTTCAGTTTTATTGCCGCCTCATTGGGGTCCGTGGTTGGCGAAAAACTCACACGCCTCATCGAGCGGGCCACGGAGAAGGAGCTGCCGGTCATCATTTTCTCAGCCAGTGGCGGCGCGCGCATGCAGGAAGGCGCGTTCAGCCTGATGCAAATGGCCAAAACCTCCGCGGCACTGGCGTTCCATGCGCAACGTCACCTGCCCTTCATCAGCGTTCTCACCGACCCCACGACGGGCGGTGTGACGGCCAGCTACGCGAGCCTTGGCGATTTGATTCTGGCGGAACCGGGCGCGATGATCGGGTTCGCCGGTCCGCGCGTCATCAAGGATACCATGAAGGGCGAGTTGCCGCCGGGTTTCCAGACGGCGGAATTCCTGCTGGATCACGGACTGATTGACGCCATTATATCGCGGAAGGAGCTGAAACCGCGCCTGATCCAGTATTTAAACTTCCTCACTGTCCGGCAGAAAGCCGCGGTTGCCTCGTAACCATTTTATCGCCGTCCGTCGTACCACAAATGCGCCTTTTCGCGACTGGTCATGGCGCGATAAGGGTTGAAAAGTATTCGAACCAGAAACGCAAGGTGCTGGCGCAAGGTGTAAAGCTGCAGCTTGCGCGCGGAGGTTACCAGCGGGTAACGGTGAATAATCACCATTCGCTTTCCGGTTTTAGCCGCCAGCTTTTTCAACCGCAGACTCAATTCCAATTCTTCGCCGACAAACAGTTCGTTGCTAAAACCGCCGATTTGCACAAAAGCGGATTTTTCGATAAAAATAAACGCTCCCGCCAACAACCGGTGCCAGCGGCTCGCCAGGTTCCAGAGCGGCGCGATCAGTTCAGCGACAAGATATTTTTGGTCCAGGCGAATGGTGGCGCCGCCCGCAAGGCAGGTGCCGGATTGAATTTCATCCGCGACGGCAGTGAACAGTTCCGCACTGGGATGCGAATCGGCGTCCACAAAAATCAACCAGTCGCCGGTGGCCGCGTCGGCGCCGCGATTGCGGGCACGGGCGATTTGATTGATCGGTTCAAACACGACCTGCGCCTCCGCGTTTCGTGCAATCTCCGCCGTGCGGTCAGTCGAGTTGTTATCGCACACAACCAATTCCACCTCCCAACCCCGCCGGGCGAATACGGCGGCGGCGGATTTCATTTGGGCGAGGGACCGGGCCAACAGCCGTTCCTCGTTAAAGGCCGGAACTACAATTGAGATTTTCACCGGCTTCAGCTTGCGCATTTTGGCACCCGATTTCAACGCGTGAGTCCTGCCGACGGTGAACACTGCATTTTCCGCGTGCTTTTTCAGGAACAATCGCTGTATTTTGGGGCATGACCATCTGGATTCTCGCTTTGGTGCTGCTGGCAGCGGGGGCCGGCCTCGGCTTTCGTTTGGGAGCCATCCACGCGGCGATTTCATTCGTCGGAATTGTGATCGCCCTCTCCTTTGCCGGATTGCTGGGCAAATTACTCAACCCGATGTTCCCGCATATGGGCATTCAAAACCCCACCTTGATCTGGGTGCTTGCACCCGTCGTGGCCTTCTTCATTCTCTTCGTTGTCTTCAACATCGTTGCTTTTATCGTCCATCGGAAGGTGTATCTGTTTTACAAGTACCGGGCCGGAGATTTGCGGCTGGCCTTATGGGAACGCTTGAATTCACGCCTGGGCCTGTGTGTGGGATTGTTAAACGGCACCGCCTATCTGGTGTTGATTTCATTTGTCATTTACAATTTCAGTTATTGGACGGTACAAATCGCTCCCTCCAGCAATGAAGCCAGGACGACCCGGGTGGTCAACCAATTGGGGCATGATTTGGACTCCACCGGTCTGGCCGGTGCCGCCCGGTCTTTTGCTCCCCTGCCGGATACTTATTACCAGGTGGCGGACCTGGCGGGTTTGCTCTGTCAGAACCCGCAGTTGAGCAGCCGTTTGGCCAATTATCCTGCGCTCCTTTCCATCGCCGAGCGCGACGATATCAAGCAACTGGCCGGAGACAGCGATCTGACGGCGGCCTGGAAACAAGGCGCGCCCGTGGGGCAAATATTAAACAATCCAAAAGTAAAGGCCGTGCTGCAAAACAATGAGTTGATTGACGCTGTCTGGGAAACGCTTCGGGTCAACCTGGACGACCTCCCGGGTTATCTCAAGACCGGTAAATCAATGAAATATGATTCGGAGAAAATCCTCGGGCGGTGGGACTTCAACGTCAACGTCAGTGTGGGCATGTTGCTCGTGACGCGACCTAACATTCGATCCGCCGAAGTAAAGGCGGTGCGCGCCTTGTGGTCCAACGCCTACGCCCAGACCGTTTTCATCGCGGCTGCGGACCACCAGGCGTTTCTGGACAACATGCCGCGTTTCGCCGTCCAGGATGGGGTGGCCACCGTCGCCCAAACGTCATCCTGGCAGGGACAATGGAACAGCAGCGGCACCGACTACAGTCTATCACTCAACGGCAAATCCATGACCGCTCATACCGACGGCCAGCGGCTGACGATTAAATCCGCCAACGAGACGTGGGTCTTTGACCGCGAGTAAACAGTGGGCTGAATCCTGAAAAAGGCCGTTCTTCCACAGGGTTTTAACCATTAAAACGGCCCGATACTTGCTCTCCTAGCGGGATATGTGTATCAAACGCCCTGTTGCAATAGCGTTGATTATCTCAGCCGGTATGTTTCTGACGGCCTGTCAAAAAAAACCGGGTGCGAAAGCCCTTCATGCCGCTAACATGAATCACGCCACAAATTCCGTGGCCAGTTCGCTGCACAAAAAGGACCTGGGAGTACTACCCCTTTCGGATCACGTTTCGACCACCGTCAGCCTGGGCAACAACACGCAATGCACGCTCACGCCCACGCTGCTCAAAGATGGAAATCTGCAAATCATCCTGGCGATGGAAACCAGCAACATTAACGGTAAACTGCAAAGCATCAATGTGGCTCGCGTCGTTACTCACCCGGGAGAACCCTATAATGTTTTCATCGGCGACTTGGATCTGGCCTTTACGCCGCAGGTGGCCGTCCAGTAGTTTGTGAAATGGTCGGGGCGGTGAGATTTGAACTCACGACCTCTTGCACCCCAAGCAAGCGCGCATACCAAGCTACGCTACGCCCCGGACCATAAAATGTTTAATTTTAAATTTTGAGTTTTAAGTTGTGGCCCAATCATACAACTAAAAATTAAAAATTAAAAACTCAAAATTTCGGAATACTAACGGCATTTTATTCCGCACCGCGCTTCTTGGACACCGTATGCGTCGCGTGCCCATAAAAGGCTTCGGCACATTCCATCAGTGTCTCGGACAGGGTCGGATGCGGATGGACACTCCACGCAATATCCTCCGCCGTGGCGCCCATTTCAATCGCCAATACCGCTTCCGCAATCAATTCGCCGGCACCCGCACCACTAATGCCGACCCCCAATACCCGCTCCGTTTCCGGATCAATAATCATTTTCGTCACGCCGTCGGTGCGGTCGAACGACAAGGCGCGCCCTGACGCCGACCACGGAAATTTGGAGATCTCATATCGGACACCGCGTTCCTTGGCCTCAGCCTCTGTCAAACCGCACCAGGCCAGCTCCGGGTCGGTGAATACCACCGCGGGAATAACAATTTCGCTCAACGGCACGCTGTTACCCCCGTTGATACTGTCCACGGCGATGTGCGCTTCCTTGTTTGCCTTGTGCGCCAACAGGATCCCACCGGCAATGTCGCCGATGGCATAAATGCCCGGATCGTTGGTCTGCTGACGTTCGTTGACTTTGACAAAGCCTTTTTCATCCAACTCGACTTTGGTGTTTTCCAGGCCCAGGTCGGCGCTGTTGGGCACCCGGCCAACCGCCACCAGAACGCGGTCGTACAGTTCGGAAAGCTTTTGGCCGTTGTATTCCATCTCCACCTTGATCTGTTTACCGGCAGTGGCCATCTTCGTCACCTTCGCTTTCAGACGGATTTCCTTGAAAGCCTTTTTGGCATTGGCAATGACCGGCCGCGCGAGGTCGGGGTCAGCCCCGACGAGAATGCTGTCGAGCGCCTCCACCAGCGTGATTTTGCTGCCGAGGCCGGCATAGACCGTACCCATCTCCATCCCGATGTAGCCGCCGCCGACAACCAGCAGGTTCTCCGGAATGTCCTCAACCTCCAATGCCTCAGTCGAGGTCATCACGCGCGGGTTGCCGAGGTCAAATGCTTTGGGCATCGCGGCCAAAGAGCCGACGGCCAGAATCGCCTGTTCAAATTCAATGAACTGCTGCCCTTTGTCCGTTTCCACGCGCAATTTGTTTGAGCCTTCAAAATAACCGCGACCCTGGAGGACTTGAACGCCGCGCATTTTGGCCAGCGTCGCCACACCGCCGCTGAGCTTCTCCAGGATGGATTCCTTCCAGGCACGCAGTTTGCCCAAATCCAGCTTGGGTTCCGTAAAAGTAATGCCGCGATGCGCGGATTCCCGCGCGTTGACAATCTGGTGGGTTGCGTAGAGCAATGCCTTTGAGGGAATGCAACCGCGATTCAAGCAAACACCGCCCAGCCGCTTCTCGCGTTCGACGAGAATGACCTTCTTGCCCAGGTCCGCCGCATAAAATGCCGCCGCGTAACCACCCGGTCCGGCGCCAACTACAACAATTTCAGTTTTTATGGTGTCCATGAATAAATGGAGTATTGGAGTAATGGAGAATTGGATCTTGTCTACATTGTGCTGCCGTAGGCCACATTGCTTTCTTTTAACACCAGATGGTCAATCCAATCTCCTTTCATTTCTTTACGTTCGAGGCTTTCAACCAGCTTCAAAAGCCCATTTTCCAACTCTGAAAGCAAGACTGTCCAACGGCTCAAAATCCTTTTCGGCGATTTGTTCAGCCCGGCGGTAGGCGATTAAACCGGAAACACTTTTCCCCAACGAACCGAGCGCGTAATCAAATGACTGCCAGTACTCGCGGACGATCGACGTGCAATACCCTTCCGCAGTATTTAACGATGCACGGAAATGCTGACGCGATCCTTGAGATGCACGCACCTCAGGTCATACGGAAGGGCTCCTGAATACTTCTTCAGCATACGACATAGCATCAATGCATCTGCAACTCGCAATGTTGGTAACCATCGGGTTTTCTTTCGGTGATCAGAACATCGGGTGTTGGGTTTTCGTTATCGCATCTTACGGGTCGTTTTTGGTTTCACCACTCCATTCGATTCCGAGGAACGAGGACGAGGAGGACGACGATTAGTTTCACTTTGACCATCTTCCTTAAACTCCTCCAATGCTTTTACCAGGTCCACCATAAACCTGGCCGCCGTGCCGCCATCAATCACGCGATGGTCGTAAGACAGCGCCAGCGGCGTCATCATGCGCACTTCCACCTTGCCGTCACGGGCGACCGGTTTCATCGCGCCGCGGCCCAGCCCTAGAATCGCCACTTCGGGCTTGTTCACTATCGGTGTGAAATGTGCGCCGCCGATGGCGCCCTGATTGGAAATGGTGAAGGTGCCGCCCTTTAACTCGTCGCCGGATACCTTTCGGTCACGCGCCTTTTGCGCGAGCTGTTCCAATTCCTTGGACAAATCCAACACCGACTTTTTGTCTACATCGCGAATCACCGGCACAATCAATCCCTGCTCCGTATCCACCGCAATGCCCAGGTGGAAATACTCTTTAATCACAACCTCGTTGGCCGCTTCGTCGAGGCTGGAATTGAAGATTGGATGTTTTTTCAATGTCCCCACCAGCGCCTTGAGCACCAGCGGCGTGAGCGTCAAACGCACGCCCTTTTTCTCGTATTGCTCGGCAAATTTTTTGCGCAGCGCGTTTAAATGCGTGAAATCCGCCTCGTCAAATTGGGTGACGCGCGGAACGGCATTCCAGCTTTCCGACATCCGCCGCACAATCACCTGGCGCAACGGGGTCAACGGTTTCTTCGTCACCGGACCCCATTGGGAGAAATCAATCGATTCAGCCGGTGGCCGGGCCGGCATACCTGCTGCCGCGCCTGCCGGACGGGCTGCGGCTTTGATCAACTTTTGGATGTATGCTCGTACATCGCCGATGACGATGCGGCCGCCGGACTCACTGCCGCGTACTTTGGACAAATCGATGCCCAATTCGCGGGCGACCCGGCGAACCGACGGCGAGGCCACCGGCGAGGCAGTCTGAACTGGTTCCTCCTCGTTCTCGTTCTCGGCCTCGTCGTCGATGCTTTCGGTAGGGCGCGTCACTCCGTGCGCGCCGACGGCGGGCAGAGGACTGCCCACCCTACCAACATTTGCCGGTGCAGGCGAGGTAGCCGGTTTACCGCCTTCGGCCAATGAAATGAGCTTCTGCCCCACGGCGACCTTATCGCCGGGCTTGACATGGATTTTGGAGACCACGCCGGCGGCGGTGGCCGGAATCGAGGCCACGGCCTTTTCGTTTTCCAGTTCGATGATGGCCTGGCCTTTGGCGACCTGGTCGCCTTCTTTGACGAAAACGTTGACCACGACGCCCGAATCGGCGCCTTCACCCAGTTTGGGAAGTTTAACATCCATAAATCAACAAGCCGCGCAGAATGCCGGAAAACACCACCATTTTCCAGAAATAAATTTAGGACTGGAACGGCTGACAAAACTAAAGTTGAAAGTCAGAACGGTGGATTCCTGGAACGTCGGTGAAAACAAGGGAGCGATCTTAACTATTTGCCAAAACAGTCGCCCGGTTTCGAGGACGAGAAGGAGAGCGAGGACGAGGACGATTCTTTTCCGCCGGTCAAACAATCTGCGGCTGGATTTTTTCAGGGTCAACGCCGAGGTCTTTGATCGCCTTTTCCACAACCTGCTTCTCAATCTTTCCTTTTTCAGCCAGGGCGTAGAGCGTGCCGATGACCGTGGACTCGGCGTCGATTTCGAAAAATCTTCGCAACCGGGCTCGCGTATCGCTGCGGCCAAAACCGTCTGTGCCGAGGGTAAACAACCCCCCGGGCACCCATGACGCAATCTGGTCGGGCACGGTGCGGATATTGTCGGATACCGCGACAAAGGTCCCCTGCTCTTTCGCCAGCAGCTCTTCAAGGTAGGACTTCTTCGGCGGCTGGGTCGGGTGCAGCATGTTCCAGCGCTGACACCGGATCGCATCGGTGCGGAGCAGTTTGTAACTCGTCGCACTCCAGACATCGGCGGAAACGCCGTATTTTTTTGCCAGGATTTCCTGCGCTTTTAAGGCCGAGTTGATGATGGGGCCGCTGCCCAGGATGTGGGCTTTGATGCCCTCACCCGACTTCCGGCCACCCTTTCCCGTCCGACGGGCGAGGGACAATTCCGTACAGGCTTTAAACTTATACAACCCTTTCAAGATGCCATCCTCGACCCCGGCGGGCATCGGCGGCATGGCATAGTTTTCGTTGTAGAGTGAGAGATAATAAAAAATGTCCTCTCCCTCGACGTACATCCGGCGCAGGCCATCGGCAACAATCACAGCCAGCTCGTAGGCAAACGCCGGATCGTAGGGCAGACAGGTCGGAATGGTGCTGGCGTGCAGCAGGCTATGGCCGTCCTGGTGTTGCAGGCCTTCGCCGTTGAGCGTTGTGCGACCGGCGGTGGCGCCCAGCAGAAAACCTTTGGCCCGGATATCGCCGGCCAGCCAGAATAAATCACCGACGCGCTGCGGTCCGAACATCGAGTAATAAATGTAGAACGGAATCATCGGCACGCCGTGCGTGGCATAGGAGGTAGCCGCCGCAATAAACGAGGCCATGGAGCCGCTCTCGGTGATTCCTTCTTCGAGGATCTGGCCGTCTTTCGCTTCGTGGTAATACAACAGCGACTTGCTGTCCACCGGGTCGTAGAGCTGCCCTTTGAGCGAGTAAATCCCGATGTCCTTGAACAACGCGTCCAGACCGAACGTGCGCGCCTCATCAGGAATAATCGGCACGACGTTCCGGCTGACACCTTTGTTCCGAAGTAAAATGGTCAGCAACCGAACAAAAGCCATTGTCGTCGAGGCTTCCATAACCGAACCTTTGAAAAATTCGGCGAAGGAATTTAGTTTGGGGACATCCAGCGGTGGTGCGCTGACTTTACGTTCCGGCAGAAACCCGCCCAGCGCTTTTCGCCGCTCGAGCAAATATTTGATTTCCGGGCTGTCGGGTGGCGGCCGGAAAAACGGCGTCTCGGCAATCACGTCGTCGCTGATCGGAATCTTGAAACGCGAGCGAAATTCGCGCAGCTCCTTCTCATTCATCTTTTTCTGCTGGTGCGAAATGTTCCTGCCTTCGCCGGCTTCGCCGAGCCCGTAACCCTTGACGGTTTTGGCGAGAATCACCGTCGGCCGGCCTTTATGCTCGGTCGCGGCCTTGTACGCCGCGTACATCTTGCGCGCATCATGGCCGCCCCGGAGCAATTTGCTGATTTGTTCATCAGTGAGATGATTCACCAGCTTGAGCAATTCGGGATATTTGCCGAAGAAATGCTTGCGCGTGTAACTGCCCGGTTCAACGGAATATTTTTGATAATCACCATCCACCGCCTCTTCCATGCGCTTGAGCAGCAGGCCGGATTTGTCACGCGCAAGCAGTGCGTCCCAGTCCGTGCCCCAGATCACCTTGATGACGTTCCAGCCTGCCCCGCGGAACAGACCTTCCAGTTCCTGGATGATTTTTCCATTGCCCCGCACCGGCCCGTCGAGCCGCTGAAGATTGCAATTGATGACCCAAATTAAATTGTCGAGGTTCTCTCGCGCCGCGAGCGTGATGGCGCCGAGCGTCTCGGGTTCGTCGCATTCACCGTCACCCAGGAAAGCCCATAACCGGGGTTCGTCCGTCGATTTGACGAGTCCCCGCGCCTGCAGATAGCGGTTAAACCGTGCCTGGTACAACGACAGGATGGGACCCAGCCCCATCGAAACGGTCGGGAACTGCCAGAACTCCGGCATCAGATACGGGTGCGGATACGACGAGAGCCCGCCGCCTTCGGCCAGTTCCTGCCGGAAATTCCGCAGATGCCGTTCGTCCAGCCGCCCTTCCAGAAACGCGCGGGCATACATCCCGGGTGCGGCGTGACCCTGGAAATATACAATGTCGCCGGAGAAACTGTCCGTTCGCCCGCGCAGAAAATGGTTGAAGGCCACCTCGTAAAGCGTCGCCGAGGAGGCAAAAGTCGAAATGTGCCCGCCGACGTTGGTGGTGGAATTGGCCTTGACCACCATCGCCATGGCGTTCCAGCGAATGTAGCTTTTAATGAGCCGCTCGATATCGCGGTCGCCCGGATAGGGCGCCTGTTGTTCCGGCGGGATGGTGTTTAGGTAGGAGGTAGTGACGCCGCGCGGCGCGGAGCGCAATTGGTTGGCCAGCTTTTCGAGCAGCCGCGCCGTGCGTTCCGGTCCCTGGCTCTCCAGAGCATGCTCAAAGACGGATTGCAGCGATTGGCTCCATTTATCGCCATTACCTCCGCTGGAATGACTGGTCATACCGGAACGCGAATTGTAAATTTCTTTTTCTTCAAGACTCACTGTGATATCCACTCTTTGCAAGCGCGACAATTGCGCAGACAGAATTAAAATCCAAGCCCGGGCCAAACACCAGCAAAATCGGGTGGCGACACAGTTTGGTGGGGCGAGGCTACTGACGAGCCGGACTCGGCGCGCCAAAGCGAAGCGGCGGCGGCTCGCGAGTACGCTCGCCCCACCGAAAACTGCAAAGTCTACCACCACCAAATATCGGCATCGGCCGACCCATGAAACTGCTTGATCTCACGCTCGCCACACCCGCCGACAACCTCGCGTGCGACGAGGCTTTGCTCAACTGGAGTGAAACCGGCGACGGCGGGGAAATCCTCCGTTTCTGGGAACCACGCGAACATTTCGTGGTCGTGGGCTACGCCAACCAGGTGGAGCGGGAAGTGAATGTGGCAGCCTGCCGGGCCAAAGGCATCCCGATATTTCGTCGCTGTTCCGGTGGCGGAACGGTCCTGCAGGGGCCGGGCTGTCTGAACTATGCGCTAATACTGAACATCGCCGAACGCCCTCCTCTCGCCAGTATCTCGAGCGTGAACAAATTCATCATGGAGACAAACGGAACGGCCATCGAGTCGGAACTCAGAAGTCGGAGGTCGGAAGCCAGTGTATCGGTTTGCGGGCACACCGATCTGGCGCTAGCGATCGGTCACCCGCAGGCTGCGCCGCAGCCTGGTGAGGGCGGGACACCGGTCACGTTGAAAAAATTCTCCGGCAACTCCCAACGCCGACACAAGCGCGCCCTGCTTTTTCATGGGACATTTCTGCTTCATCTGGATCTCTCCTTGATGGCTGAACTTCTGCGAATGCCTTCGCAACAGCCCGATTACCGCTGTCATCGCGGTCATACCGAATTTTTGACCAACCTGGATCTGCCGGCAGCCAGGCTGAAGGACGCACTGGGCAGGGCCTGGAAAACTATCGGGAAAGTATCTGATTTTCCGGCCCGGGAAACATCACGGCTGGCGGCGGAGAAGTATTTGACACCGGAATGGAACTTTAGATCGTGAACTCACGATTGGATGGTGTTCTGATGTGGAGTCCGAATTACCGTAGTGAAGCGCGAGTTGTCTCAATTCGCAGCTTATTCAACCACTTCCCCGAACGCTTTCGGGGCTGCGGATTGGGGACAATCCGCGCTCCCGGCGAAGGAGGACATTCGCCGCAATCGCCCTTATTCGCGCTCGAGCGCCTCGCCCGGTTATAAGTAGTTTGACTAAGTGCCATGTTAAACGTAGATTGCGGCACGAATGCTGGCCGTTCAACCAAAGGTGGCGAGAGCAGAAACGGCTGACTCGCTCAAAAACAACCCGAACCGTTCCTGGAAACATATCGTGGAGCCGCTGGAGCCATTCCTCCAGGCGGTGACTCAGCGTTTGTTTGAGCAGGTCAATGATTTTGACCCGCAAATTGTTCCCTATGCGCGATATGCGCTCAACAGCAGCGGCAAACATTTGCGACCTACCCTGGTGGCCCTGGCCGCCAACGCCATCGGCAAAACCAGTGACGCACACGTCAACGCGGCGGTCATCATCGAAATGGTCCACCTGGCCACACTCGTCCACGATGATGTCATGGACGAGGCGGAAATCCGGCGTGGCCAGCTCACGCTGGCGGCCAATTGGGGCAACGAAATTGCCGTACTCTTTGGCGACTGCCTGTTCGCGCAGGCATTGAAACTGGCGGCCAGTTTCCCCACCCCGGAAGTCTGCCGGGCCGTGGCCATGGCGACGAACACGGTGTGCTCCGGTGAAATCCTGCAGACGCAACACCGCCGGAAATTCCAGCTCTCCCGGCACGAATACTTTCGGGTGATCGAAATGAAAACCGCCGAATTGTTTACGCTTTCGTGTGATCTGGCGGGTTTTTTAAGCGAGGCCACGGCCGAATATCGGACGGCCCTGCGTCATTTCGGAGCTGCCTTCGGCACGGCTTACCAGGTGTATGACGATTGCGTGGATTTGTTCGGATCGGAAGCAACGGCCGGCAAATCACTGGGCACCGATCTGGCGAAGGGCAAATTGACCTGGCCGGTTTTACTGGCCTGGGAGCGCGCCGAGGTGGCCGACCGGGAACTGCTGGAGAACCTGGTTAAAGACTGGCAAGTGGAGCATTTCCCGGCCGTGAACGAATTGCTGGAAAAATACGAAACGTTTGAGCCGACCCGAAAGGTGATTGCCAACTATCTGGATCAGGCCCGCCGGTCATTGCGCTGCCTGCCGGATTCGGCCGGACGCACCGGACTGGTTGAGCTCGCTGATTTTTTGGCGCAACAAACGGACACTTTGGCTGTTAGTCTTAAGTACCCATGATTATGGCGGAACCAGTCGCACGCAATGATTCGGAGCCAAATGCGCCAGCCGATGAGGGCGTATTGGTGCAGCGCGCGCGGCAGGGTGATTTGGGTGCTTACGATGAACTGGTGCAACGCTATCAGGAGCGGATTTACGCAACGGTCTATCACATGACCTCCAACCATGAAGATGCAAATGATCTTGCACAGGAATCGTTTATAAAGGCTTTTCAGGCACTGAAATCATTCAAGGGCGGTTCCAGCTTCTACACCTGGCTTTATCGGATCGCGGTCAATAAAACGATCAATTTCCTCAAACAGCGCAAAAATCGCATCCATTTGAGTTTGAACGACTTGGATTTTAACGCTGAACATGACCCCGATTTGGTCGCCTTTGTTTCCGACAAAACGCCCCGGCGGGACGCTAATTTGAGCGAGTTGCAGGAAAAATTGAACACGGCGTTAATGAAACTGTCGGAACCACATAGATTGGTCGTCGTCCTGCATGATGTGCAGGGGCTGTCGCACGAAGAAATTGCGAAAGTAATGGACTGCAACATTGGCACAGTACGATCGCGGCTTTTTTATGCCCGACAGCAATTGCAGGCTTGGTTGTCCGATTATTTGAAAGCAACATGAAAGAGAGTAAACCGAATTTCGAGTCGTTACGACGTCTCCTCGCGCTGAAGCGCCATGAAATGCCGCCTCCGGGTTATTTCAACAATTTTTCACGCCAGGTGATCGGCCGCATTCGTGCCGGTGAAGCAGGAGCTCGCTCCGGCCTGTCCGACCGGGAATCCGG
This sequence comes from uncultured Verrucomicrobiae bacterium, assembly GCA_963708525.1. GTDB lineage: Bacteria > Verrucomicrobiota > Verrucomicrobiia > Limisphaerales > UBA11358 > UBA11358. Next base: position 53,508 of record CAVPTH010000004.1, on the reverse strand, counting down.
CAGCATGCCATGGTTCCTTCGTTTGTTTCAATCCATCGAGTCCAAGCCGGTATTCGCTGGTGGCTTTGCCACGGCACTTTGCGGGTTGTTGTTGTTCGGAGCCGTTATGGCGCAACGACCGGAAACCATATCCCAGGCACTTCTGCAACCACCCGCGCAGGACGCGTCCCCGCTGCTCGCCTCCACAACGTCGCCTTTGTCCCAGCCGGTAAACCAGTTTTTAATCGCAGATAACAGTACCAATCCCGTCGTCCAGTTTGGTTCCGCGTCAGCCGGGCAAATGCCGTTCAGCTCGCAGCTCACCAGCTTTCCCGTCTCGGGTAATTAGTTTGTCGTTTTCCCCATTGAGACTGCAGTCCCTCCCGTTCTGCAGGCCGAGGTTTCGCGCTTGTTAACTTGAAACCGCGCCGTCCTTTTCATTAAATCGGGCCGGTGCCAACCAAAGTCATCGCCGTTGCCAATCAAAAAGGCGGCGTGGGAAAGACGACCACCGCCGTCAATCTCGCCGCCTGCCTCGCGGCTCTCGGAAAACGGGTGCTGCTGCTGGACCTCGATCCGCAGGCCAACGCCACCAGCGGGCTGGGTTTGGAAAAAACCGAGGGCGCCAGTTCCTATCGTATTTTACTGGGCGAAGGCAGTCTGCTCGACAAAGTCAAAAGCACTTCGTTCGAACACCTTTCCATTGTCCCCAGCGAAGTGGATTTGTGCGCCGCCGACCTTGAGTTGGCCCGCCTGGAGAATCATCTTCTCCGCCTCGCCAACGTGCTCAAGCCCGTTGTGGACGATGGGCGGTTTGACCTCGTGCTCATCGACTGTCCGCCATCGCTGGGTATCCTGACCTTGAACGCTTTCGCCGCGAGCGACGGCTTGCTGGTGCCGCTCCAGTGCGAATATTACGCCCTCGAAGGGATCTCCATGATGAACCGGATACTGTCACAATTGCGCGAGACCGGCGTCAATCCGCGGCTGGACATCTTTGGGGTGCTCATGACGATGTTTGATGGTCGGACCAAGCTCTGCAATGAAGTTGTCGACGAAGTGCGCAACCTGCTGGGCGCGCGGGTTTTCGAAACCGTCATTCCCCGCACCACCCGGCTGGCCGAGGCACCCAGTTTTGGCAAACCGATCATCCATTATGACAAGTACAGTGCCGGTTCGGCCGCCTATGAATTGCTGGCTCAAGAAGTCCTCCAACGCCTGAATAGTGCACAGTAGGCTTGCCGTCGATTCCGGAATTTAATAGGGTTCAGGTTTTTTAAGACCATATGGCCAAAGAAATCCTCGAAATGCCGATTGAACTGGCGACGATGGAGTTGCCGGACACCAAGACCATCCGCCTCAAATGGCCTGACGGATACAATCCCGACTTCAAGACGGGACAATTCATCACGATTTACTGGCCGGACACGCCGAATTACAAACGCGCCTATTCGCTGTCATCCTGTGCGCTGGACCGCGGTTATTACGAAGTCACCATCAAACGTGACGGCAAGATGGGCACGCGGCTGGTGGATTGGGCCAAGGCCGGCGATAAACTTTTTGTCATTCCGCCGGTCGGCAAGTTCCTGCCTGTTTACGAGTCGAATAAACATCTTGTCTGCGTCGCCGGCGGTTCAGGTGTGACTCCTTTCCGCGGTTTTGTCCGCGAAGCCACCCGGCGGAAACTCGACACCAAAATCACCGTGCTTTACAGCGTGCGCACGACCCGGAGCATCATCTTTCAGCAGGAGTTTCACCAGTTGGAAATTGAAAATCCCAATTTCAGCTTTTATGTGACCTGCACCCGGCTGGACGCGAATGATCCCTGGCAGGGCCGCCGCGGACGCATCAGCCCGGAGTTTGTGAAGGAGCACGTCCATGATCTGCCCAATACGATCTTCTATGCCTGCGGGCCCAACGAACTGGTTGAGTTCGCCGAGGAAGTGGTGTTGCGCGGCATGGGCGTGCCCAAAGAGCAGATGAAGACCGAAAAATGGGGCTGAACCACACGCCACTTTTCACCGCCCATCAAAAGCTGGGCGCAAAGTTGATTGATTTCGGCGGCTGGGAAATGCCCGTGCAATACACGAGCATTGTCGAAGAACATCTCGCGGTCCGCCGGGCGGCCGGCATTTTCGATATCTCGCACATGGGCGAAGTCACCGTGAGCGGCGCGGGCGCCGGCGATTTCCTGAATCACACGCTGACGAATGATATCCGCAAACTGGCTTCCGGCCAGGGCCAGTACACGCTGATGTGCAACGAGCGCGGCGGTGTCATCGACGACCTCTACGCCTACCGGCTTTCGGCTGAGGTCTTTCTGCTGATCATTAATGCGTCACGGGTCGAACCGGACGTCGCGTGGCTACAGGCGCAGGCTGCAAAATTTCCGCGACGGAGCGAGTTGCACCTCACCGATGCGTCGCACAATTATGCCGCCGTGGCCGTGCAAGGCCCACGCGTAACAGATTTCATTGAGCAGTGCATTCCGGGTGGCTCGAATTGCTCGATGCGGGCGGAACGGGTCACCGACCTGAAAAAGAACCAGATTGGCGGTTTTCCATTTCACGGCGGTGATGTGCTCGTTTCCCGCACTGGCTACACCGGTGAAGACGGGTTTGAAATCATTGGCCGTGACGATTCCATCCGGCAAATCTGGGACACGTTGCTCCAGGTCGGCGGGCCATTTGGCCTGAAACCCTGCGGTCTCGGTGCCCGCGACACCCTGCGTACGGAGGTTTGCTATCCGCTTTATGGCCATGAACTGGACGAAGACACCACGCCCATCGAAGCCGGGCTCGGCTTTTTTGTTTCATTCGACAAAGGTGGATTTGTCGGCAGCGCAGTCCTGGCAGAGCAAAAGGCCAATGGAGTTAGGAAAAAATTGATTGCCTTCAAAATGGCCGGGAAATCCGCGCCGCCGCGGCCGCATTACCCGATTTGCGCCGGTGACGTCAAAGTCGGCGAAGTCACCAGCGGCACTCAAAGTCCGTCGTTGGGCATTGGCATCGGGTTGGGTTATGTCCCGCCGGAGCTGGCCAAAGCCGGTGAGGAAATTGAAATTGAAATCCGGGGAAAACGGTCCCCTGCCCTGGTTGTTAAAAAGCCGATTTACCGCAAAGCAGAGGCTGTCAAATAATGTTTGTGTTGCCGTCCGCCCTCATCCTGACCTGCTCTCGATGAACCGTTTCTCGGAGCGCGGACAGCCTTGTCCGCGCGGACCGGACGGACGAAACTCGCGGACATGGCTGTCCGCGCTCCTTTCGACAGGTGGTCCAAGCCAGGTAATTGAAGCAAGCTGCAACGCGAACCGCAGCTGTCATTTTCGGACACGACTCAGAAACTGCTGGTATTGGTTGAGATTGAACTCCTTCTTTGCAATGCCGGAGCGTTAAGGAGTGCCGTATTGAAAGACACGGTAGAATCGATCCGCATCGGTCAGAGGCACCCAAAGGGTGTCCGGAGGGCCGGCATCAGTCCAGTTGGCGATGGAATTCGTGGCGGTGATTTCCCCGGTTGGCGAGGTAAACCAGGAGATCAGATTGGTCGAATATTCCACCTGATAAGTCCGGCCGACGCTGGCCGGCCACGTCAAAGTGACGGTGCCCGGGGCGGGCTGAACTTGCGCGGCCAGGTTGACAAACGGCAGCGAAACAAAGCCGGCCAGCTGCAGGCCGGTCTGGATTTCCGGGTTTTGCATGAACAACCGCCAGATATTCTGGTTTCGATAATTCTCGAGCATGATGACGATAGGTCCCTGGTCAATCCCCAGTTCGGCATTGTCGAACCAGGCGGCACTGAGGTTATACGCGTCAATGAAACCATATTGCGTCCAGAGCTTTGTCCGGCCGCCGGTGTAAAAGTTTTTCAAAGCCGGCAGCGAGATCTCGGGGGCAAAAGCCATTGCGCCGCCGGCGGCGGTGAAGGCGATCGTGCCGTTATCATTCTGGGCCGGCGGGGCGCCGTGCGCCGAATAGCCAAAAGGGTCGTCCGAGGCGGTCAGTCCCCAGATGAGACTGCTGTATCCGGGCCAGCCTCCGGGGTCGGCTATGCAATAGGCCTGCTGCGCCAGGGCCGCCCGATGGGAGTTCTCAAAATAGGTGCTGTTCTTGGCGTTCATGTAACTGTCACCCACGTGGCGGAAATCAATCCAGCAATGAGAATATTCGTGGCCGAACAACGGCGGAAACGTGACGAACGAATAGCCATAATAGGTGGCCCAGACATAACCGCTGGTCCAATAATTCCAGCACGCTGCCGGCAGCGCGTTGCTGGTAGCACCGATGCCAAGCAGATAAATCAGCATTCCTTCGTCGTAGCCAATCCAGTCGCCATAGCCGCTGAAACCGGAACCGGGCACCCAGCCCATCCGCACCCCGTAGATCCCGGGAATATCCGGCGCCATCCAGATCCAGTTTACCCGGTTAAAGATCGCACTCGCCGTTGTCCGGATAGAGGTTTCGGTGGCATTGGTACCGTTGAAATACTGTTTAACATAGAGGACCCCCCCCAACAACAAAGCGGTATCAATCGAAGACAACTCGGTGCTGCCCGAGCGCAGGGCTGTGTTCATGTTCAGGAAATGATAGAACCAGCCGTTGTATCCGATTACTCCCGAAGCGGCGGGACCTTGCGGTCCGTTCCAAAAGGTGTTCAATGTGGTCAGCACTCGGGCCGCCCCCTGGTCGCGGGTGATCCAGCCATGGTCAATGGCAATCCCGATGGCCGTCAGGCCAAAACCAACCGCCGCAATGCTGCAATCCGAGCCGGCCTTGGAATTGTCCGGGATCAGGCCGTTGGCCGGATTCGCCGTGTACCAGAAATAATCAAAATTGGCCTGCTCCAGGTAATCCATAAAAGCGTCATCGTTCGCAAAAGGATTGGGCATGGTGGACAACGTCGTCGAGGGCGGGCTGGTCTGGGAGGTAGTATTCACCGCGGTGACCTGATAATAATAGGTCAGGCCGTCGCTGACGTTGAGGTCGCAGTACCCCAACGAAGTCAGCAGGCTGGGATTCAGCTTGGCAAAAGGGCCGCCACTGCTGGTCGAGCGATACACGTTGTAGCCCAACAGATTGGGTCCCGGATCCAGGTCCCAGTGCAAAATGGCGCTTTTGTCACCTGAATAGACCACCACATTGGTTGGGGTCGCAGGTTGAGCACTGGCGCCCCAGCCTACCGCCACGAGCAGAATTTGAATAAACAGAATCCGTTTCATCGTTATCAGGGAAGCTATAACATGTACGGTATCACTGAAAGAAGCGCGGTCAAGGTAATTCAAAATTCCGTCAGCTCGTTTCGGATTTGCCCGACCAAAGATTGGACTAGTCCGAAAAACCATTTGACAACGTTAAATTGCATTGCAATAGTGGGGATAAGACCCTCTTCTTGGAATTGTTCCAAATCCGTTCCAGGGATGGGGAGGAGCTGTAAACGTTTATGAAAAAGCAAACGAATGATTCACCAAGCCGTATCCGGAGACCTCAGGCGCCAGGTAAACGGATAAATCTTACTATTTGGCCTTATCTATTGACGGCCCTAATCGCCGGATTACTGTTGGCCGCCAAGCCGGCGCAGGGCCAAATCACCAATACCCTTCTAGTGAACACTAGCTTCGAGCAGAACAGCGGGCAAAGCGTTCCAATCGGCTGGACATATTTTGCTCCACCGGCGGCCACGGCGAAAGACTATTGGATCGTTGCCACGAATTCTACTGCAACTGACGGAGGATTAGTGACCGCGAAAGACGGAACCAATTGGTGGAAGCAATGGAATGAGCTTTACAGCGGCACGGTGAGCAACGTGGCGGGCATCTATCAAACCTTTGGTAGCGCTCCGGGTTCAATCTATAAGGCCAATGGATATGTTACCACGGCAGGCAACGACAAAATGGGGCTAAATGAGTATGCTTGGATTCAAGTCGAATTCCTGAATGCGAGCAGCAATCTTCTTGCCCTCTACAAATCGGGTAATTACAGTGCCAACTTGGGGGTGGATAATTGGTTTCAATTTCAAGTTACCAATGCCTGCGATATCACGCAACCGGTGTTGACCGGCGATCCGAGTTTCAACACCTACGCCGTGACCGGCACTGTAAGCCAGTTGGTTGCCCCCACGGGAACCGCATTGGTTCGATACCGGTACTGCGCTTTTTGGGCCCTCAGTGAAAGCGGGTCAGCTTATTTCGACCAGGCGGCCTTGGACCAGATCAGCGGACCCGTCCCACCGTTGATCAGCGGATTGAATCCCCAAAACGAGATCTTTGTGCCGCCCAGCACCGGACTCAGTTTTAACGTAACTTCGCCCAGCGGCTTTACCATCAATAGCAGCGGCATTCAAGTGGTGTTAAATGGTAGCAATGTTTCTTCTGGATTGATCATTACGGGTTCCGCTTCGAGTAAAAATGTCACCTACAACGGCCTTCAATCCAACACGACCTACAATGCGACGATTACCGTCACCGACACTTCCAATCTAACGTCCGTAGCCAATACGACTTTCCAGACCACTTGGGTGGGAGTGCCAGCGTACACCTATTTATGGGAGGCTGAAGATTTTGATTTCAACAGCGGGTTGTACATTAACAATCCTGACCTGTGTACTGCGCCAAGTGGTACCAACTGTTACCTCGGGCAAGTGGGCGTGCAGAATGTGGACGAGTTTAGCACAGCCGCGCCTCCCGCGCAATCTTATCGGGGTGCGTTGGACGGTATCGGCACGCAACCCTCCGGCGATTACTCGCGGCCCAACCTTTCTGCCGCAGGTCGAATTGACTATTGCATAAATCCATTTATCGGCAACCCATCGTATAGCGGAGCCGAATGGGTGAATTATACCCGCGTCTGGCCCAATAGCACGAACTGGATTATCGCCCGACTAGCCACCGACATTGGTCTGGCCGGCAGCCTGCAAATGAGCCTGGTTAACCCCGGTGTGTCCACGAATGTTTTGGGCACCTTTACCATTAACAGTGGCTTGGGCTGGACCGCTTTTCAATTCGTCTATTTGCTGGACACTAACGGCAACAACGCAAACGTCGTCCTCAACGGCAAGGAAACCCTGCAAGTGACCAGTGGTGGCAACCTGCTGCCGACCTTCTACATGGTCGTTCCCGCCCAGGTTGATTTGCCGTTGCTGAGCAAGCTTTCTCCAGACGGCAAGCAGCCGTTCGAACCTTCCAATTCCTTGAGCTTTGTGGTGACCACTAAAGGAGCAACGTTCCCGACCAATGGCATCCAGGTGATTCTGGATGGCAATGATGTTTCCCCGAACCTGGTCATCACCGGCTCAAGTTCGAACAATAACGTGGGCTATCCCGCTCTGCAACCCAACGCGATGCACGTGGCAATAATTAATGTGACCAATTCTCTGGGTCACGGCATCAGCATCACCAACCATTTCGATACGTTCAACCAGAACTTTAATCCCAGTGTCGGGGCTTTTATTTGCAGCAATTACATGGTGGAAGCGGAGGATTACGACTACAATGGCGGGCAGTATTTTACTTCGGCTAACTATACCCCGGACTGCTACGCCCCAGAAACAGCGTTCACCAATATAGATTTCCACCATATCGTTAACACGAATGCAGGCGAACCAACGGATGGCTCTGACTTTCAGTACCGCATATTCAGCTTCGGAATTCCGCAACAGGTCATAACCGGCGATTACTACCGGCCTCTATTCGGCGGTTTTGATATCGATTACGAACTGTTTTGGTACGCCGGCGGTGACTGGGCCAACTATACCCGTGATTATCCGCCGGGGACTTACAACGTTTACGCCCGCACTTCCGGATTCGGTACATTCACCATGAATTTCGGCCAGGTCGTCAGTGGACTCGGGACTACCAATCAAACCGTGAAGGCGCTTGGTCAATTCAGCTCCACCCTCCTCAATATCAACACGTTTGCCTGGGTGCCGTTGACGGATTCCGGCGGCGTAGCGCCGGTCACAGTCAAAATCACAGGAGTCACTACGTTCCAGCTCTTAACCCCCACCGGAAACTGCTATCCGAACTACTTCATGCTGGTTCCGACTTCCTCGATTGCTGCCTCGGCAGTTCGGTCAGGCAATAACATCAACATCTCATTCCCAACCCAGACCGGCTGGGGCTACCGTGTCTTTTACCGGACAAACCTCACGACCGGGAGTTGGGCGCTGCTGAATTCGACCGTTGGCAATGGCTCGGTCAAATCTGTAATCGACCCCAGCCCCGCAGATAGTCAGCGATTCTACAAAGTTACATCTCCATGAACGCCGTGAACCACACGTGCTGTATTCCGCAAAAAACTCCCAAACTGGAGCACCGGCTGGGGTTCACCCTGATCGAGCTGCTCGTGGTAATAGCGATAATCGCCATATTGGCAGCCATGTTGTTGCCGGCGCTGTCCAAGGCCAGGCAGAGGGCGCAAGCCATCCAATGTCTGTCCAATAACCGGCAGATGGCGATCGCCTGGACGATGTATGCCGGGGATAATTATGACACGATGGTGCCCAACCGGGGCTTGGGCGGACAATCTCCCCAAACTCTAAACCCGCTGACCAACCCGGATCTGCAATCGGGAGGAAAGTTTGCCCAATGGTGCCCTGGTGATGTGGGAAACAATATTACAGTCGCTCTGTATTATGATCAGTGGATCAAGGCAGGTTTGCTCTATTCGTATGTCAATAGCCTGAGTGTTTACCACTGCCCGGGCGATCATAACCGGGTTCCACGCACCGTCGCTGTGTCATTGCGAAGACCGGCGCTGCGCACTTATTCGATGAATTGCTGGCTGCAGTCGATGGATGGCCCCAACTACAATTCGGCTGCGTGGAATGGGATTAGCGGCTACTATGTCTATAAGAAGCTGGCGAACATGTCGCGACCGGGACCAAGCAAGACCTGGGTGTTTATGGAGGAAGGTCCGATTGGCATCGACGACGGTTATTTTGCGGTGGATCCAACCCAATTGAATACGTGGTTTAACGTTCCGGCGGTGTTACATGGCAATGCCAGTGAGATGGCGTTTGCCGACGGGCACTCGGACACCCGGCAATGGACGGACGGCAAAATGATTCACGGGGTTGGTGCCAACCCCAAAGGAAATAATGTGACGGCCGATCCCAATTCGGGCGATTTGGCCTGGTTCATCTCCCGAAGCACGGCCAAGATTCAGTGATCAGACGCTGCCATTGCGAGCTGTTCCCGCCAGTGACCATGACAACGCAGGTGGCTTTTGCTTCGCCGATGGGAACTCCGAAATCCATATCCGGCGGTATACTGCAGGAATCCAATGATTTCCCCGCCCCCTTGAGCGTGCAAGGGCATTAACTCTGTGGCTTTGGTTACAGGTCCGTCAAGGTGTCAGAAAATTATTGTGACAAAGGTCGGTGACCTGTGCTAAAGGCTCGCCCGTCGCTAGAACATAAATTCCACGAGAATGAGCAAATCCAGACTGCTGCTGACCTTGATCGGGTTGATCGCTGCAAGCGCTCTCCACGCCGAATCCCCAGCCGGTGACGCCAAAATGAACGCGTTCATCGAGGATCTCATGCGCCGGATGACGCTGGAGGAAAAAATCGGGCAATTGAATCTACTGTCGGTGGGTTTCGACGTGACCGGGCCGCAACTAAGCAAGGACGTGGAACCGAAGATTCGCCAGGGCCAGGTCGGTGGGGTTTTGAACACGTACACGCCGGAGGCGGTGCGCAGGCTGCAATCACTGGCCCTGAACCAGAGCCGATTGGGTATCCCGCTGCTGTTTGGTTACGATGTGATTCACGGGCACAAGACGATTTTCCCGATCCCGCTGGGTCTCTCCTGCACCTGGAACCCGGATTTAATCGAGCGGAGCGCGCGCATTGCCGCGACGGAAGCCAGCGCCGATGGGGTGAACTGGACCTTCTCACCCATGGTGGATATCGCCCGGGACCCGCGGTGGGGGAGAATTGCCGAAGGCGCGGGGGAGGATCCGTATCTGGGGGCGCAGATTGCAAGGGCGATGGTGCGTGGTTACCAGGGCGACGACCTGAGCCGGAGCAACGCGCTGATGGCGTGCGTCAAGCATTTCGCCCTTTATGGTGCAGTGGAAGCCGGCCGCGACTACAACACGGTGGATATGAGTCGGCTCAAGATGTACCAGTATTACCTGCCACCCTATCGGGCGGCGGTGGCAGCCGGAGCGGGCAGCGTCATGACGTCCTTCAATGAAATCAACGGGGTGCCGGCCAGCGCCAATCGCTGGCTGCTCACCGACCTGCTGCGAACGCAGTGGGGGTTCCAAGGCTTCATCGTCACCGATTACTTGGCCATCAGTCAGATGACCGCGCACGGGATGGGTGATTTGCGATCGGATGCCCGATTGGCCCTGGAGGCCGGGGTGGACATGGACATGGTGAGCGAAACCTACCTCAAGTATTTGCCGGAGCTGGTTGCGGAGGGGAAAATTCCGGAGTCCACGATCGATCAAGCCTGCCGGCGAATCCTCGAGGCGAAATATAAACTGGGATTGTTTGTCGATCCGTATCGTGGCTGCACACCGGAACGGGCCGGCCGTGAAATCCTCACGCCGGCAAATCGGCAAGTGGCGCGTGAAATCACGGAGCAATCGTTCGTCCTGCTCAAGAACGACAGGCAGATTCTGCCCCTGAAGAAATCCGGGGTCATCGCGTTGGTGGGACCGCTCGCGGATGACCAGAAGGATGTGCTGGGTTGCTGGCACGCCGCCGGAGACTGGCGACAGGCCGTCAGCGTTTTAACGGGGATCAGCAATGTGGCCGGTTCCTCAGTCAGGATCCTGCGCGCAAAAGGCGCAAACCTGATAGACGATCCAGGACTTCGGGCAACGCTGAAGGAGTTCGGAGCAGAGGTTCCGGTGGACAGTCGTTCACCCGAACAGATGCTGGCGGAAGCGGTGGCCGTGGCGGGCCGTGCCGACGTGGTGGTGGCGGTGCTGGGGGAATCAGCCGGCATGAGTGGCGAGGCGGCCAGCCGCAGCGACATTCGGCTACCGGAAAGTCAGGAGGAACTGTTGCAGGCGCTGGTGAAGACCGGCAAACCGCTGGTGTTGGTGCTGATGAACGGCCGTCCCTTGACGTTGACCTGGGAGGCGGAGCACTGTGGTGCCATACTCGAAACGTGGTTTGGCGGCACCGAAGCGGGCAATGCGGTGGCCGACGTGTTGTTTGGCGATTACAATCCGTCGGGAAAACTCACCGCGACCTTTCCGCGCGACGTCGGTCAAATTCCCATTTATTACAATCACAAGAACACCGGGCGACCTTACGAGAGCAATCCGCATTATAAGTATGTGTCCCGTTATCTGGACGTGTCGAACAGCCCGTTGTATCCGTTCGGCTACGGTTTGAGCTACACGACCTTCTCGTACGGGGAAATCAAACTGGGCCAGACCAATCTCATTGGCGACGAGACGCTGCTGGCGTCGGTTAATGTGACCAATACGCGAGGGTGTGCCGGCGAGGAGACGGTGCAGCTGTATTTGAGCCAGTTGGCGGCCAGTGTGACGCGCAGTGTGGAGGACCTGCGGGGATTTCAAAAAGTGCGCTTGGCGCCCGGAGAGACCAGGGAAGTGACGTTCCGTATCACCCCGGAAGATTTAAAATTCTATAACAGCCAACTGGAATACGACTGGGAACCGGGGGAATTCATCATCCGAATCGGCGGCAGCTCTACAAGCCAGAAGTCGGCAACGGTGAACTGGAGCAAGGTGACAGAAGCCGCAAAGACTCACTAGACATGGCCCGCCACACGGATGTGTGGAATTTCTAAAACCTTACCTCCACAATATTCTCCTGCCGATCCAGCCTGGCCAAAAATTGCTCAGCTAAAATCACTGCTCCGCCTTTGCGGTATTTGTTTTCTTCATACTTGAACTGAATGGCCTTGCCATTAATGGAAACAGCTTTGGGGCTGAAATTACCTTCTTTGACAGAATAATTGAACGTCACAGCATGATCCAATAAATCGAGCGAGGCGGATAAACCATCCAGGGAATGCGGCATGACCGGATCGACGATGATTTTCCCGGATACAATCCGCAAGCCAAGTAATCGCGAAACGACCAGGCCGATATAAATACCAGGCCCGCTGGAATACACGCGCCATCCGCCTCTAAGCGTGATCTTGCCGGTTTGTATTTCACCGTAACGTTCATCCGCCTCATACCGGTTCCTGAAGGTAACATCCGAGCTGCTGTAATAGCAATTTGACTGGCGGATATCCCCACAGGGCACGACATCCCTGTACCCCACCGGGATGGCCTGGCGGAGCGCTTTCAGGAAAGCATCCGCCCTGCCTGTATGGGCCTGTGATTCTGCATAACGGATATGCTCATGGACGTACATCAGGCCAATCTCGCGGCCAAAGAAGGTGCTGCTTTCCGCCCTCTGAAAAATGGTTTGGATACCTCCCTTGTACCTTAGCGGACGGTCCATAAGGCGGGCGCCGTCAGGGCCTTTCAGATACTTTTCAATAAGATCCTGGTGATGCTGCGCCTGTTCGCGGGTGAATATCTCGCTGATAATGCCGCGGTTCATTGGCAAAATACTGTACTGGATCCCGGTTGTGGTATCACTTGGGTGCAGCAGCACGCTGATGCTATGGTCGTCTTCAACCAGGCCATAACCCGCCACGACGCCATCTTTGACCAGGTATTTGTTGAAATCAGCTTTGATCTTGTCACAGAAGTCTTTCAGTTCTCCGGCTTTTCTTGGATTACCGGTCTGTTCATATACCGATTGGTATTGAGAAAAAGCCTGGTAATTCATCTCGACTGTCCAGCTTGAGATCATTCGTTGTGCTAAATCCTTGCTTACCGGCTGCAGGGAATCATTCCAGTCACCGCCGTCAAAGGGTACCAGGGCAGTGCCCGGAATGAATGAATCAACGATCATTTTAATGAGCCGGTCAATATGCTCGCTGAGCGGCGCTTGCTCAGCCTGGGCGGGGCCTTTTTCATGATAATAAGGAAGGACCTCGTCCAGAATGGTCAGGTCGCCGGTAACTTTGAGATAGTTGCTGAGGGCAATGATGCACCAGAAAAAAATATCGCCATGGGAGCTGTCAGCTCGGATATGCGAGTAGCGGTCGAACATCCACCATTGCGGCCATCCGCCATCCGGGTTCTGGTTTGAGAACAGGATGCACAACACCTGCCTGGCTTCAGCATACTTTTCGAGGGTTAACAGCAGGTCAATCGGCCCCTGGGAAACATCGCGCGTGCCCCAGGCGGCCCCGCTGAATTGCTCCAGCCCGTATGGGGTCAGAAAATGGGTGATGGCATTCATACCATACCAGGGCAGGATCTCCTGGATGGCGGCGATGTCTTCCTGGGTTCCTTGCAGGGAGAGGTTCAAACTCAAATTTTTCCAGGAAGACCGTGCATCCTGGCAATCTGCGAGCCACTGATGATCAGGATCTTCAAATTTAACTGCTTCGGCAGCAGAAGGCACCTCACCAATGAAACTCATGCAGAAATCTGCGGTTTCACGGACATCGAGGACGAACAGAGAGGCTCCCGGCCCGTTATGGTGCGGATATAGCGCTTCGTCGCTACAAGCCCGGTAATCAGAACCGTTGCTGTTTATCACAAGCCTGAACCGTCCGTTCGGAAATTTGCCTGCGATCATGCTGTCTGTCCTTGGTTTGGCCAGATATTCACCGGCTTCGCTCTCGGAGTGAATGGTCCAGTCGTTCAGAGCGTCAAAATCATGAGTAATGAGCAAATTCACCTTATTTCCACTGATCACTTTAAAGTCCATATTGATCTGCGGAGCGGCTTTAGAGGTCCAGGAACGGACCTGGAAGCAGTAATCGCCGTGTTTATAAATCCACCGGCAGTGATTCAAGCCCATCTCGAAAGCAGAGGGAACCCCAAGCAAATAGCGCCCTCCATCCACCTCCACAAAAATCCGCTGACCCGTTTCCGGGGCGAGATTGAACTGGCTGGTGCAGACCGAGAGCAGCACGTTAAAATTGGTATTGCCCTGCGTGATATGTGAATTGAAAACCCCAAAGGCAAAGGAGGTGGTGGACATAATGCTTTCATCAGGCACATACCCGGCCCGGGCTTGCATAATGTGCGCATGCGGCCGCCCAGCCATTACCTCTTTGGCCCTCAGCACGACATGGTTGTTTTGTGCGCTAAAGAATGACAGCAACCGGCCATTTTCAACCTCGGAATGGTGCCTTTCCTTGTCAAAAAAGCGGTCAAGCTCATCGTCATTCAAATCATCCACCGGCAAGAAAGGAGTTGTATTGAATAAATTCTTTGCCGGCGGAATCAGATCCTCCGCGTGCGGAGCCGGGGACTCGTCCTTGCATTCGAGCATCAGGCCGGGTAAGCGATTAAGATCATCCTCTGATGTGGCCTGGGGATGATCCGACAGATAGGTACCTACAAAGACACTGTGATGAACCCCGCCGGCGGCCAGGTTGAAAGGTTTTTCCTGCAAAGCAATAACCGAAGATTCCCCGGCATAATCACCCCCGAGGTAATCTGCCAGCAGCCCTTCCGGGATGCCCGTTTCCCGGTATGTCTTGCCATAAAACTGCATGCCATCAACGCTACCTGCCACGGCTGTGTTTTTGCATGCCATCATAAACCAGGGATGGCCGGTTGATTCCTTCATGTTCTGGCGGCAGCAGGCCACGGCACCAAAGATTTTATCTTCGAGGATGCGGCGTTCCAGGTACTGGCTCACATAGTATTCGTTGATCAACCCGGCATTCACTGGCTTCAGCCCGGCGTCCTGCACGTAAATCAGATCCAGTTCAACAGGATGGTCAGACAGATTTTTGATATCGACGCTCCACCGCCAGCTCAGGCTGTTCTTTGACAGTTGCAGCGCGCAGGTGTAATCAAGACCGGCCCAACTTCCCCTGGCAATAAAAGCGTCGCCGGCCATTTTAAAAAGGCTGTTACCTTCCGGGCCTAGAATAGCGGTAAATTCAAATGGCTTCTTTCTTTTCCTCAGGTAAAGGTTCGTACCTGGTTTTGAAAAAGGAGTCGCAGCTTTCAGGTTTATCCTGATGGGATGAACTTCCATGCTCTTCAGAGAGCCATTGCTAAGGAATTCAAAGGATAAACCAACAGAATTCTTAAGAGTCATATTGTTGTTCAAAGGCATCTTCTTCTACTCTTTCAAAGTGATTAGTAATGAGAGTGTATTCTGAGCCCTCTGTGTTATTCTGTGGTCACGCTGAGTAACCCTCTGAAACTTATACGCAATTGTAACACGGAGGTTCGCCGAGCGACTTTTCATGACAGTATCCTGATGCTCAGGGTCATTGCCTCCTTGTGTTTATGACTGTATATAAATGCGATCCGTTTGTCGTCACGAACCATCTTTACAGCGTCACCATCAATGGTCGCAGATTTAATCTTATCAACCTTAACCCCCTCAAAAACGATCTCTCCGGCCAGGTCTCGATCTCCGTGCAGGGTGATCTCCAGCTGGCCGTTGTTCCCTGCAACCTCGAGAATATCCGAGGTGCTATGCAGGATCTTAATGCCATCAGTAATCCCCAGGCACACCGGGGTCAAGACGCCGTATAGTGCCGGCCATATCATCCCGTCCTGCGCGTAGGGTACATTGATGGCCTCCCCGCTTTCAGGATGCGTATAGGTGACTTTGCCATCCTGTTCTTCATTGTAATAGTTCCCGATAAAAAGAATTGCGGCGTGATCGTTCGTGAAACGCTCCCTGACTGCGATATAATCATTGGATGCGGATGCCTGCCTGAGCTTGGAACCTGATTTTTTCAGGATGGCTTCATACACTGCTTTATGCGCTTCAGTGTCGAAACCGATCCACGTTCCCAGGTGAATGATGGAACCGCTACCGACGGTTTTTTTAAACCCGCAAACGGAGCCGCGAATCGTCCTGGCGATGACCTCTGCCCCGGCAAGCGATGGCTCATCATAAATAATCTGCGGATTGGCACACTTGATGTCTTCCAAGTCATACACGTCGATCAGCGGAGAATCGATGATCTCTGCGCGCGATGGTTTTACCTGGATGGCATCTCGTATGATGGTGCAAGGCTTTTGTGACATCTCGCGGTCAGGCAGATATGGAAACATAACCAACATGCCGCCGGCCTTGGTATAATCAACAAGGGTCTGTTGATCTCCGGCATTCATTTCATCGGTGCTGAACGCCCAGACCTGCTTGTAATTGCCTAATGTTTCAGCAGTGGCCTGGCACAGATCCACCATGTCATAATCAATGTTGAGCACTTGGAGCACTTTCAGCAAGCCGTCGAAATAGGCCGACCGGCGGATGGCTGAAGGGTTGTATAGCAGCCCGCTTGCTCCGGTTTCAGGTCTCTCCAGTTCGGTGGCATAATACGGCGGATAGAACAGGACGCAGACCTCGGTCTTGCGTCTTGTCTCAACGATCAACCGCTCGCAAGTTTTGACGATTTTACTCATCCGTTTAATCAGCGGGAAAGCGCTAGTACGTTCCCCTTCCGGCGTCAATGGGCTGAACCAGTAAAAAGCTTCCCCGGAATAGCCCCTCTGCCTTGAGTTTCGCCCCTGGGAGAACATGTAATAATTCCAGCCGGTCAGTCCGTGGGCGATGCTTGCTTTGTAGAAAAGTTCCATCTCACGGGGATTCGTCACCACGTGGTATTCCCGGGAACCGCACTGGAACTCGGCGGCAAACAACGGCTTGTTCCCCTGCATAGCAAAGGTGATGTCATTTATGATCCGGTCATCGTGCATGTTGCGGTGTGAAAGAAATTCCGGGATATGGTCGACGCCGAAAATGATCTCGCTCTTATCTCCGAAGAGCTCTTCGTACATGGTGATGTTGACCGGGAATTCATAACCGCTTCCATAGATCCAGCCTGGAAGATTATGATAAAACGGAACCGTCACCCCCCTGTCCCTGGCCATGGTTGCCAGCATTCTCAGATAATCGCCATAATACGTCCTCCAGAAACAGTGCCATTCGTAATCACGGCCACGGTCACCCTTTGAGGCATAAGGAAGCCTGCCGTCAGGGGGAAGTTCTACGTGGGCAAAATCCGGGTAAACTGTTCCCCAAAGGCCGTTCATTTCGGCAATACTTCCGAATTTGGCTGACAGGTAGGCAATGAAACGAGTCCGGACATTTTCAGAATAGTCTCCCTGGTGCGCCAACCATGAGAATAGGCCGATCTCATTACAGATCTGCATCATGATAATCGGACCGCCGGCCGAGATTTCGCGTTTGCTGATCAAGGGCATGACCTGGTCATACCAACGTGTTACCCGCTCCAGATAGATTGGGTTGAACAGGCTGACGCCGTCGCTTGGCACGATCTCGCCCTCTCGGTTGTGCATCTTGACTTCTTCCCGGTATTGCTCCATGAACCAGTCCGGCAGCCCCGCGCCACGGGTCTCGGCCAGGATGAACGGCCCCGGTTTGACAATGCAGGTCAAACCGTTGGCCTGGCAGCGTTGCAGCCAGCCTTTGAGATCACGTTCCGGGCATGAGGTGCCGTCAAAATCAAAAACGCCTTCCTCTGCCTCGTGCCACGCCCAGGGAACATAAGTGCTGACGGTCGTTAATCCGGCCTCGTTGGCCGCCTCCAGGTGCTTGTCCCAAAGCTCTCGCCTGATCCTGAAATAATGGATCTCTCCTGAATTGAGGAATACTTTTTTGTTATTTAAACAGAAACTGTTTTCCTTAATCTTGAATGTCATTCTCTTGATTCTATATTTTTATTACTGACAGTCACGGTCCGACCGGTAAACCCGTGAATAAGCTTAAACAGCCGCTGATCCAGTCGCCTGGTTCGCTTTCTTTGCTCGTTCTTCATTCCGTTGATTCAAAAGATTTTTGATCTCCCTTGACCGTTTTTCAGTCAATGAGTAACGGAGGAGAAAGAAGATGGAAAAAATGCACAACAGCACCGGGAGTCCGATCTCGACCGCCCGCATCATCAAAAGCGTATAAGGCGCCTGTTTTGTCAGAGGTGGAATATCCTTTTCGATGGCTGCAAGTTCTTCGTCCAGATTATGCAGGGTTGACGCCGCGTTCAGCCTGGAAAGCCGGTCATTTAATGTGGTGACGTTCTGGATGATCTCCTGATAGTGCCCGGCACTGTTTTTACTTTGGAGTGATTTGGATTCCAGATGGGACATAAGCTCAATCGAATTCATTCTGGCTTTTTCAAACTTGGTTTGAAATGTCAGGGGAATGGCCTCTGCCACGATGGCTTTGACCTGGGAGTCTTGGGCCTGGGGCCCCAGGTTCTCCAGACGCAGTCGTAGCGCTTCCAATCCGCCGGCGGTGGCTTTTATGGTAGACAAGGCATTCAGCAAAGTCTCACGCTGGCGGTATTGGTATTCAGCAACCGATTCCTGCGACGGCGCGGGTTGCTTTCCAGATTTCTTTTCGAGGTAGCTCGCATATTCTTTTGCCTCAACGAGCGCTCCGGTCACTTGCGTTTTGGTTTTTCCCAACAATTCTGTGTTGGTTCCGCTGAAAACCTGATCACCGCCCCAGGACTGAACCTCGCTGTGAATCTCCCTGATTATCCCCGAGATGCTATCGACCTGGGTAACCTGGACTTCGTCAAACGCAGTCAATACGATCAGTGCGCCGGCGACAAAGCTGGCAAATGCGGTTCCCATCTTGATCAACCACCAGAATATTGAGTAGTAACTTCCCTCGGCGCGATAACCCGTCTTCAATTCATCCTCATCACAGATGTCGCCTACCATGGAAGATCCCAGTGTGAAGAAAAACAGCATCCCGGCGGAAAGCAGGACCGTGGGGATAATGATCAGGTACGGAAAACCGGGGTTGTAGCAGACAATCTTGGAGAGTTGTGCCAGACACATCAGCAAGATCGAAATCGCAAGGGTGTTCCGTTTACCCATTTTCGGGCTGATCCAGTTCAACAGGAAAACGGCCAACAGCCCGGTGATGGCCCAGATGGTGCCGTTGATTCCGAGCAGATAAGCGCCCGCAACCTTGTCGCCGGCGAACACATAGAAGATGGGGATGTATGACCCGAGCAGCTGGACGAAATTGAAACCCATGGCGAGGGTGAAAACTGTCAGAGTCAGCATGACAAAGTTCCGGTTGCTGGCCGTGCGTTTCATATCCTTCCAGAAAGGGGTTCTTTCATGCCTGGCAGCCTTGACAAATCCCGGCTCGCGCAATTTGAAAGTCCACCAGACGGAGAGCGGGATGATCAAAGCCGCGACCATGATGGACACATAGCGCATGCCATCCGCTTCGTTCCCTGTGCCTTTGAGGAGTTTCATATTGGCGAGGGCAAAGAGCCAGGGTGTGCTCATCGCAAAAAGATTGCCGACAAAACTTTTGGCGCTGAAAAGGCGGGTGCGTTCATGGTAGTCAGTGGTCATCTCCATCCCCAGGGCACCATGAGGGATCTCAAATACATTACAGGCCGTGAAAAATAACAGGAGCGAGAGGAGAATATAGACCAGTTGAAACGCCTGGAAACCTGATTCTGACGGGAACCAGATCCGAACCCGGTCACCTTTGGGAATCCACCACATGACCACAAAAAAGACAGCGACCAGTATACCTCCGATCAGCAGGTAGGGACGCCGCCGTCCCCAACGGGTCCTTGTGTTATCGGAAAGGTGACCGATGACAGGATCAGAAAGCGCATCCCACAAACGCGGGATGATCAGGATTACACCAAGCCAGAAGGCACTGAGCCCCAGGCTTATATTTCCCATCAAACCGACGAGTATGCCGGCGATGTTGAAAAGGGCGATGGGAATAATGCCCCCGGCACCATAGGCAGCCAATTGTGAAAAACGAATCCGATCTTCCGGTCTTGTACTTTGAACCGCCGTTAGTTCCTGTTCTATCATACTTGAGCGGCGAAGTTAATGTTGAGACCGCTTTCCCGGAGAGTTGTTTGACACTTTTGGCATTTGGCTTTGCCGAACGCAGACCAGACCTTGGGGCCGAGCCGGGCTTCGACGGTGATTCGCCACGAGGTGGCCAGACGTCGGTGATCATGCTGCGGCGTAGTTCCGATCATCTGTTCAAAGCCATGCGAAAGCAACCGGAAAATGATTTGACGCAGGCGCAAGGGCCAACGCCGTCGGTGGGCGCCGTCGTAGTTGACCCGGCTCAAGCTCTGCCGCGAAGCGGGCCCGCGCGGCGATTTGTGAGATGACCTCTAACATCCCTCCCGGCTGAAACAAGCGAAGTCACGTCACCCTCTGATCGAACCCGCGCAGCGATTCGGACGCGGTGACGGCATGCGCCGAAAGCGCCAGCGCTTACGAGCCGGCGACAGTCCAGCGGGAATGCAGCTTGAACCGGATGGTCAGTTTGAGAAGAAATTTTCGTCCTTGAGCATCGGCAGAACATTTTGAGCGATCGGATCCGCGGCGAAATGCTTCTGAACACACTGGTCGCCCAGGTAATTCGCGAGCGCGAGAAAGATCATTCCCTGGTCAAGCACGAGATATTTATGGGCGACTTCGCCGGAAACAGGGTCGACGGCGTCGTAGAATCCATACTGGCCGTAGATGTCATATTTCTCGATCAAATTGCGAAGGTTCGCAATGGCTTCGGCGGGTGTGACATAGAGGGCTAGCGCGGTCACGTGCGGCGTGACGACTCCCACCTTATAGCCGCGAACGCCAAGCACTTTTACACCATATGCCGAGTAGCCGTCGCTGGCCGTCGTGGAACAGGGCGACATCCCCCAAACGGGATATTTCAACATTTCAAGGGCATAGCGGCGCTGGATCACCGCGTGGATCACGTCGTTGGTTCCTACGTTTTCGGGTCCGTATTGCTTTTCGTCGACGATGACAGTCGGCATCAGCGCCTCGAAAAGACTGCCGCCCCAACTTGGAACATATTTGAGACCGTTCCATTCGTACCAGCCGCCGATGGTTTCGTGTCCGCGCACGATTTTCGCCTTGCGCTCCTGCGGTGTAAGCGATTGCCAGGCCGCGTCGGACGGGAAGGTGCGCTGGAGCTGAAACCAATGTTCCTCGGGAACATCGCCCTTGCCGATGGCGATCAAGCTGCCAACGCGCGACTCCGTGTAGAGCAGCCCATAATTATATTCCGCGCGGCAATTCATGTGGACGTAAAAGCCATGGTTCATCACTTGTTCGACATCATCGTAAAAGAAATTGTAGTTAGCGCGATCGATGAACTTCGTACAGCGCGGGCTCAGCTCCGGAAAAGCCTGGCGCACCACCATGAGTCCCGACGTCAGCCACGCGCTGTCGACGAACGAAATGAAGTTGCTGGTGCGCTCCTTCGTCGTCGTGTCATAATAGTTGTAGAAAAACCCTTCGTAGGATTCCATCCCCTCGATTGAGTCGAGCGTGTGGCCCAGGCGTTCGAGAGCTTCGTCGCGCGTGATCAGCTTCAGATCACAGGCGGCTGAGACCGACATAAGGTAGATACCGATGTCGGTGACGTTCAGGTAATCGCCGGCGCGGCTTTCCGCTGGACCGACTGAATTGGTGCCGAAACACACCTGGTCGAGGGGTAGCCGGTGCTCCCGGTCACAGAGCGAATCAATCCCGGTCCAGGTGTCGCGCGCGACACGCCACAGAAATTCTCGATCATCCTTCGGAAACGAGGATTTGTCCGCGAGCAGAGTGGCGGGCCATCCTGCAAGGCGCTGAATGACGAACGGCTGGGACGCGATTTCTCCTCCACGGGCCTCTTCCCATGCGAGTTTCTTCGGAGCGGACACGGGATCGCGAATGGACGGGCCGGGATCGCCGGTTTTGACGAAGGCGATGTCGTCGATGAAAACCGCCCCTTGCGTCACCTTTTCGCGACGCGAATGGAATCCGATGACGAGCACGTCGAGATCCTTCCACGTCTCGATGCCGCTCATCATGTTGAGTGGAATGCGGAAGCGCTGCCACTCATCGGTGATACCCTGGATGACGTAGCTACCCTTGAGCGATTGGCCCGGTGAGTCCGGCTCGGGCTGTTTCACTTCGATTTTGAGCGAGCTGGCGAAGCCCTGTTTCGGATCACCCTTGATCCAGAGTTCCAGATGGTCATAGTCGCGGGCGTCGAGCCCGTTTAGGCTCATCCAGAATCCGTTCTGGGACGACCTGTTCGGATTGAGCCGGTATGCGAGGTGGAGCGAGTTTCCTTTAGTGCCTCGTTTGGTCTGCGCATCGAGGGTGTACGCGCAACTCGAGTTGGAATCGGTCGGATCGAGATTCCACGTTCCAGCATTGCCGCCAGGATTGTCTTGAATGCGCGGACGGTCAAAGTCCTGTACAACGAGTCGCTTCAGATTGGCATCGGCAGGCTGGTATCTCTGGCTGATGCTCTCGACTTGCTGTTTGTGCTCGACCTCGCGTACCGATGGACCACAACCCGCCCCGAATAGAACAAGCAGCGTGCTCCAGAGGACAGGCTGAACTGGGACCAGACGCTTCATGCCGGTGGCTGACGCAAAAAGAAAGTATGAATTGAGTCAGAGGTCGCGACCGAGGAAAATTCTTGTGTATGAAAAACATGCTCAACCATGCGATGAAAACAACTACGCTCCCAAACCCTGAAACACAAGTCCGTATCCAGCAAATCAAGTTGGGTGTGGACTGGCCCGCCCACAATTTCCGATTGGCGCGCCTGCACACCGGAACGGGCCCATTGGAAAATGCTCATGCCGGAAAACCGGAAAGCGGCGCGGGAAATCGAGGAGCAATCGTTCAACCTGCTTATGAACATTGGGCAAATCCTGGACCTGAAGAAATCTGGGGTCATAGCGTTGGTGAGGCCGCTGGTGAGATGATATTGCAGCTGTATTTGAGCCAGCCGGTCGCCAGTATCACGCGCAATGTCGAAGTCCTGCAGGGATTCCAAAAAGTCCGTCTGCAACCGGGCGAAACCAAACGGGTGACGTTTCGCATCACTCCGGACGATTAAAAATTTAATAACGCCAACTGGCATACGACCGGGAACCGGGTGCATTCATCATCCGGATCGGCGGCAATTCAAGCCAGTTGAAGTCCGCATCGGTGATTTGGAACAGGTAAATTAGCCAACCGAAATTCAATTAATTATCTAACCAGCTGTGTTTCTGAATGTTAACATTTGCGTTAAATTACTGAAATCAATCGCCGAAATTAATTTTGGTGGAAAGAATAGCAGAATTATTGCTTGACATTTTATTGTCTACTCGTCATAACTAGTGAGTAATCCAGGGAAAATTGAACAGAACTGACAAAAAAATATTTCGAGGATCAGCTATGAAAACCTTTAGTTTCAGCATCTATAAAACCGCGCTGGCCGGCCTTTGCCTGTTGGTAACCAGCGGTGCCTATGCACAAAACGGTTATTTCGCCAACCCGCGTGTTTTTAACAACGACCCGGGATCAACCCTCACGATCACGCCCGCAGCTCCAATCGGCGTCAATCCGGCGACGATTAATATCAACGATCAGTATGACGGAGCTTTCAGCGGTGCCAATCGCAGTGATGTGCTGGTTTCGCTCGATGGCGGCGCAACGGCCCACACCTTCGGCATAAACGACAGCTGGTCCTTCCAGACGACACTGACACTGACAGACGGTTTCAATTCGCCTCGAAAAGAGGCTGGCATCCGCATCAATAGCCCAACTCAGGGTGATACTCTGCTTATCGTTAACTCCGATGCGGGCGAGATCGTCACCTTCGGTGGCCCGCAGTTCAAGCTCTGGGGCAACAATGCGGGTGGCAACGGTTACACTCCTGGCACTAGCATTACACTCGGCTTCAATGAAGTTGCCAACGGTGTTTTGCCGGACACCCTTGAGGTCTGGGTTGATTACGGTGCCGGGGTCATATCGACCGGTCCGGTCGCATGGAATAACCTCGAAATGGGACCCGTTGGCTACACAGTAGGAGTTTACGCACAAGGGGATGCAAGCGCTACCGGCGACTTTGTTAATGGCTTGTTCAATAACACAACTTTCACAATGGTTCCCGAGCCTTCCACGCTCGCGCTGTTAGGCCTGGGCTTGTTGCCCCTGGCACGGCTGCTGCGCCGCCGCGCCTGAAATTTAATCTTATTCCGCCAGCACGGCATGCTAGAGCATGCCGTGCTCTTGTTTTTTGCATCGGCGAAGAGCGAACCCGCAACCGGCTGAGATTGAATTCGCTGAAATGTTCCCCTGCCCTTTTCGCAGATGAAACCACTTGTTTGATTTTCTCTGTCGCTGTTCTGGTTGCGCTGCTAAGAACAGGAAACGCAAACCAACCAGCGCCGATATGACGCAATCCCCAAACAAAACGAGTGACCTTGCTGCGAATTTCTTGTTTCGTTGTCAGGACAGCCGTCTTAAGCTGAATTAAAGCAGCATGAAAACAAGATTCCGGTTTATACTGTCTGCATCTCAGCTTCTTGCCGTCGTTTTTTACCTGGCCGGCTGCGCGTCCGCCGGACCGAAGGGATACCTGGGAAAACCGTTCCACGACAACGCGTATCACGGCGCTCCGCAGGAAATTCCCGGGCGCGTCCAATGCGCCTACTACGATTTCGGCGGTGAAGGTGTCGCCTACCACAATACCGATTCGGTGAACCATGGCAGCGGAGAACTGAATCCGGCTAATGGCTCCTATCTCAACGAGTTTCGGATGAAAGAGGGTATTTCCACCTCTTACACCAAATTCCACGACGAAATTGATAATAATCCCTACAACCTGGTACTGCCGCCGGCGAATCAACTTTATGTAGGTTGGACGGTCCCCGGTGAGTGGTTCAACATGACGGTGGCCGTCCAACAAGCCGGCGTTTACACCATCGACCTGTTATACACCTCGAACCGGGGCGGAACCATTTCCCTGGACTGGAACAACAAGCCGCTCGTTCCCTCGATCGACATCATTTCCACCCGCACGGATAAAGACCCTCTGGCCTGGCGGCAATGGCATCATTGGAATCTGATGACCAACATCGCCGAGGTGAAATTACCCGCAGGTAGAAGCGTTTTGACGATTCACATCCTCACCGAAGGCAATATGAATCTGGCCTATCTCGACTTTAAACCAAAAACGAAATAGCCCGGCGCTCTTTTGTTGGAGCGAAATTGGCAATCTTCATCAAAATCTGCTTTGCCTCCACGTGTCTTGCTGGTGAAATAGGCCGAAATTTATGAGCAACGTCCCTTCCGATCTGAAATACACGAAATCGCACGAATGGGTCCGCGTCAATGGCGACACGGCCACCGTCGGCATCACCGACCACGCGCAGCATGAATTGACGGATATCGTCTTTGTCGAACTGCCGGACGTCGGGAAGAAATTCAAAACCGGCGAGGCCTGCGCGGTGGTGGAATCCGTAAAGACCGCGAGCGACATCTACTCGCCAGTCAGCGGCGAGATTCTCGAAACCAACAAGGCCGTCGTCGATGACCCGGCGCTGGTGAACACCGAACCGTACGCCGGCGGCTGGTTCTTTAAAATCAAATTGAGCAACCCGGCGGAACTCAACTCGCTGCTCACGCCGGAACAGTACAAGGCGCAGATCGGCGGCTGAACCATTAAAAAGTTTACGCTCGTAGCAGCCGAGGTAACGAGGCTCAAATAACTATGCCAGCTATCGTCATTCAGAGCCTCCTCACGTCGGCTCCTACTACTTTAACGGGCCGTTCGGAGAGAACACCAGCATATGTCCCGACGGCAACCCCGTGCCCATCACGGTTTATCCGTGGTTAATTCTGTCCGATGAAAACCCGCCTGTTCATCAAACCCTAGTGCCCGTGGTGCCACAAGGCGATGGACTGGCTGGATGAGCATGGAATTAAGTATGAGACCATCGACGTCATGGCCGATGAAGCCGCGTTCGATGAAATGATCCGCCTGTCCGGACAGGAACTGGCGCCGGTGATTGAGGCGGACGGCAAGGTACTGGCAGATTTCGGCCCGGAACAGCTACCCGGATTTTTTGAACAGTTGAAGCACAAATGAATGCAGATGTTCGACACGGATTGCACGAATTTTCACGAATTAAAAATATATCCGTGTTAATCTGTGAAATCCGTGTCAGATTTTTTTGAATGACGACGACTGAAACAAAACCGCGCCCGCGCCTGCCGGACTGGCTGCGCATCACGCTGCCCACCTCGGACAGTTTCGCCCACACGCGCAGTCTGCTGGACGAACTGAAGCTGCACACGGTCTGCGAGAGCGCCAAATGCCCGAACCATTGGGAATGCTGGAGCAAAGGCACGGCCACCTTCATGATTGCCGGCGACCGTTGCACGCGCGCCTGCGGCTTTTGCGCGGTGTCCACCGCCAAACCGCTCGCCCTGGAGGCCGATGAACCGCTGCGCGTCGCCGAGGCCACACGCCGGATGCGGCTGCGCCATATCGTCATCACCGCGGTCGCGCGCGATGATCTGGCCGACGGCGGCGCGGACCATTTCCGGCAAACGATGGAAAAGGTGCGCGAATTGAATCCGGGCATTGTCATCGAGGTGCTGGTACCCGACTTCAATGATCATGACGATTCCATCGGGACCGTGCTGGCGGCGAACCCGCATATTTTCAATCACAACCTCGAAACGGTGCGTCGGCTGACGCCGAGCGTGCGTCATCGCGCGACGTACGACCGCTCTTTGAGCGTTTTGCGAAAAGTTAAGAGCAAGCGTGGCGACACGATTTACACCAAATCCGGCCTCATGCTCGGCCTCGGGGAAACGGAAGACGAGCTGTTAACCGCATTGGATGATTTGCGTACGGCGGGCTGCGACATCCTTACGCTCGGCCAATATCTGCAGCCGACGTTAAAACATCTGCCAGTAGTGGAATTCGTCACGCCGGAGAAATTCGCGGCCTTTAAAGTTCGCGCGGAAGAAATGGGCTTTGTTCACGTGGCCAGCGGCCCGATGGTGCGGAGTTCGTATCACGCCGATGAATTTACACTTCCTTCAGTGACCCGATAAGAACGGGTTACGGTGGATGAGCAGATAGCCAACCACGATGAAACACAGGATCGCGATGGTAAAACCGATGAAGGTGATGATGGTCTTCAGCATGCGGGCTTGTTCGTAGGTGCGTTCGGTCTTTAGCTTTTCCATGGACATGAAGGCGGCAAAATCCTTGTCCAGTGCATCGACGATGGCCTGCTCGTCCTTGAGCTGGAGCATGAACCATTCGCCTTTTGCCGACTGCCACTCCGTCGGCAAGTCGGCCAATCTGGCTGCGTTGGCGGGACGAAAACCCAGTTGCGACCAGAATGGCGAACTCTCCTGCGTCCACAGCCGGAAGACGCCATGATTCGAAGCGAGTGTCTGGATGCGATTCCAGAATAATTGCCGGGCCGCGTCGGCATGGCCGAAATCGAGGTAGCTCTCGCTATGCAACCACGCATGTTGCCGGACAATTTGAATGCCAATGGCGCCCAACAGCTGGCCGTCGGCGGCCTCCACCACCTGAAATTCCGTCAGACGCTTTTCCAATTCGTCGGCGGGCAACAGCATGGACCGCCAGAGCGACTTGAGGCTTTCCCGGTCGTCGGTGGTTGCGCGCCGGATGAAGAGTTGGGACGAACTCATCGCGCGTTTATAACAATTCCCCCCTCCTTATTGCAACTGGAGCAGGTAAAAAAGAGCTGGCGCGCCGGGATTGGCCGGATTGGTGAAAAGAAAATTGCCGGACGGGTCAAACGGGTTTGTGGCGATCGGAATCCACTGGTTGCGAGGCGCTGCCACATTGGTGGAAGCGAGGAGGTAATAAAGCTGGCCGGGCCAGCCGTTCGTACCGCTCAGGATGAGGTTTGGGCCGGAACGGGCGGGCGGGTTGAAACCGGGCATGGCCGGCGCACCGTTCGCGGGCAGGCTCATGAGCCAATCGCTGACGAGCTGCACATCCTGTGTGTCCACGAGCATGGAATCCAGCGGTGGCATCTGGATGGAAGGCAGGCTGCCGAGGTCGCGGGTGGAAATACGAGCGAGCAAAATGGAATTGGCGGGGGATTGCGGGGCGATGATGAAATTGCTGGCGCTGCCAAAATTGTTGACCGGTATGCCCTTGACGAGATCGGCTTTGGCCGTGGGGGTCGTGATGCGCGCGTCCCAATGGGCCTCTTGTGCCGTGCCGCCGGGCTGGTGACACTGCGAGCAATTCGCCGCGAGGAACGAACGGGCGCGATATTCGAGGCTGAACGCGGTATTGGTCGCAGGCGCCAGGGCGAGCAGCGTGACCGGATTATTGCTCACGGGCGGGCTGAAATAACCGGCCGCGCTGAGCGCGGAGATTTGGTTGGTGGTGAGCGAGCCGTAAGTGAAGTTGCGGTTCAACTGCTCCGTGCGAAAGCCGAGGCCGTAACCGCCCGCCGCTGTGTGGCAGGCGAGACATTCCGATCGGCTGGGATAGTGCCATATCTGCGTCCGCAATATGCCGCCATCGTTGATGGTGAAAGCCTCGTCCAGGCCCGCTTCCGGCACGAGCGTGGCATTGGTCGCCGAATCCCACCGATAGGTCATGCCATAAACTCCATTGGCATTGCGCACGATGAACCGCGTCTCCAACCGCTTGCGCGACGCAGGAACGCCATTGGTGAGTTCCAGCTCGAAATGCTTGATCCAGACCGTGCCCGTGGGGAATGACCAGTTGCCGGTGGGAATAAAGCCGATGGAAAGATTGGTGTTCGGCACGGAGAACCAGCGCGTTTTAATCGCATTGTCCGACCAGAACGGCACGTTGAGGTCGTAGGGCACGATCCCCGGGCTCGGTGTCAAAGCAGCCAGATCCGTGAACGCGCCGGTATTGGCCAGCGTGGGGGGCAAGGGCGCGCCCGTTGACGTACTGTTGTAATCCAGCCGCCCGATCTGGTTGTTGTTGAGTTGCGCGATGAGAACGTCGCCGTTGCGAGGGTCCGTCCCGAACGCCGATGGCCCCGCGGCGAGGGTGATGGGTTGAAATGGCACCGTGTTGCTCCCGTCGTAGCGCAAGATCCAGACATTACCGCTGCCGTTGTCGCTGAACACATACGCGCCATAAAGTTGCGAGATGCGGTTACCGCGATAAACCACACCGCCGATGACCGAGTTGCCCGTGTACCCGGCAGTGCCGCTGTGCGGATATTCCTGAATCGGGAAAATCAATCCGGGCGGAGCATTGTTGGTCGGGAAAATGCCGGACTGCCCCGAATACAACTGCGAAGCCACATGCAGTCCTTCGTAATAAGACCAACCGGCGTTGCCGCCCTTGGGCATGACATCCACTTCCTCGTAAGCGTCCTGGCCGACGTCGCCCACATAGAGGAATCCGGTGGCCGGATCGAAACTGAAGCGCCAGGGATTGCGAAACCCGATCGAGTAAAACTCGGTGCGAACACTGGTGGCACTGATCGTCCAGCCATTAAAATTGGTCACGCCGACGAAAGGATTGTCCGCCGGAATGAAATAATTGGTGCTGCTCGCCGGATACGGATTGGGCAGCAGATTTCCCGGTCGTTTATCCACGTCAATGCGCAGAATCGCCGAAAAGAATTTGTTCGTGATCTCCTGGGCGTTGAAGTCGCCGTTGTATTGCAGGCCTTCGTCGCCGACCGAGGCGTAAAGATAACCATCCGGCCCGAAATGCAGATCGCCGCCGTTATGATTCCCTTCCGTATCGAATTGGCTGATCAACACGAGTTCTGTGCTGGCCAGGGCCACGTTGGCATTGGTGGTGGTAACCTGAAACCGGGAAATGACCTGGTGACGGCCGCTGCCCTGGGAGTCGGTCAGGTTTCGTGACGAAAAGACATAAAAGTAACCGTTGGTTGCGTATCCGGGATGGAACGCCAATCCCAAAAGACCGGACTCGCTGTCCGAAAGGACCGGCAAGGACATGAACACGGTGCGGGTCGGGGCCGCCAGGTTTGTGATGACGACGATGTTTCCGCTTTTTTCGAGAATGAACAGGCGGTTGGTTTCCTGGGGCGGTGATGCAATGCAGACCGGCTGGCTCAAAGCCACGGTGGGAAAAGCATTGTTGAGGGTATAACCGAATTGCGGCGGCTGGGGCGGCAGATTGGTGAGCGAGAGGTTCGGCACACGCTGCAACTGCGCGGGAGCGGCGAAAGCCATCAGCGTCAGCCCGTAAAACATTACGAGACGGCAAAAGGAAACAACACATTTCACCTGCCTGAGCCTACCAGCGAATCATATCATGTCAAACGATGATAAAGGTAAGATTTGCTTTTCTCCCAGCATGTGCAATTTTCAGCGGCAATTAAAACGTAATTAAATCATGAAAAATCTGGATTCAAAACAACTGCTTGAGGCGCTCCAATGGCGTTATGCCACCAAAGTCTTTGACGCCACCAAAAAGATCCCCGACAACCTCTGGCAGACACTGAAACAGGCGCTCGTGCTCACCCCCACCTCCTACGGATTGCAGCCGTATAAATTCCTGGTGATTGACAACCCCGCCAAACGTGCGGAACTGCTCCCTCATTCGTGGGGTCAGAAACAGGTCGTGGACGCCTCGCATTTCATCGTGTTCACCGCACAAACCAAGGTGACTGAAGCGCACGTAGAAAAATTAATCAACCACACTTGTCGTGTCCGTAACATTCCCCCCGATTTCCTCAACTCCTACCGCGGCATGATGCTGAGCGACCTCGTGAGTGGCCCGCGCAGCAAAATTGCGCAGGAATGGGCTACGCGCCAGGCTTACATCGCCCTGGGCAACCTCATGACCTGTGCCGCTGTCCTGGGTGTAGATACCTGTCCCATGGAAGGCTTCGTGCCCGCTGAATACGACCGCATCCTCAGCCTGAACGGCAGCGGCTATGCCTCAGTCGTTTGCTGCGCCCTGGGTTATCGCTCGGCGAATGATAAATATGCCGCGCTCGCGAAGGTCCGTTACGAAACGGCAGAGTTGGTCAGCGTGGTTTAAAAGCACAACACTTTGAATTAAGATTTGCGCACGGTTAAATGTCGATGAAAAGGGCCTTTCGAATTATCGCCGCCGCCTTGCTGGTTGGCGCGGTCAGCTTCTGGGCTGCCGCAGGGGCCAATCAGGGCTGGACGAAAACCCGGGTTCCGCAAAGGGTTTCGGATCCCGTCACTGGTCTGGAAGGAGTTCAATGGCAGGACGAGTTTGTTCCGGGCGTGGATTTTCTGGCCGTGGCAGCTTTGGGCTCGGGAATTCTGGGCGTCATTTCCCTTTTCGTCGGGAAGAAATCAAAATAACCTACACCTCTCAAAAACCAATCATGAAAATAAAAATCGTTACTTTGGCACTCGTCACGGTGGCCGGCATGGCTTTCGCCGCGCCACAGACCTTTGACTTCAAGGATCCCAAGGGCATCAACAACGCCGGCTTCAAACTGGACGCGCCCCTGGAATCGATCAACGGCAGCGCCAGTGGCGTTTCCGGCACGATTATCTTTGACCCGTCCAACCCCGGCGCGAGCAAGGGCAAAATCGTTGTTGCCACCTCAACGCTCGTCGTGCCCAACCCCATGCAACGGCAACACATGCTCAGCGATAAATGGCTGGATGCCGCGAAATTTCCTGAAATCAGTTTTGAATCCTCGGCGTTCAAAAATGTTCAGACCAGCGGCGACATCACAACGGCAGACGTGACCGGCACGTTCACGCTCAAAGGCGTGTCGAAGGAAATTACTGCACCAGTAAAACTGACCTACTTGAAGGACAAGTTGGGTCAGCGCATGCCGAACCAACACGGTGACTTGCTGGTCATCCGCTCCAACTTCACCATCAAGCGCAGCGACTTCAACATCATGCCCGGCCAGTTCGAGGACAAGGTTTCCGACACCATCGAAATCACCCTGAGCATTGCCGGCGCATCGCCGAAATGATTTGAAGATTGCAGGTGGCTACTGGTGCGTGAATGGTCATGACACCAGAGAACGGAATCTCATTTGTAACTCGATTTCAATGCAACCGGGCTAGGTGGTGGAATGAGCGCGTTGTAGATGGGCTTAACCCACTGGTTTTTTTCAACATTATACACGATAAAATCCCGGTCGAACTGCCAATAAGCCCAACTCCAGCCCAAATGCTCCGCCGTACGGGCCACGCACGCGGTATAGCGCGCCCGCGATGCCATGTCGCCTTTATCATAAGCGCCGAATTCACCCAGGAAAACCGGGCGTTCATGTTGTTTGGCCCAATTTTGCACGTTCTGGAAATCTGATTCAATTCTGCCGCGCTCCTCCGTGGTGGCCATCCATGTCACACCTAGCTTGTATGGCGGCTGGACCCAAGATGCACCCTGATGCGTAAAGTCCATGGGCGTATAATAATGCACTGTTACAATGATATGCCGATCTTTATCCGGAAGCTTTAGTTCGCTCAAATGATCAATCGAATTCCAGAATGCGGGTCCAATGATGACAGTCCGCGTCGGGTTGCTTTCGCGGATGACACTCAATGCCTCCGCGAGCTGCTGATTCCAAACTTCTGACGTCATTTCACCGTTGGGTTCATTCAGAATTTCGAACACCACGTTGGATGGCTCATTTTGAAAATGAAGAGCCACTTGGCGCCAGAATGCCAGAAAACGTTCCTTATTGCCCTCCGCGTTCTTTGCCGTCGTTTCAAACTCATGTAAATCAATAATCACATTGAGATGAGCTGCCGAGGCATTGGTCACAATCCAATCCATGGTTTTCCACCACGAATCATTGAGTCGATATTCCGGCCCTGTACCCATATGGCTGAACGGAAAGAGATTAACGCGCACGGTGTCAAACCCTCCCGCCCGGATGACCCCGAAATATTCTTGCTTGAAGCGCGCCTGGTCGAACGATTCCCAAATTGGATCATACCCGAGCACGTTCACGCCACGGCCTAATTCCCGACTTTGAGCAAAAACGTCTTCAGTTTCAGCAGCCGCTGCGTTGGCCAGAACGCCAAAGACGGCTGGCAAAAGCAGAGAAAGCAAACAAGGCTGCAGGGTTCGCAGCAGACGACTTCGTTTCAGAATTAATATTTTCATGTGACGATAAAATGGCAATCGAGCCAACCCGGCGAGGTTCCCCGGATTATTTTAATGAAAGTTTACTATACCCCGTGGGACTGTCACCGGGTAAAAGGGAGGAGGTGCAGATACTTCGAAAGTATAGACCTGGCCTGAGAGGCCTGCTCAATCCAGATGGAGTATGCCACGCCGCAAGGCAGTGGTGGCCGCCTGGGTGCGATCGCTGGCTTTCAGTTTGGCAAGGATGTGGCCAACGTGAAGTTTAACGGTGACTTCGGCAATCTGGAGGGCGCTGCCAATTTCTTTATTGCTTTTTCCAGTGGCAATGTGCTTGAGCACGTCGAGCTCTCGCGAGGTGAGTTCGGTATGGGTCATGCGTTCTGCAAGACGCGCGCCAATGGCCGGTGAAATGCAGCGCTCGCCGGCATGGACGGCGCGGATGGTGTGCATTAACTCCTCCCGGGGGGCAGTTTTGAGCAGATAAGTGCGTGCCCCGGCCTGGAGTGACTGGTAGATGTCTTCTTCGCCGTCGTGGGTGGAAAGCATGATGATGGAAGCACCGGGGAATTCCCTGCAAATGATGCTTGTGACTTCCACTCCAGTCATGTCGGGCAGCTTCAAATCCATCAGCACAATATCCGGTTGATGATGCCGGAAATGGGCAATGGCCTGCTGGCCGTTGGAAGCTTCGACTTCAACCATCATATCGGGTTCGATATTGATCGAGCCAACGAGACCCATGCGAACGACAAAATGATCATCCACGACCATGATGCGAATTTTTCTGTTCATCGGTTCGAATTTCAATTCATGTATGAGCCAGTTTTTCCTCTGCCGACCCTGCCAGATTGGTATGCTGGGATGAATCTGTCGCCGCCGTAAACGAAGTCATATTGGTGACCGTGACGATAATTTCCGTGCCCTGGCCAGGCTGGGTGAAGAGGGAAAATCGTGCGCCAATTTTCTCCGCCCGTTCCCGCATATTAAGCAAACCAAAATGCCCGCTACTCGGCGCCGCGACGGTTTGAATGTCGAAACCCGCGCCATCATCATGGACTTCGAGCTGAACCTGTTCGGTTCTATAGTTCAAACCAACCACAATCGTCCTGGCGCCGGAATGCTTGCAGGCATTAACCAGAGCTTCCTGGGCGATGCGAAGGAGGTTATGCTCTATTAGCGCGGGCAGTTTTTCCGGCGTCCCGAGAGATTGGACGGTAATTTTGACGCCGCTGTTGGCAGAAAGTGGCGCGGCCATTTCCTCGAGAGCGGTGGCCAGGTTGCTGTTTTCCAGCAGATGAGAGCGCAAATCCCATACCGACCGGCGGGCTTCTGAAAGGCTGTGGAGCGTCATGTTGCGGGCAAGTTCAAGTTGCTGAAATGCGACTTGAGGCGATTGACGGAATTGTGCCTCGACGGTGCCCAATTGAATATTGATGGCGGCGAGTTCTTGTTCGAGGGTATCGTGGAATTCCCGCGCAATGCGATCACGTTCCTCCAGCACGCCCTCACGCCAGACTTTTTGCTGAATGATCCTGGTTTGCTGGCGGACGCGACGATCCAGCATCACGACCCAGGCCAATCCGGCCAGCAGGATGAGACTCATAAAGCAGAGCATCCAGATCAGGCGCGACAAGGTCCACCATGACGGCTGATGCAGGACGCTGATATCGGCGTAGGATCGCAAGAGAATCTGAACCGACTCAGGCGGCGGGGTGGGGATCCTGGTCGCTGACGGTTCCTGTGATTGGGCAACGCCGGGGACCCATTTCTCCGGGGATTTGGCGGCGAAAACTCCGGTCAGCGCCACCTGGCTGCCATGCTTAAGGGACTTGAAACGATCGTCAGCCCGGGCATTTGCCAAAGTCGCTGTAAAAACAGAATTCGATGACTGTAAAACCAAAGTTTGTAGTCCGGCGCTTTCGACCAAATTGATCAGGCTGGCTTGCACATGGACGAGCAAGCCATCAAAGTTTTCGGGTGCGTTCAGCAGGGTGTCCAGGTCAGCAGCCATGGGCACGGGCGCTTCGCCATGGCTCAGAAATTGAATCGCGGCATCCTCCAGGATCGGAACGTACTGCCCGAGCGCCGAATAGCCCGAAGCCACTATCTGGTCGCCGGGAGCGAGTTTTGTCGGTCGAGCCAACTGCACATAAAGTCCATATCCCTGGTTCTGAATGAAAAGTGTGCCGTCGGGCTTTTGCAACGTCACCACTCCGCTGACTTTTATCAGGTTCCCGTAATAACCAACGGAATTGAACTGGGCCAAACTGGCGATGGACACCTCTTTCATTTTATCAGGAGGCGGCTTTTCGACGATAATGTCGGCCCGGCTGGAAACGGCCAGCCAGGGAACGCGCAATTGACGTTTCATATTGTATCTGGAATAGCACACCCCCCGCAGACGAATTGTGGCGTTAAGCAACTTCACGGCGTCGGATTCACTAAGATTTTCGACGTAGGTCATGATCCGCAGCCCGTTCATGGCGAGGTTTAAATAGCGTCTTCCATTGAGAATAGTGACTGAACGAACAACTCCGCTCACTTCTATCCATTGACTGTCCTCCAAACCGGTGAACAATTGATCCATGGAGACCCGGCGAGGAACGTGCGATTTGGCCTGTCCGATAACACGAATTCCTGACGCTTTAACAATCGGAGCATAATCTCCCTTGTCGCTAACACCTTCCAATTCGATTTCCTGACCCGCAACGATATTGGTACTTATGTCGGGCGCAACGAGGACAAATATTCCGGTGGTGGCATCCTGAAAAAATAAATTAAACAGCCGCGCATCATAGTAAGTCACGACGCCAAACATGTGGACGGGAAGATTTTTTGCAGCCGTCTCCGGATCCAATTCACGAACCTGCTGAGCGTTTGTCAGGCAGGTTAGAACATTTTCCGACTGGGCCAAAAGACGCTCCTCAGGAACCGAAACCGAAAATAACAGAAAAATGCAAACCATTCGCAAACCGTCAGCACCTCGCGGCCAGTCAAATGGTTTGAGAGACATTTTGGGCACTTTCAACGTTGATGGGCTCACCGGAATCCAATTTGGGACAAGGCGCCCATCACGCTATACGTTATTCGCATTATAAGGGATTCCAAGGCTGGGTAAAAGCTATACTAAAGTTGTACTTGAAGCCAAAGCTAATGCCTTGGCGACTAAAAAGCAAAATATGTGCAGATTATACAACGTAACCCAGTATGATTTTGAACCTACCTTCCTATGAAATCCATAAAACATTTCTTAGCTGTTCTCGGCATCGCAGGGACGGTATCCGCTGCGACGGCCCAAACGACCAATATAATCCTGCAAACCGACTTCGACGGTGATGCGGGTCAAGGCAATTATGCCAATAACTATGGTTATGTTGCGGCTGGCTCTTCCGCCGGCCTGGTGGCGGCAGGTTTTGGTGGAGGCGTCATGGGAGGAACTGGAGTGGGCGGCACCACCAACAATTCAATTTCGGCAGATTATACGCTTTTGCCTTTCGACTCGAATTGGACGAGTCCATCACTTGCCTACGTTTATGCCGTCCTGGGAAACGGCACGCAATTCGGAAGACCGATGGCTCCGATCACACCGACGGCGGTAATGAGCTCGTTGGTTTTGAGCGCTGATCTTCAGGTTTCAGGGTTTCTGCCCGGCCTGACCAATACCGACGTCAGCGTAACTAAAGTTCAATTCCAGGACAGTGCTAACAATGTTATTTTTGACTTCAGCGGAGATGCCGGCTTAGTCGGTTCAAACTATGTGCATATCGTCCTGCCGTTGTCCTCATTGGCTTACGGCGGGGATAATGGTGGTGACGCCACCCATGTCCAGAGCGATTTTACGAACGCCGCAGTCGTTGGTTCAATCAGCAACTTTACTATCGAGTTCGCGGTGAAGGGTCTCCCCGTCGGTGTTATCGGTGGCACCGGCACCAACCTGATCTCACCACCGTTTGGTTTCACCACCAACGGAGTACTGAACGTGGACAATATTGAATTGGTCCAGACGGGAAATACAGTTCCCACGCCAACCGTGGAGAAAGTCATTTGGCAGTCGGATTTCGACACCACATTCCCTAACGGCGGCGGCTACGGTTTTAGTTATCGGGACGGCTCGCCCGGTGCCAGCGGGGCCTTTTCTACGAATCTGGCAGGTGGATTTGGCGGCAGCGCCTCGTTTGAATATAAGGTGGACCTCTCACCTTGGAGCAGCAGTCCACCCAGCTCTTACTCCGGCTTTGGAACAGGTGCAACGCAAAGTCCAATTCCTTATGCGCTGTCCTCCAGCAACAAAGCATCTTATCGGGTTTACCTGGCGGCTAAAGTGGGAGGGGTGAGCGCGGGGGTTACCAATGTTCCCGGTGTGATGGACCTGTTATTTTTTGTCCCGCCAGGCACCCTTACTCCGTCCAACGCACAGGCGGCGGTAGTGTTTGACCTGAATCCGACCATGGCGTTTACGACCAATTGGCAGTCCTACGTTTTTGACGGGGCAGCCATGCCGATAGGGGTGAACAACGGCGGTTCGCAGGCCTTGTTTAACCAGTATTTCTCGCACGTTAACCAACTACAGGTACAGGTTGTGCCCCAAGGCAATCCTAACGTCGCAACGCTATTTGGCTACGACAACAACAACACCGTTGATATTGACAACATCAAGGTGGTACAGCTGGTTCCGGGACTTCCTCCGTTAACGGTGGTCGGAACGAATAATCAAGTGCGGGTAATCTGGACCGATCCCACGACCGGTGGCACGGCACAGCTCCAAGGCGCAACCAATGTTGCGGGGCCTTATCTCAACGTTTCCGGCGCTGCTTCCGCTGGCGCATCGCCCTACCTGGTTCCGTCCGGTGGAAAGCAACAATTCTTCAGAACCGTGTGGGTTCCTTAGCTAAAAAGTGAAGAGAATATTCCCAGCAAGGGCAGCCTGCGATTGGACCGCAAGGTTATGTCTGTGGTTTGACATGAAAACGCACGCGCAAAGCATTTTGAACAATCCGGACTTTGAGACGCGCAGTTTTGCCATACGGACGACGGTTCAGTCCGATAATCCCATTACCGCCTGGAGTCACTGTAATAAGGCGTCATGAAAAGCAATCTTCACCGTGAACCGGCATTCACCTTGATTGAATTGCTGGTCGTGATTGCCATTATCGCGATTTTGGCGGCAATGTTGTTACCTGCGTTGTCGTCAGCCAAAGAAAGGGCAAAACGAATCGCTTGTGTGAACAATCTACGGCAGATCGGAATAGGCGCGACCATTTATGCCGGTGACAATCATGATTTCCTGCTCACGGCACTTCCGGGGAATCCCGCCCTTCCTCCTTCCTCACAACAAACGTACAACCAAACCGCCCTGACTCCGCCGGTGGCTAGTTTGGCCAAAACGGTCAACCTGGATCCGACACAAACTAATTCCGCTACAGTCTGGTGTTGCCCGGATCTTGCACGTTACGGGACATCTTATAACCCCAACCCGGGAGGCACTGGAGGGCCTCAATGGCAGATTGGTTATCAATATTTTGGCGGCATCTATTGGTGGCATAATTTATTTTACAGTTACATCAAGTCAGCCAGTCCAACGAAGTTGGGCACTTCCAAACCCGGTTGGGCTCTCGCCTCGGATATAATTTGTAGGCTTAAATCAGGTGGCGTTGGAAACAACCCTTGGGGAGCAAGCACGGGCGGTTTCATTGCTCACCAACGGCCAGGCTCACGATTCCCTGATGGCGGAAATCATTTGACGGTGGATGGTTCCGCGCGTTGGATCCCGTTCACCAGCACTTTGGGTATTACGAGTTTCGCCCCAAGCACTTATTATTACTATTTTTATCAAAAAGACCTTGGCACGATGAATCCCGCCATCATTCCGTCGATACAGGCTCAGGGGCCGTGACGCTACCAAGCCGTTGAGTCAGACGCCGGAAGTCAGGCATGAAGTACTCTACCCCGCCCGCTTCATTGCTGTTCAAATTAGCGATTTCTGGAGAACGAAAGGCAGGGTTTTCTTCGAGATTTCCGACGTCATTTTTAATTTTGGAAAGCAGGTTGGTCATTCGGGCCCGCAGATGCTGTCCAAAATAAGAACCAAATGAATGCAGGCCAATTCCTGGGATTCCAGACGAGGTCCGAATTTTAATTTGGACAGCGGTGGTGTCGACCGTTTACAACTTCACCGTCAAAGGTAGCGACTTCAAGATCATGCCCGGCCAGTTCGAGGACAAGGTTTCCGATTCCATCGAAATCACCTTGAGCCTTGCCGGCGCATCGCCGAAATGATTGGAAGGTTCTGACCGACCGGCTGTACTTGTGCAAACCGGGAAGTTGCCCGCGTAAGGCCAAAACTACTCAAGTTCAATTCGCCTCGGATGGCAACCGATGCGGGGTCTTGGGTTCTTTCTGACCACTGCCATTGAGGTTGCATACCGGCGCGTTGGACACATCACCCAGCGTATAGCTGTTGATAAAGACTCTGGTTGAATCCAGCGGACAATACGGCAAGGTGCCCGAAGAACCGCGCCCCAGGTACGGTTGGACGTCAGATGGCACGGGCGTGTCGCTTGAGCTTTTACCCTTTTCCATCGCCCATGCCTGTTTGGCCTGGTCCAGCTGACGCAGATTGTTAATGCACGCTGTCTGCTGTGATTTTGAGCGCGCATTCAGGTAATTAGGAATGGCGATCGCAGCCAACAGGCCGATGATCGCCACCACAATCATGATCTCAACCAGCGTAAAAGCTGTCTTACGGGAGGCTCTGGTTTTCATAACTCGAATGGATTTGTCCATTCACTTGATTTTAACACCGTCCCATCTTATAGGTTCCGTCTTGCTTTGATACCAGCCTGATAAATAATTATTGGGAGCTCGTCAAGACGACTCCAACATTTGACCGTTAAAAACACGCCCATAAACAATTTTGGTCATCTCCCCGCAGGAAAGCACCACGAATGCTCGATTCCCCGGGCGCAGTGTGTGACTGGCGGAGAGAGAGGGATTTGAACCCTCGATACCCTTTTGGAGTATGCACGCTTTCCAGGCGTGTGCCTTAAACCACTCGGCCATCTCTCCCCCGTTTTTTGCCTGCGCGCCCTTCCGGAGCGAAACAGACCAGCTGCCTTATTTGCATTACTCTGCCCTAAAGGCAAGCTCATTCCGGCAATCGCAGCGTTCACCCCACCCGACAGTTGATCAATTTTACAAGCGGGTAGTGGGTCATTTTCATTGCTAGTGTGGAGTAACAGAAATGGCCTTACAGCAGAGGCATCGAAGACAACCCCTCACCCGGCCTTCGGCCACCCTCTCCCCGCTCGGCGTGGAGAGGGGCGGGGTGAGGGGTCGTCTCGTCGGTTTATTGTAAAGAACTGTTGGTTACACTTCACTAGGGACGCGTCGCCGACGCGTCCGGACGGCTCGGCGAGCCGTCCCTACCTTCAAATTAGCCCACTGCCTACCGGCGAAACAAATTGACAAGGAAAAAGATCAAAACTATGAATCAAACAAACTTTGAACCAAGTGAGTGCCGCAGGAAGAATCAATCATCTCCTGGTGACCGACCATAGCCGATGAATTATTTTCAGGGCCAACTCAACGGGTACGACGAGAAAAGAAAAGATGAGCATGAAACTGGTGAGACGGTGGACTTCTAACGGAGATACAGCACGCCACGCTGGTCGCGGGAACGATCGTGTTGACGTTGCTGGCGCTGGCCGGCTGCGGCCGCAATTCTGGAGCGGGTGCCTTCAACCTGCCGCCCCCCGAGGTCGGCATCGTCACCGTGATGCCGGAATCCATGGTGCTGACAACGGAATTGCCCGGTCGCATCGACCCGGTGCGCGTGGCGCAGGTGCGGGCGCGGGTGGACGGCATTGTCTTGCACCGCGATTTCCGCGAAGGCGCGGACGTTACGAACGGCGAAGTGCTCTACCAGATTGATCCGGCGCCGTACAAAGCCACGCTGGATGGCGCGAACGCCAGCCTGATGCAGGCACAACTGCTGGCGCAACGCTACCAACCGCTGGTGGGCATCAATGCCGTGAGCAAGCAGGATTACGACAATGCCGTGTCAGCCGCGGCCCAGGCCAAAGCCGCGCAAGAAATCGCAGCAGTTAATTTCGGCTATTGCACCGTCACGGCGCCGATTTCCGGGAAAATCGGCGCGGCGCTGGTGACCGAAGGCGCGTTGGTCAGCCAGGCCGCGGCGACGCAAATGGCCCTGGTCACGCAACTGGACCCGATTTATTGCGACTTTACCGAATCGAGCACCGACGTGTTGCGTCTGCGACGGGAATTGGAAA
The DNA here is from genome assembly GCA_963708525.1 of uncultured Verrucomicrobiae bacterium. GTDB lineage: Bacteria > Verrucomicrobiota > Verrucomicrobiia > Limisphaerales > UBA11358 > UBA11358. The sequence continues at coordinate 12,331 of CAVPTH010000004.1, read as the reverse complement.
ACGGCACGTTACAAAACCATCGCCCCCGGTGAAGCCAAACTGACCTTGCGGTTGGACGACGGAACAACGTACTCCGCTTCCCGGCAGGCTGTTATTCTCCGACGTGACAGTGGACCCGAGCAGCGGGATGATTACGTTGCGGGCCCTGTTTCCCAATCCCAATCATATCCTCCTGCCGGGGATGTTTGCACGGGGGGAACTGGAACAGGCCGTGGATACCAAAGCCATTACCCTGATCCAACGCGGCGTCACTATCGGTGTCAACGGCATCGCCGCCGCACTGGTGGTGGGAGCGGAGGACAAAGCGGAAATCAGGGTGGTCCAGCTCGGTGCCGCGATGGGAAATAAATGGATCATCACCGACGGCCTGCAGGCTGGAGATCGTGTCATTGTTGAAGGGTTGCAAAAAGTTCAGCCGGGGATGGTGGTGAAACCGGTTCCCTTCAACCCCGCAGGTACCAATAATGCCGCTCCGCCGGCACCGGCCCTGGGAAAATAACGGGACCTCGCCATGCCGAAATTTTTCATCGACCGGCCGATTTTTGCCTGGGTGATTTCCCTGCTCATCATGATGGCGGGGATTTTGGCGGTTACGCATCTCCCGGTCGCCCAGTATCCCACGGTCGCACCGCCGTCCATCGCCATCAATGCCGTCTACGCCGGCGCCTCCGCGGAAACCGTCCAGGACACCGTCACATCCGTGATCGAGCAGCAGATGAACGGCATTGATAACCTGCTGTATATCGCGTCCAGCAGCAGCGCGAGCGGTCAGTCCAGCGTCACGCTTTATTTCCAGCCGGGCACGAATCCGGACATCGCGCAGGTGCAGGTGCAAAACAAACTGCAATTGGCCATGCCCAACCTGCCGCAGACGGTCCAGCAGCAAGGCATCACGGTGCTCAAATCCACCCGCAACTTTTTGATGTTCTTCACCCTGTCGTCCACCAACGGGGACGTAAGCGCCATCATGCTCGGCAATTACATTGCGTCGAGCGTGCTCGACCCCATCCGCCGCGTCAACGGGGTGGGCGAAGCGGATATGTTCGGAACCGAGAACGCCATGCGCCTCTGGCTGATTCCGAAGAAGCTCGAAAGCTTCAACCTCAGCGTCAATGACGTCCTTAACGCTGTCCAGGCCCAAAACATTCAGGTCCCAGTCGGCCAACTGGGTGCGGTCCCGTCGCCCAAAGGCCAGGAGATCAACATCACCTTGCAGGGGCAAAGTACTCTGAATACGGTCAAGCAGTTCGAAGATATTTTGTTGCGGGTGAATCCGGACGGTTCGCGCGTGTATATGCGGGACGTGGCGCGGGTCGAGCTGGGCGGTGCGGATTATTCCATTCAGGCCCGGATCGACGGACGGCCCGCCGCGGCGGTGGGCATCCGGCTGGCGCCCTCGGCCAACGCCGTTGCCACCGCCAATGCCGTGCGGGCCAAAGTCCAGGAACTTTCCAAATTTTTCCCCCGGGGCGTGCAAGCGGATTTTCCCTACGACAGTTCTGAATTCATACGCATCTCCATCCGTGAAGTGATCATCACTTTGATGGAAGCCATCGCGCTGGTGTTTCTGATTATCTTCCTGTTCCTGCAAAATATCCGGACGACCCTTATTCCCACCATCGTCATCCCGGTGGCATTGCTGGGCACCTTCGCGATCATGTACACGTTCGGTTTCTCCATCAATGTGCTGACCATGTTCGGCATGGTGCTGGCCGTGGGCGAACTGGTGGACGACGCCATTGTCGTGGTGGAAAACGTGGAACGCATTATGAGCGAGGAAGGCCTGCCGCCGCGTGAGGCGACCATCAAAGCGATGAGCCAGATCACCGGCGCGTTGATCGGCATTTCCCTGGTGCTGACGGCGGTGTTCATTCCCATGGCCTTCTTTGGCGGGTCCGTCGGCGCCATTTACCGCCAGTTTTCGATGGCCATGGTTTCGTGCATGTTGTTTTCCATCTTTCTGGCAATGTCGCTCACGCCGGCTTTGTGCGCTTCGCTGTTGACGCCCGTTGAAAAAGGGCATCACCTCCGGAAGGAAGGTTTTTTTGGCTGGTTCAACCGCGGCTTTGCCGCCACCCGGAAAAACTACGAAAGTCTTCTGGGCCGGATGCTCGTCAAAACACCGCGTTACCTTGTCATTTACCTGGTGATCGTCGTGGCGGTGGGTTGGCTTTACGTCCGTTTGCCCTCGTCCTTTCTGCCTGATGAAGACCAGGGTTACTTTATTACCAGCATCCAGTTGCCGGTGGGCGCGACCCAGGAACGCGCCGTGGACGTGCTCAAGCAGGTCGAAAAATATTATTTAAGCCAGCCTGAGATAGGGGGCATGGTGGATGTGGCCGGTTTCAGCTTTAATGGCGCAGGCCAGAACTCCGCCCTCGCGTTTGTTCACCTGAAAGACTGGCGCCAGCGCAAGGGCGCCGGACATGGAGTGGATGCCATTATTGCCCGGGCCTTTGTGGAGTTGGGACAAATCAAGGACGCCATTATTTATCCCATCAATCCACCGCCCATTCCCGAACTCGGCATCGCGGCGGGCTTCGACTTTGAACTCGAGGACCAGGGCGGGCTGGGCCATGCCAGGCTCATGCAGGCACGGGACCAGTTGCTCACGCTCGCCGCCAAAGATCCCAATATTGTGCAACTGCGATTCCAGGGGTTGGAAGATACACCGCAACTGAAAGTGGACATCGACCAGGCCAAGGCCAGTGCCCTGGGGGTTTCCCTGGCGGACCTGAACATCGCACTCCAAACCTATTTCGGTTCCGATTACATCAACAACTTTGTGCACGGAAACCGCGTGCAACGGGTCATCGCCCAGTTGGACGCGCCTTATCGCATGCAGCCGCAGGACGTTGGCAATGTCTATGTGCGAAATATCAGCGGACAGATGGTGGCCCTGTCCAGTGTGGCCAGCTTGCATTGGATTTTCGGTTCGCCGTCGCTGCAACATTTTAACGGCTTCCCGTCACTGGAGCTGGTCGGGGCCGTTCCGCCGGGCAAAAGCACGGGCGAAGCGATGACCGCCATGGAAAACCTGGTCGGCCAACTGCCCCGCGGCATCGGTTACGAATGGACCGGTCAATCGTTCGAGGAACGGGTATCGGCCAAACAGGCTCCCCTGCTCTATGCGCTGTCGCTCATTGTCGTGTTCCTCGCCCTGGCCGCCCTTTATGAAAACTGGTCCATTCCGATAGCAGTGATTCTCGTGGTGCCGCTCGGCATTCTCGGGGCGCTGCTCGCCGCGACACTGCGGGGTCTTCCGAACGACGTGTTCTTCAAAGTCGGCCTGCTGACCATCGTCGGGTTGTCGGCCAAAAACGCCATTCTCATCGTCGAATTCGCCAAGGACCTCCAGGCGCAGGGCAAGAGCCTTATAGAGGCCACGGCAGAAGCGGCCCACCTGCGGTTGCGCCCGATTTTGATGACTTCGCTGGCTTTCATGCTGGGAGTGCTCCCGCTGGCGTTGAGTACTGGCGCCGGTTCGGCCAGTCGACATGACATCGGTACCGGCGTGGCCGGCGGCATGATAACGGGCACCGTGCTTGCCGTCTTTCTGGTGCCGGTGTTCTTCGTCGTCATTCGCCGGTTGTTTAAATCGCAAAAGCCGTCGCACGCCATGATGGCCCCCAAACCTACAGGTTTCGAACAGGACGAAAGTAACAATGATTCGGCCAAGCCATGAGTAAATATCCCGCAACCTGTAGCCGACGAGGTAACGAGGCGGATAAATTTGGCAGCCGCACCTCTAACGTCCGCCTCCTTACGTCGGCGGCTACCATCTGCCTGCTGGCTTTGGCCGGTTGCACGTTCATACCGACCTATCATCAGCCGGCTGCGCCCATCTCGACTTCCTGGCCGGAGGTGCCGGGTAATGGCAAAACCCCGACCAACGCCGCCCCTGTGCCCGCTGCCGATATCGGCTGGCGCGAATTCTTCCGTGATCCACGCCTGCAACGGCTCATCGAACTGGCCCTGACCAATAACCCGGACCTGCAGGTGGCGATGGAGAATGTCGAGCAGACCCGCGCGCTTTACCACATCCAGCGGAACGAGTTGATCCCCACCGTCGCGGTCAACGCCAACGGCGACCGGCAGCGGATTGCGTTTGGCTATGCCGGCACGGGATCGGGATCAACCTTCCAGCAGTACAATGTGAATCTGGGCGTCGCTTCGTATGAATTGGACCTGTTCGGGCGCATCCGCAGCCTCAAACGCCAGGCCTTGGAAGTTTATTTCGCCAGCCAGGAAGCGCAGAAAAGTGCGCAGATTGCGCTCGTGGCGGAAGTCAGCGCGGCCTACCTGACCGAACGCGAAGCGACCGAACAACTCGCCGTTGCCCGACAAACGTTGAACGCGGCGAGCAATGTTTTTGAACTCACCAAGAGCAGCTACCAGGTCGGGGTGCTTTCTCAATTCGATTTGAATGCCGCTGAAACCCAATGGCAAACCGCGCGTACCGACGTCGCCGGATATGAACAGCTGCTCGCGCAGGCTGAAAATTATCTGGTGCTGCTCATCGGCTGCCCGTTGCCGGCCGACCTGCCTCCACCCGCGGCCATTTAATCCGGAAATCTGCCTGGCCGACATTCCGGCCGGATTGCCCTCCGACCTGCTTGCAACGTCGCCCGGATATTCTCGCAGCTGAACATCAGCTCGAGGGCGCCAACGCCAACATCGGCGCCGCCCGGGCCGCCTTTTTCCCGACCATTACTCTCACGGCGGCAGCGGGCACGGCCAGCACCACGCTGGAGGGCCTGTTTGCTCCGGGCTCGGCGGCCTGGAATTTCTCGCCGCAAATCGTCTGGCCCATCTTTGCGGCCGGCACCGCCTACAATGAACTTCAGGCCACCAAAGCGGTCAAGCGCATCGAAGTCGCCTACTACCAGAAATCCATTGAAACTGCTTTCCGGGAAGTCGCCGACTCGCTGGCGGTGCGGGCCACGGTCCGCACGCAGCTGGCGGCCAACCAGGCCACCGTCAAGGCCACGCAACAAAATTACGAACTGACCCAGGCGCGTTTCCACAACGGCGTCGCCAGTTCGCTGGACGTGCTCGCCGCCCGGCAAATTTTCGATAACGCCCAACAAAATCTCATCCTGTCCCAGTACTCCCGCCTGTTCAATCTCATCAACCTCTACCAGGCCCTCGGCGGCGGCTGGAATGAACATACCGTCCAGGAACAGCCGGAGTCATCTCGTTGAACTGCGTTTTTAGGTCTTAATCTTAATCGTAATCGTTTTCTTAATGTGGATTTGGTGAGGCGAACATCGCGCGCGACGAAAGTTTGGAGCGCGCGGACATGTCCGCGCTTTGAAAGCGGCGACCTGTCGCCGCAGTCCAAAACCGGCCCGTCGATAGGGCATATTCTCGCCAAATTGTTTCACTTCATGCCACTCCGCGACTTGCCGATATTCCTTTTTTCCGGCAATTTGTCGCGATGAAGAAAACAACATCCGCCGATTCGCCTCGCCCCTTTTCCAGCGTTGTGTTTGACGGCGACGAACGCGCTGCCGCCCGCGCCATGTTGTATCCAGTCGGATTCCAGCCGGAGGATTTCAAAAAGCCGCTCATTGGCGTCGCTTCCACCTGGGGCAATGTCACGCCGTGCAACATGCACATCGACAAGCTCGCGTTGGAAACCGAGAAAGGTGCGAACGAAGCCGGCGGGAAAGCCATCGTTTTTAATACCATCACTGTCTCCGACGGTATCTCCATGGGCAGTGAGGGTATGAAATACTCGCTCGTCTCGCGCGAGGTTATCGCCGATTCCATCGAAACCGTGGTGGGTTGCGCCGGCATGGACGGCTTTGTGGCCATCGGCGGTTGCGACAAAAACATGCCCGGCTCGCTCATCGCCATGGCCCGACTGAACCGGCCTTCGGTCTTTGTCTATGGCGGCACCATTTTGCCCGGTGCATCACCGGGCGACATCGCGGCAAGCTCGATATCGTGTCGGTGTTCGAAGCCATCGGCGCACATGCGAACCACAAGATTTCCGATGCCGAATTCCAGGCGGTGGAGCAGTGCGCCATCCCCGGTCCCGGCTCGTGCGGCGGCATGTATACCGCCAACACCATGGCCAGCGCCATCGAAGCGCTGGGCATGAGCCTGCCGAACAGCTCGGCGCAAAACGCCATCTCGCCGGCAAAAATGGACGATTGCCGTCGGGCCGGCGCGTGCGTGCTGGACATGCTCAATAGTGGTTTGCGCCCGCTCGACATTTTAACCAGGAAAGCGTTCGAGAACGCCATCGCCGTCGTCATCGCCCTCGGCGGTTCGACCAATGCCGTGTTGCACCTGCTCGCCATCGCCCATGCGGCAAAGGTGAAGTTGACCCTGGACGACTTCACGCGCGTCGGCAAACGCGTGCCTGTGCTCGCGGACTTGAAACCCAGCGGAAAACATTTGATGTCTGAACTCGTGGCCATTGGCGGCATCCGGCCCTTGATGAAGACGCTGTTGGACAAAGGACTGCTCCACGGCGACGCGCTGACGGTGACCGGGCGGACGATGGCGCAGACACTTGCCGGCGTGAAACCGTATCCGGCAGGTCAGACCATCATCCAGCCGTTCGATCAGCCGATCAAAAAGGACAGTCACCTCGTCATCCTGCGCGGCAATCTTGCGCCCGAAGGCGCCGTGGCGAAAATCAGTGGAAAGGAAGGCCTGCGTTTTTCCGGCAAGGCCATGGTGTTTGAGTCCGAGGAAAAGGCGCTTAAAGCCATCCTCGACGGCACGGTGAAGAAAGGTGCACGTGATGGTGATTCGCAGCGAAGGCCCGAAAGGCGGGCCGGGCATGCGCGAAATGCTGTCGCCCACGAGCGCCATCATGGGCAAAGGCCTGGGCAAGGAAGTGGCGCTCATTACCGACGGCCGATTCAGCGGCGGCAGCCACGGCTTTGTGGTCGGCCACATCACGCCGGAAGCATACGTGGGCGGCCCGATTGCGCTCGTGAAAAATGGCGACTCCATCACCATCGATGCCGAGAAACGTGAGATCAGTCTGGATATTCCGTCCGCCGAATTAAAGAAACGCAAGCAAGCATGGAAGAAACCGGCGCCTCGCTACACCCGCGGCGTGCTGGCAAAGTATGCGGCACATGTTACCAGTGCCTCACTCGGCGCGGTGACGGATATGGATTTGGAGTTGTAAGAATGAAACAGGTGTTGGATGAGCAGCTCCATAATTTTCGCACACGGTTCAGCGCTCGGTTTGCGCTTCCCGTTCGGTCATGGCAGTAACCGCACCCGGTAGTAGCGCGACGGGAAATTTGTGGCGGCGCCCACATCGAGATAGTTGGTCACAGTGCTGACGAGGTTGGTCACGGTAAAAATGTCGTTAAAGTTATTGGACAAACTGCCATCAGCGGCACCATTGGCGGCCTGCAGCACGTTGGTTTTGACGCCGACCGTCTTCCACGTTATGAGCATATCGTTGCCCTGTTGCACAATCGAATCAATTCGCAAGGGTCCCGTGTAACTTACCGGCGTATTCATGTCCGTCTGAATCTCGGCGGCGCTCAACGCCCGGTTGTAAATCCGCACCTCGTCAATCATCCCCTTGAAATATTGGCTGTAAAGAGTGTCGCCCCCGATCTGCAACGCGTTCGTCGAGGTCGCTATCGCCCCCGGTTGCAACTGGTTCGCGACCTGTGTTCCGTTCACATACAATCGCAACGTCCCGCCGTCATACGTCACCGCCAAATGCGACCACGTGTTAGATGCCAGGGCCGTGATCCCGTAAATGGGCACATCCGTTGACCCAAATGTTCCGCCCCCAGCCGGCTTACCTGCGGTTGGCGACGTTGCCTCCAGATAGTAATTGTCGTTCCCCTTGTAGATCACGTCACGAAACGCATTGGTGCCCGGTGCCGGGTTCACCCAGGCTTCCAATGTCATGGCCGCATTGAGTTGCAGCGAGATTGAGTTGCTGACGGTCACCAGCGCGTTCGTCCCGTTGAACACCAGCGCCTTGCCATATTTACCCGAACTCGTCCAGGTCGCTCCGCTGATCGTCCCGTTGTTCCCGTTACCGGAGAGGTCCGCCACCATTGTCCCCGTCCCTTCATTGAACCCATACGCTGCCACCGCCGTCAGCGAGCCGGTCGGCACTGGCGGTGTGGACGCGGTCGCCACACCCGGCTGTCCGCTAAGATTGCCCGCTGCATCCACTGCCCATACCCGGTAATTGTAAGTCGTGCCTGGCTGCAGGATTGAGGAATTCGTTGTGTACAGGACATACCGGGTCGATAGATTGGCGTCGCTGTAATTTGTCCCGATCGTCAAATCAAGCAGGAAGAAATTTGTCGATCCCGCGCCCTGACTGCGTTCAATTTTGTAGGCCACCACCCCGATATCATCGGTGGATGATGTCCAACCTAAATCGATTTGACTCGAGGTAACCGCGGTGGCCACCAGACCGGCAGGCGCCGTGGGGGCATTCGTGTCCGGAGTCAAGTCCCCTCCTTCCCAATTGTCAGCGGTAAGGTGTTTCCCCGCCGGCGAATAGATCCCGATCCCGGGACTCCCCCCGTTTTTCACATCTGCGCCATCCGCGACCAACCACACCAGGACGGGTTTGCCATTTCGATACATGGTGACCAGCGGCTCGACTGAACCTGATATTTCCAGCTTTAACACGTCATTCGTATGCCAGGTCTCCGTGCTCCCGACGGCTTCCGAATAGTAACCGTTGTTGATAAAGTGGTAGATGCGATAATCGTTTGGGGCGAACACGAACCCAAAGTAAAATTGGGAACCCGAAGGCGGATTTGTCCAAACCGGGTCCAAAGCTGCATCTCCCCGGAGAATCACCCCCGTCCACGCCCCGATGGAAGACAGGGAGATTTGAGAGTATTGATCATCGCTGAAGTTGTTCGCCGACCAAAATGCAAAAATGTGGTTATCCTCAACATCAACGCCTACCTGATCGTTAGTCACCACCAGATTGTTCGTCGAGATGATTGGCTTCGACCAATTGGCGCCGAGCGGCCCGTTCGGCCGATTAAAATTATCACTCGCCACGGCATTAGTCAGCGTGGTTGCGCTGGCCACCGGCGAATACGCGCTCAGATTCCCCACCCCATCGGTAGCCCTGACGCGGTAACTGTAATTTGTGTGTGCCACCAGCCCGGCATCGAAATAATTCGTTCCCGTTACTTCTGCAATCTGTGCAAAATTGGCGTTGCCCGGGTCCTGGCGCTCCAACAGATACCCGGTTACCCCAACATCGTCCGTTGATGCGGTCCAGTTCAGTACGATCTGAGTTCCTCCGATTGCGGTTGCCGCCAAATTCGCCGGCGCCGACGGCGGTTGCATGTCCGGAAGAACGGGCGTATTCATGTCGGTTTGAATCTGCGCCGCGGCCAGCGCCACGTTGTAGATGCGCACCTCGTCAATGGTTCCCTGGAAGAACTGGCCGTATAAACTGTCGCCGCCGATCTGCAATGGGTTTGTCGAGGTCGCAATCGCCCCCGTCTGCGCCTGACTCGCCACCTGCACTCCGTTGACATACAACCGAATCGTCGTCCCGTCGTACGTCGCCGCCAAGTGTGTCCACGTGTTCGCCGGCAGCACTCCCGTCCCGTAAAGCGCCACATCCGAGCCTCCAAACGTGCCTCCCATCGCCGGCACGCCCCCGTTGCCGGAGGTCCCCTCCAGGTAATAATTATCGTTGCCCTTGTAAATGATGTCCCGCCATGCGCTGTTCACTACCGACGGTTTCGCCCACGCCTCGATCGTCATCCCCGTCGTCACGTCAAGCGACGCAGCGTCGTTGATGGTCACGAGCGCGCTCGTGCCGTTGAACACCAGCGCACCACTGTACTTGCCCGAAGTGGTCCACGTCGCACCACTGATAGTTCCATCATTTCCGTTACCCGAAGTGTCCGTCACCGTCGATCCCGTCCCTTCATTGAATCCATATTCCGCCACCAGACCCGCGACTTGTCCCTTTGCTGAAACAGTCATCCAAAGCAAGACCGCTGCCGCCACTCTCAGAGTGAAGTGTTGCGTGACCAACACGCTCGCACGACATAAAACGACCGCAAACAGCTTGCACATAATTTTCTGGATTAATGCCTCCTTTGATCTTCTGAAATAGTTTTTTACAGCTATTATTATCTCAGCTCACGTGGTGTTTGTCAAATCGGAAGGGGGTGGATGGCTCATTCGAGTAGGGCTATTGCGGCGGCCCATAACTGCCGGAATACATTGCTGAGTTGAATAGTTCTGTCTATTGCCCAACTTGGACGGCCATGGTAAAATACAGGGTAAGTGATCAATAAGCTGTTGCTTTTCTTCTTTTCGCTGCTGCTTCTGGCAGGGCTTTTTGCGCCCTTGATGGCATCGCATGACGCGCAGTTTTATTTTGACCGGGGTTTGGAAATCCTGTCCACCACCGATCCCGACCGGCAATGGGTTTATCGTTGGGACTTGAACAGTGCGCGGGCGGATTTCACCCACGCCATCAAATTGAATCCCCAATTCACCGCGGCTTACACCAACCGTGCGGGCATCGAGATCCTCCGGGGAGATACGGACGCGGCCCTCAAGGATTACTCCGCGGCGATTGCCTTAAACCCTCAGGACGTGAACAATTACCTATTGCGGGCGCAGGCCGAAATGGCACAACGCGATTTTAAACCCGCACTGGATGATTTCGGAAGGGCCATCGCCTTGCAGTCGGACAACCGGCAGGCCTATCGCGGAAGGATCCGGGTCAGGGAAATGCAAAATGATTTTACCGGTGCCGTGATCGAACGGGTACGCATGATTGAAGAAACGGGACCGGTTTTCACCGGCCCCGGCGTAACGGTCGGCGGTGGTTCCGGGCTGGATCCGGCCCCCTGGCGCGAACGTTTTCTGCGGCAGCTTGACCGTGCGCTGGAAACCGACACCAACTTCGCGTGGGGATATTATTATCGCGGTGTCATCAAATCCATCAGCGACGACTGGACCGGCGCCCTGGCTGATTACCAGCGGTGCCAAAGTTTTTCCGATGGCCGCGTGAAAGACTCCGCGGCCATTGAGACCTGGCGGGTGCAAGCGCAGAATGGTGAAAGGGCAAGAGCGGATCAGGAACTCCTCGCCTATTGCGGAGACCACCCAGTCGGAACGTCGTCCGACTGGCAGATGCATATCGCCAGATTTCTTTTGAATCAAGCCAGCGAGGCGGACCTCTACCAAGCCATCGATTCAACCGACACCGGAAAACAGCAAAGCGAATTCTGGTATTACTCCGGGATAAAACGTCTTTTGGCCGGCGATAAACAGGGAGCGAGTGATTGTTTCCAGAAATCCCTGTCCACCAAACCGCGATCGTGTGCCGTCTTCTTCCTGGCCCGGGCCGAATTTAACGCGCTCAACCCGCCACCACCGGCCGAATAAACCGTTATGTGATTGCTGCGGTCCGAGGCAGGAAGTCATGGTCTTCACCTTCCGGGTCATCGCCTACAGCTGCCCGACATTTTTAAAAACGCGTCCTGCCCTGTCAGATTTCGGATCTCCCGGTTCAAGGATTCCGGTCCTGTGTTTGGAAGAGCACGTTCTTTTGCACCGCCAGATAATCCGCCAGATTGGCTTTGGTGATCGGTTGCGAAGGGATAAGGATTTTCCCGTCGCCAAACCCCGCCTTGTCGCCTTGAAGATATTTTTCCATGCGGGAGATGGTTTGGAAGCCAATCTTTAGAGGGTTTTGAACAATGGTGCCGTAAATATCGCCGGCGGCGATCCCGTCCAGCGTCGCGCTGTAATCTTCAAAGCAAACAATCTTCATCTGCCCGGCCTTGCCCGCATGGCGCACGGCGGTGAGCACCGCCGGCCCCTGGTAGCCGTTGAGACAAGCCATGCCGGCCAGATCCGGATATTTCGTCAGCGCGTCTTCAGTGTTTTTCTGCGCGATGTCGCTGGCGGCGCCGTCCACCATCGCTTCCACAATTTGGATGTTTGATCCGGCCAACCCGTTCTGGATGCCATGGATGCGGTCTTTGATGTTTTCCGCATTGGCGTAACTGATGAGCAAAACGATTTTACCGCCCTGGGGCAGCGCCGCCTTGAGCAATTCCGCCGCCTGTGACCCCGCAGTAACATTGTCTGTGCCGATGTAACATTGACGCTTGCTCCGGAGCGCATCACTGTCGGCGCAAACCAAAACCGTCCTGGCGGCGATTTGGTTGAGGAAATCCGTCTGGGAATCGGGGTCGATGGGGCTGAGGGCGATGCCGTCCACGCCGTTCGTGACCAGCGCGCGCATAAGCTCCTGCTGCGCCGTCGTCGTGCCATTTTCGAGATAACGGAAATCCAAATCCACGTCGGGGAGCTGCCGGGA
>CAVPTH010000003.1:0-311368 GCA_963708525.1 uncultured Verrucomicrobiae bacterium | reverse complement strand
GTGGCACGAATCCCCGGTTTACCGCAACGACCGTGAGCAATGGAAGTACAAGCGCAAATGGCTCCTCACCCAGTTGAAGGCCAAACCCAAGCCGCTGGCGGTTTTCGCGGCGAACGACGAACAGGCCCTCGACGTGCTGGAATCCTGCGAGAGCGCCGGCCTGACCGTGCCGGAGCAGGTCGCCATCGTGGGAGCGGAAAATTATTTGCTGGCTGCCAACACCATGCACACGCCCATCTCCAGCGTGGACACCAATCTGGAAACCCTGGGTTACATCGGCGCCGCCCTGCTCCAGGACTTGATGAATGGCAAGAGCCCGCCCAAAAAGCCCATCCGCGTGCCCGCCAACGGGCATCATCACCCGCAAAAGCAGCGATCTCCTGGCCATCAACCACAAAGGGGTGGCCAACAGCCTCCGGTTTATCTGGGAACACGCCGCCGAACCGATCACCGTCAAGGACCTGGTCGGCGTGGCCGCCATGTCACGGCGGGGATTGCACAAGGCCTTCCTGGAAAACGTGGGGCGCACTCCGGGACAGGAACTTCAACGGGTGCGGATCGAACGCGCCAAACGGCTGCTGGCCGAATCCACTCACAAACTGGAAGTGCTCGCCGGCCAATGCGGCTATCAAAGCGCCAACACCTTTTGCGTGGCGTTCAAGCAGGCAACCGGAATGTCCCCGAAACAATTTCGCGACAGCGTCGTGCGTTGATCCCAGGAGACCGGGAAGCGAGCGAACGGGTTTATTTGTCCCTGCGCGTGTTGGCGCGCGCGCCGGAACGTGCACCCGGCCGGGAGCGATTTCCCCGGTTCGATTCCTCCGTGGGCAACTGCAAATACTGCTGCGCGTTGGCATAGCAGATATTTTGAATCATCGGCCCAAGCAGGGAGTCGTCGTCGGGAATTTCACCGTTCTCCACGTCGCGTCCGACCAGATTGCACAACACGCGCCGGAAATATTCGTGGCGCGGATAGGACATGAACGAGCGGGAATCCGTCACCATGCCGACAAAGCGCGAGAGCAGCCCGAGATTGGAAAGGGCGTTGAGCTGCCACTCGATGCCCTCCTTCTGGTCGAGGAACCACCAGCCCGAACCGAGCTGAATTTTACCGGCCATCGTCCCGTCCTGGAAATTGCCCAGCATGGTCGCAAAGACATAATTGTCCGCCGGGTTGTTGTTATAGATGATGGTCTTGGGCAGTGCTTGTTCCTGGTCCAGACGATCCAGGTAGGCCGCCAGGGTCTCAGCCTGCGGATAATCGCCGATGGAATCAAATCCGGTATCCGGCCCCAGCTGCCGCAGCAGCCGCGTATTGTTGTTGCGCAAGGCCCCAAGATGCAGCTGTTTCGTCCAGCCTTTTGCCGCGTCCAATTGCCCGAAAAAGAGCATCATAAACGCGGAAAATTGGGCCTGTTCCTCCGGCGTGGCGGGTTTTCCCTTTTGTGCCCGGCTGAAAACCGCCGCCGCCGTTTTTTCAGAACAAAAAGCCGAATAACACTGGGCCATACCGTGGTCGGAGAGTCGGCAGCCCTGCGCATGGAAATAATCATGACGGGAACGCAAGGCGTCCAGAAATTCCGAAAAAGTCTCGATTCCAATGTCGCTGGCTTCGGACAACCGATCCACCCACGCATTAAATTGCTCCGGTTGATGGACCGCCAACGCCTTGTCCGGACGGAACGCGGGCAGCACCCGGGTCGCCAGTTCGCTGGCGAGAATGGCCTTGTGATGGCGCAGATCATCCACCGGGTCGTCCGTCGTGCAAACCGTTTTGACGTTAAACTTCTTCAGGATACCCTGCGTGGTCAGTTCCGGCGTGGCGAGCTGCCGTTGGCTTCCTTCCAGACGCTGATGGCGCTGGCCTCGTCGAGCAGCTTGTCGATGCCGAAATAGCGCAGCAATTCCAGGTGCGTCCAATGGTAAAGCGGGTTGCGCAGGGTATGCGGCACCGTCGCCGCCCACGCCCGGAACTTCGCAAAGGGATCGGCGTCCCCGGTGCAAAAGCGTTCGGCGACACCGTTGGAACGCATCGCCCGCCACTTGTAATGGTCGCCTTCCAGCCAGATCTCAAAGAGATTTTTGAACTGCCGGTTCTCCGCAATGTCCTTGGGCGAAAGATGACAGTGGTAATCCAGGATCGGCTCGGTTTCGGCAAATTGATGGTACAGGCGCCGGGCCGTCCGGGTCTGCAGGAGAAAATCCTCGTGGATGAATTTCATAGCGACGCTGCCGCCGCCTGCTTCGCCACCGGCGCCGGTCGAGGCGCAACCCGGTTCGTGCCGACCAACAGGAGTTTCATGTGCCGCTCGTATAGATTGGCGGTGACATTTCTCGCCACGGTATCTTCATACTTTTCCAGGGCGTCCAGATATCGATTGCCCATCTTGGCGGCAATCTTATAGCCCACGTGGATTAATTGGCGCAGATGGCGATTAAACTCCGGATTGCTCTGATCGTGGCGCAACGCGGAGGTGAATTGTTTTGCGCTCCAGCCGTTGACGGTGGCGGCGGAGGGCAGTTTTTTGAAATCAATATCAATCACCGTGGCGTAAGGCGCGCAAAGCTCCTCGAGCGTGTTCCAATGCCCCGGCGTAAATTTCCCGGGCCATGGCCAGGCCGTCGCCCCCGGCTTCCGCCAGCCCGATCACTTCCTCCAGCCAGGTCGTCCCCGCGGTTTTAATGTGCAACCCCGACCCAAACCGCGCCAGCGCCCGGCGCATCGGCCCATAAATGGAGAATTTGTCGCTGCCGGAATGCACGCTTAATTTGAGCGTATTGGGCAAACCATATTGCTTCACGGCAAAGTCAATGACCGCAAGGTCCTCGCTGAACTCCTTTTCGAACTGGGCGATATCCCCCACATAATCAACACCCTTGTTAAAACGGCCGGTAAACTTGGGCGCAATGGTTTGAATCGGGATCTTTTCGTCGGCGATCGCTGCCAGGATGATCAACAATTCCGGCGGCGTTTGGGGACTGTCGGTCTCGTCCATCGAAACCTCGGTAATAAATTTCCGCCCGCCCTTGGTTTCGACGATGTGCCGGTAAATTTTACCGGCCTCCTGCACCGCCAGCAGATACTTGCCCACCACGCCCCGCACATCGCTCACCGTGGTTTGAAACGGCCACTCGATTTGAGGAATCGAAATCCGCCCCACCAGTTCAGGCGTGCGCTTCGATGAACGCGTCCACGGCCTTGACGTCGGCCGGTTTGCCAATCCAATCCGCCACGTCAATCGTGTAAAAATCCGAATGCGGAATAAACCGGTCCACCGTTCCCAGCTGAATATGGTCGGCATCGATGTGATAAGCCTTCGGCCAGTGCAATTCCTTCACAGCCGCCTCCACCGCAGCCCGGGTGCTGGCGGGCTCGGAGCCGACGATGACGTGCTCACGGTTTGACTTGTTCCAGACCGGGGTGACCTCCACGCCTTGCTCGGCAGCCAGGACAAAGGCCTGAAGCTGTGCCTTGGCCTGACGCGCGAATCGGTCCCCGACCCCAAACGAAAACTTCTCTAATTTTAATATATCTGCCATAAAACCATCCATTCCCCTATACACAATCAAGATAACCGTTATCCCGGCTAAATTAATTACTAACTTTTGCAAGATAACATGAGATTTCTGCACTATTCTGCACTAATTCGAGCCCGTCATCCCTTAATGCAGTCAGCGTACAAATCAATGGATTATCAATGGATTATCCTGCGATTATAGCAAAAACCTTTGAAGGAGTTGCCTGTCGGTGTTGCCGGTGGCCTGCCGGCGGAAAATCTGTCCGCTCAAAATCCGTGTGATTCGCCGCGCCGGCCGGTGCGTTCCGAAATGCACTTTTCTTCTCCCTCGCCTTCCCAAAGGGAGGAGAGAGGCGGGGTGAGGAGGCCAAAGTTCGCACGCCGAATTCCTCTCGCCCCATCCATTATAACCGGGAGCGAAATTGATTTACTTCGGCCCACCCTGAAATATATTGGCTGCTCCCGTGCCGACGTGGCGGAATTGGCAGACGCGCTAGACTCAAAATCTGGTATCCGTAAGGATGTGTGGGTTCGACCCCCTCCGTCGGCACCATCACTCCAATTCTCTTTGATGTTGGGTGTTCAATGTTGAATGTTCGATGTTCCTCCGCCGTTTCCGACCTGGACTTTGAAGCCTGGACTTCTCCCTTGTTGATCCCCTCTCCGCCTCGAGCGAGCACTTGGGCCGCTTGGGAAAGGGTAAAAGGAATTTGTCCACCATTCTCGGACGGAGGCTCGCAGAGCCGAGCGAGCGGATGCGAGCGAGTCATTGGGTCAGGGTGAGGTGTCTAGCCAAAAACAAACCGCCAACCGCAGGTGGAAAGGCTTTTGCCTTTTAAAAGTACGGCTGAAGCAGTGACAGGATGCGGCCTTCATTAAGGTCAGGGCTGCCGAAAGCGCCGGTAAATCTTCCCTGTGGTTTTCCCTGAAAAAAACAAATCACCGTAGGAGTCGTCCGGGCGGAGTATTGATTCACAATGGAAAGGTTGGCCGGACTGTCGTTATCAAAAAAATAAAAATCAGCCAGGCTTGAGTCTTTGGCGGCAATTTGCCGGAATTGCGGTTCCAGCATCCGACACGGCGGGCAGGTCGCCGACGTGAAGTCAACAATGACCGGCCGCGCGTCTTCCAGAACCCGCCTTTGAAAATCGAATGAGCTCACGAAGGGGGTTTTACCCGGACGTGGAAAACCGGAGTTGTTGGCAATCAGATAATTTTTGATCAGCACCAGAATCAGGCCTTCGTTGTCCTCGACCTTGTCCGACATTTGCATGACGGGATAATTCTTGATTTCCTTTCCGCCGTCATAAACCGTCAAGGTGCTCTCATACGCCGTTTTCCGCGGCACGTTGTCCTCCGGATTGGAAAACTGGTAGCGATAAAATCCGATTTTGTTCTGAAACCGCGAGGCCAACTCGTCCAAAGCGGGCATCAATTTTCGTGCCGAGATATCCGTGGATTTGTGGTAATAATAAACGATGCAGGGTCCTTGGTTAACAATCTGCAATTGTTCATAATTGATGGCCGACACAAATTTCGGAGCTGCCGGCGGCAGTAATTCCTTGGCGACAAACAAGACACACACCAATAGCACCAGACACGCCCCAATTATTCTAAGCCAATTGGACATAAGCAGGAGGCAGACGCACCCCTCGTGCCAATATCAGGGCAATATTGGTCGACGCACCTTTGCCAGTCTGGGGTCATGTAGGTCTGTGTGAATAGTAATAGTGCTTCATACTCGGACTGAACTGCCATCCTTGTCACGCGTCACCAGCCACCGGTCACCCCTATGACGCCACACCTTGCCGGCCCCGTTGAAACGCGGGCTGAGGACGCAAATCAGCAATTCTTCCCGGTTGCGGGCCGCTTTTTCGGTCGGGCATTCGTCCCATTCAATACGCGTCACCCGATGCAACAGCCGGATAATCCGGCGCGGCAATCGTTCCGGGTTGGCCACGCGATAACTGGACAATCGTTTGCGTAAATTGCGCGCCTTGCCGACGTACAATACGCCTGCGGTGTCATCGCACATGAAATAGACACCGGGCCCGGATGGCAGCGCGCGAAAGAAATCCTTGCCCAACCGCTCAACCAGCGGTCGGGGCGGTGGAAAGAGCCAGAGTTGACCGGCGGCCATGCCGTGATTTCAGCACGGTTCACCCGAATTTTCAACTCCTGGCTGGGCACTTTCATTGAAGCAATGGATTTGGCTTTAAACTCGAGGTAACTGAGTAAACGGAGACCCAAAAGGTTTTTCTTTGTTATCCCCGTCAGCTTCGGTAAAAGACCTATGCGATTTGCGTGCAATTGACTGACACCATCGTACTCGTCTGGTTCGTCGCGATCAATGGGGTGACATTCCTTACATTTGGTTTCGACAAATGGCGTGCGGGCACTTCCAAACCACGGGTTTCGGAATTTACGCTGGTGTGGCTGGGCGCACTCGGTGGATGGCCCGCCGGACTATTGGGGATGAATCTGTTCCGCCACAAAACCGCCAAGTGGACCTTCAAGCTCAAGTACGCGCTGGCGTTGCTTCCCTTTGCCGCTGAAATCTGGGCCTGGCTGCACTGGCGTTGACTCCCGAATGACGGGATTTGTTGACATTTTCCCCTTTTGTTTCGATTCACTTCTTATAAGTTTCCCAAACCATGAACTCAACCACCCTACTCTTCACCCTGGCGCTGGTGACCGAACTGATGATTGCGCCACCGTTGTCCGCACAAACCGGCGGGGTCAATTTTCCCGCCGCCAGCCCCGCCTGCACCCTCAAACAACGTGTTGGACTGACCGACATTGAAATTGTCTATTCCCGGCCCGGCGTCAAAAACCGGACCATCTTCGGCGGCATTGTGCCCTACGGCCAGGTGTGGCGGACCGGCGCCAACCAGGCCACCAAAATTACCTTCAGCACGCCGGTGAAACTCGAAGGCCATGAGATTCCCGCCGGCACTTATGCGCTGTTTACCATTCCCGGCGAGAACGAGTGGACGATTATCATCAATAAGGGCGCCAATCAATGGGGCAGCTTTCAGTACAACGAGAAGGATGACGTGGTGCGATTCCAGGTGACGCCGGCGACGTTGAAGGACACGCGGATTGAGACCTTCTGCATCGAGTTCAACCGCGTTCGCGACGAGTCGGCGGTGCTGACGCTGGTCTGGGACCGGACGGTCGTCCCGATCCAGATGGAGGTGGATGTGGCCAGCAAGCTCGTCCCGCAAATCGAGGCGGCCATGGCGGCGCCGGGCAAAAAGCAGGCCGGTTTTTATTTCCAGGCGGCCACGTTTTATTACAACCACGATCTGGACCAGAAAAAAGCTTTGGATTGGGTCAACGCCGGGCTGGCAGACAATCCACGCATTGCCTATGAGATGCTGCATTTGAAGGCACAAATACTGGCAAAACAGGGAGACAAGCCGGGCGCGATTGCCGCCGCCAAACAATCCTCCGAACTGGCTGTTAAGGCTGAAGGCCAGGGCAGTTCGTTCGTGAAGATGAACGATGATTTGATCGCGAGCCTGCAACAGTAAATTTTACTGAAACCAAAGTTTAACCAAAACCGTCACACTACCGGAGCTACCATGAAAAAAATCATTTCCGCCCTGTTTATCACCGCAATCGCCCTGGCCGGCACATTACCGGTCGTGGCACAACAGAACCGTGTCGCCTCCTCCGGCGGGGTCAGTCCGCACGAAACCACCAGCCGGGTCGTTGACGGCAACCGCGTCACCATCACCTATGGACGGCCGTTCACAAAAAATCCCCGCACCGGAGAAGTCCGTAAGATCTGGGGCGGGCTGGTGCCCTATGGAGAGCCCTGGCGCATGGGCGCGGATGAGGCCACGCTGCTCCTGACGCAAAAGCCCATCGAATTGGGCGGAAAGATCATCCCTGCCGGAGCCTACTCCCTCTACATGGTGCCGAATGAGACCGGTGCGTCTCAACTGGCCATCAGCACCCATCTCGGCGGTTGGGGGGTGCCGGTGGACACCGGGCACGATTTGGCCCGGGTGGATTTGCAGAAGACGGCGTTGGACAAATCGGTGGACCAATTCACGATGGGCGTTGAAAAAAATCCGTCAGGAGGCGGCGTGCTGAAATTGATGTGGGAAAACACTCAATATTCCGTGCCCTTCACGGTTCAGAAGTAGGGGTGACCAGTGACGGGTGACGAGTGGTCGTGATTGATTGGTTTCTTCCCAACTATGAGCCGAGAGGAACACCGACAGGTTTTAGACTGCGCCGGCAAAGCGGAGTGGCGACGGCGCTTTCCGACGAGAGTGATATCCCGGTCACGTTATGCTCCCACAAAGCGGTGTCGCGCTTTGCTTGCCACCGCGCGCCAAAACGCCGGTGCGGTCATGGTTGGGTTCGCTCCATTCGCGGTGGTCACAATTTGTCTTCTGGCTTGCTTTCCGGGAGCCGCCCAAGTCACCGCGCCGACGACGGCTCCTGCCATTTTACAGGATCTGTACAGTTTCCGCGAAATGGGCAGCGTGCTTTACGTGGCGGCGCATCCCGATGACGAAAACACGGAGCTGATCGCTTACCTTTCCCGCGGCCGGCATTATCGCATGGCCTACCTTTCGCTGACGCGCGGAGATGGCGGCCAGAATGTGCTGGGCCCGGAATTCGGCGAGGAATTGGGACTGATCCGCACGCAGGAACTGCTTGCCGCCCGACGAATTGATGGCGGCCGCCAATATTTTTCACGCGCCGTTGACTTCGGTTTTTCCAAGGATTACCGCGAGACCCTGAGCATTTGGGACCAGCAGCAGGTGTTGTCCGACATGGTGCGCGTCATCCGCGAGTTCCGCCCTGACGTCGTCATCACGCGCTTTTCGCCCGTACCCGGCGGTACGCACGGACATCACACGGCGTCAGCCGTACTGGCCATTGACGCCTTCAAGCTGGCCGGCGATCCCAAGGCATTTCCGGAGCAACTGGACACGCTGACGCCGTGGCAGCCCACGCGCATTCTCTGGAACATGGGCGGGTTCCAGCGCAGCGGGAATGTGACCAATGTGATTCGCATGGATATCGGCGGCAAGGACCCTGTGTCGGGAGAATCGTTTACGCAAATCGCCGTGCGCAGTCGTTCCATGCATAAAACGCAGGGCTTTGATAATTTTCGCGGATTCGGCAACAACAACGGGCCCAGATCCGAATCCTTCGCTTTGCTCGGCGGCGCGCCGGCCACCAACGACATCCTGGACGGCGTAAACACGACGTGGAGCCGGGTGGCCGGTGGTGCTGACATCGGGAAGCTGGCCGATGCAGTTATTGCGAAATTCAATCCGCAGGACCCGGCAGCCAGTGTGCCGGCGTTGCTCGAAATCAAAAAACATCTGGCCGCCCTCACCCATAGTGGCCCGCTGGTGGATGAAAAACGCCGGCTCCTGGACCGGATTATTCAGGAATGCCTCGGCCTGACGGTGGAAACCACCGTTCCGCAGGCTGAAATTGTGCCTGGCGAAGCGCTCAAAATGCACCTGGCGGCAACCATCCAATCGGCAATCGTCCCGGTCCGCTGGGTGGCAGCGCGATATCCGACCCTCAAGGCAGGGTTCGCTGTTGGCGTGGACCTGTCCCCTAACCAATCCGTCAGCCGCGACTCAACCGAAACGCTTCCGACCGACACACCCTTGAGCCAGCCGTATTGGCTGCGTGAAGACCATACGCCCGGGAATGTTCCGCGTGGGCGATCCGGTCCTGATCGGGCGACCGGAAAATCCCCCGGTCTTTCCCATCGAACAGATTTTTGATGTCGGTGGCCAGACCCTGATTATTCCGGACCAGCCGGTGCAAGCCACGGCCAACCGGACCGAAGGCGAAACGCGCCGGCTGGATGTCATTTCACCGGTCTCACTCAAACTCGGATCGGATGTCAGTCTGTTTGCGCCCGGCGCCACGCGGCCGGTGATCGTGGACGTCACCGCCCAACGGCCTGAGGTCTCGGGTACCCTCCATTTGGATGCGCCAGCGGGCTGGAACGTTGTTCCCGCCACGGCATCGTTCCATCTGAAAGCCAATGGAGACAAGGCACAATTCACATTCACCGTAACCGCACCGGCGCAACCGGCGACAGCCAATATTACCGCCGAGGTGGAAGTGGCCGGGAAAAATTATGACAACGGGCGTGTGATGATTAATTTCCCGCATATTCCGTTGTTGGTGTTGCAACCTCCGGCGCGTCTCAAGGCCGTGTGCCTGAACCTGGCCATTCGCGGCAAAAACGTCGGTTACCTTCCCGGCGCCGGCGACAGCGTGGCTCAGAGCCTGGCGGACATGGGTTACCAGGTCACCACACTGACCGGAGCGGACCTCACACCCGAGAAATTGAAGGCGTTTGATGCCGTCGTCATTGGTATTCGCGCTTTCAATGTCCGCACGGATCTCGTTTCGCATTTGCCGGCGCTGTTCACTTATGTTGAGGCCGGCGGCAATGTCATCGCGCAATATAACCGGCCGGGTCGCGACCTGAAAACCGATCAGCTTGCGCCTTACCGACTGCATCTTTCGAACGAGCGCGTGACCGACGAAACCGCTCCGGTGACTTTTCTGGCACCGGATCATCCCGCATTGAACACGCCCAACAAAATCACCAGCGCCGATTTCGACGGGTGGATCCAGGAACGCGGGATTTATTATCCCGACGAATGGGACGAACATTTCACGCCGATCCTCGCCTGCAGTGACCCGGGCGAAGCACCGCTCAAGGGAGGTCTGCTCGATCGCGCAATACGGCAAAGGCTATTTCGTTTATACCGGCCTGGTATTTTTCCGGGAACTTCCGGACGGGGTGCCCGGCGCCTATCGCCTGTTCGCCAATCTGGTTTCGCTCGGGAAATGAAAGCTTCGGGGAGCCATCCCACACCGGTTGACGCGCCGCCCGGACGGCGAAGACGAGACCACCGGCCTGCCGTGGTTTCGCACCTGGCGCGGCGTTTATTTCTTTGTCCTCGGTCATGCTTTCGTTTCTGTGGGTGGTCCTGCTGCTTCGCTGCTGACGCGTGATCGTTTTCATGAACCTCCTCGATTTTGTCGTCCTGATCGGCAGCATGGTCGGGATTGCCGCTTACGGCATGTGGCGCACCCGCCGGCACCGGAACCTGAGTCATTATTTGAAGAGGCGACGAACGCGTGGGCTGGCTGACCATCGGCATTTCCGTCATGGCCACGCAAGCCAGCGCCATCACTTTCATCTCCACCCCGGGCCAGGGCTATCGAGAGCGGGCTGGGCTTTGTGCAAAATTATTTCGGGATGCCGCTGGCGCTGATTCTCATCGCCGCGGTTTTCCTGCCGATTTACCGGCGGTTGAATGTCTATACCGCCTACGAATTTCTGGGCCACCGTTTTGATACCAAGACCCGGCTGCTGGGCGCCGCGCTGTTCCTCCTGCAACGCGGACTGGCCGCCGGCATCACCATTTACGCGCCGGCCATCATCCTTTCCACCGTGCTCGGCTGGCGTCTGGATCTGACCATCATTCTCAGCGGGCTGCTGGTGATCATTTACACCGTCACCGGCGGCAGCCAGGCGGTAAGCCTCACCCAGAAATACCAGATGGCCATTATTTTTGGCGGCATGATCATCGCCTTTGTCATCCTGCTGATGAAACTGCCGACCAGTCTCGGCGACGCCTTCACCGTGGCCGGCGGTTTCAAAAAGCTGGAGGCGGTGAGTTTTTCAGTCGACCTCCACCGGCGCTATACGTTCTGGACCGGCCTGCTCGGCGGTCTTTTTCTTTCGCTCGTCCTACTTCGGCACCGACCAATCGCAGGTGCAGCGTTATCTCTCGGGCTCCTCCCTGCGCGAAAGCCGGCTGGGGTTGATGTTCAACGCCGTGCTCAAAATTCCGATGCAATTCTTCATCCTGCTGCTCGGCGTCATGGTATTTGTCTTTTATCAATTCGAACAACCGCCGGTCTTCTTCAATCAAGCGGCCTGGAACCAGGCGGTGCAACATGATAGCGACGGAAAACTTCGCGCCCTGGAACAACAATTCACCGCCACGTCCGCACAAAAGAAACAACTGATTCACCAATGGCTTGACGCCAAACATGCCGGCGACCGTCAAGCCGAGGCCAGGCCCGGGCGCAGGCGCTGGCGGCGTTGGAACACGTCAACGCAGTGCGGGATGAAGCCAAAGCGGTCATGCAGGCGGATGATCCCGGTGTCAAAAGCAATGACGCCGATTATGTCTTCGTCACATTCATTCTCGACCGCCTGCCCCATGGCTTGATCGGATTGTTGATTGCCGCATTCTTTGCCGCCGCCCTTCAATCCAAGTCAGCCGAGCTGAATGCGCTCGGTTCGACCACCACGGTTGATTTTTACCGTCACGTCCTCAAGCGTGAAGCCAGCGACGCGCATTATGTCACCGCCTCGAAATGGTTCACCTTCTTATGGGGCCTGGTGGCGCTGGCGTTTGCGTTATTTGCCAACCTGGCGGAAAACCTGATCCAGGCGGTCAATATCGTCGGCTCGGTTTTCTACGGTGTGGTGCTGGCGCTGTTCCTGGTGGCGTTTTTCCTGAAACGTGTCGGCGGTACGGCCATTTTCTGGGCGGCGCTGACGGCGCAGGCGCTCGTCTTCGTCCTCTATTTTTCACTGAATATCAGTTACCTCTGGTATAATTTCATCGGTTGCGCCGCCTGTGTGTTGTTGAGCCTGATCTTCCAGGCCGCCCTTGGCTCAACCGGCAAGCCTGGACCTGTGACCAGTAACGAGTGACCAGTGAAATGAAAAAGCGGCGCCACGAACAACTTCTCCAGTCTTATCTCCAGTCACCGGTCACCGGTCACCGCCCATGAGCACCGCACCAGTCATTTGTTTCGGCCAGCAACCGTGCGGGTTCTTCCCCAAACGTTTCCTCGTCGCAAAAATCCGGACGGCCCGACGGCTCCAGTCTGAACTGGGCGGTGAAATCGTCTTTTTTTGTCACGACAGCGACCACGACCCGCGCGAAACGCAAACCATACTGCGCCACCGCAAGACCCATGAGCCGGCGCAACTGAACTTCGCCTTTCTCAACCGGCTGCAACGGAAATTTTCACCGCAATACCTCAAACGCATTCCGGACGGCTGGCAGGACAAAACGGCGCTCCAATTGCCGAATTACGTCGGGCAGACTCTGATCCACCTTTTCAAAAAAGCGGCCCTGGCCACGGTCGCCGACTTCTGCCTCGAGATGTACGGCGGCATGGGTTTGCTGGAGGGCATCCGCGTAGTGCGTTCGAGCGATCCCGCCGTACGCCGTGGGGCATGCGATGTGCCGGAATTTTTTGTGGATGTTCCATTTGAAGGCGAAATTGTCCGGGCCCGGTTTCAGGATGGTTCGTTCAAATTGCATGAGGGCGGGGATTCCTATGTGACGTTGCCCGCGACCACTTTCGCCAAGGAACAAGTCAGCCCCAGCCGTGATTCCCGGCTGCGTTGGATGCAATCGGTGGTGCGGTGCACGCATTACGTTGCCGGAGCCGGCGAAAGGGCCTATCTTCGCCCGGAAGAAATACCGGAGATCACCTTTGTGAACCGCGAAACCATTGAGCGTCCCGATGAAGCCTACACCGAAATCCCCTCCTGAACCTGCGCGACTCCTGGCGTTTGGCGCGCACCCCGATGATATCGAATTTGCGTGCGGCGGTGTCATTGCGAAAGAAACCCGGGCCGGCCGCACGGTGCATTTTGTTATTTGTTCGCGCGGTGAGGCTTCGTCGACCGGCACGCCGGCACAACGGGTGATCGAAGCGAACCGGTCGGCCGCGCTGTTGGGGGCGAGGCTGGAGTTCCTCGAGCTGGACGGCGATGCGCATCTGCAGATCCGGGTTGCCCACGCCATCAAGCTGGCGAACATCATCCGCCGCGTGCGCCCGGGCAGCGTGCTCGCGCCCAGCCTGGCAGGAAATCAGCATCCTGATCATCCGCGGTTGGGGCAACTGGTACGCGACGCCTGCCGGCTGGCCCGTTACGGCGGCGTCAAGGAATTGCGCAAGTTGCCTCCGCATACCGTCGAACAATTGTTTTATTACGCGGTCACCCCCGAAGCCGAGCCATCCGACATCACCCCGGTGTTGATCGACGTCTCCGGGCCGGAAATTTTGAAAGCGTGGAGTTCCGCGATGAAAGCGCATGCGACGCAGGTTTCCGCGCGCGATTACGTTGATCTGCAACTGACGCGGGCCCGGTTGCGGGGGCTGAGGGCGGGGGTCGGTCATGCCATCGCTTTATTCCCGAACGATCCGCTCGTGCTCGATTCGTTCGCGGGCGTGGTCCGCGGCGCCAGGCGGTTTTAAGTTCAACCGCGGATGAACACCTCAACCCTCCTCGTCCTCGTCCTCGTCCTCGAAAAGACGAAATCGAGGACGAGGAACGAGAACGAGGACGACGGAATATGAACATCGGTATCGCCTGTTATCCCTCGGTGGGCGGAAGTGGCATTCTCGCCACAGCCCTGGGGGAGGAACTGGCGCGGCGCGGACATGAAGTCCATTTTTTCAGCTACGAACGACCTTTCCGGCTTCGGGAAGATACGCCCCGGTTGCATTTCCATCCGGTAGTCATCAACGATTATCAACTGTTCAAGTATCCGGATTATACGCTGCCACTTTCGGTCAGAATGGCGGAGGTGAGCCGCGATTACGGGTTGGATGTCCTGCATGTCCACTATGCGGTACCGCACGCCACCGCGGCCATTCTGGCGCGCTCGATGCTGCCAGCCGGAAAACAGCCGCGCGTGGTGACGACCTTACATGGTACCGATACCACGTTATTGGGAAGCGATCCGGGCTATGCGCCGGCGATACACCACGCGCTGACGTGCTCGGATGCGGTCACGGTGGTCTCGGCTTATTTGAAGGCAGAAACCCAACGGGTGCTCGGATTTAATGGACCATTGGAAGTCATTCACAACTTTTTTGTGCCGCGCGCGCCGCGCCGTTCACGTGAGGCGGTGCGCCGGGAACTGGGTGTGACTGACAACGAGGTGATGCTCCTCCACTCTTCGAATCTTCGCCCGCCGAAACGCATCGATGTCCTGCTCGAAACCGTCGCGCGCATCCGTCCCCGCAACGCGTTCAAACTCGTGGTCCTGGCCGGGGCGAGTTTCACGCCGTTCCGCCAAGAGGTGGAACGATTGGGTTTGGACGACCGGTTGATCGTGCGGGAAAACGTAAACGAAATAGAGGATTACCTGCAGGCCGCCGATCTGGGGTTATTTACATCCGAGACCGAAAGCTTTTGCCTGAGCATACTGGAGGCGATGTATTTTGGCTGCGCCAGCGTCGCCCGGCGAGCGGGGGGCATCCCGGAGGTGGTGGAAGACCAGGTGAGCGGGATACTGGTGCCGTCGGCTGACCCGGACGCCCTGGCCCGGGCGGTAGAAAGTCTGATTCAGGACCCGAGGCGGAGGGCAACGATGGGTCAAGCTGCGCAAGACCGGGCACGCGAACGGTTTTCTGCCGGGATTATCGTCCCAAAATACGAAGCGCTTTATCGCAAAGTGTGTAGCTGATTTCACGGCCGGAAATCCATCTTCAGGCATCAACAGATTTTTGTTCCATTGACAAAATTAAAATTGCTAAACAATGTCGAATAATGAAAAAGATATTATTCTTTGTATCCCTGATGGCGTGCCTGACCAGCGGCTGTGCCTGGTATAAAATTCAGCCCATTTCCGCCAATTCGCTCAACCATTGGGGTAAAACCAATTCCCTGCCGGAAGGCTACATTTTCTACCAGCCGGAATTGTATTTCGCGGTAACCATGGTGACCGATTCCGCCGGTCCCGCCGGCAAGCCGAGCATCACCGTCACGCCTCTCTGGCTGCCGAACTACCAGAAACCCTACCGGCTCACGACACACAATTTCTTGGCCAAAGCCGATTTCGCCTTCAACTTTGAAAACGGGTGGAAGCTGACACAGATAGCCAACAAAGGGGACAATTCGACAGTGGCCAACACGCTGGCCGGGGAGTTGACCACGATACTGAAAACAACAGGAATGACAGCAACTCCCGGCAATCAACTCCTGAAAACACGAATCCTGCTTTATCATCCGACGATCAACCCAACGACCGGTTTTTTCAACGGGTTTGAAGAAGTGTCCACGATCGTTGCCGATTAACCAGGCCGGGCGTCCCGTCTGCCGGTCGTTGTGAGTTCGCGTCTGTTTTTATTTGGCTTGAGACAATTCCGTCGGCAACATTCAACCTCGCTGCCGGCAGCCGCCCGAATACCGGAATCGTTTGACTGGATTGATTATGAAACATATTTGCTGGTTTTTACTGGCCGGGGTGCTCGTTTCCGGTTGCCGCACGCCGCAAGCACCGGCCAATCCCCAGGCCAATCCCCGCGCCCGGGCAGTGCTCAAGTATTTTCAAAGCCTGGAAACACGCTCCGATCAACGCCTGCTGTCGGGTCAATTTGCCAGTTTCGGAGAAAGGGCGAACCTCGGTCTGGTGACCGAGATTCACGACCGGACCGGGCATTGGCCGGCCATTCTGGGTGTGGATTACGCCGGGCACGGTGGAATTTCCACGGGAGACCCGAACCGCGCGGCCATTGACTATTGGACGAAAGGCGGCCTGGTGACCGTGAGCGCGCATCTTTACAACCCTGCCCGGGCGACCAACAGCGCCTTTGGCGGGTTACGCGACAAGAACGTCGATCTCAACACCCTGCTGGAGCCCGACACGGATACGCACGCGCGCTGGCTGCACGAACTCGATCAAATGGCCGCCGGTCTGCAGGAACTTCAGAGTCACGGCGTTGTGGTCTTGTGGCGGCCGTTCCACGAAATGAACGGCAACTGGTTCTGGTGGGACGGCAAGGACCCGGCGACGTTTCAAAAGCTCTGGCGCCAGATGTTTGATTATTTTACCAAAACCAAAAGCCTGGACAATTTGCTCTGGGTTTATGCTCCGAACCATGGCACCAACACGACAGTCTAT
Organism: uncultured Verrucomicrobiae bacterium; assembly: GCA_963708525.1. Taxonomy (GTDB): domain Bacteria; phylum Verrucomicrobiota; class Verrucomicrobiia; order Limisphaerales; family UBA11358; genus UBA11358. Next base: position 294,891 of record CAVPTH010000003.1, on the reverse strand, counting down.
TATCCCGGCGACCGTTACGTGGACCTCGTGGGCCTGGACGCCTACACCGATTACGTCGACACCAATCACATTTTCGGTTACGCCGAACTCGCGCGGCTGCCCAAACCGTTTGGCTTTACGGAATTTGGACCACACGGGCCCGGCAATCCTCCCGGTGATTACGATTACGTCCGGTTCCTTCATGGCGTGCAGGCGAATTTCCCCCGAACGGTATTTTTCATGAGCTGGAACGCCAACTGGAGCCTGGCCCGGAACACCAATGTTGCGGAAATGTTGAGCAGCCCCTGGATGGTCAACCGCGATGAGTTGCCGAAGGGGCTTGCCGGAAACCCATAATCGGGTCAAATAAACCAAAGCATGGCGTTCAAAGACTTTCCCAAACAAACGCAAGGCGTGCAGTTGTTGCAACGGTCGCTGGCGCGCGGGCGACTGGGTCACGCCTACTTGTTCACCGGCCAGCAACTGGAGGAACTGGAAACGTACGCCCGGACCCTGGCCAAAACGCTGAATTGCCGGCAACCGGTCAGGACCGATGGCGTGGCCACCGATTGTTGCGACGAATGTTTAAGCTGCCGGAAAATTGACCAGGAAACACATCAGGATGTGCACTGGGCGCGGCCGGAATCCAAGTCGCGCGTTGTGACCGTGGAGCAGATGCGCGATTTGACGCGCGAAATCCAACTAAAACCGGCCGAAGCCGAACACAAGGTCGCCATCATTGCGGCGGCGGACCGTTTGAATCCACAGGCAGCCAACGCCTTTTTAAAAACGCTCGAGGAACCGCCGGCCAGGTCCGTTTTGATTTTGCTTTCGACCGATTCGCAGCGGATTCTGGAAACCATTTTGTCGCGCTGCCTGCGTCTGAATTTTTCTGCTGAAGGCCTTCGCCCGCTGGACGCAGCGCAAACGGACTGGCTGGCCAAATTCGGGGCCATGGCCGCCGGCGAACAGAAGAGCCTGCTGGGCCGTTATCGCCTGCTCGACGTGTTGCTCCAAAAACTGGCCGAAATCCGCACCCGGGTGGATGAGGCGCTGACGGCGCGTTCGCCGTTACAACGTTACGAGGATGTGGAAAAAGATTTGCGCGAGCGCTGGGAGGATGAACTGGCGGCGGCCATCGAAGCCGAGTACCGGCGGCAGCGCACGGATTTGTTGTTGCTCGTGCAATGGTGGTTGCGGGATGTCTGGCTGTATAGCCAGGACGTTAATGGGGAATTGGTGAGGTTCCCACAGGTGGCAGGAGCGGGAGCCGTGGCGAATAAAATCACGTCGCACCAGGCACTGGAAAATCTGCAAACGCTGGAACAGACCCAACGCCTGCTCCATACCAACGTACAGGAAGCGTTGGCGCTGGAAGTGGGTTTGCTTAAACTGCATCTTTGAGCCGGGAGCGCCGGCAAGATGCCGGCGCTCCCGGGATTGTTTGCCAGTCCTGGGTTTAGTAACTTCGGTCTGCCACGGCTGCCATCAATTTTGACGACAGTTTTTGGCGTTGCCTTTGTCGCCTCAGTTCTTAATTTGCGCGAACATGAAAGTCACCGTTCTTACAACCCGCCTGCTCCTGATTGCCTTCCTCGCCGTTCCCAGCACAGATTTGTTTGCCAACGACAATCCGTCATCGGGCGAGCGGTGGTTGTTGGATTTCGGCTGGAAATTTCATCTGGGCAACGAATGGGGCTTTGCCCAAAACCTGGCCAAGGCCGGTACCGGCAACGGCCCGGCCAGTGTATGGTTCAGCGACGCCAGCTGGCGCACGGTGAACCTGCCGCATGATTGGGTGGTGGAACTGCCCTACGACCGCACGGCGGACAGCGGGCACGGTTTCAAGCCGGTGGGGCCGGGCTTCCCCGAAACCAGCGTCGCGTGGTATCGCCGCGCGTTTGAACTGCCGGAACGCGACGCCGGGAAACGGCTGTGGCTGGAATTCGATGGTGTGTTTCGCGACTGCGACGTGTTTGTGAACGGCTGGTTTGTCGGCCATCACAACAGCGGCTACGACAGTTTTCGTTACGACATTACGGACGTAGCAAACTACGGTGGCAAAAATACTGTCGCCGTGAAAGTGGACGCCTCGCAATTTGAAGGTTGGTTTTACGAAGGCGCCGGGATTTACCGGCATGTCTGGCTGGTCAAAACCTCACCAGTCGCCATCGCTCCTGATGGGATTTTTGTATGCAGCGTCTTCAAAAACAACGTTCCCGAAGGTCCGGCAATGATCATGGTTGAAGCTTCTGTATTCAATTCGACCAACACTGCATCCAAAATCAGAATAAATTGCCGGATTATTTCTCCCGAAGGAAAACCTCTAAGCACGTTCGACAATTCCATCTCCGAAAGATCGGAGCCAACTGTCGGACTGGTAACAAAAATTGACTCCCCCGAACTTTGGTCTCCCGAAAACCCAAAACTTTACAAACTCATCACCACGGTTGAAGTGGACGGCAAGATGGTTGACCAAAAAGAAACCGAGTTCGGCATCCGCACCGTGGCGTTCGATCCGGACAGGGGTTTTCTGTTGAACGGCAAGCCTTATGAGTTGAAAGGCACCTGCAATCATCAGGACCATGCCGGCGTCGGCGCGGCCTTGCCGGACCGGCTGCAATATTTCCGGGTCGCGAAATTGAAGGAAATGGGCTGCAACGCCATCCGCACCTCGCACAATGCGCCGACGCCGGAATTGCTCGATGCCTGCGACCATCTCGGCATGTTGGTGATGGACGAAAATCGCCTGCTCGGCAGTGACGCGGCGAATTTGGGGCAGTTCGAAGGTCAAATCCTGCGTGACCGGAATCATCCCAGTGTCGCCATCTGGAGCCTCGCCAACGAAGAGTTTACCGTGCAGGACACGCCTGCCGGCAAACGCGTTGCCAACACCATGCAAACGCTCCTCCAGCAGCTTGACCTGACGCGGCCGATTACCTACGCCGCACCGGTCGGCAACGATTACGAGCAAAATATCAATTCGGTCATCGAAGTCCGCGGCTGGAATTATCACGTCGGGCAAGACATGGACAATTATCACCGGGAACATCCGGGCCAGCCGGAAGTCGGCACCGAACAGGGCAGCACCGTAAGCACGCGCGGCATTTACACCAACGACACGACGCGCGGTTACGTAAGTTCCTACGACCTCAACGCGCAGCCCTGGTCGAGCACGGGCGAAAGCTGGTGGAGTTACTTTGCGGAACGTCCGTGGCTGTCCGGCGGGTTCATCTGGACGGGCTTTGATTACCGCGGTGAACCGACGCCCTACGGCTGGCCCTGCATCAATTCGCACTTTGGCGTCATGGACATGTGCGGTTTCCCGAAGGACCTTTACTACTACTACCAGGCGTGGTGGACGGACAAACCGGTATTGCATCTGTTTCCGCACTGGGACTGGCCCGGCAAGGAAGGCCAGGATATCAACGTGTGGTGTTTCAGTAATTGCAGGGAAGTCGAACTGTTCCTGAACGGCCAAAGCCTTGGGCGGAAAGCAATGAAACCCAATTCGCACGTGGAATGGACGGTGAAATATGAACCCGGCGCGCTCTCGGCCCAGGGTTATGACAATGACGGCAAGCTGGTTGCCAACACGAAGGTCGAAACCACCGGCGCGCCGGCCACGGTGCAATTGGAACCGGATCGCACAACCATTAACGCCGATGGCGAAGATGTCAGCGTCATAACCGTTTCCGTGCGTGACGCGCAGAACCGCACCGTGCCGGTGGCGACCAATCGGGTGGAGTTCGATCTGGACGGCCCCGGAAGAATCCTGGGTGTCGGCAATGGTGACCCCAGTTGTCATGAGCCGGATATTTATCTGCCAAAAATGCAGAGCCGGGCGGTAGCCATCAATGACAGCTGGCGCTGGACCAGCGTGACGAATGTGTATACGCCTGATTTACCGGAGGAAAAAACCGATTATGACGATTCGGGCTGGGCAAAGGCTGATCCGCAATCTGCGGGCGGGCCGTTGGAAGGCCGCAGCCAGGCGGTTTTCCGGGCAACCATCCAGGTCACCGAACAGGAACTCGCTGCCGAGAGCGTGGAACTTTGTTTTGGCATGATCGATGACGACGGCTGGGTTTATGTCAACGGTCAAAAGGTAGGTGAATCCCACGATTGGCGGTCGTCACCGGCCTTTGATGTCAAACCCCTGCTCCACCCCGGCAAAAATATCATCGCTGTCGCGGTGGCAAATTGGGACGGCCCCGGGGGCATCAACAAGGGCGTGAATTTGCGACTGGGAGAAAAACCGGAATTGCCGCAATGGAAACGCAGTGTGTTTAACGGATTGGCGCAAATCATCGTGCAATCGAGCAAATCACCCGGCGAAATCAAATTGACCGCTCACGCGGAAGGTTTATCGCCGGCAACGGCGATGATTCAAAGTCAGCCCTGCACGCCGCGCCCTTGTGTCCCCTGAAAACACTCAGTTGACTTTCGGGTTTAATTCCAAATCCTCGATTTCGAGAAAACCGTGCAACTGGCGGATGCGCGTGGGATGGCGCATTTTGCGAAGGGCCTTGGCCTCGATTTGCCGGATACGCTCGCGGGTGACCCGGAATTGCTGGCCCACCTCCTCGAGGGTGCGCGCACAGCCGTCGCCCAGGCCAAAACGCAATTCCAGGACCTTTCGCTCGCGTTCGGTAAGGCTGCACAAGACATCGCCCAACCGGTCCTTCAGCAAGCTGAAGCTGGTGATGTCGAGCGGATTATCCGCGCCTTTGTCTTCGATGAAATCCCCGAAGTTGGCGTCCTCGGTATCGCCGACCGGTGATTGCAGGGAAATGGGTTGCTGCGACATTTTCAACAGGGCGCGGACCCGTTCCACAGGTATTTGCAATTCCTCGGCAATCTCCTCCGCGGCGGGTTCGCGGCCGAAATCCTGCAGCAACCGCTTCTGTGAACGCATCAATTTGTTGATGATTTCGATCATGTGCACCGGAATGCGGATGGTGCGGGCCTGGTCGGCGATGCTCCGCGTGATGGCCTGGCGGATCCACCAGGTGGCGTACGTGGAAAATTTGTATCCGCGTCGGTACTCGAATTTTTCGACGGCTTTCATCAGGCCCATGTTTCCTTCCTGAATCAAATCGAGAAACGACAATCCGCGATTGGTATATTTCTTGGCGATGGAAATGACCAGGCGCAGGTTGGCCTCGACCATCTCGGTTTTGGCCTGAAGCGCCCGGCTGGAAAACTCCCGCAGCCGGTCAAACGTCTTGAGATAATCCGTATACGGCATCCGGACGAATTCCTCCAGTGCCTTGATCTTGTGACGCTCGGCTTCGACGAGGTGCTGCTGGGCGGAGGATTCGCGTTGTGCCTCCGCTTCCGCCAGGGCCTGCAGGCTGTATTGAAGTTTGTCGAGGATGTTTTCCGCCACCAGCGCCATTTCTTCGACGACTTTGTATTTGCAGGAAAATTTCGGGAAAAAGCGCTGTAATTTCTGGTCGGCGCGCTTAAACGCCGTTTGGGCGCGGCGGCGATGAACGGGGGTACGGGCATCCCGCCAGGCAACGTATTTTTGGTCCACCTCCCGGTCAATTTCGTGGATGCGCGCGTCGAGCCGGCGCAGGACGCGGAGGTGTGCATTCCGATTGTCCACCTTCTTGTCCAGAATGACGCGATCGAACCGCTCCCGGGGCGGTTCCGCCAGCAGTTTCTCCGCCAGGGCAATATGTTCCTTGCCGGCAAAACCGAGGCTGTAGATGATTTTGCGGACTTCGTGTTCGGCCGCTTCGATCCGCTTGGAAATTTCAACCTCCTGCTGGCGCGTCAACAGTGCCACCTGCCCCATTTGTTTCAAATACATCCGCACCGGGTCATCGAGCGCATCCAGCCGGTTCGTGTCCTCCTCCTCGGTCTCGGCGCTTTTGATGCGATCCACCTCTGCCTGGTCCACGATGTCAATTTCCAGACTGCGCAGCTTGCCGAATATTTCATCCAGCTCCGGTTCGGTCACGTGGTCCGGTAACGCGTCGCTGATGTCATTGTAGGTCAAATGCCCCTGTTCCTGGGCGAGCCGGATCAGTTCCTTGGTGATTTGCGCCAGATCCGCCGGCGGCTGGCCGGACGCAGCGCCGTTCCGTGATCGGGTCTGGGCAGAATCCAGGAGGGCCGGTGCGACCGTGGTGGAGTTGTGCGTTCCCTTTTCCCGGGCGGAACCGGTCCCGAATTTACGAACCTTCGATTTCGACATACGTACTAAACACTCCCGGTTCACGGACCGGAGCGGATTGGAAATATGGAAACCCCGCTCCGCTTCGTCAATCGGGAAACTTCATGACATAATGTTAGGATGATCTTCCGGGCACAATGTAAATTCCACGGCCCTTCAAATTTTCCAGGATCAAATCCACCGTTCGCTCCATGGCACCCAGGTTTTTTTGGACGACCTGGAGCGCGGCGCGTCCCATCTGTATCCGCCGGCCTTCGTCGGCGAGCAGTTCGGCGATGGTGTTTTCCAACATTTCCGCATTGGCGGCTTGAACCGCCGCGTTCTGAGAAACAAATTCCCGCGCGATGTCCGTAAAATTTTGCATGTTTGGCCCAAATACCATGGCCTTGCCCACCGCCCCCGGCTCAATCGGATTCTGCCCTCCGACGGCTGTGAGACTTTTGCCGACGAACACTACTGTCGCATGTTCATAGAAGAATCGCAACTCGCCGGTCGTATTGACGAGCAAACAGTCGGCCTGCCCGTCATCAAACCGTGTATTGGCGAGGATTTCATTGCGAAAGACAAAGTTAACGCCCTGCTCGCGCAATTGCCGCCCCACCTCCCGGCACCGCTCAAAATGCCGGGGCACCAGCACCAGAAAGAGTTTGGGAAACAATATGCGCAACCGCTGCGCGATGTCCGCCAGCACGATTTCTTCGCCTGCGTGGGTGCTGCCGCCCACCAGAACCGGTGCGTCCGGCGGCACGCCGATCTGCCGCAGCAACGCGGGGACATCGAGCCGGCGGGGACCGTCGAGTTTGGCGGCGTCGAACTTCAGATTGCCCACCACCCGTACGGCTTCGGGCCGGCAGCCGACGTCCCGCAAACGACCGGCATCCACTTCGTTCTGGGCGCAAACGCCGGTGAACGTGGCGAAGAGCGGGCGAAACAGGAAGCCGAACCGCCGGTAACCGCGATAGGATCGGTCCGACAGCCGGGCATTCGCCAGAAACAGAGGAACGCGAAGGTCGCGCGCGCGCCACAGAAAGTTCGGCCAGATTTCCGCCTCAAAAAGCACCACCGCTTCCGGGTTGATGGTATCGAACGCGCGGGCGACCCCTTTCCGCCGGTCCAGGGGGTAGTAAATTTTGCTGATGTGCCTGGGCAAATGTTCGTGCAACTGGGCCATGCCGGTCGTGGTGGTAGTGGACACGACAATTTTGATGTTGGGCATGAGCGGTTCCAGACCCCGGATGAGCTGCATACACAGATTGACTTCGCCCACACTGACGGCATGCAGCCAGATGACCTGACGGTTGGTCAGCGCCTGCTTGAGGTTCCGGCTGTAATACCCGAAACGTTCCAGAAACCCGGGCACCCAATGGCCGCGCCGCCACATCCGCAGAAAATAATACGGCGCGGTCAATACGAAAAAGAACAGGAACAGAATATTGTAGAGCGTGCGCACTCCCATAGTTGGCGGAACAGGTTCCATTTTCCCGCAAAACGGCGCCGGGCGCAAAGAAAATGTTTCAAGTCAATGACGGAAGAAAATAAACCACACGACCAACAGCATCGGTAACAGGTACGGCAGCGTGAATTTCCCGATAAACCCCGGAAAGGTCGGGGTGCGGATTTTTTCGCGGTCGGCAATGGCCTTGACCATGAAATTCGGGCCGTTGCCGATATAGGTCGCCGCGCCAAAAAAGACGGCACCGACGCTGATGGCGACCAGGTTCAATGTATTCGTCTCCAACAGCTCCCTGATATTTTTCGCGCCGCTGGTGCCGAAGAGTGCGCTCAGGAAACTGAGATAAGTGGGAGCATTGTCCAGCATGCCGGACAAAACCCCTGTGCCAAAATAGAAAATACCCGGCGCCGGTTGGGCCCCCAGCATCGAACGCGCGTTCAGATCCAGCCAGTCGAGCGCGGGAATCATCGTGGCAAAAATGCCGAAGAACAGAATCGCCACTTCCTGGATCGGATGAAAATCAAAGCGGTTGGCCTGCAGCACCGATTTGGGGGTGGTTAACCAGGAACCCAGCGCGGCTGCCAGCAGGATACCTTCGCGCAGAAAGAGAGGGCGTTCAATGAACACGGCACCCAGAATGACCGCCAGATAAAGCAGGTTGATGAGCCCCTCAAATTTCCAGGTTTCCTCCGCGGTTTCCAGGTCGCGGATTTCCCGGGGTGCGCGAATAAAGTTGCGTCGGTCCACCAGGTAAAAAATGGCCAGCAGCATGCCGAGGCCCGTCAACCACATCGGCCAGCAATGTTGCGCGACCCACCAGAAGGGAACCCCTTGCAAATACCCCAGGAACAACGGCGGATCACCTATTGGCGTCAGACACCCGCCCACATTCGCAACAATAAATATAAAAAAAACGATGTGGTGCGCGGTAACGCGGTATTGATTCATCCGGATCCACGGCCGAATCAGGAGCATCGCCGCCCCGGTCGTACCCAGCACGTTTGCCAGCAGAGCGCCAACGAACAGAAAAATCACATTCACCAGCGGTGTGGCCTGGCCCTTGACATTGATGTGAATACCGCTGGAAACAACAAACAGCGAGCCGACCAGTATGATGAAGCTGATGTAATCTTGCGCCACATGCAGCACCCGATCCGGCGCCCGTAAAACCAGAAGGTAATAACCCAGCGTGATGGCGCCAAGACCGAGCGCGACTTTGGGATAATGCCGCAGCCACCAACCCCGGGCAAACAACGGCGCCAACGCAATGGTGCCCAGCAACAGTCCAAACGGCAGGATCATCCATGGGTTGGGGGCAATAATATTTTCAACCATGCGCCGGAAGCTTGCTCGGCTGAAGGAAACCAGGTCAAACAGAATAATGAGGAGGCCCGGCCATTTCGGGATGTAAATTGGCTTGTTCCGGTCCGGCTTCATTTGTTCAATGGCCGCAAATGCCGCGACCCTTTGCCGCGCCGGCTGAATCCCACAGGCCTTTTTACAGGCATTGGGCCTGGTGGTGTACCCTGGTTGTTCTGGTTCTGATCGCCATCATTCGAATCCGGCTTTTGGAATTCCCACTGGAACGTGACGAAGGCGAATATGCCTACACCGGACAACTCATGTTGCAAGGCATTCCCCCTTACCAACTCGTATACAACATGAAATTTCCCGGCACCTATGCAGCCTACGCGGTAATCATGACATGTTTCGGGCAGACCCCGGCGGGCATTCATTTCGGCGTCATGTGCGTCACGACTCTCACCGCGTTGATGCTCTACTGGTTTGGCCGCCGATTTGTCAACGAACCGGTCGGCATGGTCGCCGCAACCACTTATGCTGTGCTCGCGGCTTCCCCCAGGATGTTGGGCCTGGCGGGTCATGCCACTCATTTCTGCGCTTTGTTTGCCACAGCGGGTTTATGCTTTCTGTGGCCGGTCGGCCGGAATTTGAACTGGAAGAACGCAGCCGCAGGTGGATTCCTGTTCGGGCTGGCGGTCTTGATGAAGCAACACGCAGCCCTGTTCTGCCTGTGGGGGCTGGGTGTTTTGGCTGTTAATTGCTGGCGCCAATCTAAAACACCCGCAGCCATACGCCTGCTCCCCTGCGCCGTGTTCTGTTTTGGGGTCGCTCTGCCGTTTCTCCTGACCGGTTTGGTTTTATGGCACGCCGGCGTCTTCGGCCAATTCTGGTTTTGGTCCGTCGTTTATGCCGGAGCCTACGTTTCGGAGGTGCCTTTGTCGCTGGCGCCCGAGTATTTCTTTCGGGGTGTAGCGCAAATCATCCCGGGAATGACCCTGCTCTGGTTTCTGGCCGCGGCCGGCCTGGGTCTGATCTGGTTGCCCGGCCGGTTCCGGGATGTGCGCCTGCCGCTGTTGAGCTTTGCCTTAATTTCGTTTCTGGCAATTTGTCCGGGTTTTTATTTCCGAAGGAATTATTTCCTTTTAATGCTCCCCGCCGTGGCACTTTGTGCGGCTTGGGCCGTAAGCGCTGTTCATCAGCTCTGGCATCAAACCCATGCTTCCGCAAAGGCCATTTCATGGCCGGTCGGAGCTTATGGACTGGTGCTGGCGATGACGGTCTTTGCGAACCGGGAAATCTGGTTTCAAGCCACCCCGGTGCAGGCCGCAGCCAAAATTTACTCCGGAAATCCCTTTGCCGAATCAGAAGTCGTATCGGCCTTTATCCGGAGTAATTCACCACCCGGTGCGCGGGTGGCGGTTTTGGGGTCTGAACCGCAGATTTATTTCCTGTCCCAACGGCATTCCGCCACGGGTTACATTTACATGTATCCCCTGATGGAGCCCCAGCCGTTCGCTGACCGGATGCAACAACAGATGATTCGTGAAATTGAGTCAAGTGACCCGGAATACGTTGTTACGGTGTATGTGACTGGCAGTTGGTTGCCGCGACCGGACTCGGACACCAGATTACTCGATTGGTGGTCACAGTCTTACATGACAAATTTTTCTCCGGCCGGCGTCGTTGCCATGCATCCATCTGGTGAATCGCAATATTTTCTTGGCCCGAACATTGCGAATTATCAACGGCTGCCCGAAAGTGGATTGGCGATCTTCCGGCGAAAGCATTCCTCGTCTTTTGAACAACTCCCATCTCGTTGAATGATGTCCTCAAAAATCAGCCGCGCCGAATGGGTCATTGCCGTGTTCATCAGCCTGGCCGCCGTCGGGTTGCATTTCTTCTCTCTAACCCACGCCGGCGGTCTCTGGCGCGACGAGTTGGGGATAACCAATATCTCCCGCTTGCCAACACTCGGCCAGGTTTGGCAAGCGTTGCCGCATGATCACTGTCCCATCGTATTTCCCCTTCTGGTCCGGCTTTGGTCCGTATCGGGATTCGGCGCAACCGATGAGGGCTTGCGGGTTCTGGGACTGGGTATCGGACTGTTGTTACTGGCAACCTTTTGGATCGCCAGCCGGATGATGGGTAAAGGATTGCCGCTGCTTTCCCTGGCACTGGCGGGATTGAACTTCACCATCATCCGTTATGGGGATTCGCTGCGCGCGTACGGACTGGCGACGGTGTGCCTCTTGCTGGCGATGGCGCTGATGTGGCACTTCATTGAAGCGCCAAACCCACGGCGTGGTTTAATGGCGGGGCTGGCAGCAGTGTTATGCGTGCAGGTACTTTACCAAAACGCATTTTTCGTATTGGGGATTGGCATTGCCGGCGCCGCAGTCTGTTTTCGCAGGAGCCAGTACCACATTGCCCTCGCCGTCTTAAGCTTCGGTGCCGTGGCTGCGCTCTCATTGCTGCCTTATCTTGCTCCCATCGCTCACGCGCAGAGCTGGTGGCTGGTCAGCAGAACGGGCATTGATTGGCCCATTTTTTTGAACCGGATTGTCCGCGCAACCGGCCTCCTGGCACCGGTTTGGTTGGGACTTCCGATCGTCGCCGTCCTGGCTGGCACGGCCTGCTTTCTGACAAAATTTCTGCGTAAGGAAACCGATATCCGGCGGGACTTGATCTTGTTTGCCAGCATAGCCCTGGCCATCGGGCTGATTGCTTTTGGAATTTTCATCAAACAGACAGCCTTGCCTACAGAAACCTGGTACTATATTCCGGCGATGGGTTTTATTGCGGTTTGTTGCGACGCCATTTTGCCGCGAATCCACCGGCGTGCACATCTCGTGGTTCTGGTGGCAGCGGTTGTCACCGGTTCACTGGCGTTTTCCGCAGCACGCCCCAATTTGAAATTACGGCAGACCAATGGTGATTTGGTCGCTGCATTGGTTTCGCAGCAGGCCGGCCCCAAAGACCTCATCATTGTTCATCCCTGGTTCTTCGGAATCACGTTTGCCCATAATTACCGGGGAACCACGCCGTGGATGACACTTCCTCCCCTTGCCGATTACCGGTTCCATCGTTATGACTTGTTCAAGGAGGCCATGCAAGAAACGAACGCCATCGCACCGGTTTTGGAAAGGGTAAAAACCACCCTCTCCTCCGGCCGTCAGGTATGGCTCGTGGGACAGCTTCCGATACCCCAATCGGAAGAGCCTCCCGCTGACCTTCCCCCGGCTCCTTATGGCCCTTACGGCTGGGCCGATGGACCCTATTCGTACGTCTGGGGTACCCAACTCAGCTTTTTCCTCTTACATCATATTACCAATGCCGCGCTACTGGTCACCACCTCAACCAATTTGATCAATCCGATGGAAGACATGATACTGGTGCGCACCAGCGGTTGGCGCTCGGCGGCAGAAATCAACCCGCCGAAATGATCGCCGCCGACTTGACGTTTTCGCCTTCCGCTGCGAGTTTCCTTACGCTTGGCGCAAAACGCGACAGCGTCGGCGGCAAGCCCTTCCCCCGCAATCGCGGGGAGGGTGGACACCTTGTTCGCTGACATTTTGCGGACTCCCGCTGTGCAATCCCTGGCGCGGCGACTGGAGAATGGCGGAGTGTTGTCTGGTGTCGACATCTGCCAGGCGGCACAACCGTTCCTGGCGGTCTTGCTTCAACAAATTTGTCCGGGCCGATCATTGGTCCTCGTGGCGCCGGACTTGAAAACCCAGGAAAGTTTTCAGCAGGACATTGAAACGTGGCTCTCCGTCTGTCGAGAGCTGAAAACGCCGGGCGAGGTCAATCCTCAGCCCTCAGCCCTCGGTCCTCGGCCGCTTTTTTTCCCGGCCTGGGAATCTCTTCCCCATGAGGGCAAGTTGCCTCACGCCGACATTATCAGTGACCGCCTGCAAACCCTGGTGGCGTTGGCGGACCATTCAAAATCAAAAATTCAAACTTCAAAACTTGTGGTGGCAAACGTCACCGCCCTGCTCCAGAAAACCTTTCCGCCGGGCGAAATCCAGAACCGGACGCGCTTGTTGCAGCGCGGCGATAAAATCAATCCGCTCGACTTGATTGAATGGCTGGAAGAACAGGGATACGAACCGGAAGCCCAGGTCACGCAGAAAGGTGAAATCGCCCTGCGGGGTGGTATTCTGGACGTTTGGCCGCTGACCAGTCCCTGGCCGGTGCGACTGGAGTTTTTCGGCGATGAATTGGAATCGCTCCGCCACTTTGATCCGCTGACACAAATTTCCCGCGATGAAATCTCAAATACGGTCGTTCCCCCCGGCGGCGAACTGGGGATTTTGAAGTCCAAAGTCCAGACTCCCGGATCCAAAATCAGTGAGCTGGCAAGTTTGCCCGATTATTTGCCGGGTGAAACGATCGTTCTGCTTTGTGAACCGGAGCAACTCGCCATCCGTGCCGGCGAATACGCGCAGCAAGTCCCCGCCAACGATCCGTTCTTTGTTCCGTGGGAAAAATTCCTCGGCGACCTGGATCGTCGCGGCATAAGCCGGCTGGAACTGGGCGAGGAGGAGGTTCAACCCGCAAACCCTTCATCCGGCCTGACGGCGCCGTTGTTCGCCTCGCTGGAAGCTTTTCGCCCGCTGGCTCAGCGCCTGCCTGAACCGCAAATTGCCGAGGCCCGGCGCCGAGAGTTTTTCGACCAGCTGCATCGCTGGCTCCGCCAGGGTTATGTCGTTCACGTCTTCTGCAATAACGACGGCGAACGGCAGCGGTTTGAGGAGATCTGGACGGAATCGGGGTTGAAGCATGACCCGCTGGTCAGCAGCCAGCAGTCCGTGGCAAGCACCCTGAAACAAAATGACGGTGTCACCACAGATCGGCTGCTGACGATTGACTACAAACTACAGACTCATCTAGGCACACTGTCGCGCGGTTTCCTTTGCGACGAGGCCAAAACAGTCGTCGTCACCGACGCCGAGATTTTTGGCCGCTACAAAATCCAACGTCCGCGCCGGTTGAAGTCGCCCCACGCGCTGGCCACCCGTTCGGCGCTTGATATCGATTTCACCGAACTGGAGGAAGGCGACCTCGTGGTTCACATCCAATACGGCATCGGCCGTTTTCTCGGCCTGAAAAACCTGCCGATCACGACGCGTGAATCCGCGCTTTCACGAGCGCAGCCACCCGGCAAAGTAGCCGCCGATATGAATTGGCGGACGGACGAAGAAATGGGCCAGGAATGTTTAGTGATTGAGTACGCCCCTGCCAATCCCGCCGATGAGCCGCCCAAACTTTACGTGCCCGTAACCGAAGCGCATCTGGTGGGCAAATATGTCGGAGCCGGCAAGGCGCATCCGCCCCTGAACACGCTCGGGGGCACGCGTTGGAGAAAGGCAAAAGAACAGGCCGAACGCGCGGTCCGCGATGTTGCCGCCGAACTGCTCCAGATTCAGGCCGTACGCGAAACCCAACCCGGCCATGCGTTCAAACCTGATGCGCCCTGGCAGCGGGAATTTGAAGGTGCGTTCGTTTTTGAGGAAACCCCCGATCAATGGCGCGCGATTCAGGAGACTAAGACCGACATGGAAAAGGCCAAGCCGATGGACCGGTTGATTTGCGGCGACGTCGGCTTCGGCAAGACCGAGGTCGCCATCCGCGCCGCCTTCAAGGCGGTGATGGACGGCAAACAGGTCGCCGTGCTCGTGCCGACCACCGTGTTGGCGCAGCAGCATTTCAATGTGTTCCGTGAGCGCATGGCCGATTACCCGGTGCGTATTGAACTGCTCTCCCGTTTCCGCACCCGGCGCGCCCAACGACGTGTGGTCAAGGACCTGGCCGCCGGTGGGGTGGACATCGTTATCGGTACTCACCGGCTGATTCAACACGACATCGCTTTCAAAGACCTCGGCCTGGTGGTGATTGACGAGGAACAGCGTTTTGGCGTCTTACACAAGGAAAAGTTCAAGCGCTTGCGCACGCTGGTGGACGTGCTCACGCTCAGCGCCACACCGATCCCGCGCACACTTTACCTCGCGCTGACCGGGGCCCGTGACATGAGTACCATCCAGACGCCGCCCCATGACCGCCTGCCGGTCGAAACCATCGTCACTCAGTTTGACGAGCGCGTCATCCGCGACGCGATTCAGCGTGAATTGAACCGCGGTGGCCAGGTTTTCTTTTTGCACAACCGGGTGATGACCATCCAAACCATGGCCGACCGTTTGAAACGACTGTTGCCCCGGGCACGCATGGTGGTCGGCCACGGCCAGATGGACGCTGACGAGCTGGAAGAAGTCATGACAAAGTTCGTCAACGGCGAAGCGGATGTGTTACTTTCGACGACCATCATCGAGAGCGGCCTCGATATCCCGAATGCCAACACCATCATCATCGATCGCGCCGACCGGTTCGGTCTGAGCGATCTTTACCAGCTGCGCGGGCGCGTCGGGCGTTACAAGCATCAGGCTTATGCGTATCTGTTGCTGCCGCGCCATGTGAGCCTGCTTACCGATGTGCGCAAACGCATCAGCGCCATCCGCCAATATTCCACGCTCGGGAGCGGTTTCAAAATTGCCATGCGCGACCTGGAAATCCGTGGTGCGGGTAATCTGCTGGGCTCCGAACAAAGCGGCCATATCACCGCTGTCGGCTTCGAACTGTATTGCCAATTGCTCAAACAGAGTGTCAGCACCCTGAAAGGCGAGCAGGTAAGACCGCGGGTGGAGGTAGGCGTGAAATTGGATTTCCTGAATCAGTCAGTAGCAACCAGCAGCGGACAATCAGCTACAGACCACAGACTGCTGACTACTGACGAGTCTGCCAACTTGCCCCATCACTACATTACCGAACCGCAGCACCGGATTGAAATCTATCGAAAACTGGCGCAGGCCACGGATAAGCCGGCGCTCGAAGCGTTCCAAAGAGAAGTGCGCGATCGTTTCGGCCCATTGCCGGTGCCGGTAGAACTGCTTTTGCTGGTAACCGAATTGAAAATTCTGGCCGGTGAGAAATCCGTGACCATGATTGAGGTAAAGGAGGACAGGCTGATGCTCACGCGCCACGGCGATTTCATCACACTCGGCGGAAAATTCCCGCGCCTTGCCAAAAAGGAAGCGAAAGCGCGCTTGAAGGAAATCAAGAAACTGCTCCTGGCGATCTGATCTCTTGAGGTTTCAGTCGGTAATTGACGCGTGACAGTTCAGTCGGTCAATCTTAAGGCCATGTCCGTGAAGGAACTGCCTAAACCCGGGATGGAAACCGCTGTCGCACTGGTCGGTACCGCGTTCTCGGCGATGCTGTTGGTTCTGACGGCGATGAACGCGGGACCGCTTTGGCGAGACGAAACCAATACCCTGAACGTGGCGCAGATGCCTTCGCTGCAAGACCTGTGGGACAACCTGTCCTTCGAGTCGTTGCCAAAAATCCGTGAGGTGTTTCCCAAGGCGCGGGCGCATTCCGGCTCCGAATCCGCGCCGGTGGACCAGTGCAATAAACCGAACGAAATTGTCCACCTTGGCGGTCTGCGCTTCAGGCACCGCGAAACGCCTGGGCACGCGGAAGATGGTGTGACGTACCTCGTCGGCAACCGGCAGGAGGACGTGCCGCACGTGGCGATTGTGGGCGACACGACTTTCGCCGACTCGATGCGCGATGGCAATGGCGCGTGGGACTTGGCCGGACGAAAAGTAAGCGAAGAAATCCTGTCACTGCCGCCGGGAACGTTGATTTGTCCCGGCCACGGTCCGCTGACGATGGTGGCGGGAGAACAGGAGCACAACCCGTTCTTTTGAAGCAGACGCCGTTGCCAGCGGTGACCTTTTAACAATGAACAATGAAAAGCGAAAATTTATAGACGGAAAACTCATTAGATCCCTCATCGTCATTGCCGGCATTGTCCTGGGGCAGGCGGTGCTTTATGGCCCTTCCTTGATCGGACAGAAAATCCTGTTGCCGCTGGATCTGCTTACCCTGCCGGGGATTTACATACCACCGCCTCCGGAAACGGCAAAGATCGTGCCGCACGACACGGTATTGACTGATTTGGTTTTTCAGCTTGAACCGGCGCGGCAATTTGCCCTTTCGGAAATTCATCAAGGCCGCTTCCCAACGTGGGCGCCCTATGAGTACGGAGGGGTTCCGTTCATCTGGCCGAAATATTCGCTGTTTTTGCTTTTGGAATGTTGCACCTGGTCGCCGGTGATACTGGCATGGGCGCAGCTTTTCGAAGCGCTGGTGGGGGGCATCGGAATGTTCTTCTTCTGTCGTAAATCCCTGAACGTTGGTTTTTGGCCGGCAACCGTCTGTGCCTGGTGTTACCCTTTGATGGCCTTTTTTGCTCTGTGGCAAGGCTATTTGACGGCTTTGCCGGTTTATTGGCTTCCGTGGCTTTTCCTGTCAGTGGACAAGACGGTTCGCGGCGAAAGTTCCATGGCGCCAATCGGTTTAAGTATTGTAACGTTTTTGGTCCTGACCAGCGGGCAAATTGACATTTCCGGCCAGGTCCTTCTGGGTTCCGGGCTTTATGCCATTTGGAGTTTGGGGAACACCCACCCGGGCAAATGGTTTGGCCGCCAATCACGATCCGCTATCAGGATGTTGATTCTTGGTTGGGGACTGGGGTTTCTGCTCGCGGCCCCAACCTGCTGCCGGTGTTGGAATACGCGAAACAGGATCTCGGATGACACAGCGCAGCGCCGGACGGAAGAGCGCCCTCCCGTGGGATTGGCCGCATTACCCCAGGTGGTTTTGCCGGACCTCTACGGCACCACGGCCAGCGGCAGCTTCTTTTTTGCGCCTCCGTTGGAAGACAATCTCTTGGAAAGCGCCTCCGCCGCATATGCCGGGGTGTTGGCCACGCTGTTGGTGGCTCCGCTGGCTTGCTGCAGCGGCGTCACCTCGCCGTGAATTTATTTTGGATTTTCCTCGCTTTCTTTGGCTTGAGCTGGTGTCTGGACGTCCCCGGTTTTGTTAATTTGATGCGGTTGCCCGGATTAAACATGCTGTCTCACAACCGCTTGGTGTTCCTGACCTCGTTCGCTATTCTTTCCATGGTCGCCATTGGACTGGAAACCCTCCTGACTGGCCCGGTGCAGTGGCGGTGGTGGTTCCGGATGTTGGTGGCGGTGCTGGTGGCTCTCGGTGTGTGGTGTATCTTCTGCAGCCAGGCCCGCCCCGCCCGATTTCCAGCCAGGCGGCTTTCAACGCCTACTGGGCACAAATACCTGGACTTGCCTCGGCTGCGCCGGACGTGCATCCGATTCAGCGCTGGTTCAAGCTGCATTTCGCATTGATGGCGGTTTTTTGCCTGCTCGGTTTTGCCGGTTGGCTGCTGGTGCTGTCTCCAAGGGCCAAAGGTTTTCGCTGGTTTCCAGTGCTCGCAGCTTTACTGGTCGGAGACTTGTTGTGGTTCGACTTCAACCGGAGCGCACAATGCAATCCAGCTTTGTATTACCCCCGCATTCCCGTTCTGGATCAAATAGCCGAGTCCGTCCCGGGACGGGTTATCGGCGCCAATTGCTTGCCGGCGCCGCTTGCGGTAATGGCCGATTTAACGGACATCCGGGGATATGATGCAGTGGACCCGGCGCGCATGGTGCATCTTTTGAAAACGGCAGCTGGACCGGGCGAAGAATATCACTTTGCGGCAGTTCAACGTCTGACGCCAAAAGTGACCATTCAGCCGCCGGGTCTAATCCAGCTTGCGCCCGTCCTGAACCTGCTGGATGTGCGCTATCTGGTCATCCAAGGCGTTCCTCCTCCTGATTTTCATCCACCGTTCCAGGGTGACGGGTATTGGATTCTGGTGAATTCAAACGCCCTGCCACGCGCCTTCGTTCCCAGATCAGTCGAGATCGTTTCCAACGACCGTGAAGAACTGGGAAGACTGGCATCGCCGCAATTCGATCCCGCCGAAATCGCCTATGTCGAATCACCGGTGGACTTGCCGGATTCGTGTCGCGGCCTAGCGCGAATCACAAACGAGACTCCGACCCAGATCATGGTATCTGCGAGACGAAACAGCGGGTTTGGTGGTGCTGGCCGATAACTGGGACAAGGCTGGCGGGCAGTTTGGAACGGCAAACCCGTGCCGGTATTCCGAACCCACTACACGATTCGCGGCGTCGTGCTTCCGGCGGGGGACGGGACGTTGGAATTTGTTTACAAGCCCGCGAGCTTGATTCTCGGACTTTGGCTTGCGGGTTTTGGTGTGGTGATTCTGGCAGGCTGGTGGTTCCACAACCGGAGGCAAAACCAGATTCTCCTGTCGGTGTAACGGGAACCGGGGTTTGTGATAGAAGTGGCCGGACGAAACAACGATTGTGCCGCTGATAGCTCAAACGCGCATGATCCATCTGGCGGGAGAGGCCGGGTGGCCTTCACCCCATCTTTGCAGCTGGCTCAACTTCGTCTCACCCGGCCATGCCACAGGATTCGGAACCTTCAAACCGTCGAGGGAGCGCGTAACGTTCCATCGTATCGTAAACAGTTGAAGTCCGGCACATGGGAAGTCGATGTTGAGTTGTCCGGCAAGTCTTCACTTCAAGGCGTCGTTCCAACGGGTGTTTGGTCGGCGAACGATGTGGGCCCGGTAGAGATAAAGCTGGCAGCCTTCGAATGGCCGCATTTCATCCGTGTTCAGGACCATATCAAACCGGACATCCAACCCGTAGTGCTCACGATAAAATATCCTGAGCGGTTCGAGCCATTCCCATTTCCTTTTCACCAGAAAAAAAATGTCCGGCCGATCTACCAGTGAAAGAGAATAAGGGTGGAGATGATGTTGTTCCAGAATTTGGCTGTAAATTGGGAGTAGGTAATCCAGCCGCAGGGCACGAGAAAAAAGGGAATTTTTTTCGTTGGAGGATAAAAGAAGACGCATTTTTCCAATACAGAATCAACGGGCAGGGCCACCAGGATCGGCGTCTTTTGAGCCGGCATGAGCGTCCGAACCGGTTCGAAAATCTTGTGGCTGATACGGTCCAAGTTTCGATGATCCGTGTTTGCCAGCCACAGCCCATGAGCAAGTTCAGTCACATAGGACAGATACAGGCCGACCCCAACCGCAAAGAGCACGAGCGCCACCCATCGCGAAACTTTGGCCCGCCAGGGTGACGTCGAGGAAACATCAGACCCGCCCGGCCAGGGTGCCGCACCGGGCGGACAATAAAAGCCGGTAACCCAATAAAGGCAGATGGCGTTGATAAACAACGGAATGTTGTAAGCGACGCGTTCGGGCAGGTGGGCGGTCGTCAGAAGATAAAAACAGAGCACCAGGGAAAGACCATAAGAAATGAACAAGGTCGCGAGGAGACGGCGCTTAAAAGCTCCTGCAAACAGGACACACCCCAGCCCATTCAACATCGCCAGTATCATCAATGCACCCACATCGCCAGAAAAAATGGGCGACAGGAGAAGAAATCTTGCCGACGTTTTCCAGGCCGACGCCGACTCGGCTTGTGCTGATGCCTGCAACCTGGCAGAAAAAGCTGCAGTTTAGGTACGCCGGCAAACACATTGGGATCGGAAAAGTATTGTTTGGAAAACATCCATCCGTCGTTTTGACTCCAGCCCACCGCAGGCACCGCCTGCGGAATAAACTTTTCCAGCGGTGTGTCGTGAATTTCACCGCGCAGGCGGTTATATTTCGAATATTCGGCCCATGCCGGGTTACTTTGGTAAGCCCGGTAATTGATCCCGTGCAGGATGAGGAAGAGCCCCGCACAGGCCAAACCCGCTCCCAACAGCCGGCGCCATCCGGCCAAACCAAACCGTTCCGCTAAAAATGGGCAGGCCACCGCCGCCAAAAACAGCGCGACGGGCTCCCGGATCAACCCCATGAGGCCCACAAAAGCTGCTCCGGCAATGATCTTCGGCCAAAGCGCAGGCTGTCCCGGCTGAAGCCCATCCACTAACAACAGCACACCGGCGGTCCCAGCCAGAAAGGCGGTGGTGGTGAATTGGAGATTCAACAAAATGTGGGTTTCGACCATAAGGAAAAATCCCACGTAGAGCCATATCGACAGCCAGCCGGGCCGGCGAGCCATCACGATGAAAGCGATGGCGGTAAGCGCAACGTAATGCACCGCCAGCATGAAGATCAGATACCAGTTGCATCCGGCCCAGGTCCCGTAAAGAAACCGAAGAACCCAGCCAATCAAAATATTCGTGAAAACCAGGTGAGCGTCAGGATGGCCGGTATAAAAACCTGATGCAATCAGCTGCATCGTCAAGTCGTCATTGGTTTCATAAACAGGCGTGGCGCAGGCCAGGAAAAGACCGAATAAAACAAGGTTGATGAAGGCTGCCCCCAGGAACGCCTGAAAGTCGACGCGCTTGCCGGTTGGCAAGCGCGAACATCTGGAGAACCAGGCTCCGCTAAAAACTGTCCATGACCGCCTTCGTTGCATCCCGTTGGTATTCAAATCAGGTACAGAATTCCTGGATGGCCTGAATCACTTTGTCCTGTTCGCCCTCACTGAGACGATTGTAAAAAGGCAGCCGGACCAGCCGTTCGCTTTTCTCTTCACTTACCGGACACAGTCCCGGCCGTCCCCCCATGCGTTGGCCCATCGGAGAAAGATGGAGCGGCACATAATGAAATACACTCAGAATGCCGCGTGACTTCAGAAATGAAATGAAGGCCTGGCGCTTTTCCAGTGACGGCATGATCAGGTAATACATGTGGCAGGATTGCTCGCAGTGGGCCGGCACCACCGGACAGCCAATGCCGCGTTCCTGCGCCCAGTCGCGCAGGTGCTGGTCGTAATACTTCCAGATGCGCTGCCGTTTGGCCTGGATGTCCTGCCATACTTCCAATTGGGCATAAAGAAAGGCCGCCAGGACGTCACTCATCACATAACTCGAACCGATGTCCACCCAGGAATATTTGTCCACCTGCCCCCGGAAAAAACGGCTGCGGTTCGTCCCTTTTTCGCGAATGATCTCGGCCCGCTCAATCAAGCGTGCGTCATTGATCAGTAGCGCGCCGCCCTCGCCGCAGGTGATGTTCTTGGTTTCGTGAAAGCTCTGGGCCGCCAGACAGCCGAAGGTGCCCAGCCAGCGGCCCCGGAATTTGCCGAACAATCCATGCGCATTGTCCTCCACCACGGACAACCCATGCCGGGCGGCGATTTCGCCAATGGCGTCCATCTCGCAACCCACTCCGGCATAATGCACCGGGACAATCACCTTGGTCCGGGGAGTGATCAAGCTCTCCAACTGGCGCTCGTCCAGATTCAACGTATCCGGTCGGATGTCGGCAAAGACAATCCGGGCGCCGCGCAAGGCAAAGGCATTCGCCGTGGACACGAAAGTAAAGGAAGGAACAATCACTTCGTCGCCGGGCTGGAGGTCGAGCAGCAGGGCGCACATCTCGAGGGCGTGAGTGCAGGAACTGGTGACCATCGCTTTGGGCACGCCCAGCGTCTGCTCCAGAAAGGCATGGCACCTCTTTGAAGTAAGTCTGGTCTCCGGCGATCTGGCCGATGGTCATCGTCCGGGAGATGTGCTCCAGCTCCCGGCCCAGGAGCGAGGATTGGTTGAATGGGATTGATATTTATCTCTTGGGTCCATTTGATCTGGTTAATTGTTCCGGCCAGCTGGTCTGTTAACTCCACATATCGGATACCACTTATGATACCAAAGTTGCAGGTCACTGCCCCTAAAAAGCCTGGGACACTGCTGGTAAAGACGCTGGGCGGCACGGTTGTTGCCCTGGGAATAACTCACCTCGATCACTTCACGCTGCCGCTTGTGTCCGCGAACCAAGCGTTCATTGCGGCCAGAACCAGATTCCGCCGATGCCCTTTCCCCGCAACTCCGCGCTCGACGCCGACCAGACCAATCAGCCCTTCCAACCTTTCACGGTGTCCAGATGACAAGAGAGCATAACCCAAAGGCTGGCTTGGCCCCCGATCATGCGGCACGCCAGGAGCTGGTTGAGCGCGACCCTGCACATTGATAACTACACGGGTGATGACCAGCTTGCGTAGAGGTCTGACGTTCGTTGAGCGAGGTGATGTGTGCAGTCATTGAACTCAACGCGTCCCCGTGCGCCGTCCGGGCCATCGCGCCTGCAGCCCGGCCAGGTCACCCGGCCTGGCAGGACGGAGGTCGATGCCCGCGGGCAGGCCTGCCTGAGCCTGGTTGATGCCGCGCGACGAGTACGCGTTCGAAAGTGACGCGAATATCAACCTAGCTCAAAACCATGTTGCCCGGCAGTCCGGAGGGCTTCGCCGGATCATCCGATCGCGACAGAAAATACAATGCCTCGAATCCGATGACGCCGGCTCCATTCGTCGATGGACACCGACTGCTCCTTGGCCTCAGCGTGTCACCACAAACCCGGGCGACGCGACAGTGGAAAAATCGTCGCGTGTCCCAAGGCAGCAACTCACAATTGGCGCAGTACCGGACCCGCTGCATGTCGTCACCTCGTCACGAGGGGCAATTTCCTCACGGACGGTGTAAGTCGGACGCTCCATCATCCGGAAATGCATCCGGGCCAGATACTCCCCGATGATGCCCAGAGCCAGAAGCTGGGCGCCGGAAAAAATGGCGATGATGGACGCCAGAAAGGGGAATCCCGGCACGCTGGTGCCGTACAGCAGATATCGTCCGACGACGAACGCCAGAATCACTCCGCCAAAAGCGGTGCATAAAAAGCCCATGAGATTGGCCAATTGCAGGGGCAGAATGGAAAATCCGGTCATCATGTTCATCGCGTGCCGGAACAACATGCCAAACGTATAATTGGAAACGCCGGCCTGCCGGGGATCATGCCGGACTTGAATGGCCACAAAACGGGTCGTGGCCCAGGTCAGCACGACGTCGATGGAAACAAACGGGCTGTGATAGCTGGCAAAAGCGTCGCGCGCCTGCGTTCGAAAAGCGCGAAACGCCGACACATGGCGGGCCGTTTCCGCCCCCATGGATTTCTGGAGGGCCAGTTTGGTCAACCCCGAGGCGATGTCCCTCAAAAAACCGTGCTGTTCATGTTCGGGAAAACCATAAACCACCTCAAATCCCTCATCGAGTTTGGCCAGTAATTTGGGATTTCCTCCGGCGGATGCTGCAGGTCGTCGTCCATCGTCACGAGGGTGTCGAACCGGGCCGCCCGGATGCCGCAGAGCAGCGCGTTGTGCTGCCCGTAATTCCGCATCAGATTGATTCCACGAACCCAGGGGTGCGAACGCGACTGTTCCTGGATGACTTTCCAGCTTTGATCCCGGCTGCCGTCGTTGACGAGCACAAGTTCATATTGGCCAGCCCGGGAAGCCAGCACCGGCTCCAGTCGCTTGATCAACGCCGGCAAAATCAACTCGCTGTTGTAAACCGGCACCACCACGGAGATCGAGCGGGCTGCTTTCGATCCAGAATCCATTGAGTTGTCAATGCCCAAGACCCGCCGCTTTGTCACGTCAAAAAACAAATCCCGGCGTGAACTGGCCTCACCCGTTGGGTCCCGGACCGCGGCGCGGGCCCGAATGTGCCCGCGGCGCGCCAACTTCCGCTTGACAGTTTCACACAAGATACTATGATTGCGTTTATAAGCCGTTAAAGGAGTTGTTTGATGTGAATTTGCTTTTGAAGTGGAAAGGATTTTGTATGAAAACGCCGCGCTGCTGCCGGTTCGCCGGACTGTTCCTCATTTGGCCGTTCGCCATCTTGACTGGCGGAACCAATGTCGCCGCTCAAACCACGGATTCCAACCTGGTTCCCGTTGTCACCGTTCAAGCAACTCAACCGATCGCGACGGCAACCAACCCCGGGGTTTTTACAGTCTTTCGCGCGGGCAACACCAACGCCACGTTGAACGTCTGGTATGACCTCGGCGGGACGGCGTCGAACGGTGTGGATTACGCGCTCATCCCCCCGCATCTGGTCGCCATCGCCGCTGGTGTGACTTCCAATACCATCGTCATCAAGCCGCTAACCAATTCACCTTCCAGTAGCGTCGCCAAAACCGTCGTTCTGCAGTTGACGAATTCACCGTTGATGATGCCGATCAATTACCAGATCGGGTCGCCCAGCGGGGCAACGGTATATATCAAGGGCAGCGGCACAACCAACCTTCCGCCATCAGTCAATCTGTTCGAACCCAAAAATGGCAGTGTGTTCTATACGCCAACCAACGTCCAGATGCTGGCGAAAGCCGCTGACCCCGACGGCTCCGTCACCAATGTCGAATTTTTCGCTGGTACGAACGATCTGGGGAAGGGATTCATGGCCGTGCTCGATCCACCGGGTGTTGACGGTGTCACCGGCCCGGTCTGGTTCTTCAACTGGCAGAATCCAGCCCCCGGCGATTACCCCCTCACGGCCGTCGCCACCGACAACGGCGGCGCCGCCACCACCTCTGCGCCGGTCAACATCACGGTGCTGCAAAGCTCGCCGACCAATGATCCCGCCCGTGGTGAGAATCATCGGCCCGGCCAATGGCGCGATATTTTTTGCGCCGGTGGACATTCCGGTTTCCGCCGTTGCCAGCGATCCGGATGGGGTGGTGACCTCGGTTGAATTTTTTGCCGGCGCCAAAGACCTGGGGCCGGGAACTCTGGACACCTGCGTGACTCCGGCCGCTCAATGCGTTGGCTGCCCGACTCCGACTCCGATTTGTATTTATTCCCTGGTCTGGAGCAATGCGCCGGTCGGCGTTTGGGCGCTAACAGCGGTAGCCACGGACAACGGTGGAGCAACCTCAACGTCAGCTCCGGTAAAGATTTCTGTTCTGGCATCGCCGCCGCCAGCAACCAATCGGCCGCCGATCGTGAGCATTGTGGCGACCGACCCGATCGCCATCGAAGGCACCAATTGCTGGGTCTGGCCGGGTGAAACCAATTCGCCGCCGACCTGGGCGGCCTGGCCGACGGCTGTTTGCCGGTATTTCACCAATTGCGGGCCAAAGACCGCCACGTTCACCGTACGTCGGTTCGGTGATACCAATTGGAATTTGACCGTCCCCTATGACATCGGAGGCACCGCCAGCAATGGTGTGGATTATGTCACCCTGCCTGGCTTTGTAACCATCCCGGCCGGCGCGCGCCGCGCCCTGATTACCATTGTACCGATTGACGATGGCCCGCCGGATGTTAACAAGACCGTCATTCTCACGCTGCTGCCGGACATGCAAATGAACCCATTGCCGGGGTATGTGCTCGGTTTCCCGCGTCGCGCCGCCGCCATCATTCTTGACCAGGGCCCGTGTCCGACCACCGGCATGTTGCCCGGCAGTTGTTTCCATCTTGCCACATCCGGACCGGATGCTGCCTGGTTCTCCGTCGAATGCTCGACGGATTTGGTCAACTGGACACCCGTCTGCACCAATCAAGTGGTTAACGGTTCGATTGACTTCGTTGACCCGGACGCAGCGAGCAATCCATCGCGGTTCTACCGCGCCGTGCCATTGAACGGGCCGCCGGCGGAATAATCAAAATGTTTGTCGTCGTGGAAACGCGGCAGTCCCGGCGATTCAATTGTGAAAAAACTCGCGGACGGGCCGTCCGCGCTCCGATTCTCTCCGCGTGCTTCCGGCCCATGCGTCACTTCCACGCTGCGCGTCGTAGAGAAATTATTGCCCGAGTTGAAGGCGATAGAATTTCGTTTGGGAAGGCGCGTTTGTGTCAATCCACGTCACGGGCATTACCAGCGGGTTCGTGACCAGCAGCGGCTGCCAATTTGACAGGTTGGTAGAAGTCAGGAGTGTGTAGTTCCATCCGGCTGAGCCATTGAAGGTGAGGTCGATTTGCGAACCGGCGCGATCAATGGCCAGGGTCGGAACCGTCACATTGGCTTTGCCGACAAACGTTACGACGCTCTGGCCGGAAGGTCGTAAACAAACGTTGCGTTCGTCACGTTGACTGGAGGCTGGTTCGAAAGGGAAAGCGAACCGGAAGTAATCCATGGCGTGACATTAGTGGCGGTGAAGCCGTTGAAGTTGAAGGTCTGAACAATATCCGACCCACTGTTGTTGATGGCCACGATGGCGAAGCCTCCGGAATTCGGATCTTTGTAAGCGCTGATGGAGGTGCTGGCATTGTTCACGACGCCGACACGATAGTAACCGGGCCGGACGAACCGGCTGTATTGGCCGAGCACATACATGCGTTTGGCGGGAACACCGTTGGTATCGGTCAACCCTTCGTTGTCCGGGTTGTACGAAACCAGCCACCAGAAATTCCAGGCATTCGCCTGAGCGACCGTCATGAATGAATGAATTTTGTTCGCCCAATAAAGTCCGTTGCCCATGCTGCCGTCAAAAGAATCGAAAGTTGACACCTCGGTCTCCCACAGCGGCTTGCCATAGGAGCTCACCGGTGAAACGTTGTAATCGTAATCATGCGCCGCGAGGACACCGACCATGTTCGAGGTCGTCAAGTCATTCATCGAAGCCGTCGCGAGATCGAAGCTCCAACCGGCAGATTCGGCAATCATGATTTTCGTCGAGCCGACGCCGTTATTGGAAAGCGCATTGTAGAGGTAGGGCAGGAAATCGTGGAACTGCTGGCCGGTCCAGAGGCAGGCTTCATAGTTGGTCGTGTTGTAATTTGGCTCGTTCTGAACGGAGATGGCGTAAATGTTCACGCCGTAATTGGTTTTCATGTTCAGAACATAATTAGCGAGCTGGTTCGCGTAAGGCTGATTATACGCGGAAAGGAAATTGCCGCCGTTGACTGTCCCGGAATCCTTGTAAGCCGCGGGCGGACTCCAGGTAGTGCTCCAGACTTTAGCGCCACGCGATTGCGCCATTTGCATAATGTTCGTTTCCACTGTCGTTCCGTCGGGCGCAATGCGATTGCGTAACAATGAAAGATCAATACCGTTGAAAATGAAATTCGTCGCCCTGTCGAATGAGGTTCCGCTGCCGCTGTTCGTCGAGAAGAACATGTCAGCCTGATTGGTCGTCCAACTGCCGAACCAGGCCGAAGACGCGCCAAAACCGTCAATGCGTTGGAAAACATTGGTCCAGTCCAGGGCGCATTGTCCATTGGTGGAAATATTCACCGGCTGCACCACCCAGTCGTCGATAAAAAAGGCGGCATTCGAGCTGGAGGGCATTTCCGCATACAAATTCAGCGCCGAAACCGTGCCGGAAGGATTGTAGGTATATTGTCCCGAAAGCAGCGTCCAACCGTTCGTGGACACGGAACCCGAAGCGACCAGCACATAGGATGTCCCGCTGCTGTCCACTTTTTGAATCGTCAATTGCATGCTCTGAACGGGGCCGCCCGCCAGCATCACCCACGCCGAAATATTGCAGGTCTGGTTTGCCTGAAGAATTCCTTGTAACGACTGGGCAATGCCATTCCACGTATCGGTGCGGTTGGTCACCAACCCGGCATAATTGCCCGAATGAACGTGAGCGGTTTCCGCCGATAGGGTGCACGGGCCAAAAGCAAACCAACCGGTCGTGTCGCCGGTTTCGAAACCGGGATTCGTCGCGACGTTTTGCGCAGCGGCCATTCCGCCCTGGAGCATTAACCCCATGACGGCCATTTGCGGTAGGTAGAGCCAAGTTTTAATTCGTTGCATGTCAAACTTTGCCGACTGAATCAGGTATCGGATGTAATTTAGCGCAGTTGACAGATAATCACACGAGAATAATGCGCCGCTAATCGCAATAATTATCTAATCCTGTTTGCGATAACAAAAAACTTCGCTGCCATTTCGTTTCCAATTACTTTCCCTGCGTGCATCTGGCCCATTTGCGATGGCAGGTGCTGTGGCTTTTTTCTCAACTGAACTTCAGGAAAATTCCTTTCAAATAGTTTGCTTCCTTGAAGGTTGCCGGATGATCCGGTGCATGGCGCGTGGTTTTCAGCTCATCAAAGCGCCGCCCGGAAGTCACCGCCGCCTGCCGTACGGCGCCAAAAAATTCCTCCGCGCTCACGTGCGCGGAGCAGGAACAGGCCAACAGCAGCCCGTCACGCGTGAGTCGCCGGATGCCGCTTTCCGCAAGCCGGCCATAAGCGCGGATCGCCCCGGCGCGTTCAGCCTCGCGTTTGGCCAGTGACGGCGGATCCAGCACCATCAACCCGTACTTCCGCGGGTCACCGCCCACCAGCCAGTCAAAAGCATCCGCCTGCACACACTCGTGGCGGCAGCTGGCAACGGCGGGATCAGCGGAATTCAGCTGGATATTCCGTTGTGCCGCCGCCAGCGCGTGGGGACTGAGATCAAGATCCGTCACGGACTTCGCGCCGCCGCGGGCCGCGTAAAGCGAGAAACCGCCGGAAAAACTGAACGCGTTCAACACCTCGCGCCCGCGCGCAAGTTCACCGACCTCGCGGCGGTTCTCCCGTTGGTCGAGAAAAAATCCCGTCTTTTGCCCGCGCAACACGTCGGCCTCAAAGCGAATCCCATTTTCCAAAAAATCAACCGCCTCCGTCACTGCCGGCCCGCACAGAATTTCTCCGTCGCGCCTGCCCCGGCCGGAATGTTCCGCGGCGCGTTGAATGTTCCGGCTCAAGCGCAGGACGATCCGTACCGGCTGCAACTGTTCGCGGATGAGCGCGACCATTTCATCAAGCCTCGGCAGCCACGCCGCGGTGTAAAGCTTCAGAACGAACGTCTGGTCGTAACGGTCGAGCACCAGGCCGGGCCAGCCGTCACTCTCGCCGTTGATGAGCCGATACCCGGTGGTGTGAGCGTCAAAAAGTCCGTCGCGGCGGTGCACGGCGGCATCGAGCCGGGCCGTCCACCAGGCGGCGTCCAGCGCCTGCGGTTTGCCGACATGCAAAATGCGCACGCGGATGGGTGAATCGGGATCAAAAAAACCGGCGGCAAGAAATTTGTCTTTGCGGTCGTAGATGACGGCGAGTTCACCGCATACGCCGTCGCGATTTTGCTCGCGCACGCTGTCGGCAAAAACCCACGGATGACCGGAACGGATGTAATTTTCCGCCGCCGCCGTGATGCGGAGCCGCAGTCGCGGGAACTTTTCAGCAACGGATGAATGGGACGGCGGCTTCACGTTTTAACTGACTCGCAACCAGAATGTTTTTAAATACGCCGGTTCGCCACGGCTGACGGGGAAATCCGGCGGCTGCGGGAAATACTGCCGCTGCAAAATCTTCCGTTGCGATTGGCGGATGGCGGTTTCGACATCGGCGAGGAATGCTTCCGGCGGCCAGCCGGCGGCATTGGTAGCGGCGAACAGAATCCCGCCCGCTTTTACCAGCGGCAGCGCGGCCGCCACGAGTTGTGGCATAATCCTTTTCCGCGCGGAACACACCGCTTTCCTTCGATTGCGAAAACGTCGGCGGATCGAGCACCACGGCATCGAACGCGCGTCCCTTTTTCGCCAGCCGCCGCAGCCAGTCGAACGCGTCGCCGTAAATGAAATCGTGCGCCGCCGGGTCCAGCCCGTTCAACGCGAAATTGCGCCGGCCCCATTCGAGATATCTTTTGGAGAGATCAAGACTCGTCGTTCGGGTGCCCGCTCGCGCCGCACAGGCGGAAAAGCCACAGGTGTATGCGAAGCAATTGAGGATTTCAAAATCAGCTTCGGAGGGACGAGTTATACGAGTCCCTGAATTATCACTGGCGGATGGAATGGGGACTCGTGAAACTCGTCCCTCTGACCTGAGCGGGAAATCGGCCGCGATATGGCCGGTCAAGAAACGGCGGCGGTTGTCGCGCTGGTCCAAAAACAACCCGACGGAATAACCCTCGGTGAAACTCAGCTCGAAGCGGACGCCATTTTCCACAATCTCGAACCGCTTCGGCGCCGCTTCACCCAGGACCAGTTGCGGCGACAAATCGGCGGTCGGGGCGCACTGAATCTGTCGCGACAGGATTTTATGATACACCCCGCGCAGGGAAAGGGTTTTGACCAGCTGGACCAGCTCTTCGCGCTGGTCCGCGCGCAACGGGTGTTCGGATTGCGAGAGCAGAAAATCACCGAGCCGGTCGACGTACCATCCCGGCCAGCCATCGCTCGCACCGTGAATCACGCGAAAGGCATTCGTCGCTTCCGGCTCAATGATGGCCGAACGCAGACTGCAGGAGCCGACGTGAGGAGGCTCTGACTTTTCCTTTTTCAGTTTGAGACCCGACACCTCGTCTCCTGCAAAGCCAGCCGGTACAGCAAACGTCACCGGCTTGCGGGTGGCCGGATGGGTGAAGGAAATTTCCGCCGCGTGCAAAAAAACGCGCGTGGCCGGCGTTCCCCCATAAAGCGTGTCGCCGAGAATCGGGAACCCCTTTCCGCTGCATGAACACGAATCTGGTGTGTCTTTCCCGTCAATGGCTCGGCTTCCACATATTGGCAGGGCTCGGTGTCCCCACCGCGCCGCGGCGGGCCTGGGACGACCCGCCCTGCCTGAGACATTTCATTGAACCGCCTGAATTTTGTTTCTGCGATTTCTGCACCTGCGTGCGGTGGCCGGCTCACATACTTTTCGCCCACCCGGACGAGCGCGGTTTTTACGGTGAATTCACTTCCCGGCACAACCCGGTCGGTTAACAGGAGATATTTTTTACGGACGCGACGCTGCGTGAATTGTTCCGTGAGCGAACGGTTCGCGGCGGGGGTTTTGCCGAACACGAGTACGCCGCTCGTTTCCTTGTCCAGCCGGTGCAAAATTGCCAGTGAAGACCAGCGCGGCTCGCGATGGCGCAGCCAGTCATAGATGCCCTCGCCCGCATACAGACCGGGCGCGTGCGTGTTCCAGCCCGCCGGCTTGTGGACCACCAGCAGATGTTCATCTTCAAAGATGACGCACGGCGCCATGGGCGGATGAAAACATTTTTTGCCGGACAAATCAAAGTTTGCTGATTGAGAGCATTGAAAAAACTCGCGGAAGAGCCGTCCGCGCTCCATTTTCTCCGGCGTGCATCTGGCCCATCTGCGACTTCGCGACTTCCGCAATTACACGCGGCTGGACACGGATTTCATGCCCGGCTTCCATTTGCTTTTGGGCGACAACGCGCAGGGCAAGACCAACATCCTCGAAGCGATTTATCTGATGGCCACGCTGCGCTCGTTCCGCGGCGTCGGCGGCGCACAAATGATTCGGCACGGACAGAAAGGGTATTTCGTGGGCGGGAAAATCGTTGGCGCGCCCATTACAGTTTCCTCCCTCTCCTTCCCCAAGGGAGGAGAGGGCCGGGGTGAGGAGGCTGATAGTTCTCAAACTAAAAACCCCTCGCCCCAGCCCTCTCCCCGCTCAGGCGGGGCGAGGGAGACCAGCATTCTCACCAGCCAAAGCTCACGTGAAATCAAAATGTTCTGGTCGGCCAGCGAACGCAAATTGGCGGTGGACGGGCAGCCGGTAAAAAAACTCACCGATTACCTGGGTGTGTTGCGCACAGTAGTTTTTTGCACGGAAGATTTACAACTGGTCAAAGGCGCGGCGCGCGCGCGGCGGCGGTTCCTCGACCTGTTGCTGGCCCAGACGCAGCCCGGTTACCTTCCCCTGCTCCAGCGTTACATGCGCGCCGTCCGCGCCCGCAATGCCTTGCTGAAGCCACGCACCCCGGACGAAGCCGCCCTCGACAGCTTTTCGCAGGAACTCGTCAGGCTCGGCGATGAAGTCGTCCGTGCCCGGCGCGAGCTGGCGCCGAAATTCTCGCCGCTGGCGCGGCTGGCGTATCGCCGCATCTCCCACGACGCGGAGGAATTGCGCATCGAATATCAGCCTAGCGTAAAAAGGACTTTGCCGTGGAACTGGCGCAATCCCGCAGCCGGGAACGGAGCTATCGTTCCACACTCGTCGGGCCGCATCGGGACGATCTGCAATTATTGCTCAACGGAAAATCTGCGGCTCAATTCGGCAGTGAAGGCCAGAAGCGCACGCTGGCCATCGCGTTGAAAATGGCGCAGGCGGAATTTCTGGCCGGTATGCACGGGTCACCGTCCATTTTATTGATTGACGATGTGATGGGCGAATTGGACGTGAAACGCCGCAGCGGTTTCCTGCCGTTGCTCGAACAGGCGCGCAAGACCGGCGGCCAGGTGTTCATGACGGCGACTGAGGAAAATTGGCCGCGCGAACTGGGAAAAGATCTGCAGCGGTGGGAAGTCAAAAACGGAACACTACAAAAAATGGAGGGCAGCGCTTCGTCGCCGCCCTGACTTTTGGGCACAGACGGCATAGCGCCCCCCGGCCAATCCGAGAAATCCAGGTCTGATTTTCAATTGCCAACGACGATCTTGCGGGTATTTTGAAACCGTTCCCCCTGAGGTAATTGCGTTAAACGGCAGACAGAATCGCTTCCATGAAAAGGCCGCCGTGGCGAAATCGGTTGTCTTCAACGGCTTTCACGTTGATCGAGCTTCTGGTGGTTATTGCCATCATCGCGATCCTGGCGGCGCTGCTGTTGCCGGCCTTGTCCGCCGCCAAACTCAAGGCCCGTGCCCTGCAATGCGTCTCCCATCTGAAACAGGACGGTGCGGCGATTATCATGTATGCCGACGACAACAATGATAACCTGCCCGGCCCTTGTGAATATGGGCAACGGTGTTCCTATTTTAATTCCACGGCCACGACGGGCCGGTTTAACACGGAACTCGCCTTCCACCTTGCCCGCTATCTGGGCGCAAAAGACCCCCGTCAAATGTCGGACACTGAGTCCAATTATGTTCGAACTTTGTTTTGCCCGGGCTATGGTCCCTTTTCACCGGCGGCGCCCACCCGGGCCAT
Source organism: uncultured Verrucomicrobiae bacterium (assembly GCA_963708525.1). Classification (GTDB taxonomy): domain Bacteria; phylum Verrucomicrobiota; class Verrucomicrobiia; order Limisphaerales; family UBA11358; genus UBA11358. Next base: position 261,350 of record CAVPTH010000003.1, on the reverse strand, counting down.
GACCGCCATTACTTATATCGTCGCCTTTCCCTACAACAACGGCCTGGTGAACCTTACGATCAACCCGTTTGGCTATCCCGGGATGGGCAGCCCCCAGACGTTTGGTACCAATTGTGTCAAGCTGGGTTCCCTCCGCCAATACGGACCGATCTCCGACATTTTTGCCGTCTCCGATGTGGATATGAAACTCTACACCGGCTGGCCGCTCGAAGCCAATTCCCCCAACCACGCGAACATCCGCAATGCCCTGTACTTCGACGGACATGTGAAGGCATACAAAGGCACCAACTTCCTCGCGTCGTATTAATAGACGGTTGAAGCGTGAAGCGTTGAAGCGGCAGATTGCCTCCCACGCTTTAACGCTTTAACGCTTCAACGCTTTAACTTAATTTGTCTTCATGCGCATTTTGTCAGGCATCCAGCCCAGCGGCGCGCTGCATCTCGGCAATTATTTCGGGATGATGCGCCCCGCCATCGAGCTGCAGGAAAAGGGTGAGGCGTTTTATTTCATCGCGGATTACCATTCCATGACGTCGCTGTTCAACGCCGCGGAACGGCGCCAGAACACGCTGGACGTGGCCCTGGATTTTCTGGCGTGCGGACTCGACCCGAAACGGACGGTCTTCTTTCGCCAATCCGACGTGCCGGAAGTGACGGAATTGGCCTGGATGCTCACGACTTTGACTCCGATGGGACTGCTCGAACGGGCACACAGTTACAAGGACAAAATCGCCAAAGGCATCGCGCCCAATCACGGAATTTTTGCCTATCCCGTGCTGATGGCGGCGGACATTTTGATTTACGACTCGAACCTCGTTCCGGTGGGACGCGATCAGAAGCAACACGTCGAAATGACCCGCGACATCGCCATCAAATTCAATGAACAGTACGGGCAGACGTTTGTCATACCCGAACCACAAATTCGCGATGAGGTCGCCGTGGTGCCGGGCACCGACGGCCAGAAGATGAGCAAGAGTTACGGCAACGCGATTGAGATTTTTGGCGACGAAAAGGCGATCCGCAAAAAAATCATGGGCATCGTGATGGACAGCCGCACGCCGGCCGAGCCCAAACCGGATGCCGACAAGAATCTTGCCATTCAATTGCTCAAACTGGTGGCGACGGCGGGCGTGGCGAAGGAGTTTGAGGACCGGTTGCGCGCCGGCGGACTCGGTTACGGCGATTTGAAGAAGGGCTTGTTTGAATCCTATTGGAATTATTTCGCCGGGGCACGAAAGCAGCGTGCGGAACTGGCGGCCAACCTGGATCGGGTCAATAAAATATTGTCTGATGGTGCGCATAAGGCCCGCGCACTGGCGCAACAAGTTTTGCATCGGGCGAAGGTGGCCAGCGGGCTGATCTGAAGGGTTTTCTGGCACATGACTTGCGGTACGGTGAGCCGCATGGCCAAGAAAACCAGTTTGTCGAAAATCCTCCCACAAACTCGCGCTACCGGCGAAGCTGCAAACCAGCAGCGCGCGCCGCGAGCCCCGGCGCTTTGTCTGATGCAACTCCGCTCGCACGTCATGCGTATCTCCATGTCAAAACGCAGACTGCAGATTGCCATTGAAGACCAGGCCGCGGGAGAACTTCCCCAGCCGGTTAAAATCAAGCACGCTGACTAAAATTTAGGCAGGTTGTCACGGGGGGTGCCAATCGGATTTTGGTCAACAAATTCCACCTGTTCAAACCCCGCCTGGTTCAGAAATACGGCCAGTTCCAGACGCGCCCGGTCATTCGCGTCCTTCAATATGCCGGCCTTCCGCGCCGCCCGGCTGATATCGTCCACCGCATTCTGGCGCGCAGCCGTCTCCAGGCCCTTTTCGAAATCGCGCAAAAAACCCTTCTCCCAGTCAATCACCTGGGTCTGATGTTCATCGAGATAGGCATCGGTGATTTGCGGCGGCGGCAGGCGGAGGGTGATTTTTTTGCCGGAAATCCGCACGTCTTCCGGCCGGATGCGCTTCAAATCGACGCCGGCCTTGACAATCCCGTGCGCCAGCAGCAGCACCCGATTCTCACCCTGTACCAATTGCCCCAGCATGCTCGCAGGCGGTGAATTCACAATCTCGACCTTTTCCATCACGTATTTGACGGTGACCAGGTCCGAAAGCGTCTGCACCTGCTGGATGACGACCGGGGTATTTAACTCTTGAATTCCGGTGCCGGGCGACAACAAGCGTGTCAACTTGATCCCGAACCAGGCGCCGGCGATGAAAACGAAAGCCACGGCCAATACCCAGAAAATTTGTTTCACGCGTCGCACGGCAAAAATCCATGACACGAATTCGTCAAATTGTCACGAAGGGAATTAATGATAGTCCGTAACGCAATTCCATCTGCTGTTCATAAAGTACCAAACAGCGATGTACCCAAGACGTCAGCGTCATCAGGAAGTCACCGGAACTCGCAGAGCGTTTTGGACTGCGGCGACATGTCGCCGCTTTCAAAGCGCGGACGTGTCCGCGCACTCCAAATTTCCCGCCCTGCTTTTGCTGGACAAATTTCTGAGCCTAGAGCAATGTCGAATCACCACCCGAATGAAAATTCTGTCCACAACCGTCCGGTTGCTGACGTTTCGCTCCGGTGAGGAAGAACTGCAGGCACTGAATTATCGTCATCTCATCTTTGGCTTAATTTGCACTTGGCTGGTGGGCGTAGGACGATGGTGGGAAGACCCCAACGCCAGCTTTCTGCAACACCTCGGTATCGGTTCCGTTATCTATGTTTTTGTCCTGACATTCTTCTTATGGCTCGTGCTTTGGCCGTTGACGCCACCGCACTGGTCGTTCTTGAATATCCTGATTTTTGTGACACTGACCGCGCCGCCGGCGATTCTTTACGCCATTCCCGTGCGGCATGGACTGGCGCTGCAAACCGCGCAGACCGTCCGGTTATGGTTTCTCGCCATTGTCGCCGGTTGGCGTGTGGCGCTGCTGACTTTTTATTTGCGACGTGGCACTGGATTGGACGGCTTCCGCTGGGTGTTGGCGACTTTATTCCCGCTGCTGTTCATCGTTTTTACGCTCACCGTGCTGAATCTCGAGAAAGTAATCTTTAACATTATGAGCGGGATTCGTGAATCCGATCGGACGGTTAATGATACAGCCTACGGCATGCTGTTCTCGCTTAGTTTGTTTTCCATGGTGGCTTTCCTGCCGTTGCTGGCCGCTTATCTGGTTTGTTCCGTTAAATCCGTTATCGCCAAATATGGTCGGCATTGGGTACGGTTCTTTTATATCCTGGCGTTGGCACTGGTTGCATCCGGCATAGCGCTAAGTTTTGCGAATCTGAGTTTTTTAGGCATCGTGCTCATGGGTTCGGGCTTTGTTATTGCCCTGACCGCGAGGTTAAACCTTCACGTACGTCAGAATCCCTAGCCAATACCTGGAACTTTCAGCTTTTGCCCTTCATCGGCAAAAACTAAACTGTTCCCATGACTTTGCCCGGATTTCCCGTGTCCCGCCCGCGGCGGCTGCGGCAGTCACCCGCGCTGCGACGGCTGGTGGCTGAAACGCATTTGAATGTCGAGCAACTGGTTCTCCCGCTGTTTGCGCGTAGCTGGCAAAAAACTGCGCCGCCCGATCGAGGCCATGCCCGGGGTCTTTCAGCTTTCGCCGGATGAACTTGTCCGCGAAGCGGCGCGCGCCCACGCGCTCGGCGTGCCGGCCATTCTGCTCTTCGGCATCCCGGACAAAAAGGATGCCAAAGCCTCCGGCGCCTACGCCAAAAACGGCATCGTCCAACAAACCGTCCGGCTGCTGAAAAAGGAATTGCCGTCACTGCTCGTCATCACCGACGTCTGCCTGTGCGAATACATGGAGCACGGCCATTGCGGCATCGTGTCAGAGCGGAAAAATCCTGAATGACCCGTCCCTGAAACTGCTGGCGCGCACCGCCGCCAGCCACGCGGAAGCGGGCGCGGACATCGTTGCGCCGAGCGACATGATGGACGGCCGCGTGCGCGCCATCCGCGCCGGAGCTGGACCAGAACGGTTTCATCGACACGCCCATCATGTCCTACGCGGCGAAATTTGCGTCGGCGTTTTACGGGCCGTTCCGCGAAGCGGCCGAATCCGCGCCCAAATTCGGCGACCGGCGCAGTTACCAGATGGACGCGGCGAACGCGAATGAGGCGCTGCGCGAGGTGGCGCTGGACATCCAGGAAGGCGCGGACATGGTGATGGTCAAACCGGCGCTGGCGTATCTGGATCTGATTTATCGCGTGAAAACGGAGTTCGGTTATCCCACGGCCGCGTATTCCGTGAGCGCGGAACATTCGATGATCAAGGCAGCGGCCGCCAAAGGCTGGATCGACGAACGCGCCGTGACCCTGGAAAGCCTGCTGGCCATGCGGCGGGCCGGCGCGGATATTCTTATCACCTATGCCGCGACCGAGGTCGCCCGGTGGCTCAAATCAGCTTAGTCCTGGTCTCAATCTGTATTTGCTTTAAAGATGATGATTAAGAGCACGATTAAGCCTGCGGAATGGAGTTGACCACAAATGCACCCGGCGGGTACGCTGGCTTCTCCTTTTTTGACCTATGATCGGGACAATTCGCAAGCATTCAAAATGGCTGTGGGGAATCATCGCCACCCTTACGATTATTTCATTTCTCTGGTGGGGTGCCGCTCCGGCATCACGCAACAGCGGTGGCGGGCGGGCCGGCGACCTGGGTTCCATCGCGGGTCGCAAGGTCACGCCGGATGAGTATGCGCAAGCGGAGCGTGATGTGTTTATTTATCATTGGCTCAGCACTCGCCAATGGCCGGACCGGGACCCCAATGTCACCCCGCAGGATTTGAGGCGCGAAGTTTACTTTCGCCTGATGTTGCTCCAGGAGGGGCGAAATCAGGGAATTTATGTCAGCGATGACGCCGTGGCCACGGCGGCCAAAGTCATCTTGAGTGCGCCGGTGCTGGTGCAGGCATTGGGTGTCAACAGCCAGAGCGTGCCGTTGAATGTCTTTGTCAAGGGAGTCCTCCAACAAAGGGGTTTCGACGCGGGTCATTTCGAAGATTTTGTCCGGAACGACGTCATTATCGATCAATTACGCCAGGTCATGGGATTGAGCGGCCGGCTCATCACGCCGGAGGAAGCAGCAATTATTTACCAGCGTCAGAATCAGGAACTGTCCGCCGAGATCGTTTTCTTCTCCGCCTCGAATTATATGGCCTCCGTGCCGGTGACGCCCGCCCTGGTCAGTCAATTCTACACCAACTACCTCGCCGGCTACCGCCTGCCCGACCGCGTCCAGGTCAATTACGTTGCCTTCCCGGCCACCAATTTTATGGCCGGTGCGGAGAAAAAACTGACCAATCTTAACGAGCAGGTGGATGCCATTTACGCCCGGTACGGCACGAACGTCTTTCCCGATGCGAAAACGCCCGGGGAAGCGAAGGGGAAACTTCGCGATGCCTTGATCCGTGAACAGGCCCTGCAGGACGCGCGCCATCAGGCGGATGGATTTGCCAATGCGGTTTTCAGCGCCGACCCGGTCCGGCCGGAAAATCTGGAGACAGTGGCCAAACAACAAGGACTGACGGTACAGGTCACGGCACCGTTCGGCCGGGAATTCGGACCGGAAGATTTTGTCGTGCCGGATGGTTTTACCAAGGCCGCTTTCAGCTTGACCCCGGATGAACCGTTGGCCGGGCCCATCGTGGGCCGCGATGGCGTTTATATCATTGCCCTGGCCGGGCAATTGCCCTCTGAAATCCCCCCGCTCGACCGGATCCGCGACCGGGTCACCCGGGATTATCAATTTCAGGAAGGCCTGTTGCGGGCACAAGAGGCCGGGACTAATTTTGACCGGACACTGCAAACCGGGATGGCCGCTGGAAAAAGTTTCCCGTCCGTGTGCGCCGCCGCCGGACTGCACCCCGACACGTTACCTCCGTTTTCTTTGAGCACGGCGTCGCTGCCGGAGCTGGGTAATCGCGCCGAGCTGAACCAGCTCAAATCGGTCGCGTTCTCCACCTCGATCGGTCATGCGAGCGATTTTGTGTCCACCACCGAGGGCGGGTTTATTGTCCACGTCCAGGCACAACTGCCGATCGACAAGGCCAGGATGAATGAGAACCTCCCGCAGTTCACAGCCTCGCTTCGGAATCAACTCGAACAAGTGGCATTCAACAATTGGCTGCAATGGTCCGGCAACCGCGATTTGCGCAACGTTCCCGTCCAACCGGAACCCGCGGGAGGCGCCAGACAGTAATGTCTGCCCGTCGCAGTTTGCTCCACGGTCGCGCTGGTGGCAGAGAAGTACGATACGATTGAGAACCGTGAGCATCATCAAGCTCTCCTCACCGGCCACGCGCGGGTACTGGGAAATCCCCGTTTTATTCGAGGACGACCACCTGTTGGCTCTCGATAAACCCGCCGGCTTGCTCCTTTCACCCGACCGTTACGACCCGGCGCGGCCGAACCTGATGAAATTGCTTCACGCTGCCATCGCCGCCGGCAAGCCCTGGGCGCGGGAACGCTCTCTGACCTACCTGATGAACGCCCACCGGCTGGATTTTGAAACCAGCGGCGTGATGCTGCTGGCCAAAAATAAACCCGCCCTCGTCGCCCTGGCGAACCTGTTTGGTTCCGAAAAACCGCGGAACAAATATGCGGCCCTGGTCCAGGGAACGCCGGCGGATGACAAATTTGAAGTGGACGCCAAACTTGCCCCGCATCCGGCGAAGATCGGATCGATGCGGGTGGACCCGAAGAACGGCAAGAAATCCAAAACCCGTTTTGAAGTATTGGAGAAATTTTCCGGTTACACGCTGCTGCAATGCGAACCGTTGATCGGCCGCACGCACCAGATCCGGGTTCATTTGCGTCACGCCGGCCTCCCCGTGGTGGGTGACAAACTTTACGGCGCCAAACCACTCTGGTTGTCGCGACTCAAACCCGACTTCCGGCTCAAGCCCGGGCATGAAGAACGCGCGCTCCTTTCCCGCGTCGCCCTGCACGCGGAAACCCTGTCCTTGCCGCATCCCGTCACCGGCCAGGTGGTAACCATCACGACACCCTGGCCCAAGGATTTGAAAGTGGCTGTCAAATACCTGCGTCAGTATGCGAAGTAGCCGCGCTGGTCAAAGCGCGGAAATTGTCCGCGAACCATCCGTGTGTAAATCCCGCCGAGCGGGACGGCTTCGATTTCAGGAAACGACCCAGTTGAGGACCGCCTTTTGAACGTGTAACCGGTTTTCGGCCTGCGTGAAAATGGTGTCGGCATGGGCCTCGAACGTTTCGGCGTCAATCTCCTTGCCGCGATACGCCGGCAGACAGTGCATCACCAGGGCATCCTTTTTAGCTAACTTAAGCAACTTCTGGTTGATCTGGTAGCCGCTCAATATCTTCAGCCGCTCGGCGGACTCGGCTTCCTTGCCCATGGAAACCCACACGTCCGTGTACAGCATATCTGCACCTTTGGCCGCCGCCGGCAAATCGTCGGTGCAAACGATTTGTCCACCCGCGCGTTTCACCAGGTCGGCCGCCGGTTGAAATTTCTTCGGCGCAGCGATGCGCAATTCAAAGCCGAGCTTCCCCGCCGCGAACATCCACGAGCGCGGCACATTGCACGCGCCGTCGCCCACAAATGTCACCACCTTGCCCGCAATCGGCCCGCGCGCCTCGCGGAACGTCATGATGTCCGCCAGAATCTGGCAGGGATGTTCGTCGTCGGTCAGCGCGTTGATCGTCGGGATGCCGGAAAATTCCGCAAATTCCTCCACATCGCTCTGCGCGAATGTGCGGATAATCGCCCCGTCGATCATCCGGCTCAGCACCCGCGCAGTGTCCTTGACGGGTTCGCCCCGGCCCAATTGGATTTCACTGGCGTTCAGGAACATCGTCTGCCCGCCCAGTTCGCGGACGCCGACCTCAAAAGAAACCCGCGTGCGGGTGGAGGACTTCGCAAACATTAACGCCCAGACGTGTCCGGCCAGCGGCAATTTGTCGCGCCGCGCCCGCTCGCGTTTGTACACGACCGCGTCACGCAGGATTTTCTCAATATCCGCGCCCGGCAATTTTTCCAATGACAACAGATGTTTCATTTTAAAAACTTTTTGGAATTGAGCCCAAATTGGATTTATAACCCGAATCCGGCAGCGCGTCACTTCTTTTTGCGGGCCGCATCGGCCGCGCACCAGAGATACCAGGCGGCGGTCGTGCGGTGCGGGCGCCAGCGTTCACCGAACGCGAGCAGCTCCTTGACGGCGGGCAGATCGCGTTTCCGATAAGCATGACGAAAACCGTTGCGCACGCCGAAATCGTCCGCCGGTAAAACGTCCGGCCGGCCTAAATGGAAAATCAACAGCATCTCCACCGTCCACCGGCCGATCCCGCGCACCTCCGTCAACCGTGCAACGATTTCGTCGTCAGACAGTTTTGCTACCTGCCGTGACGTCGGGACGACGCCCTCCTGCGTCTTGGACGCGAGATCGCGGATGGATTTGATCTTGGCAAAGGAAAAGCCGCAGGCGCGGATTTGTGCGTCGGTGACCTCAGCCAGGTCTTCCGGGCGCGGAAATTTCCGGTGCGGGAACATTTTTTTAAAACGGGCGAGGATGGTATTGGCCGCGGTGCCGTTGAGCTGCTGATGGGCCACCGCCTGCAGAAGCGTCTGGAATGGCGCACCCTGCGTTTCCGGCTCCAGTTCACATGAACCATGCTCGCGGATGAGCCGCCGCATCACTGGATCCTTGGCCAGATGCTTGTAGGCGGCGGGTGTCATAATTCAAATGGCCTTCACCCTGCCCCTCTCCCACCCGATGGGAGAGGGAATTGCGATCGGAAATTCATTGGAATCGGAAGCTCGCCTGGCGAGCCACAGTCGCCGGAACTTGAAAGCGACGGCGAATAAATCTCCCTCTCCCGGCGGGAGAGGGCTGGGGTGAGGGAGAGGGCTTGAATATTTCACAACTCTCAATCTTTATTTGAATTCGCTTTCTCCGACGCGCAATAACCTGGCACCGGCTGCGGCACTCGCTCCTGCAAGGTCTGCCATATTTTATCCCGAATAACCTGTTTGTCCCGCCGCAAATACGAACTCCAAAACCGCAGCACCTTGATCCCTTGATTTTCGAGAAACGCGTCGCGGGTGGCATCATTGACCTGGTTGTTTGGCGAGCCATGCTGTAAGCCATCCACTTCGACGTCCAGTTTTGCGCCGTTGCAGAAGAAATCCAGAATATAGGGTCCGAGCGGATGTTGCCTCCGGAATTTATGCGCGGCAAAACGTCGGTCACGCAGCCACGCCCACATCAACCGCTCTCCCCATGATTCGCGCAGGCGCAAATTGCGGGCGAGACGGGTTGTTTTGGGTGCCTGCTTTAACATCGCCGCTTTGGTTTGGTCCAATGTTCTCCCTCACCCTGCCCCTCTCCCGCTGGGAGAGGGAATAGCAATCGCAAATTCATACGGATCGGAAGCTTGCCTGGCAATCCACAGTCGCAGGAATTTGAAAGCGACTGCGAATATATCTCCCTCTCCCAGCGGGAGAGGGCCGGGGGTGAGGGAGAGGGACTGGAGTATTTCACAACTCTCAATTTTTATTTGAAGCCGCTTTCCCCGGCGCGCAATAACCTGGCACCGGCTGCGGCATTCTCTCTCTGCTCCATCGGTTGGAGGCGAGAGGGCCGGGGCGAGGTGAGGTCTTCGACAGACCAATCATGCAAGCGATTTGACCACGTCTTCAATTTTAGAAATGCCTTCGCCCGCTTCCTGCGGCTTGAGATTGAGCGGCGGCAGCAGTCGCACGATTTGGGTCCCGGCCGGGATCGTCAACACGCCGGCCTGATGCATCCGGTTGACAAACTGGACCGCGGCCGGCTTGTCGCTGGCCGTCAACGTGGGAATTTTCTCCTTTTCCAGCAGCTCCAATCCCAGCATAAAGCCAAATCCCCTTGCCCCTTTCAGCACGTGCGGATATTTCGCCGCCAGCTTTTCCAGCTCGTTTTTCATCCAGTCGCCGAGTTTCCGGGCATGTTCATTCAGCCGTTCCTTTTCGATGACGTCGAGGATTTTCAACGCCACGGCGCAGGCGAGCGGCGTGCCGCCAAAGGTCGTGGCATGTGTGCCCGGCCCCAGCAAATCCGCATACGGCGCCCGCACCCAGAACGCGCCAATGGGAAAGCCGCCGCCGAGCGATTTGGCCAGGGAAATGCCGTCAGGCAGGAATTCGGAATTCGGAATAGCTCCCTCCAAAATCCTCTGAAAACTCATGAATTTTCCGCTCCGGTAATAGCCACATTGCACCTCATCCATGAACAGCAGCAATTTTTTCTCGTCGCACAACGCCCGCAAACCCAGCAGGTATTCCGGCGTCGCGGGCGTGACGCCGCCTTCGCCCTGCACACCTTCAATCATAATGGCGACCGTTGCGGGAGAAATTGCCGCCCGCGCCGCGGCCAGGTCGTTGAACGGGATGTGCCGGAAACCCGGCGTCATCGGTTCGAACCCTTTTTTGACTTTGTCCTGGCCTGTCGCCGCGATGCCGGCCAATGTCCGACCGTGAAAGGAATTGATAGCGGTCAGGATTTCAAACCGGCCTTCGTCATGTCCGAATTTCCGGGCGACTTTGAACAGACCCTCGTTGGCCTCGGCGCCGCTGTTGGCAAAGAAGCATTTGCCCGGCCCGATGCGTTTGACCAGTTCGGCCGCGAGCCGGCCCTGCGGTTCAGTGAAGTAAAGATTGGAAACGTGGATCAGTTTTTGCGACTGCTCAACGAGCGCCTCGGTAATGGCCGGGTGCGCATGGCCGAGGCAGCACACCGCAATGCCGCTGCCCAGGTCGAGGTAACGTTTGCCAGCGACATCATAAACGTAGCTGCCCGCGCCGTGACTGAGCACGAGGTCAAACCGCCCGTAGCTCGGCACGACGTTCCGGCTGAACAATTGCCGCACCGACTCGTACTGGTTGTGCACAAGCGGCGGCAGTGATGGCGCGATTTCTTTCATTTATGATTTACGATTTCGATGATTTCCCTGCCCGGCGCAAAAACGGGAGCAAATCATAAATCATAAATCATCAATCGTAAATCACTTCTCGGCCTGCAACGCATCCCAGGTTTCGAGGTAGTGCGCGCACACGGCGGGATTTATCGCGAGATCGCGTGGCAATTTACGGTATTTGATCAATTCAACGACATCGGCCTTATCTTTGAGCCGCCGGGTCGGGTTGTTTGCCCAGCTGTCGAGCTTCAACGAAATCAATTCCTCGAGCGATACGATCTGGAGTTGCTCGGCCACTTTGCCGGGCTGCGGGAATGGCACTTTGCAGCCGCGCTGCAAAACCCTGCCCGCCGGCAGCAAATCCACCATCACACCGTTCCGCCGGTCTTCCACCCGATTGTCAACCTTTGGCACCCGATAGAACGGCCCGGTCAGACTGGCCGTAAGCAATTCCACCGCCTCCAGCATGTCCGGCACAACGATGTCCACATCAATCGTCACGCGCGGATAACCGTGCTCCTGCACCGCCAATCCCCCCACGACCAGATGCGGAATATCATGATCCGCCAGCGTGGCCGCCACCGTCCGGGCGGTTTCCACGATGCCGGAAGTCCCGGTGTTCTCGCGCAGGATGTAGGCGGCCTGATCCATTTACGATTTTGGATTTACGATTTACGAGTCACGCTCGATTCTGAAATCCGGATCAATCGTAAATCGTAAATCGCAAATTACAAAACGATTTCCGTCCCGACGCCTTCGTCGGTGAAGATTTCCAGCAGGACGGCGTGCGGGACACGGCCGTCGACAAACGATACCTTTTCAACCCCGGACTGGATGGCGGCCACCGCACTGTCCACCTTCGGAATCATGCCTTTGTCAATGATGCCTCTTTCTTGAGCTCGGCGATCTCGCCGGTTTTGAGATGGGGCACCACCGAGTCCGGCCGCTTCGGGTCGCTCAACAAGCCGGGCACATCACTCATGAACACGAGCCGCTGGGCCTTGAGCGCAATGGCCAGTTGTGCGGCCGCAATGTCCGCGTTGCAATTGTAAACCTTGCCATCCTCGCCCCGCGCCGTCGGGCTGATGACCGGCGTGAAGCCGCACCAGATGGACTCCTTCAATGGCGCCACATTGACATCGGTCACCTCACCGACGTAACCGATGTCGATTTTCCTGCCCGGATTCTCCCGGTCGTCCAGCTGGAGCCTGCGGCACTTGAAAATGTCCGGCCCGGCAAACCCAATCGCCTTGCCGCCGAGGCCGTTGATGGTCTTCACGATGTCCGGGTTGATTTCACGCGACAACACGTCGTCCACAATTTGGGCCGTGGCCTCTTCGGTAACCCGCTGGCCCTGCACAAATTCCGCCTTCAATCCCGCCTTCTCCATCGCGCGGGTGATGGCCTTGCCGCCGCCATGCACGACGACCGGGTTGATTTCCACGGCTTCGAGGAAAACGACGTCGCGGGCAACACTGTTGCGGACGTTGATATCCGGTGAATCCATGAAGCTGCCGCCATATTTGACGACGAAGGTGGCCCCGCTGAAGCGGAGGATATACGGCAGCGCCTCGAGCAGCGTCTCGGCTTTGGCAATCAGGTCTTGCACGGGCTTATTCCTAGCAGGAAGCCCGGCGAATGGAAGCGCGTTTCGTCACCACAATTTCACTTTCGCCCACGCGGGAATTTTCCTAAATTGCCGATGTCATGCCTGAAATTGCCAAGTTTGTAAACAGCGCCGCCGCCAGTATCACTCCGGCCATTGCTGAAAAGGTGCTGCGGCAGTTGCCGCAGTGGAAGCTCGAGTTCACCCAGATCAACGCGCCCAAATTCCCGCACCTGGTGGACCAGCTGGAATTTCTCGCCAACGCGGCCGAAGACGCGATCGAAGGCGCTTACAAGGAACTGCCCTATCAGGCCCTGGCGCAATCGGTATTTGCGCTGCTGTACGCGCACAAAAAGATGGGGATCATTCCCGACAGCATTCTGGAGTTGGGCCGCGCCGACGATTCCAGCGTCGTGCGCAGTGTGTTGATCCAGAATGAGAAAGTGTTCGCGGCCTATGCCGGAGCACAGGGCGTCGACTGGCAGAAAATTACCAGTCAGCCGTAAAACCGTTCCTCCGGCAAATCACCGCCGGTGTTGGTTACTTCTCGTATTTCAGCCGGACGTCGGCGGAAAGATCTTCAAAACTGACCTTGGTCATTGCCCAGCCACCACCGTTCGGTGTGTAGCTGATCACAATGCCGTCCTTCATCACCCGTTCCACTTCGACATTTTTGTAAACCGACCCGGTAACCGTCACGAGTTGATTGGCCGGTCTCGCCGGCGAGGTTGAACTGGACGGCAATGCGGCAGCGTGGAGCACCAGCGATTGATTGGCCGCGGCCGGTGTCGGTGCCGGCTGAGCCTTTATCGGTGCCGCCGGAGGCGGAACCCGGGGAGTCGACGCGGCAGCCATGGCCGGAGCAGCAGCGGGAGCCACCGTTGGAGTCGTTATGATCGGCGTGACCTTGACTGGCGATGGCGCTACTGGAGCTTCGGAAGCAGAAGCGGCGACTGCCGGAATGGTGGCCGGCATTTCAGGAGCAGGTGCAGCTACGACAGGAGTCACCTCAGGCTTGGCCGTGGGAGCCGATGCGGTCTCAGTCGAAGTGACAGGGGCTTCAGCCGGGATAGCAGCAGCGGGAGCAACCACTGGCATGGTTGTATCCGGGGCAGCCGCAATTGGGGCAGCCTCGGTCCTGGCCGGAGGAGCTGATGCAGTCTCGGTCGAGGCAGCCGGAGCTTCAGCCGGAGCCGCAACCGCAGCAGCAGTAATAGCCGCAGCCGTGGAAGTTTCTGTCGCAGTTGTAGCAGCGGGCGCTATCACGGGTGTAGTGGTCACCGGAGCAGCCGTCATTGGAGTGGTTTCGGTCTTGGCCGGAGCAGCAGACGCAGTTTCGGTCGAAGTGACCGGAACTTCAGCCGGAGCAGCAGTAGTTTCGGCAGGAGGAGTGGCGTTAGCTTTAATCACGGCGGCAGCGACTGCAATTGCGGCGGTTGTTTCCGGTGTCTTGGCCGTGGCTTCGCCGGATTTCGTCATTGCCGTTTCCGAACCGGTGGTCGTGGCCGGTTGGGCCTGCGGATGATCCAGGTCGTACATCTTTTGTTCCAACGCGGCCAAAGCCGCGGCCTGGGCCGACGGGTTGCTGGTGGGTGCTTGCGGAGCAAAGTAGGCGTCAGCGGGAGGGGTGGAAGCTGATGTAACCTTGCTGTCCGGCGCGGCGGTCGCCGGAGCGGCAGCTATCACAGCAGCCGTAGTCAGGGCACTTGAGGTCGCCGCAGTTTCAGTGGGCGCAACCGTGGCCGGAGTGAGAGCTGTATTTGCTTCCGCCTTCGTTTCCGTGGCCGAAGCGGCGGCTACAGGAGTTTCATCTCCGGAAACAGTCGCTGCCGCCGTTGCGGCCGGGGCCGTTTCCGAGGCCGTGGTGGCGGCGGAAGCGGTGTCGGCTGTTTTAGAGTTGGATTCGCTGGAGGTTGCCGCCGCGGCTACGGAATTCGTGTCCGCGGACTGGGCTTGCGAATGATCCAGGTCGTACATTTTTTGTTCCAGCGCCGCGCGCGCAGCGGCTTGCTCCGGCGAATCGTCCGCACGAAGGGAAATGAAGCTCGCAGTCAAGGCGACGCATAAACCCAAAAGCATTCTCGTTTTCATAAATTTTACCTGTCTTACCTGTTCCTGCTCGAGCATCTCCGGGGCCAAACCATTCGCCCGCCGCGGCAAAATCGGCTTTCGAGTCCGGGCCTGCCTTTTTTTGTCGAGTATCTGAGAACCGCCGAGGTATTCCGTTTTCAGAGAAAAATCGTGTCTGGAACCCTGATTTTGATGAATGTCCAAATAAGAGGCATAATTGCATTATTGGGCAATCAGGTCTAAAATAGGGGGAAATGTCTCTACGAAATCAGCCCTTGAATGGGTGTCTTGCTGTTGTGTCGAAATTCATTTTGACAGTTCTACTGGCGATCCCCGTGGCCTCTCTGGCGCAGACCAATATGACCATTTACACCGATTCACTGGTCAACGGCTGGTCGGATGGAAGCTATGGGTGCACACGGAACTTCGCGAATACCTCGACGGTTCATTCAGGCATCCGCTCCATCAGCGTCACCATCACCAACTCTTACGGCGGCATCGGGTTAAACCATTCGAGCATGACGGACACAGGTTTCGCCAGCGTCAGTTTTTGGTTGAACGGCGGATCTATCGGCGGTCAACAGCTTCAGATGTATGGCAACCTCAATTTTAACCCGCAAAGCGCCCGTTATCACCTGGCAGCGCCGTCAGCGAATACCTGGCAGCTGTACACAGTCCCCTTGTCAGCCCTGGGCGTGGCCAACACGAACAATTTCACCGGCTTTGTGATTCAGGACTCTGCCAATTCGACGGAACAAACCTTTTATCTCGACGACGTCCAGCTCAACACCTTCGTTCCGCCGCCGACGGTGGTTCACTTTGCCATCAACGCCGGTCAACCCATCCGCACCGCGGACGGGCGCTGGTTCGGACTGAACGGCGCCCTCTGGGACAACTTTTACGACACGCCCACGACGGTCTCGCTGCTCAATCAGTTGGGCACGCGCCTTATTCGCCTGCCGGGTGGCTCGCTTTCCGATGAATATCACTGGGTTTCGGACCAGTCGCTTACCAATACCTGGCGCTGGATAACGTCGTTCGCCAGTTTTATCCACGTTATCACCAATGCCAGTGTCAATGCCCAGGCCATCGTCACCGCCAACTATGGCACCGGAACACCGCAGGAAGCGGCGGCGTGGGTGGCCTATTGCAACGCGGCGGCCTCCAGCACGGTCGCGTTGGGTGTGGATGCCAAAGGCACCAACTGGCAGACCGCGGGATACTGGGCGGCGCTGCGCGGTTCCGCACCCCTGGGAATCGACGATGGTAAAAACTTCCTTCGCATTTCGCGGACAGCCCCGCTCGGGTTCAAATATTGGGAAATCGGCAACGAATGTTATGGTGGTTGGGAAACCGACAGCAACTCGGTCGCCCATGACCCTTATACCTATGCGTTGCGCGCCACAAATTACCTTGCTCTGATGAAAGCAGTGGATCCGACCATCGAAGTGGGTGTGGTCTCCACGGCCGGCGAAGACAGTTTTGCCAACAACACCAGTCACCCGGCGTATAACCCGCGCGAAAGCGTCTCTCACAATGGCTGGACGCCGGTCATGCTCACCACGTTGAATTCAGCCGGCGTCACCCCGGATTTTCTCGTGGACCATTTTTATCCCCAATCCGGCTCGGACAACGACGCGTCGCTGTTGCAAGCGGCAGCCAACTGGTCCTCGGATGCGACGAGCTTGCGTCAACAGCTCACCGATTACACCGGCAGCAATGGCTCCAACGTTGAACTGCTGGTTACGGAAAACAATTCCGATTCCGGCCCCGAGGGCAAACAATCCACCAGCCTCGTCAACGGGCTGTATCTGGCGGACAGTTTCGCGCAGCTGTCGAAAACGGAGTTCAATTCACTGGTCTGGTGGGATTTGCGGAACAGCACTGACACCAGCGGCGACTTTTCGGCTTCGCTCTACGGCTGGCGCACGAACGGTGACCTGGGCATCATCGGCAACCTGAACACGCTTTATCCGACGTTCTACACTTTCAAGCTCCTGCGGAATTATGTCCAGGCCGGTGATACCGTGTTGACCGCGACGAGCGATTACTCGCTGGTCCCGGTTTATGCGGTCCGACGCCAGAATGGCAGCTTGACGATGTTGGCCATCAACAAAGATCCGTCCCTCACCTACACCGGGCAGGTGGCGGTGGCCAGCTTCGCTCCGGCTTCCAGCGGCACAGCCTTTTCCTATGGAATTCCACAGGACAACGCGGCAAAAACCAACGGGCCCATTTCCTTGCAGGACATTGCCACGACCAGCTTTTCCGGCGCCGGAACAAATTTTAATTACACCCTGGCACCGTACTCGGCCACGGTGCTGTTGCTTTCACCGGCCCCGGCAACCTTGCTGGCCGTTCCGACTGACCCGGCCGCAAGCCAGTTTGTGTTCCAACTCCAAGGCCAGGCGGGCGTCCCTTATATCATCCAGAATTCGACCGACCTGATTAACTGGACCTCGCTCAGTACCAACACGCCCCCGACCGGCACGATGTACCTGACCAACACCGTGAATCCGTCGGTGCCGACGCAGTTCTGGCGGGCAGTCTGGTTGCCTTAACCTCTGTCGGAACGACGCTGTAAGACAGGCGCGACGCCTGTCCTACGCACTCCAGCGAGGAACGGGCACGGCTCCTGGGGCGTTTATCGTCATGGCAATTTTCGTTTGTAAATTCCGCTCTGGAAATTTGGCCGATTTGGCGCAAGTTGTGCCCGATGGCAACCGACCCGGTTTGCGGCATGATGGTGGATGAAGCGACAGCGTTGCGCACCGAGCGCGACGGACAGACGTTCTATTTCTGCTCAGAGCATTGCCAACAAAAGTTTCCGGGAATTCCGAATTCCGAATTCCGAACTTCGAATTCAGTGAGGCCGGCATTGAACGCAAAGTATTTTTGCCCCATGTGCCCCGGCGTGGAAGCGGACCGGCCCGGTGATTGTCCGAAATGCGGCATGTCACTGGAACGCAATCCAACCTGGGTCGCCAAAACCATTTATACCTGCCCGATGCACCCGGAAATCGAGCAGGACCATCCCGGTGATTGCCCCAAGTGCGGCATGGCGCTCGAACCTAAATCTGTTTCAGCTGAAGCGCAGGACGACAGTGAAACCAGTGCGCTCGCAATTAAATTCTGGGTCGGCCTGGTCCTGACCGTTCCGGTTCTGATTTTGGCAATGGGCGGTGAGATTCCCGGCGTGCGGATTGAACAATGGATCCCCAGACCGGTTTCCCGGTGGCTTGAATTTCTATTGAGCACGCCGGTGGTGTTGTGGGCGGGCGGAATGTTTTTTGGGCGGGCCTGGCGTTCAGTAAAGACGTGGCAGCTCAACATGTTCACCCTCATCGCCACCGGTGTCGGTGCGGCCTATGGCTACAGCACCGTTGCTGTCATTGCTCCGGGAATCTTTCCACCGTCATTTCGGCAACAGGGTGAGGTCGGTCTTTATTTCGAGGCGGCGGCGGTCATCACGGTCCTGGTGTTGCTGGGACAACTGCTCGAAGCCAAAGCGCGCAACCGCACGGGACAGGCCATCAAGCGCTTGCTCGGCCTGGCAGCCAAAACCGCGCACCGCGTCCGGGATGGACAGGAACAGGACGTGCCGGTGGATGAGGTGCAAAAGGGCGATTTGCTGCGCGTCCGGCCCGGCGAAAAGATCCCGATTGACGGCGTGATCATCGAAGGTCGAAGCAACGTGGACGA
This sequence comes from uncultured Verrucomicrobiae bacterium, assembly GCA_963708525.1. Lineage (GTDB taxonomy): Bacteria > Verrucomicrobiota > Verrucomicrobiia > Limisphaerales > UBA11358 > UBA11358. The sequence continues at coordinate 243,021 of CAVPTH010000003.1, read as the reverse complement.
ATCCATGATTACCGGCGAGCCGATGCCGGTGGCCAAAGGTGTGAAGGATTCTGTCGTCGGCGCGACGGTCAATCAGACGGGTACTTTTCTGATGCGGGTGGAAAAAGTCGGCTCCGAGACGTTACTCGCGCAAATCGTGCAGATGGTGGCGGAAGCCCAACGCAGCCGCGCGCCCATCCAGAAACTGGCCGACAGCGTGGCGGGCTATTTTGTCCCCACCGTCATCGGCATTGCCATCCTTACTTTTGTGATTTGGGCTGCCTGGGGACCGGCCCCGGCGATGGCCTATGCGCTGGTCAATGCGGTTTCGGTACTGATTATTGCCTGCCCGTGCGCGCTGGGACTGGCCACGCCGATGTCCATCATGGTCGGCGTCGGACGAGGCGCTCAATCGGGCATTCTCATCCGCAACGCCGAAGCCATCGAAACCACGGAAAAGGTCACGCACCTGTTGACTGACAAAACCGGAACGCTGACTGCCGGAAAACCGAAAGTGGTGAGTGTGGTTTCGTTCCGTGAAGCTGCCGGGAGCGCCAGCATCCTGCTGGCGGGTCGCAAGTCAGAAGAAAACATAAACACGCCGGCTGGAAGCCAGCGCTCCCAGGATTCCACAGCAGACGCGCGACTGCTTGGCCTGGCTGCCTCCGTCGAACAACTCAGCGAACATCCGCTGGCCCGCGCCATCGTGGACGAAGCGAAGGAAAGAAAAATTATTATTTCACCGGCGAGTGATTTCGAATCCACAACCGGCGGCGGTGTCTCGGGCAGGATTGGCGATCAAACAATCCGTGTGGGCAAAGAGAAATTTTTAAGTGATTCCGGCTTGTTAATTTCCGACGACCTGAAACAGGCATCACAGCAACTTCAGGAAAAGGCGCAGACCGTGGTTTGGGTCGCGGTGGATGGCAAGGCGGTTGGTATCATCGGCATTGCCGATCCCATCAAGGAAACGACGCCGGCCGCCATCCGCGCGCTGCACGAGATGGGATTGAAGATCATCATATGCACCGGGGACAATCGAAAGACCGCCGAGGCAGTGGCGCGGGAACTGGGCATAGACGAAGTCCGCGCGGAACTGACGCCGCAAGGCAAACATGAACTGGTCAGGCAATTGAAAGGTGAAGGCAAAATCGTGGCGATGGCCGGCGATGGCATCAACGACGCGCCGGCTTTGGCCGAGGCGCACGTGGGCATTGCGATGGGCACCGGCACGGACGTAGCCATCCAAAGCGCCGGCATCACGCTGGTCAAAGGCGACCTGCAAGGCATCGTCAAGGCGCTGGCCTTGAGCCGGAGCGTGATGAAGAACATCCGGCAGAATTTATTTTTTGCCTTCGTCTACAACGCGCTCGGTGTGCCAATAGCGGCGGGGATTTTATTTCCAGTAGCACATCTGTTGCTCAATCCGATGATTGCCGGTGCAGCGATGAGCTTCAGTTCACTGTCGGTGGTCAGCAATGCGTTGCGGCTGCGGAAGGTGAAACTGTAGAAGACCGCGCTCGCCTTATTTAGTGGAGGTTGTGGCACAATTTTCGCTACTTGGATTCTTCGTAAGTTATCAAATTCTCATTGTGGCACCCATTTGAAGCATGAATACCAAACGAAACCTGATTCAAATTTGCCTGCTGTGTTCGGCGGCACATTTGCCTGCCTTCACTGGCAGGACGCAACCTGTGATCAGGATGGCCGCAGGAGACCTTCACAGTTTATTTCTAAAGAGCGACGGCAGTCTGTGGGCCATGGGCGATAACTATTATGGCCAGTTGGGCGACGGGACTACTGATGGCGGAATCTATTATACCAATCTACCCGAACAGGTTGTGGCCACCAATGTCATGGCCATTGCGGCAGGGGCCGAGCACAGCCTGTTTCTCAAGAGTGATGGCAGTCTGTGGGCCATGGGCTACAACCAGTTTGGCCAGTTGGGCGACGGCACTTATGGCGGGCCTCTTAGCTCAACCAACCTTCCCGAGCAAGTTGTAGGGAGCAATGTCACGGCGATTGCCGCAGGCGCAACTACCACCCTGTTTCTTAAAAGCGACGGCAGCCTGTGGGTCATGGGCCAGAACAATTACGGCCAACTGGGTGATGGCACCTACAATGACACCAATCGACCTGAGATGACTGTGGCCAGCAACGTCGTGGCCATTGCTGCAGGAGCGTACCACAGCCTGTTCCTCAAGAGCGATGGTAGCCTGTGGGTCATGGGCGGTAACTTTGATGGCCAGTTGGGAGACGGTACTTACAACGATGCCAACTTTCCTGAACAGATTGTCGCCAGTAACGTCACCGCGATTGCCGCGGGGATATACCACAGCCTTTTCCTCAAGAGCGATGGCAGCCTGTGGGCCATGGGTTGGAACCTTTTTGGCCAGTTGGGCGACGGTACTTACGGCAACAATTACCCTTATGATTCAACTACCAACCTCCCCGAACTGATTGTGGCGAGCAATGTGATCGCCATTGCCGCAGGAAATGTGCATAGCCTGTTTCTCAAAAGCGATGGCAGCCTGTGGGGCATGGGCGGCAACATGGGTGGCGAGCTAGGCGACGGTACTTACAACAACGCCAACTCACCCGAGCAAATTGTCGCCCATAATGTCACGGCGATTGCGGGGGGAGGCTCGTCCAGTTACTTTGTCCAGAGCGATGGCAGTCTGTGGGCGATGGGTAATAATGCCAATGGGCAGTTGGGCGACGGCACCTACAATGACACCAACCAACCCGAACTGATTGTGGCCGGTCCTCCCGGCTATAATCAAATCTCCGTCCAACTTCTGAGCGGCGGCAAGATCGGCTTGACCTACGTGGGCATGGCCGGAACGAATTACGAACTGGACCGTTCCTTCAGTCTGTCGCCGGCTATTTGGGTGCCACAAATTACCAATCCCGCCCGCACAGGCGGGATGCTCGTGTTCACCAACACACCCAACACCACCACGAATAATTTCTGGCGGGTCCGTTCGGTGCCTTAACCCCCGGCGTTTCGTATCCGGTGCCCGGTTAATGTTCAATCCGATGATTGCCGGCGCGGCGATGAGTTGCAGTTCGCTCTCCGTCGTCAGCAACGCCTTGCGTTTGTACAAAATGAAATTATAGTGCTGGGTAGTAGGGAGGATTGTGTGAGATTTAATCGTCGATACTATCAACAACGTCTTTGGGAAAATTTTCCAACCGTTGTGCGACAAGCCGCTCAAAACGGTGCGTTTGAGTTACAAGGGGTGAACACCTTATAGCATACCTGCTGTGACACTAAATACACTCACAACATGATTATGAACCAACTACGTATTTTTATCATTGGGATGCTGCTACTCGGGTTGCTTCCTGCTGGAGCAAGTCCAGTTTATCCGGTCAAGGTCAGCGGCAGCAATCCGCGCATTCTGGTTGATCAGAACGACGTTCCTTTTTTAATGGTCGGTGATTCGCCGCAATCCCTTATGGTGAACCTGTCGGCAGCGAATGCTGCGTTTTATCTGGCCGACCGTGCGACCAACGGGCTCAACACGGTACTGGTGGATGCGATATGCACCACCTATACCTTTGGCCCGGCCAATGCCAGCCTGTTGAATGGGACGTTGCCCTTCACCAAAACCCTGTCCGGCGGTTCTTACGATTTAACCACACCCAATGAGGCCTATTTCGCATTTCTGGATCAGATCATCAACCTGGCGGCGACAAACGGAATTCAGGTGATGCTCGATCCCATCGAGACCGGCGGCTGGCTGAACACCATGCTGGCCAATGGTGCGGCCAATTGCAGAACCTACGGCCAGTATCTCGGGAATCGTTACAAGAATTTTCCGAATATTATCTGGTGCAGCGGAAACGATTTTCAGGACTGGAACACCCCGACCAACGATGCGGTGGTGACGGCGGTGGCCTTGGGCATCAGGGACAAGGACACGAATCATCTTCAGACCATAGAATTGGGTTTTTATCTGAGCAGTTCGCTGGATGACGCAAACTGGGCACCCATCGTCAGCCTCAACGGCGCCTACACCTATTCTCCGACCTACGCCGAAGTCCTGCACGCTTACAACCAGTCGAATGCCATCCCGACTTTCATGATCGAGGCCAATTATGAATTCGAGACTGAACAGCGGCACGGACGGCGGTTCGTTGCGCAATCTGCGCATGCAGGAATACTGGACAATGCTCTCCGGGGCGAGCGGACAGCTTTACGGTAATCTCTATACTGTGCAGATTCCCATCCGGCTGGCAGAGCCATCTTGACACACCGGGCGTTGTTCAGCTTGGCTACATGGAGAATCTGTTTGGTTCACGCGCGTGGTATAATCTGGTGCCCGATCAGACCCACGCCTTTGTGACTGGCGGATACGGCAGTTTCATGAACGGTGTTTCTGGAAACGGTTCGGGTACTGGCAATAACTTTCTCTTTACCGGCAACAACTATGTGACCGCCGCGCTGACGCCGGACGGCTCGCTGGGCATGGCCTACCTGCCGCAGGGCGGGACGATCACCGTCGCCATGACCAAATTCCAGAACACTATTACCGCCCGCTGGTTCGACCCGAGCGCCAACACCTTCACGGCCATTGCCGGCTCGCCATTTTCAAACACCGGCACCCAAAACTTCACGCCACCGGGCAACAACAGTGCTGGCAACCCCGACTGGGTGCTCGTGTTGGAAACCTTTACCAACCCATTACAAATTGCGACAGGTTCACTGCCTTCAGCAACGATGGGTGTGACTTATTCCTATCAAATCCAGGCGTCTGGCGGTTCTCCGGCATATTCCTGGTCACTTGCCTCAAGCTCACCGCCGCTTCCGCCCGATTTGTCTTTTTCCGCAAATGGCGTGTTGTCCGGCTTGCCGACCATAACTGGTGTATTCACCCTGATGGTGCAGGTTTTGGATTCAACCAATGCGTGGGCAACTAAAAATTTTGCAATTTTAATTACTACTCCTGACACGACAGCCACCGACGACGCCATCGGGACTGACGGCGACAACGGTCAACAGCAGCCAGATCAATTTGAGTTGGACGGCTTCGACCGACACTGTGGGAGTGACCGGTTATCTGCTGCAACGCAGCCAGGGAACAGGTTCGACGAATTTCACCCAGCTGGCTGCCCCGACCGGGACCAATTACAGCGATACTGGGTTGACGTCGGCGACGACCTACAATTACCGGGTACAGGCGACAGACGCGGCCGGCAATTTGAGTGGGTATTCGAGCGTGGCAAGCGCAACGACGCCGTCGGCACCCAGCGGGTTGGTGGCGGCGTATGGATTCAATGAAGGGACCGGGACGACGGTGACGGACGCCTCGGGGAACGGAAACAATGGAACGATCAGCAGCGCGACTTGGACGACTTCGGGCAAGTATGGCAACGCGCTGGGGTTCAACGGCACGAGCGCACTGGTGACGATCAACAACGCGACGACGTTGCAACTGAGCACGGCGATGACATTGGAAGCGTGGGTGAACCCCTCGACTGTGAGCAGCGCATGGCGGGATGTGATCTTCAAGGCCAACGACAATTATTACCTGGAAGGGACGTCCCCGGCGAGCGGCCGGCCGGCGATGGGAGGCAAGTTCGCCAGCAGCCCGCTTTATGGGACGACCGCACTGGCGGTGAATGCGCTGGACGCATCTGGCGGCGACGTATGACGGGACAACGACGCGGTTGTATGTGAACGGAACGCAGGTGTCGAGCCAGGCGCAGACAGGGGCGATGGCAGCCTCGACCAACCCGCTGCAAATCGGCGGTGACAGTCTTTACGGTCAGTTCTTTCAGGGAACCATTGACGAGGTACGCATTTACAACGTGGCGTTGACGGCGGCGCAGATTCAGACCGACATGAATGCGCCCATCAGTGCGGTCGGTGCGACCAACGACACGCAGCCGCCGACGGCACCGGCGAACCTGACGGCGACAGCCATCAGCAGCCAGCCAGATCAATTTGAGTTGGACGGCTTCGACCGACACTGTGGGAGTGACCGGTTATCTGCTGCAACGCAGCCAGGGGACAGGTTCGACGAATTTCACCCAGCTGGCGACCCCGACCGGAACCAATTACAGCGACACGAGTTTGACGGCGGGGACGACCTACAATTACCGGGTACAGGCGACGGACGCGGCCGGCAATTTGAGCGGCTATTCGAGCGTGGCAAGTATGACGACTCTGGCTTCGGACACGACGGCGCCGACGGCGCCGTCGAACCTGGTGGCAGCGCAGTGAGCAGCAGCCAGATCAATTTGAGTTGGACGGCTTCGACCGACAACTGTGGGGGTGACCGGTTATCTGCTGCAACGCAGCCAGGGGAGCGGGTTCGACGAATTTCACGTCCAGTGGCGACCCCGACCGGGACCAATTACAGCGATACTGGGTTGACGGCCGGGACGATCTATAATTACCGGGTGCGGCGACGGACGCGGCGGGAAATTTGAGCGGGTATTCCAGCGTGGTGACAGCGACGACGCCTTCGGCACCAAGCGGATTGGTGGCGGCGTATGCGTTCGACGAAGGAACGGGGACCACAGTGACAGACGCATCGGGCAACGGCAACAACGGGACGATCAGTGGCGCCACATGGACAATTCAGGCAAGTATGGGAGTGCGTTGGGGTTCAATGGCACGAGCGCGCTGGTGACGGTGAACAACTCGGCGACGCTGCAACTGAACACGGCGATGACGTTGGAAGCGTGGGTGAACCCCTCGACGGTGAGCAGTGCGTGGCAGGATGTGATTTACAAGGGCAACGACAACTATTTCTTGGAAGGGACATCCGGCAACAGCAGTGTGCCGGGGGGGGAGGCACGTTTGGGAGCGGATTTGGTTCTCTACGGGACGGTGACATTGAAAGCGAACACATGGATGCATTTGGCGGTGACGTATGACGGGACGACAATGCGATTATACACTAACGGCGTTCAGGTGGCGAGCCGCGCGCAAACCGGGGCGATTGCGACCTCGACGAATCCGCTGCAGATCGGAGGCGACAGCATTTACGGCCAGTATTTTGCGGGCATGATTGACGAAGTGCGCGTTTACAACGTGGCGTTGACGGCGGCGCAAATCCAAACGGACATGAATGCGGCCATTGGAGGTTCTTCCGTGCCGGACACAACGCCGCCATCTACGCCCTCGGGTTTAACGGCCAGCGCGGTCAGCAGCAGCCAGATCAATTTGAACTGGACCGCTTCGACGGACAACGTGGGGGTGACGGGCTATCTGGTGCAGCGCAGCCAGGGAGCGGGCTCGACGAATTACACGTCCGTGGCGACCCCGACAGGGGCCAATTACAGCGACACGGGCTTGCTCGCCGGGACGGTGTATAATTACCGGGTGGCGGCGACGGACGCGGCGGGAAATTTGAGCGGCTATTCCAGTGTGGCAAGTGCAACGACCCGATAATCGTGTAACCCCCCTGAAAAACACGGTTTATCAAATAACCATCTAATTTCCTGTGGAATTTTGGCGGAAACGAGCAGAAAATTGGAGGAGGGAGTTAATGCACCAGTTTGGATTGTCAAGGGGCTAGAAATAATATTTTTTTGCCATGCATACCCGCCACGCATCATGATTGCACCGGCCGGATGCCCATTGACCTTGCCCCTTACATTCTTCCGTACATACGCTCTTTCGGCCCATATAATTTTCCACCACTGCCACGGCCTTTGCCGGGATGATTTGACTACATCCAAACACCGTGAAGCGTTGACAAGCATCGGGCTTCCGTAACAATAACCGCGTCGCATGCGGTTATTCGAAAGTCATTTGCCTCGCCTTTTCCTCCGGTCAGTTACACTGGCCGTGCTCACGCTTTTCTGCGGCTGCCAAACGACCACGCAAAGCCTGTTCACGGCTTCCGGTCCCGGCTGGCACGTTCAACAGGGTCAGGCGCTCTGGCGACCCAAAAGCGGTATGCCGGAAATCGGCGGTGATCTCGTACTGGCCACCAACGCGGACGGCCGCGCGCTGATTCAATTCGACAAGACGCCGTTGTCCATGGTGTTTGCGCAGACGACTCCCACCCGTTGGTTCATCCGGTTTCCCCAAAAGCAGTACAGTTTTTCCGGGCACGGGTCGGCACCGACCCGGTTTGCCTGGCTTTATCTGCCTGCGGCCCTGGCCGGGAAACCACTCCCCCTGGCGTTTCATTTCAGCCGCAACCAGGACGGCAGTTGGCAGCTGGAAAACAGCGGCACCGGAGAAATTCTGGAAGGCTATCTTTCGCCGTGAAACCCGGAGCGCGAATGGACGAACCCGTTAAAACATTGAAGTGTGATGCTTCGAAGTCGGGATTTTGGACTGCGGCGATCCCGCAGGGGCGGGACCGCTTTCATAGCGCGGACATGTCCGCGCACTCCAAACGCTATAACGGTTCAACGCTTTACCCCGAAGGCTTTCGGGGTTCATGCTTCCACGCAAAACAGTGAGCGCATTTTTCAAACGCTGGTGGTGGGCGCTGCTCCTGGTGGCCGTTGGCCTCGGGCTGTGGCGGCTGCGCTTTGACGTGGACATCCTCGACCTGTTGCCGCCGGATGAGCCGACCGTCCAGGGACTGAAACTTGTACCAGCAACATTTTGCCAATGCGCGGGAACTGGTCATTACCCTCCGCGCACCGGATGCCGAACAGGCGGAACGGCTGGCGGGCGAACTGGCGGAACGTTTGCGGCAGCAAACCAACCTGGTCGCGGAAGTCACCTGGCAGGCGCCGTGGATGGAACATCCGGAGCAACTGGGCGAATTGCTCGGCTGGCTGTGGTTCAATCAACCGCCGGATGATTTTGCCGCGCTAACCAACCGACTCGCGCCCGACCAACTCAAGTCCGCGCTCGAACAAACCAAGGAAGCGCTGGCCACTTCCATGTCGCCGATGGATCTGGCGCGGCGTCGAATACGACCCGTTCAATTTGCTGACCATGCCGGCGCTGACCAATCTCGCCGGGTTTTCCACGCGACCAGAGCCAGCAGATGTTCGCCTCGGCGGACGGAAAATTTCGCTTGTTGTATGTGCGAATCCGCCGTGGATTTGAGCAGTTACCGCTCGTGCGAAAGCTGGTTGAAGGCGATTCACGCAATCGTGGACGGAATTGCAGACCGGGCACGTCGAAACGAAGATTGGAACGGCGTCACGCGTCCGCTACACCGGGCGGCCGGTCTTCGTGGAGGAAATCGCCACCAGCATGCAACGCGACATGAGCCATTCGGTGGGCGTCACCTCCACGATCATCGCCGTGCTGTTCTGGCTGACGCACCGGCGCTTGCGGCCGATGCTCTGGCTGCTGGCGCTGCTGATGCTGATTTTAGTCGCGACGCTGGCGTTGGGCGGGCTGGTGTTGGGGACGATCAATGTCGTGAGCCTGGGCTTTGCCGCCGTGCTGCTGGGCCTGGCGGTGGATTACGCCGTCGTGCATTACCAGGAAGCGCTGGCGCATCCGCAAATGACCGTGCCGGAAATCCGCCGGGCCATCGCGCCGAGCATTCTGTGGGCGGCCATCACCACGATCAGCGCGTTTCTGGTGCTGAATCTCGGCGGGCTGCCCGGCCTCGGCCAACTCGGCACGCTGGTCGCCATCGGCATCGCCTTGTCGGCGCTGGTGATGGTGATGATTTATCTGCCGCCGCTGTTTCCCGAACGCCGGAAACCGCGTCCGAACCAGCCGCCTTTCCGCTGGTGGAATTATTTTGTCGCGCCGCTACCGGATCGCCGGCATCGGTAGCCGGCGCAATCCGAGGTCGAACCAGACGATTCTGGCGCTGCCGGCGCTCGGTGAGCGTTTCAGTCGCAGTTGTTGACCGGCCTGATTTTGCTCGCTGCGGGCGCGGTGCTGTGTTTCCACCAGCCGGGTCTGGACCGGACCGGCAATGCGCTGCATCCGCAGCATGGCGAAGCGCAGACCACGCTCGATGAAATTACCGTCCGAACTGGGCCTGCCGCCGCAACCGCTTTGGCTCATCATTTCCGGGCAGGGACGAAACGGAGGTTTATCAACGCCTCACCAACGCCGATGACTTGCTGGACGGCGCGGTTATCGAATCATCTCATCGGCCAATATCTGCTGCCGACGGCGTTGTGGCCGCGCGCTGAATTTCAAACCGCCAATCGAACAACCGCAACCGTTTTGGGAAAGAAAGGTCCGATGTTGCAAGACGCAGCCCGGGCGAAGGTTTCAATACCAATGCGATGGTCCTGACGGAGGAACTGGTTCAGACCTGGGCGCGCGCCGGCGCCAGCACGAATATTTTCTGGCCGACAATCATGTGAGCCAGTGGTTGCTGAAACGCTTTATGACGCGGACCCCGGACGGATGGCTGGTGATGGGTCTGGTTTATCCGGCGACAAACCCGGGTCGAGTCGTCGGCGCCGGCTGATTTGTCCCGGCAGCTTGGCGAGGAACGGGGCATTGCTTTCGAGCTGGGAATTGCTGGGCAATGCGACGTTAAAACGCGTTCAATCCCGAATGTGGCTGGTGGTCATGCCGATGGTGGCGCTGGTGCTGTTGTCGCTCTGGTTCGCTTTCCGCCGGGCAACGGAAATTTTGCTGGGCGCGGCGGTGCTGGGTCTGAGCGGATTGTGTCTGCTGGCCATCATGGCGCTCAGCGGGTGGGACTGGAACCTGATGAATCTGATGGCGCTGCCGTTGATGCTCGGCACCGGCGTGGACTACACCATTTTCATCCAACTCGCCTTGCGTCGACATGGCGGTAATCTCCTCGCGGTCCGGCGTTCGGTCGGACGGGCGCTGATGCTCTGCGGCGGCACGGCGGTGGCCGGGTTCGGTTCGCTGGGACTTTCCAGCAATCCGGGCATGGCCAGCCTGGGCCGGGTGTGCGCGGTGGGCATCGGCGCCAATATGTTGATTTCGGTTTTCCTGTTGCCAACGTGGTGGAGGCTGTTCACCCGAAAGTCAGAAGTCGGAGGTCCGAAGTCAGAACCGCAGAGTGACAATGAGGAATCTCACGTCACGCGTCACACGTCACACGCCGCTCAACCCGCTTTCTATCACGCCGGTTTGTGGCAGTTGGGATTGGTCCTGGTACACCTCCTGCCGGTCAGATTGGTGAAAGGATTCGCCATGCTGCTCGCCCGGTTTTACTGTTGGTTTCAATGGCAGCGTTGCGAAGTGGTGGTGCAAAATTTTCTGCCGCTGTTCGCAGGCGACCGGACCGCGGCTGAACAAGCCACCCGCCGGATGCATCAGAAATTCGCCGCGAAGATGGTGGATTTGTGGCGGGTGGAAAGCGGCACGCCGGTGCAAAACTGGCTGACCAATCCGGCCGGACTGGAAATTATCCGGGCCGCCCGACAGCGCGGGCACGGCACGCTGTTCATCACGCTACACCTGGGCAATTGGGAGCATGGCGGTTTGCTGCTGAGCCAACTGGGCATCCGGCTCACGATCCTCACCCTGGCCGAACCCGACGATGGTCTCACCGACTTGCGGATTGAGGCGCGTCGGCGTTTGGGAGTTGAAACGTTGGTCATCGGTCGGGACGATTTCGCCTTTGTCGATGTCATTAAACAACTTCAGGCCGGGGCGGATCTGGCCATCTCGCTGGATCGCCCCCCGGAAAAAGGCGGTGTTCCGATAGAATTTTTCGGGCATCCGTTTGAAGCGTCGCTGGCGGCAGCGGAACTGGCGCGCGCGTCGGGTTGTGCATTGATTGGTGTGACCATTGTCCGCCGGCCGGACGGTTACGCCGCAAAGGTGCTGCCGGAATTCACTTACGACCGCAAGGCGCTGGGCAGTCGCGAGGCGCGCCGGGAGCTGACGCAGCAAATCCTGCGTGCATTCGAGCCCGAAATCCGCAAGGATATTGACCAATGGTATCAATTCACTCCCATCTGGCCGCGTCAATAATGACTAAACCATAATGACGAATGACTAACAAATTCCCAATGCGTCATATCCCAATTGTCGGTTGCGCTCCCGGCGTTGAAACTGATTTGGCCACTCGGTATTTGTCATTCTTTAGCCACTCTGGTTTTGAAATTCATCATTTGGCGGTACGACGGAGGATGCTTTCAGTGCTCGTTTTTTTCATTACCGTCATTTTTTGCCTGGCCATTTCCGCAACCCCGAACGTTGATACCAGCGCGCAATTCAACAAATGGTTCGAGGTCCAAACCAATCTGCTAAGCTGGTCCGGTGACTTTACGCAGACGCGCACGCTCAAGGTCTTGAACCAGCCGTTGGTGTCCACGGGCAAGGTCTGGGTGACGCACGACGAATTCCGCTGGGAACTGGGCCAGCCGGTCCAGACGATTGTGCTCCGCCAGCCGGACCTGTTGCTCATCCTCTATCCCCGGCTCAAGCGGGCCGAGAAATATCCGCTGGGCGCCGTGCCCTCCGGCCCGATCAAGGATGCGCTGGCCCTGCTCGACGCCACCCTGCCCCGTGATCGGGCGACCATGGAAAAAAATTTCCAATTGATGGCCGCCACCGAAACCAATTCGATCCTGCAGATGACGCTTCAACCGCGAAGTGAGTCCGCGCGCAAATTCATCGGCGAAATCATCATCGGGTTTCACACCAACGACTTCACCATCGCCGCCACAGAGATGCGATTCGCCGACGGTTCCAGTCTGCGGAACGATTTTACCAACGTGATCCTCAACCAGCCGATTGAATCCGACCGATTCCAGGTCACGCTGCCGCCGGAGTACACTGTCGTTGAACCATTAAAACCATGAGTGCATCGCCCGACATCCTGCAACTGGCCATGCGGTCGCTGCCGCACGGGCCGGAGTTCCGGTTTGTGGACCGGATGGTGAGCCTGACGCCGGGCAAGGAAGGCGTCGGAGAATATCGGGTCCGTGGTGATGAATTTTATTTGCGCGGCCATCTGCCGGGCGAACCCATTCTGCCCGGTGTGCTGCTCGTGGAGGCCGGCGCCCAAGTGGCCGGCATGGTGGCGCAGGAAGACCCGGCCAATCCCACCTGGCCACGCATGAAATTGTCGGCGTTGCGCGCCGTCAAAATCCTTGGCTCCGCCAAGCCCGGTGACACCCTTCGCATCGAAGCCGTCATCACCGGTCGTCTGGATAATCTGATTCAGATCGCGGTCACTGCCTACATCTTCGAAACCAAAGTACTGTCCGCCGAACTCACCTTGGCCGGCATGCCCAGGGCCGGCGGACTTGCGAAAAAAACCGCCCGCACCACTTCGTGAACATGACGGCGTCGAGTGAGCCATCCCCCCGTGCTTTCCGGTTTGACCGCGACACCTTTGCTTTCCCGCACGAACTGGTCTGGCAATACCATTTTGATCCGGTAACGGGCGCGATGACCACCTTCAACTCCCATCCGCCGCCGACGTATTATCATCATTGCTTTGTGATGGTACGTTCGACGCGGCAGTTTTTCGATCACGCGCGGTTTGCACCCGACCAGCCACCGGTGGAAACAGAAGTTTATCGGCGGCTTATCCGCGAAGTCGTCTGCCGCAACCCGCGCCGTGCTTGCGCGGAATCGGAACGGGTGGTCATTCCCGGCTTCGATGGACTGCGTTCGTTCAGCCGGGCGCAGGAACCACTGCTTAAGGCACAATTGGGTGGCCCGTGGCAATCCTACTTTTTGCGGAGCCACTGGCGTATGGTGTTCCCGGTCCATCGCTGGCAGCAGAAACGGATGGCGGAAAAATTGAAACGATCACTGCCCGAACGCGGCCTGACCCTGGTGCACCTGTTCCGTTTTCCGCGCATCACCATCAACCACGGCATTGTGCTGTACCGGCTCACCGAATCGGAGCCGACGATGGAATTCGAAGCGTACGATCCGAACATTCCCGAACAGCCGGTCAAGCTCGTCTATGAGCGGCAGCAGCGGGTGTTCACCTTGGCGCCCAGCCGTTACTGGGGCGGCGGCGTGTTGAGTGTGGTCGAAATTTTCTGCGATTGGCCCTACTGAATCGTTTATGATTTACGATTTATGATTGATGATTATTCCCAATCACCAGATTCTTTAGCGCATCAACCCTACCGAACTCAAAGTGAGAACCATGCAATTTGCTGTTCGTGTGCTTAAACTTGCGGACGCATTGCCGAACAAACCATCGGGGAAAACGATAGCCAATCAAGTGTCCAGAAGCGGCTGCTCAATCGCGTCGAATTATCGTGCCGCGCTGCGCGGCAAATCGCGTGCCGACTTGATTAATAAGATCACGACCGTGCTGGAAGAAGCTGACGAAACCTTGTTTTGGATAGAATTGACCGCGTTGGCCGGCCTGCAGCCATCAGGGCGATTAACGAAACTCCTCGGCGAAGCAGAAGAATTGACGAAGATTTTTAACGCCACCCGTACGACTGCCCGCAATCATAAATCGTAAATCGTAAATCATAAATCTTCAGGCGCGTCTTCGGTGGGGACGCCAGAAGCCAAAGCCGAAAAACAGAAAGCCGCAGGTATTGATGCCGAAAACGTAACCGATGTTGTAGGGGCGGCCCGAATTGTTTGACGCATAAATCGGCAGGTTCTGTCCCAGCAACAACGCGGGCAACGCGGCGGGCATCAGCATGCCGTGCAGCAGGCCCAGACGAAAACCGGCGACATGGTCGGGTTTGTAAGTACCCGAGGATGCCCAGCCCTGAACCAGGCCCAGCGCCACCGCCATTATCGTCAGGACGATAATTTTAACGACAGCGAGCTTCACCCGGGAAAGGCGGTTGGGCGCGGCGACTGGTGGAATGGCCATGGGTTCTTGAACAGATTCTGCCATCAGGCACAGCATGTTCCGAGGGCATGACACCGGGCAAGCATATAATGCCATCGCGTTGCCGATCAGGCCGTGGTGTATTTTTCAGTTTTCGGTGGGGCGAGCGCCTGTCGCGCCATGGCGCTGATACTTGCGAGCCGGCCTTGGCGCGTCAAAGCGAAGCGGCGACGGCTCGTCCGTAGCGTCGCCCCACCAGACTGTGTCAATGCCGCCCAGCATCCATGCTTGACGTCATGGAGAGCCGCGTCATACTACCAGTGGAAATGAGCGTTGAGAACCATTATGGGTTCGTCGTCTGCGCCATGGCCGGGTTTGAACGTCAGCCGGTTTTTACCCCCGGCAACCGCCGTGGTTGCGGCCGTCGTGACCGCCATTTCGTCGCCGACCCAAATAAGCAATGACCTCTGAGAAGGACCCCAAGACTATCGCCGCGCAGCTCTGTCAATTTGCGCGGACCAATTTTGTCGCCGAAGGAACGGCTTTTGATGAAAACAGCCCGTTGGCCCAGGCCGGCATCGATTCCTTTGCGCTGGTGGAACTGCTGCTCTTTTGCGAGCGCGTCATCGGCGTCCGGGTGCCGGATTCGCATCTCACGGGCAATAATCTGACTTCGATGGCCACGCTCGCCAATTGTATCGCCGAACTGGCCCGCAACGGCCACGCCAAAACCTAGTTGCGTATGTCCGTCTTGTATGTCTGAACTGCCCCGTCAGATTCGTTCGGCTGCCGGCGATTATTTCATGTACGGCCAGGATCACCGGATGCGGCAGTTCGGATTGCCGGGCAATGTCTGCTGCGCTATTTTCCAACTGGACCGGGGGTTTGATGTGGACCGGTTGCGCCGGCGCGTGGCCGAGTCACCCATCCTGGACTGGCTGGCGCGTGTCCGGATCGCGCGGCGGCTGCCTCTGCTGCCGCCGATCTGGCGGACCACAGCCCAGCCCAAAGATATTTTCTTCCAACACACCGATCCCAATGGCGGAAGTGAAACGTCCTGGTCGCTGCCCAAGGCGGTAGCCGAACGCGAACTACGCCCCGAACACGGGCCGGGGCTGGCCTTTGATGTGGTCCGCCACGCTGATGGAACCAGTCATTTGTACCTTTCCTGGAACCACACCTTGCTGGATGCCCGCGGGCTGGATTTTCTTTTGAACCATCTGAATGCGGGCAACAGCCAGAATGGCGCACCCGGCATTCAGGATTTTGTCAGTCCACGACAAACGGCCCGCCGTGGCGGGATTGCCGATTGGTGGCGCAATGCCAGACAGGCGCATGCTTCATTGAAGTGGCTGCACGAATCCGGCAAGGAACCGCTCTTCAGCCTGGTACCCACCACACCCCGCTCCGGTCCCTGCCGTAATCATCGCCGCGTCCTGAGTTTCACCGAAGAGGAAACTGCCCGTATTGATACACGCAGCCAGCAGATCACCGCTGGTTTCCGCCGCAGCCATTTTTATCTGGCGGCCTGCATCCGTGCCCTGCACACCATCGCCGTCCGCCGCGGCAATCGGGACGGGGCTTATCTGGTTCCCGTCCCGCACGACACGCGCCGGCATGGCGCGAAAGGCCCCATTTTTTCCAATCACCTCTCCATCCTCTTTTACCGTGTCGCACCCCAGAATGCCGGGCGAATCAGCCATATCGTCGGTGAACTCAGCCGGCAGATGACGGACCAGATTCGCGATCGCTTCCCCGAATGCTGCTTGGCGGCGCTGGAATTATTCAAGCCGTTGCCACCGGGATATTACGCCCACCACCTTGGAAAACCGACCCGCGGAAAGGTCGCTTCCCTGAGTTTTTCCGACTCGGGCGAAATCTGTCCGGGCATGACCGAATTGTGCGGCGGACGGATTTTAAATACCACCCACCTGATTCCGTGCTGGCGTTGGCCCGGCTTGACGATCCTTGTTTTTAAGGTACGGCAACCGGCTTTCTGCTGTCATGTCGTGGGTGGATGATTGCCTGACACCGGCCGAGGTGGACGGGTTGGAACAGGACTTGCGCAAGGCGCTATTAGAGGAGGAACTTTCATGAAAGTATTGCTGGCGGCAACCAATCGCGAGCGTTCACCTTATCCCGTCGCACCGCTGGGCGCGTTGTGTGTTGCCGCCGCCGCCCGGGCCGCCGGCCACGCGGTGACGTTCCTGGATTTGGGAACGGAACGGAAACCACAAAAGGCGCTGAAGCAAGCGCTGGCGAAGGAGAAATTTGGAGCCGTGGCCTTCGGCATCCGCAATCTCGACAACTGCTGGTCGTTCGCACCGCGCTCTTATTTTGCCGAAGTGCGGGAATTCGCCGACATCGTTCGTCAACATTTCGCCGGACCCTTGATCCTGGGCGGCACGGGTTTTTCAGTTTCGCCTCAGGGCTGGATGCAGCGTTTGCGGCCGGATTGCGGAGTGATCGGTGAGGGAGAACGCGCGTTTCCCGAATTGCTGTCACGCCTGGAAACCGGACGTTCCCTCGAAGGCATCCAGGGCGTCCTCACGACCGCCAGTAACGGTGGCCAGAGCGCCACTCCCACACGGGCGATTGAAACGCTCGCCCCTTTGCCGACACCGGCCCATGAACTCTGCCGTTACCGGCATTATCTCCGGCGTGGCGGGTTCGTGGGCGTCCAGACCAAACGCGGATGTCCCTTTAAATGCGCTTATTGCATGTATCCCCACCTGGAGGGACGCCGTTACCGGCTCCGTCCACCGGAAGCGGTAGCGGAGGAAGTTGCCGCCGCAGCCAGCCACGGAAAGTTATGCAACTTCTTTTTCGTGGACAGTGTCTTCAATGACCCCCGCCCCCACGCGCTGGCCATCTGCCGCGAACTCACACGCCGCCGGGTCCCGGTCCAATGGTCGGCCTTTTGTAATCCCACCGGCTTCGACGCGGAACTGGCGCACGCGATGAAGGAAGCCGGTTGTAACGGTGTTGAATTCGGACTGGATGTGGCTTCGGAGAAGATGCTGGCGGCCTTGAACAAGCCGTTCGGGCAGAAGGAAGCCCGGATTGCCCTGCAGGCGGCGCATGATGCCCAATTGCCCCTTGCGGTTTACCTGCTGTTCGGTGGTCCCGGCGAGACCTGGGCGGACGTTGAGGACACCCAGAACTTTTTGAAAAGTTGTGCGCCCGCCACGGCCGTGTTTGCCACCGTTGGTATTCGCGTTTATGAAGGCGCGCCCATTACCGAGGTCGCCAAACGGGAAGGCCAGGTGAAACCGGACCAGGATCTTTTCGAACCGGCCTACTACCTTTCACCGGGTCTGGCCGGGGATACCGAGAACAAACTGGATCGCATCGCGCGGCGCTGCGCCGAGTGGACTTCGCCCGCGGATTGGCGCAAACCCATGGTTCGTTGCGGCCAAAAAGTATCGATTTTTTTAAATGTCCGGCCTCAGTGGAAATATATCAGCAGTTACGGCCGGCACATGCGGCGCATAATACCGTGAGCAAGGCGGCCCGCACCGGTTCCACGACTATCACCTCTGACGTGCTGGTCATCGGCGGCGGGGCGGCGGGGATAGCAGCCGCAACCGCCGCCGGCCGGGCCGGTGCGCAGGTGGTATTGCTGGAGCGATATGGTTTTCTTGGCGGCCTGGCCACCACGGCTCAAGTCGGCACCATTTGCGGACTCTATCTGCGGGACGCGGCGGAGGCGGAAGCGGTGCCGGTCGGGGGCGGCTTCGCACAGGAATTTGCCACGCGTTTGCAGCAGGTCGCCAGCGTGAAACCCATCCGGGCAATGGACACCGGTCTGTGGGTGCTGCCTTATCCCCCGCCCGCTTTTGCCCACGTCGCCGACGCCATTCTGGGAGAATCCAAAAACACCACCGTCATATTGCACGCCGCGGTAGCCGAAGTACAGGTGGATGGTTCACGACTGAATACAGTCCGCGCGCTGGCGTGGAATGAACCATTGCTTTTCCGGACGGAGGCGGTGGTGGATTGTACCGGCGAAGCGACGGCCGCCGCTCTGGCCGGTGCCAGCGCAGAAAACGGGGGTGCGGACCAGGCGCCTGCCCTGGTGTTTGTTCTGGAAAATGTGGACCACGGGCTCGCACAACGCGGGTTGCTCGAGGTACGACGTGAATTGCATCAGGCCGTCGAAAATGGAACTTTGCCCGCGCTCTGCGAGCGATTGTCGCTGGTGCCCGGTTCCGCCGCGCAGGGCCGGCTCGCATTCAAATTAAGTTTGTTGCCCACCAGTCCCAACCGTGCGCTCTGGCAACAGGTCACGGATTGGGAACGCGAAGCCCGCGCGTTGTTGGAACCGCTCCGGAAATTCCTGGTTGAGCATGTCCCGGCCTGCCGGAACGCTCGCCTGGATTCCGTCGCCCCGCAACTTGGCGTCCGTTCCGGTCGCCGCATTCTGGGACGCGCCCGGCTTTCCGACGAAGACGTGTTGAACACCCGGAAATTTCCTGTGGGGATTGCCCGCGGTTGCTGGCCGATGGAACGTTGGACCACCAGTCCCAGACCGGAAATGACTTATTTCACCGAAGGAGATTATTATGAAATCCCCCTGGACTGTCTGCGTCCGGCGGAACTGGACAACGTTTGGGTCGCGGGCCGTTGTTTTTCCGCAACCACGGGAGCCATGACTTCGGCCCGCGTCATCGGCACGGCGATGGCGACCGGTTGGGCAGCCGGAACCGCCGCCGCTTTTCAGGCTACCGGTCGCCCAGTGAACAGCGCGGTCACGGAAATCCGGGAGCAAATGAAAGCGTGATTAAGAGTAAGCACCGGAGGAAGATTGAAATTCGGGTTGAATGCGTTTTCTCTTAATCTTAATCGTAATCATAATCTTAATCCGATTCGGCCTATGAAAATCTATTTCGACCACGAAAAACTGGAGGCTTACCAGAAAGCGCTCGCCTTTGCGGGGTGGGTTAAGCTGGTTTTGGAACGCCTGCCCAAATCCGCTGCCGTTCATAATCAACTTGACCGGGCCCGAACTTCCATTGTGTTGAATATTCCTGAAGGCAACGGGAGGTTCACCCCGGCGGACCGATGCAAATTTTTTGACATTACCCGGGGTTCTGGCTTGGAATGTGCCGGTTGTCTTGATTTGATATTCATCAAAAAGCTGTTGTCCGAGCCGGAATTGGACACAGGCAAGACGCTGCTCAAGGATATTGTTTCCCTGCTCGTCGGACTGATCCGAAGTAATTTGCCGGACCGGTTACATGAAGAACCGATTTCTTATAGGGTACAGGAGTAAGATTAAGAGAAAGATTAAGATTAAGATTTAAAGGCTGCCAATGAACGTTTTTGAGGCGCTTTCCCGTTCTGCGAAGCAATGGCCCGATCGCATTGCCGTCATCGATGCCGGCGGTCCGCTGGATTATCAGTCCCTTTGGCGCGAAGTCGAAGCCCTGCGTGTCCAGCTCGACCGACTGGGTCTACGCGAAGGACAAGGCGTCGGCGTGCGGGCGCGTAACGGCCGCGCTTTTGTCATCGGCGCATTGGCAGCGCTCGGCTGCGGCGCGGTCATCATGCCCATTCACCACCAGATGAAACCGGCGGAACTGGCGGACATGCTGGCGCGTGCGCCTCTGTGCGTTATTCTCGATGACGGCAGTAACCCGGCCCAGACCGGCAAAACCATCATGCTGGAAAATCCTGGCGGCAATGGATTACGCTTCTCGCGGCTGGACGGTCTACCAGTACCGCTCGCACCTGCCATCCAGGACGCCGCGTTTGTGCGGTTCACCTCCGGAACCACCGGCCAATCCAAGGGCGTGGTCCTGACCCATCGTGACGTGCTGGAACGTACCCGGGCCGCCAATTCCGGACTGGGTCTGACGTCGGAAGACAAAATTCTCTGGGTGTTGCCGATGGCCTATCACTTTTACGTGTCCATCATCCTCTATCTCGAAGTCGGTGCGACGGTCATCATCAATACCGATTATCTGGCCGAAAACATTCTGGACGCAGCGGCGAAGCAAGAGGCCACATTCCTTTACGTCACCCCGATGCACATCCGCATGTTGACCAGCGAAAAATCGGGTCGGGCTCTGCCATCCTCACTAAAACGGGTCATGTCGGTTTCCAGCCGCCTGGATCCGCAGGCCGCGCGGGATTTTCAGGCGCGATATCACGTCCCGGTGTCCCAGGGATTCGGCATCATCGAAGTCGGATTGCCGCTCATGAACATCACCGAGGCGGCGGAACATCCCGAAGCCATTGGCCGGCCGGTCCCCGGTTTTGAAGCGGCGGTTGTAAACGAGGCGATGCATCCGGTGCCGGATGGCGAAACCGGACAGCTGGCGTTGCGCGGTCCGGGCATGTTTTCCGGTTACCTGAACCCGCCGCGGTTGCGGGAGGAAATATTGCACGACGGCTGGTTCCTGACCGGCGACCTGGCACATCGCGACAACGAAGGCCGGTTTGTGCTGGATGGACGGACTTCCTCCGTCATCCACATCGCGGGGCACAAAGTTTTTCCGGAGGAAATTGCGGGCGTGCTGGACCAGCATCCGGCGGTGTTGCGTTCGCGTGTTTTTTCCCGCCCGCATCCGCAGTTTGGCGAGGCGATTTGCGCCGAGGTACAGCTGCGTAATGGCAGTGCGCCGAACACCGGCGAAGAGATTCTGGCCTTTTGCCGGCGCCAGCTGTCGAGTCACAAGGTGCCGACCTCACTTGAATTCGTGGCCGAAATCAGCATGACCTCCAGCGGCAAAGTCCGGCACGGTTCAGGGACATCCCAGTTAATCACAAATATAATTTAAAAGCTTACCCGCAAAATCGCAGGAGCTGGCGTAAGGAGGATCATTATTTTCGATTTACGATATACGATTGACGCGCGATTGGGTTGGAAGTGGACTCGTAAATCGTAAATCGCATACCGTAAATTAACCGGACCCTCGTTACCCCGGCTGCTACCAGGAAAAGAAAGGGAACGGGTGGCTAAACCTTGATACCCGGTTTTGCGCGGTTCTTGAGAAAATCTTTTCGCCACTGGGCGCGCGCCATTTTCTTGCCGTGCCCGTTGACGCCAAGAGAATCCACAAACCACCACTCGCGGGGAACCTGCCAGCTCGGCAGTTTCTGGAGCAGGAACTGTTTCAATTCCTCCTTGTTGCCATGCCGTCCACCCGAAACACACGCTACGATGTGGTCAATCCGGTCCGCATTCCCGCTCGGCACGCCGAAGACGAGGCAATCATCCACCGCCTCGTGTTCCTGCAAGACCTCTTCGATGGCGGCCGGCGACACTTTCCGGCCGGCGACGTTGATGTGTTCGCTGGTATGGCCGCGCAAAAAAATCGTGCCGCGCTGGATTTCCGCCAGGTCGCAGGTTTGAAAAACGCCCCGGGCCAGCCTGGTTTCCTGCGTCGGCCAATACGTCTTGCCGACGGCCCGGCTCCGCACCACGAGCGCACCGCTCCGGTTGAGCGTCACCTTGACATTCTTCATCGGCCGGCCAACGGAGGTTTCGTCGGTACGCGGCGTTTCGGTCGCATCGTAAGCAATGCCGCCGCATTCGGTGGAGCCGTAGAAATTATGAATTTTGACGCCGTGTTCCTCATAAACCGCGCGCTCCAGAGACAGTGGCAGCGTCGCTCCCGCCGAGATGGCCAGCCGGACGTTGTTAAGGATGACCCCGGCTTTGTGCCACGCATGCCAGAGCGCCGGCACGCCGGCCACGGTCAGGTTCCAATGGGCCTTGGCCGCACCCCGCAAAATTTCCGGCAGCGGCGCCGGCGCCAGGAAAAGCGGGATGCCCTGCAACACGAGCGGCAACACCAGGTTGGAAAAGCCATAGGAATAGGCCATCGAGATGACACCGAGGTTGGGCCAGTCCGGTCGCAATCCCATGGTGGTCACAATGTTTTCGGCATCGGCGATCAATTGCGCACCGGTAAACGCGACGGCCCGCGGCACACCGGTCGCGGCGGGCGTGGTTTTGAGATGGCAACACGGCAAAGGCGGGGGCGGCACGGCAAGCGGTTGATGGTGAGCTTCTAGGGGACACACCACCCGGCCCCAACGCCAGGCCCGCAACACGGCAAAGATGAACTCCGGAGAATGGCCCTGCGGGAAAACCATGGCGGACTTGTCCGGGAGAGACGTTTGGGCTTCGCGGTCCATCTGCGCAAACGTCCAACTCCTTCCGGAAGCCAGATCACGCAAAGCCACTTCATCACCCCGGTCCTGAATCACCTTCTGCCAAGCATCGTAAAGCATCTGCCCTCTCTGTTTAAGCCAACCGGTGTTCCCATGGCAAGCTTGTTCTTGTCGATTCCGCCGGGACCGGCGCGCGCCCGGTTCAATGAATGGCCAGCGTCGCGGGGTCGGTTTTCCAGC
This sequence comes from uncultured Verrucomicrobiae bacterium, assembly GCA_963708525.1. Taxonomy (GTDB): domain Bacteria; phylum Verrucomicrobiota; class Verrucomicrobiia; order Limisphaerales; family UBA11358; genus UBA11358. Next base: position 220,024 of record CAVPTH010000003.1, on the reverse strand, counting down.
AGGCCGGACGCGACATGATCTGCAACATGCCGTGGCCGAATCGCGAGGTCGTGGTCAACCCCGAGGCCATGCAGGCAATCCGGTGGTTAAAGAAATCGTGCAACGCGTCGGAAACTTTGCCGGGAAATTTCTCCTCGAAGAACATGCCGGTCTTGTACATCGCGAAGATGCGGCCGTCGTAGAAATACTGGATGAGCCCCATCCAGCCCTTGAGGAGTTTGCGCATTTCGCGCACGTAAGCCGGTAAATCATTCAACCGTTCGACGAGCAATTCCGCCGAACGCAGCGCCAGCCACATGCCGGGCGATAACATGGGATCCACAAAACCCAAGGCATCACCCGTCATCACCCAGCCCGGTCCACAACCGCGCCGGGAAACCAGTTGATAATTGGTGTAGGTGGCAATTTCCGTAATACGCCGGCGGTTCCGGCCGGCGGCGGCCAGGAGCGGATCGTGGTTGATAATGCCTTCCAGGCGCTCCTCGGGCGTCGTGCCAAAGGGAGCGGCATCGTCCTTGTTGAGCACCACGCCCACGGAGAGGCAGTCACGCAACGGAATGCGCCAGCACCAGCCGCGGGCCAGCCGGCCGATAATTACCTGCCCCCGCGGCGTCGGGTCGTCAAAATTTTCGTAGTGGGCAAAATAGGCCACGTCCTTGCGCGGACCGACTTCGGCGGGGATCTCCAGCGTGCGCGCAAACAACCGGCCGCGTCCCGTGGAGTCCACGAGCAAGTCCGGCTGCCGGCCCCGCAGCCAGGGCGCGTGTTCCAGGGTTTCCGCCGCCAGCTGCAACCCGTTCCCGTTCACCCGCTCAATTTTCGCCCGTACCTTCGCCCGCTTTACACCCAGTTCCATTGCGCGTTGGTCCAGGAGATTATCGAAAGCCGGGCGCGGCGCGTTGTAGGCATAGGTCGGCATGACGGAACCGGCCAGCGATTGAAAGCTGAAGGCAACCTGCTCTTCCGGGCTGAAGGTGAAAGTGACACCCGGTTTGTGCTGGCAGATCGCGGCAGCGCGTTCCTCCAAATCCAATTTCCGCAGCACGGGGATAAGCGCCGGAATGAGCGATTCGCCCACGATTAAATCCGGCCGACGCCCGTCGTCGAACAGGGTCACATCCACACCTTTCTTCGTCAGCAACGACGCGAGCGTCGCCCCTGCCGGGCCGCTGCCAATGATACCGATGGTTCGAATTGAATTCCGGCTGGCCATTCAGTGAAAACCCTCCGTTTCAGTTGGAAAATTGGAACTCATGGTTTCCTAATACAAAGTATTATGCCCTCCGCCGTCCTGGGTCAAGTCTGGAGATGAACAGTAGTCGGGCGGAGAGCGGCGCGGCCGGATAGTTGTGGGACCATTTGGTGGGGCGAGGCTACTGACGAGCCGTCGCCGCTTCGCTTTGACGCGCCAAGGCCGGCTCGCGGGTACGCTCGCCCCACCGAAAACTGCAAAAGGTACGGCTACGGTCCGATTTCAACGCTTGACTCGGTTCCGGCGAAAAATAAACTGCGCCCTTGGAAGCTGAAGGGCCGGTGTTTCATCCCTGTCCGGTGCCATAAAACCGATGCTCAAAACACTATGAAAAAAATCCTGTTCTCACTGTTATCCGCGGCGGCGATCCTGAACGCGGTGCCTGCGTGCCTCGGCTCGCAAGCGTTATATCCTGTGCTCGTCAATGGTCGCTGGGGTTTTGTCAATAAATCCGGCGAAACGGTCATTAACCCGCAGTTTGAAAAGGCCGGCGGATTTGTAGCCGGTCTGGCTCCCGTAAGGATGGGCCGCTGGGGTTATGTCAATGCCTCGGGGCAGATGGAAATCAATCCGCAGTTCGACAAGGCTGATGTTTTCAGCGAAGGCCTGGCCGTGGTGAGACTGGGCGGCGGGGGCGGCCCATTCGTTCCCTACGAGTACAGTGTATTCCACGGTGGGGGCAAGTACGGTTTCATTGATACGAACGGCAAATACAGTATCAATCCCCAATTTGAAGATGCTGGCATGTTTGGCGAAGGCCTCGCGCCGGTCCGCATGGGCGGGCGTTGGGGGTTCTGTGACAAATCCGGAAAAATCATCGTCAACCCGCAATTTGAAAAAGCGTTGTCGTTTTCCGAAGGGCTCGCGGGTGTCAGGTTGGAAGGCAAATGGGGGTTCTGTGACAAGTCCGGGAAGGTGATCATCAGCACGCAGTTCGAGGAGGTCGGACCTTTTACCAAAGGCCTGGCGCCGGTCCGGCAGGGAAAACATTGGGGTTACATCGATCCCACCGGGAAATTTATGATTGATGTGCAGTTTGAAAACGCCGGCAAGTTTTCGGACGGCCTGGCGCCGGTGCGGCAATCAAAACACTGGGGATTCATTGATTCAAAGGGGAAACTGGTCATTCAACCCCAGTTTGATGATGCCGACCCGTTTGTGGATGGCCTCGCTTGGGTGAAGATCGGTGGCAAGTTTGGTTATATCGACACGACCGGAAAATACGTTTGGAATCCCACCAAGTAAACCGGCCGGATTTTTGCCGGACCAGTCTTAGCCAGGCGGCGCCGGAGCTTGAGCCGTGGCCTGCAGAGTCACGCGCATGGGCGAACCCGCGGGCGCATATCCGCTCCCCGGCTGATTGAGCTGGCGCCACCATTTCCACCACCGCAACGAATCAGCCAGAGGACGGATGTGGCTTCTCCGCCCGCGGCCGATGACCCGGATGGGCACAAACTCAACCGGATGTCTCGCCGCGAGGAACGCCATCAACATCTCGGATTCGATTTCGAAATGCTCCGTGCTCAGCGACAACGTCGCCCAGGTTTCCAGATGAACAAGACGAAAACCGCATTGGGTGTCAGGCAGGCGGCGACCGGCGCGGCGAGAGAGCTGGCGGCTCATCCAGCGGTTCACCTGCCGGCGCAGCCAGGGTATGGCGCGGGCCTGATGCATGCGGTTGCCGATGATCAGCCGCGCCCCGGTTTGTTCGGCGCGCTGTAGAAACACGGGCAAATCATCCGGCGCATGCTGGCCGTCGCCGTCGAGCGTCACGGCCCAGTCAAAACCCTGTCTTCGAGCCTGTGACAGGCCGGTCCGGAGCGCGGCGCCCTTGCCGAAATTCCGTTCATGACGCAACACAGTCGCCCCGGCCACCCCGGCCCGGGCAGCAGTGTCGTCCACTGAACCGTCGTCCACGACCATCACTCGTGGAAGCTGCCGCCGCAGCGCGGCCACGAGAGCCGCAACTCCGGCCCGCTCATTCAAGCAGGGGATCACCGCCGCGCATGTCTTCACCGCAAACATCAAGGCAGCATGCGCGGAATCTCATCCGGAATCGAGCCAAAACTGCGCCGCCAACCCAAATTACCGGCGGATTTTCCGTTGCCGATGATGGCGCGGGATTATACTTTAACATTGAATTGAACGATGTGAGTTATGCGGTCGTCGCAGGACTTGACCCGCGGGTGGCAGGTCATCACCCGCCGGCATCGTAGTGCAGCGAAATATCCCATTGCCATTCGAGAGTCATGCTTTTCCCGACATCGCCTCAGCCGCAAACACCGCCGCGCGTGGTCATCACTGGTGCCGGAATCATCACAGCTCTGGGCCGGGGTTGGCAACCTAACGCACACGGGTTTCGCGCGGGGCGTACGGCGTTTCGTCCGGTGTCCTTGTTCGATGTCAGCCGCCAGCGGGCCAAGGTCGCCGCGGAAGTGGATTTGCCGGCGAATCTGCCGCCAACCCGACTAAGCGCAAAACAAATCAAGCGGCTCGATCGCGCTGCTTCCATGCTGTTGCTGGCCACCCACGAAGCCTGGCAACAATCCGGCTGGGAACCCGCAGAAAATCTGCCGCTGGTTCTGGGGACAACGGCGGGCGGCATGTCGTTCGGCGAGGCATATTTCCGCCAGGCAACGAATACGCCGCGTCACCATCGACTGCAGCCCACCCGGGCAGTTTATTATCAGCCCCAGGTCCAGGCCCGGATGGTCCTGGAAGCGCTCGGCTCCAACGGCCCGGTCACCATTGTCTCGAATGCCTGTGCCTCCGGCAGTAATGCCATCGGTCATGCCTGGGAACTGATTCGTTACGGCCAGGCGGAACGCGCCCTGACCGGCGGATACGACGCGCTCACGGGACTGGTGTTTTCGGGTTTTGACGCTTTGCAGGCGCTTTCGACCACCGTCTGCCGGCCGTTCGATGCCCGACGTGACGGTCTGGCGCTGGGCGAAGGCGCGGCGGTTATTGCCCTCGAAACACTCGAAAGCGCTCGTCGTCGCAATGCACCCATACTCGGAGAACTTATCGGGTACGGTTCCTCGATTGACCGGCACCATCTCACCCAGCCGCATCCGCAAGGCGACACCACCCTGGCGGTCATGAAGCAGGCGTGCGCCATCGCCGGGGTCACGCCGGAAGACATTGACTACATCAACGCTCACGGCACGGGCACGGTCCTGAATGACAGTTCGGAAGCGGTTGCCATCGGTCACTGGGCGGGACAACGTGCCGCGACCCTGCCGGTCAGTTCCACCAAAGCCAATATTGGACATCTGCTCGGTGCCGCCGGCGCCGTTGAGGCCGTCATTTGCCTGATGACACTGCGGGAACAATGGCTGCCGCCGGAGACTATGTTTGAAACCCCCGACCCGGCCTGCCACTTCCCGATCGTGCAAAAACCCCGGGACGCGCGGGTGAACACCGTGCTCTCCAACTCGTTCGGTTTTGGCGGCGTGAATGCGAGTCTGGTTATGCGGAGGTGGACGTGAGCCGGATTTTCGTAACGGGTTTTGGCGCAGTATCGCCCGCTGGCTGGAACGTCGCCGCCTTGCGTGAGGTTCTGAATAAGGGCGAACCGCTACCCGTCCAGGCTATAGCGCGGCCCGGCTGGAACAAGCCGCTCCCGGTGCGTCAGGTGCCGAACCCGACCACCCGTCCTGAATTTCTGACGCATCCGCGCCTGCGGCGTACCAGCCCCCTCACCCATTATGTCGTGGCGGCCGGGCTCGAGGCTGCGGCCAAACTTCGGGTCCAAGACGCTCCCAAACTTCGCCTGGGCCTGGTCGTCTGCCTCCAATCCGGTTGCGTCAACTATTCCTGCCGGTTTTACGAGGAAACGTTGCAGGACCCGGCGACCGCCAGTCCCCTGCTCTTTCCCGAAACGGTCTATGCTGCGCCCGCCAGCCACCTTGCCGCCGTGTTGGGAATTATCTCCCTGGCCAATACGATGGTGGGTGATCCGGCCACGTTTCTCCAGGGAGTTTCTCTGGGCGCGCAATGGCTGGAGGAAAATCGCGTGGACGCCTGCCTCGTCATCGGCGCTGAAGAAACGAACTGGATTCTGGCTGACGCGCTCTGGCACCTCGAACGGCCGGCTGTTCTCACCGCCGGCGCAGGCGCTTTGTGTCTGTGCCGCGAACCGGAATTTTCGGCCGGGGTCGAACTGACCGCCATCACCGACGCGCACACGTACTCTGAAGGCAATGACCGGTCGCCGGCCGCCCGGGCCATGCGCGAACAACTGGGAGCGCCGGCATCCTGCCGGCCAGTCGCCTCGCCACGGAGTGAAGAAATCGCCGGCAAGATGCCGGCGCTCCCAGAAACTGCTGAACTGCTCTGCGACGGGCTTGGCAATGGTCCCCGCACGGATGCAGCAGAACTCGAGGCCTGGCGGGATTGGACCGGGGCGCGCCTCAGCCCGAAACGTATTTTGGGCGAAGGCCTGATGGCTGCGGCCGCCTGGCAATGCGTGGCCGCCTGCGATGCGGTCGCTGGCGGGCGGTACAGCGCCGCCAACGTCAGCCTGGTCGGTTCCAACCAGCAGGCCATCGGCGCACGGTTTGTGCGTGCCGATTCCACCATTTCTCGTTTGTCCAACGGCTGAACGCCGGGCAACATCCGGCCATGAGCTTGCGGGTCATCTTGATTACGGGAGCCAACGGCGGCCTCGGCCAGGCCATCGCCCGCGCCTTCCTTCAGGAATCACCCGACAACGTCGTCTGGTTGGGCATCCATTCCCGACGTGAACACGCCGAAGAACTCGCGCAGGAAAATTCCGGCCGCTGCCTTTGCATCACCCTGGATGTTTCCATGGCCGAATCCTGGAAACAGGCGGTTAAAAAAATCCTGGCGTGGCACGGCCGCATTGACGTGCTGGTCAACAACGCCGGCAGCCACGAAGATGCGTTGCTGGCTACCATGCCGGCGGCTTCCTGGGAACGCGTCCGGGCCACGAACCTCGACGGCGTCTTCCATGGTTGCCAGGCTGTCCTGCCGACGATGATCAGCCAGCGAGGCGGCCGGATTGTTAACCTGTCTTCCTTGAGTGCGCTGGCGGCCCCGGCCGGACAGGCCAATTACGCCGCCGCCAAAGCGGGAGTGATTGCGCTGACACAATCGCTGGCCAAGGAAGTGGCGCGCATCGGCATTACGGTGAACGCGGTCTGCCCCGGTTACGTGGAAACCGAGGCGCTGTCCGCTCTGGCCGGTGAGGAGCGCAAAGCGGCGCAGATGCGCGTTCCCCTGCGCCGATTCGGCCGACCTGAAGAAATAGCAGCCGCGGTGCGTTTTCTGGCCAGCGCCGAAGCCAGTTACGTCACCGGTTCTACGCTTAAAGTAGATGGGGGAATTTTATGAAAGCCTGTCCTTTTTATCTAGCAGCCGAGGATACGAGGCTCCGTGTCGATTTACGATGTGCGATTTACGATTTACGAGTCCACTTCCACCCCGGCCGCGCGTCAATCGTGTATCGGAAATCGGAAATTATGAGCCTCCTTACGTCGGCTCCTACGATTGTTCTAAGAGGCAATTTTTATGGCTGTTGAATTGCCACAAATTGAAGCACCGCCGCAAGACACGCCAAAGGTGCCTGGACCCGCTGCCGCCCCGGCTCCGGGAAAGGAGAAAGTTGTCATCATTGGCGCCGGCATTGCCGGTCTTTCCTGCGGTTGTTACCTGCAAATGAACGGCATCCCGACCGAGATTCTGGAGGCCGGTTTGCTGCCCGGCGGACTGTGCACCGCCTGGCACCGCGGACCGTACGTCTTTGACGGTTGTTTGCGCTGGCTGATCGGCACCCGGCCGCCTTCGGCCTTCCACCAGGTCTGGCAGGAACTGGGCGCCATCGCCGGCCGGAAGATTCTGGATCACCACGAAATCGTCCGGATCGAAGATGCCGCCGGCAACAGCCTGTCGGTGCCATCGGACCTGGACGAACTGGCGCGCGAATTCAAACGCCTCGCTCCGGAAGACAGCGTTCTGATCGACAAGCTGGTGCGGGCGGCGCGCCGCTGCGCCTCCCTGGAACCGCCGCTCGAAAACCCCATTGAACTGATGACGCACCGCGAAAAAATGCGGATGGGGATGAAAATCCTGCCGATGTTGCCCGTCATTCTGAGATGGAAAAACGTTCCCATCACCACTTACCTCGCCCGTTACAAAAACAATCTGTTGCGCGAAGCGTTGAGCGCCATCGCCAGCAACGAGCACATGTCGGCGCTCGTCCTGGTGATGGTGCTGGCGTTTCGGACCCGCAACACCTGTGGTTTCGTCGCCGGTGGTTCCTGGGATTTTGCAATGGCCATTGCCGACCGCTACACCCGCCTCGGCGGCAATCTCCGATACAAGGCCAGGGTCGATTCCGTCATCGTCGAGAACCATCGCGCCGTCGGCGTGCGCTGTGAGGACGGGACCGTCGTTCGCGCGGACACTGTGGTTTCCTGCGCGGACGGGCACACGACCATTTTCAAGATGCTGGACGGCCGTTTTGTGGACAAAAAAATCCGTTACCTGTACGAGAATTGCCTGCCGTTCCCCGCCCTCATCCAGGTTTCGCTGGGAATCAAAAAAGTTTTTCCCAACGCACCACACACGCTCAATCTACCCGCGCCCCAGTCTCTGCGCGTGGACGACCAAACACGGCTCCAACGGCTGGATGTGGAGACGTTCGGCTCCGACTCGGCGCTTTGCCCGGAAGGCACCACGGTGATAACCGTCCGGATGCCGACCAGCTATGAGTTCTGGACCAATTTAAAGAAAAACGATCTCAACCGTTACCGGGCCGAAAAGAAAGCCGTCACCCAGGAAATTATCGCGATCCTTAACCGACGTTTCCCGGGGCTGGCCGAAAACCTGGATCGGTCGGACATCGCGACCCCGGCGACGTTTGTGCGTTACACCGGCAACTGGCAGGGCAGCTATGAAGGCTGGCTGCCAACGCCGCGGATTCTGGGCCGGCGCATCCCTTACACTTTGCCGGGGCTGAAAGATTTCTACATGGCCGGCCATTGGGTGGTCGCCGGGGGTGGATTGCCGTCGGCCGCCATTTCCGGCCGCTACGCGGCGCAGTTCATTTGCGCCAGTAAAGGGAAACATTTTGCCGCGAGCAAACCATAGCAAGCTAAATGGTGTGGAGGCGGGATTGCGTCCAACCGCTCGTCTTGCCGAAATCAGGTGAAGGCAGAAACGCGGACGTAGCGCAGGCTTTCCAGCCTGCGGGTTCTGGCGGTTTTCCAGTCGCCAGTTTTAAACACGGAGACGGGACTGGAATGTCCCGTGAACCCGCAGACAGGAATGTCTGCGCTACACCAAAATGCGGGCTTGCCTGTGGCTATGTGACGGCGCAATCTGCGGTTATGGATTCCCGCAGCGTGGAACTGGCTTCACGCAAGTTCGTAACCGGTTTCCATTCGCGGGGCGTGCTTCCGCATCTGAAGCGCGAAGGCACGGCTTACTTTGTAACCTTCCGGCTCGCCGGCACTTTGCCCAAGGACATCCTGCTCAAATTCAAGGCCGAGCGCGAAGCCATCATTGCCCAGGCTCAGGCCGCCAAACGGCCATTGACCTGGCACGAACAGGAGGAATTGTTCCGCTGGTATTCCACGCGCGTGGACCAGTATCTTGATGCCGGAAATGGTGATTGCTGGCTGGCCCGATCGGAAATCGCCAGTCTGGTGGGCAGCGCCATCCGATTCCACGCCGGCCAGCGGTTCGATTTATATGCATGGGTGGTTATGCCGAACCACGTCCATGCCGTCCTGCATCCGCGAGCGGATTGGACGTTGAGCCGGATATTGAAAAGCTGGAAGGGTTTTACCGCCCGCGAGGCCAATCGAATATTGAAACGCATTGGCACAACATTCTGGCAGGTGGAATCCTATGACCATCTGGTGCGCGACGATGACGACCTTGCCCGCTGTTGCCATTACACCGCGATGAATCCGGTGAATGCCGGTCTTTGCCGGGAACCGGAAGACTGGCTATGGAGTCACGCGTATCGTCCTCAAACGTAACCGTAGCGCAGGCTTTCCAGCCTGCGGGTTGACGGAACTTTCCAGTTCCGTGTTCCCAAAACTGGCGACTGGAAAGTCGCCAGGACCAGCAGGCTGGAAAGCCTGCTCTACAGTGGCTTGCAGCCACCAAACCGCTTGCTTGTGAGTCCCGGCAATTGCACCTTTGCTCCATGATCATCGGCCTTCCCAGGGAAATCAAAGAGCAGGAATTTCGTGTGGCGCTGACTCCTTCCGGCGTGTATCAGCTCGCCAAACGCGGCCACGAAGTAATCGTCGAGCGCAGCGCCGGTGCGGGCGCGGGTTTTCCCGACGCTGAATATGAACACGCCGGCGCCCGGCTGGTGGATTCGCATGACGCCGTGTTTGCGAAGGCGGACTTGATCGTGAAGGTCAAGGAACCGTTGCCGTCCGAGTTCACGCCTGTTGCGGCCGGGCCAGATCCTGTTCACCTACCTGCATCTCGCGGCCAGCCAGCCGCTCACGGAGGCGCTTGATGAAGTCTGGCGTCACCGCGCTTGCGTACGAAACCGTCGAAGTCAACCGCCGTCTGCCTTTGCTCGAGCCGATGAGCGAAATTGCGGGTCGCATGTCGGTCCTGGTGGGCGGTTATTTTCTGGCGAAACATTTTGGCGGCAGCGGCGTGTTGCTGGGCGGCGTGCCGGGGGTATTGCCGGGCAAGGTCGTGGTGCTGGGCGGCGGCACTTCCGGCATCAATGCCGCGCGGATGGGCCAGGGCCTCGGCGCGGACGTGACCATTCTGGAAGTGGACCTCGAACGGATGCGGTTTCTCGACATCACGCTACACACGGCGCACACGCTTTATTCGAACGAAATGCATTTACACGAACTGTTGCCGGAAGTGGACCTGCTCATCGGCGCAGTGCTCGTGCCCGGCGCCCGCGCACCCCGGTTGGTCACCCGCGAAATGCTCCGTTGCATGCGGCCGGGCAGCGTGTTTGTGGACATTGCCATTGACCAGGGCGGCTGCGCCGAAACCTCGCGTCCGACGACGCATCACGACCCGGTGTTTGTCGAGGAAGGCGTGACGCACTATTGCGTGACGAACATGCCCGGCGCCTTTGCCCGCACCGCCACCCAGGCGCTGACCAATGTGACGTATCGCTACATCGAAGCCCTCGCCGACCACGGACTGGCGGAGGCGTGCCATCTGCATCCGGCGCTCGTCAGCGGCATCAATGTGATGGACGGAAAGCTCACGCAACCAGCCGTCGCCGAAGCTCACGGAATGAAATGGGAAAAGCCGAAATTAAATTAACCACGGTTACGGGACAATTCTGCAACAAGCAATCCTTAGAACGGTCCCATCCTTAATGGAGCGCTGACTTTCTACTCTGCGAGTAAACGGGCCTTTCTCGCCCCGTGTTGCACGCTTGCCAACGGGGCGACCGGCCGGTGGGGCGAGCGTCCTCGCGAGCCGGAAACTTGGAATGCGCGGACATGTCCGCGCTTTGAAAGCGGTCCCGCCCCTGCGGGATCGCCGCAGTCCAAAAACGGCTCATCAGTAGCCTCGCCCCACCGAACTATTCTGCTACATGCCGGAAGGCATTTTAAGTTTCTTCTCCGCTTCCGGTTGCAGCAGCTTGATCATTTCGCTCTCGGAATACGGCTGATAGGCATGCCATCGGTTTCCGCGATCAGGCAAGGGAATGATAATATCGTCCGACTTCCCGTGCAGCCAGACGGCAACGAAAAGGACTGACGGGCAATCCAACCGGCGCAGTTCATAATCCTGTTCTTTGATTTGCGGCAATTGTTCCGCCCACCGTATCGCTTGCAACGTTTCCCTGGGAAAATCAGTAGTGTCCAGACCGGCAAACTTCAGCACCGTTCCATTGGTTTGGTCGGCCCTCAATTCGGCCGCGCCAACGGCGTTGGTCCCATGTATCAGTGGATACCGCCAGTTGCCGGGCCGCGCCGCCGGGAGCAATTGACCGGAAGCCAGATTGGTCAGCCCGACGGAATAATCCCGGAACGGAGCGGTGACGGTCAATTCTTCAATTTGATAACCGCCCAGGTACCGGGAAATGCTCCGGGACAACCCCTTGAACGCTTCACGGATAACTTCTTCTCCCCCTGCTGGACCATTGGGAAAAACAATGGACGCAGAACAATTACTGCCGAACACCGCGCCACTCAAACCGAGCGCAAGGCAGAGAAGGAGATTGGGTTTCATGGACAGTAAGCTTTTGACTCTGAAATCCCAGGGTGCGTTCATTGGACAGATATCCAACTGTATCCACCATGGTCATACTCAGACTGGTCTATGGCTGCTTCTACCAATTCGATGGTTTGATCGACTACTGACCTTTCAATACGCCACCGGCCGGCCCTGGTTGTCGGTGCGGAAATTGAATTCAAACAGCGGAACGCTCTTGTCTTGGCCGCGTACCCATCCCGAAATCCGATATTCCGTCAGCGGTTTCAGATTCAAATCGGACGGCAGCGCGTAAATTCGTTCGTAAGCGCACGGGTCCGACAAAGTCACCGGTTGATTGAAGGTCAGTTGCCGTCCGAGCACCTTTGGTTTGGGCGCCAAACGCGGGTTCTGCGGTTCGGCAAAATGTTTCACCTTTTCAATCGTCACATTGATCGGAACGTGGTTGTCCAGATTCGTCAATTGCGGCGACCAGACCCGGAGAAAAACCTCATTTGCCGGCAACGATTGGTAATCGGTATCAAACGGCTCGTGCGCGATCCGCGTCAGGGCCATTTCATTTTTGGTGACAAACTCGGCCCCGGTTTCTTCCGCGCGGAAATTGCGCAGACCCGGAAAATTATCAAACTGTCCGGCCACCCGGCCACTGGAGGTGTCGTGGGTGGGCTTGAAGTTGGTCAGGACCGAGCCGTCCGAATTGAGGTTGTCGAGCGCGCCGTGGGTGCTGCTGAAAGGAGACAGGTCCGCGCCTCTCAGAATCAACCAGTTGGCGTGGACGTAATCGTTCTTCAGGCTGATGAGGATGGTCGCCGGATTAAGCGTAACCCGGGCGAGGCCGCCGGCAATCCGCTCTGGCGCCAACGGATAATGATTGGTCATGGTCGCCGCCATCCAGTCGTCGGCCGTGGCAAAGCCGTCGGCATCGAGCAACTTCTTTTTGCCGAGCGACTCCACAACCGGTTGATAATTGAGCGGGTCGCCCTTCTCCCGGGAATAGCGATAGGTATCATTGGTCGGGTTCCAATCAATTGCGGCGAGCTCACCCAGGTAATTCATGACGAGGAAACGATTTGATTTATTCGAGTCCCGGCCAGTCACGAGGTCCACGCCCTCCAGACGGGTGAGCAGTGGTACGAGCGCGGCGGTCGCGGCGGGCGCATTATGAATTTCCACCCAGTCTTCGATGCCGGTGGTGGGCAGGACCACGTCATTGGAACTCTGAATGGATTCAGTAACCCGATACCCGGCCTTTTCCAGGAACGGCCTGACCTGCACTCGCCTGAAGGTGTCGGCATGGTTGTGGCCGTGGTCCGAAATAATCAGAATTTCCAGGTCACGTCCTTGCTGCTTTTTATAGCGGGCGCGCATGTCCTGTAGTTGCTCGTCGAGCGAGCAGAGCATGTCGAAGATGTTGCGATCCAGATGTTGGGCGTCGTCCGAGGCGCGAATGTACACATAAAAATTGTCATCGTTTCGTGTCGTCCCAAAAGTTCCTGATGGTTTCATGAATTTCGTAGGCAAAAGTGTGGACCGGGTACATGTAACCCATGGTACGGAGCATGTTATTTTCATTCTGCCAGCTCATCTGGCTTTCATGTTCCATGGTACTGGTGATGCCATTGACGACGATTTGGGAATTCGCTGCGACGCTGAAATACGTGCGCTGATAGCCGGGTAACGGGCGGTCACCGAAAATATCGGTCCACGCCACGTCGCTGGTGGAGGGAAACGTCGAGATCATGCGGCTGACCGGAAAATATCCCTCCTGGAGACTGAACGCCTGGCGGCGATAGGGCTTTCCCCAGGTGTTTGTGCACAGGACGCCTTCCTGCAGGGCCTTCAGATCACGGTATGCAATGCCATCCAGCCCCAGGACCAGCCGTTTGGGAAGGGCCAAGCTCGTAAACGGGAAGACCATGAGGAGGAATAAAATGAAAAGCACGGACCGACGCGCGTTTTGCTTCAAACGAAACGATCTGCCAGGGCCCGCACGAAAAAACATGGGGCCAATCAATAGCTGATCCGCGCGGATGTGTCTAAGGTGAAATATAAAATTGAGATGAAAATTGCCGTATTTTGTTCTGGCTTTCTCTGTAGCGCCGGTCGCCGACCTGGCCTTTAATTGAAATTTCTCAGGTGCGTGCCGGATCAGAGATCGGCGATCCGAAAACTCGTCGAATTCGGAAGGCAACCCCAGGATTGGCCGGAACTACCAATGGCCTCTTTGCCGGTTGTATGGAGAGCGGCTGTGTTCGTCGGCCAGCCGCAGCACTGCGTCCCGCCCTCGCGTGATTTGACGCACGGCCGCGCTCCACCAAAGCAGGCATTACCCGGGACAATAATGCTTGACCGGCTCAAGCAGCGACTCAGACTCATTGTCGATTGCGAATGCACGCGACTGACGCACAGATAAAACAGACGCCATGAAATCGAGAGACCTGTTCAAGGATATCTTCAGCCTGGCCGTCCGGCTGTTGGGATTGGTTTTTCTCTACCAGGGCCTGAGTGCGGTGCCGCCGCTGCTGGATTTCGGCGCCATCGAGACCGCCGCCAGAAGTGACATTGTCACCGCGATTCTGCCGATTGCCTTCCATCTGACGGTTGCCTGGTGGTTGCTGGACGGCCGATGGTTGATCCGCCGGGCCTACCCGGAATCAACTATTTCCTCCCGTTCACTTACCGGCGCAAAGGCAGGAATGTCGACAACGAACCTGTCCACTCCGCCTCAAGGAACAACGGACGTGGATGCCGCTGATAAAAAGCTGGCCGCTCTGGTGGAGAAGCCAAAATAAAGCCACGTGGCTTGGGCTAATTTGCAGGTTTTCTGCTTCCCGCGTTGAGCGTGATTCCCGTCGAGTATTTGCTACCATGTCGCGGGGATGAACCACAGCAACCGGTACGAAGGGGAAGATCTTCGCGGTGCTGTTGAAATCTTGCGGTGGCATAGCTGTACGATAAACTCGTATGTGAAACCCCGTTCAGGCATGGATGCGACGCAAACCAGGAACGTAAAAGCGGCCGGCCCCGCGTCCTGGCCCATCTTTCAAGGCATCCTGCCCTACGACAAGTCGCGACTTCCCTCCGACCTCCTGGCTGGTATTACGCTGGCGGCACTCGGTATTCCGGAAGTCATGGGTTACACCAAAATCATCGGTACCCCGGTCATTACTGGGCTTTACACCATGCTGCTGCCAATGCTGGCGTTTGCCCTATTCGGTTCCTCGCGGCTTCTTGTCGTGAGTGCCGATTCCGCAACCGCAGCTATGGTGGCAGCGGCCTTCGCCTCCTTGTCGTTCGTTGCCTACACGCCAAAGTATGTCGCACTGACCAGCCTTGTCGGACTGCTGGCGGCCGGGATGTTGTTCCTCGCGGGAATTTTACGCCTGGGGTTTCTTGGCGATTTTCTTTCCCGTACGGTCCTGGTGGGCTTTTTGTCCGGAGTCGGCATCCAGGTTGCCTTCGGCGAACTGCATAGCATGCTGGGCTTCGATAATGGGGGGCATGGATTCCTCGGACAGCTCCTGTTTACTTTTCAACATCTGCCACAGACGAGCCTGACGAGCCTGTACATCGCCCTGGCGGCCCTGGGTATCATGGTGGGATTCGAACTATTTGCGCCGCGTTTTCCCGGCGCCTTGCTGGCCGTCATCGGGATGACGGCGGCCAGCGCCCTTTTCCACTGGAGCGATCAGGGCGTGCGGGTCGTCGGCGCCATACCCAGCGGCCTGCCGCGATTGGGATGGCCGGACGTCACCGTGAACGACATCGGGCCGGTGCTGCCGGTGGCGATCTCCTGCTTCATGGTCATCCTGGCTCAAAGCGCGGCGACGTCACGCGCCTACGCGCTGCGTTACCGCGAGCGCTTCAACCAGAACCTGGACCTGATAGGATTGTCCCTGGCCAATGTCGCGGCCGGTTGCAGCAGCACGTTCGTCGTCAACGGCAGTCCGACCAAGACCGCCATGGTGGACACCGCCGGCGGGCGGAGTCAATGGTCGCACCTGACCACGGTGGCGGTGGTGCTGCTGGTGTTGTTGTTTTTGACGAGGCCGTTGAGTTTCCTCCCCAACGCCGTCCTTTCCGCCATCGTGTTCCTGATCGGCATCAAGCTGGTGGACCGTCGCGGTCTCGCGGAGATTTACCGGAAAAGACCGAAGGAATTTGCGCTGGCGCTGGCCACGGCAGCCACCGTGGTTTTCGTCGGGGTCGAACAAGGCATCTTCCTCGCGGTCGTGCTCTCTCTGCTCCAGCACGTCCGCCGGAGTTATCGGCCCCATACCGGGGTGATTCTGCAGGACGACGTGGATCAATGGCGGATGGAGGAGGCGGTTCCGGGCAAGATGATCGAACCGGGAATGGTAATGTATTGGTTTGGTTCGGACCTCTTCTACGCCAATGCCTCCTTTTTTTTGGAACAAGCACACAAGCTCGTGGACGAATCACCGTCGCCTGTGCGTTGGCTGGTCATCGATGCCAGCGCGATGACCGGAGTGGATTTTTCCGCCGGCCGCGCCCTCGCTGAATTGCAGCAGGACCTGGCAAAGGCAGGCGTCGTTCTCGCCCTGGCCCGCATCCAGTCAAGAAAAGACGGGAACTTGGAGCGGTTGGGTCTGGTGAAGTTGATCGGCGCCCATCGGATTTTCAATTCCCGCCGCGCCTGTCTGGAGGCATACCGGGCGGAATGTTTGTCGGGAACCAATCCGCCGGCGGGAAAACCGACCGGATAAACTCCAGCTAAGCCGGTCAGATTGGTGAACCGTCCTGTGTTGTATCGTCGCGTGAATAGCTGGACAAGAATTGATTGATTTATGCCTGCACAGCCTGTTTCATCAGCCAAACGGGTGCTCGACCCGGAAGAACGCATCGCCGAAGTGTTGTTCGAGCTGTTCATGATCCTTGCCGGCCCACCATAGTGCTGGCGGATAATCCATGGAACCCTGAAACGATGAACTCAACCTCATTCACCTCAAAACGGAAATGGAGCCTGGTGGGGCGTCGCGGTTCTCTTTCATTGGTAGGGACGCGTCGTCCACCCTCCGCAGTACTGCTACGGAGGACGGGCCGACGCGTCCGGACGGCTCGGCGAGCCGTCCCTACCCCTAAAATAGCCTACTACCTGGTCGCAATCGTTATACCCGCGCTGCTGGCGGTGACTTCGCTCCGCGCACAATCTGTTGCGGGAACCAATTCGGAAACGGAAGCCATCCGAACGGAAATGCAGCAAATGAAACAGGACTACGATCAGCGGATGCAGTCGTTGGAAAACCAGTTGCAGCAACTCGAAGCCAAAACCCCTGCCACCAACGCGCCGACCCGGTCCGCAGCCGTTGCCAACACCAACCGTCAACCGACCCTCGATGAACGATACGAAGCCTTTGCGACGCAACAGTTCAGCCAGGACACCGAATCGCGTGATTGGGCAATGGCGCAGGAACAGAGTCGGCCACTCAACGAGAGGATGCAACAGGTGTTGAATGACTTTGTGGACATTACCGGTTATTTTCGCGCAGGTTACGGCCGCGATGACAAGGGCGGACCGCAGCCCGCCTTCATGGCGCCCGGCGCGTTTGCCAAGTATCGTCTCGGTAACGAAGCCGAAGACTACGGCGAACTGGCGTTGGGCAAGAACTGGTATGTTCCCGCGCTTGTTTTCCCCGGATGCCCCATTCCGCCCGGATGGCACGCCCACCGGACCGATTGCCCGCACCCAATTCCGGCTCGGTTTTTACAATCCTTTCCCGAGTTCCGGTTCCACGGCGGGCTTTTCCACTTCGTTGCCTGAAGCCTGGGCCGAGATCGGCAACGTGTTCGCTTCACAACCGTCACTCAAAATCTGGGGCGGCCAACGCTTCTATCGTCGGCAGGACATCTACATCAACGACTTTTTCGTTTACAATATGAGCGGCGCGGGCGGCGGTTTCGAAGATTTGGAACTGCCGTTCGGCAAGGTGGCTCTGGCGTGGATCGGCAATGGCCAGCAAAGCGGTATTTATTCATCCGACATCACTGCCCTGCCGGACCCCAATAACCTCGCCGGGTTCAGCAAACAAAGTTTCGTACTCAGCCTTTATGATATAGCCGCACCCTCTGGGCAAGGTCGAATTCGGATTGGTGGGTGCCCTGGAAAATAGCGGCCTGGATTCCGCTGGTCAGCAGGCGCCCAATTCCGGGGGGTTTGCCGTCACGGCCCTGCACACGCACGAACACTTTCTCACTGAGGACGGGTACAACAAGTTCTCGCTCCAGTTCGGCACCGGCGCCGCCAAGACCTTCACTTCGGGGTATGAAACCGCCACAATTACCACTGCCACTGTCACCAACGGCACCTTCATCGTTCCCGACGAGCCCGCCTCGTGGCGTTTCCGGGTCACCGAAAGCTTCGTAACGCAACCGTGGGCGCACCTGTCCATCAGCCCGGCCCTGGTTTATCAGTACTCCGATTACCATAACTTCCAAGGCAATGTGCAATGGCTCTCCGGCGGCGTCCGGCCGATTTATCATTTCAACATTTACTTCAGCCTGGCCTTCGAAGGCGGCGCGGACTATGTGAACGATTCGGGAACGGACCAGAACGGCGTGCTCTACAAGCTGACCCTCGCACCCCAGGTATCCCTGGGTGATCGATTCTTCAGCCGGCCGGTCATCCGTGCTTTCGTGACTTATGCGGCCTGGTCGGACAGTTTCAGGGGACAGGTCGGTGGCAACGATTACGTCAACGACACCAGCGGCGTGACGTGGGGCATCCAGATGGAGAGTTGGTGGTAAAAAATGCAATCATGCAAACCGAACCGCCTCCCATTGGTGCATATCCTTGACTGGACTGCGCTGGTTCTGCTGCCAATTCCTGTGTCAATTCGCGAAGGTCCGCAGGCAACGTGAACGCAGATATCAATTTATGAAAAAGAAAATTGGAATCGTAACCGGTGGTGGGGATTGTCCCGGCTTGAACGCGGTTATCCGCGCGGTCGCCAAGGCTGCCGCGCAACGTGACTGGGAAACCATCGGCATCCTCGGCGGCTACGCCGGGCTGCTCGAGCCCCGACAGACTTGCACCCTGGATTACAAGGCTTTGGGCGGGCTGCTCGTGCGGGGCGGCACCATCCTTGGCACCGCGAATCGCGGCAAATTCTCGGCCAAGACAGGCCATGGTGAAAGCCGGCAGCTGCCGAAAGAATTGATGGATGAAACCCGCGCCGGTATGGAGGCGCTTGGCATTTCGGCATTGGTTTCCGTCGGTGGCGATGGTTCGTTGAGTATCGCCCAACAGATGCACGAACATGGCATACCGATCGTCGGCGTGCCCAAAACCATCGACAACGATTTCGCACGGAACCATCATGACGTTTGGATTTGACTCCGCCGTGGCCTGCGCCACGGATGCGCTCGATCGCCTCCACACCACAGCGGAGAGTCACAACCGTGTTATGGTGCTCGAGGTGATGGGCCGGTACGCGGGTTGGATTGCATTGTATGCTGGTGTTGCGGGCGGCGCGGACGTGATCTTGATTCCCGAAATTCCGTTCAGCTACGAAAGCGTGTGCGCCAAGATCAAAGAGCGGGAGAGCCGGGGAAAAAGGTTCACCATAGTTGTCGTCGCGGAAGGTGCACGGGAAAAAGGGGCGGACTTTGTCACTTCCGCCAGGCAGGAGGCCAATCGCGAGGCCCGGCTGGGTGGCGTTGGAGCAGTGGTCACGACTGAATTGGAAAAACGCACGGGCAAGGAAACGCGGAATTGCGTACTGGGCCATCTTCAGCGCGGCGGCAGTCCAACGACGTTTGACCGCGCGTTGTGCTCGATGTTCGGAGCGACGGCGGTGGAACTGATCGCCGCGGGCGAGTTTGGCAAGATGCCGGCCTTCACGGGAGCGGGTGTTGTGGGCGTGCCCATCAGCGAAGCGGTGGGCCGGCTCAAGACTGTGCCGCCGGAAGGCAACCTCGCCCGGACGGCACGAGCGCTGGGAATTTGCCTCGGAGATTAATGTCGCTGCAGCGACCTTGATATGTGACAAGCATTCGAACCCGAAAAACTGAAAATCCCGTTCCGCTTCTTCCTCTCGTCGCGCTCGCCACGCTGCTTCGCTCCCGTGCCACCGCTCAATCCAATCGACCGGGAAATCTCTGGACTGTCGCGGCGGGCCAGTTGGCAAAACCGCAGTCCCGGCCGGCGATCCACCCCAAAAAGTAAATGCTAAGATTGCCAATCCTGCGCCCAATCGGAACACTGAAGGGAACAACCAAACCCTGTGCGCGGAAAGCCGGCCGGCCCGTAGATGGCAGATTGGCCGGTTCACTTCCGTCGTTGATAGGGTGGACAATTGTCTGAAAAACGGGTGTAGTAAGGACAATGGTGTGCGACCTGCCGGCCACCAGGACTGACACAGAAACAGAATTACGTCTGAACATGAGCACGTTGTTTTCCAATCGTAGCATCGCCCGCCGGCTTCAGCTGGGCGTCGGGCTTGCCGCCGGGCTGGTGCTTGGATTGACGGTGTGGTTCAACTACCGCACCGCCCGCACCGAATTGGAGCAGCAGACCAACGCCAAGGCCATGTCCGAGATTCGCGCCGCCGCGCGCCAGGTGGACGACTTCATTGCGCGCATCGGCATGTTGCCCCGCAGCACAGCCAGCCGCCAGCAGGCGGTCGGACGCGAACCCGACCCCGGCATGGTTCCCTTCATGGCCCAGCTCCTGGCGCACGTGCCGACGAATGAAGTGTACGGCCTCGCCATGGCTTTCGAGCACAAGAACTGGCGCGAAACGAACGCGATGCCGTGGGTGGACCGCAAGAGCTGGCCGAACCAGGTGCGATTGGATTACGACTACCACGACCCGAAATGGGAATGGTACAGCGGCCCCAAAAAATCAGGGAGCTTTTACGTCACGGAACCTTACTTCGATGAAGGCGGCTCCGAAATCACCATGGTGACTCTGGCGGTGCCCATGTTCGATGCCGCTTCCAACTTCTTCGGCGTCGCCACCGCGGACCTGGCCCTGGACCGACTCCGCGCGATGGTGCGGGCGGCCCGGCTGCGCGGGGCAGAGGAAAGCGGGCGCGAGCGGCACCAACGAATTCGCCTACCTCGTCAGCCGTGCGGGAAAGATCATCGTGCATCCGAACGAAGAACTCATGCTCCGCAAAGGCTTTCCCGGCGCCGATGTGAAGACCCGGCCGGGCGGAGAAGCCATCGCGGCAAAACCCGAGGGATTCACGGACGCCATGATGGACGGCGAGCGCCGGCGCGTTTACTGGGCGACCTCACCGCTGACCGGCTGGAAGGTTGTCCTTAACATTGAAGAGGACGCCATTCTCGCGCCCGTGCGCCAACTGACCATCCGCTCCGCCCTCATCGGGGTGGCCGGGCTGTTGGGCATGATGATGGTCGTCACCTTCATCGCGCGACGGCTCGGCCATCCGCTGTTGGATCTGACGCGCACCGCCACCGCCATCGAGCAGGGAAACTTCCAGGAAGAGATGCTGGGCGAACTGCCGCAACGCCGCGACGAACTGGGCGAACTGGCGCGCAGTTTCCAGAAGATGGCGCGCGAAATCCGGACGCGCGAGCAAAGCCTGGCGGAGCTGAATCAAAACCTGGAACGCACGGTACAGCAACGCACGGCGGAACTGACCACGCGCGCGGGCCAACTGGAAAAATTGACGCGCCAGTCGCAGGAACGAGCCGCTGTTGGAGTCGAGCCTGTCGGCGTTGAACACCAGCCTGCGGGGCAATCTGACCGTGGCCCAGGTGGCGGAACGGGGGCTGGCGGGCGCGATTGAGTTTCTCGGCGCGCCGATGGGAGCGATGTTTGTCACGGGCGCGGACGGCAGTGCTACATCGGCTCGCCGCGCATGCTTACCCGGACAGCGCCGACCTTTCCAAGTCGTTTGCCATCGGCAGCGGCATCGTGGGGCAGGCGGCGCAGTCGCGGCGGCCGATTTTCACGCGAGCCGGATGGCGAAAAACTCCGCGTGCATTTTGGTTTTGGCGCAGTGACTCCGTCGCAAGTTGCCGCCTGCCCGCTGCTGGCCAACGACGTGACGGTCGGTGTCCTGGAACTCTGCCTGTTCAAGCCGCTGACGGAAATGCAGACCCGCTGGCTGGAGAAAGACCGCCGAGACGGTGGCCAACGCGCTCCGCTTCGCTCTGGAAAGCGAAGAACGACGGCAGGCCGAGGAACGCACCCGGCTCATTCTTGAATCGAGCGCCGAGGGCATTTTCGGCACGGACACCGAAGGGCGCATCACCTTCGTGAACCCGGCGGCCTGCCGGATGCTGGGATTCACGGCGGAGGAATTGATCGGGCAGCCATCGCACGCCACCTTCCACCATCACCGGCCCGACGGCAGCGATTATCCCAAGGAAGAATGTCCGATGTACGCCGCCTACAAGCACGGCAAGGCCAGCCGCATTGACGATGAGTTCCTCTGGCGCAAGGACGGCACCGGTCTGCCGGTCGAATATGGCGCCACGCCGATGCTGAAGGACGGCGCCATCGTGGGCGCGGTCATCAGTTTCACCGACATCACCCTGCGCAAACAGCAGGAGAAGGAAATTCTCGTGGCCAAAGAGAAGGCCGAGGAAGCCACGCAGATGAAGTCCATGTTCCTCGCGAACATGAGCCACGAAATCCGCACGCCGATGAACGCCATCATCGGCCTGTCGCACCTCGCCCTCAAGACGCCAGCTCACCCCGAAGCAGCGCGACTACGTCGGCAAGGTCCACAACGCCGGCACCTCGCTGCTGGCCATCATCAACGACATCCTCGATTTCTCCAAGATCGAGGCCGGCAAGCTCGACCTCGAAACCACCGACTTCAAGCTCGACGAAGTCATCAGCTCCGTCACCACGCTCACGGCGCAGAAGGCGCACGAGAAAGGGCTCGAGTTTCTGGCCCACGTCGCGCCGGGCATCCCGGAATTTCTGCTCGGCGACCCGCTCCGACTCGGCCAGATCCTGACGAACTTCGTCAACAACGCCGTCAAGTTCACCGAGCACGGCGAAATCCGGCTGGACATCGAGCTGCTCGAACGCACGGGCGAAAAGGTGCAGCTCAAGTTTTCCGTGCGCGACACCGGCATCGGCATGACCAAGGAGCAGGCGGCGAAGTTGTTCCAGCCGTTCACCCAGGCCGACATGTCCACCACGCGCAAGCACGGCGGCACGGGCCTCGGCCTCACCATCTGCCGGCGGCTGGTCGAGTTGATGGGCGGACGCATCTGGCTGGAAAGCGAGCCGGGCGTCGGCAGCACGTTCTTCTTCACCGTCTGGCTCGGAGTCGGCGAGGCGAAAGGTTCGGGCAAACTGATTCCCGAAAAACTGGCGCAGCTCCGCGTGCTGGTCGTGGATGACAACCCCGCCGCGCGCGAGATCTTGCAGGAACCGCTCAGCACCCTGACCAGCCGCGTGGACGCGGTCGCGTCCGGCAAGGAAGCCATCGCCGCCATCCAGCAGCACGACGCCACCGATGCCTTACGACATTGTCTTCATGGACTGGCGCATGCCCGGCATGGACGGCTTGCAGGCCAGCCGCCACATCAAGAGCGACGAGACCTTGAGCCACCAGCCCGCCATCGTGCTGGTCACCGCGTTCGGGCGCGAGGAAGTCCGCGAGGAAGCCGAGCGGCTGCAACTCGACGGATTCCTCGTCAAGCCCGTCACCAAGTCCATGATCGTGGACACGCTCGTGAATGTCTTTGCCGCCGCCGGCGAGGACGCTGCGGCCGCGAAAGCCGGAGCAAGAGACGCGGCTGCGCGGGGCGCGGATTCTTCTGGCCGAGGACAACGACATCAACCAGCAAATCGCCGTCGAACTGCTCGAAGGCGCGGGCGCCACAGTGAAGGTCGCCAACAACGGCCGCGAGGCGGTCGAGATCCTGTCGAACGGACCGCAACCGCCGCCGTTCGACGTGGTGTTGATGGACCTGCAGATGCCGGAGATGGACGGCTACCAGGCGACGGCGAAGATCCGCGGCCGACACGCGTTTCGCCGCGCTGCCGATCATCGCCATGACGGCGCACGCGACGATCGAGGAGCGCCAGCGTTGCCTGGCCGCCGGCATGAACGACCACATTTCCAAGCCGATTGATCCGGCGCTTGCTGTTCGAAACCGTGGGCCGGGTTTACAAACCTCCGTAGCCGCAGACGTGCAGTCCGCGCCAGCTTCCGCCGAGGCAGAAGAGTCCGCCGAGCTCACGTCGGCCGGCTGCAACCCGACGACCTGCCGGTCATCGACCGGCCTCGACACGAAAGACGGCCTGAGCCGGGTCGCGGGAAATCGGAAATTGTATCTGAAACTGCTCCGCCAGTTCGTCGAGCAACAAGGCCCGGCGGTCGCGCAAATCACCGGCGCGCTGGCCAGCGGTGACACGGCGCTGGCCGAACGCCTCGCGCACACGCTCAAAGGCGTGGCCGGCAACATCGGCGCCAAACCGGTCCAAACCGCCGCCGGCGCCCTGGAAAAACTCATTCGCGACAAGGCGAGGACGGACGAAATTGAAACCGCGAAACAGCAGGTCACCGCCGCACTGGATCCGTTGGTTGAACAATTGAAGGCCGCTTTGGGTTCGATGGCACCGGAAACTCCGGCGCCAACGGCGACACCGGCAGCGGCGAATCCGGCCCAGTCCCGCGAGGCGGCAACGCAGTTGAGCAAACTGCTCTCGGAATTCGACCCGGGCGCGGCGGATTTCATCGAAGCCAACCAGGCGGCGCTGCGCCCGTTGTTTGCCGGTGATACCTGGTCGCAGTTCGAAAAACTGGTGCAGGGTTACGCCTTCGCCGACGCCCAGGCGCAACTGGAGCAGGCGCTGAAGAATCTTACCTCCACATGAAAACCGAACTTCCACAGGACCAAACCGGGATCCCAGGGACCGGAAAGAAAGGCGATCTCGCACCATCGCCCTTTCCGGAGCCGCCTGATTTCTCGCTGATTCTCGGCGGGCCTCTGTATCAATTGTTGCGCCGCGCGCACCTGTCTGGCGATGTGCTGGAATTGGTGTCGCGTCGCGTGATCGTCCTGGCGCTGCTGGCGTGGCTGCCGTTGCTGGCGCTGTCGATCGCGGAAGGACGTGCGTGGGGCGATAGCATCCAGCTGCCGTTCCTCTTCGATGTGGATGTGCATGCGCGGTTCCTGCTGGCGCTCCCCCTGTTCATCGTGGCGGAACTGATCGTCCACCAGCGGATGCGCGTGGTGGTCGGGGCGTTCGTCAATCGCGGCCTGGTGCCCGCCGCCGCGCGCGGGAGGTTTGACGCGGCCATTGCCGCGGCGATGCGCCTGCGCAATTCCATCGTGGCGGAGGTGCTGCTCATCGCGATCGTCTACGGCGTCGGCGTGTTCGTCATCTGGCGGAGTCACACGGCCATCGACGTGACGACGTGGTATGGCAAGGCGGTGGGAGGGGAACTGCAACCGACGTGGGCCGGCTGGTGGTTTGGCTGCGTCAGCCTGCCCGTGTTCCAGTTCATTCTGCTGCGCTGGTACTTCCGGCTGTTCATCTGGACGCGCTTTCTTTGGCAGGTGTCGCGGATCGATCTGCAACTGGTACCCACCCACCCCGACCGCGCCGGGGGCCTCGGTTTTCTGTCCACCGTCACCTATGCCTTTGCCCCGTTGCTGGCGGGCCAGGGCGTGCTGCTCGCCGGCGTGATGGCGAACAAGATCTTCTACGCCGGCGCGAAGCTGACCAACTTCAAGATGGAGCTCGTCGCCATGGGCACGGGAATGCTGTTCTTCGTGCTGGCGCCGCTGCTGGTCTTCCTCCCGCGTCTGGCCCGCACCAAGCGCGAGGGTCTGGCGGAATACGGCAGGCTCGCCCAGCACTACGTGCGCGAGTTTGACCAGAAATGGTTGCGCGGCGGTGCACCGGCCAACGAACCGCTGGTGGGCAGCGCGGACATTCAATCCCTCGCCGACCTGAGCAACAGCTTTGAAGTGGTGCGAGGTATGAAGCTGGTGCCGTTTACCAGGGAAACGGTGGTGCAACTGGCGGTGATAACGCTCCTGCCCGTGGCGCCGCTGGTCCTGACGATGATCCCATTGGGCGAATTGCTGGACCGGTTTTTGAAAGTCGTCTTTTGACCAAACCATGGAAACCACTCACAACCAAAACCGCCTCGCCGTCGCGCTCGTTGCTCCTAATTGACGAAAGCCATGAAAAATCTCTCCGATTGCCGCGTGCTGCTGGTGGACGATGCGAAGGCCAACCTCGACATCCTCGTCGAAGGCCTGAAGGCCGACCACAAGCTCAGTCTCGCGCTCAACGGCGAGATGGCGCTCCAGATTGCCGCGCGGACGCCGCCGGACCTGGTGTTGCTCGACATCGTCATGCCGGGGTTGGACGGTTATGAAGTCTGCCGGCGGCTGCGCCAGATGCCGGAGACCGCCGAGGTGCCGATCATGTTTCTTTCGTCGCTGGAGGAAGTGCAGAACAAGACGCGCGGGTTCGAAGCGGGGGCGAACGATTATCTGACCAAACCGTTTGAGATGCTGGAGGTGAAGGCGCGGGTGCAGTCGCTGCTCAAGGCCAAGGCCTACAGCGACGCGGTGAAGGAACAGATCGCCAGCGAACTGCGTGTCGCCCGCGAAATCCAGATGGGCATGCTGCCCCACGACTTCACCGGCGTGGAAAAGGCGTATCGGCGTCGAGTTCGGCGCCGTGCTCGAACCGGCGCGCGAAGTGGGCGGCGATCTTTACGGCGTCTGCGCGGCCGGCCCGGAACGGCTGGTGGTTTTTCTGGGCGACGTTTCCGGCAAGGGCATTCCGGCGTCGATGTTCATGGTGCGGGCCATCAGCCTCGCGCGATTGCTGGCGCGGGAAATTGCCGAACCCGAACGCATCCTCGCGCGGTTGAACGACGAACTCGCCGCCGACAATCCGTCCGGCATGTTCGTGACGTTTCTTTGCGCGGTGTTCGAGCCGAAGTCGGGCCGGCTGACGTTGGCCAATGCGCGGCCATTGCCGTCCGGTGTTGCTGCCCGCCGGCGAACCGCCGCGCTGGGCGGTCACGAATCTCGGCACCGCCCTCGGCTTCGAGCCCGGCCTGGAGTTTGAGCGCACCGAACTGACGCTGCGCGACGGGTGACGCGTTGATTTTGTATACCGACGGCGTGAGCGAGGCGTTTAATCCGCAGGAGGAATCTACGGCAACGAACGGCTGCTGGCCGACGCGGGCGGGTTCGCCGGCCAATCCGCGCCGGGCATGACCGCCGGCCTGCTCGGGAAGGTCCGCGCCCATGTCGCCGGCGCGCCGCAATCCGACGACATCGCCATCCTGACTTTGAAAGTTCTACCGGAGAAAAGGGGGCCGGCTTGACGCTCGAATTGCAGGCCACGCCCGAGGAAGTCATGCGCGCCGTGGAAACGTTGGAGCAATTTGCGCGGGCGAAAGGCGTCCCGGAAAAAACCGTTTTCGGCCTGATGCTGGCGCTGGAAGAGTGCGGCAGCAACATTGTCAACCACGGGTTGCAGCGCGATGCCCGGCAAAAATTTCAGGTCACCCTCGAGCAGACCAGCGACGCATTCGTCATCGAATTGCGCGATCGCGGTCCGGCGTTCGACCCGACGGCGGCGGCGGAACGCCAGCCAACGGCGGAGGACGATCCGCCCGGCGGCTGGGGTATTCAACTGGTCCGCCGTAACATCGATGAAATCCGTTACACGCGGGTTGACGGCGAAAATATTCTCCGCCTCACCAAACGTGTCAACGGGCCGGATCATTCGCAAACCGTTTCTTGAACAGCATCAAATCAACCAAAATAAAATTGTTATGCCGCTTGAAATCAAAATCCAAAAGGACGCCGACCCAAAGAAGTCCGGCGTGGTCACCATAATACTCATTGGCAGTCTTGATACCGCCACGGCGCCTGAGCTCGAACGGCAGATGGTGCAGTGCCTTGCCGGGCGGGTCAACGATCTGGTGTTCGAACTGGCTGGACTCAAATTTGTCAGCAGCGCCGGCCTGCGGCTGTTTTCGGTGGCGCGCAAACAAATGGTGGCGCGCGGCGGTAAAGCGTCGCTCATCAACATGCAACCCCAGGTCGAAGAGGCCTTCGCCATCATCCAGTCGCTTCCGGGCTTCAATTTATTCAAAGACCTGGCCGCGCTGGACCGTTATCTGGCCGAGCGACAGGGCTCGCACTCCGGAACTCCCTGACCCGGCGAAAAGAGTCTGAAACCTGCTGCGCCTCGCCCGACGGGAGGGAGGGTGCGCGGATCAGAAATCCAGTTGCTAACGGCGATCAGACCGATTACACAGAAACCAGTCATTGCTATGCCACTCGAAACTCAAATCCAGAAAAACGTCGGCGGCCAGGGCGCCGGTGCCGTCACCGTGAAACTGACCGGCAGCCTCGACACGGCCACCGCGCCTGACCTCGAACGCCAGCTCGCACCGGTGCTGGCCGGAGCCGTCAAGGATGTCGTATTCGACCTGGCGCAGTTGAAGTTCATCAGCAGCGCCGGGCTGCGGGTGTTTACCTCGACCCGCAAGGTGCTCAAGGACCGCGGCGGACAGGCCTCGTTCATCAATCTGCAGCCGCAGATCCAGGAAGTCTTTGAGATCATGAAATCCCTGCCCGGCGTGTCGATCTTCAAGGACATGGCGGAACTGGATCGTTATCTCGCAGCGCGACAGCGTTCCCACACGGAGAACCCATAGTGTGTATCGCCCGGGTGATCGTTTCCGGGCTCACGCCCGGTGGCGCGCCTTGATGGTCGTTCTAGGCGTCACCCAGGCATTACTATCGGCCCGGGCCGCGGACCTGACGAACCTCCCGCCCGTACTACCGCCGCCCGAGTTCATGTCCAATAAGTCTCCCCTGCCCGACCTCCTGCTCAAAGACAAACGCGCGGACAGTTACTTCACCGGCTTCCCAGCCGTCGGTTGGGATCCGGAGACGGGATTCAATTATGGTGCGGCGGTGCAATGGTTCGACAACGGCTCCACGAACAGCCCGTTCTATCGGTACACGCCGTACCGGAAGCGGTTGGCTCTGGCCGCCGCCGGCAGCACCGGTGGTTCGACCCGCTTCTTGCTCGGCTACGACCAACCCTATGTGAATGATTCTCCGTGGCGCATTCGCACCGCGGTCTTCTTTGACCAAAACAAGTACGAAAATTATTTTGGCATCGGAGAATCCACACTGGGTCCCCTCACCTACCCGGGGTCACCACTGACGTATGATAACTTCGACGAGTACACCAAGGCACTGAATCAAAACGTGGCCGGTCAAACCTGGGCGCGCTACAATGAGTATCGGAAGACGAAAGCCGGCGGCGTGTTCACCGTCGAACGGGATTTTTGGGGCGGCTGGCTCCGGCCACAGGTGGGATTTCAGTTTGGGCACGTGGACGTGCACGATTACACCGGCGAGACTATCGATGGAGCCGTGATGCAACCGACCCGGCTTTTCACCGACCAGCAGGCCGGAAACGTCATCGGATTTAATGGCGGCTGGGATAACGCCTTCAAGATCGGGTTGACGTTTGATACCCGGGACTTTGAGCCGGACCCGGCCTCGGGCGTCATGTTGCAGGCCGTCGGCCGTATCTCCAACGAAGCGCTGGGTTCATCCTTCAACTACGAGCAAGTCACTTTCAGCGGGCGGGGGTATCAGAACCTGCTCGGCCAATCCGGGCGGCTGATCCTGGCCGAGCGGCTCACCTACGCCATGCAGTTCGGCGATGTACCGTTCTATTCTGCGCCGACCATCCCCTTCACCGACGGCGACGTCACCGGCCTGGGCGGCTTCAGCACGATGCGGGGGTTTGTCACCGACCGGTTTGTCGGCGACGCGGCGGCGCTCGCGAACGGAGAACTGCGATGGAGCTTTGGCGAGAAAATGCTTTGGGGACAACACCTCCGGTTCATGCTCGTGCCGTTCGTGGACACGGGCCGCGTGTTCAATTCGGTCAGCGACACGACGTTTAGCGATTGGAAGTTGGACGGCGGAATTGGTTTCCGGCTGGCGTGGAATCTCTCGACCATCATCAGCTTCGATTACGGTCGTTCCAGCGAAGGCAGCCTGTTTTACATGGAAGTGGGCCACCAGTTCTGACGGGAGCACGAACGCTACGACAACCGGAACGTAGTGCAGGTATTTGTAACGCGGGTTTCAGCGTCAAAATGAAACTAAGAGGCGAGGAATTAATTATTGAAGAAATAATTGTTCAAGGTTCCTCGGGTGCTGTTTCTCTGATTTTAACCTTATTGTGACCTGACACGATAGAGACGAGCCGAATAATTTGTCCAAGCTGGGTCACTGAAATAGGACAATCCATTCGTCAGGCTGTTGGTTAGTATTGGCGTCCATGACGGATTAGCCAAGTTCGAGGAGGCTTCTACAACAACGACCATATTGCTGGCCCAATTGATGTTGAATCCAAATTCATTCGACTGCATCCCGAAGCTACCATCATTGAATTGTATTTGCGGCTTCCACATCGCCGTCGGACGCCCCAAACGTTGCGCCCCAACCTGTGGTGCCCGGCAAGTAATAAACTGTCGACCGATTACTGCCAAAGAACAGAGAAGAACCGATGTTTGGTGCGTTACCGTAGAAATAGACGCTTTTCAAATTGACGCAGAGCCAGAACGTGCCATACCCGATATCGGTAACGCCGCTCGGAATTACAATTGCTGTCAGACTGGTGCAATAGGCGAAGGCACTGCTCCCAATAGTGGTGACGCTACTCGGAATTGTGATATTAGTGAGACCACTACAACCACCAAATGTGCCAATTCCAATGCTGGTGATGCTACTTGGGATGGTGACACTCGACAATTTGATGCACACACCGAAAGCGGAGACTCCAATGTTGGTAACACTATTGGGTATTGTAATGCTGGTCAAGCTAGTGCAGCGATAAAACGCGTTGCTCCCGATGTTGGCTACACTTCCGGGTATTATAACTTTGGTCAGCTCACTACAGCCCGAAAACAGACCGTTGCCAATACTGTTTAAGGTTCGTCGAAAGGGTGACACTGGTCAGATTGCTACAACCGGAGAACGCGTTATCACCAACATTCGTAACGCTGCTGGAAATCGTGACGTTGGTCAGGCCCGTGCATTGAGAGAATGCGTTGGTTCCTATACTGGTGACGCTGTCAGGAACGGTGACGCTCGTCAGATTTGTGCACTGGTAGAATGCGTTGCTTACAATGGCCGTTACCAGCAGCCCATTTATCGTGCTTGGAATGGTCGCCTCACCGCCAGAACCGATGTAGCCAGTGATCCAGATTGTGCCGCTATTGTTCGTGTAACTGTATGGCACGCTCAGCTGTACAGTTTGAAGACCGCCAAACGTTGCGTTCCAACCCGTTGTTCCTAACAAGTAATAAACGGTTGCATTGGTGTCACCAAAATATACGTCCGACCCGACAGTTGGAGCGTTCCCCTGAAAATAGACTCCAGCGAGACTGGTGCAGTCAGCAAACACGAAATCCCCTACGCTGCCGACGCTGCTGGGGATTACGACATCGGTTAAGTTACTACAGCCAGAAAACGCGCTGTCGCTGATGTTCGTGACTGTATTGGGGAGGGTGATATAGGTAAGGCTGGTGCATTGGTAAAATGCACCGCTTCCAATACAGGTGACCGGTAGACCCTCGATCGAGGCAGGAACCACTACTGAACCGCCGGACCCGCTATATCCGGTGATGGTGATTGGGGCGTTATTAGTTGTGTAACTGTAACCTGGCGGGTTCCATAGCACGGTTGGAACACGACAAAACTTCGGACCCCAACCCGTCGTTCCAAACGTGTAATAAACGGTTGCGTTGGTGTCACCGTTGAATACAGAAGTTCCACCAGTAGCTGGAGCGTTCCCCTGGATTAGGACTTTGGCCAAGCTGGAACATAGAATGAACGCAAAATCCTCGATATTAGTGAGACCGTTGCCGATAGAGACGTCGATCAAGCTGGAGCAACTCTGAAACGCACTCTGCCCGATACTGGTAACACTGTCGGGGATTATAACATGGCCGATATCACTGCCACCGAATGCATCAACCCCTATCCTGGTAACCGTCCGTCCATTGATTGTGCTGGGAACTACTATTGTTCCATAGGAGCTTAAAGGGAGGCCAGTTATCGTAATTGTGCCATCATCATTGGTCGCGTAATAGAATTGTGCTTGCGTCGCCCAGGGCAGCATTGCCGCACACAACAAAGAAGCAATTTTCGCAGCATTCAGAACATTCATATAATTATCTGATGTACAACAATTTCAGATAAACTCAAGCTAATTCTGCTTGCTGCTAACCCCGTAACCCACCTGTAATTCGCTGCCTAACCCATTGCGGCGGGCGTTCTTGCGCTTCCAGCATTGGCCGATTGTTTTCGTCGCATCATCCAGCCAACCAGGGTCAGCCAGCAGCGTGATCAATTCGATAACCGAGAGCGAAAAATCTCCTGCGAGGCTTTGTGTAGCCAATCCCAAAGCAATCCAGAAGGCGAACCTTCGGAAATCGAATCAACTCCCTGCTTTCATTCGCAACACGGTCAGCGAGTTGCCGGGGAAGGTGTGCTTGAAAACTGGGCCAGTAGCTTTGAAGGCGCGGGTTTTGGGCGCAACTTTCTTGGGCTCGGCGAGCGAGTTGACGTCGTTCAGACTGGTTCCCGCAAGGATGGTTTCGGAACCCGCGCCGATGCGTTTGACATCTTTCAAATCGATCCTGGCCGATATGGTTTTGTCGGTGGCGTTGACTACTTTCAGGATGATTTCACCCGCTTTCTCATCGCGCGTGGCGCTGACGTAAAGGTTCTCCACACGGGACACAGATCTTTTAACACCTTTGAGTTGGGTCGGCAGGACCACGTCGCCGCGATTGCGACTGAACAGTTGTTGCACGTAGTAGTTCGGCGTGCCGTAAATGCGCAGGTTGTCCACCCAGATGAGATTGGGCGTCCATTGCCACGCGTCCACGTGGCCAAACAGCGGCGCATACGAAGCCATCCGCACAACGTCGGCGTTGCGTTCCAGGCCGATCAGGTAGGCGGCCTCGGAAAGGGCGCATTCGAGTGTGTTCCGGTTTTTGGTGCTGACCATGGCCACACTTTGCGCGGCGTATTCGCCCATGAAAACTTTCGGCCCCTGGCGATCGTAACGGTCGTACCGATGGGCATTGGCGAAGAACCAGACCGGGTTCGCGTAACAATGTTCATCCACGATATCGGCGTTGAGCTCGCGCATTTTCGACCAGATGAAATTGAAACGCTCGTCGTCGGGCAAGGGCCCGGCGGCGGCGACCAGTTGAATTTCCGGATGCTTTTCCTTGAGCACTTGAGCAAAGCGCGTGTAGCGCTCGACGTATTGCGGTCCCCATTGTTCATTGCCGATGCCGAGCAGCTTCATGTTAAACGGCCGGGGATGCCCCATCGCGGCGCGTTTCGCACCCCAGGGGCTGCGGGCCGGGCCGTTGGCGAATTCGATCAGGTCGAGGGCGTCCTGGATGTAGGTGTTCAGTTCGTCCATCAGGCAGAGCTCACCCGAGTTAAACTGGCAGGCCATGCCACAATTGAGAATCGGCAGCGGTTCAGCCCCGATGTCCTCGCACAATTGGAAGTATTCGAAAAAACCCAGACCGAACGACTGGAAATAATCCGGCGTGGGCCGGTGGATGAATTCATAATTCCAGCGGTTGATGAGCAACCGGCGTTTTTCCACCGGGCCGATGGTGTTTTTCCACTGGTAACGCCGTTCCAGCACGCTGCCTTCGACGATGCAGCCGCCGGGAAAACGCAGGAAGCCGGGTTTAAGATCGGCGAGCATCTGCACCATGTCGGCGCGCAGGCCGCCGGGACGATTCTTCCAGGTGCGCCGCGGGAACAGCGACACCAAGTCGAGGTCCACGGCGCCCTTGCCTTCCAGAACAATTTGCAATCGGGCCTTCGGATCCGTGTCCGTGGGACGGAGGGTGGCGGTGAATTTTTTCCAACCCGAAGAGAACCCCTTCAACGATGTGGCCGCCAGCAAAGTGCCGTCGGCGCCGTATAATTGCACGTTTATCAACGGGGTGCCCGACACGCCGCGGATTTGGGCGGAGAAATCGTAGGACTCGCCTTCGAGCAGGCCGATGCCGCGAAATCCCTCGTTGGCGACACCAAAGGGCGCGGTGCCCTCCGACTGAATGCGCAGGTAATGAGGATTCGCGGCGTCGAAAGGTTTGTCGTCCCGAATGGACAATTCGCCGACCGCCAGGCTCGGACTGATCCGGGTCCAGCCCATGAGCGGATCGGGAAACTCGAACGAACGGTTTTTTACCAGTTCGGCGTAGAGCCCGCCATCGGCGCCGAAGTTGATATCTTCAAAGAAAACGCCCCACATCGCCGGGTTGATTTTCGCGCCGGGTCGACCGGTCAAAACGGTGATGGAGATCGGATTTTTGGCAGGACGGGCGATGGATTTAGCCTTCGTCATGAGCGCGGCAACTTAACTTATGCGACCCCAAACACAATTAAAACCGGCTGTAAAATTTGGCGGTTTTTTTTCGCAAAATGGCGTTTGGATTACGCGGCACGGAAGTTATGCTTGGACTGATTAAAATCATTGCAGCGCAAAGCAAAACTTCCCATCAGAATTTTCGGCGGCGTATGCACGTCAGCGTCACCCATCATGTCCGGGAATAACGGCAACATCTGTTCCGTATGAAAATTCCCGCCGCCCCTCGAACGATGACAGCCCTCCTGGTGGGTCTGATGATGTTGAGCGCCCGGGTTGATGCGCAAAAACCGCTCCTCCTTTCGGTCGCTGGTCCGGCCAGTCGCGATGTGATCACGGGTACGTTGACCTATCGGATCAGTGTCAAAAATCCATCGGCGTCGCCGGTCCCGGCTGTGCGGGTGGCCAACATCCTGCCCGAATCGACGGAGTTCGTGAGCGCCACAAATGCTTACGCGGGTCCCGCCAGGATCTCCACCAACGGTACGGACGTGGTCTTCGACTTCGACCGGATCAACAGTTCGGACACCGCCCACATGACGGTGACGGTGCTGCCAACGACGGTGGGTTCCGTGACGGACACCGTTTCCGTTTCGGCCGGGGAAATGATCGACAGTGTCACGGCCGCCAGCGCGTGTACTGTGCGCTCAACCCAATTGAGCATTCATGATCCCGCGATGGTGAAAGAGGGTGATACCTACTACCTCTTCAGTTCCGGGCCGGGGATCATGTTTTATACCTCCCAGGATATGACACATTGGAAGCTGGGCGGTCGGGTGATTACCGGTATGCCATCCTGGGCGAAAGGAGTGACCACCCGTTTTGATGGCCGTGAATGGGCACCCGACATTTGCTATCACGATGGTAAATATTACCTGTATTACGCCGTATCCGCCCCGGCGGAGAACGACTCGGCCATCGGCCTGGTGGTCAATAAAACGCTGGATCCGTCCGCGCCGGGTTACCAGTGGGAAGACCAGGGCATTGTGCTTCGATCCGTCACGGGCCGCGATCTTTGGAACGCGATTGATCCGAACATCATTGTGGGTGAAGACGGCACACCCTGGATGGACTTCGGTTCGTTCTGGGGCGGCATCAAGCTGGTCAAGCTGGACTCGAACTGGAAAACCATTGCTAAACCCGAAGAATGGTATTCGATCGCCAAGCGAGAGCGTTCGGTATTGGAAGACGATCGGAGCCCCGGATCGGCCCAGATTGAAGGTCCTTTCATTTATAAAAAGGGCGATTATTACTATCTGTTTGTTTCCTGGGGTTTGTGTTGCCGCGGCAAGGACAGCACGTACAAAATCATGGTGGGGAGGTCACGGCATGTGTGCGGGCCGTACCTGGACAAGGACGGAATCAGCATGACGGAGGGTGGTGGCAGCCTGTTATTGAGCGGCGACAAGGATTGGGCCGGCCAGGGCGGTTGCAGCGCTTACACTTTTGGCGGGGCGGATTATCTCGTCTTTCACGCCTACGAGACGGCGGATGACGGCCTGCAAAAATTGAGGATAGCCGAACTCAAATGGGACAAGGACCACTGGCCGTTTGTGGACGAAAA
This sequence comes from uncultured Verrucomicrobiae bacterium, assembly GCA_963708525.1. Classification (GTDB taxonomy): domain Bacteria; phylum Verrucomicrobiota; class Verrucomicrobiia; order Limisphaerales; family UBA11358; genus UBA11358. Next base: position 184,579 of record CAVPTH010000003.1, on the reverse strand, counting down.
AACCCTGTATGCCTACCGGAGCACGGTGATCAAGTAACTTAAATAATGAAAACGCCCAGGCTGTCCGTTCTGGAAAAAATCGGCTTCGGCGCCGGCGACATGGCCGTGAATGTCGTCTGGTCCTCGATGGCCCTGATTCTGACGTTTTTTTACACCGACATCTATGGCTTGAAAGCCGCTGACATCGGGTTGCTGATGTTATTGCCACGCCTGATAGACGCGTTTGCCGACGTGGCAATGGGAATGATCACCGACAAGCATATGACGCGCTGGGGCCGTTACCGGCCCTATCTGCTCTTGTTTTCGGTTCCGTTCGGACTCTCCGTGATGCTGGTATACACGACGCCGGATCTGGCCTATAACGGTAAATTGCTCTGGGCTTACGCGACTTACATTCTGATGATGCTCGTCTTCACCTCGGTGACCATTCCGTACATTTCGTTGATCGGGGTATTGACGGAAGATCCGCAGGAGCGATTATCCGCGAACGGTTACCGGCTCTTCTTCGCCAAGGTCGCGGCGTTCATGGTGACGATCATCGTGCCGCTGATGGCTGCCCGCTGGGGCATTGGCCACCTGGCCCGGGGTTATCAAATGTCCATGGCCTTGATGGCCGGAATGGCAACCTTGCTGTTTCTGTTCTGTTTCTTCACCACGACGGAACGGGTGAAGCACAAGGTGGAAGACAAACCCTTACGGCTCCAGCTGCAGCTCCTTTTCAAAAACGACCAGTGGGCGGTCCTCGCCGCCGTGTGTGTCATCGCCACCATCGGCTACGTCATCCGGGGATCCGTGGCGGCTTATTACGCCAAATATTATCTATACGGCAACCTGCCGGCGCAACCGGGTGCGTTGTCGCAATTTCTCACGACGCATTCCCTGCTCGGCAAATGGAGTGGCGCGAGCACCGGCGACGCGGTCCTGCTTTCAAATTTCCTGACCACCGGCGTGGTCGCCTCCATTCTGGCCATGGTCGTTTCCACCTGGGTCACCAAAAGGTTTTGCAAGGTCCAGCTCTTCCGGTGGAGCCAGATCGCAACGGCGGTATTCAGCGTCATTCTTTATTTTGCGGTCAAACCCGGTGACGTCGTCGCGGCATTCGTGCTCTATTTTCTGGTTTGCATCGTGGTGGATCTGCAGGCGCCCGTGTTCTGGTCCGCGATTGCCGAGGCCGTTGATTACGGCCAGGTCAAAAGCGGGAAACGCGTGGCCGGAATGTCATTTGGGGGCATTTCTTTCTGCCAAAAAATGGGGATGAGCCTGGGCGGCTGGGCCGTGGGCACGTTGCTGACGTACTTATCATTACGTCCCCGACCAGATTCAAAGCGTCTTTACACTGACTGGCATCGCGTTGTCACTTTCCGTCATCCCGGGACTCTTTCATCTGGTCACCGGATTTGTGATGTTCAAATACCGCATCACCGACCGGTTCTACAACCGGATGATGCAGGGGCAATCATTTGGGACCAGCCCGGGTGAGAATACCCTCAAAGAGCAGCCGGCGGCCTGAGTTTCGATCGCCATTATCAGCCTGCCGGCATGTGACAGAATCCCTTGGAACGCGTGCCGGTTGAAACACCCTGAACCGGGTACGCAAAACGGTGAATCATTTGCGCAAAGTGGCGTTTGGGCTCAGTAGCGCCCGTGATATATTTAACAATTAAGTCGCAAATTGTGAACCTGTTGCAGGCTGATATTATCAAATCACCCACCGTGCCAACGTTCAGGCCGGGGAAATTCTTGCGCAGCTGGGTGGCTCGGGTTCTGCTGGGCGCTTTACTGGGTTCGAGTCCGTTCCTGCAAGCGGCACCGTCGGCCCTCCGCGGAAACCTGGGTGTTCACGATCCTTCGGCAGTCACCCCGTGCAACGGGCGTTATTATGTCTTTTTCACCGGACAAGGCATTTCTTCAAAGTCGTCGTCGGACCTGAAATATTGGAGCGCCGGACCGAGCGTGTTCTCCAGCCCGCCTGCCTGGACGACGAGTGCTGTCCCTGGATTTACGGGAAATTTCTGGGCGCCGGATGTCATTTATTTCAACGGCCTGTACCATCTTTATTACGCAGTTTCGACCTTTGGCAGCCAGGTGTCGGCGATTGGCCTGGCCACGAATCCGACGCTGGACCCGAGCGACCCGGGTTATCACTGGACCGACCAGGGTCCGGTGATTCAGTCCGCCAACGGTAGCGCGTACAATTGTATTGATCCCAGCGTCACTTTTGACGCGTCCAGCAACCTGTGGATGTCATTCGGCTCCTTCTGGAATGGGATTTATATGGTTCAGCTGGATCCCAGCACCGGCTTGGTCAATGCCTCGAGCCCCGGGCGCATCCATGAAGCGTTTAACAACGCTTCGGGCGACCCGATCGAAGCGTCGTATCTCTACCAACACGGGAATTACTATTATTTGTTCGTGAACTGGGGCACCTGTTGCGCCGGGGTGAACAGCACGTATAACATTCGCATGGGCCGCAGTACGAACATCAGCGGACCGTACCTGGACCAAAACGGTGTGAACATGGTGTCCGGCGGCGGCACCCTGTTCCTCAAGACCACCGGCAAATTTATCGGGCCGGGGCAGATGGGAATCCTGGAAGGGAATGGAGTTGAATACTTCGGTTACCACTATTACGACGGCAACAACAACGGTGCCTCCACCTATGATCTGGAGCCGCTTTCCTGGACCGCGGACGGCTGGCCGGTTTACACCAATGACTGGTCGGCGATTTATCACTTCCACATGGATGCGAGCGACGACAATGGCCAGTATTACGGTTTGATAAAAAACGGGGCCAACGTGATTTATGATCCGTTGCTGGGCAACGTCATCAGCCTGAATGGGACCAACCAGTTTGTCAGCCTGCCCGGCGGCGCGGCCAATGCCTGCAGTTTTATTACCGTGTTCCAATGGGATGGCGGCCTGCCCTGGCAGCGGGTATTTGATTTCGGCCGTAATACCAACAGTTACGCGTTTCTCACTCCACAAAATGCCTCGGGCGTGATGCGGTTCACGATCACCTCGTCCGGCATCGGCGGGGAACAACATCTCGACGCCCCGGGCGCGGCGCCGATCGGGTCCTGGACCCAGGTGGCGGTGACCACCGACGGTGCGCGCGGCATCCTGTACGTGAACGGAACTCCCGTGGTCACGAATACTTCCCTGACCCTCACCGCGCCGGACATCGCGCCCACCAACGTCTGGTTTGGCCGAAGCCAGTTTTCCACCGATCCTTATTTCAATGGCCAGATCGGTTCCGTCCGCATTTATGGGAGGGCATTGACACCGGCCGAGATTGTCGCGCCGCAACCCCGGATCACGACCCCGACGACGCGGGTGAATTTCCAGCCCGGCAGCGTAATCCCGTTTGCCGGGTCGGCGGTCGATTTCGCGGATGTTCCCCTGCCCGTTTCCAACTTGGTTTGGACGGTTGAATTTTGCAACACGAACTCAACCAACGTCGTGCTGGGACCGCTCGCCGGGGTGAGCAGCGGCACTCTGGCGGTATCGTCCGACCCGACCACTACCAATGGCTTTTACCAGATTCAGCTGGCCGCCACGGATGGAACCGGACACAGCGCCACCAATTTTGTAAACGTGCTGCCGGGACCGACGAATAATCTGTGGACCGCCAGCTATCCCTTTGACAATGGCGCCGCGGACACGAATGGCAATTTCAACGGCACGTTGCTGAACGGCGCCTCCACTGTATCCGATCCGATCCGGGGTTCGGTGCTGAATTTAAATGGAGCGAGCCAGTATGTCAGCCTGCCTTCCGGTATTGGCGCCATGCGGACATTTTCAGCCTGGGCGAATTGGAACGGTGGCACTTCCGGGCAGCGCCTGTTCGACTTTGGTTCGGGAACTGCCAGTTATGCCATGATGACCGCCAAAGCCAGCACCGGCGCTTTACAGTTTAAGGTCACTGCGGATAACGGTCGTGCCACCTGGTCGCTGAACGCGCCCAGTCCGTTGCCGGTCGGTGTCATGGACCCACGTCGCGGTGACGCTGAACGGGAGCGAGGCCGTAATGTACCTCAATGGTCAGGCCGTGGCGGTGAACGGCAGTGTTTATATCCTGCCGTCCGACGTTGCGGGTTCCCAGGATTATTTGGGCCGCAGCCAGTCTGCCGCCGACCCGTATTTCAGCGGCCAGATGGATTCGACGGTGATTTCATCCCAGACGCTGCCCGTCGAACAAATCACAGCTGCGTCGTTGGGTTTGTCCGGCGGATTAACGGGTTTGACGCTCAACTGGCCGGCCTTCAATAATGGCCTGGGGTTGTACAGTTCCTCCGGCGTTGGCTCCGGCGCGCTATGGACACCGGTCAATGGCGCACCCACGGCGACCAATGGCATCAATTTCCTGTCGCTGACACCGACCAACAACCAGTCATTCTACCGGCTGCAGACACCGTAGCGCGTTGACCTCTATTGCCCTCAATGAAAACAAAAAGCCTCCAGGCGGCCTTTGTTATTCTGGTGCTGTTCCCGGCCTGCAGTGGGTTGGCCCAGGATTCCCACTGGTCAGGTCTGGGTGGGGACGGATTGTGGAAGAACGCGAACAACTGGAATCCCACAGGCGTGCCGTCCTCGACCGTGGATGCCAATGTCTGGTTGGATTCGGCCAACGGCTGGTCGGTGATGACGATCACCAATGGCGAGGTGGAAAGTCCCGGCAGCGCGTCGTCCGACATGATTTATGGCCCGGAATTTGGCGCCGGCCTGAACATTTACGGCGTATTGAACTGGCGCAATTACCTCGTGCCCGTACAAAACGATCCGACGCACCCGAGCATCGTCAATTTGTTCAGCGGTTCCTCCGTATCCGGTAACGGACTGGCATTGGGTGATACCTGGTGGTACTCCGGCGGACCCTATGCGACGCTGAACCTGTATGGCAGCGCCTTTGCCACCGTTAACTACATGTATTGGGGCGGACATGTAAACCTGTATGGCGGTATCTTAAGCATTGCGAGTGGTCTTACCGTCCAAACGGTTGACATGGTTTCGGATGCCACCCGGTCGATGAATCTGGCGGGCGGCGAATTGCTTCTACCTGGTTCATTCACCGGGACCGTAAACAACTGGATTTCACGGGGCATTTTACTCGCGTACGGAAAGACGCAGGACACATCGGATATCATTATTAATGAGACGGTCATTCCCGGCCGGACCCGTGTCACCACAGTTCCCCTGGGCGGTCCGTTGCAGAATATGCATCTGGGTTCGTTTCCAACCAACCTGACGACGGGCACGTTCCAGGCGTTGACGGTCCTGGGTGATTATCCCAACGTTCAGAACGCGGTACTGACCGCGTTGGACCCGGCCACCTTGCCGGGAACGATTGCTTACCAGTCCAGCAATCCGAATGTGGCCGTGGTGGACACCAACGGCCTGGTGGCTGCCATTGCTCCGGGGAATGCAACTCTGACGGCAACGCTGGGTGCGTTTGCCAGCACCAATTCGATTTCCCTGACCGTGCTCGCAAACACAAACCTCGTTCCTTATCTGCCGCAAGAACAAGCCGTTTTGGGGTATGCTTTTTTGCATGATCCGGGCACGATCATCAAGGACGGCAGCTTCTATTTCGAATACGGCGATGGCCAGGGGATCGGCGTCATTTATTCGACCGACCTGCGAAATTGGAATTACACCTACCCGGTATTTCCCGGGAACCCGCCCGCGTGGACAACCAATGCGGTGCCGGGCTTCGGCGGATATTTCTGGGCACCCGACGAGGCTTACTTCAACGGCAGATACAATCTCTACTATGCCTGCTCCGATTGGGGCACGATTAATTCGGCCATCGGGCTCGTGACTACGCCATCGCTGCTCGCGCCGACATGGACGGACCAGGGAAAAGTCATCCAATCCAATCCGGTGGGACAAACGACCACCAACACCGATCTCACCGCCTATAACTGCATCGACCCGAGCATCCTCGTGGACACCAACGGAACGATCTGGATGTCATTTGGCTCCTACTCCGACGGAATTCTGATAATGCAGCTGGATCCCGTCACTGGTAAACGCATCGCCACCAATTCGCCGATTTACCGTGTCTCCAACAACGGCCCGACATTTTTCAGCAATTCAGAGGAAGGCTCGTGTCTGTACCAGCACGGCGGATATTATTATTTGTTTGTCAACTTCGGCGGTTGCTGTGCGGGTGTTGACAGCACCTACAACATCCGCGTGGGGCGCAGCACGAGTGTCACCGGGCCGTACTTTGACAAGGCGGGTACCAATATGACCATCGGCGGCGGCACGATGTTTCTGGAAAGCTCCGGCCGTTTCATCGGCCCCGGCCACGCCGGCGATCCTGAACGATAACGGCACGAACTGGTTCACCTATCATTATTACGACGGCAATAACGGCGGCGCGGCCACATTGGGCATCGGCCGGCTCAATTGGACCGCCGATGGCTGGCCGGTTTTCACCAATGATTGGAGCGCGTTTTACCCTTTCAACGCTGATGCCCGCGACGCCAGCGGACTTTACAACGGCACGCTGGAGAACGGCGCGGCGATCACGAACGAACCGGGCTGCGGCAATGTGCTCAATCTCAATGGTACTTCCCAATACGTTGCTGTTGCCGGATCCGGTCGCCAACGCCAGCACTTTCGCCGCCTGGGTCAAATGGAACGGCGGCGCAACCTGGCAGCGCATCTTTGATTTTGGCGCCGGCACGAACGACTACTTGTTCCTCACCCCGCGCTCGTCGGCTGGAACGATGCGTTTCGCCATCACTATCAACGGCAATGGCTCCGAGCAGCAGATCAACGCCCCGTCCGCGTTGCCGACCAATTCCTGGTGTCACGTCGCTGTCACCCTGGATGGTTCGAAAGGATTGCTTTATCTGAACGGAGTTCCCGTGGCCACCAACAATAACCTGACCATTCGTCCCTGGCAGACGCTGGCCAAGACCAATTATATCGGCCATAGCCAGTTTCCCGATCCGCTGTTCGGCGGTGAGATCAGTTCGTTCCGCATTTTTGGCCGGGCCTTGAGCGGCGCGGAAATCAAAGACCTCGCTTATGCCCCGCCGGCACTGGCCCACCGCTACAGCTTCTCCTCCGGCACCTCCAATGTCGTGTGGGATTCGATCGGCATGGCGCATGGGATGCTCCAGGGCAATGCTGCCGTCACGAACAACGCCCTGCGGATCTCCGGCAGCTACGGTGACTACGTAAATTTACCGGGTGGACTGGTTTCCGGCTCCTCGGCGGCCACCATTGAATTCTGGGCCAACTTTGGCGCCAATGGAACCTGGGCGCGGCTTTTTGACTTCGGCGACATCTCCAACGCGGCGGGCCAGAACTTTTTGTCTTTCAGCCCGCACACGGCTGGCAGCACCGCGCAATTGGGGCTGACGACAACTTCCGGAACCTTGAACCTGACCACACCGGGCATTTTTGACAATCTGACCTTGCAGGTAGACTGCATCGTTGATCCGGTCGACGGTTACGACGCGATTTACACGAACGGGATTTTGTCGAGCACTGTGACCAGCGCAACCCCGCCGTTAAATAGCGTCAGCACGGCGTGGTCTTTCATTGGCCGCTCGCTGTTTGGCGTTGACGCCTGGCTCAATGCGACGGTTGACGAATTTCGCATTTACGACGGCCGCCTTTCTCCTGCGATGATCGCGGCGAATGGCCTGGCCGGACCAAATGTTCTTGCCGTGCCGATCAACCTGAACCTTTCTGCGACCGCCTCGAACATTACATTGACTTGGCCGGCCTACGGCATCGGGTTCACGGCCCAATCCAGTCCGACGTTGGGTACGGGTGCCGTGTGGTCTCCGATTGGTGGCTCACCAACGCTCGGCAGCAACGTCTGGAGGCTGACAGTGCCGATGACGAACAGTGCAACCTTTATCCGGCTGGTCCGATAACATTCAACGAATCGGCTGAAGCGTCCCGCTCATGGATAAAACCGATTTAGAACCCAACCGACCAGCTTTTCGAATCTGGCTGGTGCTGGCCATGATGATTGGCGGATTCGGAGTCCACGCGCAGACAACCGCCACGCTGACGGTCCAGGCCAATCAGCCGGGTGTCCAAATCAGCTCCAATCTGTTCGGTATTTTTTTTGAGGAAATCAACAGCGCGGGAGATGGCGGAATCTACGCGGAAATGGTGTCCAATCGAAACTTTGAAGCGCCGGGTTTGACCGCGGGCTGGCAGTCCATTACGACGGGCAGTGCCGTTGGCACATTCAGCGTGGATTCCTCGATGCCCTTGAGCGCAAGCAATCTATACGCAGCCAGATTAAATTATTCCTCGGGCTCCGGTGGATTTGGTTTTGCCAACAGCGGTTATTGGGGTATGCATTTCCAGGCCGGCCAGACATACCAACTCGGCTTCTATGCGCGGTGTTCCAGCGGGTTTACCGGGGCTGTTTATGCGGCTCTGGAGAATGCCAGTGGCAGCCAGATCTATGCGCAGGGAACGGTCACCAACTTGACGACGAACTGGCAATATTTCTCGCTGACCCTGACTCCGAACATCAGTGATACCTCCGGGCGGCTGGCCATGGTGATCGCCCAACCGGGTTCGGTCTGGCTGGATGTGGTTTCACTCTTTCCCACAACAGACGTTCAATAATCGTCCGAATGGCATGCGGCCGGATTTGATGAACATGCTGGTGAATCTCCAACCATCCTTCATGCGGTTCCCGGGCGGCAGCTGGGTCAACGGTAATTCTCTCACCAACATGTATGCCTGGAAACGCACCATCGGCCCGATTGGCGACCGCCGGTACCAGAACAATCTCTGGGGTTATAACGTGGATAACGGTCAGGGTTATTATGAGTACCTTCAAATGTGTGAAGACCTCGGGGTACAGCCGCTGTTTGTGATCAACTGCGGCATGGATGTTTTTTCCGCCGGTAACTCGGTGCCGCTTGCCCAGATGGGGCCGTACGTCCAGGACGCGTTGGATGCGATTCAGTATGCCAATGGACCGACCAATTCCACCTGGGGGGCGATGCCGGGCCGCCGCCGGTCACCCGGCCTCATTTAATTTGAAGTATATTGAAATCGGCAATGAAAACGGCGGCTCCGCGTATAACGATCGTTACGCGCTCTTTTATGACGCGATTAAAACCAATTATCCCGATGTGCACATCATCGCCGATAACTGGGGTGGTTTACCCGCTTCACGCCCGGTGGAAATCAGCGACGAACATTATTATTCAGACCCGACATTCTTCATGGCCAATGCCACAAAATATGACGGCTACAGCCGCAATGGACCGAAGATTTATGTGGGCGAGTATGCCGTCACCACCGGCGCAGGCAATGGGAACCTTATCGGTGCCCTGGGTGAAGCCGCCTTCATGACCGGCCTGGAGCGAAATGCCGACGTTGTCGCCTTGGCCTCCTATGCGCCGCTCTTCGCCAATTTGAATAACAAGAATTGGAATCCCGATTTGATTTATTTCAATAATTCCCAGGTCTATGGCACGCCGTCCTATTATGTGCAAAAAATGTTCTCTGCGAATCGGGGTGACATGGTGCTGCCGCTGACCATCGCTGTTACCGGGAGCGTGAGCAACAACGCCCATGGCGCCATAGGTCTCGGTTCCTGGAATACCTCTGTCCAATACAGCAACGTGGTTGTCACGAGCAATGGCGTGACGCTTTACCAGAGTGATTTCACTTCCGGCGCGTCCGGCTGGCGGGTTTTTAACGGCACCTGGAGCACAAGTGGCGGCGTTTACCAACAGACTGCGATTACCACCGATTGTCGCTCGACAACCGGCACCACCAACTGGGCCAGTTACACCATTTCCGTCCGGGCCCGGAAGGTGAGCGGCAATGAAGGCTTCCTCATCCTGTTCAATTGGCTCGATGACAACAATTGGACGTGGTTCAATGTCGGTGGCTGGAACAACACCCAGACTGCTGTCGAGCAGATGGTCAACGGCACCAAATCCATCATTGGCCAGGGTATTCCCGGGTCGGTTCAAACCGGTGCGTGGTATGATCTGCGCATGGTTCTTACCGGCCCGCGGATTCAATGTTATATCAACAACACGCTGACGTTGGATGTGAACTATCCCACGGTGCTGCCGCTATACGCCTCATGCCAGTTATGCCGCCGCCAGCGGTCAGATTATTCTCAAGGCGGTAAACGTCACCTCCAATCCCATGGCGACCACGTTCAACCTGAATGGCCTTCCCTCGGTGGCATCGCAGGCCAGCCTGTCACAACTGACCGGTGCCAATCCGTCGGCGGAAAACTCCCTGGCGAATCCAACGAATATCTGTCCGGTGAGCAGTATCATTCCCAATGCCGCGACGAATTTCACCTACACTTTACCGGCGAATTCACTTTCCGTGATCCGGTTCCAGACTCCACCGGCTTCGCCGGTGCTGGTGGGACTCGCGGCCGGAACCAACCTGAATTATCTCGATCCCTCCGCCGGCAACATCCCGGTTAACCTGAGTTCTTTCATCACCAACAATGTCTCGGTGGATTTCACCATTAAAGCGGCGGACGGTTCAGTAGTCACGAACGGCACGCTCCAGTTTGTGCCCGGCCAGACCAATGAGGTCATTTCGCTGCCGATTGGTTGGTTGCAACCTGGCGCGTTCTTCCGCGTCATCCTCAGCCATCCGGTTAACGGGCAGTTGTACGCCGTCACGAACGCCTTCTTTGCGGTCGCCTCCCCGCCGGGCAGTCCTTTGCAGTTGGGTTGGGCCCGGTATCCGGATGCAAATCTGATTTATTGGACCGCCCCCGGTGCCACGTTATTGAAAGCCACGAACCTTGCGGGACCATGGATGACTAACGGCAATCAGGCGGCACCCATCCCGGTGCCGGAATCGTCAACGTCTGAATTTTTCCGTTTGATTCAATAGCCATTCCTCCAGACTGTTGCTTATGAATTTTGCCCGGCGCCATTTTGGAGGCATTCAGAACACAATCCGCACACTGCTACTGATGGCCGGGATTTTATTTCCGTTGCTAACCGGTCGGGCGCAAATCCAATCCAACGCTGTGCCGGTGGCGAGCGCGATGTCGGGCAATCGCGAGGTGCGCGTGCACGACCCATCCGCCCCCATCAAATGCAAGGACGACTACTGGATTTTTTACACTGGTCGCGGCATTCCCTCTTATCATTCCAAGGACCTGATTAAATGGGAACACGGCCCGGCTGTATTCACCAATGCGCCGGCCTGGGTGGCCCGGACCGTGCCGCGAAATCATTGGATGTATTATTGGGCGCCGGACATTATTCATCTGGGCGACCGGTATCTGCTTTATTACGCGGTTTCGTCCTTCGGCCGAAACGATTCGGCCATCGGGCTGGTCACCACGCCAACCCTTGACCCCGCGGATCCCAAACATAAATGGAGCGACCAGGGAATCGTGGTTCAGTCCGTCGCCGGGGATAATTTCAATGCGATTGATCCGGTGGCGGCTCCGGATGCCCAGGGCCATCTCTGGCTTGCCTTCGGTTCGTTCTGGAGCGGCATCAAAATGATTCAACTGGATCCTCAGACGGGCAAGCGCATCGCCACGAACTCACCAGTCTATTCACTCGCTTTCAACGACACCATCGAAGCGTCGTATCTCTGTCACCACGACGAATTATTATTACCTGTTTGTGAATTGGGGGCTGTGTTGCCGGGGGACGAACAGCACTTACGAAATCCGGGTCGGACGAAGCCGTCAAATTACCGGTCCTTACCTGGACAAGGATGGAGTTGACCTGGTGACGGGTGGAGGCAGTTCTTTTTTGAGTACGAGCGGACCATTCATCGGCCCGGGCCAATCCGGCATTTATTCTGAAAACAACAACGATTGGTTCAGTTGCCATTTTTACGATGGCGAACAGCACGGACTTTCCAGGTTGGCCATCCTGCCGTTGGGCTGGAATACGAACGGCTGGCCGGAAATTGACTGGCGTCGACTGAAATAGGACCCGGGTGGTGGGTTACTTTGCCGATTTTTTCGGAGCGCGGCTGTCTCAGCCGCAGCGGGTACGAGCTCAAAGGGACTCGCGTGTAATTCCAGCGTTCACTGACACTTTCAGGTGCTGCGCCTGAGACAGGCGCGGTCCGGCAAAGTAACCCACTACCAGAACCCGCCCCGTTCCCTTTCTTCAGAAGTTCAGCACAACGGCTGGATTGTTTCATGACTGGTTGGCCTTCAATCCGGCATAAACACCCCTCGCCCGTCCTTCGGACACCCTCTCTCCATTGGATGGGAAGAAGGATGGGGTGAGGCGCCATTAAGCGGTTCTGGAAAAACTGTGGCCGGGTGTGCTCAATCCCTGGCAGGGCGGCGCTGCTGCGCCACCGGCGTTGCGGCAGCAACGCCCTACCCTGGAACGGCCACAGCATTTAGAAAGCACCCCGGTTTCAGAGCACAATCCATGGCCTGTACGAGTTTTGGCGGTTCTTATACGCAAAGTGGCGTTGTTTTTGTGCCTCAAAACCCTGTAAACTCGGTTAGCTCTAATAATCGAGCAACGAAGGCAACTCACATGAAAATGACGTACAAACAACTCTATTACCTGGCTGGTGTAACTTTGGCCGTGTCCTTGGCCGGCAATGTTTCGGGCCAGAACTATAATTGGAATGGTGCCGGTGATGCCACAACCTGGAGTCAGGGGGCTAACTGGGTGGGCGGGGTGGTACCGGGACCCAGCACCGATATTTATCTTGGTACGGGTTATCCCACCTTGACCCCTACACCGATAACCATCGGCCCGGCGGATTTGGTACAAGCCACTGACCAACTTTTCGGTCCTGAGTGGGGAGAAAGTCTTAATATTTACGGCACCGTGAGCACGGGTTTTGGTTTTGCGCCGGTCGGCGACGCGACCCATTCCTCGGTCGTTAACATGTACGGCACCGCCTCGGTTACCACAGGAGACAGTATTTTTCTCGGTGACATGTTTTGGTTTAACGGCGGACCAAGCCTGACGGTGAACATGTACGGTAATTCCCAGATGACCACGAAATATTTGGCGGTGGGTGGACATTTGAATATTTTCGGCGGGGTCGTGATGGTTAATACTGCCCTGCTTACCGGTACGCCCACGGCCGGCGCCTGGGGCAGCCCGATAGTGACCGACGCCACGCGGCTGATTGATGTTGCCGGAGGTGAGTTGATTGTGACTGGTGATGCCACCGCCCAGGTCAATGATTTGATTTCGAGGGGCGTCCTGCAGGGAAACGGAATCGTGGGCAATGTTCACATTGATACGACCAGCGTGGCAGGCCAAACGATCATAACCGCGGTTCCGGAACCGGTTAGTGTGACGCTGTTGGGACTGAGCGGTCTGGCACTCTTGTTGCGCCGCCGCTTGGTTTCGTAATCCTTATTTGAAGGTTGGTTGCTTCAAAGGAGGCAGACCCGGGGTCTGCCTCTTTTCATTTTGGATTATGTCCATAAACCTGTTCTGTCTGCTGCCCAGCCTTCAGAATGGAATATCTGCACCCGTTGCATATCCACTCCACATTGACGATTCAGTCGGCGTAGTGTTTATTCCAAGGAAGCGGATGGCCGTCTGATGGTAACCTGAATTCTCTGCCCATGCCCGACGAAATCGCCAGCGACATCACCCTGATGTTACAAGCCATCAACCGCGGCAGCGGCCAGACGGCGGAAGATTTGCTGCCGCTGGTTTATGGCGAACTGCGCCGTCTGGCGGCTTCGCACATGGCACTGGCGGCTCCCGGCCAGACCTTGCAGGCCACGGCCCTGGTGCATGAAGCCTGGCTTCGCATGGTGGGCGCCGGCGACCGCACCTGGGAAAATCGCGTTCATTTTTTCAGCGCTGCGGCCAAGGCGATGCGACATATCCTGATCGGGAATGCACGGCGCAAATCGCGGTTGAAACACGGCGGTGGCCAGTTGCGCGTGGATGTGGACGACCTGGATCTGGCCGCCGCGACGCCGGACGACAAAATCCTGTTGATGAACGAGGCGCTGGAGCGGCTGGAAGCCGAGGACCCGGACAAGGCACAGATTGTCATCTTTAAATTTTTTGGCGGCCTGACCAACCAGGAAGTGTCCCGGATCCTGGGCGTGACGGAACGCACGATTGAGCGGCAATGGGCCTTTGCGAAGGCCTGGCTGTTTGAAAACATTCGCAACCAGGCTTGAAACCGGATTGCGGTTAGTCCAATGAATCATCATCACCACCGCGCATGACGAAAACGACACAACAGGTGGAAGCCTTGTTTGACGCAGCGTGCCAGGTCGCCGATCCCGCTGCCCGCCGGACCTTTCTCGACGAAGCCTGCGCCGGTGATGCAACCCTCCGGACCCGGGTTGAAGCGCTGCTGGCCGCGCAATCGGATGCTGATAAATTCTTCCGGGAAATCGCCCCTTTCAGCAACACGCCCAGGCCGGGCGCCGGGCGTGCCACCACCGACACCGCTTCCGCGGGAACCCGGATTCCGGCTGAACAGTCCGTGCCGACCGAAGGTCCCGGCAGCCGCATTGACCGCTACAAGCTGCTGCAAAAAATCGGCGAAGGCGGCTGTGGCATGGTCTATATGGCCGAACAGGAGAAGCCGGTGCGGCGCCGGGTGGCCCTCAAAATCATCAAGCTCGGGATGGACACCAGGAGCGTCATCGCCCGTTTTGAAGCGGAACGGCAGGCGCTGGCGATGATGGACCATCCGAACATCGCCCGGGTTCTGGACGCGGGCGCGACGGAAACCGGTCGGCCGTACTTCGTCATGGAACTGGTGCGCGGGGTCAAAATCACCGACTACTGCGACCAGAACCATCTCGACACGTCCGAGCGGCTGGATTTGTTCGTCCAGATCTGCCACGCCATCCAGCACGCGCATCAGAAGGGAATCATTCACCGCGACATCAAGCCGTCGAACGTTCTGGTCACGTTGCATGACGGGGTGCCGGTGCCGAAAGTGATTGATTTCGGCATCGCCAAAGCCATCGAAGGCAAATTGACCGACAAAACGCTTTTCACAGCTTACGAACAAATCATCGGCACGCCGGCGTACATGAGTCCGGAGCAGGCGGAGATGAGCGGGCTGGACATTGACACGCGCACCGACATCTACAGTCTGGGCGTGCTGCTTTACGAATTGCTGACCGGCCGGACGCCGTTCGACGCGAAGATGCTGCTGCAATCGGGCCTGGATGAAATGCGCCGGACCCTGCGCGAGAAGGAGCCGCAACGGCCCTCCACCATGCTGACCACCCTGCAACGCACGGAACTGACGGCGACGGCGGTGCAGCGTCATGCCGAGCCGCCCAAGCTGATCTCCCTGCTGCGGGGCGATCTCGACTGGATCGTGATGAGGTGCTTGGACAAGGACCGCCGGCGGCGTTATGAAACGGCCAACGGGCTGGCGATGGATGTTCAACGCTATCTCAGTAACGAACCGGTCATCGCCCGCCCGCCCAGCCGGTTTTACCGGTTCCAGAAACTGGTCCGGCGCAATAAAATCGTTTTTTTTTCCGGAGCGGCCGTGGCGGCGGCGCTGCTCATCGGATTAGGGACCGCCACCTGGCTTTTCTTCATGGAACGGGCGGCGCGCCGGGACGCCGTGGCGGCCGAAAAACAGCAATATCTAATGCGGCAGGAAGCCGAGCGGGCACGGGCCAATGAGGCGGAATTACGCCGACAAGCTGAAACCCGGGAGAAGATCACCCTGGCCGATGTGCGGGTCAATCAGAACGCCCCTGAAGAAGCGGACGACCTGTTGAACGGGATTGCGCCCACGCAGCCATCCCTGGAGGGCGCGCGGGTTTTTCGCGCCGTCGGGGAATGGCACGCGCGACAAGGTCGTTGGCAGGAAGCAGCCGACCGGTTCAACGTATTGATTCAGATCAATAAATTCGACGGATGGGACATGACTTCACTGGATTATCTCCGGCTCGGTCCCGCGGTCCTCGAACTGGGTAATGTGCAGGCGTATGAAAGTTTCCGACAGCAGGCCATTACCCGCTTTGCCGGCACGTTGTATCCGGTTGCCGCGGAACGAGTGGTCAAAATCAGCCTGCTTCGGCCGGCGGACCCCAAAACCATTAGCGCGTTGACACCACTGGCGGAACTGGCAACCAAATCCTTCGGCGTCATCGCTCCCGGCAACACGAATGTCGAAACCGCGTTTCAAGCCGCCTGGGGTTCCCTGTCGTTGGCGCTAATGGAATATCGCCAGGGTCATTTTGCCCGGGCGGAAGACTGGTGCCGCCGTTGTCTGTCGTACCCGGGTGACAACCCGCCGCGGGTCGCTGCCGCCCGGGTGATTCTCGCCATGTCGTGTTATCAACTTGGCCAAAATCGGGAGGCCACCGCCCAATTGGCACAAGGCCGGGAAAGCATCGAAACCAAATTCGAAGATGATTTGGACCCGGGCAGCGCCGAGCACGGTTTTTGGTTTGACTGGGTCTTCGCCCGTATTTTATTGCATGAAGCCACCGCTTTAATTGAAACCGCGCCTTCGGTTTCCAAACCGTCCATTCATATCGTCCCGGGTTGACTCGTCAGGTAATCCCACGCCACCCGCGCCTGCCCGGCCACCAGCGTTGATTCTGAACTGATTAGAGATGAATCTCACCCGGCGGTAGGGTGCAAGTCCTCGGAAAATGCCGGTCGAATCCATTTGTGACAAAAATCCTTGTCGGGTTTCAGGCCCAAAAAGCGTATACAGGTATATAGCCCCGATTAAGACCTGCCACTGGTAATGCCGCAGGCCGGCTCCGGGGAGGACACACATGCCGCACGTGCCGAAAGTCATTCTTTTGATTGAGTCTTCGCGCGCCTCGGGGCGCGCGCTGCTTCGCGGAATCGCAGATTATTCGCGCCATCATGGACCCTGGTCGTTTTCCTGGGAACCGGCCGGGTTGGAAAAAGTACAACCCCTGCTGGAAACCGGCGATGCCAACGGGATTATTCTTCGGGATGTGGATCAGGCGGAAGAAATTGTCGCTTACGGACTGCCCACCGTGGTGGTTGGCCATCACAAAACGGAAATCCCCGGCATGGTGAACGTGGTGACGGACTCGCAAGCCATTGGCCGGATGGCGGCGGACCATCTGCTGGATTGCGGCTTCAAACATTTTGCCTACTGCGGTTACGCGAAAACTTCGATCGAGAACACCACCTGGTCGGAGCTTCGCCGGAAATTCTTCTGCCAGCGGATCCGGGCCCTGGGCTTTGAAAATCCGCCACAATATGAGTTGTCCGGGCCGGGACGAGATTGGTCAAAGGATTGGCGTTTACTCGCCCATTGGCTGAAGGCGCTGCCCAAACCGGTGGGCGTGATGGCGTGCAACGACGACTGCGGACAGCGCGTCATGGAAGCCTGCAAACTCGCCGGCTACACCGTACCGGACCTCGTGGGTGTCGTCGGAGCCGATAACGACGAAGTCGTCTGCGGGCTGACCGACCCGCCCATGTCGAGTGTGGCCATCAATTTCGAGCGGGCCGGTTATGATGCCGCGCACGCTTTGAACGGGTTGATGCGGCACTCGTACACCGGACCCTCACGCATTATTGCGGCGGCCGCGCACGTGGTGGCACGGCGCTCGACCGATTTCGTGGCGGCGGAGGATTTGCAACTGGCCAAGGCGTTGCGATTCATTCGAGATCAGGGACGCCGCTGTGCGGTGTCCGTGGATGAAGTCGCCGTCTTCGCCGGATTGTCCCGGCGCATGCTGGAAAACCGGTTCCGCAAATTACTGGGCCGCTCGGTGCTGAACGAAATCCGGCGGGTGCGCACGGAACAAATTGCGCGGCTGCTGATCGAAACCGACCTGCCAGTGGCGCAAATTGCCGACCTGCTGGACTTTTCGGACGTGCCGCACATTGCGCGTTATTTCCGGGCCGGCAAAGGCATCAGCCCGCTGGCTTACCGCAAGACTTACGGTTCGCTGGAACCGGCCGGCTGGCGTTCGCGAAATGGCGATTCTTTTCCGCAAAGTGGCGTTGTCCATACGTTGCCCCAAAGTTAAATTTTATTATCCATCAAACAAAAATGTCTTTATTTCCCAAACGAAATTCAACGGCCTTTACGCTCATCGAACTTCTGGTGGTCATCGCCATCATCGCCATCCTGGCCGCCATGCTGCTGCCGGCTTTGTCTGCCGCCAAACAGAGAGCCTGGATTGCCCAGGACCAAAGTAATCTGCATCAACTCGGCATCTCCGGAACGACGATGGCCAACGACAATAACAGTCTGTTGCCCGATTTAAGATATCCTCCCTACGGCTCTGGCGTTCCGGGTACAGTCGGGAATTCGTATGGCCTCTGGCCCTGGGATATCTCTGACCTGTTTATCACCAACATGTTTGAGTATGGGTCAACCCGGAATATATTTTTCTGTCCGGCCAACGCGGCGTTTAACCGGGATAATGTATGGAACTACGGTGTGATGGGCGCTACCAACGCCACCATCGCAAGCCATTTTCGGATCACGGACTTTATCTGGTTCCTGCCGGGTGCGGGCATGCATGCGGTAGGCACGCGCACGGAGCAACCCTACTGGCAGACCAATACTTTGGGATCGCCCATCCACAGCCCCTCCAAATCCGTGTGGTGTGCGGACATCGTGGCGGCTGACTCAACTTCGTCCAATCCTTATGGCCATTTTCGAGTGGGTGGACTTCCTGCCAATGTCATCCAACGCACCAGTTTTCTGCAAGGCAGCCAACCGGCGGGCGGCAATCAATTATACATCGACTCCCACGTTAAATGGCAGAAATGGCAGGGAATGAATGGTCCGAATCTTAAAATTTTCGGCGGCGGTCCGGTCTTCATGTTTTGGCCAAACACTTAACAACTCTCTTTTTCCTGTAACTGTTAAACCGTAAACCCAACTGCTCAACCATATGAAACCAAAAATAATATGTCATCTGACACTCATCGCCATGATGGCATGGCTGGTCCAATCCGTGTCCGCTCAGGATTCGCACTGGAACGGCACCGTGACGAATAACCTCTGGAACAATCCCAATAACTGGAATCCGGTCGGCGTGCCGCCCCCGGGGAATCCCTCAACCACGCTTTACCGGCAATGTTTGGCTTGATCCCTCACCCGTCGACGGGGATACGGTGATAACGATTCCGCAGGGTGATGTGGAAAGTCCCGGTGTCCGGCAATACCGACCGGAGGTGTTTAACACCATCTTCGGCCCGGAGTTTGGAAGCACGTTAAACGTTTCCGGCACGCTGACGTTCGACTGGACGACTGCCCCGTATCAACCCGACCCGACTCCCGGTGTGCGCAGCCATATCAACTTGCTTGGGAATGGCTACATGTACACCTCGGGCGCGTCTTTGAATCTGGGTTCCGGTTGGTGGCCGGTTTGCGAAGGGACCTACGTCACGATGAATCTCTACAATAGTGCCAATTACAGCAGCCTGGGCGGGGCCGGTACCTGGTGCGGTGGTCATATGAATATCTATGACACTGCAACGATTTTGATCAATGGCTATGTCAACCTGAATAACGGACAGGCCAACAATGATGCCGCCACGGTTTTCAACGTCGGCGGCGGCACATTGAAGCTGCCGGAAGGTTGGCTGACCGGCGCCAATACCACATTGAATGGCGGTTCTGGAACCGTCACCAACCTGGTCAACCGGGGAATTCTCCGGGCTTACGGCAAAGGGTATGATACCAATGACCTGGTGGTCAGCGACGATGGCACCAATACCATCGTAACAGTCGTTCCCCTGGGAGGCGCTTTGCAGCGGGTTTATTTCCAACCACTGGCCCACTCCGACGGTCGAGGTTGGACAATTTCCAACTGGCGACGTTGGTCGGCGATTATCCATCGGTCAGCGGCGTGCTCCTGAGTTCGTCGGAACCGGGTGTGGATCCGGCGACCTTTTCGGCCCCGGTCTATAGCTCGAGCAATCCCAAAGTGGCCACAGTGGATCCCAATGGTATGGTAACCGCCGTGAGCGCCGGCAGCGCGACCTTGACGGCCATCGTCGGCGCCTTTACGAGCACCAACTCCATCACGGTCACTGTCGTCCCGGTGAATGCCACCTTGATTCATCGCTACAGCTTCAATGAGGGCTCGGGCACTACCGCATCCGATTCGGTGGGCGGGGTTACGTGGAATGCTACGCTGGTGGGCACCGCAGCTTTCAATGGATCGGGTCAGGTGGTGCTGGATGGCGCGACCAATGGCGCCAACTATGTGCAATTACCGGCGGGAATCGTCAGCAACTTGAGTGAAGTAACCATCGAAGTGTGGGCCAGCTTTGGCACGACCATCACCAACAACTTCGAGAATCTCTTTGCTTTCGGGTTTGCGGATCTAAATCCGATTGATGCGTTCTACGGGGATGGAGGCAACTATATCACCTTCTCACCCCATACCGGTGCCGGAGGTGCGCAACTGAACTTCGGGCAGGGTGTGCCCGGAAATACCGGAGAGCGCGATGCCATCATCAACACGACGTTGGACGGGCAGAACAACCTGCAGGTGGTAGGCGTATACAGCCCCGACACCGGCAATGAACAGTTTTATACCAACGGGGTTCTGGCGGCCAGGGTTTCCATGTTTAACGCCATGATTGATCCGGTAAGTTATCGCAGTCCGGCGTTTAACAGTCAAAGCGTCCTGGCTTTCCAACTGGGCGCGGATCCGAATAATTATCTGGGTCATTCGCTCTACCTGGCGGACCCCGGCTTCCAGGGTTCCATCAATGAATGCCGCATCTACAACGGCCCGCTCACGGCGGCGCAAGCCGCAGCCGATAATGCCCTCGGACCGAACCAGCTCCGGGGCACCAGCCTCGCGGCCGTGACCCTGAATGTCACCCGCTCGGGCAACAACCTGGTATTCTCATGGCCAACCAGTTCTGCGCTGGTGACCTTGCTGTCCAGTCCGACACTCGGACCGGGCGCCACCTGGACGCCTGTGGCCGTGCCCAACGGGGCGCTGATCGTTTCGGGCGGCAATTATCAGCTGACCCTGTCCATGTCGCCAGCAATACAATTCTATCGCCTGTCGCTGTAGCATAATAATTGGGGCTAGCGCTCAACAACCTTTGACCGAGAGTTGTTGAGTCTGCGTTCGCCGCGTGAGTGTCCCCCGCTTGCCTGGGCCTCACGCGGCGGTTCGTTAAATACCCGGGCAGCTCGATGTCAACCAGGCCACTGCATCATGGATTTAAAACGGTTTCAAATTTGGTTCCTGACGGGTAGTCAGCATTTATACGGACCCAAAACGCTCAAACAGGTTGCCGCCCATTCCCAGGAAATTTCCCGGGCGTTGAACGATACACCGGTCATCCCGGTTAAGGTCGTTTTTAAACCGGTCCTGAAATCGCCTGAAGAAATCCTGGCACTCTGTGAACAGGCCAATCAAGCTGCCGAATGCATCGGGCTGGTGACCTGGTGCCATACGTTTTCGCCGTCCAAAATGTGGATCAACGGTTTCAAAGTCCTCCGCAAACCGGTCCTGCATCTGCATACCCAATATAACCACGAAATCCCCTGGTCGACCATTGACATGGATTTCATGAACCTCAACCAGGCCGCGCACGGTGACCGTGAACATGGCTTTATCATGAGCCGGATGCGACTGGACCGGAAGGTGGTCGCCGGCCACTGGCAGGACGCGGCAGTCCGGAGACAGGTCGGCGCATGGTGCCGGGCCGCTGCGGCCTGGCACGACTGGCAGGACGCGAAGTTCTGCCGGTTCGGCGACAACATGCGCGAAGTGGCGGTCACGGAGGGAGACAAGGTAGCCGCGCAAATTAAATTGGGTTACGCCGTCAATGGTTATGGCGTCGGAGACCTGGGAAAATATCTGGGCGCCGCCACCGACGCACAAATCAACGCGCTGCTCAAGGAATACGACGCCAGTTATGCCGTCACTCCCCGGCTCCGCAAAAATGGTCCCCAAAGGGAATCCTTGCGGGAAGCGGCGCGGATTGAAATCGCCTTGCGTGTCTTTCTGAAAGCCGGTGGTTTCAAGGGATTTACAACCACGTTCGAGGATTTACACGGACTGGCACAATTGCCGGGCTTGGCGGTCCAGCGATTGATGGCAGAGGGCTATGGATTTGGTGCGGAAGGCGACTGGAAGACCTGTGCCCTGGTCCGGGCCATGAAAGTGATGTCGTCGGGCTTGAAAGGCGGCACCTCGTTCATGGAAGACTACACCTATCATATGAACGCCAGGACCACCAAGGTACTCGGGGCGCACATGCTGGAAATCTGCCCCAGTATCGCCAAAGCCAGGCCATCCCTGGAAGTCCATCCTTTGGGAATTGGTGGCAAGGCCGATGCGGTCAGGGTGGTGTTTGAGGCTCCTTCCGGCCCCGGACTCAATGCCGCCCTGATGGACATGGGAAATCGTTTTCGTTTGCTGGTGAACGAAGTGGAAGTGGTCCCGCCCGAAAAACCGCTGCCCAAGCTGCCGGTGGCACGTGCACTTTGGATCCCCCAACCCGATTTCCACACCGCCGTCACGGCATGGATTTATGCCGGCGGCGCGCACCATACCGGTTTCAGCCAGTCGGTCACCACGGAGATGTTGGAGGACTTTGCCGGCATGGCGGGCGTGGAACTTTTGATAATCGACCGCGGCACCACCGTCCGGCAATTCAGGAAAGAGTTGAACTGGAACGAGGTCTACTATGGCTTGCGGAGCGGGTTGACGGCGTAATGTTTGGCGGTAATCCGGAATGTCCATTTTCTTTGTTCGAGCCACAACCATGTCTCCCATTATCGATACGATGGTGCCGGGTCGCAGGAAAAACCTGCTTTATAAGCGAAGGATTGCTACCCTCCGCGCAAACAAAGGCAACATATGAAATGTCTAATGTTACCCATTCTTCCGGTGGCCGTGATGGTGGTGTGCGGCGCACACGGTGGAGCGATAGCCGCGGTTGATTTGGAAGCGCAGCAGTTCCCGCCGAACGATGTAAAGCTGCTCTCCGGACCATTCAAAGATGCGATGGAACGGGACGCGCATTATCTGCTCAGCCTGGACCCGGACCGGTTGTTGAGCGGGTTTCGCTCGGAGGCCGGCTTGGAACCGAAAGCCGCCAAATACGGAGGCTGGGAGGCGCAGGGTATTGCCGGCCATACGCTGGGACATTATCTCTCGGCCTGCTCGCGCATGTATCAGGACACCGGCAATCCTGAATTTCTGGAACGCGTGAATTATACCGTGGCCCAGCTGGCCGAATGTCAGAAAGCCAATGGGGATGGATATGTGGCCGCCATCCCGAACGGTAAAAAGGTTTTCGCCGAAGTCGCGCGCGGAGAAATTCATGCTCATGATTTCAACCTCAACGGCGCCTGGGTGCCGTGGTACACGATCCACAAGGAATTTGCCGGATTGATTGACGCCTGTCAGTTTTGTGGCAGTACAAACGCCCTGGACGTGGCCACGAATTTTGCCAACTGGGTGGGTGCCACGACCGCGAACCTGACCGACGCGCAATGGCAGCAAATGCTGGTCTGCGAACAGGGCGGCATGAACGAGGTCATGGCCGAACTTTATGCGCTGACCGGCAACACCAATGACCTCAACCTGGCGGAGAAATTTTATCATCACGCCGTCATGGATCCGCTGGCGCGTGGCAACGATACCCTGGACGGATTGCATTCCAATATGCAGATCCCCAAAACCATCGGGGCCGCAAGGCTTTATGAATTGACCGGACAAACCAACTACGCCGACATTGCCAGGTTTTTCTGGGACCGGGTGGCCTGGCATCGTTCGTATGTCATCGGCGGGAATGGCGACAACGAACATTTCTTCCCGGTGACCGCATTTACCCGTCATCTGAATGCAGCGACCTGTGAGACCTGTTGTACCTATAACATGCTCAAGCTCACGCTGCATTTGTTCGAGTGGTCACCCTCCGCCGAGGAGATGGACTTCTACGAACGCGCACTCTACAACGACATCCTGGCGTCACAGGACCCGGACACGGGCATGTTCGTTTACCTGATGTCGTTGCAACCCGGCGGGTTCAAGACCTACTCGACACCGGAAAATTCCTTTTGGTGCTGCGTGGGCTCTGGCATGGAAAATCATTCGCGCTACGGTCAGGCCATTTATCTGCACGGGAACGATTCCCTTTACGTCAATCTGTTTATCGCTTCGGAATTATCCTGGCCGGACAAAGGGCTCACCGTGCGGCAGGAGACCAAATTTCCCGATCAAGACACAATGCGCATGACCCTTCAATGCAAGCAGCCGGTGAGACTGGTACTCAAAATCCGCTGGCCGGACTGGGTGCAAACCCCACCCGGCATCCAGGTCAACGGAAAGAAGGAAACCATCGAAGGCCACCCGGATTCCTACATCACGCTGGATCGGGAATGGCATGACGGGGATGCTGTAAAAATCCGCATGCCGATGAGCCTTCACACCGAGCCATTGCCGGGATCGACCAACCAGCTCGCGGTGCTTTATGGTCCCATTGTACTGGCCGGTGAACTCGGCACAAACGGGATGCCCGCCGATCCGTATGCCCGGGACCAAACCAAATTTGTGAAATGGCCGCCGGCACCGGTTCCCGTGTTTGTCGCCGACACCGATTCTCTGTTAAAACATATCAAGGCAACGGGTCAGCCTTTGACCTTCCGTACGGAAAAATTGGGACATCCCGAAGACGTCACCCTGGTTCCGTTTTATCGCGCACAACATCAGCGCTATACCGTTTATTGGCGGGTCCTTTCCCCGGCCGAGTGGAAACAGCAGGAAACCGGATCCAGGGCTTCATGGAATCAGGCGACAACCCGGCTGACGACCAGGGAAGAAGGCGCGACCAGACCGGGAAAAACGGATACCCGGGATTTTTAAATTCAGCCTCATCGGAAAAGCATCGTGCTGATTGACCAGCTCGGGCTGCTTGGGCAATCAGCGAAGGAATCAAGGCCGCGCAGGCGGCAACTTTCAATGACTGCGTCGATGATGGCGCTGCTGGCCAGCCTTCGGCGTCGCCAACGTCGGCACGGGATTGTGCCCGTGCCGACCGAAAAGCGATTTCAGGAATTCCTCAATCGGGTATCACTAAGGACCGAAAACGGCATTGGTCGTTCCCCACCACGTAGTCCAGCGGCTGTAGTTGATGTTGGTATAGCTGCCGGGGGCAGTTCGGACCGTTTGCGTCAGGTTCGTGTTACCTTTAATGAACCGGTCCAGGAAATACTGAACTTCCGACTCCTGGTCGGACGGGAAGGTGCAGTGCGAATGTCCCCCGTCAACATCGAAGCCGTACCGGTCACCAATACCAAATTGCTGATAGATCCGTGCACAGGCCTGACCACAGACGTAGCACGACGGATTTCCCAGCCAGGTATAATCCGTGTTTCCAGTATCGAACAACGCACGAGGCGCGCACAGTGCCATCAACATGTGATGATCCTCCGGCAGCCGGTAAACATTGTCGCCGGAGAATTGACTCATTTGATTCGCAAACCAGTTGTAATCCGTATTGTCGATGTCTTCCACGGATCCCCCTGCTTCGGCGAGATGATTGTAACGCCAGGAATTGGCGCCACCGCCACCTGACTCCTGGGCCACGGTCAATGCGACGCGCTCGTCAAACGCCCCGGAAATGAGCGCCATCTTGCCGGCATACGAGCAACCGGTGACCATGATATGGGTTAAATCCACGGGGAGTGCATTCGTCACCAGCGTCAAGCCGTCAATCAGGCGGCTGACGCCCCAGGCCCACGCACTGTATTGGCCCGTGTTATTAACCGTCACAAAATAAGGACTACCCCCATACATGGTGTGGTAGGGGTCTGTATTGCTGGGGCCGCCATATGTCGTTACCTGACTCAGGTTGTAGGTGACTCCGACAATGCCCCGGCTGGTCAGGTCGCCGGAATTAAGGCTGCCATAGGCACTGCTCATCCCGATGCACACCGGGTACGGAGCGGTTGCCGCTGCCGGGATGGTGACCGGAGAAGTCAGTGTGAGCGTGTGCCCGTTTGCAGTCACAACCACTGTCAGCGTGCCGCTCCCACCAGGATTGGTGCTGCCCGAGTAGCTGGCCGTAACCTGACTGGCAAGATCAACCGGCGGTTTGGGCCCAAACTCATACGCTTCGAGCACGGATTTGATCTCAGCACGGTGATGTTCCCAGTCGTAATAGTTAACGCTGCGGTCGCCATTCGTGTTCAGGGGGTCGGTGAGCCATGCGAATGGATCAGGCAGCGGTTGAATGAGCGGGAATACATTGACCGGTGGCACTGTCGGCCATGTCAATGGCGTGTAATTCGTGCCGGTGAACTCGATTGAATAGTATAGTGGCGGTGTGTCGAATGGCGTTGCGCCCGCTGGCAGGGAATCGGGGCTCTCACCGTTGTCATTCAAGGCGGAGACAACATAGAAATAGGCTGTGGCATTGACGAGGCCGGTGTTGACGACGCTGGTCGTGGTGACATTGGTAAACGTGGTGTAGGGCCCGCCGTTCGTGGTGGCGCTCTTGACGTTGTAACTCGTCGCGCCCGGGGCAGCCGCCCAACTCAACGATACTTGCGCGTTGCCGGCCGTCGCCGTCAGGCCCGTCGGGGTAAACGGAGGCAGCGGCGCGGGCGTTGCGTTCGTTTCCGAAGAAATGGAGCTTTCGCCGTAGGGATTCAGCGCGGAGACCACGTAGTAATACGTTGTCCCGTTGGCAAGACCGGTGTTGACGAAGCTGGTTGTGGTGACATTGGTAATAGTGGTGTAGGGCCCGCCGCTCGTGGTCGCGCTCTGGACGTTGTAACTCGTCGCGGTGGCGGAAGGCGTCCAGCTCAACGCAACCAGACCATTGCCAGGCGTGGCCATTAGCCCCGTCGGGGCAGGCGGCGGCTGCGGAGGAAGGGGCGTTGCGTTTGCTTCCGCGGAATTGTCACCTTCCCCGTTAAAATTCAATGCCGAGACGACGAAATAATACGTTGTAAAATCGGTGAGACCGGTGACGACGAAATTGGTCGCGTTGAGGTTGGCAACCGTCGTATACGGCCCGCCACTCGTGGTCGCGCTCTTGACGTTGTAGCTCGTCGCGCCGACGGCAGGCATCCAACTCAACGACACCTGGGTGTGGCCGGCCGCGGCCGTCAACGTGGTGACCGGGGCCGGCGGGGGAGTCACATCATGCATCCGATAGAAATCAGGCGTACCCGACGGAGTCGTCGTAAAGGTCACCAGGCCATTTGAACCGGCCGTACTGCTTTGCAATGGTGTCCACGTCACCGGCGAATTCAAACTGGCAGTCCACTCACATCAAATACTGGCGGCCGGCGGTTCCAGAATAATTTATGGTCAAGTTACCGTTGCTCAGAGTCAACGGCATAACGATTTGATTTGTGATCAGCTGGTATCCGATACCGTCAAGCCATGTGCGCTGGTTTTGACCCTGCTGGCCGCGATCCGGCTCCATGTAAACCGTGATGTTTGTGCCCGTAGCCCGACCCAACACCGGCGTCATCAGCAACCGCCGGTTGCCTTCGGAAATCATCACCGGCGTCGTGAAGGGATTGGAAGCAAGGTTGGTGCTGTAGATGGTAGAAGTGCTGACAAAAGCGTCGTTATTAAATATCGTTACGCCCGGGGTGCTCAACTGGTATAACGGCAATTGGCCGGGATAATTCGTCAAGGATGCGCCCAGTTCCCATGTCGGGCTGGTATCCGTCCAAAATAACCCATAAACATTGTAGTACTGTCCTGGCCCGGTGCCCCTACCGCGATGGACGTCACCAACCGGGTGGCATTCGTATCCTGCGAACCGGCACCTGAATTCTCGTAGATGGTGGCGGAATTCCCAAAGGCTCGCCTCAACCAGAGGCTGTCATTGGCGATCCCCCCTGAGGTGAGCGCAGTCCACGCTGACAATGTCCCATTCCACGGCGCTGTTCCATTGGTGGCAATCTGCCTCGTGTTGCCCGAGGCGCCGTCGGTGACATCCACGTAGGTGATGCGTGTCTGGGCCGAGGCCGACAGTGCCATGGCCAAAACCATCGCTGCAGTTATCGAATAATGTCTGGTCGTCATACGAATCCTTTCCTCAAAATGCGCTGTCCTGTTATGGCCCGATTGGGAATCTCCAGTCCGAGAATGACAAATTGAGCGGCGTCTTTCCATACGATGAGTGTCGTATTCCGGAAATCTGACATAAATTCCCCAAAGAGTGGTCCGGCAAAAATTGGGTGTAACGTAACGTCTGCCAGTGAGGCATAGGTTGGAAGGCAATAGTAACAGAAGTGTTCGACCCGGAGGCTAAGGTGCCCCTGACTCCGCCTGGCGTGAACTCAAGAGTGCCTTGCCTTTCCGTTATGGCGGTTCACTGTTCCAGCCTGGCGTTCATCGATGTGTTGACCCGTAACAATCGTGAAATCAGACAACTGGTTTTGGCGCGGACGGTCGCGTCAATGAACTTGTTCTGGGTGATTTTGGGCAGCCGCGCGATCACGTTCAAATGGATATTCATGATCGTCCAGCCGGCGGCCAGGTGTTCCAGCGATACTGTTACGGTGACGACGATGTCTCCTGCAGTAGAACCTGCCAGTCCCAACTCGTTCGACAGGGCCAGGGAGAAGCTTGCGGCGTGAGCGGCGGCAATCAGTTCAGCCGGATTGGTTCCGGAGTTTTGGGTAAAGGGAATACCCAGGGAAAAGCCGGTTCCTTTCAGCGCGCCGCTCTCGGTGGTCACATCCCGAGTGCCACCATTGGATCCCCCTTGCCACCGGACCGAGGCCTTCTGGATGATGAGCTTCATCGGGACACGCTGCTGTGAAACCAGAAGACATGCCAATACTTCGTTGCTGGGTTTGTCATGCCCTCCAGCTATGGCTGAAAGGCGGCCATCCCTTTCGCTGCCCGTTGCCCGGTAGTGGGTTACTTTGCCGGACCGCGCCTGTCTCAGGCGCAGCACCTGAAAGTGCCAGTAAACGCTGGAATTAAAAGCGAGTCCCTTTGCGCAGGTACCGCTGTGGCTGGGACAGCCGCGCCCCGTAAAATCGGCAATGTAGCCCACCACCCGTTGCCCGTTCCTGTTGTCAGGCGGATAAAGGATTGCTATAATGTGATTGAGTTATGGAATTGCGCCATCTCCGCTACTTTGTTGCCGTAGCCGAGGAATTAAACTTCACCCGGGCGGCGGCAAAACTGCGTCTGGCGCAACCCTCGCTGACCCGCCAGATTCACAATTTGGAGCAAGAACTGGGGGTTCGCCTGCTGGACCGGACCAAAAATCAGGTTTCATTGACGGAAGAAGGGAAAAGTTTTCTGCTGGATGCCCGGCGGCTCGTGGCGTTGAGCCTGGAAAGCGTGAAGGCCGTTCAGCGATTCAGCCGTGGCGAATCCGGCCAACTGAACCTGGGCTATCTGTTTAAATTCAATTTCGATCTCCTGCCGGCAACCCTGGCGACTTTCTACCAAACCTGTCCCGAAATCGCCGTGAACCTGTTCGATATGTCGCCGGCGGAGCAGCTGCACGCCCTGGAAGCGCGGAAGATTGATCTGGGCTTTGTCGGTTTGCGCCCACCCGCCTCCAGCAAGAACATGGCTGCGCTGAACTGGGAATGTGTGGCCCGCCACGATGTGGTCGTCGTTCTACCGGCCCATCATCCGCTGGTGAAAAAGAGCAAAATCCTGGCGAGGGACCTGAAGTCGTTGTTCTTTGTCGCGATGTCCGAACAGACGCATCCCGGTTCGCGAGACTGGTTGGCCGGCCTGTGCCAGCAGGCAGGCTTTACTCCGAGGATTTTGCAGGACGTCGAGTTGGAATCCGGCATCATGACATTCGTCGCCGAAGGTTTGGGCGTTACGCTGGCGCGCGAGCAGATCAGGAATTTGCCCCATCCGGGTGTGGTTTTTCGCCCACTGGCAGCGGCAGCGAAGGCGGAATACTGGATTGCCTGGCATCGCGAAAACCGATCCAAGGCTCTAGCCCAATACATTGAGATCGTAAAAGAACAGGCATTGGCCGGCCAGTGATCCCATCCGGATCCGGCCAGGGTATTTTTCCTTTATGGATAAGGACTTACTTCCATTTTTCCGGGCTGTTACCTTCACGGCGAAACGATCCTCCCAAAACCATAGCCGAAGGCTATAAGCGTAATAGCAAGAAGGTATTGGCCGGGCTGCTCTCCGCGAAGGAAAATGCCACTGAGGAAATAGACGTTTCAGCCCACGATAGACAGATTTCTCTGGGTCAATGAACGCAAGCGAGAGAAATGGGGCTGTGGATTGCGGAATAGAAAAATGGCGTTGACCAATTTAGATCATGACACCGACGCTCCCCCAACGCATACTCGTGGTTGATGACGATAAGGACATCTGCCAACTCTGTTCCGACATCTTGATTAACTCCGGCTACCAGGTGGACATGGCTGAAAATGGCGAAGCCGGCTGGCTGATGCTTCATGGCACGCGGCACGATCCTGACTGCTACCAGCTTCTGATTACCGATAACAACATGCCCAGGTTGTCAGGCATTGAACTGATCAAAAAGTTGCGTTTGGCGCGCATGGCCCTGCCGGTTATCCTGGCATCGGGAACAGCGCCCCTCGACAGCGAGGGGCTCAGGTTGGCAACAATATTGCTCAAACCGT
Organism: uncultured Verrucomicrobiae bacterium; assembly: GCA_963708525.1. Taxonomy (GTDB): domain Bacteria; phylum Verrucomicrobiota; class Verrucomicrobiia; order Limisphaerales; family UBA11358; genus UBA11358. The sequence goes on along the minus strand of CAVPTH010000003.1, from coordinate 154,045 downwards.
TCTCTGTGGATCAGTTGGTGGACACGGTGAGAGAGGTCCTGCACACTGTCAACCAAGCCAGGTCGCCTGATGAAAATTTTATTGGTCTATCCTGAGATGCCAAACACGTTCTATAGTTTCAAACACGTTCTGCGACTCATCTCCAAACACGCCGGCTCGTCCCGCGAACACCGGGGCCCCCGGACAAACCGATGTTTTTCGTATCGAACTGAATCTGACATTCAGTCATTAACGCCCGCCTTTTACTGCACAACGTTATGAAACACGACCCCGCTTCCTCGCCACCAGGCGCTCCGTTGGACGTCCTGAACTGGAAACCGATTGTCGCCCGATACCAACGGTCGTCGCTTGGCCGGGCGCTGTGGCAATTAGTGAACACGCTGGTTCCTTACGCGGCGCTCTGGTATTTGATGTACTTGAGCCTGGCCATTTCCTGGTGGCTTACCGTGCCACTGGCTCTTCTGGCCGGTGCGTTCCTGGTGCGGGTGTTTATCATCTTTCACGATTGCGGACACGAATCGTTTTTCAAATCGGCAGCCGCCAATCACACCCTGGGCGCAATCACCGGCGCGTTGACTTTCACGCCGTTCTATCATTGGCGTTGGGAACATGCGATCCATCATGGAAGCGCGGGCGATCTGGACCGGCGTGGCACGGGCGATGTGTGGACGTTGACCGTGCAGGAATATCTGGAAGCGTCGCGCTGGAAGCGTTTCGCGTATCGGCTGGCGCGCAATCCACTGGTGCTGTTCGTGCTGGCGCCGTTGTTCCTGTTTCTCGTCGGACAGCGGGTGCCCTCGTTCAAGGCGCCGCCGCGCGAGCGGTACTCAGTCTATTGGACAAATCTCGCGGTGGGGGCCATCGCGGCCGGCTTGATTTGTATTTTCGGCCTTAAGGCTTACCTGATCATTCAGTTGACAGTGGCCATGGTGGCCGGCTCGGCCGGGGTGTGGTTGTTTTACGTGCAACACCAATTCGAGGGTGTCTATTGGGAACGCAAGGATGAATGGGATTACGCCACCGCCGCGTTGAAGGGCAGTTCGTTCTACAAACTGCCCAGGGTGTTGCAATGGTTTTCCGGCAACATCGGATTTCATCACATCCACCACCTCAGCCCGCGAATTCCGAACTACCACCTGGAAAAATGCCACCAGGCCGAGCCGCTGTTTCAGACCGTGAAGCCCATCACCCTGTTCTCCAGCTTGAAATCCTTCACCTTCCGACTGTGGGATGAACAGCGGCGCAAATTGGTGAGCTACCGCCACGTCAACACCATCCTCAGACAACAGCAGAGAACGGACCGGCGCTGACCAGTGTTGGACTTGTGAGGAAGCCGGAAAGACATCCAGCCCTTTTCACAGATGGAAAAGTCGAAGCCTTCGACGCTGCAGGCTTCGCCGACTATTCCGCCAACTATCGGACTTAACACGCCACCTGCCCGCTCACTACCCGGTTATTGAAGAAATCGTTGAAGGGTTTGACCCGGTTGGAGTCATGCCTGATCTACAAGTTTTGATCGCCCAAACCAGGTGGCCTAGTTGCGGTGGCGACGGATGAGGAGTGCAGTGACACCGACGGCCAGCAATCCCAAAACGAACGGTTCAGGCACGGTCTGAAAGGCCACCCCATAAGCTTGATACAACCCGGAGGCAAAGGTGCTTTGGGCTCCGTCCGGGGTGATTTTGACGATACGATCCCCGGCCGCCACAAACAGGTCGCCCGCGTTGTTAAAGGCCAGTCCATAAGCGTAAGACAAACCGGAGGCAAAGGTGCTTTGCACTCCATTCGGAGTGAATTCATAAATGACGCTGCTGGGGCCTCCAGCCGCCACAAACAGGTCGCCGGCGCTGTTAAACGCTAATCCCTCAGGATGACTCAACCCGGAGGCGAAGGTGCTCTTGCCCTGTGTGATGTTATAGATGTTGCCGGTGCCGTTATCCGACGCAAACAGTTCGCCCGCGCTGTTAAAGGCCAGTTCATTAGGAGATAAACCAGACGCAATGGTGCTTCGCATTCCACCCGGTGTGAATGAATATATATTGCCGTCGGTATCCGCCTCAAACAAGTAGCCCGCGCTGTTAAAGGCCAATCCTTGAGGGCGTGAAAACATGGAGGCAAAGACGTGCCATGTGGTCGACGTGTATTCAACGATGTAACCTGCGCCGTTTTGCGAGTTATATTCCGAAACGAACAGATTGCCCGCGTTGTCAAAAGCCAGTCCAAAAGGAGGAGTCAACCCGGCGGCAAAGGTACTTTTAGCTCCGCCAGGCGTGATTTGAGCGATATACCCGCTGGAGTTGTATGGTCCCGTACCGACACCCGTTACAAAGAGATTCTGTGCCTGTACGCTGGGGGAAATCAGCAGGACGGCCCACACACAGACCGCTACCCAAAATAAATCACGAGCTGCATGATGGTCGGGATTGATTTTTGTTTGCATACGATTTAGTGGTTAAACCGTGAAACTTTCACAGCACTCTGAATTCAATCACAATATTAGAAAGCTTTCAATCCATGTGTTTTGTCTTTCGTTTTGCTAATTATGATGATCCACTTACGCCAATAACGTAGCGGGCCTCACGGTTGGAATGGTCCCATGGCCGATGTCGCTGGCCTGGTTTACGTCGCCGGTTCAGTCCCCGCCCGTACCGGGATTTCGCGTCGCAGCTGAAATTGGAAGTCGGGTAATGGTCGCAAAACCGACCGCGCCACGCTGGACGACGTCACCGTAAGGGCATATTGTTCAAACATCAACACGAACCCCAACACCAGGCCTTCCCCGGCGAAGTCAGCGCAGGCCGTCGGTTTGCGTTACGTGACCGACGAATGCCCCGGCATCCGCCGCGAGCGATGCGGGCAGGGGTTTCGTTACCGCTCAGCCGAAGGCCGGATCATCCGCGACCGGCACACACTCCAGCGCATCAGTTCGCTGGCAATCCCGCCGGCCTGGCGTGACGTTTGGGTCTGTCCGCTCGACCATGGACATCTTCAGGCCACCGGCCGCGATGAGCGGGAGCGCAAGCAACATCTCTATCATCCGCGCTGGCGGGAGATTCGCGATCAAACCAAGTTCGACCGGGTGATGGAGTTTGCCCGCGCGTTGCCCGGCATCCGGATGCGATTGAAGCGCGACCTCGGCCGCAAGGGTTTTTGCCGTGAAAAAATCCTGGCCACGGTCGTGCGGTTACTCGAGGTCAGCCTGATCCGGGTGGGCAATGACGAATACGCGCGCGACAACAAATCCTACGGCCTGACCACAATGAAAGACCGTCACGCCAGCGTGCGCGGCGCGAAAATTAAGTTCGAATTTCGCGGCAAGAGCGGACGGGAACACGTCGTTGAAGTCGAAGATCGTCACGTGGCCAGAATCGTGCGCGCGTGCCAGGACCTGCCGGGCCAGGAACTTTTTCAATATTTGGACGATGAGGGACAAAAGCGCGACGTCGGCTCCGGAGATGTGAATGATTATCTGCGGGAGATCTCCGGCCGCGACTTTACCGCCAAAGATTTTCGGACCTGGGCCGGGACGGTTTCCGCCGCCTCAGCATTGCGGCAGCTGGGGCCCGTTGATTCGGAGACCGCCGCCAGGAAAAACGTGGCTGCCTCTGTCAAAACCGCCGCGCAAAGTCTCGGCAACACCCCCGCCGTCTGCCGCAAATCCTATATCCACCCCGCGGTCATCGAAGCTTATCTCGATGGCTCGTTGATTCCGAAGCTGAACGAATGGAAGAGCAGAACGAGTTCAACCTCCTCGTACCGTCTCCGGCCCGACGAAGCCGCGGTGCTGAGATTCCTGAAAGGTGCCGACAACGGAAGAAAGAAACGCAGGAGGCCAGCCCGCTGAAAAGCGGCGCGAACGCGAAGGCGGAGTTGAACCGCCCTCTGTAGTTTCAAGGGTTTTATGCGGAGATTGGGTGTATCATCTGCGTCCGTTGATTCTTTCGATCAAATTGCCGGAGTCCCTAGAAACCATTACCCGACCAGCAGCTACTTAACTTTTTTTGTTGATTTAATGCCCAGGTGGAAACCTGTTTCATCTTGATAACCGATTGGAATTTCGATCCGTACCGCCTTCCGTAGTTTTGCGACGATTCCCCATACACCGCCGCGCGACTTAAATGTCATTCCCGCATTGCCTGACTTGTTCCGGGTGGGCAGCAGCTCAGGCGTTCGAATGGATGGCGCACTCTGCTGCTGTGTGGCGGGTTTTCGTTTTGGTTTTCTCATAACTCCAATAAACCAGCCAGTGCCCCTATCGGAGCCCCGGACAAGCTCCCAAAAGGGACACTGGCGTTGCGTGCGTCAGAACTGATCCCGTGGTTTATCAGTAACGGTGACCGCGATGGTGGTCTTGGGAGTCGTTGTCGTTGTCGTCGCCATCGTTGTTGTCATTTTGCGGTTGAATCACGCCATAGAGGCCGTGGCTCTCGCCGTCTGGTCCAGCGCTAAAGTACAGGTCGGTCGGAACGCCCGCGGCACCGGCGGCGCCGAACCTCAGGCTCCACAAACTGTCAATCGTCACCGGACACTCTTCCGTACCCTTCAGCAAACCGCGGAATTTGCCGTCGGCGTCAAACGACATGATCGTGTCGCTGCCAAAGTCACCCACCAACAATTGGTCCGCATGCGAGCCGAAGCCGTCCGGCGCCAGCGTGACACCCCGGGGCGAATTCATTTCGCGAATATTTCCGCCAGCAACGCTGCCGGTGGCAAAACGTTGGAATGAGCCGTTCGCAGGGATTAAGAGATCAATCAATGGTTTTGGTTCCCGGAAGCCCTCCTGAATTCCCGGTCAGGACATTGCTCTTTCGTCCCACCGTTATGTTCACCATCACTTGCTCTTAAGTCCCATTGTGTTCCCCCGTGTTTAAGGGAGAGAATGCCGTCTTGATTTTGAGGAATGGCATAACCAAACGATTTATGAATTCAGCCGATCAATTTGAAACGGTCGTATGCGAACATTACGAACCGTTGTTCCGGTTCGCGATGAGCCTTACCCGGAGCGAATCCGACGCGGGGGATCTGACCCAGCAAACCTTTTGCATCTGGGCGACGAAAGGGCATCAACTGCGCGACATCTCCAGAGTCAGGCCCTGGCTGTTCACGACATTGCATCGCACTTTTCTCAACGCACGACGGAGGGAAGGAAGGTTTCCTCACCACGAGTTGGGGGAGGTGGCCGACCAACTCCCGGTCCTTTCCACGGAACCCGCCAATCAGGCGGACTGCTCCCTGGTGCTGCCCGCGCTGGCCAAAGTGGACGACGTTTATCAGGCCGCAGTGGCGCTGTTCTATCTGGAAGACTGCTCCTACAAAGACATCGCCGAAATTCTCGATGTGCCCGTCGGCACCGTCAAATCGCGAATCGCCCGCGGCATCACGCAACTCAGGGAAATTCTTTCGGCGGCCGGCTCCTTTGGTCCCCCGTTCAACGTGGATGGAACCTCTTCCAACACCAAAAGGGAAGAACCGGCTGCGCCATCTGAAAACAGGCTTACGGGTCCGCGCCTCCACCCTCGGTTGGCAGCCAAATCCGCTCAAACCAGTTGTGTGGCCGTGAACAATGGGACTTTAGTTCCACCCACCTTCAGGAACAACCCGGTGATGAATGAATCATAAATGGTGCACCGCCGCATTTGGCCGCACCGGTGACTTGATAAGAATGAAAGTGATGAAGACTTTGAAACTATTGCCTGGAGAGCTGATGCTCTCTGCGAAAACTCGCGCCGAAATTCTTTCGCGCCTGCCGGCCTGCTCCTTGCCGATGCCCGGCGTGCCGTTCCTGACAAGGATGCTCAGCGGCACGAAGGTCACCCAGGGGTCATCGCTGCCGCCTTCGGGAGGTTTCGTTCCAAACGGCTGTTTCGCATCCACTCCGCGATCGGCGGAAGCTGCGTCGATCCTCGTGGTCGACGACGACGCGAGTCTGACCATGCTATACACGGACTTTCTGGAAACGGCAGGCTACGTCGTGTGGGCATTCAATGATCGTGCGGAGGCGTTGGCCGCTTTGAAGGCAGACCGGGCGAAACCGGATCTCCTGATTACGGACTACTGCGGGCTTTCAATGTCCGTCGATCGGTTTATGCGGTATTGTCTCATCGCCAATCCCACTCTCCGCATCCTGATGGCCAGCGGCTTCAGCCCAAAGGACATGAAATTTTTGCAGGCAAAACCTGACCGGTTCATCCAGAAGCCGTTTACTCTCGAAGAGCTCAGCCAGGAAGTTATCGCCGCTTTGACCATCAACCAACCGAACCCATCAATCACTTGAAAACCATCTTTCACCTCATCCGTCCACCGGTTTCCACCCTGTTGCTTCTTGTCAGCTGCATGACCACAACCCTGGCACAGGATGTCAACATTCCCGACCCCGGCCTGGACGCCGCGATTCGCGACGCATTGGCCAAACCGGTCGGCCCATTGACCGAGCGTGACCTGCTCAGTTTGATCGTCCTGGACGCCAGCAACCGGAACGTGAGCAGCATCGCCGGACTGGAAGCGGCTCGTAATCTGGTCTCGCTGGAACTCCAGGCCAATCGCCTCACCAACTTTGCCCTGCCGAACCAGCTGACGAATCTGGCCTCGCTCGACCTCAGCTTCAGTCCGATGACCAACTGCTTCCTCCCGAATGGGCTGACGAATCTGACCAAGCTCATCATTGAAGGCAGTTCGCTCACCCATCTCACCTTGCCGTCGGATCTGATCGGGTTGATGGTCCTCGACTTCGAAAACAGTCAACTCACCAACGTGGACCTGCCTTCGAGCCTGACAAGCCTGGTCTCGCTCGACCTCGGCTTCAATGCCTTCACCGATTTTTCCCTTCCGCACGGGCTGACGAATCTGGCCACGTTCTACTTCGCCGGAAATCCGCTGACCAACGTCACTTTCCCTCCGGATTTATCGGGCTTGACCGAGCTCAACCTGTCCCAGAATCAGCTCACCCGGTTCACATTGCCCGGGGGCATGACGAACCTGAGCGAGCTCGACCTCAGCTTCAATCAACTCACGAACCTGACCTTGCCGTCGGATCTGAGCCGCTTGAGCGACCTTGAACTTGATTTCAACCAGTTCACCCGTCTCAGCTTGCCGACGAATCTGGCCAGCCTGACTTTTCTTCATCTCCGCGCCAATCTGTTCAGCAGCGTCCGCCTGCCCGCGGGTTTGACTGGATTGACTTTTCTCGACCTGGGCAATAATCAGCTCACCAACATCGACCTGTCTGCGGGTCTGCATCGTTTGTCCACGCTCCGCCTTTCCGGAAATCAATTCAGCAGTTTCACATTGCCTCCGGGGCTGACCAATTTGAACCATCTCGCCCTCAGCGGCAATCAACTGACCAACCTCAGCTTGCCTGCGGATCTGGGTCACTTGACCGAGCTCGACCTGGGCGGAAATCTATTCACCGGTCTGACGCTGACGGCGGGCCTGACCAACTTGAACCTGCTCGTCCTCACTGGCAATCAACTGACCAACCTCACGTTGCCTCCTGACCTGACGCAGTTGGCCGAGCTTGACCTGGCCGGCAATCCGCTCACCGCCCTCGTCTTGTCCGAGCCGCTGGCGGCCACGACGAATCTGACCGCGACGCTCGACTCGTTGCGGATTCAAGGTGTCGTCGTGTTCGCTTACCCTCTGACGGTCCAGTTGATTTCGCCGCGCCTGATCGCAACCGGGGCCTTTACGTTTGCGCTGATCGGGCCGCCGGGCGATTACGTCGTCGAAGGCTCCGTCGATCTGGTCAATTGGAGCGACTTGGGCGCGTTGACCAATACTCTTGGCGTCGCCAGATTCGAGGACGCGACAGCTCCTCTCTCGCCCCGGAAGTTTTTTCGCGCGCGCGTCACGCCCTCACAATAACGAACCAGGCAAACGGTTATGAAGATATCCCTCTCGTGCTGGTTGTTGGGAATCCTGACCCTGCTTACCGGAATTAATCCTGCCTCGGCGCAAATCCCGCCGACCCTGAGCATTGGCATATCGGGTGGGGTGAAGATTACGGTCATGGGCACAACCGGCAGCGTTTACGTGATTCAATCCACCGGCAATCTGGCCCCATCGAACTCGTGGGCGAGCCGGGCCTTCCTGCAAATTTCCAGCAGTAACCGGGTGTTCGTCGATGCCACTGCGCCTGCCGCCCCGAGCAGATTTTATCGCGCGCTGTTTCAAAGCCCCCCGACGAATATGGTTTTCATACCACCCAACGTGTTCACGTTGGGCAGCCCGAGCAACGAAGTGGGCCGCTCACCCGATGAAGGCCCACAGACCCTCGTGACGCTCAGTCGCGGATTCTGGATCTCAAAGTTTCTGGTGACGCAGGCGGATTACCTCGCAGTCATCGGTTCCAATCCCAGCGGTTTTCCGGGGATTTGAGTCGGCCGGTCGAAAGTGTGACCTGGTTGGACGCCACCAATTACTGTGCCAAGCTCACGCAGCAGGACCTGGCCGCCGGCCGGATTCCGCCGGGCAGCCATTACCGCCTGCCGACCGAGGCGGAGTGGGAATGCGCGGCCCGCGCGGGCACGTCGACGCGGTTCTACTACGGCGATGATCCCGCGGCGACGAACTTAATCAACCACGCGTGGTACGGGGCCATCGGGGGTGCCACGACGCACCCGGTCGGTCTGAAGGAGCCGAATGCCTGGGGACTTACGACATGGAGGGAAATGTGTGGGAATGGTGCCAGGATTGGTATGGCTCCTTATCCCGGGCGGGTCCGAAACGGATCCCCAGGGCCCCGCCTCCAATCCGAACGGCGTCAAAGTAATTCGTGGAGGCGCCTGGGAATCGTTCGATTCCGATTGCCGGTCCGCGCGTCGTTCGACGGAAGCGGTAAGTCCCTTCATCAGCGATTTTATTATAGGTTTCCGGGTCGTGCTGGTCACCGATTCGTTGTGAGCCTCTGACGTTAATGACCATGCGACTCCTTTTCCTTCGGAATCAACCGGCTCGCGGGATTAATCCCTTGAAGCGAAGGATTAATACGGAAACAGCCGTCCAAACGGTCGGTGAGGTGTCACTACGCGTGAATGATTTGCAGCCGATGAAGCGATTCTACCTCGATGTGCTGGGATTTGAACTGTTGGGCGACCTTCCGTCGGTTGCTCTTTTGAGGCTGGGTGACAATTACCGCGGACAAATTCAGATCCTGGCGTTGTTGCAACGGTCGGTCGGGGTCGGACCTGAACCCGGCGTGGTCAGGCACGTCACCTTCATTCTTCCCGCCCAGAATCCCGAATCGGAAAGAAGACGTTTGGAAGGCCTGGGATTATGCGTGGGTACAACGAGCCGCGAGTCGGGCGGGCGGTGCTCGCTCTGCGTTCATGATCCCGAAGGCAACGAAGTCGAGTTGCTTTGCCCTGACCCGACATCAGACCGCCGAGACAATCCACACGCTGCAAGCTGTCGCGTAACCGCGTCATTTGATCCCTCGGTGTAGAAACCCATTGCCGCCTATGAATTGGAATTCAGGAACGCCGGTCAATCATTGTACGTTTCCAGGAGCGCTCAAGGGTCATGCTTTGGCGATCATCCTACTGGGCGCGCTGGTGCTCGTTCCGGCGCTCGCGCCGGCGGCCACGGCCGGCTCCTTCACGCTGGTCGGACCCATGAGTCAATTCCGGAAGCTTCACACCGCCACCTTTCCGGCGCATTGAACACTGGGACGCGAATTTCACACGGCGACCCGCTGGCCGACGGCAGGGTGATGGTGACCGGCGGCCAAACCGCCAACCAGTTGCTCGCGCAGCACGGAGGTTTACGATCCGCCCAGCGGTCGGTGGATTGGCGCAGGCTCTTTGAACGTGGCGCGCGAATTGCACACCGCCACGCTTTTGACCAACGGGCTGGTCCTGGTGGCGGGCGGCTTTCCAAAATATCGCAAGCGCCGAGCTATTTGATCCGACGACCGGACAATGGAGCCTGACCGGTTCGATGAATGCGCCGCGGTATCAGCATACGGCCACCTTGTTGCCCGACGGCAAGGTGCTGGTCACGGGCGGGCTTAACGCCACAGATCTCCTGGCGAGCGCGGAGATATTACGATCCGAAGACGCAACTCTGGACGCCGACAGATTCCATGCATGTTCCGCGCGCGACGCATACCGCTTCGCTGCTGCCGAACGGCAAAGTGCTGGTCACCGGTGGCGATGGTTTCGGCGCGCCCTCCGAACTTTTATGATCCGGCAACCGGTTCATGGACGCTCACCGGCACTCCCATTGTCTCACGAGCGTCACACCGCCACCGTGCTGCCCGGCGGCCAGGTGCTGGTCACCGGCGGCCGCGAGGATGCGCACAACCCGATTGCTTGCGACTCAGAATTGTACGACCCCGCAACGGGTTTGTGGTCGCGGACGGGCGCGTTGAATGGCGGGCGCACCAGCCATACCGCAACCTTGCTCGCCAATGGCGATGTGCTGGTTGCGGGCGGCAAGATCAACGGAACCATCTCGACGGAAAAGGCGGAAGTGTACGACAGCGCCGCGAAGAACTGGAACGCCACCGGGAGGGTTGTCATTTTCCCGCGCGGGCCACCTGGGAATCTCGCTCGCCAATGGCAAAGTGCTCGTGGCCGGAGGATTCAACGGGTCCATTCGATTTCGTCAACAACTCGGAGCTGTACGATCCGGTGGGCGGAACCTGGCAGCTTACCGGGGGCCTGAACATTCCGCGCCAGTCGGCGACGGCGACTTTGTTGCGAAACGGGAAAGTCCTCGCCGCGGGAGGCGTTGGGCAACACCTTCCTTTCCAGCGCGGAGTTGTTCGATCCGGCCACGGGCAGCTGGACGTTCACCGGTTCGATGCATGACGTCCGCTGGGAAGCCGCCGCCGTTCTGCTCCCGAGTGGGAAGGTCCTGGTCAGCCGGAGGAGCGGTCAACGCCTCCTTTCACCTGGGATTCGCACCGCCGAACTCTACGATCCGGCCACCGGCAATTGGACCGCCACCGGTTCGATGAACAACGGGCGGCGGGCCTTCACGCTGACCCTGCTGCCGAACGGGGAAGTGCATGGCCGCCGGCGGCTTCGACACCAACGGCCCGCTGGCCTCCGTTGAAATCTACAATCCCACCAATGGAGTTTGGACGCCCACCGGTTCGCTCCAAACCCCGCGCGGCTCTCACACGGCAACACTCTTGCCGAATGGCAAGGTGCTGGTTGCCGGCGGCGCTGATTTGGCTCCACGGTCGAGCGAACGGCTCACTCCGATCCCACGCGCCAGCGCCGAGATTTTCGATCCAGCCACCGGAGCCTGGACACCGACGGCTCGATGGGCCAGCCGCGCCAGGTCCATACCGCCACCTTGCTGCCGAACGGCAAAGTCCTGGTTGCCGGAGGTGTTAGCTTATTTTGGCGGCGTTTTTCCCACCAGCGCCGAACTCTACGATCCGGTGGCGGGCAAATGGTCGCCAACCTTCCCCCTGGTCAGTGGGCGCCAGGACCACATCGCCGCCTTGCTCCCTGATGGCAAGGTTCTCGTCGCGGGAGGTTTTAACAACGCCGATACCGGTCCGACGGCCGAGGTGTTCGACCCCGCCAGCGTGGTGCCGGCCCCGTTTCTTTTGACACGGCCCACGAGGCTGCTGACGGGCGCAATCCAATTTACTTTTCGAAACACACCCGGCCTTGGCTTCACCGTTCTGAGCACCACGAACCTCTCCCTTCCGGTTGAGGACTGGACCAGTCCCGGCATCGCTTTGGAAATCTCACCCGGCCACTATCAATTCACGGATGTGACCCCGGATAGCCGACTGAACTTCTATGTTGTGCGTTCACCGTGATTCCACAACCAGTTCAACCCGCTTGCAGCCTTTGACCGGCCAGCGTTGCGAGGCCGGATGTCAGTCAGACACAGAGATTGGATAACATGAAAAACATTTTCCCCAACTTCCGATGGCTTGCCCTGGCCATGTTGGCACTGACCAACCCGGCCTCGACCCGGGCACAGGAAATATCTATTCCCGATCCCGGCTTGAACGCCGCCATCCGTGATGCACTGCAAAAACCTTCGGGACCATTGACCGCGCCGGACCTGCTCAACCTGACGAACCTGGACGCCAGCTCCCGGAACATTACCAACCTGGCCGGGCTGGAAACGGCTCGCAATCTGGTCTCGCTCAACCTTCAGATCAACCACCTCAGTAACTTCTCCCTTCCGAACACGTTGACCAACCTGACGGTGCTCGACCTCAACGCCAATTCCCTGACCAACTGCTCGTTCCCGGGCGGGCTGAGCCGATTGAACAATCTTGACCTGTCCCAGAACCTGCTCGTCAGTTTCAACCTGCCCACGAACCTGACCGGTCTGAGCTTTCTCGACCTCAGCTTGAACGGACTCACAAATATTTCCCTTCCGAGCGGCCTGACAAATCTGACCGGGCTCGCGATCCGGGGCAATAATTCCCTCACCGATCTCAACCTGCCTTCGGGGCTGACCGCACTGGAAACGCTCGACATCGACAACAATCTTCTCGCCCACGTGACCTTGCCCGCAGGCATGAAACAGCTTGACTCAGCCTCAACCTCGCCGACAATCAGCTCTTCAGCCTCCTGTTGCCGGCGGGAATGACGAATTTAGCCGAGCTTTTCCTCCGTCAGAATCATCTGGACAGCCTCAGCTTGCCCGCCGACCTGACGAAGCTGGCCTTTCTCGATCTCGAAGGCAATCAACTCACCAATGTCACGATGCCCGGCAGCCTGACGGCTTTGACTGACGTTCATCTGGCCATTAATCGGCTCGCCAATTTTGACGCTACCCGGCGGCCTGACGAACCTGGCCAGTCTCGATCTTTTCGAGAACGGCCTTACCAGCTTCACGTTGCCCAACGGTTTGACGGCATTGACCAACCTTGATCTCGGAGTGAATCAACTCACCAGCTTCACCTTACCTGCGGACACGACCAACCTGGTTTCCCTTTCTCTCTTCGCCAATCAGCTGACGAATGTGAGCCTGGCCACCGGCATGAATAAATTGACCCTGCTTGGCCTGAACGAAAATAAGTTGAGCCACTTCGACTTTCCTTCGGGCCTGACGGCCCTGGCTTTTGTCAGCCTCCGCCTCAATCAACTTACCAACATCACCGTCCCGCCAGATATGCAACAGTTGATGGGGATTTTCGTGGATGGAAACCCGCTCGCAAACTTCGTTTTGTCCGAGCCTTTGGCGGCCACGAACCTGGCCGCTACCGTCGCCTCCCTGCAGAATCAAGGCGTCTCCGTCTTCACCTACCCGCTGGCGGTCCGCCTCGTTTCGCCACACCAGACGGCGGCCGGGGCATTCGAATTTACGCTCACGGGACCGCCAGGCATCTACTCAATCCTGAGTTCCACCGACCTGACCATGCTGAACGATTCGGGCAAAGCGACCAACAATTTCGGCAGCGCCGTTTTCATCGACGGGGAGGCCCGATTCTCTCCGCAAAAGTTTTACCGCGCACGCTCCACACCCTAGGGGAACGGAAGTCTCATTGCCAGACCGCGCCGTCACGTATAAAGATAGTTCGATTAAATCAACCACAACCGAATATATGTATAACAAAGAAAACCTGAGCAAAATCAGGAAGATGAACAGCCTCGCGCCGGAAGTGATGAAGGCGTTTTGGGCGTTTGACAAGGCGGCCGTCGCCGAGGGAGCAATTCCGGTGAAGTACAAGGAGCTGATTGCCGTCGCCGTCGCGCTTACCACGCAATGCCCGTATTGCATCGATATCCACAGCGGCAACGCGCGCAAGGCAGGTGCCAGTGAAGCGGAGATGGTCGAAGCCGCGATGGTCGCCGCCTCCCTGCGAGCGGGAGCGGCTGTCACCCACGCGACGCATTTGCTTCCTGATCAACCTGACGCCGCTTGATCTTTCAAACACTGCGATGCTCGAACTGAGACCCACTTGCAAGAATTGTAACGTGGTGCTTCCACCCGGTTCCACGGACGCGATGATTTACACGTTTGAATGCACCTTCCGCCGTTCCTGCGTCGAAAACATTCCGGACAACGTCTGCCCGAATTGCGGTGGGGGTTTTGTGCCCGGCCGGTCCGGCCGAAGAACAACTGGAAGGGCGGCGACTACCTGGGAGCGTATCCATCCAGCACAACCGTCAGGCATCGTCCCGTGGATTTGCACTTTCACCAGCAATTCGCCGGTATAATTAAATCAATCCCGCCGGAGATGCGATGAGGGAGATCTGAACCATTTGGCATGCGCTTCAGCGTTTTGGTGTGCGCCGAACAACCCAGGTAACTCAAACCAGACATAACAACCTGTGCTCCCGGTGACGGTCGCTCAACTCCGGTTCAACCCTTGATTGGCTTGGTCCAGCAGTGCGTTTGCCAGGATTGTATGGGTACCCGTCTTGACCCTGAGCTCCGTCCGCCATTCACTTCGGAGCGCGTGGCCGTGCGCACTGGTTTCCGCAAGCGAGTTTTGGATGGTTTATTCTTCATCGGCCAAAGCTCTTCGGTGTGGGATGACGTAACTCCCTGAAATGATGGTGTGGAATAATCGAATCCACCCGAGACAGATGTTGAACCTCCGCGCGGGATCCAGGGCAACATCAGGTTGCGTCAGTAACCTGGATTTTCCTGACGTGCGGAAGCGGAATTGAGTCTGTGCTCTTCCCGGACATGGGATGTTTGGGATTCGCACCAGATTTTGGCTTCTCGATTGGAATCGGGCATTCGCTGGTCTGGATGATCGCTTCATACAGGTAAGAAGAACGAACCGGAAAGCCGTTCCCCCCAACCCGCAGTTTTCGATGGTACTAATGGCCCATTACCCGCGGCTGACACGACAAATATTTCACGTCATGGCTACGCATCCGGTGCCAGCTTCGCGTCGGCGTAGAGGGTGTTAACACGAATGACCAGCCCGGAATCGTTGAATTCCATCATCTCGGCGGCCAGTCGGTCGGAGACGCTGTGATATTCGATCACCAGGCTTTGGGCGCCGGAATAGACCCGTCGCAATTTGAACTGGAGATCAGGATACGCATTCAAAGCGCGCGCGAAGTAAACCCGCAGCAAGGCAATCCCGCGCACGGTATTATGGTTACCGTTGAGCATCTGGCTGACAAACGGAGAAGTGAACTCGATGTCCCGCGCATAATGTTTCAAAATTCGTTCGAGATCCCGCGAGTTCCAGGCCTCGATCCACCCGGCGGCGAACGCAGCGGAGAATTTTGGTGTGAAGATTGAGCTCATCAAGGTGTGCCGCCGGACCCGGCGTGCAAGTGCTGGGGGCAGGCGCAAACTATCGGTTTGCAGATTTTTTCACAGCGGGTTATGATGTCCATTAGCTGAAGCAATCTCATGAACGCCTTGGCTCCAATCCAGGCAGCGTGCCAGCTCTCTTCGGGTGGCTGGCCTGGGCTGGGTCTTTCCCTGCGATGGAATGGTGGTTGGGCCAGGTTGGCGCCAGCAAATCCAAAACAACTTGTTTGCATGAGTTCATGAATAATCCGTCCGCACCCAACTGTAAATGGGACGAAAGTCCCAGTGCGGCAGGGCCGTTGTTCAAGGATAATCCCTCCATGTTCCAGCTCTTGTTCGAGCGAAGTGCGGATGCGATCATATTGTTCGATCCGCAATTGGGTGTGTTCGTGGATTGCAATCAGGCATTGGTCGAACTCATGGGCGCGGACTCGAAAGAACAGTTCCTGCGGAGACGGCCGGAAGATTTCGCGCCACCGGTGCAACCCAACGGCCGATCGAGCAGCGAGATGACTGCCGAGGTCATAGCATTGGTTGAAAAAAACGGCGGTCATCGGTTTGAATGGGTGGGCCGCCGCTTCGATGGGCGGGAATTTCCGATGGAAGTGTTGGTGACCAAGATCGAAGTGGATGGCCGGAGCCTGAACGTGTCCGTAGCGCGCGACATCACCGAGCGCAAACGCACGGAAGCGGCGCTCCGCGAGAGCGAGCAGAAATTTCGCGGGCTTTTTGAAGCCAGTTCCGATGGCATCATCATCATCGACCCGGAGAACCGCCGGCACATTGACTGCAATGCCGCCGCCCTGAGGATGGCAGGTGGCGGTGATCGGGAATGGTTCCTTTCCCAATCCATCGAAGACCTCTCACCGGAGCGGCAACCGGACGGACGCCCTTCCGGCGAAGCGGCGCAAGCGTGGATCGAGCGGGCGCTGGCGCATGGCCCGCAACGCTTTGAATGGATGGCCAAACGTCACAGCGGCGAGCCGGTCCCCGTAGAGGTGTTGCTCACACCGCTCCGTCTCGGTGATCGCCAGCTGTTGGTGGCCGCTTCGCGCGATATTTCGGAACGGAAGAGAACCGAGCAGGAATTGCTGGAATTGAACCAGTCACTGGAACGCCGCGTGGCGGAACGCACGGCCGCACTGACCGCGAGCGAAGCGCAGTTTCGCGCCCTCGTCGAGCACGCGCCGGAGGCGATTGTGGTTTTTGACGGCGACACCGGACGGTTCCTCTTCGGCAATGAGCACGCGTGCGCCCTCTACGGGGTGCCGATGGAAAAACTGGCCGAATTGACGCCGGCGGATGTGAGTCCTGAATTCCAACCGAACGGCCGGCGCTCCAGCGAACTGGCCCGCGAACTGATGGACGAGGCCCTGGCGGGCGGCACTCCGGTTTTTGAATGGATTCACCGGCAGCCCGACGGCCGGCTCATCCCGACCGAGGTGCGGCTGTTGCGCCTGCCGGCGGAGGGCAAGAATCTGGTTCGCGCCAGCATCATCGATAACACCGAGCGCAAACGCGCGGAACAGGCGCTGCGCGATTCGGAAGAAAAGTTTCGCGCGCTCTTCGAAGGGTCCAGCCAGGGCGTCATTCTTCACGATGAAAACCAATTCCTGGAGGTGAATCCCGCCGCGGTGCGGATCATGGGCTGCCAGAGCCCGCAGGAACTGGTGGGCAAACATCCGACCGATACTTCGCCCCCATTTCAGCCAAATGGCGAAAGCTCCGCGGTGCTGGCCCGCAAATATATTCAGGAATGCATGGCCAACGGCAGCGCGCGCTTCGAATGGATGAGCTGCACTCCGCAGGGCAGCGAAATACCGCTGGAAGTGACCTTGACCCGGATTCAATGGAGCGGGCGTCAGGTGATCCAGGCGCTCCTCACCGACATTTCGGAACGCCAGCGCGCCCAGGCCGCACTGGCGGAAAGCGAAGCACTGTTCAGTGCCGCCTTCCAGGCGAGTCCTATTCTGATTGTGATCGCGCGAATGAGCGACCAACGGTACGTGCTGGTGAACGACGCGTTCGTGAATTGGAGCGGCTGCGCCCGCGAGGAACTCCTGGGGAAAGACTCGACCGAGTTCGGCATTTGGGAATCCCAGGACGAGCGCGACGCGGTCTGGGCAGATTTACGGCGCGACGGTTCGATCCGCGAACGGGAATGCCGCTTCCGAAATCGGAAGGGCGACGAACCACGATGCTGATATCCTTCGAAATCATCCAGATCAACCATGTGCCGCACGTGCTCGCCATGGGTCTGGACATCACCGAACGGAAACAAGTCGAAGCGGAATCGAAGGCCAGCGAGGCGCGATTGCGCGAGAGTGAAGCCCGCTTCAGCGCGGCATTTAATGCCAGCCCGACCTTCACCGCCATTTCCCGCGCGAGCGACGGCAAGTTTGTGCTGGCGAACGACGCATTCTTGAATTGGCCGGGCTACACCCGCGATGAAGTCCTGGGGCAAACGCGCGAATGAGCTGGGCATCTGGGAAGACCCGGCGGAGCGACAACGTTTCTGGGAGGCAGTCCGGTCCGCCGGCTCGGTTCGGGCGGTGGAATGCCGATTGCGCAATCGCCGCGGCCGTGTTTCCACCATGCTGGCGTCGGGCGTTATCATCGAATTCGATGGCGTGGACCATTTGCTGGGCATGATGGTTGACATCAGCCAGCGGAAGCAGGCGGAAGCGGAACTGCACCGGACGCTGGCGCGCGAAATGGAACTCAGCCAGCTCAAAAGCAATTTTGTTTCCATGGTTTCGCACGAATTCCGCACGCCGCTGGGCATCATCCAGTCTTCGGCGGAACTGCTTCGCGATTTTTATCAGAAAATGCCGGCCGATGAACGCGACGAACAATTGGAATCCATCACCCGGAACACGCGCCGGATGGCCGGACATGATGGAAGAAATCCTGGTCCTCAGCCGCCTGGACGCCGGCAAACTGGACTTTCAACCCGCCGCCCTCGACTTGAACGGCTTTTGCCGCCGCGTGGTGGATGAGGTTCTTTCCGCCACCAACCGCCGGTGCGTCATCGAATTGTCGCTGGCCTCGGTGCCGCCGGGAGCGAAGGCGGACGAACGGTTGCTCGGGCACATTTTCACCAATCTCCTGAGCAACGCGGTGAAATATTCGGAGCCGGGAGCGACGGTGCATTTCGCGGTCGAACGGGATGGGCCGGATGCGGTGTGCACCGTTCGCGACCGGGGGATTGGCATTTCGGAGGAAGACCAGCAACATTTGTTCAAGGCCTTTCACCGCGGCAGCAACGTGGGAACGCGGCCCGGCACCGGGCTTGGCCTGCTGCTGGTAAAACGCTGCGCCGACCTGCACGGCGGGAAGGTGCAGTTGAACAGCAAGATGGGCGAAGGCACAACGGTGACGGTCAGGCTTCCCGTTTTTGGAAGGAATCATGAAAAAAATATTGGTCATTGAAGATGAACCGGAGATGCGGCGGAACATCACCGCTCTGCTCCGGTTATCATGATTACGAGCCGATCGAGGCTGAAAATGGACGCGAGGGGGTCGAGGCTGGCGCGCCGGGAAAAACCCGATTTGATCCTGTGCGACGTCATGATGCCGGAATTGGACGGCCACGGCGTGCTGCAAGCGCTTGCAGCAGGATGCCGAGCTGGCGCTCATTCCGTTCATCTTCCTCACCGCCAAGGGAGAGAAGGACGACCTTCGCAGCGGCATGAACCTCGGCGCCGATGATTATCTGACCAAGCCCGTGGCCAACGCGGACCTGGTCCGGGCCATCGAAGCGCGGCTGCGCCGCTCCCAACAACAGGCCAAGCGCGAATTCAAACCCGATTTCTCCTCAACCGAGCCCCTGCTGAAACTCGGTCTCACGGCGCGCGCCGACGGAAACGCTGCTTTGGCTTGCCCAGGGCAAGACGAACTCGGACATCGCGACCATTCTTGGCATCACCGAATCCACCGTCAAAAAGCACGTGCAGGAAATATTTGAAAAACTCGGAGTTGAAACCCGGGGCGCCGCCACCGTTCGGGCGCTGGAAGTGCTTAGTTCCCCGTCCGGTCAGTTTTAATGGTGTTAGTATACCGATGACAGGCGAGGGTCGGAATCGAACGAGGAACCTTTACCGTTCCGAGCCTAACACACTCTGTTTCAAGGTTTTCTATAGCCTGATTTTATAGGAGTTGAAGCTGCTTTTTAGACCGCCCACTCACTCATTATTCCCTCAACGCCTCTTTATTGCTCGTCAGGTGAAGAATTAGGTGAAACTTGTGCCGTCCCAAAGCTTCCCCTTCGCATTCCCCGTCGGCCCTAATCGGTTCACCGAAAATCCAGCAGTTGCCGAAGTATTCGAACAAACGCTGGACAAATCAGGTCTTTTGTGGTACAAGTTTTTATGGTATAAGCTAGTGTCCGCTGGCTTGAACGCAAAGCAATCCTATGAAAACGAACTTCAATTCCTCCTATCGTGCCGCGTGTCCTACATTCGTCAAAGTGCTCTGTGTCGGAGCAATACTGCTGTTGGGCGCTGCTGGCGCTGAGGCCCAAAATCTATTCGTGGCGGCTTACGGCAGCGGCCAAATCAATGTACTCACCCCGACCGCCGCCCAAAGCACCTTCGCTTCCGGGTTGAATCAACCTTTGGGGCTGGCCTTTGATCTCGCGGGCAATTTGTATGAGGCGGATGCCAACAGCGGGAACATTTATAAATTCACTCCTGCGGGAGCCCAAAGCACCTTTGCTTCCGGGCTGAATCGGCCGGTGGGTCTGGCCTTTAACAGCGCGGGTAACCTGTTTGTGGCGAACTCCGGGGCTGGCCAAATCATTCAATTCACTCCTGCGGGAGCCCAAAGCATATTTGCTTCCGGCCTGAATCAGCCTTTAGGCTTGGCGTTTGACAGCGGGGACAATTTGTTCGAGGCGGATAGTGGCAGCGGCAACATTTATAAATTCACTCCTGCGGGAGCCCAAACCACCTTTGCCTCTGGCCTTGCAACCCCCTTTGGACTGACCTTTGATCTCGCGGGCAATTTGTATGAGGCGGATGCCAACAGCGGGAACATTTATAAATTCACTCCTGCGGGAGCCCAAAGCACCTTCGCCTCCGGGCTGAATCTTCCCGTGGGTCTGGCCTTCAACAGCGCCGGCGATTTATTTGAGGGGGATCTCGGCAGCGGCAATATTAATAAATTCACTCCGGCCGGGGCAAATAGCACCTTTGCCTCGGGGTTGAGTCAACCAGCCTTTCTTGCGTTCCAGCCGGGAACGCCCGCTACTAATTCCAATTGCCCGGACGACATCATCACCAATAACTCCCCAGGCCAGTGCTCCGCTACGGTCGCCTTCGCCGCCGCCACCACAGGCTCGGCCGTCTACACGCTGGGCGGCTCCGTAATCAGTTCGCCTTTCTCGTTCCCGGTCGGTACCAACGTGGTGACTTGCACCACCAGCAATCTGGATGGCAGCACGACCTGCAGCTTCACCGTTCTCGTGCGCGACGTCGTGCCGCCGATGATTGATTGTCCGGCCAACATTCTGGTGGGCGCCCGGTCGCCCAGCGGAGCGGTGGTGACCTTCACTGTCAAAGCCAACGACCAGTGCGCCCCGTCGCCACAGGTGATCAGTGTGCCGCCATCGGGTTCGCTCTTCCCTATCGGGCAGACTACCGTGAGGTGCACGGCGGTGGATTCGTGGGGCAACAGCAACCAATGCAGCTTCCTGGTCAGCGTCCGTGATACTACAATAGCCCAAGGGTTGCTGATCAACTTGATCAATTATTTGAATGGTCAGCGCATCCAGCACGGCGTGCAAAATGCATTATTGGGCAAATTGAATAATGCCCTGAGCGATCTAAAGCAGGGACAAATCGTCTACGCCTTGGAAGTGCTCTCGGAATTCAATCAGCAAGTGGCCGCCCAGACCGGCAAGAAACTGACGCCGGCGCAGGCGGCGGTACTGACCTCCGGGGCCAATGCCGTCATCGCGGCGCTGGCCGGGTAGGCCGGTCGCCGCCCAAAGACAACGAGCATTAGGAGCGGGTAGCGGCTTGCAAAGGGTTCCGCCGAAGTCAGCGGTGTCTCCTGCTTCTTCCCCCAGTTTTATCTTCCAAAGCAAAAATAATGAACAGAGGAAAAAGTACCGGGGCGATTGGGAAACAAAAGCCCAATACATAAATGAGGACGAATAGACCGCTGGCAAAATCTCTCTGGTATCCTTTGGCTCTGACCAAACTAAAACTCCCCACCATCCACATAGCCCACGCGGCAAAATATCCAACCAACAGTAGTGCAGTCCAACCATCACTCCGTTGGCTAATGGGTATGTGCATTGTCTTACGAGTCAAAAAGACACATAGCAGTGTCAAACCCAACGCACAGGCAATTTCGATTGATGCGCGATTGCGATATTTGGTTATCATGGTTCTGAGGAACGAATTTATGACCCAACCATGAGTAAATTACTCATTATCTAAGAATCTGGTCAACCCGCTGAAATTGCATTCAGAGCGGCAAATTACATACATGGCATCTGGGGTGGGAAAATGGAATCAATGAACTTGGTTTTCTCTGGTAAGGAACCGTCCGAATGGTGTGTTCTTGCGTTTGTTTTTTTGATTTTTAAAAGGCAAAAGCGAATTATCAGAGCAGGCCATCAGAATCACCTCCGAATTGAATTTGTGGATAACAATGAGAACAACCCTAATCATTTTTCTATTCGCGACCGCAAGGCGCCTGGTGGGGCGTCAAGATGGTCGGTCATCGGCTTCCGGCGTCCGAGGATTTTAAACTGGTGATGGAATGAGAGAGGACCAACAACAATTTATGAGGCTGCTGGGGCAGTTGCCAGCCCGTCTGACGGCGGAACAGGCGGCCTGGGTGCTCAACTGCCAACCGCATGATGTGCCGATCCTGGTGGCAGCTAGGTTGCTCAAACCGTTGGGCAATCCGTCGCCATATAATGTGAAGTTCTTTGCCGCGTCGGAACTGCTGGAACAGGTTGAAGATCGGGCGTGGCTGGCGAAGGTCACGAACGCGTTGAATCAGCACTGGCAAAAGAGAAATGCCGCGAAAAAATGCGGTTTGGTAGATTCGTTGCGGATTTAGTGATTACGGCGCGCTGACGCGGTAGAAACGGTGGGGATAGTTCGTCCATTGCGCATCGCTAAAATAATTCGTGCCGTTGCTCAGAGCATTTGTGGCCACCGGAATCCACACTGGATTGGCGAGATTGGTGCATGCTTCGACGACAATGGTGGCGTTGGTTGGTCCGGTGATATTAAAACCAAATTGGCCGCCCGCCGTGGATGTTAAGGCCAGTGTAAGTTTGGGGACTGAGGTGATAATAATCTCGCCATTGGGTGAACCGTCAGGGTTGGAGACGCCGGAAACTTCCGCAATGATCGCTACTGCAGATGGGTCTATATAGGAACCGCCGCCGCCGCCGCCCCCTAGCCGGTAGTGCCGCTATAGGTCCCCACCACTACCGCCGCCGCCGCCGCCGCCACCACTGCCGCCGCCACCGCCGCCATAGCCACCGCCACCGCCGCTACCGTAGCCGCTGCCGCCACTACCGCCAGTCAAGTAGCTACTGCCGCCGCTGCCCCCGATGCCAGAAAAGCCGCCGCCGCCCCCAGCGCCGCTGTAACCGCCGCCGCCGCCGCCGCTAAGGGTGATGTATTCAAAGCCTTTGCCGGAGACGTAGTAGATGCCGGCACCGCCTGCTCCGCCACCGCCCCCTCCTCCTCCGCTGCCGCCGCCGTAGCTGCCGCCGCCGTAGCCACCAAAACTGTCGATGCCGCCGTCGCTGCCGCCAGCCTCGCTGCTTGTGAGCCTGGCACCACCGCCGCCGCCGCCGGCAACAACCAGCGGTGTAGTCCCATTAACAACGAAACTACTGCCGCCACCGCCGCCACCGGTCAAGGAGCTGTTGCCGCCGCTGCCCCCGACTAGCAGAGTGAGTGTCGTCGCTGTCGCTAAGTTAAATTCGCCTTCAATCTTAGCTCCGAGACCGCCGCTGTAGCCGCCGCTACCGCCTTGGGCACCGTAGGCAGTGATATTGTAAGTGCCGGGGTCCAGCGTGATATTCGTTTCCGATCCAGTGAACAGGTATGTGCCGATCTGGGCAGAACTAGCAAGAACTCCAATCAGCAATGTGACCGCAACCATACAAACTGCGCTGAATAGGTGGCATTGGGGGCAGATGAAGAATTTGTCCTTCGTTTTCATATGGTTCCACACGCTGAGCTATTAACCATTTGCCGCACTATCAATCGTATCAAATTCTCAAGAATTGGTCAATCCAAACTGGTTGCTATTAGGCCACCAGTTTTAATCGTAGCTTGACGTTCGCCGTTCGCGTTCGCCCGTTTTGCCCCGTTGTTAAGCACAAGTGTCCGCTGTTCGTAATCCTCTAGCGACGGAATTTTCATCAATGCCCGTTTGGCGTAGGCCCGATGCACCGCCTTGCTGTTGTGGCCCAGTGCCTCTTGCGCGAATCGTTCGGGATAACCGGCGGTTCTGAATTGCCAGCCGCATGATGTGCCGATCATGGTGGCTGCGCGGTTGCTCAAGCCGCTGGGCAACCCATCGCCATATAACGTGAAGTTCTTTGCCGCTTCAGAACTTCTGGAATAGGTAGCAGATCGAGCGTGGCTGGCCAAGGTCACGAATGCGTTGAATCAGCACTGGCAAAAGAGAAATGCCGCCAAACAGCATTTTCCGGCGAGTGTTTCGCATAGCCTGCATGGCGTGTGCGCTGATCAATCCTCGGCAGTGGGGGCTTAATTCCTCTCGGTTGGCGGTTTCTAGTGATGATTGAATCCGCGTCGTGTTTGCTAGAGCGAATTGCAGGGCTATAAGGTTCGTACTTATTTTCTCGACAACAGGTTTAGTCCGGCTTACGCTATAATTCGTGAAACAGGATGCTGGTCTTGGCAGAGGATAGGCTGCAAGAGGAGCCGCCGATTATCTGTTAGACGGCGTCAGCAGCAGTTAAATTTCAGGATTCAGTCAAAACAAAACCACAAAACATCATGATTACATCCAAGACATTCTACCGACTTGCGGTGGCAACATACACGACCGCACTAGGAGTTAGCGTGGTGAGCAGCAGTGCTTCAGCGCAGATCTTTACTGACCGTGCTGCTTTCCAGACGGCTCTCGGCGCTTTCACCGTCGAGACATTCGAGACCGCCCCCTTGATCGGCACGGTAGACGGAGGAAGTGTTCCGTCCTTTATTTTGCCAGACTTCACCGTCAATGCTTCACCCAGCGCAGTCAAGGTACTTGACACGCCCGCTCCAGCTGCGTCATTCAATACAACGCCCGGAGGCAGTCGCTATCTATACCTCGACACAGACATAGGATTCCAGGGAACACTGACGACCTTCCAATTTAGTTCCCCGCTGTTTGCCTTCGGCTTTGATTACACAGGCCACCCGGCCCTGCTCTTTTGTCAGCTCGGTGGCCAGGGATTTACTCTGACTGGCACCAGTGGCGCGACAGATTTGAGGTTTTGGGGTTTCATAGGTGCCAGCCCTTTTTCAACAGTCAGTCTTGATTCCAATTATATCTCCGCGTATGGTATTGACCAAGTCACATTTGCGATAGTTCCGGAGCCAAGCGCAGTTTCCGTGTTGGTGATGGGCCTGTGCACCACTGCAGTTTTCGCCCGGAAGATAATAAACAGGAAATATAAATACCCTGCCGTCTAATATGAGGATAGGCAGCGCAGCCGATTTTACTAATTGAAGCGTTGCAGTGTTCATGGTACCGCTTGAGCGTTTGTGGTTGCTTGTCGTTCGTAATCTTCCAACGATGGAATTTTCATCAGCGCCCGTTTCGCATAGGCGCGATGTACCGCCTTGCTGTTTTGCCCCAATGCCTCCTGCGCGAATCGTTCGGGATATTACCCGACGATAACTTGTTTCCAACTCATTTGGTGTCCATTTTAGGTCCTGCAGTCGCGCTGGCACGCGAAATTTCACCGTCGTTCAGCAGCTTTACCACCGATTGGATCTCTTCGGATTTCATAAAAATCTTCCAGCACATGCCCGAACGGTAATTTTCAATCATCGGCGCAATCGGACCTTCATCAATGCATAAATAGGTTTTGGACACCCAATCGCGCGACAAATTGAACGAATCATAAAATCCAAAGGGGCCCCATAATGTGGAGCCGTATTTTTGATACATTTCAAGCAGACAAGCCATACTCTCGTCGGGGACATACAAGCGATTCAGAGCCTTTCTCGCCGACCGGTTTGGCGTCCGCACCGCCTTTTTCTTCCTCGGCTATGTGCATCAAAATCGCAACTTGTATCTCGACCTAAGAAGCTGGGGCTATTCGCTGGTCTTCAGGCCAACGTGTCGTGGCAACTATGGCCAACTCAAAGGGAACTGTGACACGGATTTGGCAGTGCAAGCAGTCGCTGGCTGTTGTGAAAACGATTTTGATAAAGCGGTTTTGGTAAGTGGAGATGGGGATTTCTTCTCCGTAACTTCGTTCCTGGCATCTAGAGGAAAACTCAAGGCGATTGTTGCGCCGAGTTTTGTAAGTTGTTCGACTCTGTTGAGGCGATCAGAAGCGGCACTAACTTTAATCGAACCGCTGCGTGGCGAACTGGAATATGCCCAAAACTCAACAGAAGAGATGTCCCCTGCCCCAGCCGTACCAGATATTTCCCGTTTCAGTCTGGCCGAACAACCCGGCGCTTTGCTCCGGTCGAAAACTAAAAACGCCGGCATGGTACCGCCGGCCACGGGATTGGTGGTCACGTGGAGCAATCGAGCCGTTAACTGCGGCAAAAGCGGCGCAAACACCAGCGCCAGTAAAAAACCAAAACTATGAAGAATATAACCATCGTTCCCGCGACAGGCGGGGCTTATTCCGACCTCGCTATTGCCCCCGGCACAACCCCGCGAGACGTGAAAAAACAAATCGGGCTCGCCGAAAATTTCGTTTTGACCCGCGGTCGGGGAACTGAGCCTATTCCGGATACTGAAAATTTGTACGAGACGGTTCAGGACGGCACCAAACTTTTTGCAACAACGGATGTGCAATTCGGCATATGAACGCATTTTTGCAGGCCATTCAAAACTGGCTTGAAGGGCCAAGCGATGCCGAGCGGCCTGAGCCGACTGTCACGGTGCGCCGACAGTATATTCTCTCGCCCCCCTCATCGAGGCGCTCCGGCTTAAGGATCGTGGTCAACCGCATCCCACGTCCATATTGGGAGGAGCGCGGCTGGCAGCATGAGGGCGGAATCTACACGGGAAATTACCAGACCTCTTCGGGTAGTTGGCCTGGTTACGTGACGGTATCGCCAAGCGGGCGCGTCGAAGTCTTTATCAACAATCCTCCAGTGGTTCTTCAACGCCATCCCCATTGGGAATGTTTTCAACGCCGCAACGATGGGTGGTTTTTTGTCATCCAGTCTGGCCGGTTGTGGACGTTTCAGCGGGCATCCTGGGCGTGGAAAAAACAATAGCGGAGGCCTATGAATTATAAACTACTACGATGCCTAATAATCTGTTTGTTGAAGGAGGCGCGGCGACAGAAGCGAAAACGGCTCAAGCGCATTGCGATCAGGCAAACTCCGACGCTCGACTCATTCCCGCAAATTTTTGTCATCGAATCGTACTTTACGCGGGAATTGATACGCGTTCTGACTCTCACCGCTGACGAACAAATGCATTTTCTGACCGGCCCAAAGCTCGGCCAATTCGCATCGTCTCCCGATGGGCCCAGCCGGTCTCGCTCGAACGGCAATCGCCGGTGTTCGTCCGCGCCTCGGCGAAATCGGTTGCGGACATTCTCATCCCCATCATTGAGCAGGGCGCCGAATTGCACATTTGCGCCCATAGCCATCCTGGCAGCAGCGCCGGCGCGACTAACCCCTCGTCCACGGACATCGAATGTCTTGGCAAACTCCAAAAGGCCGGCTCGCAGGTCATCGGCTGCATCGTAACGCGAGATGGCTACGTTCGCTTCTTTTCCGTTTCAACCATTTTCCACGTCATGGTTATGGGGACTGGCGTCAAGCAGGTATCACAAAATGTTTTCCAAATCACCCCTGAAGATAGCCACTGAACGGCTACTGTCGCCCGACCCGCGCTTTGCGGTTACTCACCGCCAGGAGCTGATCGCCGGATTCGACCAGGCAAGCCTGACGGGTGCCACCGGCGTCCTGATCGGCGCTGGCGGAATTGGCAGCGAGGTCGGCGAAGGCCTGTGCCGCAAAGGTGTCGGCCGTCTGCGCATCTTCGACCACGATGTTGTCGAGGCAACAAATCTCAATCGGCAGCACTTTTTCAAGCAGGACATCGGTGGGATTAAAGCCCGCTGCCTGGCGCGCAACCTGGCGCCTCATTGCCACGCCGGGACAACCCTTGAGGGGTATCCGTTCTCATTCGAGAGACGCCTGGCATTGGAGATGGACATGTCGGCGGCATTCGCCGTGTGCGGTGTCGATAACAGTGAAGCGCGAGTCGCGGTCTCCGAGCACTACCGACGCTTGGCCGTCCCGGCAATTTTCATTGCCGTCGACCTTCTGGCCGAATGCGGCCACGTCTTCGTGCAGGAGAGCACCTCAACGACGGCGTGCTTCGGTTGCGCTTTTCCAAGGTCACTTTCCGGGCGCAAAGCACCCTGTTTTGTGCCCTCGTCAAAAACATCGTAAAAGTGACCGCCGCCTTTGGCGGCTGTCGCCGTTGATTTCCTCGCTCATGGCACGGAAACGCATACTGGAATTACCGGCTGGTCCATCTGGCTGTCCCAGTGCCTCCTGCGCGAACCGTTCGGGATAACCGGCGGTCTTCGCGCGTTCCGCCCAGGCATAACGATAGCTGTGCAACGAGACACCTTTGATGCCCAAGCCGACGCAGCGTTGGTGAAATTCCGTCGACCGGTCGCCGGCGCGAACCGTGCGCAGATACGGAAACAACGGGCCGCTTCCGGGCAAATCCCGGAGAATTTCCGCCACCTCCTCGTCAAAACGCATGATGGCAATGCGAGCCGGTTTTTTTGCGCGCGAAACTGATGACGTTGTTTTCCCAGTCAACGTTTTCCGCCTCCAGAAACGCAATGTCCGATTGCGACGCGCCCAAATGCCATGCGAGTTGGTAGAACGCCTTGCGTTCGGGATTCAATTCGCGGGCGACGATGGCCTGATGTTCCGCCAGGGTGATGGCGCGCTTGTCCTTGAACTTGATGGCCGGCCAGCGCTTCTTGGGCAGCACCGGCCACGGCAGCCAGCTCATGTCCAGGGCGAAGTTGTGGATGCGGCGCAAATAAATGTTCGTGGAGACCGAACCGTTCTCCAACACTTTCAAAAAATGTTCGGCCTGGGTTTCCAGCACGACCAGATCGCCGAATGGAATCCAGCGCCTTGTCTTTGATGGCGGTCAGCCAGCGAATCTTCGTCTCGCCCTTTTTGAGTTTGGGGATTTCGTCCATGACGTATTGCCATGTCCGTTTGGCAGCGGCGGGATCGCCGGCCTTCCAATACACCCGCGCCAGTTGCAGGCTGAACGCGGGCTGCGTCCTCGGTTTCGTTTTTGGCGGCGACCAGACGAAACGCTTCGTCCTTGTTGCGGGTCTTGAGGGTGGTTTGCTGTTTTGGTGAGGAGGTCTTCGCAGTAGTAGGTGCCCCAGCCACGGCGGAACACCCGGTAACGATTCTTCATATTGTCGATTCATGTTGTGAGCATGAACCATCCGATTCGGCCCGCGTTAGCGAGTTCTGGGCGAGTTACCAGTGATTTATCCCGAATAGTGGCGGAGTAGTCCGGCCACTGAAGATTTCACTGAAACTCGACGCTTTTTCCTCCAAAATCCCTGATGCACAGGCGTTTTAGATGGAGGCGAGGGTCGGAATCGAACCGACGGATGAGGCTTTTGCAGAGCCCTGCCTTACCACTTGGCTACCCCGCCACCCGAAACTCTGAAGCTAAATTTGTTTCACAGCCGAAGCAAGTTTAAGTTTCGCCTGGAACCGGTTCAGCCAGCAAAACCCAGCTGCCTTCGCCGTTGCCACAGTTCCCGAGGCTTGAATATCCCCGACGGCGTGATGATGCCCGTGATCAATTCCGCCGGCGTCACGTCAAATCCCGGGTTCCGCGCACCACTCGTCGGATTGGCCACGCGCATGTATTTCAATTTTGAATTTTGAATTTTGAATTTTGAATTCGTCACCGCGCCCCATGCACCCAAGACCTCGCTCTCATCACGCTCTTCGATGGGAATGTCAGAACCGGATTTCAAACGCCAGTCAATGGTTGAAAGCGGAATGGCCACGTAAAACGGAATTCCGTGCCGTTTTGCCAGGACAGCTTTGGTGTAGGTGCCGATTTTGTTTGCGACTTCGCCGGTGCACCCCAGCGTGCGGTCGCTGCCGACAATGACCAAGTCAATCTCGCCGCGTTGCATCAAATGACCAGCCGCGTTGTCCGCAATGATCTCATGGGAGACTTTCTGCTGCGCCAGTTCCCAGGCGGTCAGGGTCGCTCCCTGGGAACGCGGACGCGTCTCGTCACAGAAAACGTGAAACTTTTTCCCCCGCGCCTGCGCGGCATACATCGGCGCGGTGGCCGTACCCACATCCACGAACGCCAGCCAGCCGGCATTGCAATGGGTGAGAATCTTCATGCCGCTCCGAATCAGTTTCGCGCCGTGGCGGCCGATGGCTTCGCAGTGCGCCACATTTTCATTGGCAAATTCCTCGGCGGCAGCGAGCGCGAGCGATTGTTTTTCCGCGACCGTTTTGCCGACAGACATCTCGATCAAGGTGCGATGCAGCGCATTCGTCGGGTCAACCGCCGTTGGCCGTGCCCAGCGCAGCGCCCGGTAAACGACTTCCAAATGGGCGATGAATCGATCCACATTGCGCCCGCGAAAAGCCAGCGCACCCTGGGCCATTCCATAAGCTGCCGTGGCACCGATGGCCCCGGCCCCGCGCACGATCATGTCGCGGATGGCGGCGGCGGTTTCCCGGAAATTTTTCGTGGCGACAATTTTAAATTCGTGAGGGAGCAGGCGCTGTTCGATGAGCCGGACCTCATTCCGGGCGGGATCGAAAGTAACGGTGCGATAATGCCGGGTACGTCCGCGGACGGTGACGTTCATTTTGTTCCGTTAAATCGGTGATTGGTTAAATGCGCAATTGGTTATACCGGATTACCCAATCACTCGTTTAACTCATTTAACCTGCACCTTCAACAAACCTTGATCTTCATCCGGCGGATTTTGGCCTGAATATCCCGGTAAACGGGTTGCTGGCGGAGTTTGCGAAGGTCGGGGTCTTTGGCCAGCCAGTTGAAATCGCGGTAACCGAGGTTGAACGCCTGTTCCAGCGCGAAGGCGGCGCGGTCAAACTGGTCGGTCAGGGAATAACTGCAGGCGAGGTTGTAATAAACGAGGGCATTGCGCGGTTCGAGCCGGGCCAGGCGTTCATCCACTTTTAAACCGTCGAGGTAACGTCCGCGCTGGGTGTAATGGTCGCCCAAAAGTTGCAGGGCATCCACATAGTTGGGATCGCGGCGGAGCAGTCCCTCCATGAATTCAATCTTGATGTCGAGATCGCGCCGATTGGCGCGGCTCGGCTTCTTTCTGGCACTACTTTTGACCGGCATACAACTACCTCTATTTTTTCGCACTTATCACTTCAAGTCAAGCGGCCGCGTGTAAAAATTTTGTGGCTTCTTGGGGCGTGCCGCCACAAAATCGCGGCGTTTCTGCCAATCATGAATTGTTTTGTCACCGGGGCCTCCGGCTTCATCGGGTCGAATCTGGTTCGCGAACTCCTCGCGCGCGGGCATCGCGTGAAAGTGTTATCGCGACCGGGCAGCCCGGAGGGACCACTCGCCGGTCTGGAGTTGGAGCGCGTAACCGGCGATATCAGTGACCGGAAACTGTTACAGCGCGAGATGGCCGGCTGCGACTGGTGTTTTCACGCCGCGGCCAGCTATTATTTGTGGCTCCGCGATTACACCCCCATGTATGCCACCAACGTCGAAGGCACCCGCAACGTCATCGAGGCAGCCGGCCTGGCGGGTTGTCAGCGGATTGTCTATACGAGCACCGTAGGGTGTATTGGGCTGACGCAACTGGTGCAAGGCGACGCCGTTCCGGCGGACGAATGCGAGGCAGTCCCGGAAACGCAATTGACCAATCATTACAAACGCTCGAAATGGCAGGCGGAAGAAGTGGCGGCCAAACTTGCGCAGAAAGGATTGCCGGTCATCGTCGTCAATCCCTCGGCGCCCATCGGTCCGTATGATGTGAAGCCGACGCCGACCGGGCAGATTGTCCTGGATTTTTTAAATCACAAACTGCCGGCCTACGTCGACACGGGATTGAATTGGGTTCATGTCCGCGACGTGGCCGTCGGGCACATTCTGGCGGCGGAAAAGGGACGAATCGGCGAGCGCTACATTCTGGGCCATGCGGAGGGCAATTGGACCTTGCGTGAGACGCTGGCCGTGCTGGCGGAAATCTCCGGCCTCCCGGCCCCGAAAATCCGGATCCCCTACTGGTCGGCCATGGTGGCGGCTTATGTCAGTGAGGCAATTGCCTTCACCACCGGCATACCACCGCGAGTTGCTTTGGCCGGTGCGCGGATGGCCCGGGACAAAATGTGGTACAACCCCGCCAAAGCCATCCGCGAACTGGGTCTGCCCCAGACGCCGCCGAGACAGGCATTTGCCGACGCCGTCGAGTGGTTCCGGGCAAATGGGTATGTGAAGAAATGATTTTTTGATGTTGAAGTCTCTCTTGTCGGCTTAATATCCCGCTTGTCATTTGGGAGAAGGAAAATGAAAGGATTTTTTGTCCCAGTCATTCTTGCATCTGCACTATCCGTGCAAGCCGCCACGACGCCACACGGTAATGATCGGTTGCGTGAACTGGTGGTTTTTCCAGAAATAAAACTTACTTTCAGTTTTGGAGTTCATTTTCAAGTTGGTGAG
Organism: uncultured Verrucomicrobiae bacterium; assembly: GCA_963708525.1. Classification (GTDB taxonomy): domain Bacteria; phylum Verrucomicrobiota; class Verrucomicrobiia; order Limisphaerales; family UBA11358; genus UBA11358. The sequence goes on along the minus strand of CAVPTH010000003.1, from coordinate 121,906 downwards.
TTGGTAATCAACAACTACGACGACCCTACGGTTGAAATTACCGGGCTTCGAGAAGAATTGAAACGGCAGCCTGAAAATGCTGAACAGTTATTGCAGTTGGGAAATCTTCTGGAGGATAACGGTGAAACGGGCGAATCCGCAAGGCATTGCTCCCAAAGCATGCGGTGCTTGATACCGCAGCCCAAGTGGATGTAACAGCACATGTTTCTCCCAGTTGCGTGGTGGGTTGCGCGGGTGGTTATCGCGCACGCGGTTCCGTGTTGCTGGGGGGAGAATTACATGGGCGCGATTCACGAATGGGCGTTGATGCTTGTATGCAACCGATCCAGCAACAACTTTACAGTCCCATATGCTCACCGGATAAAAGCGAGGCGAGTCCATTCATAGTACGATGACCCACCTGGAATGACCTTTCGGTTAGCGATCGTTGACAAGAAAACCGGCCGCGGGAGCTTTGGAGAATCTCGGCATTGTCGTCCTAAATATGACGATGTCAAAATAACGCGGAAGCAGCAGTCGATTTCCGACGGGCTGTTGCGCTTCCACCGCGACGCGTGAACGAGTCAGTGGGATTTGTTATCTCGGTGCGATGTTGGAATCGGGTGCATCAAAAGAAGAAATCGTGTCTTTCTGTAAGTCGCGCTTGAAATATGACAATTCTGTTCGAAGTCATCTACTCCTGGCAAAGGCCTTGACCAAAGAAGAAAAGTGGGATGAAGCAGCAATCCAAGCTGGAATCGCCGGCAAAATTGAACCAAACAATATTGTTCCGCCATTGTTAATAGCGGCGGTTGCCTTAAAGGATACCGCCCGGACAAATTATTTGACGACTGCCAAAATTTATATGAGCCGTGCCAACGCTATTTTACAAACGCTTCCTGTTAACGACGAAAACGCCAAACGATGGCGTGAACTCGCTTTGAATGCAGCTATCGTTAGCGCCCTAACCGGCGAGCCTGAAAAGGCGAAGCAGTGGGCGAATCTCGTCCTAAAACGGTTTCCTGGCGATGAAACAGCGAAGGAAATTTTGGCGGCGCTCGACTGATTAAATCGCAAAACTTCACTCGCTTTCAGCACCGAAGTTTTCAAAAACGGCGATTGACCCCGCTTTTGCCAATTTAGGTGAAGCAATTGGCAAAGCTGTTCTTGCCTTTGGTCGGCAGGGTCGTGAAAAACTTCATGAAGAATTTATGGCGCACGTCAAACTACACATTCCGGGGCCGGTCGAAGTGAGCGAAAAAACCTTCAAGGCGTTTTCCCAACCGATGATCGGCCATCGCGGCCAGGGTTTCAAAGACCTCTATGCCGCCATGCAACCGCAACTCCAGCAACTGCTTTATACGAAGCGGCTTGTTTACATCTCCACCTCATCCGCCTGGGGAGTGATGGAGGGCGCCATCCGCAATCTCGTCGCCAAAAAAGTCCTCAACTGCATGTGCGGCGCGTTCTCGGACAAATGGTTCGATGTCTCGAAACGTTGCGGCAAGGACGCCGAAGCACTGCAGGTGGACTGGGGTTCGCCCATCCGCGCCGAGGCGGTGGACAAAAAACTGGCGACCGGGCACTTCGACGCGGTGACCATCATTCACAACGAGACTTCGACCGGCGTGATGAGCCCGCTCGCCGAAATCGCCGCGCTCAAGAAGAAATATCCGGACGTGATGTTCATCGTGGACGCGGTCAGTTCGATGAGCGCGACCAAGATCGAATTCGACGCGTTGGGCATCGATGTGTTGCTGGCGGGTACGCAAAAGGCCTTCGCACTGCCGCCCGGTACGTCCATTTTCACCTGTTCCCCGGCGGCGCTCGCCCGGGCGGCCACCCTCAAGGACCGTGGTTATTATTTCGATTTTGTCGAATTCCAGAAAAATGCGGAACAGAGCATGACGCCCAGCACGCCGAGCATTGGTCATGTTTACGCCCTGCAATCGAAGCTGGAGGACATCTTTGCTGAAGGATTGGAAAGCCGGTTTGCGCGTCACAAGAAGCTGGCGGAAATGACCCGCGGCTGGGCGGCGAAACACGACTTCACGCTCTTTCCGGAAAAGGGATTTGAGTCCGTCACGTTGACTTGTGTTAACAACGGTGCGAGGTCAGGCGGCCGGGCGGTGGATGTGCCGAAGCTGCAAAAACTGGTTAAGGACCAAGGGTTTCTGATTGACGGTGGCTACGGGAAAATCAAGGGGAAAACCTTCCGCATTTCCAATATGGGCGACGAAACCGAAGCGACGATGAATCAGCTTTACGCCGCTTTAGACCGGGCGCTGAGTCAAATCTGAGTTGCGTGTTTGACGAAACGTGCCGAAACTTGAACTGATGCCGGCACTGAACCGAACCACACGCGTTTCGTCGTCGCCGCCTGCACCCGGTTGGGTGCGGGTTTTCTTGATTGGACGCAACTGGAAACTCACTCTGGTGCGTCTCACTTTCCTGGTTGTCACCTGCTTCGTTGTGTCCCGTTTCATCCTGCTGCCTATCCGGGTGGAAGGCATCAGCATGCTGCCGACCTGTAAGAACGGCTCGGTGAATTTTGTGAACCGGCTCGCTTATTGGCGGCACGCCCCGCAACGCGGCGACGTCGTGGGTATCCGTCTGTCGGATCCAAGCATCATGTGGCCAAGCCTGATGTACCTGAAGCGGGTCATCGGCCTGCCCGGCGAAACCGTCGCCTTTGTCAACGGCACAGTGCAGATTGACGGCCAAACGCTGGATGAACCCTACGAAAAAGATCGCGATTGCGATTGGGACCTGCCTCCGGTCAAACTTGGCCCGACTGAATACTTTGTCGTGGGCGACAACCGGACGATGCCTGCGGAATTCCATGTGAAAGGGAAAGTCGATAGCGATCATATTGTCGGCAAGGCCGTTCTATGAAAATGGGTTTTCGCGTCTTTGGGGTGGTCGTCCTGGCACTGTTGGGAGCCTGGTTATGGACCATTTGGTTTCCCAGTCCACAGAAAATCATCCACCAGCGTTTGGAGGCGGTGGCGAAATGTGTTTCGTTTGCACCGGGTGAGGGTGTCCTGGTCAAATTGGGCGGTGCGCAAAATCTGGCAGGCTATTTTGCCACCAATGCCGAGATCAACGTGGAAGCGTCCGGACACGACAAGATTATCATCTCAGGTCGCAACGAAATCACCCAGGCCGCCTTGACCGCCCGCTCCGCGTTCGGCAGCCTGAAGGTTAAGCTCCTCGAAGTGCGCGTAACCGTAGCCCCGGACCGGCAATCAGCGTCCGTAAATCTTACCGCGGACGCAGACATCTCTGATCAACGGGACGCCTTCGTGCAGGAAATAAGAATCCTGTTACGAAAAATCGACGGCGAATGGCTCATCACCCGCGTTGAAACGTTGCGCACGGTTTCCATTTTGGACTTTGAACCGGCTCATACCCTTTCCATAGTGGGCGCATGAACGTCTTTGTTACCGGCGGTGCGGGCTACATCGGGTCCATCTGCACGGAAGAACTGCTGAATGCCGGGCACCAGGTCACGGTCTATGATAATCTCTCCGAAGGTCATCGCTCGGCGGTTGACACCCGCGCGGAATTCATCCCGGGCAAACCGGAAGCGGATGGCGACATCCTCAATGCCGTCCGGACCGCCGGACCTGACGCCATCATGCATTTCGCCGCCAACGCGCTCGTCGGCGAATCCATGACCAATCCGAAGAAATATTTCCACAACAATGTCGTTAATGCGCTCAAGCTGGCCGACGCCGCGGTCGAATGCGGCGTAAACAAGTTCGTCTTCAGCTCGACCTGCGCCACTTACGGACCGCCGGATATCATACCCATGACAGAGGATTTACCGCAGCGCCCCATCAATCCTTACGGTGAATCCAAGTTGATGTTCGAGAAGATCCTCCGGTGGTATCAGAAAATCCATGGCCTGGAGTTCATTGCTTTCCGTTATTTCAACGCCGCCGGCGCCAGCGAGAAATTCGGTGAACATCATCGCATTGAGACCCATTTGATCCCGCGGTTACTGCAGGTGGTGCTGGGGCAATTGCTACAGGCGGAAATTTTCGGTACGGACTACCCGACGCCCGATGGCACGTGCATCCGCGATTACATCCATATCAAAGATCTCGCGCAGGCCCATATCCTGGGATTGCAGCCGGGCAAGACCGGATTTTACAACCTGGGCAATGGTGACGGTTATTCCGTGCTGGAAGTCATCCGGATGTGCGAGAAGGTCACGGGCAAAAAAATCCCCGCCGTGGAAAAACCGCGGCGACCCGGCGACCCGCCCAAACTGGTTGCCTCCGCCGAGAAAGCCATTCGCGAACTGGGCTGGAAACCGAATTTCCCGAAGCTCGAAGACATCGTGACCACCGCCTGGGCCTGGCACAAAAAACATCCGGCCGGCTACCCGGATTGACGCGAAGCTGGAACTCCAAAAAAAATTCCAGACCGGACGGGAAAGCGGCGTTGACCGGATGACCAGCCCTCCGATTCATTTGCGCAACCGGTAAAACTTCGCGTTGGGGCCGATGGAATCGTTGAAGGTATAATGATCACCGACCACAGTCGGCGCGCCAGCGGATTGCCAGGTAATCAACGGATTCAGATTCGTCTTGGATTCCAGTACAAATCCCTGCGCGTTTGTGGTCCATGACAGCACAACTCCACCCGGCAAACGCTGAGACTCCAGGTGCGGACTGAGGATTTGAACCGGCCAGGACCGACTGTCTTTCAACAACTGGCCGGGATCCGTGCGCACCACCGGATTGGTATCGGTGACTTCAACCCGCACTTGATTACTCCCAAACGGCAGTGTGGTGGCGTAAACGGTGAAAGAAGAATTTGTGGCGGCGCTGCAGGCGGTGTTATTGGTAAACCACTGGACGGTTAAATTGAACGTGGTCGGCCTGAGTGTCGCGACGCTGAAGGTAACCGATTGCGAGTTGGCGAGCGTGGTGGTGGCGTTGGTGGCTGGAGCATTGGATGTTATCGGGCGGATTTTGGTGTAAATTGTTTTCACCAGGGCTTCCGCACAAACTTTGCAGTAAGGATTGTCCAGGGCACGCATTTCGCAGAGGTGTTGGGGACGATACCAGCCATTGATCTGGTATTCCGCACCCTCGAACAGGCCGACAACCGACGTGTAAGGAGATGTATCGGGCGTGGGGATCGGTGTGCTGTCAAGAACCCATGGGGCCCACTTGATCAGAGCACGATTCGTTTGTTGCGTCACGTTGGGCATTTCATAAGGCACCCACCCCGGGTACGCATCCGAGTACTCATCGCCGAGCCCGGCGAACGTGTGGCCCAGTTCATGCGCGGCTATTTCAGGCGAATCGGCGTTCCTTGAGGTGATCAGCACGTCTCCACCGGAGCCTCCGTATTCGCTGTCGTTGACGATGAGCGCTACCAGGTCGTACTCAGGCATGAACGATTGCAGCAGGGCGTACACTTTTCCCTGGCCATCGGCATAATTGCCATCCCAGTCATTGGGCGGAATCGTGAGCAATCTTTCAATGCCGTAACTGTAATAGGTGCTGTTGAAATAAGTATTGTGGTAAATCCCGCTCAAGGGGTGGTCGGCGCCGGATTCGACAGAGGCAACGGAGATGGCAAAGCCGTTGAAATAATTCCGATAGGCGTCAAAAGGGGGCCCGGATTGCAAGTAATTCATGAGCAGTTTGGCGTCATTCGTAAACTGGCCCAACTCGGCGGCCGTGTACCCCTCGGAAAGGAAGACGATGTTTATACAATTGGCAGGAAGGCCATTTGAGAGAACCTGGGTTATGGTCGCCTGCGGAAATACTCGTACCGAAGATAAGAGCAACAGGCCGACACAACCGGACAGCAGTCGAACTGATTTCATTGAACAGCCTCCGGAACGTGCAATTCAAAGGCACCCAAAAGCATCCTGGTTTGGGTTAAAGCCGCCGCCGATCCCGCCGCCGGTTCGTCCCGGCGGTAAATGTTCAGGTGCGTGGCCTCTTTTCGTCCGGGAACGCGGACCATAAACTCGGCCTGGTCCAATTTTACTTCCTTTACCTTCAGTTGCCCGGGATGATCAGGGTCCTCGTACTCGTAGCGGCGCAACAGGGGATCGGACACCACATTCGTCCAGACGGGGACGCTGTTCGTCGAGGTCAGTTCGAGATAGAGATCACCTGGTTTTTCGGCGGCAATTGTGGATTTGAGGTGCCCGGTTGCCGCGGTGGACTCCATCAAACTGATTACGCTATTCGTGATTTTGAGGTGAAGAAAAAGGATTTGTTCGCCCTGGCTTTCCCCCGCGTTCAGGTTCAGCAACAATCCCTGCAACAGAACAAGCCCGCAGAAGACCTTCGTGAATTTCCGTTTTGTGCTCATAATGTCATTTTCACCTGAAACATTGCCAGCACTGGTTCAATTCTGGCGGGTTTTAATATTTAGTCAATCTATTTCATATTCATGTAAAACATCACTATTGTTACTTCATCCATCGAAGGCGAGGTCTCCGGACGAGACCCAAACCTGTGGCTGCTATCGAAGAAGCTTGCCGGAATGAACAGGTATTGCTAGTTAAACGAAGTCGGTCCTAAACCCTGAACCACTATGAAACCACATCGCGGCACACTAATTCTTGTCCTCGGCATCCTCGGCCTGGTCATCTGTGCCCCGCTCAGCATCGCGGCCTGGATCATGGGTTCCGGTGACCTCAAGGAAATGAACGCCGGCACCATGGACCCCAGCGGACGCGGCAATACCCAGGCAGGCAAAATCTGCGGCATCATCGGAACGATTCTGTTGATCATAGGAGTCTGCATTGGTGCCCTGTTTTTTATGATCGGTCTGGCCGCCGCCCTGGCACAACATCACAGTTGAGGCGGTTCGGCAGGCACGGAATGCGCTTTCCCCGTATACCCCTGTCTTCGCTGCGCTTCGGCCTTCACCAGATTACGACGTGACTAAGCAGCAGAAAACAGCCGGTTTTCGTCAATCGGCGTGTGGTTGTTTCCATTCATAAATCGCATATTGAAACAGTAATAACCGACGGGGAAAGTTTGCTTTGCTCTGAATCGAGATTCGGGCAGTTTGCACGGACTAATTCTATGATCGTCATTGTCACCGGATTGATGGCCGGCCTGATTCACGTATTGACCGGGCCGGACCATCTCACGGCCATCGCACCGCTGGCGGTGCGCCGCCCGAAGGCGGCCTGGATTCCCGGCATGCGCTGGGGGCTTGGCCATTCCTCGGGCGTGGTGGTCGTGGGATTGCTGGCGTTGTGGTTGCGCGACCGGTTGCCGGTGGATTTGCTCTCGTCCTGGGGTGACCGCATTGTTGGCGTGGTGCTCTTCGGCATCGGCATCTGGGCGCTGCGCCGCGCGATGAAGCACAATGTTCACGCGCACGAACACGAACATCAGGGCGAACGCCACGTTCATCTGCACGTGCATCATCATCCGGCGCGCCACAAGGAACCGGAGGCGCACGACCGGCACACGCACACCGCCTTCGCCATCGGCACGCTCCACGGATTTGCCGGCAGCTCGCATATCCTGGGCATCCTGCCCATGCTGGCCCTGCCCTCCCGAACACTGGCTGTTACCTACCTTATCGCCTTCGGCATCGGAACCGTGCTGGCCATGGCGGGATTTTCCTCGGGCATCGGCTGGCTGACCCGCCGTTACTCAGCCAATAGCGTGAACATTTATCGTGGGTTGATGGGCACCTGCGCCGTGGCGGCCATGACCATCGGTTGCATCTGGTTCGCTGGCCATAGTTGGTAAGCAGCCTTTTTGCATCCGTAAATGCGCCACACGACAGGCACATTTCCGGGCAAAAAGGAAACCTATTCGTAATCGTCGTCGTTCTTCGTCCTCGAACTGTTTGCCTATAGCCGTCACCACACGCAGTTACCGCTGCGCATGGGTAGGACGGGAGAAGCCTGCCGGTGATTTTGAACGATTCGCCATGGTGAATCCCGGCCACAAAGGCAAGGCAGCGAATCGTGCCCACGCCAAATGAGCACTGGTGACAATTCCTTCATTGCAGGAATACGAATGGCGGCGGCCAATATTAACCCAAACATAATCATTGATTGCAGTCCGACATTTGCTAGAATGGCGTTTGGTCGACAAAGAAGGGAGTTTTTGAGATGAATGTTAAATTGTTTGTAACTTTACTGGCCTCAATTTCCGCTTTGCTTTTATTGGGGTATCCAACCGGGCTGCGAGCTCAATTCGCTTTCACAACCAATGCCGACGGCTCACTAAACGTCAGCAGTTATACCAATACGCCGGGATCCAGCGGGACCGTGGTCGTCCCGGACACAACCAATGGCCTGCCCATCACGAGCATCGGGATTACGGCCTTTGGCTCGGACACCACCATCACCAACGTGATTTTGGGCACCAATATGGCCAGCGTTGGAGCCAGCGCGTTTACCTCATGCTCCGGCTTGGCCAGCGTAACGATGCCTGACGGGGTCACCAATATTGGACAGAATTGTTTCTTTGGCTGCCGCAGCCTGACCAATGTCACCGTTCCCAGGAACCTCACCAGCATTGCATCCGAAACCTTCGCGGTCTGTACCAACTTAACGAGTATCACGCTGCCCAACAAGGTCACCTACATTGGGGGATTAGCCTTCTGGGGTTGCATCAATCTGACCAACGTCACCATCCCGTTTGGCGTTACCAACATTGATTCGGGTGCCTTTCAGAGCAGCGGTATTGCCAGCGCTATTATCCCTGGCAGTGTTACCACCATCGGGGCAAATGCATTTAATGGTTGTTTTAACCTGACCAGAGTCACTATCCCCAACAGCGTCATCAGCCTGGGGCAAGGTGCCTTCGAAGGTTGTGAAAGCTTGGCGACGGTCACAATTCCCAACGGTATCACCAGCCTGAACTTCACGTTCGCTCAATGTACGAACCTGACCAGCGTCACCGTTGGCATCGGTGTTACCAACATCGTCAACTACACGTTTCACAACTGCAGCAACCTCAAGAGCGTCTATTTCATGGGCAACGCGCCGGCGATTGACGTTAATTCCGAAACCGGAGCGCCAGCGATTGCTTATTATCTCCCGGGAACGACGGGTTGGGGGCCGATGCTGGGCGCTTTCTGGCCAACCGTATTGTGGAATCCGCAGGCGCAAACAGGCAACCCCAGCTTTGGCGTGGGGACGAATGGCTTCGGGTTCACCATTGCCGGGAGCAGCAATTTGGTAATTGTAGTGCTAGCGGCCACGAGTTTAGACAATCCCATCTGGTTGCCCGTATCTACCAACACGCTGAATACGATTGTCGGCACAAACGGCACGGCCTATTTCAGCGACCCGCAGTGGATGAACGATGCCAGCCGCTTTTACCGCTTTCGTTCGCCCTGATATCGTCGTCGGAATCATCCGTTGAACGAATCTTCTTCAAGGCATTTCTCTTACGCCAGTGTTGGCGTAAGGTATTCGTTACCTTTACCAACCTCCTTTGTCTTATGCCAGTTCCAGCAATTGAGAGGCGGCAAAAAACTTGCAGGTGTTGGTTGCCGGATTGCCGGCAACAGCTGGTAAGCAGCCTTTTTGCATCCGTAAATATGCCACACGACAGGCACATTTCCGGGCAAAAAGGAAACCTATTCGTAATCGTGGTCGCTCTTCGTTCTCGCCCTCGAATGATCCGATTACGAGAACGAGGAGGAGGACGAGGACGAATTCAATTTTTTGTCTTGCCAAAGGCGGTGGTCAGACTTCATTTTCCGACATGGCAGCAGCGCGTCAATCCGACAACGGCGACAATCCGTTCTATCAATCGGCGGAAGAATTTTTCCCGGCGAACAATAAACTGGGCCTGACCTTCGACGATATCACCCTGGCGACGCTTTATTCGGAAATCCTACCACGCGATACGCAGCTCGACACGACGCTCGCGGAAGGTCTTCACCTGAACATCCCGGTGATTTCGTCGGACATGGACACGGTGACCGAATCACGCATGGCCATAGCCATGGCGTTGAACGGTGGCCTCGGCCTGATTCATTACAACATGCCGGAGCGCCAGCAGCTTTCCGAGGTCAGCCGCGTCAAAAACCACGTCCACGGCCTGATCCAGGAGCCCATCAAGGTTTCGCCCGACCAGTTCATCGGCGACGTGCTCGCATTGATTGAGCAGAAAAAATTCGGGTTCAGCACATTCCCGGTCGTGGACAAAAAAGGCCGGTTGGTCGGCCTGCTCTCCGGCCATGTCGTCAAACCGCGTTACGCCAAAAAGAAGGTTTCCGAGGCGCTGACGCCGCGCGCCCAGGTCCATACCATCAAGAACAAGGAATTGGGCAAGGACCCCATCGCCCGCGCGGACAAATTTTTCACCGAACACATCGGCATCCACAAATTGCTGGTGGTGGACGAGAACGACCGGTTGCAAGGGTTGATCACGATGAGCGACGTGGAGCGTATCACGCAGGAACGCAACGCGCAGTTCAAGCCGGCGCGGGACGCCCATTTTCATCTCATCTGCGGCGCCGCGGTTTCGGCCACGCGCAACGCCTTCGGTGAACTGGACCGGGACCGCATCCTTAATCATGTGGGAGGACTCGTCGAACGCGGTGCAGACGTAGTGGCTGTTTCAACCGCTCACGGCCACAGCAAAGGCGTGGGCGACACCGTGAAAGTTCTGCGCGATGCCTTCCCGAAACTGCCCCTGATCGCCGGCAACGTCACCAGCGCAGCCGGCGTGGAATTCCTCGCGGATTGCGGCGCCAACGCCATCAAGGTCGGCCAGGGACCGGGTTCGATTTGCACCACGCGGATTGTGGCCGGCGTCGGTATTCCCCAGATGACCGCCCTTTACGTCAGCACGCGCGGGGCGGCGAAGAAAAAGGTTTCCATCCTGGCCGACGGTGGCATTACCAAATCCGGTGATATTGTGAAGGCGTTGACGCTTTCGCAGGCGGTGATTTGCGGCGGGATTTTTGCCGGCTGCAACGAAGCGCCGGGCGAGGTCATCGAAATCGGCGGCAAATATTACAAGCAATACCGCGGCATGGGCAGTATTGCCGCGATGAAAGCCGGCTCGGCGGCGCGGTATGGTCATCTGCCCAACCCGACGCAGAAGGTCGCACCCGAAGGCGTCGAGGCGCTCAAGGAAGCCTGCGGTTCAGTGGACCGTGTGCTCGCGCAGCTGATCGGCGGCATCCAGAGCGGCATGGGTTATCTGGGCGCGGCGAACCTGGCGCAACTCCGGGACAAAGCGCGGTACATCCGGGTCAGCCCCGCCGGGATGCGGGAAGCGGCTCCGCATGATGTGGTTGAACTAAAGACGGGAAATTAGTCAGTAGTCAGGAGTCAGTAGAAAGTAGTCGGTAGTAAGTAGCGAGTAGTCAGTAGTTGGTAGTCAGTAGCCAGTGGCCAAGAATCGGCAGCCTTAAGCTTCCATATGCGGGACAACCAAGAACTATGAACAGGACGAATTTTGAAAATCTTCGGGTTTACAAGCTGTCCGAACAACTCGCAGACGAAATCTGGAACATCGTTCTTCGTTGGGACGGATTTGCCCGGGATACCGTCGGTAAGCAAATCGTCCGGTGCGCCGACAGTGTCGGGGCGAATATCGCTGAAGGAACTGGCCGCCACGATTTCCAGGACAACCGGCGTTTTGTAAAAATTGCGCGAGGCTCGTTGAATGAAACACAACACTTTCTCCGAAGGGCTTTCAAGCGAAAGCTTCTCACACCCACTGACGTCAGGAAAATCAAGCCATTAGTCGATAACCTCGCGCCGCAACTTAGTTCTTACTGGAAGTCAATTGGCCGCGATCACGAAGACAAATAGCTACTGACCACTAGCTACTTACTACCAACTATCAACTACCAACTACTAACGACTATCTACTGACTACCGACTACCCGCTAAAATTCAATCGGTTCGTTGAGTTTGCCGCACTGGGCACAGCGCGAGCGGTCGACGTCCGGGTCGTCCGTGTAAACATAGCCGCAGTTGGCACAGCGGAAAATGCGGTCCTCGGCGTGGGTCGGCCAGAACCGGCGCCGCCGCATTTCAGAATAAATCGTCAAGGCACACAACGCCCCCAGCGCCAGCGTCACATAGATTACAATGAGCCAGTCGGCGGACATGCTATAAAGCACCGGGGTTGTTCGTTGCCGGGAGTGGAATGGTGCACCACTTGAAAATCAGTTCGCCGAGGGTCAAATCCGGACCGGGCGCAAACCGGGCAGTGCGGGCCAGTGCCAGCGCACGCTGGTCCGGGGTGACCGCGTGCGGGTCAGCGGGGGCGTATCCGCTTGATGACAACAACACTGCGGAAACCACGTCGCCCGCGGCATTGACGAGGACCTGTACCGTGCTGGGCGCGATCACGTCCGAGTCCGGCCACGACGGCAATTTCATCGGCGTCAGCAACGGTCGCCGGGCAATGCCGCCTTCGATGCGCAACGTCGTAGCCTCGGCAAACTTCGGGTCCTGCGGCACCAGCGGCACGGCAAATTGCGCGGCTGGTTTTAAATCAAACTTAAAGGCGGTAAACTGGTTGGTTTCCATGAACTGATTGAAAACGGCACCCAACGCGTCAGCCGGAAGCGGCAAAAAACGTGGCTTTTCCGTCCATTCCAACGGCCGAAATCCCACGCGTGTCGGCTTCAACCAGGCTTGCCAGGCAAAACTTTCGCTATTGGGCAGCGCGAACAGTGTGGGATTGTTCAGCAGCAACCATTCGCTGGAGCCGGCCATTAGCTTCAGGTGCGTCACATGCGCGACCGGACGCGAGGCAATCGGTTTTCGTGCGCCAAAAACAAAAATCAGCGCGAGGTGCGCGACCAGGACGAGGGCGATGAGGAAAAACCAGCGGCTCAATGGCCATGAATCTTTGCGCCGCTGTTTCGTTTCGTCGGGCATATTCAATTCGCCGGAAACCGTTTTTATGGCTGGCCGGACTCAGCGGACACCGGTGGCAGGGTGGCCAGCAGGACATCGCGAATGCCGGCATCACGCGCGACCAGGGTCAGATGAACCAACTGGCCATAAGTCACGGTTTTGTCGGCCTGCACCACCAGCGTGAGCGTTTCGCCGGAGTTCTTCAGGGCAGCCGCCAGATCTGATTTCAACTCGTTTTCGGTGACGATTTGATTCGCAAAGAAGAGGCGTCCCTGGGCATCAATCGCGACGGCCACCGTTGGGTTGTCCGTGCCGGGCAAATCGCCGGCGGCGGGGAGGTGCAACGACAGGCCCGGCGCGGGCAGGAACGCGACGAGCATCAGAAATATAATCAGCAGAAAAAAAACCACCGCAAACGGCGCCACGTCCAACGCGCTGCGCAACAACCGGGCATTCCGCGGGAATTTCATGGGGACTTCGGACCACCGTTTTCGGTGACGATGTTGACGATTTCCGCCGCGGCGCGTTCCATGTCCAGGACGATTTTGTTGATGCGGCTGACCAGATAATTGTAGCCGGCGTGGACGGGGATGGCCACGGCGATGCCCGCCGCCGCACAGATGAGCGCCTGCCAGATGCCTTCGGTCAACGAACGCTCGCCAAAGACGTGCGCGTAGAGGCCCTGTTGCTGCAACCGCATGAACGTTTGAATGAAACCGATCACCGTGCCGAGCAGGCCCAGCAACGGGGCCAGTTGCGCGATGGTGGCGAGCAGGTTTAAACGTTCCTCGAGCAGCGGCACCTCCGTCAGTCCCGCCTCCTCCACCGCCTCCCGCACACGGTCACGGCCCCGGTCGCGGTTGAGAATCGCCGTCTTGACGAGCCGCGCGACCGGGCCGGGCGTGGCGTCACAGATGGAAATGGCTTCGACCACGTTTTCGCGCTTGAGGACGTTCCGCACTCCGTTGAGGAATTCCGCGGAATTGATCTGCGAGCGGTGACAATAGAGCACGCGCTCGATAAAAACCACCAGCGCTATGGCGGCGGCAATCAAAATCAGCCAGATCACCGGGCCCCCAGCGGTCAGGAATGTTGGCAACATGCGACCTATATAGGCCGAGGCAGCCCAAGTTCAAAGCGCAAAATGGCAGCGGTTTGATCGTCCTCGTCGTCCTCCTCGTTCTCGTCATCGAAGATCCGGGGACGAGAACGGGAACGAGGAGGAATTTTTCCCTCGTCACCCCACGCCGAGTTTGTATTCTCCGCCCATGGAAAAACCTGATCAACTCCGCGAATTGTTCCGCATGCAGAAAGCCCTGAACGAGCGCATCGGCGTCCGGACCGACGGCATGAGCGAGGCGGACCAGACGAAGTGGATTTTGAATTATTGTCGCGCCATGACGCAGGAAATCGCGGAACTGACCGACAGCGTGCCGTGGAAATGGTGGGCGAAGTACCAGAAGTTCGACGCCCAGAATGCGCGCGTCGAAGTGGTGGACCTGTTCCACTTTCTCATCAGCCTCGCCCAGGTGCTCGGTCTGAGCGCCGACGACGTGTTCGGCGCGTATGTCAAAAAGAACGAGGTGAATTTCAAACGGCAGGAGAGCGGTTATATGGTCAAAGACGAAAGCGACAACAAACACATTTAGAAAAAGTGACACGTGGCAAGTGACAAGTGACAAGAGAACGCGTCTGCGGTGGCCTTTCCTGTCATTTGTCACCTGACACCTGACACCTTAAAAACGCATGGGCTGGATTTTCAAAGACGAACCGTCCGCGCCGTCGGACCCCAAAGCCGAGCGCAACCGGGTTATGCTCCTGGCGCTGCCGTTTGCGTTACTGGGACTGGCAGCCCTGGTCATGTTCGTACACGATCTTTTCGGTGGAATACCGAAGCAAAGGGCCATCACCATCCTTAGCTTTGTCGCCGCCTGCATCGGGTTCGTGGCGCTCATCTTCGGCATCAACGCCAAGAAAATGGCGTTGAAAACCTCCGGCCTCAAATCGTCCACGCCGGAAACTTCGGAAAAACCCTGGCTTAAACGGAAGGACTGGACGACCGGACGCATCACCTCCGGCGCGCGCAAATCCGTTGTTTTGCTGTGGATTTTCGTGATTTTCTGGCTGGGCTTTTCCGCCGTCATCACCCTCGTGGTCGTCCCGCCGGAATGGCATCGCGGCAACCACGCGGCGCTCATCGCCCTGATATTTCCTGTGGTCGGCCTGGCCGTGCTGGTTTTTGCCGTCAATACCACGCTCGCCTGGCGGCGGTTCGGCCAGTCTTTTTTTGAAATGGCGGCCATGCCCGGCACCCTCGGCGGCACGCTGGAAGGGATGATCCAGGTGCCGGCGCGCCTGCAACCCGAACATGGCCTGCACCTGCGGTTGAGCTGCTTTCGACGCACCACGAGCGGTACGGGCAACAGCCGGAGTACCACCGAAAAAATTCTCTGGCAGGACGAAAAATGGCTGCGGCCCGATTTGCCGCAAACCGATATGAACGCCACTGGCATCCCGGTTTATTTCAAGTTGCCTGCTGACCAGCCGGAAGCAACGACGTCACCGGGCGACGGAATTCACTGGCGGCTGGAAGCCTCGGCCAAGGTGCGCGGACCGAATTACCACGCCACTTTTGAAGTGCCGGTGTTCAAATTGCCCGACGCGCCGGCGCCCGGCGACGATCCGACCGCGCAATACCAGATGTCGCTGGACGAAATCCGGCAGCAAATTCATTCACACGTCGTGGTCAATGATTTGGCCGATGGCGGGAAGGAATTCGTCTTTCCTGCCGGGCGCAATCCCACCTTCGCGGGTGGTGCGACTGCGTTCCTCGTCATCTGGACCGCCGTCATCGTGTTTCTCTTTTGGAAACACGCGCCCTTCATTTTCCCGCTGATCTTTGGCGCAATCGATTTGCTGATGCTCGTGTTCACGTTCGATCTCTGGTTCCGGCGCAGCCGCGTGGTCGCAACGCCGTCACAGGTGCTGATTGAAACTGCGTGGCTTGGCTTTAAGAAACAACAAACGCTCAAGGTTGCCGAGGTGACCAGTATCGCGACCGATGTCGGCAGCTCCGCCGGTCACACGGCTTATTACGATTTGAAAATCCGGACGCGCGACGGACGTTACTTCACGGCAGCCAAAAGTCTCGGCAGCAAACCCGAGACCGACTGGCTCGTCCGGCAAATGGTGGCCGCGGTGAAAAACTCGCCGTAAAAAATACTCGCAATCGGCGCGGGCGGTTTCACAATTCGACCGGATGGCCCACCCCCGTTCCAACCAGGTTCCGCCGCGTTGGCGCAAGGAAGTGGCAAGCGTGCTTATTACCGAAGCACAGCTCGCGCACCGCGTCCGCACCCTGGCACGGGAAATCGAGCGCGACTTTCGCGGGCGCGAAACGGTCGTCATCTCGCTCCTCAACGGCACCGTGATGTTTCTGGCCGATTTGCTACGGCATTTGAGCCTGCCGCTGCGGCTCGATTTTCTGGGCGTCTCCAGTTACGGCGAAGGCATAAAACCGGGCGAATTGATCTTCACCAAGGAACTGCGGCTGGACGTTCGTGGACGCGACATGCTGCTGGTGGATGACATCCTTGACACGGGCCAGACCCTGAACCGCGTGCTGCCCAAACTCCGCGCGCTGAAACCGCGCCGGATCAAAATCTGTGTGCTGCTCGACAAACCGGCGCGCCGCGTCGAAGCCATCGAGGCCGATTACGTCGGATTTTCTGTGCCGGACGAATTTGTCGTCGGCTACGGATTGGATTTCGCCGAGCGCTACCGCAATTTGCCCTTCGTCGGCGTGCTGCATCCGCATATTTACAAGAAAGCCTGCAAGCGGATTTACCGGAAGTAAGGCGCACACCGCCGCCGGTAGAAAAAGCCTATTAGCCTCCGACTTGATTTTAAGGCGATCGTGGCTCAGGTTTGAAGAGCCAGGCATTATCTAGTTTTTATGTGGGATGAAGACCCTAGATATCAAAACGCTGTTTACCGATTTTTGGTTGGCAGCGTCGTTGTGCTGACTCTAATTGTCACGATAGCGTCGATTTGGGAGAGCGATTGGGAATTGCTTGGCCACTGGTTTGTCGGATTGGGCGTGATCTTCGCCGGATTGTGTCTTTACGCAGCGATTGGATGGCTGGTCATCCATATCCTGTTGCTGGCAACCCGACTGATGCGCAAAATTTTCCATAAAGACAGAGCTTCAATCATGGCGGATTCAAAAAGGAACAAATGAACAAATGGACTCATGCATTTCTGTACTAGAAACTTGAAAAGAGAACCAGAATCATCATTTGATTTCAATCTTTGGTCCTGTCGTAGTCTTATTGATCTTCTGATATGGCGGGTCATGTATGATCATACGCTCCTTTAGCGGCTCATTAAACCAAATTAAGGCACTACCAGATTTTCGTCGGCTTGCCTCGCCCGTTCGTTGCCGTAGATTCCGCGCTTTGGATTTTCCAACAAGACAACATCCATGGCCCAATTAAACGACAATTATCTCAAACTCAAAGCCGGTTATCTGTTTCCGGAAATCGGCCGGCGGGTAAAGGCTTTTTGCGACGCGAATCCCGAGGCCGCTCAGCGCCTCATCCGTTGCGGCATCGGCGACGTGACCGAACCGTTGCCAGCCGCTGCCATCGCCGCCATGCACAAGGCGGTGGACGAAATGGCCGTGCGCGAGACATTCCATGGTTACGGCCCGGAACAGGGCTACGAATGGTTACGCGCCGCCATCGCGCAAAATGATTTCCGCGACCACGGCTGCGACGTGGCCGACGATGAAATCTTTGTCAGCGACGGCACGAAATGCGACACCGGCAACATCCTCGATATCTTTGGTCACAAAAATAAAATCGCCATCAGCGACCCGGTTTATCCGGTGTACGTGGACACGAACGTGATGGCCGGACACACCGGCGAGGCCAATGAAGCCGGTGCTTACGCGAAGCTGGTTTACCTGCCGTGCCGGCCGAGCAATGGTTTCATTCCCGATCCGCCGAAGCGGCAGGTGGATATTGTTTATCTTTGTTCGCCGAACAACCCGACCGGTGCGGCGGCGAATCGTCCGCAGCTCGAGGCATGGGTGAAATACGCGCTGGAACACAAGGCCATCATCCTGTTCGACGCAGCGTACGAGGCGTACATCACTGACCCGGCATTGCCGCATTCGATCTACGAAATCCCCGGTGCGCGCGATTGCGCCATCGAATTTCGCAGTTGTTCCAAGAACGGCGGATTCACCGGCGTGCGCTGCGCGTTCACCGTGGTGCCCAAGTCGCTGAACGCGCAGACCAAGAACGGCGAGTTCGAGCCGCTGCATCCGCTCTGGCTGCGGCGGACGACGACGAAATTCAACGGCGTAAGTTACATCGTGCAACGCGGCGCGGAGGCGTTGTACTCGCCGGATGGCAAGGCGCAGGTGCGGGCGCTCATCGAACACTATCTGGGCAACGCAAAGGTTTTGCGCGAAGGCGCGAAAAAGGCCGGGCTGAAGGTGTTCGGCGGGTTGAACGCGCCTTACATCTGGGTGAAGGCGCCGAAAGGCGTTACGAGCTGGCAGGCATTCGACAAAATTCTGAACGAAGCCAACGTGGTCATCACGCCGGGCAGCGGGTTTGGTTCAAAAGGCGAAGGTTATTTCCGCATCAGCGCCTTCAACAGCCGCGCCAACGCCGAGGAAGTCGCCCGCCGGTTGCAGGAATTGAAGTGGTAGCTTGGAGTACGGCGTCTCGGCAGAGCGCCGCTATACTAAATTTGTTTGCGGCTTTCTGCCGAAAGCCGCTACGTTATTCCATATGAAACCCGCCTATGCTCACGCCGCAGCCGGAATGGCATCATCTGCCGCGCCTCGCGCCGGAATTTTATCGCGGGTTCGCTGTGGTGCAGTGGACCATCACTCTGGAACGCCGCGCCACGGGCTGGCTGAACGAAAAGTTTCATTCGCATTTTCGCGAGCTGCTGCTTCACGCCGCCGCGCGCGAAGGCCTGTTCTGTCCGCGTCTATGTTCTCATGCCCGACCATCTGCACCTGCTCTGGATGGGATTGCGCGTGGACAGCGACCAGCGCAATGCGATGAAATTCCTGCGCAAACATCTGGCCGCGGAACTGGCGCGGCGCTCGCCGACCGGCGTGGAATTTAAATTGCAAAAACAATCGCACGACAGCGTGCTGCGGGAAAAAGATCGGATGCGCGGCGCGTTTGAAAAATCCTGCTTTTACCTCCTCGACAATCCGTGTCGCAAGAAACTGGTGACATCATCCGCGCGAATGGCCGCATCTCGGCGCGATCGTGCCGGGCTATCCTTTTCTGCATCCGTTGGACGCAAGATTTCTGGGAATCATTCTGGAAAATTTACATGGAGAACAGCGGAGGACGCATTGCCGTCGTAGCGGCGTGTCGGCAGAGCGCCGCCATTACTATGATCTGTTTGCGGCTCTCTGCCGAAAGCCGCTACGCCGAAGCGGACGGCACCCGCATTCCGAATTCCACATTGGCAACTTATCGCGCCGACTCGGCGCGGCGAAACTTTGCGAAGAAGGAAACAGCCAAATTAATCATTTACGATCAGCCGCAAGTCTGATGGATTGAAATTTGTGAACATTGTCGTTGGGATAACTTTGGGCCTGATCCTCGCCCGGCTGGCGGCGGGACTCTGGTTGTCGCGCCTGAATCGTCGCCATGTGCTCGCGCACGCGAACGAAATCCCGCCGGCCTTTCGCGGAATCATTGACGAGCCAACCTACAAAAAGTCCGTTGAATACACGCTGGCCAAAAGCAAGTTCGCCGAAGCGGAAGATGGTTATAACGTGGCCGTTTTGATCATCTTTTTGTTCAGTGGCGTTCTGCCGTGGGCGTTTATTCTTTGTCCAACAGTCTGGGCCACTCGGCCTGGGCGATGGCGGCGTTTTTGTTTGCGGTCGGTTTGGCGCATGTCGCTGCCGGGTCTGCCGCTTCGAGTGGCATGCGCAATTCCGTCTGGAGGAAAAATTCGGGTTCAACACGACGACGCCGAAGACTCTGGTGGATGGATCGGTTGAAAGGACTTGCTGCTGGCGGTTGTGCTCGGCTATCCGCTGCTGGTGCTGATTCTGAAGATTGTCGAATGGACGGGCGCGCGGTGGTGGTTGTGGGCGTGGGGCGCGCATTGCTGGCGTTTCAATTCGCTGATGCTCGTGCTCGCGCCGGTGTTGATCATGCCGTTGTTCAACAAATTCACGCCGCTGCCGGAAGGCAGCCTGCGCGAGCGGCTGCTGGCGCTGGCCGAGCGGACACGGTTCCGTCGCGCAAAGCATCCAGGTGATGGACGGCAGCAAACGCTCGCGGCATTCGAACGCGTTCTTCACCGGGTTCGGCCGGTTCCGGAAAATCGTGCTGTTCGACACGCTCATCCAGCAATTGACCGAACCGGAACTGGAAGCGGTGCTGGCGCATGAAATCGGGCATTACAAGAAAAAGCACATCCCCAAGATGCTGGTGTTTTCGGCGATCAGTTCGCTGGTTGGTTTTTATCTCATCTCCGTGCTGGCCCGACAGGAATGGTTTTATCGCGCGTTCGATTTCGAGCCGGGCAACGTCGCGCCGGCGCTGCTGCTGTTCGGGCTGCTGGCGGGCACGGTGACGTTCTGGTTTTCGCCGCTGACGCACTGGTGGTCGCGACGCTACGAATACCAGGCCGACGCCTTCGCCGCGCGGGTGATGAACGAGGCGCAATCGCTGATCGGCGCGTTGCGGAAGCTGAACGAGAAAAACCTGAGCAACCTCACGCCGCATCCGCTTTACAGCGGATTTTATTATTCGCATCCGACGCTGCTGGAACGCGAACAGGCGTTGGCGGGGAAATCGTGACACTGACAGGTAGGGCGGGCATTCCTCTGCCCGCCGCAAATCCAAAAACGGCGCGCACGGAGTGACGCGCCCTGCCGGAATTCGGACGCTTGTCCCTTTTCGCCGGTTGTGCGATAATCGCCCTGACATCGCCGGCCACGCACAGAACGTACCGGCGATTGCCCGGCAAACGCGGGGATGGAAAATCGGGGCGTACCGGGCGATGCAACCCAAAGCACCGATGTCAACCGCCGTAGACAGGCAACCCGCGTCGCACAAAAAATGCGTGCTGATCGTGGACGACGACCTTGAGCTGTCGTCGATCTATCAACACCTCCTCGAAACGTTCAATTACGAAGTCAATATCGCGGCCAACGGCAAAGTGGCCCTGGAAAAAATCCTCAGCCGGGACGTGGACGCCATCATCTGTGACCTCCGGATGCCGGAACTGGAAGGTGACCTGTTTTACAGTACGATTGAGCGGGTGAAACCGTATCTCTGCCGCCGTTTCATCTTTTTAACGGGCGCGGCGGACGACCCTAAATATCATTCATTCCTGAGCCAGGTAAAATCGCCGGTGCTGCACAAGCCGGTCCACCCGGAGCGATTGCTCATGGAATTACAGCGGTTGCCTGACGTGTAAGATTTCCGTCCGTTCCCGCTCGGATATTTGCCGACAGGGATGGCGCCGGCAAACGCTGGAACGGTTAAAATTTCATCATTGCGGGAACGATTCAACCTGTTAAACTGGCGCCTCATTTTTTAACGACGATTTAACCAAAAAGAATTATGTCACAGCATCGCAGTCTGCGCGCGGCGACCGTATTGGGCGGCAAGCGCAATGTGCTCAAGCGCTTCGAGCGCGTCGAGCTCCTCAAAAAACGCGGCCAGTGGAAGGACGGCGACCGCATTACCGGTCTCCGCAAAACCAAACCGGGTCTTTAAAAACGTGACGAGTGACAAGTGACGCGTGACATGAAGTCCGCTCTTGTCACCTGTCCCTTGTCACATGTCAACGGCGGTTCGTCTGCAAAAATTTCTGGCGGAAGCGGGTGTGGCTTCCCGCCGCGCGGCCGAACAAATCATTCTGGCCGGTCGCGTCCAGGTGAACGGCCAGGCGGTCCGGATGCTGGGCAGCAAGGTGGACCCCGACCGGGACGTGGTGACCCTGGACGGCAAGCCGCTCCGGGTCCGGCGGAAACTCTATGTGGCGTTGCACAAGCCGGCCGGTTGCATTTGTTCACGGCGGGATGAACCGGGTCGGCCGACCATTTATGATTTATTGCCCAAGGAATGGCAAAATCTTCACTCCGTAGGCCGTCTGGATTTTAATACGGAGGGATTGCTTTTTTTGACCAATGATGGACAATTCGCCCTGTGCCTGACCCATCCGCGCTATGGCGTTGGCAAAAAATACGTTGCAACCGTTGAAGGTTGTGTGGATAAGGCAATTTTGGAACGATTCTTGCGGGGCGTATGGAACGCAGGCGAGAAACTCCGGGCGCAGGCGGCAAGACTCATTTCAGCCAGCCGCTCGCGCAGTGTTGTGGAGCTTGAATTGGCTGAGGGCAAAAACCGCGAAGTACGAAGGCTGTTTGAATCGCAGGGATTGGCGGTAAAACGGCTGCAGCGGATTCAAATTGGCAGAATCAAACTAGGCGAATTGAAGCCCGGCCGTTGGCGGGCATTGACAGAAACCGAGATTAAAACTTTACTTGCAGAAATATGAAAACGAATAGCTGGTTGATGGTAGGCGTGATGCTCGCAACAAGCGCGATCGCGCAGAACAACCCGAACACGGGCGCCGCTGCATCTGCGCCGGCCACTCCCCCGCCCGCCGAGGCGGCACCGGCCCAAACACCCAAGCCGGTCAAACATAAACATCACGCCACTGCCAATGTGCTGCCGATTTCCGAACCCACCGTCACGCTGGTTCCGGGCCCGGCCCAGGTCGACGTCAATATCCTCACCGCCCGCGGCCAGGCCGGACTTAAGGGTGAAGTGGTGGCCCACCTCAAACAAGGCGACACGGTGACGGTCATATCCCAGATCAATTTGGAGAAACACATGGCCAACGAACCGGCGCAATGGGCCCAAATCACATTTCCATCGAGCGAACATCTCTGGGTTTTTGCCAAGTACGTTGACAAGGCAAACCATACGGTTGCGTCAAAACATTTAAATCTGCGTGGCGGGCCGGGTGAAAATTACAGTGTAATGGGAACCATTGAACACGGCACGCAGGTAACTGTAATCCGGACCAAGGGCGAGTGGATGGAAATCGAGCCGCCGCCCAATGCCTATGCGTTTGTGGCGGCCATGTATCTGAAGCAGGCCGCTCCCGCGCCGCAGCCACAGCCGACACCCACAACCGTGGCCGCGCAACCACCGCCGGCCCAGCCGGTCGCCCAACCGCCCCCGACGGACCGCGTGGTGTCGCATGAAGGTGTGGTGGGGCCGGTCACGAGCATTGAAGCGCCGACCAAGTATATGCTGTACGACCCGGACACGTTTCAGACGATTGACTATCTTTACACGACCGCGCCGGACCTCGACTTGAGGCATTACATCAATATGAAAATCATTGTCACCGGTGTGGAAGGCGTGGACCAGCGATGGCCCAGCAGCCCGATCATTGCCATCCAGAGCATCCAGGTGGTTTCCACCAATGCTATCAAACACGTTGACCTCAGCAGTCCCCGACAACGTGGCAGCCATCATTGATGGTCGAGCAATCGCCGCGCAAATTCAGCGCGAACTGGCCGGGCGCATCGCCGCGTTAAAAGCGCGTGGAATTGTGCCCGGCCTCGCGTTTGTGCGCGTGGGGGAGGACCCTGCGTCCAGGGTTTACGTCGGACGCAAGGAGAAAGCCTGCGCCGAACTTGGAATCTTTTCCGAAACGCACGTCCTGCCCGAACAAACCAGTGAAGGCGATTTGCTAGTGCTGTTGGGCAAATTGAATGCCGATTCGCGCCTGCACGGAATCCTCGTCCAGGCGCCCCTGCCCAAACAAATCCAGGAATCCGTGGTTTATTCGACCGTGTCGCCGCAAAAGGACGTGGATGGATTTCATCCGGTCAACGTCGGCAAACTGATGTTGGGCGATCCCCTCGGTTTCCAGCCCTGTACGCCGGCGGGTATCCGGGAACTGCTGGTCCGGTCACAGGTGAAAATCAGCGGCGCGGAGGTGGTGATTCTGGGCCGGGGCAACATTGTCGGCAAACCGATGGCCGCGATGCTCTGTCAGAAAGACAAAAATGCGAACGCGACGGTGACGATCTGTCATTCCGCCACACGCGACATCGCGGCGCATTGCCGCCGGGCGGACATTCTGATTGCCGCCATGGGCGTTGCCGAATTTGTAAAGGCCGACATGGTGAAGCCCGGCGCCACGGTGATTGACGTGGGAGTAAACCGCATCAGCGACCCCAACGCCAAAAACGGTTCCCGGCTGGTGGGCGACGTGGATTTTGCGGGGGTACAATCCGTCGCCGGAAAGATCACACCCAATCCCGGCGGGGTCGGGCCAATGACCATCGCCCTGTTGATGTCAAACACTGTGCGGGCGGCGGAAATGTCTTTATAGAGGCGTCCCGCGACTGTCGGATTAAAATTAGAAGCTGCGGCACTCCTGGAGCACCACTATAACAAATCACAATATGCAACCCACTCGAATTCTACCTGACCTGCAATGCTCACTGGTGTGCGAAGATGTCCGTCAGGAAACTTCCGGCAATTTTTTTCTCATTGGCGTCATCAATTTTCTGCGCGTACCGCAAATCCCGGTTGTGGCCGGGCGGCTTTGTGTCTTCAACCGCTGGACCGCCGGCATCGGCCAATTCATTGAAAGCATCAAGTTCATCGCCCCTGACCAGACGACCGTCCTGCGGAAGGGAGAAATGAAATTCGAGCTGAAAGATGCGGCCTTGCACGCCACCAACGTCATGGTTTTCGGCCAGCTGGAATTCAAAACCGCCGGCACGTATTTTGTCGAGGTGCTCGTGGATGACGTGATGAAATTACGTTATCCCATCCCGGTCGTTCACGCGCCGCCGCCGGGGCAAAATCCGCCGCCCCCTTCGGCGGAGCCTTCGGGAGAAAAGGTTTGATTGACCTCGGCCGGGGTTGGCCGTGCCGTTTCCGGCCGGCGAATGTCAGCCGGGTGAAACTCGACCACCGGCAGCTGCCGGCGCTCGCGGAGCACCTAAACACTTCAACGTTTTAACCATTCTTCAATTGGGGTAATCTGCGCGCGATGAGTGCACCGGCCAGACCCATCATCGCGTGGGAACCGTTTACCCCCCGCGGCGTTGCCACCTTCGCCGGCGCAGGGTTCGGGTGGCTCCTGCTGGCCCAATTCATCGTGGCCTTGTCGGCGGCCGGTGTGGTCGTTTGGTTCATCAACAACAATTGCTTCCCGGTCATAAACACCGCCGTTCAAACATTGCCGGTTGCCGGTGGAATCCGCTCGGGTAAACTGGAGTGGCAAGGCCGTTCGCCGGAGCTGCTCGCCCGGGGCCGCTTCCTGGCATTGGACGTGGATCTGGACCACTCGGGTCAATTCAGCCCATCCGCCGATGTGCAGGTCGAGTTCGGCAACAAAACTGTCCGGGTTTATTCGTTGTTGGGGTACCAGGAATGGATTTATCCCTCCGACTATGTCATCGCTTTCAACCGCAACTCACTGGAGCCGCTCTGGGGCGCCTGGGCTATGGAATTTCTTATTTTGGCCGGAGCAGCGGTGACGCTTGGTCTTCTGCTAAGCTGGTGGTTGCTGGCGACCCTTTATTTCCTGCCGCTCTGGTTACTCGGCTTTTTCGCCAATCGGTCCTTGAATTTCCGTCAAAGCTGGCGGCTGGCGGGCGCGGCCTTGATCCCGGGCGCCTGGCTGATGGTGGCGGCCATTTTCCTTTATGGCGTCGGTTTCTTGAATCTGATTCCCTTTATCTTCGTGTTCGCCGCACATTTTGTCATGGGCTGGATCTATCTGTTTGTCAGCCTGCTTTTCCTTCCACGATTGGCGGCGCAAAAGCAAAATCCATTTATTTCAAAATCCAGGCGCTCGCTGAATCCGTTCCGTTAACAGTCCGTTAACAAAGGAGCCGCCGATGTGAATCGGCGGAGATAACACCCGTGTTTTCAGGCGATTCCTCGAATACATCCCGCAGCGCCGGACGGCTACAAGCCCTTGGTGTTTTTTAAGAGCGTTTTCAAAAAATGTGTAGCCGCCGCCGTCAGTCGGCGCTAACCAAATAAAGCAGAATGATATGGCGCGAACTAACGTTCGCGGCTACGGGATTACTTGAATTACTCCAGGGGCCGTTAACCGGGATGAGGCGAAGAATGATGCGGTTCGGGGAGCCGACGTGCGCTGAGACCGGTCCGATGAGGTTTACGGCCGCCCGGAGAATCCCGAGTCGCTCTTTATGATGGGAACGCCACCAATTCAAATTGACTGTGTGTGGAAGCAATTTTAGGCTTGCTCCAACATGTCTCGTCTGCCGTTTGAACTGCTCCTCGCGCTGCGTTATTTGCGCCCCAAACGGACGTTCGTCTCCATCATCACCCTCATCTCCATCATTGGCGTCGCCCTGGGCGTGGCCGTGCTCATCATTGTTATCAGTGTCATGAGCGGATTCGACCGCGATTTGCGGGCAAAAATCCTCGGCTTCAACGCCCACCTGCGGGTCGTCGCCGGCGGTCAGACGATGGAACATTATGACGCGGTGATGAAACTAGTCGCCGCCAACAAGAGCGTGGCGGGCGTGGCGCCCTATGTCCTGGGCCCGGTGCTCATGGAAACGGAACCGGTCGGGAATGAACAGCCTTTCTTTGCCGTGCCCTACGTTCGGGGTGCAGATCCCGCCCTGGAAAATTCGGTCAGCGTGCTGCCCCAAAGCATCATTGCGGGGAAATTCGACTTAAGCCGGCGTGGTCTGATCCTCGGCAGCGCACTGGCCCAAAGTTTGAATGTGGCCGTGGGCGACCGCGTGTCGATTTATTCGCCGAACGAGCTGAAGAAAATGAAGGAACATCAGGGCAAAGCGAACGAGGAAGCCGTGTTGCCGGACGACTACACGGTGTCCGGTATTTTCGACGTGGGTTATTATGATTACAACTATTCCGTCGCCGTCACTTCCCTGGATAATGCGCAGGAGCTTTACGACCTCGGCGACAATGTCCATGGATTGATGGTGATGTTGCACGATCCGTATCAGGCAGTGTTAGTCAGCCATGAACTGGCGGGGGTGCTGGGACCCGGCTACACCATTACCACCTGGATGCAGGAAAACTCCGCCCTCCTGGGTGCGGTAGCCGTCGAAAAGAATGTGATGTTTTACCTCTTGTTCTTCATCGTGATTGTGGCGGCCCTCTGCATCCTGAGCGCACAGATCACGTTCGTGGTTCAGAAGACGCGTGAAATCGGAATGTTGAAGGCGCTCGGAGCCACCCATCTGCAAGTCTCCGGCGTGTTTCTTGCGCAAAGCGCCATCATCGGCGTGTTGGGGGTGCTGGCGGGTTACGGCCTCGGCATTCTCGCATTGACCTATCGCAATGAATTCCTGCATCTCATGAACTGGTTGACCGGCTGGGAACTTTTTCCCGCCAGGATCTATGGGTTCAGTGAATTCCCGGCGATCATTGACGCCCGCGACATTCTGCTGATTTGCGGGAGCTCATTTATTATCTGCATTCTGGGAGGCATCCTGCCGGCGTGGCGCGCCAGCCGTCTGAAACCCGTGGAGGCACTGCGCTATGAATGATATTTTTGATTTACGATTTACGATTTACGATTTTTTTAGGGTAATCGCCGCTTTTTTAAATCATCAATCCTAAATCGTAGATCATAAATATTATGGCCGAGCCTCTGCTTTCCACTCGCGCACTGACCAAGTCGTACACCCTGGGCCGGCGTACCCTGGACGTACTGCGTGGGGTCAACCTGGAGGTTCCGCGTGGTGAGTTCCTCGCCCTGCGCGGCGCTTCTGGTGCCGGTAAAAGCACGTTGCTGCATTTGATCGGCGGATTGGATTCGCCGAACGGGGGTGAAATCCACTTTGACGGGCAGAACGTCGCCGAGTTTTCGGAACAGAAACTGACCGACTTCCGCAATCGCCGCGTGGGCTTTATTTTCCAGGCCTACCACTTGTTGCCGGAACTGGACGCGCTGGAAAATGTTTGTCTGCCGGCCCGGGTCGCCCGGGTCCCGGCCGCTCAAGCCGAAGCACGCGGACGTGAATTACTCGCCCGTGTCGGCCTGGGTGATCGGGTGGAACACAAGCCATTTGAGCTCTCCGGCGGCGAACAACAGCGCGTGGCCATCGCCCGGGCCCTCATCAACGAACCGGAGCTGATACTGGCCGACGAACCGACCGGCAATCTGGATTCGCACACGGGCGGAGAAATCATTGAATTGCTCAAAAAACTGC
Organism: uncultured Verrucomicrobiae bacterium; assembly: GCA_963708525.1. Lineage (GTDB taxonomy): Bacteria > Verrucomicrobiota > Verrucomicrobiia > Limisphaerales > UBA11358 > UBA11358. The sequence continues at coordinate 93,812 of CAVPTH010000003.1, read as the reverse complement.
ATACCGAACGGCAAACGACCCTCATCATTGCCACGCACGACACCAAGGTGGCCGCGCATGCGCGACGTGTTTTTGAACTCATGGACGGCTGCATTGTCGAAAACCTGCCGGAAGATCGCCGTTGAACATGATTTTTCCGGTGATTAGGTTCCTTCATTGTTATGCTTGAAGATCGCGATTATATGCGGCAGCCGGATGATTTTCGGCCGCGCCTCTCCTTTACCGTGGCGCTGCTGATGATTAATGCGGCGGTCTTTGTCGTGCAATTGCTGGCGTCAAATTCCCCGCGCGGTTCTGAAATCCAGGATACCTACTTTGCGTTGAGCCTGGCCGGCCTGAAACACGGTTATGTCTGGCAACTGCTGACGTTTCAATTCATGCACGCCGGCTGGATGCACATTCTTTTTAATTCGCTGGCCATCTATTTCTTCGGCCGCCCCGTGGAAGCCGCGCTGGGTCACCGCCATTTTCTGACACTTTATTTCTCGAGTGGAATTCTAGGCGGCCTCCTGCAAATGCTGTTTGCGCACTGGTTGCCGTCCTTCGATAGTGCCGTCGTCGGGGCCTCGGCGGGCGCGTCCGGTCTGATCGCGGCCTTTGCCCTCCTGCATTGGACGGAACGATTCACCCTGTTGCTCTATTTCATTCCCGTTTCCATGACCGGCAAAATGTTGCTCGCGGTCAGTCTCGTGGTGGCATTCGTGGGCATATTGACTCCGAACAGCAACATCGCGAATGCCGCGCACCTCGGCGGTATCCTGACGGGCGGGTTTTATGTGCGTTGGTTTATTCAAAGCCAATGGCCGAACTGGCGGCTCCCCACCCGCCGTGCCGCACCGCGGGAATTTGCCGTTTCCCGCGCCGGCAAAGGCAAATTCTGGAGTTCCGCGGCGGGCAAGTCCGACGAGGAATTGTCCACCGACGAATTTGTGAAAAGCGAGGTCGACCCGATCCTCGACAAGATTTCCGCGCATGGCATTCAAAGCCTCACGGCCCGGGAACGCGAAATCCTGGAAAAAGCCCGCAGCAAAATGGGGAAACCTTAAGTTGGTCGAGTGCCGAGTGTCGAAGGACCAGAGCTTTTCTCCGGCACTCGACTCTCGACTCTCGACCCTCGACGTTTTAGGCTGCCGCCATGATAACGCGCTATTCCCGGCCGGAAATGCGGGCCATCTGGACCGATGAAAACAAGCTGCGGCTCTGGCTCCAAATCGAGCTCCTCGCCAGTGAAGCCCTGGTCAAAGAAGGCGTCGTACCGCGCGCAGATTTTGCCCGGATAAAACGTGGCGCTGAGAAATGGTTTGCCGATTTGCCCGGCCTCGTAGTTCGCCAGAAGGAATTGGAAAAGACCCTTAACCACGACGTCATTGGTTTCACCACCGCGGTTGCCGAAAAAATCCATGACAAAGCCAGCCGCTGGTTCCACTTCGGCCTGACCAGCAGCGACGTCATCGACACTGCGTTTGCGGTTCAGATGGTGCAAAGCGCGGACATTTTGATTCAAGACGTGCGGACGGTCCGCACTGCCATCGCCAGGCAGGCGCGCAAATACAAGTTCACACCCTGCATCGGCCGCAGCCACGGTATTCATGCCGAACCAACCACCTTTGGCCTCAAGCTCGCGTTGATGTATGATGAGTTTACGCGCGCTTTGCGCCGACTGGTGGTGGTTCGCGAAGTCGCCGCCGTCGGCAAACTCAGTGGCGCGGTCGGCACCAGCGCGCATCTTTCGCCACAGGTCGAGCTGGCCGTGTGCCGGAAACTCGGCCTGAGTCCCGCGCCGATCGCCACCCAGGTGGTCCAACGCGACATCCATGCCGAATTCATGACCACGCTGGCCCTCGTCGGCGCGAGCATCGAACGCTGGGCGGTCGAGTTCCGCCATCTGCAGCGCACGGAAGTCCTCGAAGCCGAGGAACCGTTCACCAAAGGCCAGAAAGGCAGCAGCGCCATGCCGCACAAGCGGAACCCCATCACCTGGGAACGCCTCACGGGTCTCGCCCGCGTCCTCCGCGGCAACGCGGTCGCCGCCCTGGAAAATGTCGCCCTCTGGCACGAACGCGACATCAGCCACAGCAGCGTCGAGCGCATCATCTTTCCCGACTCCTGCACCTTGCTGGATTACATGCTCGGTCTGCTCCTCCGGCTCATGGACGGCCTCGCCGTTTATCCGGAAAACATGAAACGGAATCTTGGCCTGAGCCTGGGCATGTGGAATTCGCAGACCGTCCTGCTCGCGCTGATCAAAAAGGGCCTGACGCGGGAAGCGGCTTATGATCTGGTGCAACGCAACGCCATGAAGACGTGGGAGGTCAAACAGGCCGGGCGCGATGACGCCGACTTTGTGGAACAGCTCAAGTCCGATCCCGCGATGGCGAAACATTTCAAGAAAGGCGAACTGGAAAAACTCTGCTCATTGGATTTTCATTTTAAAGAAGTGAAGAACAGGTTCAAAAACTTGGGACTTTAGACAGGATTTACAGGAGGAACAGGATTTTATTCATTTCATCGGTTCCTTTGATTTTTTCCCTGTAACTCCTGTTAATCCCGTTGAAATTATGGAACATCGGACTTTAGACAGGATCTACAGGAGGAACAGGATATTGAAAAAACGTTGAGACCTCGGTCTGGGACCCTTCCTGCAAATTCTGTTAATCCTGTCAAAAAACGTCTTTTCAAAAATATGGAACACGAGAAACTCACGGAAATGATCATCGGCTGTGCGATGAAGGTGCACCGTACATTGGGGCCGGGGTTTCTGGAGTCGGTATATCAGAAAGCATTGGTACTCGAACTTCGGAAGGCGGAACTGCGCGTCGATTGCGAAAAACCGATTCAAGTGATTTACGACGGTGTCGTCGTTGGTGATTTTACGGCGAACATGCTTGTGGAGGGAGCCATCTTGGTGGAAAACAAGGCAGTGCAGGCGCAATTCTGGCCCATGAAGTACAGTTGGTGAATTATCTTACGGCAACCGGAGTTGAGGTTGGGCTGTTGCTGAACTTTGGTGCTGAAAAATTGGAATTCAAACGCAAGCACCGGACCTATCGTCCGAAAGGTGCAGAAAAAGAATTCGTCCTGTAAACCCTGCCATAACTTTAGACAGGATTTACAGGATTTACAGGATGAAGAAATAGCCTTTTTTTTAACTCCTGTAAATCCTGTCATCCTGTCCATGTATTTCGTATTGGAGAAGCTCTGTTCGCTGGATTTCCATTTCAAGGAAGTAAACCGCCGGTTTGAATAGCTGGGGCTTTGGACAGGATTTACAGGATGCACAGGACAAAGAAATGCCTTTTTTAACTCCTGTAAATCCTGTCATCCTGTCCATGTATATTGTATTGGAGAAACTCTATTCGCTGGATTTCCATTTCAAGGAAGTAAACCGCCGGTTCAAAAAGCTGGGGGTTTGGACAGGATTTACGGGATCCACAGGATGAAGAAATAAGCCTTTTTACTCCTGTAAATCCTGTTCATCCTGTCCATATATTTCGTATTGGAGAAGCTCTGTTACGCTCGCGTCACCGAGCTGTTGGGTTTGAGCCTCCACGCGTCGACCGCAACGAAGGACTAATAATCCGTGTTCATTGGTGTTCATCCGTGGTTAATATCTTGTGTCTTATGCGCTCTTCTACGGCTAAGACATATTCCGGCTCGACAGAGTCTCGCCCCACCGTTTGTGGGTCTCGAGGTTCTCTCTGCTTAAATGTTCCACCAGGAAACGAAATTTAACGGAAAATTTTCGTTGAGCCGGTTTCGCTGACATTTTCCGGACATGTCACCGTAGCGTCATGCTGCCGCCATATTCGTGACCGGAATTTCACCATTGTCACGTTTACTTCCGCCTCTCGGGTGTGGTTATGTTGACGCGACCATAAAGGGGGGCACAAACATAAAAATGAGAACAAGCACAGTATGAAAATAAAACCATATACCACTGAACCTAACGGCATAAACCACACTTTCGAATTCTTCCATCGACGGTTCGAGCCGCTCCGGCAGACGGCACTGCTCGGCGTCGCCGCGGCCGGCATCCTGCTGGCGATTCAGCCGGCCGCTGCACAGCCGGTCGGCACCGTATTTGTGATTGCGATGGAGAATCACAACTTCGTCCAGCCCAATCCGACCAACAGCCCCCAACAAATTTTCAGCAACCCGGCCGCACCCTATATCAACAGCCTCATCACTCCGGGGAACCCGAACGCGGTGCAGGTTGCGTATTCCATGACCTATTATAATGCGGGCAACGGTGTGCATCCGTCCGAGCCCAATTATGTGTGGGCGGAAGCCGGAACGGATTTCGGGGTCCATACCGATGCCGATCCCCGTTTCGCCAACGGCAATACGTTCTATGACACGTCGCCCCACCTTACCGCCCAGTTGAACACGGCTGGCGTCCCGTGGAAAAACTACCAGGAAGACGTTCAGCTGAGCACCAGCCCGACCAACAGCGCTTCCGGCACCAACGGGCCGATTAATCCATATTACGGCACCACCCAATATAACTATGCCGTTAAACACAACCCAATGGCGTTCTTTGCCGATACCGCAGTCCAAAACGTCTATCCGCTCGCCCAATTCTTCACCGATCTCAACAACGACACGGTGGGGCGTTACACCTGGATTACGCCCAATCAATTCGACGATGCCCACAGCGCGTTGACGGGAGGCTTTACCTACAACGGCACCCATTACACCGGGGATCAGGCAGCTGTCGCGCTAGGTGACAACTTCCTGTCGCAAGTCATCCCGCAGATCATGGCTTCGCCCGCCTACCAAAACAACGGCGTGATTATCATCTGGTGGGACGAAACGGAAGGCGGCGACAACAGCAGCTTTACGATTCCCGAGATCATCATCTCACCGTTGTCCAAGGGCAATGCCTACGCCAGCACTGTGCCGATGAACCATTCGTCGGACATTAAAACCATCGAGGAAATTCTCGACCTGGGGCCGTTGACCAACTCCATTCCTGTGGCCGAAACCAATATTTTCGGCGGCTACAACAACGTCGCGACCGTCAATGACCTGAGCGATTTATTCCAACCCGGAACCATCCCGGTTGCCCAGGGCGTGACGGTGGCCCGGGGCGGCTACGTGTATGACCGTCGCACGCAACTTTTCGTGCAGCAGGTCCAACTCACCAACACCGGAACCACTCCGGTGTCCGGTCCGGTATGGCTCGTGCTGGATACACTCAGCGCCAATGCCTCGCTGTACAATGCCGCCGGCACCACTGCCAATTTCGCACCGCTTGGCAGCCCCTACATCGGCGTCAATATCGGGGGTGACAATGTCCTGAACCCCGGCGAAACCGCGACGGTCATGCTGGAGTTTACCGACCCAACCCGTGGCGCCATCAACTACACCGCGCGTGTGCTTTCGGGCATGGCCACACCGTGATTCAACTTAAAACCAGAAACACAAACAATTAAATGACTATGAAAAGAATTCTATCCTTCTCACTGGGCCTCGCCCTCGGCGCAGGCGTCCTGTTCACGGAACAAACCAGTGGTGCCTCCACGATTCAATACTACGTGGATATCAACACCGCGGCGCTCGTCGGCAATGCTTCCGGGCCGTTCTCGCTGGATTTCCAGTTGAACGACGGCAGTGGCCTTGGCGACGCAAACAACACCGCGACCGTCAATAACTTCTCGTTTGGCGCCGGGGGTAGCACGGGGACCGCGAACCTGGCGGGCGGGGCCGCGGGCGATCTGTCGAGCACCGTGACGCTCACAGACACGACGCCGTTCAACGAGTTTTACCAGACGTTCAATGCCGGCAACACGCTGACCTTCAACGTGACGTTGACATTGAACAGCGATGCCGGGCCAACCCCCGATTCGTTCGCGATCGCGATTCTGGACAGCAACTTGTATAACCTGCCCACCACTGGCATTGGTGATTCCTTCCTGGAGGTAAACCTGGGCCCCACGCCATCAGTGACGACGGGTTTCAGCACCAGTCCCGCGGTGACGGTAAGTGTGACCGCAGTCCCAGAACCCGGCTCATTGGGCTGGGTTTCCCTGGGCTTGATGGTCTTTGGGCTTTGGCGGCGGGTCGGAACCAAGCTGCGGAGCTGAGCAACTTTTGTCACATCGTCTGGAAAAGTATTCGGGCTAAACAAGGGGCCGGTTCATCGCCGGCCCCCTTTTTATTTTCTATTCCCCCAAGAGATGGGGACGACAGATCAAGAGCGCGACAAATCCGTGGTTACGGACATCGGCGGCGGAATTGTCCTGGACGATTACGTCATGGCCAAAGACATATCAAAGCGGGAGGATGAAAGGCCCGTTTAAGGAATTTCTCCGAGCGGGAGGGGTGTTTTGATAACGGGCCGGCTTCCCTGCGGTCGAGTCGTTCCGGAATACTTCCCGTGGTATGCCGTCAGGAAATAGAGTTGCACGAGCACAATCACTACGGCCAATCCGCCCCAAAATAACTGCCATCGGGTGCCACTGACGGGCGTGCAGGCGTTGAACCACCAACCCGTGCCCAGGTAGCCGATGAGGCTGCCGATGCCGTTGGTCATGAGCGCCATCATGGCCTGCGCCCGTGCCCGCCATTCGGGACCCACCCGTTCATTGATGTAAATCTGTGCGGTGATAAAATACAGGGTAAAGGACAAACCGTGCAGGCTGGTGCCGGCCAGCAACCAACCCTCGCCGTTCACCGCGCACAGAATGAAGCGCAACAGGCCAAAACCGAGGCCGGCGGCAAAAATCCATTTCAACCGCCATCTCAGGAACAAACCCGCCAGCGAAAACATGGCGATCAATTCTGTGGTTTGCGCCAGGGTCATCCAGGCGGACGTGTGTCGAAATCCAAGCTGTTGCATCTGGAGCGGGGTGAAGGGATAAAATGCCGCCAGCGGGATGCTGAACAAGGCGGCGGTAATAAAGACCGCGCGATGGTCACGGTTTCTCATGAGGACGAGCGCATCCCAGCCCAGCCGTTGCAACAGGGACGAATGTCCGGCGGATACCGGCGGCGGCACACTCGGCAACAGAAAAGTGAAAATCGCCAGCACCAGCCAGATCACGGCACAGGTGTATTGTGACATTATGGAACTGTCGGCATCCAGCGCACTGACCAGCCAGCAACCGGCCATCCAACCCAGTGTAGCCCCGGCGCGAATGGGCCCGAACTGGCGCTGGGAATCCTGGAGCCGTGAGAAAACGATGGCGCTCACGATGCTGCCGGTAGGCGCGGCGCAGAGCGCATAAATTTGAACCAGCAGCAACACCCATCCCGGTGACCAGCCTTGTTTGATGCTCCAGGCCGCGAGCGACACGCTGACCGCGCTCGCCACGGACAAACCGCGCAAAACGGCCACCGGCGGCGCATGACGATCGGCCATGGCGCCAAAAATCAATGGAGAGACCAACGCGGCGAGCGCCGAGGTCGCAAAGGCGTAGGGAGCGATGCCCACCAGGTGGTGCGCCTTGAACACCACGCTCAAAGGCACCATCCAGATGCCGGTGGCCATGGACTGGATCAGGAATAATACCGCCAATTCGCCATATTCCGTCCACCGGATGGCTCTCACGCGTAAAACTCCTTTGCCAGCAAACCCGTCAACTGATGCACGGCCAGCTGCAAATCTGCCAGCCGTTCGAACTGCGCCTGGGGCAGTTTCCCGTTTTCGGCCGCGCGCTGGCAACGTTGGAAGCGGCGGCTGAACGGGAGTCGCTTATTATTGAAACCCAGTTCGGTCAATAACTTCTCGACTTCGGCCGCCAGTCTCCGTGCTTCACGGATTTGGCGCAGGGCTTTTTCCATGGTCGTCGTTCCCTTGCGCACGCCCAGGAGCTGGCGGCACTCAAATTTCCGGCAGCGCACCGGGCGTTCCGGATAAATGGCGCAGGCGCACGTGGCGGCGTTGAAGGCCGGACAGGGCTGCGAGACGCGTAAACGGCCGCCGGTGAACAACGGCGAAGGATCACCGGGTTCGGGTCGAACATCGGCGAACAAAACCCCGTTGCAACACATACCACATTGCAGGCAAAGCGCGTCAATGAGCTTGTCCATCATCTAAATATGACGGCATGATGCTACAGGGGACGGGCGAAATCGGCAATCCAGCAGCGCCTTTCCCCGGCTCTGCCGGCCATCATTTCCCGAACCGCGCCTTGACACAACGCGTTTCACTGCTACTCTCGGCGCTCCGTCAAACGGGGTTTTTTCCCGCGCAGAAGGCGCGAATTGAATTTGATTTATGAAACGCCAGTATCAACCATCCAAAATCCGGCGCAAACGGCAGCATGGATTCCTTGCCCGCAACTCCACCAAAAGCGGCCGTGCCATCTTGCGCAATCGTCGCCGTGTGGGGCGCAAACGCCTGACGCCGGTTTGAGCGCATGCCCATGTCGGCCTCGTTCCCAGACGCTCCCGCCAGCCGGGAGCGGACGCCGGAGTCCAGACGGCTGCGGTTGCGCCGCACGGCGCGGCTGCGACAGCAGCGCGATTTCGCGCGCGTGCGGCAGCAGGGACAGCGGCTCGCGCTGGGTTGCCTCATCGCCAACTGGAATTCTCTGCCGGAGGGAGCCGCTCCCCGGCTGGGGGTCGTCACCAGCCGCAAAATTGGCGGCTCGGTGGTACGCAGCCGCGCCCGGCGATTGTTACGCGAGAGTTTCCGGCAGCACCAGGAGGAATTCGCCTACCCGGTTGAACTGGTGCTGGTCGCCCGAAATTCGATCGCCGGAAAAAACTTTGCCGAGGTGGAAAAGGATTTTATCACCACGCTGCGTCGCGCAGGTTTGCTGAAACCGGCATGAATCCGGCCCGACACGCTTTAATTTTCGCCATTCACGCCTACCGCTGGACGGTTTCGCCAGTGCTGGTCTTCCTGTTTGGATCCGGCGGCGGCTGCCGCTTTACGCCGAGTTGCTCACAATACGCCGTGGACGCCATCCGTTCACAGGGGGCGCTGACCGGCGGCTGGCTGGCCGCCAAACGGGTTTGCCGCTGTCATCCTTGGGGTGATTGCGGACCGGACCCGGCGCCCAAAGAAGAATTCGGAATTCGGAATTCGGAGTCCGGAATTTAATTATGGACCGCACCGGCATCATCGTTGTCACGCTTTGCGTCGTTCTGCTGGGCGGCTGGTTCATCTGGGAGCAGAAGCACTACGCACAGTTGGCCCAGTCGCAAACGGCTGCCGCCACATCGGCCGCCGTACAGCCCCCGACGGGCACCACGATTTCAAATGCCGCGACCGGAAGCGCCGTGACCCCGTCAGCCACGACCGCCGGCCTCCCGCCGGATACCAATGTGGTCGAGCAAACGCTCGTGCTGACCAACGCCCATCAACGCTACACGTTCACCTCCCGGGGCGGCGGATTGAAATCGGTTGAGATGCTGGATTATCCGGAAACCATTTCGGCCCGGTGGAAACAAAAGAACTCAAACACCGGGGTTGCGATGTTGAATTCGCGCGCAGCCGTACCGGTCCTCACGATTCTGGGCGAGCCCAGCCTGATCGGTGATGGCAATTTCACCTTGATCAAGACCGCCGACGGTGTTCATGTGGAAAAGATTTTCTCCAACGGCTTGCGCATCGTTAAGGAATTTCACATCGGCGACGATGGTTTGATGAACGTGACGGTGCGGATGGGGAACCTTTCCAACCGATCGCTTCCCTTGCCGACACAGGAATGGGTCATCGGCACGGCATCTCCCATGGACGTGGACGACAACAACTTTCTCATGTATGGCGGGACCATGTGGTTTGATGGCACCAGCGAGGAACAAATCGGGCTGTCTTATTTCAGCACCAACACCTCGTATTTGTTTGTCTTCCCCCGGACTCCGAAATCCGAATATCGCGCGGGCGCGAGCAATGTGGTTTGGGCAGCGGTGTACAACCAGTTTTTTACGTTGCTGGCGATGCCGAAGACGCCGGCCGCACAGGTTGTTGCACGTCCGGTCTCTCTGCCGGCCTTCACCAACATCGAATGGATGCCGGGCATGCCGTTGCCGGAGGGCATGCAGACCGCTCTGATCTATCCGGCACAAACCCTGGGGACCAATCAGTCGATCGAACGGCAGCTGGTGCTGTATGCGGGCCCGAAGGAATACCGGACGCTGGCACGCATCGGGGCGCAATTCCAGAATCATGCTGATCTGGCAATGAATTTCGGCTCGGGTTACATCACTTTTTGGGGCATTGGAACCTTTTTTGCCAAGGGGTTGCTGGTGTGCATGAACTGGTTGCACGATGTGCTTTCCCGCTTCATTGCCAAAATCAGTTACGGCTGGATCATTGTTCTGATCACCGTCCTGTTGCGATTAGCGTTCTGGCCCTTGACCGCGGCGAGCACGCGGTCGATGAAAAAAATGCAGGCGCTGGGGCCGGAGCTGAAGGCGTTGCAGGAAAAATACAAGGACGACATGCAGAAGCTCACCCAGAAGCAATGGGAACTTTACCGCAAACACAAAGTCAGCCCGATGAGCGGGTGCCTGCCCATGCTGATCCAGATGCCGGTGTTCTTCGGCTTCTTTACCATGTTGCGCAGTGCGATTGAGCTGCGCGGCGCGCACTTCCTGTGGGTCGCCGACCTGTCAAAACCGGATACCATCCTGATGATTCCGGGGCTGGATTTTCCATTCAATCTACTGCCGTTGTTGATGGTGGGCGTCATGGTGTGGCAGGCGCATCTGCAGCCCCCCTCGCCCGGCATGGACGCTACCCAGGCGAAAATCATGCGATACCTGCCGCTGATTTTTCTGGTTTTTCTCTATAATTACTCTTCGGGCATGGCGCTGTACATGACGGTGAGCACGCTCATGAGCGTGTTGCAAACCAAGGTCACCAAAATGAACCAGGCCCCGGTCCCGGCGGCGGCAACTCCGGCATTGACTCCACCGCCAAAAAAGAAAAAATAGCAATAGACGACGATTTTTATCTGCCCATTGATATGTCTGCGCAACCGAAAGAAACGCTGGAAAAAGTTCTGGAAACCCTTGGTTTCACTGCAACCATCGAGGAGCACAAATTGGAGGAAGGCCTCCTGCTGGAAATCAAAACCGAGGACGCCGGCCGGCTTATTGGCCGGCAGGGACAAACGCTGGCCGACCTGCAATACATCACCAACCGCCTGCTTTTCCAACAGGAAGCCACCACCCCCAAAGTGATGGTGGATGTGGGCGGTTACCGCACCCAGGCCCGCGAAGCGCTCGTAAAAAAGGCCAAGAGCGCTGCGGACAAGGTCCGGCGCTGGGGTGACACGGTGGAACTGGAACCGATGTCGGCGTTCGACCGCCGTGTGGTCCATCAGGCGCTCAAAGACGACCCGGATGTGGAGACACACAGCGTCGAGGTGGAAGGCTCCGAAAAGAAAGCCATCCTGCTTCGGCCCCGACACTGAACGGCGTCAGGGATTGAGAATCATCAACTTATATTCCCGCGAGAGCTCGTTGCCGGTCGAAGGCGGTTTGCCGAAATCGTTGTAGAGGTACTGAAACTTGTAACGATAGGTAACCTCATTGACTCCCGGCGGCACCGGCACAAAACCTTCCCAGCGATTGGTGATCGACGGCGTCGGGCGCATATCATAGAGCTGCCCGTTCGCGACTACGTAGGGATGGATGGAGTCCCAGCGCAACGCTTGTTGCTGCGATTTGAAGGCGACTTCCACGGGATAAAGGTTGTTGGCATTGCGCGGTTGTTCCAACGACGAAACATTCGTGAACGTCGCGGCACAACCCGTCAGCAACAACCCCGAAAGAACCGGCAAGATTTTCTTCCACATAATGAAGGCAGCTTTACACAAGCCCCCGCGGCTTGTAAAGGTCGATTTAACGCTTGAGTCAGCTTCATTTTCCGGACTATTTTTGTCCTCGTATGAATTCCCCCACCCAACCCAGTTCGGGGTTTCGTAACTACCGCTGGGTCATTTGTTCGCTGCTGTTTTTTTCCACCACTTTCAATTATCTGGATCGGCAAGTCATCAGCTACCTGCACGGCTTTTTTTGCACACCCATAGCTGAGGGGGGATTTGGCTGGACCAACACAGATTTTGCCTTTTTGACCTCTTTTTTTACGGGCATCTACGCATCAATGACGGTCCTGGCGGGATGGTTAATTGATAAGATCGGCACCAAACTGGGTTTGGCCCTGTCTCTGATTGCCTGGTCGATCTTTGGTATTCTCAACGCGTTCGTCGGAGGATTACTGGCCATGCATATTCTGGTGCGCAGCTTCTTTGCCGTCGGCGAAGCGGGCAACTTTCCTGCGTCCATTAAAACAGTCGCCGAATGGTTTCCTAAACGCGAACGCGCCCTGGCGACGGCCATTTTCAACAGTGGCTCCAACTTCGGCGCCATGGTGGCTGCGCTGTTCGTACCCTGGTGCCTGATTCATTTTGGCAATGAAATCGGATGGAAGATGGCCTTCATTCTCACCGGCGCTTCGGGTTTTCTCTGGCTGATTTTCTGGTTTTGGCTGTACGACACGCCCAAACAACAAAAGCGCCTGTCGAAGGCTGAATACGATTATATTCACGTTGACGACGAGCTGGCGGGCAGCGATGCCAACGGTGACAAAGGTAAAGTCCCCTGGCTGCACCTGTTCAGTTATCGGCAGGCCTGGTCTTTCATCGCCGGCAAATTCATGACTGACGGCATCTGGTGGTTCTACCTGTTCTGGCTCCCGGACTATTTGATTGGACAGTTTCATATGACCAACCGGGGAGTCATGTTGCCGACGTTCATCGTCTACGGCGTCGCCATCATCGGCAGCATTTACGGCGGCAGTATTCCCTTGACGCTCATCAAGAAAGGCTGGCCGGTTTATAAGGCGCGCATGACCTCGATGTTAATCATCGCTGTGTTCCCACTGGCTGTGCTGACCACTCAATATTTCGGTAACGTGGACCGTTTCGGGCATTGGGCTTTAATACTGGCCGTCGGTGTGATTTGTATCGGCTGCACGGCGCATCAGGCCTGGTCGGCGAACCTGTTTACGACCGTTTCCGACATGTTTCCCAAGAAAACCGTCGCTTCCATCACGGGAATCGGAACCATGGCCGGCGGCATTGGCGGTGTGATCATTCAGATGATTCAAGGCCGGTTGCGGGACGCTTTCATCCAGACTCCGCAGACCGCGTATCTCATCATGTTCGTCGTTTGCGCCCTGAGTTATCTGATTGCGTGGGGCATCATGAAAGCACTCGTGCCCCGGCACCAGCCGATTACAGACTTGTGAAGCCGTTGAAGTGTTAAAGCGTGAAGCGTTGAAGCGATTCGGTGAATTTGCCCGCTTCAACGCTTTAACCGTTCCTCGCTTCAACGCATCAAATCGTCATCGCGTCAAAACCGCCGTCCACGACCAGCTCAGCCCCGGTGATGAAGCTGCCCGCGTCCGTTGCCAGCAGCAACGCGGCACCGACCAGTTCAGGCGCCTCGCCAAAGCGTTTCATGGGGGTCTTGGCCATGATCGTAGCCACCCGATCGGGACTCAATACTTTCCGGTTTTGCTCCGCCGGGAAAAAGCCCGGGACGAGGATGTTTACGCGCACCCCCTGCGTAGCCCATTCCCGGGCCAGATTTTTGGAAATGTTATGCACCGCGGCCTTTGACGCCGAGTAGGTGAACACGCGGGAAAGCGGATTCAAACCTGAGGCTGAGCCGACATTGATAATGCTCCCTGAACCCCGCTCCACCATATGTTTGCCAAATACCTGGCAGGCCAGCATCAGACCCTTCAAATTCACTGTGAGAATGCGGTCTATTTCTTCTTCGGGTATCTCGAAAAACGGCGTCGGTGAATTCACCCCCGCGCCATTGACCAGGACATCGACACGTTTGAATTTGGCGAGCACATCCGCCAGCAGCTTTTGCAGGCCGGTCCTGGACGTTGTGTCGCACGAAAAAAACTCCGCCTTGCCCCCATCTTTGGCAATTTTGTCGAGCCGCTTCTGGGCTTTGGCTGCGTCGCGTCCCACCAGGGCCACGGTTGCGCCCGCCGCCGCCAGGCCCTCCGCAATCGCGCCACACAATTCGCCCGTGCCGCCAATGACGACGGCGGTTTTGCCTTTAAGTGAAAATAATTCGGTTGGTGTTTTCATAAATTTGTTTCCCGGAGGGACGAGCTACGCGAGTCCCCGATTCAATTTCTAATTTGGGCCCGTATAACTCAGCCCTCCGATCTGTGATCTTAACGCTGCACTCTGGCGCTACCGCCCTTCATCAGTTTCTCCACCTCAGCCTTCGACGCCATACTTGTGTCGCCGGGCGTCGTCATGGCCAGCGCACCGTGGGCCGCACCGTAATCCACCGCTTTCTGCGGATCGCCCGTTGTGATTAAACCATAAATCAGGCCGCTGGCAAAGCTGTCGCCGCCGCCGACACGGTCGAGAATTTCGAGATCCGGATATTTCCTGGACTCATAAAATTTCCCGTCCATCCAGCAAATCGCGCCCCAATCATTGCGTGTGGCCGTCTTGGCGGCACGCAGCGTCGTGGCGGTGACTTTGAAGTTGGGAAAGGCCTTTACCGCCGTTTCAATCATTTTCTTGAACGCGCCCACGTCAATGTGCAGCAGATGTTCGTCCGCCCCGGCGACCTCGAAGCCGAGGCAGGCGGTGAAATCCTCCTCGTTGCCAATCATCACGTCCACGTATTTGGCGATTTCCTTGTTGACCTCCTGCGCGCGTTTCTGGCCGCCAATGGATTTCCAGAGTGACGGGCGATAATTCAGATCGTAACTGACGATGGTGCCGTGTTGCTTGGCCTTCTTGACCGCCTCAATGACCAGCTGCGGCGTGCTGTCACTCAGCGCGGCGAAAATGCCGCCGGTGTGCAACCAGCGCACGCCGACCTTGCCGAAAATGTTGTCCCAATCGAAATCACCGGGTTTGAGCTGGCTGGCGGCGGAATTGCCGCGGTCGGGAATGCCCACCGCGCCGCGCACGCCGAAACCGCGCTCGGTGAAATTCAGGCCGTTCCGCACCGTGCGGCCCACGCCGTCAAACGGCACCCATTTGACGAAGTCCATGTCCACGCCACCCTGCAAAATGAAATCCTCCAACAGCCGGCCGACATCGTTGTCCGCAAACGCCGTTGCCACGGCGGTCTTGAAGCCGAAACACCGGCGCAAACCACGCGCGACGTTGTATTCGCCGCCGCCTTCCCAGACCTTGAATTCCCGCGCGCAGCGGATGCGGCCCTCGCCCGGGATCCAGCCGCAGCATGATTTCGCCGAGCGCCAGCATGTCGTATTTACAGTGTGATTTGTCGCGAAGTTGAATGGCCATAGATTTGTCAGTTGATTGGTTAAAAATTTATACCTGCACGGACTTGAATTCGGTTAAATTCCAGGCCGGTTCGCCGACTTCCCCGGTGAGATGGCCAAACTCTTCGATCTCAGCCCTGGTAAAGAGCAAACCACCGTGCTTTTTGGACAGTTCGCCCTGCCCGCGCTTCCGGTTGGCCGGGCAAGAGGCATTTCTCGTTGCCGTGGCCTAAAACGTCGGCAATGACCGCTTTGACATTTTCGATTTGCGATCGGCCTTTGGCATAGTCGTTGCCTTGCAGCGCCTCGGGATGGATGACCTGGAAATAGAAGGTTGAACCGCGTTTCTCACCCTTGTCTCCGCGCGCCGTGCCGCGAATCTCCGGCAACCCGCCGCCGATAAACCCGGCATAAAGTTCATCAATCAATCCGAGCCCATAACCCTTGTGCGCGCCAAACGGCAACAACGCAACCGCCTTGTTTGGATCGGTCGTTTCCTTGCCCTCGGCATCCACGGCGCAGCCGGGCGGAAGCGGTTTGCCTTCGCGTTTCATCACCTGCACACGGCCCATTGCCACGGTGGAGGTCGCCCAGTCAATCACGATGGGAAAACCGACGGCGTCTTGCGTCGGGAATGCCCATGAATGCGGATTCGTACCCATCGTCGGCGTCTTGCCGCCGAACGGCACGACCTCGGACGTGGCCGAGGTGCAATTCGTGTACGCGATGTAGCCCTTGAGCGCGGCGTCCATCACGTAACCGCCGCCCCAGAGATAATGCGTTGCGTTGTCCACGCTCACCATGCCGATGCCGAACTTGTCGGCGAGCTTCATGCAGGTGTCCATCGCCTCGTAAGCGACGGCCTGGCCGAGCTTGAAATGCCCGTTCCAGATTTCGGCGGCGGCAAAGCGCGACGGCAGCTTTTCGATCTTCGCGCCGGGTTTCCAGCGTCCGACCTTGCTGCCGAACAATTCGTCGAGATGCAGCGCCTTGATGGCGTTGTGTGTGCGGATGCCATAATACGACGCGCTGGAGCAAAACCGGGCGCCGGCGGCGGCCTCATCGGCGTCATAACCGCGCTTCAGATACGCCTTCTTGACCAGCGCATCGTGTTTTTCCCTGGGAACGATGTAGTAGGTTTCGGACATAATTTGCGACAAAGATTAAACCGGCATTCAAACCACTTTCTTCACCGGCACTTCGGGATTGACCTGGGCGATGGGTTTTTCGCCTTTCATCGCGAGGATGAGATTTTTCACGGAGGTGGTGGCCTGGCGCACGACGCTTTCGTACGTGCGCGACGCGATGTGTGGTGTGCAGACGACGTTCGGCAGTTTAAGCAGCGGATGATCGGGCGGCGGCGGTTCCTTATCCAGCACGTCTGCCCCGTAACCGCCTACCTGGCCGGATTTTAGCGCAGCAATCATGTCGTCGGTGTTCACCACTTCGCCCCGCGCGCAGTTCAAAATCAAAACGCCCTTTTTCATTTTGGCGAATGAGTTGGCGTTAATCATCCCCCGCGTCTCCGGCGTAAGGTTGGTGTGCAATGAAATGTAATCGCTGGCGGCAAAGATTTCGTCGAGGGTGGCGGCGCGTTTCACCCCGTGTTCCTTCGCGAATTTCTCGTCCCAATAAATGTCGAAGCCGATGGGCGTCATGCCAAAGGCCCTGGCGCGGATGGCGACTTCCTTGCCGATCCGGCCCAGCCCGACGATGCCGATGGTTTTGTCGAGCAGTTCATGGCCGGTCTTGCGTTTCCAGCCGCCGCTGCGCGTGGAATCGGTGTGAAACAGGAAATTTTTCTCCAGCGAGAGCAACAACAGGAACGTGTGTTCGGCAACGGTGGTATGATTGACCCCGGGGGTAAAGAGCACGGGAATCCCGAACTCCGTGCAGGACTTCACGTCAATCTTGTCCACGCCGATGCCGTATTTGCTGATGACTTTGAGTTTGGGGCGCGCTTTCTCCAGCACCTTGCGCGTGATGGCGTCGTCACCGCAGATGTAACCTTCCGCGTCGCCGACCAGCGCGAGGGTATCGGCTTCATTGAGCGGGCCGCGGGCGCGGATGATTTCCCAGCCGGTCTGGGCGAGCAAATCGTGATGGGCACCGGGAGTATCTTGAAAGGAAGTAGTGGTCAGCAAAATTTTCATGGCGTTTATCGCAAAATTTCAGTCCTTTAGAATGAAAAAAAAGACCTCCGTGGCAATCACGGAGGTTGTGCAAAAATTGCGAAATGCGATGAATATTTTGCTCTTTTAACCCGCGCCCAACTCGGAGTAGGCCATGGAATTCAGCCGCGCCTGCGCCTGTTTGGACATGGCGGTGAAAAGGAGTGAGACATGGTAACCGGTGTGTTTGTTGCCGGAACAGGCGATCACGACCCCGCTGCACTGAATGGGGTTTTCGTCCTGCGGCGGCTGCAGGGCCACCGTCATCTCCGTCCACAGATTGAACGGCGCCGGGCTGCGAAATTCCACCCCGCTTTTGTGAATGACCACCGCATCCGTGGAAAGTTCCAGGCGCGTTTGCCGCGCCGCGACGGTGATTTGTTGCCTTAAAGAACCAACGTTACCTAGTTTTCTAGCACTCATAAAGACCCTTCAAACTACCACGTCACACGCAAACGTCAAATTAGGACCGACAATTAAACGGATTATGTTTACCACTCAATGACTGCCGCACCCCACGTCAGGCCGGCGCCAAAAACAACCAGCAGCACCAGATCACCGCGGCGGATTTTTCCCGAGGCGACGGCCTCGTCCAGCGCGATCGCCACCGAGGCGGCCGACGTGTTGCCGTAACGGTTGACATTCACAAACAATTGTTCCGGGGTGGCCCCGAGGCGTTCGCCCACCGCATCGATGATACGACGATTGGCCTGATGCGGAATGATGCATTTGATTTTGGAAATATCCAGTTCACAACGGTTCAAGGCCTCCTGGGCTGCCGTGCACATGGCCTGAACGGCATTTTTAAACGTCTCGCGTCCTTCCATCTGCAGGTAATGAAGTTTTCCGGCCACCGTATCCGCGGAGGCGGGGCAACGGCTGCCGCCACCGGGCATAAAGAGGAGATTCGCTTTTGCTCCATCGGCGCCCATGACCGCCGTCAGTAAACCGTGGGAGTTTAAACGGTTTTGCAGAATCGCCGCCCCGGCGCCGTCACCGAACAGCACGCAGGTGTTGCGGTCGCTCCAATTCACAATCGAAGAAAGTTTCTCCGCGCCGATGACGAGCACGGTATCGTGGGTGCGGGACATGATGAATTGTTGACCGATTTCCAGACCATAAATGAACCCCGAGCAAGCCGCCTCCAGATCAAAGGCCGCGACACGCCGGGCGCCGAGTTTCTGCTGCACCAGGCAAGCCGTGGCGGGAAACGGCATGTCCGGCGTGATCGTCGCCACGATGATGAGGTCGATCTGTTCGGCGGTGACACCGGCCATTTTCATCGCCCGTTGCGCCGCCTTGACGGCCATGTCCGAGGTGAATTCATTCTTCGCCGCCTGGCGCCGTTCCTTGATCCCGGTGCGGGTGGTGATCCACTCATCCGAAGTGTCCACTATTTTTTCCAAATCAGCATTGGTCAGAATTTTGGCCGGAACATACGAGCCGACACCGGTGATGGAACAGGTGCGCCCTTGAAAGTTAAATCGGGCGCGGGGGTTTTTAAATTTTGGGTTCATGCCGGAACAGCAGAAGAGGAATCGTGGCCAGCGTTTATTTTTTCATTGGCCCGATCGATTTCGAGCGAAATGATCTCGTTGATGTGATGATGCACCGCATCGGCGGTAATTTGCAGCGCGCTGGCGACGGCACGTTCGCGAGCGGAAGCGTGCGCCTTGAACACCAGCCCCTTGAAGCCGAGCAGCGGTGCGCCGCCAAAAACCTCCGGGTCCATACGTTTGCGAATGGCCTGAAATGCGCCCTTCGCCAGAAACGCGCCGATCTGCCGCTGGGCCGAGTGCATCAATTCCCGTTTGAGCATCGAAAACATGGCGACGGCAAGGCTTTCGGAAGTCTTCAGAACGATATTGCCGACAAACCCGTCGCACACCACCACCTCCACGTGGTCTTTGAACAAATCATGGCCTTCGATATTGCCGATGAAATTCAAATCCAGCCGCTGGCAGAGTTTGAAGGCTTCCAGTGTGAGTTCATTGCCCTTGGAGGCCTCCCGGCCAATGCTCAAAATGCCTACGCGGGGATTCTTTCGCCGCAAAACTTCGCGCGAATAGATGCTCCCCATGACGGCAAATTGAGCCAGATGAACAGGTTTACACTCGATGTTCGCCCCGGCATCCAGGAGAACAAATTCACTTCCATGGCGGGGAATGACGGTGGCGATGCAACCGCGCTCCACGCCGGGAATGCGGCCGACCTTGAACGTGGCCGCGGCAAAGATGCCACCGGTATTGCCGAGCGACACCAAAGCGTCGGCTTTGCCTTCGTGAACCAGTTCCGCCGCGCGGGCAATGGAGCTGTCACGCTTTTTGCGAAGGGCTTTGGTGGGTTTATCCTCCATCTCCACCACTTCGCTGGTGTGGACAACGCGAACGCGATGGTCCCGAAAACCGCGGGCCGGCAGGGCGTTGTGAATTTTGGCCTGGTCACCCACCAGATAGATGGCGGTAATTTTCTTATTACCTTCCAGGGCCCGCCGGACGCCTTCGATGACGACTCCACACCCGTGGTCACCGCCCATGACATCCACTGCTATTCGCATAGATGAAAGAACGCGGAATTACCGCACCGGGCGGGTGAATCAGGTTCCCGCCGTGACGCTCAGCACTTGACGGCCCTTGTAATAACCACACGCCGGACAGACCCGGTGTGGCACATAAGGTGCGGCGCATTGCGGGCAGGTGCTGAGCTGCGGCAGCTTCAAGACACTGTTGTAGGCTCGGCGCATGCGCTGTCGGCTGTGAGATGGTTTACGTTTTGGGACACCCATAATAAAAAATCACAATTTCAATTTGTCCAACTCAGCCCACGCCGCCGGAGTTGTTCCCTCTGCGGTTTTGCGGGCTTTAACCGTCTTTGTTTTTAATCCCCCACAGTCCGGCTTGCACAGCGGATGCTGCGGAAATTCCAAGAGCATATCTTCCCGCACCAACGGCGTCAAGTCCACACAATCATTGACCACGACCACCCGGTCTTCGCCTTCCAGCGGCACATGGCACGTCCACGTTGGTAAATCCATCCGGCGGGTGAAGGCTTTCAAACAACGCACGCACTGACATTCCAGGCCCAGTTGGAGTGAACCGCGCACCAACAATGCCTCCTGGAGTTTTTGAACCTGGATGTCATATCGCAACGGCCGGGTCACTCGAATCATCTCGTCCCCCGTCTCCATGTCCAGCTCGTCGACGGGCAGTTCGCCGCGCAACCGGACAGGGTGTTCCTCCAGGTGACGCAGGTTGACAGTCAGCGGCATGACAGGCTCCCTTCAGGATTTCCCGGTACCGTGAAATTTTTTGGCCAAGGCCGCCCGCACATGTGCAGGCACAAACGCCCCCACGTCGCCGCCGAGCCGCGCAATCTCCTTCACGATGCGCGAACTCAGGAACGTATAGGTATCCTTGGGCATCATGAAGATGGTCTCGATGTTCTCATTGAGCTTCCGGTTCATCAACGCCAGTTGAAACTCAAATTCAAAATCCGACACGGCGCGTAAACCGCGTACGATGGCCTGCGCCTTCCGGTCCACGACATAATCAATCAGCAGACCGTCAAAGGTATCGACTTGAACCCCGGGCAGGTGGCGCACTGCCTGTTTGACCAGGGTCAGTCGCTCCGACGGTGAAAACAGCGGGCGCTTGTCTTCATTCTTCGCCACGGCCACCACCACACGATCGAACAGCTTGGCAGCGCGCTGAATCAGATCCAGATGACCGTTGGTCAGCGGGTCGAAACTGCCGGGATAAATCGCCGTGCGCATCAGCGTCAGTCTAGCACGTACGTTTAAATTGACGAGGGAGAAAAATCATTTTGCATCCGGCGTCTGCCAGGGGACTTCATAGACCCGTACGGCAGCGCGAATGCCTTTCACCGTCACCGGAAACATTTCAATACAGGCGGCCGCCAACACCGGATCATCGCGAAGCAGATGACGGTGGGTGGTATCACTGATAATGATTCGGCCGCTACCGGAAACACTTTCCAGGCGACTGGCGACGTTTACTTCACGACCGAACACGGTGTAGTTGAGGATATGTGCATCCGAACCCATCAAACCGACGGCTACCAGTCCGGTGTTGATACCCGTGCCGAGTTGCAGCGCGGTCAATCGGGGCAAAGGCGGCAAACCAGCGGCCTGGCGCTTGGCATTTTCGGCTTCGCGCGCGGGGTTCTGCGCCAGGCGTTTCTGGTTCAGTTCGTGCACAGTACGTTGCGTATCAATCGCCGCCCGTACGCAGGCCAGCGCGTGCTTTTCGTTAGGTGTTGGCGCCCCCCAGAATGCCATGACACAGTCACCGATATATTTGTCCAGGGTACCGCCATGTTCTTTTACAGCGTCGGCAACCACGGCCAGATAAAGGTTGACGGTCTCCAGCATCTCGCGCGCGGCTTCGTCGAAACAAGTTTCCGCCGCGTCGGCATTGAGTTGACGGGTGAGTACAAATTCCGTTATGCGCTCCTGGGTTTCATCCGTCATCGAGGTAAACCCGCGGATGTCCGCGAAAAACACCGTCACCTCACAGCGGGCGCCACCGAGTGAAAGCTTTTTGGCACTGAGCAACTCATTCACCACGTCAGGGGAGACGATTTTGGAGAAGACCGATTTGACGCGGCGTTGTTCGCGTTCTTCGAAGGCGACGCGATAGGTCACCAGACTCAAGTGCTCAACCAATATGCCAGCCACTGGAAAGACCAACGGTAGCCAGATACGGGTCTCCACGAAAAGGTAAAATCCGGTGGCGACATAGGCGATGACCAGTAAGAATACTGTTGAAGAGGCCACATCCACACGCAATTGCCAGGTGAGAAATGCCGTCAACACACCCAGAAAAACGATCAAGGCCAGCTCCGTATCCAGTGAGATGCGGCGGATGAAATGGCCGGTGATAATGGAATTGGCCACATTCCAGTGTTTGCTGACCAGGAGCGTATCCCGTTCCAGCGGGGTCGCACCACGATCGGTCAGGTTGTTCCCCTGCGCTGCCGAACCAACCATAACCAGCTTGTCCCGGAAAAGGTCACTGAGTCCGTTGGTCCGGCCGTTCAAGCGTTCATTGTATTGCCGAAGCAGGTCCTCAATCGGCGAACTGGTAATATGCGGATCCGTTGGTTTCAGACGCCAATCGACATAAAAATATCCGTCGGCGTCAACGGGAATCACGCGCACCAGACCATTCGAACCCTGCAGGGTAATCCGACCATGGGACAAATCCACGTCGGCATGGGCCAAATCCAGTTTCAAATCCTGTGCCGCCAGCACAACTCCCATGTGCCAAACCCGTTCATCGGTAAAAGCCTTGGCTGTTGGAGTCAGGCCGGGCGGGATCTTATCGCCGACGAAATCGGTCACATTGAAATTGTTCTCGGCATCCACAGGCACTTCGACGACGTTCGTCGTCCCAATTTGCGGCAGAATGATTTTGCCGCGGGTGAATTTTACCTTGGCGAGGTCGAGATCGAAATCACTTGCGGCTTTTTGGAAGAGCGGGTGCCACTGGCGGTAAATCCTGAACGCCTTGACCCGGCGCAGCACACCGTCGGGGTCCTTTTCCGTCGTGATATCTCCAATCGCCAGCACGTTGGTGGCAAACAGTTCAGGCGGCATCAGGTCGGGTGTAGCAGCAAGAATGACATTGTCGGCCTGCCGACACTTTAGCGCGAAGAAATCGTCAGATTCAACGGGACTCCCCTCAGCCATTGGGACGGGGAAATGGTCCGGCCGCAATTCACCAAACTGAATGTCAAACGCGACTGTTTTAGCATTTTGCGCCGAGAGTTCCTCGACCAGCCGGCCATACAACTGGCGCGGCCAGTTGAGCCCGAAACGATATCCGAGTTTTCCACTCAGTACGGCTTTAAGGCTGGAATCCTGGATGGCCACAAAGGCGAGGTTGGTGGCAATGGGAGCTGAAAAATTTAAAGCGGTGCGAGCCCGCAAATCGTAAGAGATATCCTCGACTTCCTCCAAAAAGTTAAGTCGTAACAAACGAACGACGCAAACGCATACGAGAATTGCCACGGCGAGAAGTGCCGGGGTTCGTTGGATGGGTTTCAACTGCACCTCGTCGGATTAAACGAAAAACCAGAGCAACTCAAGGCTGCTCTGGTTTTGCTTTCCGCCTGTTGGCGATGGAAAACTTAGTGCATGACACCCCGGGTGCTGGAGCAATAGGACTGGGTCGTATCCTGTCCCGGTGTGGGTTGACCGCCGGGGGATTGATAGGCCGATGACAGTGCCGTTGCCGTGCCGGAGAAACTGTTGAGGATCGACTGTGGCACCGGCGTAACATTGCCCCCTTGCGGGTTGAATTGAAATCCCGCATCAACGGCCTGCGTTACCGGGTTGCCGTTGGAAATAACGGAAATCACTGCTTTGCCGCTTCCCATGGCCATTTCGCCGCTGGCATCGATAAATCCGTACGACCCACGAATGCCTGCAACCCCATTGGGGATCCTGATGATAAATTGCGACGAGGCCGACATTTTCTTGACATTAAAGAACATGCGTCCCGCGCGTAAATCGAGTTCCGTATCGCTGACCGTCTGCACGCCGGTGTCAACTTGGGTGAGCTTGTCGATCGCCAGAACCGTATTACCCCACAGACGGATGACGTTTTGTTCAACCGAAGGCGCGTAGGCAGCGAATCCACGAACCTTGGAATCAGGGGCGAGCATCATGGTCGTCGGAGCGGTCGCGGCCTGGGGTTGCCCGACCGGTTGTGCGCTCAGTACGATGTCCACCGAGGAATCGACAGCACTTTGAATAATGGCGCCGGACCGGAGCACCTTGCCGACCACCAGCGGATGCCAATTGTTATCACCCAAGGAATAACGGGCCTGTCCCTGGATACGCACCACTGTCACGATGCAAGGTTTAACAGAATCTGCCTTCACGTTACCATCGAGTGCCAAAACGGCGCCAGCGATCACCAAGGTAATCAAAGTCTGTATGTATTTCATAGATAAAGGTACCCTTTCAGAACTTTTTACACTAGTCAAACTATAAATCTCTGCACTCAAATGTCAAATCCCATTTTGCGCCGGCCATCCCTAAAAACCAGCGGGTAAAAGACCCTGCCCGGAAGCGTCTTCGACCAGTTTTCGATTGGAGATTTCCAAATAGGAACCGCCAATCACATTGTCCTGCCAATGTAGCCGCATAGACCGTGCCAGCCATTCCCGGGCGGCGGCATAGTCCGCCACCTGCACATAATGCCAGCCTATGTTGGCAACCGTGTAAGAACCGTTCGGGTCAAGCGTTTCGGCGTGACTGAAATACGGCCCGGCGCTGGCAGACTGTCCCAGCCAATCGAGGCACATTCCATAGCGTAAATAATTGTAACCGTCATAACGGTCGAGTTTCATGCCTCGTGCATACCATTCCATCGCGGTCCGGGCCAGGTCCTGGTAGTTTTGCCCGCCCTTAAAGCTTTGCAGACGGTATCCTTCGCCGATCTCATAGGCCGTCTCATAATCCTTCGGCTCGATATCGAAAGCTTTCATCAAGACGGCGGTGCGGGCAGATGAAAAATCCGGCAGCGATCCGGCACGTGCCAGCCAAAGTTGTTCGTGGCCCTGACGCCACCCTTGATAAGCGAAGCCGGCAATGCCCATGACCAACGTTGAACTGATCAGTATTTTAGCCGGAAATCCCACGGCCAGTGAGTAACGGTCCGTTGCGAAACGCAGATAGCTGCTCAACAAGGCCAATAACGTCACGCCCAGAATCGCGTTCGCCGGGATGTGCAGGTTGAAATCCACCAGCGAATGAACCGCCAGGGCGAGCAAACCCGCGGATGCACCCAGGAAAAAAGCGAAACGATTGCCCATGCCACGGCCAAAATCATTTTCCGGCGGACGGACATATTTCCTCGCTTTGACCAATCCGACGCCAAAAAACGCCATACCCGTGAGGACAATGACGCCGCCGACCGTACCCCAATCGGCGAGTAAATTCAGGTAATCATTGTGCGCCCGGTCAGGCCGCAACTGCATGCTGGCGGGCCGATATTGCCGGAAGCGATAGTCATAATGCGCCGGTCCCACCCCCCACCAGAAGTTGTCTCGCCACATTTGCACCGCCGCGCACCACATCTCACGCCGGACACTCCAATCGCGATGTATCGCCGTTTTTACCTGGGACGGCGATTCTTCACTGGTGGATACTGTCTTTACATATTTCGTCGCAAAAATCGCTGCGCCGGTCATCAGAACGAGAAGCAGACCCAGGGCCGGCAAACGATGATTACGGTGACAAGCCAAAACGGATAAAAGGGTCAGTAACGCCACCGCGGCCGCCACCCAGCCGCCGCGCGAGAAAGTCACCACCAGCCCGGCGACCAAACCGGCCGCCGCGTAAATGAGCAACGCCCGGAACAAAGGTTTGACGCGGCCCGCCAGCGCGTAAGCGACCGCCAGCGGCAAAATCATCTCGAGAAACCCGGAAAAATTGTTGGGTGAAATATAAGTACCCGAGGCCCGGCCGGTATAGGGGGAGAGATAAATCCATACCTGATTCGAATGGGTCAGATATTGGTAAACCGCATAGCCCGAAATTCCTGCCGCCAGAAAAATCAGCGTGAAGCTTATCCTTTGGGCCGATTCCTGCCGGTGCAGATTATTGACCATGGCAAAAAACAAAAAGGCGTAGAGCAGCACCTGCATCATTTCCTGGCGCGCCACGAATTCGATGTCCGCAGTGAGGTAACGTCCGACGGCATACACGGCAAACCCGAGCACCACCCAGCT
Source organism: uncultured Verrucomicrobiae bacterium (assembly GCA_963708525.1). GTDB lineage: Bacteria > Verrucomicrobiota > Verrucomicrobiia > Limisphaerales > UBA11358 > UBA11358. Next base: position 67,643 of record CAVPTH010000003.1, on the reverse strand, counting down.
GATCGGCGGCCAGAACCATTGCGGTTGTGGCGCCAGCCAGATCCGCATCATCCACAAACACATCACCGCCATCGTCATTCCCTGGATAACCAGAAACGCCCACTCATCCACGGCGCCCATGGCCAGCGGGCCAAAGACGAGAATGGCGAGCACGAGAAAAAGAATGCCCCGTTCACACTCACGATCCAGTGCTTCACGATTCATTTCGCCTGAATTTGTAGCAGCCGACGTGAGTCGGCTCAAATTTCTTTTGAAGAAGAATGAGCGGACTCACGTCTGCTGTCGCGAATCAGCCGCGAGCAGCCAATTTCTTTTTCGCCGCTTCCGCCCGATATTCCAGAATTTCGGCCGGCTGGCATTCGAGGGCTTCACAAATCGCTTCGAGGGTGGAGAAGCGGACGGCTTTGGCCTTGCCGGTTTTGAGGATCGACAGGTTTTGCGGGGTGATGCCGACGGCGGCGGCCAGATCGTTCAGCCGCATTTTGCGCTGTGCGAGCACCACGTCCAGATTGACGATGATGGGCATAAACTTAAATTGTCAATTCCTGTTCCTCCTGAATCTTCCGGCCTTCGTCCATGACCCAAGCGAAGAAAATAATGAACAAGCCAACGAAGATGGGCGTGGTGCTCAAGTCCATGTCCTGTAACAAGCCTTGCATCTGGTAATTGATGAACCAGTTAATGATGAGGCAGTAGCCCAGAAACCGGATGCAGTTGACATTTTTCGCTGAGAAAAGGATCCCTTGGCCATAAAGCCAGAACAGCCGCAACAACACGCCCGCAGCGAAAAACGCCAGCCCTTGCCTGACCACCACCAGCCAGAGGATTGACGGCGGCATTTCCGATGGCGAGGTGTAAATATGATTATGGGAAACGACCATCCGCAATACATCGTGGCCGGGACCCGGCCAGCCAAACAAAAAACCAAAGAACCAATAGCCACCTAGTAGAAAACTCGCACACAGGCAGACCAAAAAAACAAGACTGGCGTTTTTGACACGGGTCAACCGGTTTTTGGAAGGTCCACCGGCGCTTGCGCCAGTTCCGCGTCGAGTGAACCGGTAGAGAGCCAATGTCAGGATGCACGCTACGATGCCCGTCAACATTTCAGTGGTAGAAATCATGGATGTATTCTAAATCGGATTATGGTGTTATTCGATATATTTTTATCGCAAAACAGTAAATAGTTGGCTCTTAACAACTCCAACACGGTTTTTCGGGAGTGCTTTGCAGGATTTTTCTTCGTATCTCCGCGTCTTTGCGCCTTTGCGTTAAATCAAACCGGCTCGACAGTGGAAGGATACAGATTAGCATGTTGTCCGATTTATGACCGACCCGCGTTACAAAAAACTGGCCAGGCTTTTGGCGGAGTATTCGACCGAGTTAAAACGGGGCGACCGCGTCCTGTTGGATATGATTGACGTGCCCGATGCGTTCACCATCGAACTGGTCCGCGCGGTCCGCGCGGCGGGGGCCACACCGTTGGTGGAAGTCCGGCATACGCGTGTTTCCCGGGAGCTGTTATTGGAAATGAACGACCGGCAGGCCGCACTGGTCCGCGACCTGGAGTTGTTTCGCATGAAGAAGGTGCAGGCGTATATCGCGATTCGCGGTAGTGAAAACGCCAGTGAAAATTCCGACGTCCCGGGCGACCGCATGGCGCTGTACTCACGCATCCTGCGGCCGGTGCTGGACTGGCGGGTCAACAAAACGCGCTGGTGTGTCCTGCGCTGGCCGACACCGAGCATGGCCCAGGCCGCGGGCATGAGCACTGAGACGTTCGAAAATCTTTATTTCGACGTTTGCACCCTGGATTACGCAAAGATGGGGCGCGCCATGATTCCCCTCGAACGCCGGATGAAACGCGCCGACCGGGTCCATTTGAAAGCACCGGGCACCGACCTCACGTTCAGCATCAAAGGGATTGGAGCCAAAATGTGCAAAGGTGACCGCAACATTCCGGACGGCGAGGTTTTTTCCTGTCCGGTCAAAAATTCCGTGGACGGCGTCATCCAGTTCAATACGCCAACCCTTTATTCCGGCACCAAATTCGAAAACGTACGGCTGGAATTTAAAGACGGCAAAATTATTGCGGCCACGGCGAACCATTCGAAACGCTTGAACGAAATTTTGGACACTGACGCCGGGGCACGATACGTCGGTGAATTCTCACTGGGCTTCAACCCCTACATTCTGAACCCGATGTGTGACATCCTGTTCGACGAAAAAATCGCCGGGTCATTGCACTTCACCCCCGGCCAGGCCTACGAGGAATGCGACAATGGCAACCGCTCGGCGGTCCACTGGGACATGGTGCTGATTCAACGCCCGGAATGGGGTGGCGGTGAGGTCTGGTTCGACGGCGAACTCATCCGCAAGAACGGCCAGTTCGTGCCGAAGGATTTAAAACCGTTGAATCCGTCGCACCTGAAATAATGGCTACGCCACGTCTTTGAGGATCGTCAGGAACTGCTTCATTGCGGGCGAAAGCACCTTGTTCTTCTTGTAAAGGATGGCCAGCGGCCGGAAGAAAGTGCCGTCTTCCAGCGGAACGGCAGCGAGGGTTTGCTTGGCCACTTCCTGGGCGACGGTGCCCTGCGGTACAATGGAAACGCCCGCGTCGATTTCCACCGCGCGCTTCACCGTTTCGATATTGTCGAACTCCATGACGTTGTTCACGTTCACATCGTACTCCTTCAAAATCTTGTCCAGGGCTTTTCGCGTCGGAATATCGGGCTCAAACCCGATGAATTTCTGGCCGGCGAGCGTCTTGAGTTTGACCGATTTCGATTTGGCAAACGGATGCTGGGGATGGCAGATGAGCACCAGCGGTTCCTTGCGCAAGGGAATGATTTCCAGCTTGGCATCCTTGACCGGATAGGCCACCAGCCCCATATCCACGACGTTGCCGAGCACATCTTCATAAACCTGGTTTGCGCGGCGGTACTCGACATGAACGTTTACCGTCGGATAAACCTTCATGAATTTTTTGATGTAAGGCGGCAGATCATGCAGGCCGATGCTGTAAATGGTCGCCACGCGGATCGTGCCGGAAATGATGTCCTTCAATTCCTGCAGCTTGCTGTGCAGGGACTCATAGGTTTGAATAATCTGCTTGCTGTAATCGTAAAGCACCTGGCCCTCGCGGGTCAGGCGAAATTTCTTTTTGCTTCGCTCGATGAGCAGCGATTTGAAGGTGCGTTCCAGCGAACTGATTTGCTGGCTTACCGCCGATTGGGTCACACCGTTGATTTGCGCGGCCTTGGTAAAACTCTCCGTCTCGGCCAAATCACAGAACACTTTCAGGCTTTCAATTTGCATGGGTTAAATTTTTAACAGAAAACCTGAGTATCAGTCAACATTATGTTCAACAGTTTCAGCGGTCAACGCCTGGCGCACTTTGCCCAGCAAATCCCGGCTGGTATAAGGCTTCTGCAGAAATAGCAACCCGATTTGCTGGTCCGCCGGCAATACACAGCCGCTGGCACACAAAATACGTATTTTCGGAGTAAGCTGGCGGATCCGCTCGACAAATTCGCGACCGCCCATCGTCGGCATGACCAGGTCCGTTATCACCAGGTCCACCTGGGCGTCGTCACGCGACAACATCGCCAGCGCTTTCTGTGCGCTATTGGCCGTCATGACGTGATAGCCGAACTCGGAGAGGATCGTTTCCGCCATCGTCAACAAAATTTCCTCATCATCCACCACCAGAACGGTTTCTGTGCCGTTCAGGTTCTCCTCCGTGTCGGTGCTTTCCCGGACCACTAGCTTCTCCGCGGGCAGATACACGCGGGCGGACGTGCCCGTGCCCGGCTGGCTGGACACGGCGACGCCACCGCCATGATTGGTCATTATCCCATAAACTAAAGCCAGACCCAACCCGCGGTGGCTGCTCCCTTTGGTTGTGAAAAAGGGTTCAAAAATTCGCGGCAACACATCCGAGTCAATCCCTTTGCCGTTGTCCACGATTTCCACGCAAACATGGGTGCCGGCATTGAGTCGCACGTTGCCGTCCTGGGTCGGCTCGGTCAATTCCAAGCTGCGCGTCTGCACGGCAATCTGTCCCATGCCGTCGATGGCTTCCACGGCATTCTCCAGAATTTTGGTCAGGGCCTGCTGTACCTTGGCTTCGTCGAAACGGACGGCGAATAATTCCCGCTCGAACTGGGTATGCCAGTTGATCTGGCCGCCATTGGCGTTCCGGAAAAATTCAACGCAGCGCTGCATTACGGCATTCAGATTACCGGGCGGCACCCGGCGTGTTTGCTGGCGTTCCTGCTGGCTGAACATGGCCAGTTCGTTGGCAATCTCCGCCGCCCGGGACGCGGATTTCTCCACCTCCATCAGCGAGTGCCGCCACGGGTGTCCCGGCTCGGCCTTGCCCAGCAAAAATGAGGTATGGCCGAGAATGCTTGTCAGGGCATTGTTGAAATCCAGCGACATCGTGCGCGCCAGCTGCAACGCACAATCCAGTTTCTGTTTGAGCGTCAACCCGGCGTCAGCTTCGGCCGGATTGCCCGGTGAAGCGGACGCACCGGCTGAGGCCGTTGACTTGGCTGACGGCGGCGCGCTCAGGGGTAATAACTGGAGAACAAACCATTTCCGGCCGTCCTTGGAAAAAGTGCACACGGAAACGGTGCACGTGACCATGGGCCCGTTCGGGGCGCGAAATTTCAAACTCACCACCGGCGCCGGGGCCTGGTCCCACCGCGTGAGAAAGTCCACCGCCGTCATGCCGTTTTCGGCCGGCCAGATCGCGGATAACAACGGCGCCTCGCCCGACAGCACCGCGCCAAACGCCGACGCGGCGGTCGAATTCGCGCGCACAATCACGCCATTGCCGTCCACCAGCAACGCCGGCCAGCCGGCACCTTCCAGACCAAATACAATTTCCGGCTTCATTAAACCGCAAAAAATCAGATTACGGCTTGCACAAAAAATTTCAAGACGGGTCCGTGGAACAGCGACCGCGAGGCCGTTCGCCCGGCCGATGTCGGATTCGGGTCAGTGCAAGGTCTTTTCCAACGGTCGCCGCCAAGACTTATCAGTTTCACCATAGAATCTCACGAAGTTTTTCAGCAATTCCACTGCCAAAACCTTCACTTGTTCCGCCGTATTTAATACCTCCGCGTGCGATAATCGCGCCGGACCCAGGCCCGCCGCCGGATTGGTAATACAGGAGATCGCCGCCACCTTTAACCCGCATTGCCGCGCCACCATCGCTTCGGGGACTGTGCTCATGCCCACCGCATCCGCCCCAAGGCGGGAAAAGGCGCGGATTTCTGCCGGCGTTTCGTAACTCGGACCACTGACGGCCAGGTAAACACCCCGACGCAGCTGCACCTGGGCACTTTTCCCGGCGCGGAACAAAAGTGCGCTCAACTTTGAGTCATAGACGCGGGTCATGTCCACAAACCGCGGCAAGCCCGGGATAACCCCGCCACGGAGTGGATTGACACCCATAAAATTAATGTGATCGGTTAAGACCATGAAATCGCCCCGACGAAGGTCGGGGTTGATGCCGCCGGCCGCATTCGTCAGCAGCAAATCGCGGACGCCCAAGGCGGCCAGGGTCCGGACCGGAAAAGTCACCTGCTCCATCGAATAACCTTCGTAAAAATGGGCACGACCGGCGAGAGCCAAAACCGGGACCTTGTCGATCCAGCCGAAAACGAGTTCGCCGGCGTGCCCGCTCACGCCAGGAACCGGAAAGCCCGGAATCCTGGCGTAGGAAATTTTCCTGTCCACGCGCAACGCCGTCAGGACGTGCTGAAATCCGCTGCCCAGCACAATGGCAAGCTTCGGGCGCAGCTTGGAGATTTGCTTCAATCGCGCGGCCGCAACCTGTTGACTTGGTCGATCCATTGCACAAGCTTCAACAAACCTTAAGGTTCGCGAAAATGCCGTTCGTATTCATCATATTCTGCCCACATCCACTTTTCTGGTCCTTGAATTGCGTATGAAATATAGACTTCGGAATCTATCTTCGGAATCTTGTTCAAGTGGTAGGTCAGAAGGTATGAATGGTCCAGTTTTACCGCCTTGAATTGAATTGTGTAGCCGTCCTTTATGAAAACAGAATGCTCATCGACTTTTTGAATCTCGCCATCCCCAGAGTAGTGCTTAATTCGAGATTGCGTTGAACACGATGATTGGGAAAACAGAAATAGAAATGCCATTCCAGCTGCAAAAATCTTTCCCGATGTTTTCATTTGTTTGATTAATTGATTTTTTCGCCGTTTCTCATAGTTAATCCCCACTTGAGCCTCCGGTCAAATCGGTTAAATTGAGGGTATGAAGAAATGGATTGTTGCTGACCCGGAGCACCTGGGCGGAAGCCCGCGGGTGCGCGATACGCGCATTTCCGTGGCACTTATTCTGGAGTCGCTCGCCGCCGGCATGTCGGTCGCTGAAATCGTGGAGGCTTATCCAAGCCTGACCGAAGAATCAGTGCGAGGTATGCTCAGTGAACTGGCACATCAGAAGGAATTGCAGGCTGCGTGAAAATTCTGCTGGACGAGAATCTTCCGCAAAAGCTCGTCGCCGCATTACGCACGGAAGGTCACGAAGTCGAGTCGGTTACCACGTTGCGGATGCAAGGATGGGACAACGGCCGGCTTTACCAGTTTGCGGTTCAGAACTTTGACCTTTGTTTCACACGCGATTTTGGTTTTGCCAACAATGTTCGCCAAGGGCACCCACCAGCGAAATTCAAATTGTTCCGCGTTATCTTGCCTCAAAAGCCGCAGGACGAATTCATCAAGGATTTTATTACCGCCTTTCGCGCAGCGGATTTCAACCGGTTTACCCACGGTAACGATTGGCCGTAGTTTTGATCAGGCTGCACAGCTTGATTTATTCACTTTTTGCCCTATGATGGCTTGCTCTATTTATGGAATTAAACAATGACGAAATCCGCCGCTACTCGCGGCACCTGATTCTGCCGGAAGTCGGTTTGGGCGGCCAAAAGAAAATCAAGGGCACCAGCGTCCTGTGCATTGGCGCCGGCGGCCTGGGCTCACCCATCGCCATGTACCTCGCCGCCGCCGGCATCGGCAAAATCGGCATCGTGGATTTCGACACCGTGGATTATTCGAATTTGCAAAGGCAGATCCTCCATACCGACGCCGACGTGGGCCAGCCCAAGGCGCAATCAGCCAGGGAAACGCTTAAGGGCATCAATCCGAACGTTGAAGTCATTTTACACAATACCCGCATCACCAGCGAAAACGCGCTCGATATCATCCGGCCCTACGACATCGTGGTGGACGGCACGGACAATTTCCCGACCCGTTATCTCACCAACGACGCCTGCGTGCTGCTGAAAAAACCCAACGTCTATGGGTCCATCTTTCGGTTTGAAGGCCAGGCCAGCGTGTTCGCCCCCCATCTGGGCGGGCCGTGTTACCGTTGTCTGTATCCGGAACCGCCGCCGCCCGGCATGGTGCCCAGCTGCGCCGAGGGCGGTGTGCTCGGGGTGTTGCCCGGCATCATCGGTTGCATTCAAGCCACCGAAATTTTAAAGCTCGCCATCGGCAAAGGCAGCTCACTGGTCGGCCGGTTGGTGCTGTTCAACGCGCTCGACATGAAGTTTCGCGAATTAAAATTGCGGCGCGATCCCGAATGCCCGGTTTGCGGCGAGCACCCGACCATCAAGGAATTGATTGATTACGAAATGTTCTGCGGTATCGAACCGGCGAAGGCTGATAACAATGCCGACGAAGTCACCGTCCAGGACATGAAGAAGGCATTGGACGACCCGAAACTCGGCATCAAGGTCATTGATGTGCGGGAGCCGTTTGAATTCGAAATTGCGCACGTGGAAGGCGTGCCGCTGTTGCCCATGAGCCAGCTCCGGCAGCGCTTCACTGAACTGGACCCGAACCAGCAGTATTATTTGCTGTGCAAAGTCGGTGCGCGCTCGCACCAGGCGGTGGAATTTTTGCGCGAACAAGGTTTCAAATACGTCAAAAACGTCAAATACGGCCTCGACGCCTGGTCGGAGGAAATTGACCGCAACGTGCCGCGGTATTGAAATCGTGAACGAAGATTTACAGAAACGCATCCAAGCCGCCCTGGCCAATCCGCAAAACATGGGCGAACTGACCGGCGCCGACGCCGTCGGCACGGTGGGCAACGCCGATTGCGGTGAGATGCTCCGGCTCTGGGTAAAATTCAAGGAACAGAACGGCAAAAAGGTCATCGACCGCGCCACCTTCCAGTCCTTTGGCTGTGAGACGGCCATCGCGGTTGCCAGCCTGGCCACGGAGTTGATTCGCGGCAAGACCGTCGAGGAGGCGCTGTCGCTCAAGACCGAGGAACTGGCCGGCGAACTCGGACCGCTGCCGCCCATGAAAATTCATTGTGCCCAGCTGGTCGAAGGCGCTTTGCGTTCGGCGCTCGAACCGGAAAAGGCAGAACAGAAAACACCCACTCCGGCCAACGTACCAACCCTGCTCGACAGCTTTTCCAGGCCAAAGGATGGCAGCGTAAGATTGACTTTCCTGGACGAGGACAAAAAGTAGAAGTTGGCGATCCAAATTTCAGGGACGGCGAAACGCCGTCCCTCCCGTTAAGATCTTTCTTCCCGCAACTTTTTCAACGCCGCCAGGGCGGCGTCGCTCTCAGCGGCCTTCTTGCTCTTACCGGAACCGCGGGCGAGTTCCACCCCACCGTGTTGCACCGTGCATTCAAACACGCGGTCATGGTCCGGCCCGGTAACGGAGACGACGTAGTATTCCGGCGCTTCGGGCGAGCGCGCCTGCAGCAATTCCTGCAACTCGCCCTTCGGGTTTTCGATGGTGGGCGGCACGTTCAACTTGCTGAACGCCGCGCCGAATTCGCGCGATATGAACTGCCGCGCCGCCTCAAAACCGCCGTCCAGAAAAATCGCACCCAACAATGCCTCGAAGGCGTCTGCCAGGGTGGACCCGCGATCGCGTCCGCCACTGGTCTCCTCACCATGGCTGAGGATCAAGTGCATCCCCAGGCCCAGTTCACGGGCCTGCTCGGCCAGCGTGCGGCGGTTGACCAGTTTAGCCCGTCCCTTGGTCAAGGGTCCTTCGTCGAACCCGGGAAATTTTTCATAAAGTTCGTGGGTCAGGATGAGTTGCAGAACCGCGTCGCCCAGAAATTCCAGCCGTTGGTTGTGCGCCGCCGGCTCGCCGCTTTCATGCGCAATCGATGGGTGCGTCAGCGCCAGTCGCAGCAGGCCCTCGTCGCGAAAGGCATAGGCGAGACGGGTCTGAAGCGAGGTAAGTTCCGGCATGGATTAATTGGAAAACACCGAACATCCAACATCGAATATCCAACACCCAATGTGTCCGGTACTGCTGGACCGTTGGATGTTCGATGTTGGTCGTTGGTTGTTGGATGTTTTCAATTCTGTGCCATCTGCTGATTTTCCGACGTCGGGACCGGTGTTTCGCCCGCAGGTTGTGATGCCGGCGGATTCAAACCGTGTTCCAGCAACGTCGCCACGTCGCGCTGGACTTCTTCGAGCTGGTCCAATCGCAGTGCCGGGTCGGTAATGGTAAAGACATCGCCGGTCCGGGGCTGCTCGTAAACAAACACGCGTTTGCCTTCGCGGACGACCTCTTCCTTCACCTTGAGCACGCGTTTGCGTTCGAGCATGACGGCAAGGATATAACCGGCGGGCGCGTAACGGGGATCGTTCTGTTCAATAAGCTTGCGCAGCAAGGTCTCGGCCGTGTCCTTGTGAATCGCATCCGTGGCCGGCGCCGGCGCTTCGTAAATGCTCTGCCAGTGGGAAATAAACCCCTTCCGCTCGCGCGCACCCTCGCTGAACTGGCTTTGCCAGCACGCTTCGCAAACGTCCATGCGGCGAAGGTTCTCCGCGTGCTCGTCAGAGAGCAGCGTGTGCAGCGCCTGCCGGTCGGCAAACGGCTGCGCGCACGCCTCGCAGGCCGACGCGCGGGATTGAATGTTCCAATCGTTCATGAACCCGGAAATTTAACCACGAATGACACGAATGGACACGAATAAATTTTGACACGAATTTCACGAATTACCACGAATTGAAATGCCCGAAATAATTAGTGTTGAATTCGCGAAATTCGCGTGAAATCTGTCAACCCGCGAAATCAAAATCCGAACAGCTCATGAAATAATGGCAGCGCGGACACCGCAGCTTGCATTTCTCATTGATCAACTCATGCCCGCACTGCGGACAATACCGCCAGTGCTCGCCGGAAATGGCTTCACCGGATGGCCAGCGGCAGGCATCAATCCCTGTCTTGCCGGTGGTGGCTGTCTGCTTTGGCTTATGCATAATCCGACGTCTGTTACTGTACCCGCCCAAACTTTTTCTCGAGTTCGCGGTAGTTCATTTCAATCAAGGTCGGGCGGCCGTGCGGACAGGTGTAGGGCATGGCGCAGCGGCGTAATTCCTTGACCAGATTTTCCAGCTCCAGCCCGGCCAGCGGGTCGTTGGCCTTCACCGCGTGGCGGCAGACGGTCTTGGCCACGGTATGTTCGCCCAGCCGCGCCAGGTTCACCTCGCGCCCGGCCGCGCGCAGTTCGTCCACCAGATCGAACACAAACCGGCGCGAGTCGGGCACCTTCACAAACGCCGGCAAGGCATCGAGCAGGAAGGTCCGTTCACCAAACTCAGCCAGGCCGACGCCGAGTTTGGTCAGCACCGCCAGTTGCTCGCGCAAAAACTGGGCGTCGCGCGGCGGTAATTCAATCGTCTCCGGCAACAGCAGTTTTTGCGACGGCGCGGCGGTGTTCTGCTCAATCCGGTTCATCATCTGTTCGAACAAAATCCGTTCATGCGCCGCATGTTGATCGAGCAGGACCAATCCACGGTCGGATTCCAACAGCACGTAGAGTTTGCCAATGACACCCACGAGGCGCAGTGGAACATTCAGTAGCGGCTGGGCGGTGGAAGCCGGGAGCGGGGTAAGGGCAGGCGGGACCTGCTTCTCCGGCATGGCAGGTGGGTTTGAAATTGCCGATGGCCGATGGCCGATGGCTGATGGAGCCGCTGGAACGGCTGCCGGCGCGCCCGTCTCCGCGTCGCTCCGACTCGGCATGAAACCCATTTTTAAAGGCGGTTGTGGGATCGGATTTTTTTGCGGTTCCGAAGATGGCTTCAGTTTTTCCGGAAAATGTGGCAGCGCGGTTTGTTGAACCGGTTCGGGTGGTTCGATCGGGCGAGGTTCGGCTTTGGGCTGTGGACTTTGGGCTGGCGACTGCGAACCATGGAACGCCAGCAAGGTTTCCTTGATCGCCTGCGCCACCAGTTTCCGGATATCGGATTCGCGATGAAATTTCACCTCGCGCTTGGAGGGATGGATGTTCACGTCCACCGCCGCCGGGTCGATTTCCAGAAACAGGCAGCAGACCGGATAGCGGCCCTTCATTAGCGAGGTGTGATAACCCTCGATGAGCGCGTAGTTCAGTCCCCGGTTCTCCACCGGACGCCGGTTCACAAACACAAACTGGCTGTCGCGGGTCGTCCGGGAAACGCCGGGCGCACCCATCAAGCCCCAGACCCGGAATTCGGAGGTCGGAGGTCTGAGGTCGGTTTTCTCAGCCGAGGCGGTTTCAAAGTTTTCGGCATCTTCAGGTTTGAAATCTTCAGCCAGGGAAGCGGTAAAATTAACGGGTAAAAAATTTTCACCGCCCAGCAGGGCGCGATGGCGTTCGCGCAGGGCTTCCAGGCGGCTGGAAACCTCTGAACCGGATTTTTGCGCGGGCAATTGCCAGATCGTTCGACCCTCCTTTTGGAAGGTGAAGGCCACATCAGGATACGCCAGCGCCGCCAGCGTCAGGTAATGTTGGATATGCGCCGCTTCGGTTTCCTCCGTACGTAAAAATTTCCGGCGGGCGGGCAGATTGAAAAAGAGTTGCCGGACTTCAATGCTCGTACCGGTCGGCGCCCCGGCGGCTTTGACTTCCGCAATCTTACCACCGTTGACCACAATCCGGGTGCCTTCGGCCGAAGGGCCTTCGCGTTCGCGCGTCGTCAGGGTAAACCGGCTGACACTGGCAATGCTGGGCAGCGCCTCGCCCCGGAAACCCATCGTGCCGATCGCTGCCAAATCCTCAGCACGCTGAATTTTGCTGGTCGCGTGGCGTTCGAGACTGAGCAACGCGTCATCACGACTCATCCCCGTGCCATCATCGGTCACCCGCACCAGACTGCGACCGCCGGCCTGGATCTCGATCGTGACGCGGGCCGCCTGCGCATCGAGCGCATTTTCCACGAGCTCCTTGACGACGCTGGCCGGGCGTTCAACCACTTCGCCGGCGGCGATCTGGTTGGCAACGTGTTCGGGCAGCAAACGGATGCGATTCATGTGCCCGGAAGCGTGAAACGTAAAAGGCGATTTGTAAAGTGTGCGCGCGACCGAAATCGGGGTGTCAGGTCCCCCGAACCGGGAGCACGAAGGTAAAAATGGCGCCGTGCCCCGGTTCGTGGCGCACCCCCATCCGGCCGCCATGGTCCTCGACGGTTTTCCTGGAAATCGAAAGGCCGAGGCCGCTCCCGTGCGCTTTACCGTGTGTGGCAAACGGCTGGAACAGCCGGTCGGCAATTTCCGGCGCGATACCCGGTCCGGTGTCCTCCACTTCGGTGATGAGTTCCTGGTCGTTCTGCTGAAAGCGGAGAAAAATACTGCCGCCGTCGGGCATCACGTCCGTGGCATTGTGGAGCAGGTTGAAAAAAACCCGGCGGAGACGGCGGGTGTCGAGCGGAAGCCGGACGGACGGCGGTTCGTTTTGCAATTCGATGCGGACGGATTTGACCTGGGCATCCGCGTTTAATTCAGGCAACAGTTCCTGGACGAACTGACGGTAATCGGTAGCGACGAACGCCGCCCCGGAAACCGCGCCCTGGGTGAATTGCAGGATATCGCCGATCATGCCATTGATGTTGTCCACTTGTTTATGAATGTAACCGAGCGATTGCATTCGCCTTTCCGGCGTGAGTCCGGGAAGTTCCAGCGTTTCGGCCGCCAGACTGATGACGGTGAGCGGATTTTTCAAGTCATGCAGGATGGAACGGGCGAAGTTACCGACGACCGCCAGACGTTCGGCCTGAATGATTTCACGCAGGTGAAGTTCATTGAAATCGCGCAAACGCCGGCTGATTTCCTGCAACAGGCTGAAGGCGAGGCCCGGCGAGCGTTGGAGCAGACCCAGCATTTCCTCCCGGGGTATGAAAGAAACCTGCGTGTCCCGGGCGGCCGTGGCGGTGGCCGAGCGCGGGAGATTTTCAATCACAGCCATTTCACCAAAAATTTCACCGGGTCCCAGCCGGGAAAAAACACGGTGCTCCTTGGCATCCACGAAATGCGCAATTTCCACCAGACCCTCGTGGATGACATAGACGCCGTCGCCCGGGTCTCCTTCGCGAAAGATTTTCTGCCCGGTAACGAACCGTTGTGCCTGGGCCGCGCGGCGCAGGCCTTGCCGTTCGTCGGGATCCAATCCTTGAAACAGAGCCACCGACTCCCATTCGGCCATAAAGGAACTTTATTGAAAGGTTAAGTTACGTAAAGCTTTTAAAGCGGAACCGGCCGGTATCGGGTCCAGTGAACGATAACTGTTGACAAAGGTTTACAAAAACGTAACATTATTGCATTCGGGTGGCAGTACGTTTCTTCAGCGGGGTTCCCCACCCCCACCTCCTTGGCGTCTGCCGCCCGAATTTTTTGTGAAGTCGCTTGACGCTCCTGCAGGCATTTTTTAGTTTTACGATTCCCCTTGCGGGGGTGTAGCTCAATTGGTTAGAGCGCTGCCCTGTCACGGCAGAGGTTACGGGTTCGAGCCCCGCCACTCCCGCCAGTTCTCCTGCACGATCGTCCACCTCTCGCCATCCCGCTCGGGGCGGGTACGGCCATCGTCCCCGGGAGCCACCGCAGGTGCCCAGGGTCACCGGAAACGTGTCCTGTGACCGAGACTTGAAAAAAGGTGGCCGGCAGAACATGCTGGTTCTGTTTGAACCATTCCCGCCATTCATTCCCGCGCTTGAGCCGGAAACCTGCCAGGGCTTTGGCCGCAATGCTGGGATTCGGTCTCGTCTGTTTCAGCGCACTTGATTCCCGGGCACAAGCTCCCCAAAGCACACCGGCTTCGCAGCCAATCCATGTCCTGATGATCTTCAACGAGAGTCAGGACGTCCCGGGGAACATCGTGCTGGAACAGGCGGTACGGGTGGAAATGCAGAAGCTGGTCACCAACCGGATCGAGTTTTCGTCCGAATACCTCGACGCCAGACATTTTTCCGACCAGGAACACTTTCGCGTCTTTCAGGATTATCTTGGCCGGAAATACGCCGGACAGCAGCTCGATCTCATTCTGGTGTTCCCCTCGAGAGACTACCGGCTGGCCCGTGAGTTGCCCAACACCCTGTTTCCGGACGTTCCCGTCGTGTTTGTCGCGGTCAACGAGCTGGAGGTACCGGAGGCCATTGCCCGACTCGGGGTCACCGGCATTGTGCAGCGGTTCGACCTGCGAGGCACACTGGGTTTGATCATGCGCCTGCAACCGGACACCCGGCGCATCGTGGTGATTGGGGGCACCAACGAGGTGGATCGCGCGACCCTGGGCCGGATTGCCGAAGCGTCGCGCGCACTGGAGGGAATTGAATTCGAATTCTGGACCAATCGCCCGGTCGCCGACGTACCGCGAACCCTAAGGTCATTGCCCGAAGGCACGGTGGTGCTGATCAGCACGGTCGTCAGTGACGCCAGCGGCCAGACTTATTACATGTCACAACTCGCCCAAATGCTGGCGCCGGTGGCCAGTGTGCCGGTGTATGTCCTCGGGGGGTGGGTGATTGGCAGCGGGGCCGTGGGTGGCTCGGTGGTGGATTCTCAGGACCTGGGCACGCGCACCGCCCGGCTGGCGGTGCGCGTGCTGAATGGAGCCAACCCGGAAAAAATACCCATTGAGGTGGCGACCAAGGGAACGCCGATGGTAGACTGGCGGGCCCTGAAACGGTGGAACCTGAAACAAAACCGGTTGCCGGCGGATTGTGTGGTCCGTTATCGTCCGAATTCCATCTGGGAAGAGCACCAGACTTTAATTGTATTCGTTGGCGTGGTGTTTCTGGCGCAGGCGATGACCATCGCCGCCCTGCTGGTGCAACGGAGGCAACGCCGCCGGGCGGAAATGGAAATTCAACGACAACGGACGGAACTGGCCCACGTGGCCAGGGTTTCGACCCTGGGACAATTGGCCTCGGCTCTGACCCATGAACTGAACCAGCCGCTGGGCGCCATTCTACGAAACGCGGAAGCGGCGGAAATCTTTCTTCAAAAAGACCAACCCAATCTCGAAGAAATCCGGGCCATCCTGGCGGATATCCGGCGCGACGACCGGCGGGCCGGAGATGTCATCGACCGCATGCGGACTTTATTCAAGCGGCGGAGCATGGTCTCGGGCCGTCTGGACTTTCGTAATCTGGTGGAAGACACCGTCGCCCTGGCACGACCCGACGCCGAAATCCGTCAAATTCAAATCATCACCCAGGTACCGCCGCAGTTACCGGCGGTACACGGAGACCGCGTGCAACTGCAACAGGTATTGCTCAATCTGATTCTGAACGGCATGGATGCGATGAATACAACACCCAGGCCGGAACGCCGGCTTACCATACGGGTTTCCGAAGCAAAAGACGGCAACCTGTTGGTAGCGGTCAGTGATCGGGGAACCGGCATCGCGTCGGAAGACATCGTTCACATTTTTGAACCATTTTTTACGACCAAAGCCAGCGGCATGGGCATGGGCCTGGCCATTTCGCGAACCATCGTTCAGGCGCATGGCGGTGAAATTCGCGCGGCAAACAATGCACTCGGCGGGGCGACATTTGCGTTCACACTGCCGTGTCTGGATCAACCGAACCCGTAAAATGCCGGCTTGTCAGGCACTCTTTGCAGATTAAATTCCCATCATGACTTCCGCACCTGCGAACCCTGCCGGGACCGTTTTTATTGTGGATGATGATGCGTCCTTCCTGCGGTCGGTGTCCCGTTTGTTGAGCGCAGTGGGTTACACCGTGCAGACCTTTGAATCCGGGCAGGAATTTTTGAACCGGCTAAACCCGGAAATGTCCGGTTGTGTCGTGGCCGATTTGCAGATGCCGGGCATCAACGGGTTGGAATTGCAGAAGGCGTTGCAACTTTCGGCGAACCCGTTACCGGTCATTTTTCTGACCGGACAAGGCGACATTCCGACCACGGTGATGGCCATGCGCGGGGGCGCGGTGGATTATCTGGTCAAACGCGCTCCCAAAGAGGAATTATTGGCGGCGGTGCAACAGGCATTTGAACGCGGCGCAAAAGAACGGCGACAACGCGAACATTTGCGGGGTTTGCGACGCCGTTTTGATCAGCTCAGCCAACGGGAGCTGGAGGTATTGGAACGAGTGGTCCTGGGCTGGATGAACAAGCAAATTGCTGCCGACCTGAACATCATTGAGCGCACCGTAAAATTGCATCGTACCAACCTCACCCGAAAATTGGGCGTGCAATCCGTCGCGGAACTGACGCGGCTGGCGGACGAGGCCGGATTGTTCAAGCCACAAAAAGATAACCCAACCAACCCGGTTGAACCGGGGCGGCAACAGATTCCACCGGCAGTACCCTGAGCGGCAAGTTCAATCGCCCCTACCCCGGGCCTGAAGCAGCGCAGTCACAATTGCTTCCGGTGATTTTTCACAGCTGAACGTCAGCACGTCAGCCGGTGGTTCCAGCGCCGCCAGTTGGCTGTCCAGCAACGTCGGTGGCATGAAATGGTTCTTCCTGGCCTGCAACCGTGCTTCGATGAGGGCCCGGGGCCCGGTCAGATGCACAAACTGTACGCGCGCGTCACCGCCATCCAGCACCTCGCGGTAAGCCGCTTTCAAAGCCGAGCAGGTAATCACCGTGAAGGCGCCCCGGTCCAGCGAGCGGGCGATGATTTGCCTCAAGGCCCGCAACCATTTCATCCGATCTTCGTCCGTCAACGGAATACCGCGGCGCATCTTTTCGATGTTTCCCGGCGGATGAAAATCGTCTCCTTCAATAAAAATCGCGCCGGTCTTTCTGGCAAACAAGGTGCCCACGGTGGTTTTGCCGCACCCGGACACACCCATGAAAATCAGGACCAGCGGACCATGGAGGGGTGGCTTCATCGTATCGCCACTACCTTACATGATCTTCAGCTTGGGCAAATCCTGCGAGTCCACCAATCCGACCGGTTCGCGCCTCGCGTTGACCACGATCAAATCGTCAATGTTCCGTTCGTTGAAAATTTTCAGCGCCTCGACCGCGAGCGCATTTTCGCCAATGCAGATCGGGTGGCGAGTCATCACTTTTTTTAACGTTTGGGTGAGCAGGTTTTCGCTCGTCGCCATGCACCGGCGGAAATCACCGTCCGTGAACACACCCACCAGCTTTCCCCGCGCGTTCACTACGCTCAGGCTGCCGGACCGGGCGTGCGTCATGACCAGCAGGGCATCGCGGACCGGCAGATTTTCGTCCGCCACCGCGTTGCGTTCGCCGGAGCGCATAATGTCGCCCACGCGCAACAACAGGGCGCGCCCGATGGCGCCGCTGGGATGTAACCGCGCAAAATCGCCCTGCTTGAACCCCCGCGCCTCCAATACCGCCATGGCCAGCGCATCGCCCATCACCAGCATCGCCGTGGTGCTGGCCGTGGGCGCCAGGTTGAACGGACACGCTTCCCGGGGGACCTTCACGTTCAACACCACGTCGCTGTGCCGCGCCAGCGAAGATTTCGAACCGCCGGTCAGAGAAATGATTTTAACGGAAAATCGCTTCAACGCCGGCAGCAGATTCAACAGTTCCTCCGACTCGCCGGAATAGCTCAACGCCAGGATCACGTCGCCGTCATTGACGATGCCCACGTCACCATGCAGGGCGTCCACGCTGTTGAGCACCACGCTGGTCGAACCGGTGCTGGTGAGCGTGGCGGAAATTTTATGACCGACGTTTCCGGATTTGCCGATGCCGACGACGACGATCTTGCCGCGTTGGCGGAGTACGCCGGCCATGATTTCCACGGCACGGTCGAACGCGTCGTCGAGTTGCTTGCGCACGGCCTTGAGCGCGGCGAGTTCGATGTCGAAAACCTTGCGGGCCTGGGCCAGATGATTCACCCCCTCAGAATAAGGACGGCCTGATTTATTTCAAACACCATTCGGCCCCGGTTGTCTCAACTACAGACCCATGGAGGTGGGAAAGACTCACGCGAAGGCGGTATTATTTGTAATCCGTTTATGGACATAAAAATACGCCAAGTGGTACCCACAAGGGGAGGTTTTATGAACAAACTGGCAAACCTTTCGGTATTGGGAACTGCAACTGTGTTTTTGAGTCTGGGTGAACTGCCCGCACAGGCGGATTTGGAAGTTTCCGCCTCGGTGCAGATACACGCCAGCACGGACTTCTATGCGCCCTTGTCCGCCTGCGGCTCCTGGGTGACGGTGGGCTCCTACGGCCGCTGCTGGCGACCGGGCGGTATCGTCGTGGGCTGGCGACCTTACTGCAATGGTTATTGGGTGTGGACGGATTGCGGCTGGTATTGGGTCAGCGACGAACCGTGGGCCTGGGCTTGTTATCACTACGGTTATTGGGCTTATGACTCCACCTGCGGCTGGATCTGGGTTCCGGGCATTGAATGGGCACCGGCCTGGGTCTGCTGGCGCTACGGCGGAGGCTACGTCGGTTGGGCGCCCATGGCGCCGCCCGGTGTATTTTTCACCCATCGTCCAGCTGACTCGGCGTTCGTCTTTGTGGATAATGACCATTTTGGCCGTCGCCTCACGTCCGCCTCGGTAGTCGTGAACAACCCGGCCCTCATCCGTCGGACAACTTTTATCTCCAACGCGGAACACACCACACGGGACTTCGACGGAGTCGGCCCCCGGAAAGTCATCATGAACGAAGGTCCGGGTCTGGCCGTGATGGAAAAAAATACCGGCAGGACGTTTACGAAGGTTTCGGTAATCGAGGCTGATCACCGCACACCCCTGCCCTCCAGTTTTCGACATGCAGCCGTTCCAACCGGAATTCACCATGAACAACAAACATTGGCACCGCCGAACCATAACCCGCCGGGCTCAAACGAAAAGAAAAACGGAAATGTCGCTCCTGCCGAAAAATATCGGCCGGCTCACGGTAACGTTCCAAAGCGACCCTCCGCTCCTGCTCAGGGTTCAGATTCGGATCCGGGAGGCGGTCATGGACACGGGCACGACCATGACTGAGGTTCAGCGGCCTGCGGAGTTCCCGTATACCGGCTGAAAAGGGGCGTTCCTATTTCGCCTGCCCGAAAAGCATGAACACGCGCGGACCGCGGGCGGTGGGCAGCGCAAATTGCAGCTCGATTGGCCCGCGCGGAATCGCCAGCCCATCGCAATTCGGATCGTGCACCGGCTTCCCGTCCGCCAACAACATGTAATGATGGGTGCGGTTGCCTGCCAGCTGGTCCAGGGTGACCTCCCAGCCGCCGCGCACCCGATCATGAATCAGCGGTATCTTCTGCCAATGCGTGAACGTACCGACAATTTCCACCGCTGCCGGTTCGTGTTTCTGGCCGGCCGGCAGGTGCCAGCGGAAGATTTTGGTGAAGGTCAGTTTGCGCTCCGGCACGGCGGGTACGTGTCGGTTCGCACCGGTTAAACTCTTCGGAACCGTCGTCGGTAACTTCTGCGTCCCACCGGGACCGGAAACATTCAACATATCTTGCAACATAAACGTCTTTTGAATTTTCACAATATACGAGGAATGACCACGGTTCAAGTTCCCGCTATTAATTTTTTGGCCGGCGCATTTTTCTGGCGGTGGCAGCGGAGGTTTTGTTATCACTTTGCAGTTCCACTTTATCCAACGCTGACGAATATTATGAAATTGACTTCTCCGCTCCGGCATTCCTTCTTGTCTCTGTTGATCCCGATGGTTTTGACCAGCAATGTTGGAGCCGCCCGCGCGCAGGACCGTCCCTTGTACCTGGACGACCGGCAGCCGGTGAACGCGCGGGTAAACGACCTCCTGCCACGCCTGACGCTGGAGGAAAAGATCTCACTGGTCCACGCCAATGCCAATTTCTCCACCGCCGGCGTGCCCCGGCTCGGCATTCCCGAATTAATCATGGACGATGGCCCGCTGGGCGTGCGCGAGGAGGTGGACAATCATTTTCATGCCCTGGGCCACGTGGACGACTTTGCCACGGCCATGCCCGGGACGCTGGGCCTGGCGGCGACGTGGGACACCGGGCTGGCGCGGGATTTTGGCACGGTCATTGGCGAGGAAGCCGTCGTGCGCGGCAAAAACATCATGCTGGGGCCGGCAGTGAACATTCAGCGGACACCGTTGTGCGGCCGCAATTTTGAATATATGGGCGAGGACCCGTGGCTCACCTCGCGCATGGCGGTCAATTACATCAAAGGCGAGCAGTCCCGGGGCATTGCCTCCTGCGTCAAACATTTCGCCGCCAACAGCCAGGAGTTTCAGAGGGGTTCCATCGACGAAATCATCGACGAACGTACCTTGCGCGAAATCTATCTGCCGGCTTTTCGGGCCGCCGTGACGGAGGCGGGCGTCTTGTCCGTCATGTCCGCTTACAACCAGATCAACGGCCAGTTTTGTTCCGAAAATGTCCATTTGCTGAAGGATATTTTAAAAGACGACTGGGGATTCCAGGGTCTCGTCATGTCCGACTGGGGCGCGGTGCATCACACGGATTTGACCGTGTTCAACGGCCTCGACATCGAAATGGGATCGCATACTCCCTATGAAAGCAACTATCTGGCGGCGCCCTTCCTGCATGGGCTGGAAACCGGCATCTACCCCGTCTCTGCGCTCGATGACATGGTGCGCCGGCACTTGTATGTCATGTTTCAATTGAATCTGATTCATGACCCGGCCACACCGGCGACCACCAATGCCACACCGCAAACACCCTTAAGCACCAGTCGCGCATCAGCAAATTGCGCGACGAATCGCCGAAAGTACCTTCGTGCTGTTGAAAAATGAAAATTTCCTGCCGTTGAACGTCTCCAAAATCCGAACCATCGCTGTGATCGGCGGGAATGCTTCGGCAAAATTCTGCCACGGCGGCGGTTCCGCGAATATCAAACCGCCCTTTGAAGTAACCGCGCTCGAAGGCATCAGCAACTACGTCGGTGGCAAGGCCAGAATCATCTATGCCCGGGGCTATTATCCCCCCGAAAACCGGGGCGCCTCGGGAAACAAATCCGATGGCACCACATCCACCACGGCCGACGGGGCCAAACTGGTAGACGAAGCTGTCGCCGCCGCGAAAGCGGCCGACGTCGTCATTTATGTCGGCGGTCTGAATCACAAAAACGGTTTCGACAGTGAGGGTGGCGACCGGAAAAATCTGGAGTTGCCCGCGGGCCAGGACAAATTGCTCAAGAAAATTGTCCGGGCCAACCCGCGGACCGCTGTCGTGCTCATCGGTGGCGGTGCGGTGGAAATGGACGACGCCTGGCTGTCGCGCGTGCCGGCCTTGCTCTACGCGTGGTATCCCGGCATGGAAGGCGGGAACGCCATCGCCAACGTCCTCTTTGGCGACGTGAATCCGTCCGGCAAATTGCCCTGCACCTTCCCGAAACGGCTGGCGGATTCCCCGGCCGCATGCGCTGGATGCCTACCCGGGTGAAAAAGGCACAGTGGTGTATAAGGAAGGCCTGCTCGTCGGCTATCGCTGGTACGATGCAAAGAACATCGAGCCGTTGTTCCCCTTCGGCTACGGCCTGTCCTACACGCACTTTGAGTATTCGAACCTCGTGTTCTTTCCCAACCGCAGTCCGATGGGATTGCCCCAGACAATCCAGTTTGACATTGCCAACACCGGCGATCGCGCCGGCGCCGAAGTCGCCGAAGTTTATGTGCAACCCCTCAACCCCGCTGTGCCCCGGCCGGTCAAGGAATTGAAAGGATTTGCAAAAATCTTTCTGCAGCCGGGAGAAAAACAGTCGGTCACCGTCACGCTCGATGAAAACGCGTTTGCGTATTACGACGTCGGCACCCGGTGCTGGGTCGCAGCCAAAGGCGATTACAAAATCCTCGTCGGCCGTTCCTCGCGTGACCTCCCGCTCAGCGGTGATTTCCACCTGGGCCAAACCATCTATCAACCGGATCGCATGCCGCCATCGGCACCGATGCCCGCGGCGGCCCGTTCGGCCTCCCGTTGAAAAAGCTGGCAATTTTATTTAAACGGGATAACCCATTTTGTTGTCTAAATTGGTGTTGACGGGAGGAAAATACAAATGTTCGATTCGAGAACTATGAAAGCAATCATACTTGGATTGTTATTGTTGGGGATGGTCCGTCCGGTCCTGGCCGTCGATCGCGGCGAATTGGACGATCGCGTCCGCATGTTGACCGGCAAGTTCGAAGCGCTGCAGGCGCAGGGGGACAAGCGTGTACCGGCTGACGTCCTCGATAAAGCGAAGGGCATCATCCTCTTGGACACCACCAAGGCGGGTTTTATGTTCGCCTTTCAAGGGGGCGACGGCGTGGCCATGGTGAAGGACAAATGGGGCAACTGGAGCCCGGTGGCGTTCCTGAACAAGACCGAGGGCAGCTTCGGATTCCAGGCCGGTGGCCAGCGGAATTTTTACGTCATCCTGCTGATGAACACCAACGCGACCCGCGGATTGCTCAAACCGGCGGTTGATTTCGGCGGCGAAGCCCAGGGCACCGCCGGCAATAATTCCTCCAAGGCGGAGGGCCAGTTTGTTTCGCCGCTCCAGTCCGTGGTGGTTTACGACGACCACGACGGTTTCTACGCCGGGGCAGCCCTTAAAACCGGCACGCTGGCACCTGCGGACGACGATAACAACGTCTATTATGGCCAGTCCGTCACCATGAGCGACATCCTGTTCGACCAAAAGTTGGAACCGACGCAGGTGTCGTATGATCTGGCCAAAAAGATCAAGACCTGGTCAAGGAAGTGATACCCCGCTCACCGGCGGGATGACGAAACCTCAGGGTCAACCGCGGCTGGCGTTGAATTGCTGGGTCAATTGATTGAGCCGTTTGTTGTTGGCACGGATGCGGGCCGAGAGAGTCCGGGCCGTCGCCCGCAGGAACGGCGTGGCCAGGGCCGGCGCTTCCCGCGTCAGCTGGTCAAACGCTGTCACCGATATCCGCAACACCGTGCTGTCCACGTTCGCGACCACGTCCGCTGAACGTGGACCGTGGTCAAACAGCGACATGTCCCCGAAGAAATCTCCGGCGCTGAACGTCCCCAGAATGGTCTCCCGGTCAGCCACCATCGTCCGGGCGCGCAATTCCCCGGCCAGCACCAGATACATCGCGTCACCTTGCTCTCCCTGCCGGACCACCGTTGACCATTGCGACACGCGCTGCAGCTCCAGGTAGCTCAGCAGGTGATCAAGTTGCGCGTCGTTTAAATCGGCCAGGATTTTAATCCGACGCAGGGAACCGGGCGTAACGCCGGCACGGGAGGAAGCGGCGGAATCCACTTCGGCCGGCTGATTGAAAAACTTTTTCAGTTCAGGAACATCGGTCGCCTGCTGCCAGGTGCCGCTGCGCCGCGCGAATATCCACGTGTCCGGCAGAACGCGCTCGTCCTTGATCCAATCCGTCACCGCTGCCAGCGTCACCGGACCGTAAGGGGCATCGTCAATGCCCCAGATAAAGTAACTGTCCGAACCTTCTGAAACTTCTTCTTTCTCGTCCACGATGCCATCCTATCACCTCCGGTAATGGTTTGAAAAGTAAAAACTACTGCAATTGTGGAACTTCTGAAACTATTTCAGAATGAAGAAGTTGGCCCACCCGTCCCAGCGTGGCGGCTTTCGGTGGAAAGCCGCACTCTTCAGTTTTTTGGACTCGCGGCGCTCTGCCAAGACACCACACAGATTCACTCGGCGTTCGGATAGGAGCCGAGGATTTTAATGAAATTGCAGTGCTGGCCAAGGAGCTGGATGGCCTTGGCCACCTTGCGGTCCAGTGCGTGCCCGTCACAGTCGATGAAGAAGAAATATTCCCACGCCTTTCGCTTGCTCGGGCGCGATTCAATCTTCGTCATGTTGATCTTGTACCGGCGGAACGCGGCAATCGCCTCGTGCAAAGCGCCGGCTTTGTCCGCCACGCTCACGAGCAGGCTGGTCCGGTCGCGGCCCGTGGGCGGACTGCATTGGCGGCCCAGCACGAGGAACCGCGTCGCGTTGGCGGCGTTGTCCTGGATGTCCTGTTCCAACACGTCCAGCCCGTATTTCTCGGCGGCCAGCACCCCGGCAATGGCTGCTGCATTTTTGTCTTTGGCGGCCAGTTCCGCCGACCGGGCGTTGGAGGATGTCTCCACGATTTCCGCGCGCGGCAGATGATTCTGGATCCAGCCTCGGCATTGGGCGAGTGATTGCGGATGCACGAACAGCTTCTGGATGCGCGCCCGCGTTCCGCCCCGCGGCACCATCAGGCATTGCTGGATCGGCAAAACAATCTGCGAAACGATCTTCAAGTCGCTGTCCACGAACATGTCGAGCGTGTGCGTCACGACACCTTCGGTGGAATTCTCCACCGGCACGACGCCGTAATCGGCGCGGCGTTTACTGACCTCGGTGAACACGTCGGTGATGGTTTTCTGTGGCGAATAATTCAAGCTGGCGCCAAACCGCCGGATGGCCGCTTGATGAGTGAACGTCGCTTCCGGCCCGAAATAGGCGATGATCATCGTCTTTTCGAGCGCGAGCGCGCTGGACATGATTTCGCGGTACACGGCGCGGAGCTGCTCGTCCGTCATCGGCCCCTGGTTGAGCTGGCAGATGCGCTGGAGCACGGCGCGTTCGCGGTGCGGCGCGTAAATCTCCTCCCCCGCCTTGAGCTTCATCTCGCCGATGGCGAGGACGTGGCGGGTGCGCTCATTGAGCAGCCGGACAATCTGCGCGTCCAGCTTGTCAATCGCCTGGCGATGTTTGGGAATGTTCAAAACAAAGGAAGGATGAAGAATTATGAATGAAGAATCAAATCTGTTTCTAGTACATTCGTGCCAATTGGTGAAATCCATGTCAAAACCGTTGCGCTTTCTGTGCCTTTCCAGCGGCTGAAGAATCCGTGTCCATCTGTGTTTATCCGTGGTTATAGCTTGCGCGTTCCAACGTTAAAAAATTGTCATGGAACAAAATCCGCCCGGTGTCCTCACAATGATACATCGCTGAATACGGGGAAGTTAAAGAAGCGAATCGCGAACCTGACTGCGTCGTGATTCGAGGGGGGACTGCGGCAATGATGCCGCTTCAATATTCGAAGCAAGCTGCCGGTTGCAGCCGAGGGAAGTCCACGCCCCGAAGCCAAACCAAAACCGAAAAAAAGAAAATTATGAAAAGTTCCACGAGCACAAAAACTGTCACTGCCCTTTTCCATCGCTGCCGGCCCGGCCTGTTGGCCCTGGCCGCCGCCCTGGCACTGATCTCAATCCCGGCCTTGGCGAAGGATAACGACCATAAGTCCACCACCTATCTCCAAACCAATCTCATTTCCGATCTGGCCGGAATTGCGCAATTGCAGGATACGAACCTGGTCAATCCCTGGGGCATCTCCTTCAGCGCCACCAGTCCATTCTGGATCAGCGACAACGGCTCCGGCCTGGCTACGTTATATGCCGTGACCAATGACCCCGAAGGTTCGCCGCACGTAACCAAACAGGGATTGCAAGTGATGATTCCCGGTGAGGGTGTGCCCACGGGGCAGTTGTTCGATGGCAATGGCAGCTTTAACGGCGATATTTTCATTTTCGCCGGTGAAGACGGCACCATTTCCGGCTGGCGCGGCGCCCTGGGAAACACGGCGGAATTGTTGACCTCGCGAGACTCCGCCGTTTACAAGGGCATCACTCTCGTAACTGGCCACAATGGATCGTTTCTGGTGCTGGCTAATTTCGGCGAGGCCACCGTGGACGTCTATGACACTAACTTCAACCTCGTCCAGTTCTCGGACCCGACCGCACCGGACGGTTATGCGCCGTTCAACGTCAAGAGCCTGGGCGGCCTGGTGCTCGTCACGTTTGCCAAACAGGATGGCGAAAAACACGATGACGTCCCTGGTACTGGCCATGGGTTGATTGATATTTTTAATCCGAAGACCGGCCATTTCCACCGGTTTGCCACCGGCACGGACGCCGGCGGGCATCTGGACGCCCTCAGCTCGCCATGGGGTATCGCTGTGGCTCCCCGGAAATTCGGCGTGCATGGAGATGAGCTGCTCGTCGGTAATTTCGGCAGTGGCACCATCATGACATTTGAAGCCGACGGCGATTTCGATGGTTTTCTGGATGACCCGAATCATCAGCCCATCTCGATTAGCGGCTTGTGGGGGCTGGCATTCGGGAACGGTGGCAAGGCGGGTGTGCCCGATGCGCTCTATTTTACCGCCGGCTTGAACGGCGAGGCCGACGGCCTGTTCGGCAGCATCGTTCCCGCGCCGAAAAAAGTGCATAAAGACAAAGATTGAACCTGAAACCTGATGCCGAAGGTCCGGTCAGGAGTCTTGCTTCTGACCGGACCGAGAATTTCAGAGTCTCTCCATCGCGATCACATTTGCGTATTCCCTACAACCCTCACCCGGTTTCGCTATCGCTCCACCACCCTCTCCCGCTCCCGCGGGCGAGGGAATTTCTTTGTGACGTTGAACCCAAATTGGTCGCCCGGCTCCAACCCTGGGCTAATTGCCCTTTTGTCTTTAGCGTATTTAAATTGGTGTAAATTCGTGAAATTCGTGTCAAAAACCTTTGTGTCTTTTTGCAGCTGAAGGATCTGTGTTCATCCTGTTTATCCGTGGTTAAAATCTTCACTCGCCGGAGACAGTCACGACGATCGTGCGGCGGCGGGGTTTAATGTCGCATTCCAGATGGAAAATTTGTTGCCAGGTGCCCAGTACCGGTTTCCCGCCGGACACAGGCACGGTCAGCGACGGCCCCAATAGCGTGGCCTGCAAATGCGAATGGCCGTTGCCGTCGTGCCAGGCGCGTTCGTGTCCGTAATTGCGGCTGGGCGGAATCAGCTTGTCCAGCAGTTCCGGCAGGTCTTCCTCCAGTCCGGGTTCAAATTCGATGGCGCCGATGGCGCCAGTGCTGCCGACATTGAACACGTGTGCCGTGCCCGTGCGAATGCCGGAGCTATGAATGATTTGCGCCACGTCCGCCGTCAGGTCGTGCATCTGCCGGTGGCCGCGGGTTTCCAGCAGGATTTGTTTTTGGTAAATCATGCCCCTTTCTTGCGCGCAAAGAAATTGGAAGGCAAGCTTGATGGTCAGGTTAATTAACCGCAATCGGAACGCTCGGGGTACTCCGTTTCGATTGCGTTTGAAAACATACTCATGCTTCTTGCTAAAAATGAAGGATGCTTCCTTAAACATTGGCTTTTCCGAGACAACCAATAAGATTTTATTTGATTTTACAAACAATAGCATTAATAATTCAAATAGGACGCAATATGAAAAAATCGATCGTATTGGCGTGGATTGGTCTGGCGGTTAGTATCAACCCTGCATGCGGCACGGGGGCCATCTTTTTGGACAACTATTATACCTCTGGACCCGACATCACCTATTGTCTCGGTCCCCCCATGGGAGGCCAAGGGCTGCAACCAGCCGGATGGGGAGGTGTTTGGACGGTGGGCCTTTACTATGCGATGGGAGATGTCACCAAGTCTATAGGCGAAGATCGATCCGGATGGATCGATCCCGTCTCGCTCTATCCAGGTTTTATATTGGGGACGGGGCCCGGGAGCACCGCTGCGATTTATTACAGTGCCTATGACACACCCGGCGAATTTCGTGCCGATTCACCTTTCCTGATTGCCGGCAATCCCGGTGATACCATTACGGTGATGTTGGTAGCCTACGATCTTTCCAGTTATAACGCGGGGGCTCCTCCTCCGCATGACTTGCAGTCGCTGTGGGGCAAGGGTCATTCGGCGCCGTTCACGATGACTTTAAGTGATATCAATTCAGCGTACGCGAACAGCACGGGCTATTTCATGCCTGGGTTTATTGTCTGGCCGGCAATTCCAGAACCAGCACTGCCGGCCTTGGGCGCTTTGGGTGCCGCCGTTTTGATGCTGGCCTGTCGCAAAAGCGCGGGCGCTGTGCCATCGAATTTTAGGAGCAACGCAGGCCGACGTTGAAAAGGTCCGCTGTCAAATCGTGCATCTGCCTTTGACCGCGGGTTTCCAGCAGGATTTGTTTTTGGTAAACCATGCCCTTTTCTTGTGCGCGAAGAAACCAGAACGCAAGTTTAAGCGCGCGAACTATTGAGAGGCGGCCTGGGAGTTCTGCTTGTTGATGCGATCGACGACGTGGTTGCCAATCAACACTGCCGTCTGGTCGATGCACTGGTTCATGTCCTGGCCCGCCATCACAAAGCGTACCGGAATGGCGAAAGGCGAGAGGACGATCAATGGTCCGGCCCCGGGCATCTTGCCGCTGTCGGCGTCCGTATCAAGGTGATAAAACGGCTTGGGCGCGCCGGACGCCAGATCACTGACATCCACGGCCACTTTCAGTTCGGCTTCGCCCAGGCCAAATCCTACCACGGCGCGACGAACGCGGTTTCCCTGATCCACCGTCACGACCACGCCACGCACCAGCCAGCCGTTGCCCGGCAACTCCTCGTTCGGATACCAACGTTCTGCTTGGTAACCGGCCTTGCGCAATTTCTTGACGATGGTCTCGGCCATCGTATTCACCGCCTTGTCGCGGAACACTTGCGGGCTCCGGTTCCAGGAACCTATCACGAAGCGCCGGACCGGCCCGTTCCAGGGTATCAATGACTCCGATTTGATATCGGCAACGTCGATGTCGAAGTCGCTGACGTAGATTTTCGCGGGGTGTCCGACCGGAGCGGGAGCGATTTCGCTCTCATCGGAAACTTTGGCATGGACACACCCCGCCAGCAGACCACAAAGGCCGGCGAGGCTGACGCTAAGAAAGTAACGGCAGGTGGTAGTCGTCACGCACCATAGCATGCCTGAATGATAATCAGAAGGAAACCTGTTTCTTTAGCGCCGGCAGGCCCCTTTCTTGCGCGCCACGAAACAGGAACGCAAGTCAAAGCGCGAGAGGATGGCCACACATTCATGGCCTCCGGTGGGGCGAGCGTACTCGCGAGCCGGAAGCTTGGAGTGCGTGGACACATCCGCGCATTGATAGCAGCGACATGTCGCCGCAGTCCAAAGTTGGCTCGTCAGTAGCCCCGCTCTACCAGAATTGGAAAGCTACTGCGGACTTCGTGAAGTTCAGGGTGGCGGAGTCTGTGGCGTTGCTTCCTTCTTCCCTTCCTCACTTCCCAAGGCCAGTTGTTCCGGCGGGGTGGTGGCCAGGCCGGGTTCGACGGTGACCGGTGCGGGCGGTTTTTGGACGACAATTTTTCGGAGTTCGTCCGCCGCCGGCAAATCTTCCAGGCCGCGCAGACCGAAGTATTCCAGGAACAACGCCGTCGTACCGTAGGTCGGCGGCCGGCCAACGACCTCGGCGCGGCCGGCGACGCTCCACCAGGCCGCGTTCCATGATGGTCTGCATGACGGCGTCCACGTTCACGCCGCGAACCTGTTCCACTTCGGCGCGGGTGATCGGCTGGCGATAGGCGATGATGGCCAGCGTCTCCAGCGCCGGCTGCGATAACCGCGGCGGGCGGGTCTTCTGACCGACCAGCGCCTTGAGCCACGGCGCGTATTCGGGTTGTGAAACGAACTGCCAAGCGCCCGCGACGCACGCGAGCCGGTAGCTGCGCGCGGCGGTTTCATGTTCGCGCGCCAGCTGTTCCAGTGCGGCGGTCAATTCGCTGTCCCTGACTTTGGCGAGCGACTTGGCGGTGGCATCGGCGTCCTCGGCTTCGGCCGCGGCGGCGAACACGTCGCGAAGTTCCTTCACGCTCAGCGGCTTTTGCGCCGAGAACAGCAGCGATTCCAGGATAAATTTTAATTCCATCTTTGATATACGATATGCGATTTACGATTGACGCGGCGATTCGGTTACCGGGTCGGTTTCGACAGTTTGAGTAGCGACTGGTTGAGCCGCAGTCTCACTTTGCGCCGGGTCGATGCCTGGCGTTCCGGCGGCCGGCGCGGCAGTTTCTGCCCGGCGGATTTCGATTTCGGCGAAGGCTTCGGGCTGGACGCAGATGAGTTGTTTGAGCCGGATCAATTCGAGCAACGCCAGAAAGGTGCAGACGACCTCGGAGCGGCCGGCGGCATGCTCGAACAATTCAGAGAACCGTACACTGCCGCGTTCGGCCAGCACCTTGAGGATGAATTCGATTTTTTCGCTGACGGTCCATTTGTCCTCGAAAATGTCGCGGGCGTCGTCGCGTTTCTCGAACCGCGCGGAGGACGGTATTGACGGCGTTGAGCAGGTCAAAGATGGACACGTCCGGCTTGGGCGGCGGCGCGGTCGCTTTCAAATTCCAGTTTGGCGGGCAGGCGCGGAAAGACGTTTTCCTGCCGGGCCTCAAGGGTTTGCAACTGCGCGGCGGCATCTTTGAATTTCTTGTATTCGACGAGTTGCCGGATGAGTTCCCAGCGCGGATCCTCGCCCTCCTCCTCGCCTTCGACGGCCACCTGCTGGTCCACCGGCAGCAGTTCGCGGCTCTTGATGTACATCAGCGTCGAGGCCATGACGAGAAATTCGCCGGCGATTTCCAGGTCGAACAGCCGCATCAGGTCGATGTACTCGATGAACTGGGTGGCGAGCTTGGTGAGGTTGACCTCGTAAATGTCCACCTCCTCCTTTTTGATGAGGTAAAGGAGCAAATCGAGCGGTCCTTCAAAGACCTCGAATTTAACTTTGTATTCCGCCATGAACGGAAAAATTTTAGAACGGGAGCGGCAGGTTTGCAATGTGGTAAAGTTTTAATCTGCGTTCGTGATCGTCATCTTAATCCCTGAAATCGCAGATCAGGATGCCATATCCATTGCCTCCGCTCCACTTCCAGGGAAGGAGGGGTCAACGGTTTCTTAATTCTAATCCCTTCTCCCCGGCCCCAGTCCCCTCTCTGGCGGGGAGAGGGAGTCGAAAAGTGGCGTTCGGCCGCGTCCTTGGGGCTTCAGCAATACCTGAAACCTGGAGCGCGAAAGAACCGCCATGCCAAGCGTCGTTGAATCTTTGACAAAATCCGGCAAGACGATTGTCGCGCCCAGGTTGATGCTCTGCGGATGACCCTCCCGCTTTTGGAACCCGCCGTTGTCGACCCGGACAACCTGCCGCCTTCGCCGGGTGAGGTAATGTTGGTTCAGTGCGAAACATTCCGGTGTCTGGCCTTTCGGGACAGGCAAGGCAGATGGCGGAGCCCGTTCAGCAAGATGGAATTGCCCGGGGTCGTCCGCGTGATAGAGCCCAGACCCTATTAGCATTGTCACCCGACGCCTCTTACCCCACCATATCTTCTTTCCGTACCCGACCTCGGTAGTGGCACATTTTACACCTTTCGGTGGGGCGAGCGTACTCGCGAGCCGGCTCGTCTGTAGCCTCGCCCCACCAAAACAGCCCACCACCACAACTGTCGTAAACTTGACGTATGGCACTTGAAAAACTAGTCTCTCTAAACCGGTTGGTGGTCGTAGCTCAACGGTAGAGTCCAAGCTTGTGGAGCTTGTTGTTGCGGGTTCGAATCCCGTCGGCCACCCCATTTTCGCCTCTGGCGAAAATGCCGCGCGGTAATGCGAAGCAGGAAGGCGGGCGGTTTTGATTTCCGAATGCCGATTTTCGATTGAGGATTGAAAGGTCACATAAATCCGTAATCAAAATACGAGTCATTGCGAATGAGGCCTTTCCAGAAGTTAGACAGCAGGCAACACCGAAAACGGCATGAATCAACCAAAGAACCAAGCGAGCAACCTCGAAACTTTGGCGGTGATTGAGCAAAAGCACTGGGCCAGTCACTGGCTGTCGCCGAAAGGACCATACGCTTTCCTCCTGGGCTTGTTCATTCTGACACTGATTGCCCTGGTGTCTTTGTTTGTCTACGAGACGGGCGGGACGCGCTACGCCTGGCTGCACCTGATGTATCTGCCCATTATTTTGGCGGCGGCAGGTTTCGGGATTTACGGGGGCGCGGTCGCGGCGCTGGTGGCGGGGTTCGCCCTCGGGCCTCATATGCCGTTGAATGTCGCCTTGGGCATACCCCAGACACCGTCCAACTGGCTGATCCGCATCGGCTTTTTCCTGCTCGCAGGCGTATTGAGTGGTTGGATCTTCGATCTTGTTAACGGACAAATCAAGCGGCTCCGGGAAACTCACCTTCGCCTCCTGCAGGCGCATGAGGAACTCAAGAGCGCCCAGTTGCAACTCATCCAGACCGCCAAACTGGAATCCGTTGGCCGGCTGGCGGCCGGTGTGGCGCACGAAGTGAAAAATCCCCTGGCGATTGTCCAGTTGGGCGTTGATTTTTTAACCGGTGCGTTGAAGAACGCCGGGAAACCGGATTGCCTGGAATCGGTCCAGGAAATGGGCGATGCCGTTAGGCGGGCGGACACGGTCATCAAGGGGTTGCTGGATTTCTCGCGGTCGGAACAGCTCAGCCTGGTCCCGCAGGATTTAAATGCGGCCATTGAAGAAGCGTTGTTGCTGGTCAAACACGAACTCACCGCACGTCAGATAGCGCTGGATAAAAATCTGGCCGGGCAATTGCCTCACATCGAATTGGACCGAAACAAAGTCAAACAGGTGTTCATCAATATCTTCATGAACGCCATCCAGGCCATGGGCGATAGCGGAACCTTGTCGGTGAAAACCACCCTCGCCCCGGCCGCTCCCGGGGTTACCGGCCGGAGGGTGGTCATGCAGACCGAGGACACCGGTACCGGCGTACCGGAGGACAAACTGGACAAGTTGTTCGAACCGTTCTTTACCACCAAGCCCGTCGGTTCCGGGACCGGGCTGGGGCTGTCCGTGTCCCGAAAAATTATTGAACTGCACCGGGGAATCATTAGTATCGCGAATCGAACCGGAACCCGCGGGGTGGCGGTGACCATTACCTTTCCGGTTCTTGACAGGAGCTGATTATGACAAAAAAGAAAATTCTGGTCGTGGATGACGAAGTCGGATTGACCCGCATGCTGAAGCGCAATCTCGAAGCGACGGAGCGCTTTGTCGTCAGAACGGAGAACTCGGGCGCGGCTGCCCTCGCGGCCGCACGGGAATTCTTACCGGACCTGATCCTCCTGGACGTGATGATGCCGGGAGTGGACGGGGGCGAAGTTGCCGGCAAGATCAAGGAAGATAAACAATTGAACCAGATCCCCATCGTGTTTCTTTCCGCCATTATCAAAAAAGAAGAGACCCAGCCCACCGGCGGCAACATTGGCGGAGCCACGTTTTTGGCCAAGCCGGTCAAACTCGAAGACCTGATCACCTGTATCGAGAATCAACTGGGAAAATAATTTTTCCGCTTTCAGCTCAAGCAGCCGACTTCCCGACCGGTTCATGGATGGCCATAGAGCTTGACGGGTTCAAGCCGCCAAATTCATACTCGCAAGTTCGTTGACGGTCATGGAATCGGATTCCATCCGAAAGAGTGCTTTGTGATCAAAACCCGCACATCCACAAAAATTCAGTATTTGCTCCTCGCTGTCGCCTTGGCCGTCCTGGCTGTCTCGTGCAAGGTCGGCCCGAATTACCAGACTCCCCCCGCCAACGTCGCCGGCCATTGGATGGATACCACCAACGTCATTGCCAACCGGCCGCCCGGCAATGGCGAGGTTTATTGGTGGCGGAATTTCAACGACCCGGTCCTCAATCAACTGGTGAGCACCGCCTGCCGGCAAAACCTGTCGTTGCAGGTCGCCGGCGCCCGCATCCTCGAGACACGTGCCCGGCTCAACAGGTCCATCGGGTTTTTATTCCCGCAACAACAGGGCTTTTCCGGTCAATTGAATTATATTCGGCTGGACGACGGCCTGGTGTCGCAAATCCCCGGAGTCAATCCCAATTACCTGTCCGGCACGGCGTTGTTCGCGGCAACCTGGGAGATCGATTTCTGGGGCAAGTACCGCCGCAACATTGAATCCGACCGGGCCGCGTTTCTGGGCTCAGTGGCCTCCTATGACGACGCCATGGTCACGCTCATCGCCGATGTCGCCAGCACCTACATGAACATCCGCACGTTGCAGGAGCGGGTCCAGGTCGAGATTCGCAATCGGGATGCGCAGGCGGAAAGCCTGCGTATTGCCGAAGCCCGGTTCAATGCCGGGGAAACGGGCGAACTGGATGTCCAACAGGCCAAAACCCAGCTGCAACAGACGGAGGCGCAAATTCCCCTGTTGAACGAGGCCCTCCGCCAGAACCAGAATGGCCTGGCCGTGTTGTTGGGCGAACGGCCGGACGAAATTGACCGGCAACTGACCGGACCGGAGGTCATTCCCGTGGTACCCACCAACGCGGTGGTTGGTATCCCGAAGGACTTGTTGCGCCGCCGGCCGGACGTGCGGGCTGCCGGATTGCAGGCGGCGTCCCTTTCGGCTTTAATCGGCGTGGCCAAGGCCAATTTGTATCCAGCCTTTTCGCTCTCCGGTGCGTTTGGTTTTTCCGGAAACAACCAGGCCAACAATTCATTGTCAGACATGTTCAATTGGCAGAGCCACGCGGTTAATGCCGGGGCCGGGCTGGTGATGCCGATATTCAACTACGGCCGGCTCATCAACCAGGTGCGGGTCCAGGACGCCCAGTTCCAGCAGGCCGTGCTCAACTACCAAAACACGGTCCTCGCCGCGCAACAGGAGGTGGAAAACGGCCTGGTGTCCTTCGCCGATGAACAGAGTGCCCTGATCTCGTTGAATCAGGCCGCCACTTCGGCCCGCCGGTCTACCGACCTCGCGGTGATCCAGTACAAAGGCGGCCAGACGGATTACACCACCGTGCTCACCGCCCAACAGCAAGAGTTGAACGTGGAGAACGCCGTCGCCAGCACCAAGGGCAACGTCGCCCTCGGACTTGTTGCCGTTTACCGGGCCCTCGGTGGCGGCTGGGAAATCCGCGGTGACACCGACGTGGTATCCGACGAGGTCAAGGCCGAGATGGCGCGGCGCACGGACTGGGGCCGGATGCTGGAACCATCGCATCACCTGCCTGAAATGTCGCCGGTGGCCGGTATTAACGAGCCGAAAACCAATCCTTGAACCGGGATAATCCGGGACGAAGCCATGAAATTTAAATCACTTGCAAGACCCGGTGGCGTCCTACTGCTGGCCGGGCTGTTGTCCGGGTGCCATGGTTCCGGGAACAACCAAAAGGCGCCGCCGCCGGTCACGGTCGCCCATCCCCGGTCGGAACCGGTCGCGGACTACATCGATCTGACCGGCACCGTGGCTGCCTCGCTAGCGGCGGACCTGGTGGCACGCATTCCGGGTTATTTACAGTCAGTGAATTTCGCGGATGGAGCCGACGTCGACGCCGGGCAATTGCTCTTCGTCATCGAACCGGCGCCCTACGAACAGCAATTGAAACTGAGCGAGGCGGCGTTATTGCAGGCGCAATCGGAATACGACCGGCAGATGGAACTGGTCAAACAGAACGCCACATCGGTGGCGAATGTGGAAAAATGGCAGAGCCAACGCGACCAGGCCGCGGCGCAGGTCGAACTGGCCAAAATCAACCTCGGTTACACCCGGGTGACCGCGCCGTTCAGCGGGCGGATCGGCCGGCACCTGGTGGATCCGGGCAACATGGTGGGAAACACCGGCGACACCAAACTGGCCACCCTGAACCAGATCATCCCCATCTACGTTTACTTCAACCTCAACGAACGCGACGCCCTCCGCATCCGGACCGCGTTCCGCGCACGCGGCATGGAACCGCGGTACGGCGTCGGCAGGGCGCCGGTGCTGGTGGGGTTACAGGATGAAACCGGTTACCCGCACCAGGGCACGCTCGATTTCATCAACAACGGCCTCAGCACATCCTCGGGCACCATCCAGTTGCGCGCCATCCTGACCAATACGGACAAGGTGCTTATTCCCGGCGTTTTCGCGCGGGTGCGCGTTCCCTCTCGGCGAACCGCAATCGATGCTCGTCGTGCCGAACCGTATCCTTGGCAACGACCAGCAGGGAGATTACGTGCTGGTGTTGGGACCGGATGACGTCGTCGCCCGCCGTTCCGTGGTCAAGGGGCTGCTGAACGGGAGTGATTGCGCCATCGCCAGCGGACTGACAGCTGAAGACCGCGTCATCGTCAACGGCATCGCGAACGCCCGCCCGGGCTTCAAGGCCACACCTCAGACCGACATATCCGACTCCAGCCCCGCGCCCTGAGCCTCGCACCTGCGCCAACATGTTTGCCAAATTTTTCATCGAGCGGCCGGTGCTCGCGAATGTCATCGCGATTCTCTTCATGCTGCTGGGCGGCGTGGCGATATTGACGCTGCCCGTCGCGCAGTATCCGCCCATCACGCCGCCGACCGTCCAGGTCACCGCCAGTTATCCCGGCGCCAGCGCCCGGACGGTGCTCGAGACCGTCGCGCTGCCGATCGAACAACAGGTCAACGGCGTCGAGGACATGCTGTACATGCAGTCCACCTGCACCTCGGACGGCCGTTACACGCTCACCGTCACGTTCAAGGTCGGCACCGACCTGAATTTCGCCCAGATGCTCGTACAGAACCGCGTCTCCGCCGCGATGTCCCAACTGCCGCCGTCCGTGCAGCAACAGGGCGTGGTCACCAAGAAAAAATCCACGGCCATCCTCCAGATCATCACGCTCACCTCGACGAACCAGGACCAGGACGCCCTGTTTCTCAGCAACTATGGGACGATTGCGCTCCGGGACAAGCTGGCCCGCCTGGCGGGCGTCGGCGACGTGACGGTCTTCGGCGTCGGCCAATACAGCATGCGCATCTGGCTGGACCCGGAATTGATGCGGGAACGTTCCCTGGCACCCAAGGACGTCATCAACGCCATCCAAAAACAGAACGCGCAGGTGCCTGCCGGGCAGATCGGCATGCCGCCTACGCCAGCCGGGCCAGGATTTTCAATTGACGGTGAACGCGGCGGGCGCGCTGACCGATGTGGAGCAGTTTAAGGACATCATCGTCAAATCCGACCCGCAAAACGGCGGCCAGATTACGCGCATCCGCGACGTCGGCCGCGTGGAACTGGGCGCCCAGACCTACAGCCAGTTTTTCAAAATGAACGGCGTGCCCGCCGGCGGCATCGCCATCTACCAGTTGCCCGGGGCGAATGCGTTGGACACGGCCCAGTCGGTGCGCATGGCCATGGCGGAAGCTACGCGAAAAGTTTTCCCGCAAGGCCTCAGCTACTCGATCCCCTTCGATACCACCAAATTTGTGCGCGCATCGATCAATGAAGTTTATCACACGCTGTACGAGGCCGGCGTGCTGGTGCTGCTGGTGATCATGATTTTTCTGCAGGACTGGCGCGCCACGCTGGTGCCAGCCACGACCGTGCCGGTGACCATCATCGGCGCCTTCGCCGGCATGGCCGCTGCTCGGGTTCAGCATCAATTTGCTCACTCTCTTTGCCATCGTGCTGGCCATTGGCATTGTCGTGGATGACGCCATCGTCGTGGTGGAAGGCGCCGCCCAGCATATCGAACGCGGGAAGACCCCCAAGCAGGCGAGCATTGATGCCATGGGCGAATTGTTCGGTCCCGATCATCGGCATCACCCTGGTGCTCATGTCCGTCTTCCTGCCGCCGGCGTTCATGCCGGGCATCACCGGGCAGATGTACCGCCAGTTCGCTCTCGTCATCGCCGTCACGGCCATCATCAGCGCGGTGAACGCCATGACGTTGAAACCGACGCAATGCGCGCTCTGGCTGCGCCAGCATGACCCGAACCGCCGGAAAAACATCATCTTCCGCTGGTTCAATTCCGCTCTACGAACCCGCCGAACGCTTCTACATGCGCCTGATTGGACGCATGGTGCAACGCAGCGGGCGGATGGTGTTGATTGCGCTGGCCCTGGTCGCGCTGGCCGGCGTGGGGATTAACGCGGGTCCCCACCGGGTTCATTCCCACGGAAGACCAGGGCTACGTGATGGTTTCGGTTCAACTGCCCGACGGCGCATCCTTGCAGCGTACGGAGCAGGCCATGGATACCATCGCGAAGATCGCCCGGGAGGTTCCCGGTGTGGACCAGGCCATTGTCATCGGCGGCATCTCGCCGTTGGACAACAGTGCATCCCTGGCCAACGCCGGCATTATTTATCTTGTGCTCAAGGACTGGGGGAACGCGGCAGGGGTGAAGATCTGAAAACCATTTACCTGACCCTCTCCAAAAAACTGGCCCAATTTCAGGACGCCGCCACACTGGTGCTGGTTCCACCGCCCATCCAGGGACTGGGTCTGTCGGGCGGGTTCCAGCTGCAGGTGGAATTGACCGATGGCACCTTCGATTTTGTGCGGTTACAACAGAATGCGGACGCCGTCGTGGCGGCCGCCCGATCCAATGCCACGGTCCAGGCCGCCTTTACGTCGTTCCGCTCCAGTGTGCCGCAGATTGCCGTGACGGTGGACCGTTCCGAGGCCGAGACGCTCAATGTGCCCGTGGGTGACGTGTACGAGACGCTGCAGACCTATCTGGGTTCCAGTTACGTGAATCAGTTCACCCGGTTCGGTCACAACTTCATGGTGTTTGCACAAGCGGACGCGAAACAACGGCTGACGGCAGATAACTTGAAAACCTATTATGTCCGCAGCCAGTCGGACGAGATGGTCCCGCTCGGTTCGCTCGCCGATATCCAATCCACCGTCGGTCCGGCCGTGATCCAGCTCTACAACCTGTTCCCTTCGGCCACCATCAACGGTGCCACCGCTGCCAAATACAGTTCCGGCCAGACGCTGGACACCGTGCAGGGCATTGCCGACCGGATCCTGGAACCGGGCCTGCAATTTGAGTGGACCGCGATGTCCTACCAGGAAAAGCTGGTGGGCAAGAGTCGTCTATTACATCTTCGGCATGGCCATGCTGCTGGTGTACCTGGTGCTCGCCGGGCAATATGAAAGCTGGGTCACGCCGGCCGCCGTCATTCTCGCCGTGCCCCTGGCCCTGCTGGGCACCGTCAGCGTGCTGCTCACCCTCGGCGTGGCCAATAATATTTATGTCCAGATCGGCCTGGTGTTGTTGATCGCGCTCTCGGCCAAGAACGCCATTCTCATCGTCGAAATGGCGCGGGAACGCCGGGCGGCCGGCAAAGACATTTTGACGTCGGTGACCGAATCGGCGCAGGTCCGGTTCCGGCCCATCCTCATGACGTCATTTGTGTTCATCCTGGGCGTGATGCCGCTGGTGTTCGCCAGCGGCGCCGGCGCCAGTGCCCGCAAATCCCTCGGCATCGCCGTCGCCTCCGGCATGCTGGCTTCCACCTGCCTGGCGGTATTGTTCGTGCCTTCCTTCTTCGTCGTGCTCCAACGGTTCGTGGAAAGGAAACGTCAGGTGAAATCGCCTTCAGAAGCGAAACCGACAGCGCCAACGACCGATTGAACTTCGTGGTCTAAAGCAATTCAATCACATCCTGTAGCCGTCCCGCATTGCGGGATTAATTCGCGTGTAGTCTTTCTTCTTGATTTGATTTGCGCCGACTGCTGGTCACCCGCCACGACACCGCTTTCACCAAACTGCGATAATGTTATTCCGCCATGGCGACGAAAAAATAAGCAGGTGCGAGTATAAGTCAACCAAGTCAGATGATTAGGATGTGCCAGCAAATAAACTTTATAAGTTTATGAAATTAATTGACTTCGGCGGGTAGTGGCTGATAATCTGCTTTTACGGCGAAAGCCGTTCAGACACAGATGAAAGCCAGGTTCCCAGTTTGGTCGCCAAGGTTACTGTTTACTTTCATTTTACCGGGTTTGTTCTTGTTCCAGGCAAGCGCCTCGCAATTGGTTTCACCGCCGAATGCGGCGTTGGGCAGCGGCAATCATGCTAATGGTGATTCCGGTCCATCGTTTATCACGCCGGACGGACGTTATGTACTATTCAGTAGCGCGGCCAACAATCTGGTGGCAACCGCTAACACCAACCCGATCCCGATTGAAATTCCAGCCAAGGTCAACGTCTATCTCCGTGATCGTTCCAACGATGTCACCACCCTGGTGAGCGTCAACCTCGCCGGCACGGGTGGCGGCAACGGCGACTCTTTCGCGGCGGGCATCTCCAGCAACGGTCAGTACGCCTTGTTTGAAAGCAGCGCCACCGATCTGGTGCCGGGCGACCCCAACCCGGCCAACAACATGGCTAAGGACATTTTCATGCGGGACATGGTAAACGGAATAACGACGCTGGTCAGCGTTAGCACCAACGGCAATTTTGGCAACGGCATCTCGCGCACGCCAGTCATGACACCGGATGGCCGCTACGTAGCGTTCGTGAGCGCGGCCAGCAACTTGGTGCCGGGGGACACGAACGGCATCCCGGACATTTTTGTGCGCGACGTGCAGTTGGCCACAACCACGCTGGCCAGCCCTAGCGCAATGCCGACCAGCACGTCGCCCCCAAGCGGCGGTTCGTCGTCGCCGGCGATCACACCTGACGGCCGGTACGTGCTCTTTTACAGTACGGCCACCAATCTCGTGCCCGGTGTGACTTCCGTGGGCGACATTTACGTCCGCGATCTGGCAGGGGCGACAACCTACTGGGTCAGCAGCGGCGCCCGCGCCCAATTGCAAGCCGTCTTCGGCACGACCAATGGCGTTTGTTTCAGTCCCAAGATTAGCGCCGACGGCTCGCTGGTTGCCTATGAAGTCGGCGTATTGAATTACGCCAACACCGCGGGCATCGTGCTGCGCTGCCATCTGCCGGGCGGCTTGACGGACGTTGTAAGCACCAACGCCAACGCGCCGGTCGTTAATTACGAGGACATCCACACCGTGGACATGAGCGCCGACGGCCGATTCGTGGCCAGCGTGGCCAACACCGACTCGGGCGGCGTGAACACGGCCATCTGGTTGTGGGACACGACGACTGGAACAAACATGCTGGTGAGCAAAACAGTGAGCAGTAACGTTCCGGTGAATGTGGTTTGTTACGCGCCCGTGATTGATTCCAGCGGACGATACGTCGTGTTCCTGAGCAATGCCACAAACCTGACGACAAACGCGCTGTCCGGCGCGTTCCACCTCTACCGCCGTGACACCCAGGCCGGCACCACCGTTCTTGTGGACGCGGACACCAACGGCGTCGGCATGGGCGTCAACCAGGAAACCTTCCCAACCTGGGACGCAGCGGCTCGGTATCTCACCTTCGAGAGCACCGGTCTGAGCGACCGCAACCAGTATTTCGACACGCTGGTTCGCGACCTTGTGTCGAACACCACTGAGCTTGTGTCCGTGCCCAATCCTGCGTTTGCCTTCCCGTCACCGGATGGTCCGAGCGTGCTGTTGTCCGGTTCCGTCAGCACCGAGGCCAGCTACGTGGCGTTTGTAAGCGACGCCGACAACCTCGTGCCGGATGCCACCAACGGCTATCGCAACGTGTATGTGGGCGATCTGCTGGCGAATGACAACATCCTGGTGAGCGTGAACACCAACGGTGTCGCGGGGGCGGGCAATTCCTCCCAGCCGTCTATCAGCGGCGATGGTCGGTTTGTGGCGTTCACCAGTTGGGCTGGTGACCTGGCGCCGGGCGACACCAATCACGAGTGCAACGTGCTCATCCGCGATTTGGAATGGGAAACTACCACGCTGGTAAGCCTCAGCACCAACGGCACCAGCCCCGGAAACAGCAATTCATTCTCGCCTGTCATCAGCAGCGACGGCCGGTTTGTGATGTTCGAAAGCCAGGCCCAAAATCTCGCCGCCGGCAACTTCGGTTCGGGTGTTACCAATCTTTTCCTGCGGGATTTGCAATCAAACCTCACCTACGCGCTCACCGCGGCCAATTCCGGCGGCGTCGCATCCGCCGCGATGACGCCGGACGGGCATTACATTGCATTCATCGGCAAACTCACCGGTGCGTCTTCCACCTATCTCTATGTTTGGGATTCCTATCAAGCCCTACTGATTTATACCAACACCGCTGTCTCCTCGGGGCAGGTGTCCATCAGTCCCAACGGCCAAAGGCTGGCCTATATCAATTCGGGCACTTTATCTGTCGCCGATCTCGTTGCGCCGACGAATAACGCCCTGGTGGCTAGCGGCAGCTTTCCCAACCAGCCGGAATTGAGCTTCAGTGGCAATGGGCAGTTTCTGGTTTATGCCACCGCCGTATCTACGCCTTACTTGAATACGAATGGCCAGGTTTATCTTTACGATGTTCTGGCAAAAACCAATTTCCTCGTTAGCGCCAACGCCGTCGGTAACGGAATGTCCGATTCGCCCGTCATCAGCCCGGACGGCCGGTTCGTGGCCTATCGCAGCTTCGCCGGCAACCTCGTGCC
The DNA here is from genome assembly GCA_963708525.1 of uncultured Verrucomicrobiae bacterium. GTDB lineage: Bacteria > Verrucomicrobiota > Verrucomicrobiia > Limisphaerales > UBA11358 > UBA11358. The sequence goes on along the minus strand of CAVPTH010000003.1, from coordinate 25,286 downwards.
CGGCGACAGCAATGGCGTGCCGGACATTTTCCTCTACGACCGTAACAGCGGCGCAACGACGCTGCTGTCGGCGAACTGGTCCGGCAGTACCTCGGGCGCCAATCGCTCCTCCAATCCATTCTTCAGTGCCGATGGCCAGACGCTCGTCTTCCAAAGCGCGGCCTATGATCTGGTGACCAACGATTTCAACCGAAACGGCGACGTGTTTGCCGTCAACCTGTTTGCCGCCGGCATGATTCCGGTCTTTTACGTCCAGGCCATCCCCGTCACGCCGTCCAGCCCGGCGCCCATGCTGGTCTGGCCGGTGTTGCCCGGGAAAACCTACCAGGTGCTCTACAAGAATAATCTGACCGACCCGGCGTGGCAGGTCCTTGGCGGCAATATCACGATTCTCGGCAACACTGCTTATTTCACCGATCCCAATCCCGCCGCCAGCCAACGGTTCTACAAGATCGTGGGAAACTAAATCGTGATTCGGGTCTATGAATGCAAACGGATTAACCAGCGAACGCCAGATTGAAGATGGACAGCGCCACGGCTTCACGCTGACGGAGTTGCTGGTGGTGCTGGCCACCCTGGCCATTTTGGTGGCGATGCTGTTGCCTGCCCTGGCCGCTACCCAGCCCCGGAGCAAGGCCTACCAGTGCCTGAATAACATGCGACAACTGGCGCTGGCTTGGACACTGTACGCCAATGAGAACAACGAACGGCTGGTCCTTAACAATGATCCTCTCAGCGGACAAGGTTACCTTTTTCCTTCTGGCAACGGCTCGCCTTCCTGGGCCACCGGCGTTCTTGATTGGACCCCAGCTTCGTTCAACACCAATACGGATTATCTGGTCAATGACAAATATTCCTTGCTGGCCGGTTATTTGAGCCACAATTACGAGGTCTTTGCCTGTCCAGCCTGCGCCTATTATGCGAGTTCGCCCCAGCGGAGTATCCTGCAAACCGACCATCGTTCTCGCAGCGTGGCCATGGACGCCGCCGTCGGCGACGGACACAAGTACGGCATGTCCGTCGACAACCACGGTGGTGGTCCGCCGCCATTTCCAGGTTGGGCTTCGTGGTATGTCGCCAAAAAAACAACGGAATTGAACAACCCCGGACCGAGCCGAACCTGGGTTTTCACCGATGAGCACCCCGACAGCATTGACGACGAAGTGCTTTACACCGCTCCTTATCCCACAACCGTCTTCACCGAGCTTCCGGCCAACCAGCATGACGGCGCTGCCGGTATCACGTTCGCCGATGGCCACGTCGAGATGCACCGATGGCTTGGCCCCGTGTTGCCGAACCGGCCTGTAAGGTATCAGACTCCAGGACAAGTACCGTGCACCGTAACTGATCCGGACATGGTTTGGCTCGCCCAGCACACGCCCAGTCCGCCGTGACGTATTCTTGAAGTTCAAATGAAAAAACCGTCGCGCAAAAATGACCTGAGTCCATCAGGCGGCGAAAATCAAGTCCAGGACCGTCCTCAACACGGCTTCACGCTGACGGAGCTGCTGGTAGTGCTGGCCACCCTGGCCATTTTGGCGGCGATGCTGTTGCCGGCCCTGGCCGCTACTCAGCCCCGCAGCAAGGCCTACCAGTGCCTCAACAACATGCGCCAACTGGCCCTGGCTTGGACGTTGTACGCTAATGAGAACAACGAACGTTTGGCCCTTAACAATGATCCTGGCTTCGGGCAGGGTTACCTTTTCCCTAGCGGCACCGGCTCACCGTCTTGGGCAACCGGCAGCCTTGACTGGTCCAGCGGCCAGTGGAACACAAACACACTCTATTTAACGAGCACCAGATACTCGGATATCGCCGTTTATCTGGGCGGTAACTATACGGTGTTCCAGTGCCCAGCTTGCGCCTATTATGCGAGTTCGCCTCAGCGCACTGTCCTGCAGACCGACCATCGTTCTCGCAGCGTGGCCATGGACGCCGCCGTCGGAGATGGGCACAAGTACGGCATGAATGTGAACAACCAGAGTGGTAGTCCGCCGTTCAGTTGGAGTCCGTGGTATGTCGCCAAGAAAATCACGGATTTGAACAACCCCGGACCGGGCCAGACTTGGGTTTTTGCGGACGAGCATCCCGACAGCATTGACGACACCTTGATTTACACCGCACCTTTTCCAACAACCGTCTTCACCGAGCTGCCGGCCAACCAGCATGACGGCGCCGCTGGCATGACGTTTGGCGATGGCCACGCCGAGATGCACAAATGGACGGGCGCGGTGCTGCCGAACCGGCCGGTAGCAAATGCGAATCAAGACCAAATCGCTTGCATCGTAACCGATCCGGACATGGTCTGGCTGGCACAGCACACGCCGCAGCCGCCGTGACGCGGTGGTTGAAGTTTAAATCGAGAAGTCTTCGGAGAAGACTTTTACGTTCTTCAATTCCACGAAGACGTGTTCGCCGGCCTTGGGCTGCAATTGCTGGAATTCCTCCTTGCTCAATTGCGCGGCGAAGTTGCCGCCGCCATCGAGCCGTTCCAATTCCAGGTTCGCCAGCGGCCCGGCAGCGTTACAGCGCAGAATGCGCGCCGGAAAAGTCTTCTGTCCGTTCGGCTCGCGCATGATGCGGATGTCGTGCGGCCGCACAAACGCCACGGCGTCCGTGTCCGTCTCGCCGGCCGTTTCCTCCACCGCAAACTCGGTTTCGCCGATGATGACCGTCCCCTCGCGCACGCGGCCGCTGAACAGATTCACGTTGCCCAAAAAATCATAAACAAACGGGGAGGCCGGGTTATCGTATATTTCCTCCGGCGTGCCGATCTGCTCGATCCGGCCGTCGCGCAAAATGGCCACGCGGTCGGCCACCTCGAGCGCCTCCTCCTGATCATGCGTCACAAACAGCGTGGTGATGTGGATTTCATCGTGCAGCTTGCGCAGCCAGCGGCGCAGTTCCTTGCGGACTTTCGCGTCGAGCGCACCGAAGGGTTCATCGAGCAGCAGCACGCGCGGTTCCACCGCGAGTGCGCGGGCGAGGGCGACCCGCTGCCGCTGGCCGCCGGACAATTGCGAGGGAAACCGTTTGGCCAGGGGTTCGAGCTGAATCAATTTCAACAGGTCCCCGACCCGGGCGCGGATTTTTTCCTCACTGGGCCGGGTCACCGTGGGACGCACGCGCAGACCGAACGCGATATTTTCAAAAACGCTCAAGTGGCGGAACAGGGCGTAATGTTGAAAGGCAAACCCGGCCTGGCGCTGGCTGGCGGGAATGGCCGTCACGTCCTCGCCATAAAACAAAACCTGCGCGTCGGCCGCGTCGGGAAATTCCAGCCCGGCCATGACCCGCAACAGGGACGTCTTGCCCGAGCCGGACGGGCCCAGCAGGGCGACGAGTTCGCCGGATTCGACCTTGAGATTCACCCGGTCGAGCGCGACAAAGTCGCCGAATTTCTTGGTGATGTTTTTTACCTCAACACTCATGCTATCCTCGGGTCCGGCCCTTTTTCCCGATGGGCACCGGCGTAAACGCCGTTCCACGCAAATCGGCATTCTTATATTCCACCCACGTCTTCAACACAAGGGTAACCAGCGCCAGCAGCGTCAGCAGCGACGCGACGGCGAAGGCGCCGGTCAAATTGTTTCCTTCATACAGGATCTGCACATGCAACGGAATGGTATTCGTGCCCAGTGAATTCGTCGCGCCGCTAATGTGTCCACTGACGACCGAGACCGCGCCGAATTCGCCCATCGCGCGCGCGTTGCACAAGATCACCCCGTAGAGTAACCCCCATTTGATATTTGGCAACGTCACGCGCCAGAACGTCTGCCAGCCGCTCGCGCCGAGCACGCGCGCCGCCTCCTCCTCCACCCGACCCTGCGCCTGCATGAGCGGTATCAGTTCGCGAGCAACGAACGGGAACGTGACGAACATCGTCGCCAGAACAATGCCCGGCACGGCGAAAATGATCCGGATGTTGTGGTCTATCAACCACGGGCCAAACCACCCCTGGGCGCCAAAAATCAGGACATAAATCATCCCGGAAATCACGGGTGAAATGGAGAAGGGCAGGTCAATCAGCGTGAGCAGAATGTTTTTACCGGGAAAATCGAACTTCGCAATGGCCCACGCCGCCGCCACCCCGAAGATGCAGTTGAGCGGGACGGAAATCCCGGCGGCAATCAACGTCAATTTGATCGCGCTGATCGTTGCCGGATCGCGCAGTGTCTGGAAATAAAAGCCAAAGCCCCGCCTTAGCGCCTCGGCAAAAACGGAAACGAGCGGCACGACGAGAAACAGCGCAATGAACGCCAGCGCGATGGCAATCAGCAACCACCGCACGAAGGGCGGCTCGCTCAGGCGGCGCGGGGCATTGATTTTGGCGTCGTCGGTCATGCCAGGCTGGTTGCGTTATAACGGTTGTTCCACCATTGCAGGAGGTTGATGGCCAGCAGCAACAGGAACGAAACCACGAGCATCACCACGGCCAGCGCCGTGGCTTTGGCGTAATGAAACCCGTCCAATTCGCCCATGATGAGCAGCGGCACAATCTGCGTCTTCATCGGGATGTTGCTGGAAATAAAAACGACCGAGCCGTACTCGCCCAGTGCGCGGGCGAACGCGAGCGCGAAGCCGGTCAGCAGCGCCGGGTTTAAGACCGGAAAAATCACCCGCCAGAAGGCCTGCCAGCGGTTCGCGCCCAGGCTGGCGGCCGCTTCCTCAACTTCCGGGTCCAGGTCGGCCAGCACGGGCTGGACCGTGCGAACGATAAACGGCAGGCCGATGAACGTGAGTGCGACGAAGATGCCCAGCCGGGTGAAGGACACCTTGATGCCGAGCGGCGCGAGCCAGGCGCCAATCCAGCCGTTGGGCGCGTACAGCGTCGCCAGCGTGATGCCGGCGACGGCGGTCGGCAGCGCAAACGGCAGGTCCACCAGCGCGTCCACCAGTCGCTTTCCAAAAAAATCATAGCGCACCAGCACCCAGGCGACGATGAGCCCGAAAATCGCGTTCACGGCCGCGGCACAAAAGGACACGCCGAAACTCAGGCGGTACGCCGCCAGCGCCTGCGGGGAAAAAACCGTGTGCGAAAATTCGGCCCAGGACAGCTCGCTGCTTTTGATGAAGGTTGCCGCCAGGGGGATGATGACAATCAGGCTCAAATAAAGCAGCGTGTAGCCGAGCGTCAGCCGAAAGCCCGGCAGCACACTGATTTGCTTCTTGGCCATGCAGATGGAATTGTCAGCCAGCGGTATAGCCGTTGTCAAAAGGTTGCGAAAGAATTCTTCACGGTCTCGCTGAAATTAATTCAATTGCCGCGACGTCATTGGAGATTCGACTTATAAACGGTTACAGGTTGGGGGCGTAAGCAATGAATTTACGGTACTCGGTTAAAATGCTTTGCAGCGCAGCGACCAGGGACAATTCCTTCAGGTACGCGGGAGGCGTTTGGGGCGTTTCCAGAATGATTTCGAACGGGCGCGGACGCACTTTCGGCGGCGCGCTCAACACACCATCATAAGCGTCGCGGATTACACCGTTTCGCGCCGGAAAGCCGTCAATCACCGGGCGCTCGTCACGCGGCAGGAATTTCTCGGCGGCCTGCAAGGCGGGTTCAATCAGGTGTTTCGTCAGCGTGGCCCCGCGGACGATGCCGTAAAAACCGTCACTCGAGTCATCGGTGTGCAGGGCAATAATGCCGTGAAACGAACGGGATACCAGTTCGGCCTGCAACAGCCGGACTTCCGGTTCGGCGGAATTTTTCCAAAACTCGCGGTTCAAATCCCGGCCCCGCCGCGAATGGCGCGTGCCGTCCTCCAGGCCCGTGGGATTGCAGACCGGATAAAACGACAGGCAGTAACCGGTCGCCAGTTCGGGCCTGGCCTCAAGTAATTTCAAAAATTGGACCACAGCGTAGGCGCCCTCAGGTTCGTCACCATGCACTCCGGCAAACACACCGATGCGAATCGGTGTATCACCTCCTTGTGGACCGACAAATAAATAACGCGGCAACTCATAAGCCTCGCCCCGGACTTCAAATCGTGCCTCGTGGTTGACGACCAGATTCGGGGAATGCGCCGCGATCTCTTCCAGTGGTGCCAGCAGGTCGGCCAAAGACCGCCGGCGCGGGCGCGGCGGTTGAATGCGTGTTCCAAGTCGGGTGTCGGCAATTGTCATAATTGTTTTCTTTCACTGTGATTAACCTCTGCGGGGAGCGGCGGCAGGCACCTGCCGGCCGCCGCCCAGTGGAGGAACCACGAATGCGTTTCAGGGTTGATAAATCCGGTCAAAAACCCCGCCGTCGGCAAAATGCACAGCCTGGGCGTTCTCCCAACCGCCGAACTCCCCGTCCACGGTGACCAGTTTCAGTTGCGCGAAATTGGCGGCATACTTTTTGGCGATGGCCGGATTGCGCGGACGGTAAAAATTCTTCGCGGCGATCTCCTGTCCCTCGTCGGAGTACAGATATTCCAGATACGCTTTGGCAACTTCGGTGGTTCCATGCCGTTTGGCCACCTTGTCCACCACCGCCACCGGCGGCTCGGCCAGAATACTTAACGGCGGCGTGACGATCTCAAACTTGTCCGCGCCGAACTCCTTGAGGGCCAGATGCGCCTCGTTTTCCCAGGTCAACAACACGTCGCCGATCCCGCGTTGCGCAAAAGTGATGGTCGCGCCGCGCGCGCCCGAATCGAGAATGGGGACATTTTTGTAGAGCCGGCCGATGAACACCTTCGCCTTCGCGTCGTCATGCCCATACGTCTCCAGCGCGTAAGCGTAAGCCGCCAGATAAGCCCAGCGCGCACCCCCGGACGTTTTTGGATTGGGCACCACCACCGAAACACCCGGCTTCACCACATCGTCCCAATCCCGGATTTGCTTCGGATTCCCTTTGCGCACCAGGAACACAATGGTCGAAGTGTACGGCGTGCTGTTGTCCGGCAACCGTTTCTGCCAGTCGGCCGGCAGCAGTCTCGCCTGTTTCGATATGGCGTCGATGTCATACGCCAGCGCCAGGGTAACCACATCGGCCTCCAGACCGTTGATGACGGATTGAGCCTGCTTGCCGGAACCCCCGTGTGACTGGGAGACCGCCACATCATCGCCGGTCTTGGCCTTCCAAAATTTTGCGAACGCGGCGTTGTATTCCTGATAAAGCTCGCGCGTCGGGTCGTAGGAGACGTTCAGGAGTTTGATCTCTTTTCCACCCGCCACGGTGACCAGCGTTAAAGCCAGCAGAACGGTCAAAATTGTTTTCATGCGATTATACTTTCAGATTTCAGACAGTTAAAATGCCAGTTGAATCCTGGTGAAAAAAACATCTTCCCCCTTGGCCGGCACTGCCGGAGAGGGACCGGTGTAGCCGGAGAAGGTAGTGTGCGAATAACTGGCATTGAACCGCACATTCCGGTTGAGGTACCAGTTAAAGCCCGTCGACCATGCGCGCGCGGCGGAGGCCGAAACGGCAGAACTGGCAAAGGTCGGAAACGCCGAGTCATCAATATGCAGTTGCTCGTAACGTCCCACCAGCTGCCACGCCCCCCAGCCGCCAGCGAGCGGATTGAACGGATGGCGCGGTGTTATCCCCGTGTAGGAGGCATCTTCACCCGTAACCACCCAGCCGCCGGAAACCTGCCAGGCGGTGTTCGCCACGTCCCCTGCTGTAGCCCCGTTTCGCACTTTTTGGTCGGATACGGCATATTCCCCCATAAGCCCCACTGGCCCGTAATAATAATAAGTCTGGGGTGAAACCCGCCAATGCTGACCGTTGGCCAGGGTACCGGCGCTGTAGGTAAAGAACCGCTGCTGTCCGTCTGTCGTGTAACCGGAGGTCAGGCCGTTTACACCGTCACGGTCGTTTTCATAACTGCCGCCCACGCCAAATCCCAGCCCGCGCAGCAGATCCACGTCAGAATGTATCCATGGTTGCAGGAAAATGCGTCCGTCATAAGCCAGGTCACTGTCCAGATTTGTATTTGCAGTCGAGCTGCTGTAATCCGGAGCACCGTCCATAATGGCAGCGGCGTAGGTAACCGCGCCCCCAAACAGATCACCGTGCAATTCCAGGCCGAGGTCGCGGTTGGGAACCAGGTCCGTTACCAATGACCGTTCGTTCAAGTACAGGTTGGCGTCGGATTGCAGCGCTTCCAAACCAATCGGTGATTTGTACTTTCCGGCTTGCAGTTGTAGTTCCGGCTGGTAGCGATAATTGACAAAGGCATCCAGGATTTGCACCGTGCCGGCGAAATCAGGGGTCAGGTTGTAATCAAAGTCGTGGAAGACCGTGCCCGTAATGATCGGACGGGCCCGCCGCAACAGAAAGCCGCTGTTGGCGACATTGTTGTCGCCTAAATAGGTCCGGCTGTCCAGTTGGACCAGGCCGTGCAGGCCGATGGAGAAATTGGTGTCGGCCGAGGTGAGCGTGAATCCGCTGGAATCCAGTTTAAATCGGGGCTGCGATTTGGCAGCGGCTTCGGCCGATTCCTTGTCCAACTCGTGCTGGCGCGAAAGAATGCGCACCTGCTGGTCGAGTTCCTGGATTTGCTCCTGGTTGGTGTTGGCAATCGCCTGCTGTTTGGACTCCTGTTGCTGTTCGAGGTTTTGAACCTTTTGATCCAGGGCCTGGATCTCTTTTTTCAGGTTCTCGATCTCCGCCGCCTCGGCAGAACCGGCAGCCGTCGCGCCCGCCCCGGTCGCAGGGCCATCACCCTGCCCGGCTCCCGTAACCTTGGCAGCCTCGCCGTCGGCAGCCAGGACCGACAGGGTGAACTGCGCTCCGATCATGGCGGCCAGTATCAACTGATTCAGTTTCATGTTTGTTGTTTTTCTATTTCCGATTTTTGTTCAGGTCTGTTCAGCTCTAAGATCCTGTTTTCCAGACGAACCAACGGTTTTTGTCCGTCCGGTCTCAAACTGCCCCATCGCGCCAATTCTCTTTTGTATGCTACTCATTTCAAGCACTATCACCAAATAGCGACTGTTTGAGTCGTCTTTGTCGACAAATAAAAAGAATGACCACTGGTCCACTCTTACACCGGGCACCACGTGCCTGGCTACCCTACTATTCTCTACGGCAACAATAAACGACTTGTTATGTCGTCATTATTCCCACTTTTATAAAACTGTCAACAATTATTTTAAAATTTCTTTGCGGGTGTTAAATGCCTTCACCGCCGGTGAAGCCAGTGCTGATTTCCTGTCTGGAAACCGGCATGCCCTTGGCAACTTCAGCGAGGGTCGCCCGGTCCATTACTCCGGCGATATAGTTGCGTGTATCGAGAAAAACCCGGCGAAACCGGCAGACGGGTTCCTGGGAGCAACGTTTATATCCCTTCACTGAAACGCAGTCAATCGGGGCCAAAACACCGTCGAAATGGCGCACCACTTCGCCCATGGTTATCTTCTCGGGGTTCCTGGCCAGTACATATCCCCCGCGGATACCGGCCACGCTATCCACCCAACCCTGGGTCTTGAGATCGAGCATGATTTGTTCCAGGAACCGCTTGGGCACGTCGTTGCGGCGGGCCAGTTCCCGAATCGGAATCGGCGCCCCCCGGTAATGATCCACTAATGTGAACATGGCCCGGAGCGCATAATCCGTTCGCTTCGAAATCCGCATACGGAATAACGATACGCCCGGTCGGATTTAAGTCAACCGCGCTTTGAGAGTGTGAATTTTGAGACGCTCACCGTTTTTACTCCCTCTCCTCCCCCGAAGGAGGAGAGGGGCGGGGTGAGGAGGCCAATGTTCACAGATTTACCCCTCGCCCCGGCCCTCTCCCCGCTTGGGCGGGGCGAGGGAGTTGAATCTATTTGGTGCGTGTGTCCAGATGCGTCAGCTTTGAGATGGAAAGTGGTAATTTACTTGATAATTCGACGGCCTTCGTCGAGGAAGATGCCCTTGAAGTTCATCTCCAGTGCCTGCGCATTGGTGGCCTTGGACAAGGCTTCTTTTTCGCTGACACGTCCCGATTTGACCAGATTGAACAAAGACTGGTTGAAACTGATCATGCCGTCGTCCAGGCCGGTTTCGATGGCCGCCGACAACTTGTCGAGGCGGTTTTCCTCGAGCAGTTTTCTGACCATCGGCGTATTGAGCAAAATTTCCAGCGCGGGCGTGAGCTTGCCGTCCACCGCGGTAATCATGCGCTGGCAAACGACACCGCGTAAGGTGCCGGACAACTGCCGGCGGATTTGTTCGCGCTCTTCCGCCTTGAAAAAGTCGAGAATGCGGTTGATGGATTGCGAGGCGTTGGTGGTGTGCAAGGTGGACAGCACGAGATGCCCCGTCTCGGCCGCGCTCATCGCCGCTGAGAAACTGATGTCATCGCGCATTTCACCCACCATGATGATGTCCGGATCCTGGCGCAGCACGTGGACCAGCGCATGGTGGAAGGACAAGGTGTCCAGACCAATCTCGCGCTGTTCGATCACGGATTGATTGTCTTCAAAAACGTATTCAATCGGGTCCTCCAGCGTGATGATGTGTTTTTTGAAGTTGTTGTTGATGTGTTCGAGCATGGCCGCCAGCGTGGTGGATTTACCGCAACCGGTGGTACCCGCCACGAGCACGATGCCGCGCGGCGATTCGGCCACCTTCTTGATTTGCTCGAGCAAACCCAGTTCCTCGAACGTGGGCACGCGCGTCTTCACAAACCGCATGGCCAGACACCACTGGCCGCGCTGCTGGAACAGGTTGGTCCGGAACCGGCCTGTGCCGGGGATGAAATACGAAAAGTCCACTTCACGTTCCTCGATAAGCTTCTTCTTCAAATGGTCCGGCGTGATGGCTTCGACAATCTTGTTCATCCACTCGGCGGTCGGAAAGGGCGCATCCACGGCAATGAGTTCGCGGTTAATGCGATAAATGACCGGCGTGCCGATCTTCAGATGCACGTCGGAAGCACCGCCTTCAACGGCGGTCTTGAGAATGCGTTGAAATATTTCCATTACACTAGATTAACCATTCTTTTCCCGAACGCCAGCCGAGAAAAGCGAATTTGGTGCAAGCGGGAAGTTAATTGCCCGCTGCGAAATTTGGTAATGGCGCACTAACCATCCTGCGCTACCAATTCGTGTAAATTGTAGCAGCCGACGTAAGGAGGCTCTGAAAAATGGCTCGCCTCCAGGAAACAAATGAGCCTCGTTACCTCGGCTGCTACGATGGAAGTAACGCCAGTTTTTTCGTGTGTTTCGCGTATTTCGTGGTTAAAAATCCGTTATGTCTGAACCTCGCATCGGCATCCTCGGGGGCACCGGCCTCTACCAGCTGGAGGGATTCACCCGCCAGAAATGGGTCAAAGTCAGGACCCCCTTTGGACCGCCTTCGGACGATTTGCTGGCCGGTAAACTGGCCGGGCGCGACGTGGTCTTTCTGGCGCGACACGGCCGCGGCCACCGCATTCTGCCGGGCGAGCTGAATCACCGCGCCAACATCTGGGCGATGAAAAAACTGGGCGTGGCCTGGATCATCAGCGTCAGCGCCGTCGGTTCTCTCCAGGAAAAATACAAGCCGTGCGACATTGTGGTGGTGGACCAGTTCCTCGACCGCACCAAGCGCGGCCCCGAGCATACCTTTTTCGGCCGTGGCATCGTGGCACATATCTCGTTTGCCCACCCAATTTGCGAGGAGTTACGGCTGATTCTGCTGAAAGCCGGGAGGGATGTGGTAGGGCGTGTCGCTCCGCGCGCGCCGTTACACGATGATGCAAACAGCGGCGCGCACGGAGTGACGCGCCCTACCATCCACGACGGCGGCACCTATGTGAATATGGAAGGCCCGGCGTTCAGCACCCGTGCCGAATCGCTCACGAACCATCGGCTCGGCTATGACGTCATCGGCATGACCAATTTGGGCGAGGCCAAGTGCGCCCGCGAGGCGGAGATCGCCTACGCCACGCTGGCCATGTCCACCGACTACGACTGCTGGAAGGAAGATGAACACGTCACCCTGGCCATGATTATCCAGAACCTCCAGCGCAACGCCGACATGGCCAAAAAAATCGTCGCGAGCGCCATATCCCGAATCCCGGCCAAGCCCGGTTGGCCGTGTCACGACGCGTTGAAACACGCGATCCTGACCGACAAAAAACTCTGGCCAAAAAAGACCGTAACCGAACTAAAACCGATTCTGGCAAAGTACCTTTAAATCTATAAAATTGATTCCATGGCAACCAAAACCATCATCAAACCCGCGAAATCACCGGCGGCCGTCGGACCCTACAACCAGGCGGTGCGTACCGGCGATTTGTTGTTCTGCGCCGGGCAGATTCCCATTGACCCCGCGACCGGCAACCTGATCGCAGGCGACATCAAGTCACAAACCGAGCGCGTGCTGCAAAACGTCAAGGCCATTCTCGACGACCAGAAACTCATGTTCGCCAACGTCGTCAAAAGCACGGTCTTCCTGACCAATCTGGCCGACTTCGCCGGGATGAACGAGGTGTACGCCAAATATTTCACCGCCGATTGTCCGGCGCGCTCGACCCTCCAGGTCGCCGCATTGCCCAAAGGCGCGAATGTGGAGATTGAAGTGATTGCCCATTTTTAACCTTGTAGCCGCGTTTGTGAAAACGCGGTCGAACAAAAATATCCACGCTTTCACAAGCGTGGCTACGAAGACATGAAAACGAAAAAGTCCTGGCGCGAGAAACTGGCGGCCGACAAAGGTCTGCCGAGAGTCTGCAAAGCCACCGGTAAATTAAGCAAACGCTGGGGAACAGGCACGTTTGTGATTCCCGCACCGCGGGAAGTGGACGCGTTGATGAGGCAGGTGCCCAGGGGCCGGGTCACTACCATAAACGAACTCCGCACGGCACTGGCCAAAAAGCACCGGACGGATTTTGCCTGTCCGATCACGACCGGCATTTTTTCCTGGATTGCGGCACACGCCGCCGCCGAGGCGGAAGCGGAAGGGTCCAAACGCATCACGCCCTTTTGGCGAACACTGAAAGCTGGTGGTGAATTGAATCCGAAATATCCGGGCGGGATTGAGGACATGGCCAGGCACCTGCGCGCCGAGGGCCACAAGATCATGCATAAGGGCAAACATTTTCTCGCCTGTGATTTCGGGCAAAAGCTGTTTAAAAGTTTTCACTGAACCACCGTGCCGATCCCCATCGGAATCCAGTTGATGATCGCAGTCGCCATCGGCGGGCTGGGTTTTCTCGTCGGCTGGCTTGTTGGTCGGGCGCGCGATGGTAGTCCGGACGCGCGCCTGGAAAACGAACTGCGCCAACAGGTCGCCCAGCGCGAAACCGAGCTGAGTCAATTGCGCGGCCAGCTCACGGACGCCGGTAATGCCCGGGCCGCGGCGGAGGCCAGCCGGGTGGCCGCAGAAAAACTCGTCGCCGAACAACGCACCCTGCAGGATAAGGCGCTGAACGATTTGCGTGAGGCATTCAAAGCGCTCAGCGCCGAGGCGTTGAAACAAAGTGCACCGGAATTCTTACGATTGGCCGAGCAATCCTTTGGAAAATTCCAGGAAACGGCCAAGGGTGATCTGGCCCAGCGGCAGGAGGCCATCAAAGGTTTGGTTGAGCCGCTCAGACAGAAACTTGAGGATTACCAGAGGGGATTGCAACAGGCCGAGACCTCGCAGGCGGACACGCTCGGCAAGGTGAAGGAACAGCTCGAAAAGCTGGCGCAATCCAGTTTATCGCTCGCCGCCGAAACGCAACAGTTCCGCATGGTCTTGAAATCGAACCAGGCGCGCGGACGCTGGGGCGAGGAAACGCTGCGACGCGTCGTCGAGGCGGCCGGCATGAGCGCGCATTGCGATTTCACCGAGCAAACCCAGGCCGGCGAAAACCGGCCGGACCTGATTGTGCGCCTGCCCGGCGACCGTTTTATTATCGTGGACGCCAAGGTGCCGGACTTTGATTTTCTTAATGCGCTGGAGTCAGCGGATGAAGTCAAACGCGCGGAGGCGCTGGCGGCGCACGCCGCGAAATTGAAGGCGACCATCAAGGCGCTGGCCGACCGCGATTATCCGAGCCAGTTTCCCAACGCGCTGGATTACGTGGTGCTGTTTGTGCCGGCGGAATCGCTGTTCAGCGCGGCGCTGGAAGGCGACCATGATTTGATTGTCTGGGCGGCAGGCAAACGGATTTTGCTGGCAACCCCGGCGTCGCTCATCGCCCTGCTCCGCTCGGTGAGCGTGAGCTGGCAACAACACGCGCAGACCGAAAACGCCCGGGCAATAGCGGACGCAGCGCAGGAACTTTTCTCGCGGGTGGCCACCTTCACGGAACATTTTGGAAAGATTGGTGATGGTTTGGAAGCCGCGAACCGGGCGTTCAATCAGGCGGTCGGCAGCTATGAATCGCGTATTCGCCCCGCCGGCGAGAAAATCCAGAAACTCGGCGGCGCAGCCGCAGGCAAGGAGCTGGCCGACGTGCCACCACTGGATACCACGCTGCGTTTACCGCCTAAGACCTGATTTACATCTCAACCCCGCCTTTGTCCGGGCGATGAAATGATTTCTGGTGTTCGCCTCCCTAATAGTGCAAAATCGCAATCATGGAAAAACCATCTTTTCAAAATACGTTCCCACCCTCGCCCGGGCCCAACCCGGAAACCGGTTCTCCCAACCCGGACTACGAGAACGCGGAAGTGCAATTCAATCTGGGGTTGAAGTTTGCCACGGACAAAGGTGCGGCGCAGGATTACGGGCAGGCAGCGGAGTGGTACCGCAAGGCGGCGGCGCAAAACCATTGCCTGGCGCAATTTAATCTCGGAGTGATGTATGCCCAGGGACAGGGAGTCGCCCGGGACGCCGCGCAATCCGCCGTGTGGTTCGATCGGGCCGCGAAACAGGGAGATGCCGGGGCCCAGTTTCATCTCGGGGACAATTGTCAACGTGCCAGCTTCAAGCAGGCGCCGGCGGAGGCTGCAGAATCAAGGATCGAAGCTTACAAGTGGTATCGTCTCGCCGCCGCGCAAGGCTACGCGGACTCGGCCGGGGCCTGGACCAACCTGACCCTCAACATGACGCGGGCGGATGTGACCGCCGGCAACCAGCGCGTGGCCGCATTTGAGATCGGATAACCAAATTCCCTGCAGGGATAGGATGCCGGTCTGGAATTGGAGCGATTCGTTCTACCATTCTTGATAATTTTGTTTTCCTGCGTGAATTTTAGCGCGAGCGAGCGCCCGGTACACAAACAGAAATAGTTCTGTCTTCGCGGTATTTGCCGTGCCGTTGCCAATCTCGTCGTGTTGCTTGGAAATTTTCCTGGAGCGCGGACAGCCTTGTCCGCGTGTTTCTTGTCCGACGTCAGCCTCGCGCGGACAAGGCTGTCCGCGCTTTTTTGGTTGCGGTTACGCCGCGCCAGGTCTTTCGCGGTTCGAATCGGAGGTCAGGCCGGGGAAAATTTTCCCCGTTCGTGAGCGCTGGCTTCCCGGAAATCGCTGAGCCGGCCTTTTTTGATGGAACCATCCGGAAGCTTCAAACTGATTTCCGGCGGCCAGCCTGACTGAGCTTCGGTCACATTTTCCACGACACCCACGGCATGGGTGATTTTGTGGACCATGATTTCACCGAGATACCCTTGACCGGTCGCGGCTATTTTGGTTCGGCCCATGGACTCAAGAGTGGGTTACTTGCCTTCGAGGACCTGGGTCGCAATCTCCTGGGCCTGGATGGCGTCGCTCTTTTCCATCGCGAGCCGGTAGGCCAGCGTGGCTTTGACTTTTTCACGCTCATTTTCAGAGTAGCAATTGCGCGCAAAAAACAGGTCCATTTCTCTTTCGCATGTCATATTTTTGTCCTTTTGGGCGCATTCTCCAACATCCTGGAGCGCTCAAACATTTAGGTTGCTGCCGGGACGGAATGATTAGAGCAGGAATGGAATGCTGCCGCCAGCCCAAAGTGCATCGCTTCCGCCCCTGGCCAGTTCCCTTTTCGCCGCGTCGTTTCGCGGTCAAACATACCCAAGGGGGAACCTCGGGATTTGTTTTGAAGACAATGCAGAAAAGCAGTTGACGAATTTGCGGGGGAGGCGTATAAATACCGACGATTTGATGGATTAGAGTAAGCAGTTGTCGGCACAAAGCAAATCATGGTTCCTCACCAATTAGTTGTGCCTGCAACAGCAAGGCCACGCTGTATATAGTGGTTTTTGCTTTACTTAATCGGGCAACTTTGGTTGCCTTGGCCCAAGTTCATCCCGTTTTTCGGGATTCAAGAGCATGTATCTCAAAAATCTGACGGTTTTTGGTTTTAAGTCCTTCGCGGACAAAACCGCGCTGAACTTTCAACCCGGTGTCACCGCCATCGTCGGTCCCAATGGCTGCGGTAAATCCAATGTCTCCGACGCCATCCGCTGGGTGCTGGGCGAACAATCGGCCAAGGCGCTCCGCGGCGGCGAAATGGCGGACGTCATCTTCAACGGCACGGATGGCCGCAAACCGATGGGCATGGGCGAGGTGTCGCTCACGCTTGGC
This sequence comes from uncultured Verrucomicrobiae bacterium, assembly GCA_963708525.1. Classification (GTDB taxonomy): domain Bacteria; phylum Verrucomicrobiota; class Verrucomicrobiia; order Limisphaerales; family UBA11358; genus UBA11358. The sequence continues at coordinate 8,891 of CAVPTH010000003.1, read as the reverse complement.
GGCGTCGGCGAGGAAAGTTTGCGCGCAGCCGGCGTCGAAGTGGCCTATGACGAGGTCACGCTCACGCGCCGGATTTTCCGCGACGGCAACAGTGAATATTTTCTCAACAAGGTCCCGTGCCGGCTCAAGGACATCCAGCAGTTGTTCATGGGCACGGGCGTCGGGCGCACCAGTTACAGCATCATGGCGCAGGGCCACATCACGCAGATCCTCTCCAGCAAACCGGAAGATCGCCGGATGATTTTCGAAGAGGCGGCGGGCATCACGAAGTTCAAGAGCCAGAAACGCGAATCGCTCCGCAAACTGGAATACACCGAGCAAAATCTTTTGCGCGTGGCCGATCTCATTCGTGAAGTGAAGCGGCAGATCGGCTCGTTGCAACGCCAGGCCGGCAAGGCGCGCCGCTACAAACAAATTTCCCAGGAACTGCAGCACCTGGACACGCAGCTGGCCCGGCATCAGTTCGACGTGTTGCAGGCGGAAATTTCCACCAAACAGGCCGCGGCCGAACAGTTGCGCAGCGAAATCGAGCAGGTTTCCGCCGACGTGCTGCGCCTGGAAAATGAAATCGGGCAGCTCCGCGAACGGCTTTCGGAACTGGAACACGAAGTCGCCGCGCAACAGCAGCGCGGGCTGGAACTGAAGGGCGAGGCGGACCGGCACGAGAGCCGGATTCAGTTCAACGAGGAACGCCTGCGCGAACTCGCGGCGCAGAACACCAAGGCGCTGGCGGACATCACGCAGGCCGAGGAACGTTGCCGCGCCGCCCAGGAGGAATCGGCCGCGGTCGCCGGGAAATTGTCCAAATCCGAGGCCGCGCTGGCGCAGCATCGCCTGACGCTGGAGACCCGGCAATGGGCGTTGAACAAGGTCGAGGAGGATTTGAAGCGCAACCAGGAAGCCTTGCGCGAGGCGCAGGCCGCCGCGTTCGCCGCCGCACAGGATCTGACGCGCATCCGCAACGAAATCACCGCGCTCGATTTGCAGAAACAGGGTAACGTCGTCCGGCTCGAGAAATTATCGGCGGAAAAGATACAACTGGAGGAGGAACGGACGCGGCTGGAAGCGCGTTTGCAGGAATTTGCCGCGAATGTCGAGACGGAAAAGCTCAACGCGCAAACCAAGCGCGGATCGGTCGAGCAGCGCCAGAACCGGTTGGGCGAGCTGCAGACAGAGTTGCAGCAATCGTCCGTTGAGCAGGACCAGTTTTTGCAGCACCAGGCGGAGAAACGTTCGCGCCTGAACGTGCTCGAACAACTGGAAGGTTCGCGCGAAGGTTTCGACGCCGGCCCGGTGGCGGCCTTGCGCCAGTCGCGCTCGGTCATCGGGTCGCTGGCGGATCGCATCCGCGTTCCCGAACAATTTGTCGTGGCGGTCGAGAATGCGCTTGGCCATCACTTGCAATTGGTTCTGACGGAACAGCCCGAATCCGCGCAGGCCATTCTGGCGGACTTGAGCGCGAACAAGACCGGCCGGGCGAGCGTGGCCGCGCTTTCCATTGAGATCCCCGATGACAAGCAACTCGTTTTTGGCGGCGAAATCTTGCCCGAAGAAAACAAGGCCGCAGCCCAAAGCGGCTTACAAAAAGGCCAAATCGTCCGCGCGCTGGACGTGGTCCAGGCTGAGCCGTCCGTGGACAAGCTTTTAAAGGCGCTCCTGGGCCGCACCTTCATTGCTTCCGACCTCGGCACCGCCACGGCGCAAATCCAGAACGGCCATGCCGGCTGCGATTTCGTCACCCTGACCGGCGATTTACTCAGCCGGCATGGCGTTTACACGGGCGGTTATTTGAACGGCCACGGCAATCCCAAGGCGCCGGCTTCCATTCTGGGTCGCAAGAACCAGATTGCCGAACTACAGGCCGAACTGACGGAAGTGCAGAATCGCGTGGCCGACATGAGCCGCCGACGCGGCGCGTTGTTGAGCGAACAGACCGAACTGCAGGCGAGCCTGCAGCAGGCGCAGACGGAATTGCGCGAGCAGGAAGTGGCCATCGCCACACGCGAAGGCGAGTTCAACGCGCTGCAGAATTCCAACCGGCTGTTGCACCAGAAGATCGAGACGGTCGTTTTCGAAATCCAGAGCCTGGCCGCACAGGAACAGGAAGGTGCGCAGAAACGCAGTGCGCTGGCGGCGCAGTTGAACGAGCTGGAAACGCGCGAACGCGCCGGCCAGGAACAGGTCGCGTCGCTCACGGCCGAATTGGAAAATTTGCGCCAGCAACGCGACCATGCCAATGCGACGCTCACCGAAAGCAAAGTAGCGCTGGCGGCGGAAGAACAGTTGCTCGCCTCGTTCCGGCAGCAACAACAATCCTTGGAACAACGGATTCGCGAGCTGGCTCAGGTGATTGAACAACGACGCAGCGAATGCTCGGCGTTCGTCTCGCGCAAGGAACAGGCGGAATCGGAAATCCAGGATTCGCGTTTGCAGATTGAGCGTTTGACCCATGAACGCGAACAGGCCAACACCCGGTTGGCGGAGTTGATGGGCCGGAAGGACTCGCAGGAGAGCGACATCACCGCGCGCGAGGAAAATTTGCGCAGCCAGCGCAACCGATTGACGGAGTTGCAGAACCAGCGCGGTGCCCTGGACGTGGAACTGGCGCAGAAAAACATGGCGGTCCAGAATTTGCGCGAGCGCATCCAGCAGAAATACCACGTGAACCTCGACGACGTGCGCAGCGAGTGCATCACCATCACGTACGCGGATGAAGGCCCGGCCAAGGTCCAGACGCTCACGCCGGAGGAAATGGCGGCGAGCGGCGCGGCTACGGATTGGACTGCCGTGGCACAGCAGATTGAGGCATTGCAGAAACGGCTCGACGAAATCGGCCCGGTGAACCTGGTGGCCATCGAGGAATACGAGGAAACCGAGCAGCGTTATCAATTTCTGACCAAACAGCACGACGACCTGGTTTCGGCCAAGGCGCAGTTGCTGGAAATCATCAACCGCATCAACGTGCAGACGCGACAGATGTTCGTCGAAACGTTTGAAAAGGTGCGCGAGAATTTCCGCGCGTTGTTCGTCGAGGTGTTCGGCGGCGGCAAGGCGGACTTGATTCTCGTGGACGAGAAGGACGTGTTGGAAAGCGGCATTGATATCGTGGCGCGCCCGCCGGGCAAACAATTGCAGAGCATTTCCCTGCTGTCCGGCGGCGAGCAGACCATGACCGCCGTGGCGTTGTTGTTTTCAATTTATCAGGTCAAACCCAGTCCGTTCTGCGTATTGGACGAGCTGGATGCGCCGCTGGACGAGGCGAACATCAACCGGTTTGTCCACCTGCTCCAGCGCTTCATCGCGCATTCGCAGTTCATCATCATCACCCATAACAAGCGCACCATCGGGATGGCTGACGTGCTGTATGGCGTGACGATGCAGGAACATGGCATAAGCAAGATCGTCAGTGTGAAATTCCACAAGACGGAGGGGTCAGAAACTGCTCCGTCTCCTTCAGAAGAAAAGGTGGATGAGGTGATGGCAAAATAGCTCGAAGCCGGCGCTTCCGGATTTCAGCACGCTCTCGGTTGAATCAATTTCGCCACCAGACCGGTCCAGCCGGTTTGATGCGACGCGCCCACGCCACGGCCTGTGTCGCCATGAAAATATTCGTGGAACAGCACGTAATCCCGGAAATGCGGATCACCGGCGAGCTTGGGATGATACTTCAACACCGGTCGTTGGCCGCCTTCATCCTTGAGAAATAATCGGGTAAGCCGGCGCGCCAGTTCGTTGGCGACTTCGTTGATGGTCAGGAAACGGCCGGAGCCGGTGGGACATTCAATCTTGAAATCGTCGCCGTAGTAGTGATGAAATTTTTGCAGCGATTCGATCAGCAGATAATTCACCGGCATCCAGATCGGCCCGCGCCAGTTGGAGTTGCCGCCGAACAGGCCGTTCTGCGATTCAGCAGGCCAGTAACGGACTTCGTATTTTTCACCGCCGCAATCGAAGCGATAGGGTTCGTGCTCGTACACCCTGGACAGCGCCCGCACGCCATAGTCGCTGAGAAATTCGGTTTCATCCAGCACCCGACGCAGCAGGCATTTCATGCGATGCCCGCGCAACAGCGAGAGCAAGCGGCGTTCCCGGGCGCCGCACACGTGCCAGCGCGAAACCAGACTGGCCAGTTCGGGACGATGATTCAGGAACCATTCCATTCGGGCCGCAAAATCCGGCAGTTCCCCGAATAACTCCGGTTCCAGCATTTCCACGGCGAACAGCGGAATCAGACCCACCATCGATCGGACCTTGAGCGGCACACTCCCGCCATCCGGCAAATCAGAGCTGGTCGTAGTAAAACTCATCCTCTTCGTCCCACAAGCCAAGCGCGCCTTCCCCGACGCCGTTGATCGCGGCGGCAATGCTGAGAAAGTGCTCGAAGAACTTGGTGGCGATGTCCTCATAGACGCGGTTGTGCCGGGCCAGTTCCAGCGCGATGCGCATCAGGTTCAGGCAATACATCGCCATCCAGCTCGTGCCGTCGGCCTGGTTGATGAACCCGCCGGTCGGCAGCGGCTTGCTGCGGTCAAACACGCCGATGTTGTCGAGCCCCAGGAAGCCGCCCTGGAAAATGTTCCGGCCCTGCGCGTCCTTGCGATTGACCCACCAGGTGAAATTGAGCATCAACTTGTGAAAGACGCGTTCGAGAAAGGCGAGGTCGCCGGGGTCGCCGTGATTTTTCGCGCCGCTGTTTGCGGTCGATCTGGAACACGCGCCACGCCGCCCAGGCGTGAACCGGCGGATTCACGTCGCCGAAGGCCCACTCATAGGCGGGCAATTGGCCGTTCGGGTGCATGTACCACTCGCGGGTGAGCAGGACGAGTTGGTGCTTGGCGAACTCGGCGTCCACCAGCGCCAGCGGCGATGCAATGAAACGCCAGATCCCACGCGGCGTACCAGGGATACTCCCATTTGTCGGGCATCGAGATGATGTCGGCGTTGTTGAGGTGCTGCCATTCGCGAGTTGCGGCCCTGCTTGCGCTCGGGCGGCGGCGGCGGCTGGGCCGGGTCGCCTTCGAGCCAGTCCGGCACGTCGTAGTGATAGAACTGCTTGCTCCAGATCATGCCGGCGAACGCCTGCCGCTGGACGAGTCGCGCGTCGGCGTCGGCGATGTCTTTCTGCAACGTCGGCGTAAAACTCGTCCGCCTCGCGGACGGCGTTGGTCGAAAACGGCGTCGAAATCGGTGCGCAAGCGGCGTCCCGCTGCGACGGAACGTCTTCCATTTGGCGCGAGACGCCGCTAAACTCGCACAGCCGCAGCGAATCTGCGCCGCCAGCCGGAACGGTCAACGGGTAATGCGCGCCGGCCTTGGTGCCGGTCCGTCGCCGGATTCACCGCCGTGCTTGATTGCCGTGCGACGATGTATTCGTGAAACGCATCTTTGAAATAACCTTGCGGCGTCGTCCTGGCCATACAGCCGGCGGACGTTGGTCTCGTTGTCGCAGAACAAGAATTTCGGGCTTGCCGTCGCAATGCAGAGATGATAATCGCCCAGGCCGGCATGGCGGGCCAGCGATGGCCGTCGCGTCCGAATCTGGCCAGGATTGGCCTGGCGGAATCGGTTTCCACGACCAGGTGTTGCGAAACCACAGTTGCGGCAGCACATGAAGCGTCGCCGCCTTCCGGCCCGCGATTGTGGACCGTGACCCGCATGAGGATGTCTTCCGGCCCCGCCTTGGCATATTCGACAAACACATCGAAATAACGGTCGTCGTCGAAGATGCCCGTGTCGAGCAACTCAAATTCCGGCTGGTCCTTGCCGCGCCGCCGGTTTTCCTCCACCAGCCGCGCAGTAGGGAAATTCCCGCTGCGGATACTTGTAGAGCATCTTCAGGTAGGAATGCGTCGGCGTGGCGTCGAGGTAATAATAAAGTTCCTTCACGTCCTCGCCGTGATTGCCCTCGCTGTTCGTGAGGCCGAACAGTCGCTCCTTCAGAATCGGGTCCTTGCCGTTCCAGAGCGCCAGCGACAGGCAGAGGCGCTGCTGGTCGTCGCTGAATCCGGCGAGGCCGTCCTCGCCCCAGCGATAGGCCCGGCTGCGGGCATGATCGTGCGGAAAATATTCCCAAGCGTCCCGTCGGGACTGTAATCCTCGCGCACCGTGCCCCACTGGCGCTCGGAGAGATATGGCCCCCAAAGTCGCCAGGGCTCCTTGCCGGTTTGAGCCGCCACCAGACGTTCCTTCTCTGAATTCATGCTCGTTTCAACCACCTGTTTCGAATTCAGGATAAAACGTCATGTCGCCGACCGCAAAAAATCTCCACCCGGCATCGGACGGCCCCTTGAGTTGTCTTTGCCTACAATCCGCCCGCTGCGGGCCGTCAGGACGACATTTTTTTCGCGGCTGCGTCGGGTATCGTGACCTTGGTTGCACCGACGTCCTTGATTTCAACTGTGGTGGTGCGGTCCACGTCGATGTCGTTGCCATTAAAGCTGACCGAACCCTGCAAATGGAATTCGTATTTGGTCAGCACGCCGTCCTTGACCCAAAACTTGACCGAGCCTTTGGGATTGGTGACGGTCGGCCCATCGCCGCCATTTCTGCCGCGCCGGAATGAAAGCAACACCTTGGCGCCGCTTTCAGTCAATTCGCCCGCATAGGCGTCATCGGTTTTTTTTATGTCCTTGGCCTTGGAGACCAAATCGTCAACTTGTTTCGGCGGCGTTTGAAAATTATCCAGCATCCGCGCCAGGAACCGGCCCGGGCCGGGTTGGCCACTGTCGGCGGTGGCTTCCGCGCGCGTCTGCCAGCCGTTATCAGGAGTGTTGACGGCGGCGTTGGTGCCCTTCATCACGATTTCGGTGGTATTGTCGTTCATCGTCATCGAATACCACAGGTAACCGTCCTTCTCGATCTTGCCTTTGTTGGGGCCCATGCTGAAGCCGCCACTGTTGGCATTGTTAATCGTGACGTCCCAGGTGTAATTGGCGGCGTCAGCCAGTTTTTTTGAGGCGTTCAGAACATCATCCTTGGGATCGGCGGCGACCACGAGCAACGGCCCGGCCAGCAAAGTCAGCACGCCAAACAATAGATATTTTTTCATGGAATTCAGGGGGTTGATGGTTTGACCCATATTCGACGGCCAAACCGGCTTGTCAGCAGAAGAAAACCTTCCGGTTTCAACAGAAATGTTTCAAACCGGGAGCGCCGGCATCTTGCCGGCGTGTTGTTCGATTTTTTTGAGACTCGCCGGCTGGAAGCCGGCGCTCCCACCCATTCACCACGAATAATGCACCGTGTAGGTGACGGTCTTTTCCTCGTCCGGCTTCACCGGCACGCGAAATTCGATGGTCTGCGCATCCTTCTTCATGAACTCGTCCGACTTTGCGTGATCGTCCCAGTTGTTCCAGCGGTAGAGATGTTCGACCACGCGGATTTCCACGGGCTCCTTCTTGCGGTTGCGCAGCTTGATCTCGAACGTTTCGTCCATCCATTTGTCGCCGGTGTCCACATGGAAATTCGTCTGCTTGCGTTCGCCGACGAGGTCGAAGGAGTTGCCGGTCGTCACGCGGATCGTCTCGTTGCGCGGCGTGTGGTCAATCGTGTTTTCGCCGATGAATTCCATCTGGCCGTCGTCGTCGCGGCGATAGAAGCGCAGCTTGCCCGCCGGCAGCGCCATGCCGAGATGATTGGTTTCCGCATTCACGAACTCGCGCATGACCACGACTTTCTTGTTACCTGTCCGTGCCGTATCCCTGATCGTAGTTCAGCCCGCCGTAAAAACGATTGCTCGGCGCGCCGTCATAGACATAAATCGTCGGCGCTTGACATGCCCTCGGCGTGGACGAATTCGACCTGCTTGGTTTCGCGATCGCGCAGCGTCGTCGGCCGGGCCAGAGTGTAGAGATGAAATTCGTCGAAGGCTTTTTCGGTGACGGCGGGTTCAGCTCCGGCCATTGCCATGTCCATGGCTTCATTCTTGATCTCACAATCGCCGCATCGCGCGGCTGAATTTTGTTCACGTCACCCGCCATCAATTTGATTTTGGCGTTCTCGGAACGTCTTGCCGCTCTTGTTGTCCATCGTCACCCAGCCGACCACATCCACCATGTCGCCGTTTTCCGGCGAGACGAGATTGTAATCCGCCTCCCAGTTGAATCCGCCGGTGACGTAGCCGACTTCGGCATCGAGCTTGCCCGGCTTGTCGGATTGCAGCAGCCAGTTCAACGTCGGCTTGAGAATCGTGTCGTCGCCGAGATCGGGAAACATCGGCTGGCCGGGCAGGCTGAATTGCAATTTGCCATTCACCTCGATGATGGGCTGCTCCGCCTCGCCGCCCGGCACGGAACCGCTGCGGATGATCTTGCCGGGAATGAATTTCGCGCACCTGCGTGTTGTCCTTCAGTCGAATTCGTTCAAAATCAATCGTCTTGCCCTCGTTCAATGAGAGCAACATTTCCTGCGAGACCGGATCGTTGCGGTAATTCTGTTCCAGGATCTGCAGCGGATGTTTGCCGGCCGGATCGCGCAGAATGACCGAATCCGGTTCGACGTGCGCCGTCGCGCCGGCGAAGCGCACTTCATTCACGCCCGACTTGAGGTCGAGCGGCACGGTGTCGCGCACGACGGCGAAGTTCTGGTTGTAGATGGTCAGCGCCGGTTGGGCGGTGGCAACGACACCCGACCACGCGCCGGCGGCAAAAAGGATAAAGACGAATTTGTTCATAATGGCATCTGGTTGACTATCAGTTCGGACATTTGTCATTGAGCTATTTTGCTGGCAGGGACGGCGCGCCGAGCCGTTCTCATAACGGGTCATCGCGCTGCGATGGCCGGACGCCGCGGCCCGTCCTCCGTAGCAGTACTGCGGAGGGTGGACGCGGCGTCCCTACCAACGGAATTAACTCACTATTGGGCATGTCCCAGTTGGACGGGGTTTCCGGCGA
>CAVPTH010000002.1:0-46894 GCA_963708525.1 uncultured Verrucomicrobiae bacterium | reverse complement strand
ATGTGATCGTAGCCTCGTCGTTCATGGGCTCTCTCCCGCCCATTTTGACGTCTAGCGACGGCTTGAATTGGACCAATCGTCAACATGCACCCGCCCCGGCTGTCGGCCCCACCTACACCGGCACCAGCATCGCCTTGAATAACGGGATGTACGTTGTCGCCACGCCCAATGCGGTTCTGATTTCTTCGAATGATGCCGTTTATACTGTGGCGAGCAACACGCCTTCCATCTCCTCAGTGGCCTCTTTGGGCGGCGGTTTTATCGGTGTCGGGCCGGGAGGAACGATATACCAGTCTGGCGACGGTCTTTCATGGACCCAGCGCAATTCCGGAACCTTAAGTAACTTACGCGGAGTCACCGGCGGAAATGGATTGCTGGTGGCTGTAGGCGACAACGGCGCCATCCAGACCTCTTCGTCCGGCACCGTCTGGACCAGCCGGACTTCCGGCACCTCGCTGGCACTTTTTTCAGTGGCTTACTCCAACGGACTGTTTGTTGCAGTCGGCCAATTGGGCACGGTGCTGACATCCACGGATGGAATTTCGTGGACGGGACAATTTTCCGGCACGCTCTCCAACCTCCTGTCGGTGGTTTACGGCTCGGCGGGTTTTGTGGCCGTGGGTGTGGGAGGCACCATCCTGACATCCACCGATGGCACCAACTGGTTCCAGTCGAATTCCGGCACGCCTTCCACCCTTGAAAGCATCACCTCTGGAAATGGCTATTACCTGGCGTCTGGCGATAGCGCGGTGGTAAGGACTTCTCCCGACGGGATTGTCTGGACTCCTCGCAACATCGGCGCGACCGGAGGTCAGAACCTTTATGGCTGCGCCTTTCTCAGCAACCGGTTTGATGTAGTCGGCACCGGAGGAACTATCATTGAATCCGATGTTGTTCCTCCTTTGTTCGACGTCCAAATTCATCTGCAGTCCGGTATAAACTGGCTGACAGTATTTGCGCCTGCCGGCAGCAATTTCCGCATCCAATCCAGTACGAACCTCGTCGTCCCGGCGTGGACCGATGCAGTTTCCTTTTCGAATGCATCACCCATAACGCAGTGGACCAATGGCGCCGTGGGCGCCGGCCAACAGTATTATCGTGCGGTTTCCCCTTGAGACAGTCTGATCCCTGCTTCCGCTTGTGTGGCAAAGATTACTCGTTTTAGTTCGCCTTTACCGCCGCCACCAGTGCGTTGAGCGAGGCTTTGGCGTCGCCGAAGAGCATCCGGGTGTTGTCCTTGTAGAACAAATGGTTTTCGATGCCGGCGAATCCCTTGGCCATCGAACGTTTCATCACGATGACGGTCTTGGCGTGGTCGGCTTCGATAATGGGCATGCCATAAATCGGGCTGCTCTTTTCCTCGCGCGCGGCGGGATTCACCACGTCGTTCGCGCCAATGACAAGACAGACGTCCACGCGGTCCATGGAGGGATTGATGGCTTCCATTTCCTGGAGCTGGTCGTAGGGCACATTCGCCTCGGCGAGCAGCACGTTCATGTGACCGGGCATGCGGCCGGCCACCGGATGGATCGCGAATTGGACCTCGACGCCGCGCTTGCCGAGTTCGTCGGACAGCTCGCGGACCTGGTGCTGTGCCTGCGCCACCGCCATGCCATAGCCGGGAACAATCACGACCCGCTGCGCATAGCCGAGCAGTAGCGCGGCTTCGTCGGCTTGAATCGGTTTGACGGTCCCAGCGATACCGCCGGCGGCCGCCTGGCCGCCACCACCGGAGCCGAACGCCCCAAACAACACGTTCGTGACCGGCCGGTTCATTGCCTTGCACATGAGGAGCGTGAGCAACGTGCCCGACGAACCAACGAGAGTTCCGGCGACAACCATCGCCAGGTTGTTGATGGCGAAACCGTCTGCCGCGACCGCGAGACCGGTAAAGGAGTTGAGCAGTGAAATCACCACGGGCATGTCCGCGCCGCCGATGGGCATCACCATCGCGATGCCGAAGAACAGCGCCAGCAAGAACATCACGATGAACGCGGTGATGGCGTTGTGGCCGGTGGCATTGACCGTGAGCCAGCCGCACAACCCGAGAATCACCAGCAAAATCAGGCCATTCAAAAAATTCTGACCGGGAAAGGTATGGGGTCTCTCAAATTTCCCCTCCAGTTTCAGATACGCGATGATGCTACCGGAGAACGAGAGTGAGCCGATGAGCGTGGCGAACAGCATGGGGACCGTAATGGCCGCCGCGACGTCTTCCAGGCCATGCGCGTGCCGCAGAAATTCCAGAGTGGCGACCAGGGCCGCCGAACCGCCGCCCAGGCCGTTGAAGGCCGCCACCATCTGCGGCATTGCGGTCATCTTTACGGAATAAGCGCCAAACGCGCCGATGACGAGACCGATGACGATGCCGACGGCAATGAGCGTGTAATTAAAGTTCCAACCCTGCGTCCAGACGGAGCCGCCTTCGGTTTTGTGCAACGCGAGCAGGGCGATGAACATTCCCGCCGCCGCCACAAGGTTGCCGGTCCGCGCGGTCTTCGGCGAACTCAGGAACTTGATACCGATGATGAACAGGACCGCAACGCCGATGAAAATGAGGGCAATGGTGGAACTCATGGCTACTTCTTTTTCTTGAACATTTGCAGCATGCGGTCCGTGACCATGAAACCGCCGAAGACGTTGGCCGAACCGAAAATCACCGCGACGAAGCCCAGCGCCTGCGCGAGCGGCGTGGTCGCGTCCGCCAGCACCAGGATGCCGCCAAACAAAATGATACCGTGAATGGCATTGGTGCCGGACATCAGCGGGGTGTGCAACATCGAAGGCACCTTGGAGATGACTTCAAACCCCACAAAAATCGCGAGGATGAAAATGAACAAAATGTTGGTATCCATAAATGATCAGTTCGGTTTGGCGACGAGTTTTTCGTTCACGATTTTGCCGCCGTGCGTGACCAGGCAGCCCTTGATGATTTCGTCGTCGAGCTTGAGGACGAACGTTTTGTTCTGCTTGTCCCAGAACTCCTCGATGAGGCTCACGAGGTTCGCGGAATAAACCTGGCTGGCATGCAGCGGAGCGCGTCCCGGCAGATTGGCGATGCCGACAATCCTGACACCCTGGCGGTCAACCACCTGGTCATAAACCACGCCTTCGACGTTGCCGCCGGTCTCAACGGCCAGATCCACGACCACACTGCCCGGTTTCATTGCATTGAGCATTTCGGCGGTGACCAGAATCGGCGCCTTGCGGCCAAACACCTGCGCCGCGGTGATGACAATATCGGAATCGCCGCAGGTCTTCTTCATCGCCTCGCGCTGCTTCTGAATTTGTTCGTCGGTCAGCGCTTTTGCGTAGCCTTCCTTGGTCTGGCCGGTTTCCCCGACGTCAATCTTCAGAAATTGCGCGCCGAGCGATTTGACCTGTTCCTCCACAACCGGGCGCGTGTCGTAGGCGGTGACTTTTGCACCCAGCCTTTTGGCGGTGGCAATGGCCTGCAAACCGGCGACGCCGACGCCGATGATGAACACCTTCGACGGCAGGATTGTGCCCGCCGCCGTCGTCATCATCGGGAAAATCTTATTGGCATAGCGCGCGGCCAGAATGACCGCCTCGTAACCGCCCAGGTTCGCCTGCGATGACAACACGTCCATCTTCTGCGCGCGAGTGGTCCGGGGAATGAATTCCATGCTGATGGCGCTGACCCCGCGTTCGGCCAGCTTCTGGACCAGTTCCTTTTCGTTGAACGGATCCAGCAGGCTTGCGTGGACGGAATTCGGCTTCAAGAGCGCAACTTCCTCCACGGGCGGTTTGCGCAGGCGCAGCACGATGTCCCCGGAGCTGACGAGCGCTGGGCGGTCGGTGGTAATCGTCACGCCGGCTTTGGTGTAGGCGTCGTCGGGGAAACCGGCGGCCAGGCCGAGGCCGGCCTCGACTTCGACCTGCGCGCCGAGTTTGACCAGCTTGGCGGCGCTGTCCGGTGTGAGGGGCGCGCGCGTCTCGCCCGGATGTGTTTCTTTGGGTACGGAAATTTTCATTTCTCGAAAAACGTGGCGGCAAAATTAACACACGCCCTCCGCGGCGTTAACTCAAATGTTGCCTTTCTTTGCACGCGAATTGTCGCACCTTATATCCGGGATGAATTATCCTTTAAAATCTGAAGGCACAGAAGACTTAGCTGACTTAATGAAGGCGCGCACTTTTTCGTGGTCTTTCCTGCCCGGTGAGGATTCCACGCCGCTGGAAACATCCACGCCGAACGGTTGGACCTGCCGGATGGCATCGGCGACATTTTCCGGTGTCAACCCGCCGGCCAGGAAAACCGGCTTGCCGAGCTTTTGCACCTCCCGGGCCAGGTCCCAATTGAATTTTTCGCCCGTGCCCCCGAACAGGTCGGACGCATAAGCGTCCAGCAGCCATGCATCGGTCGGGTATCCGGACAATTTCTTCAGCGACTCCGCGTCCCGGACGCGAAAGGCCTTCATACTCATCAATCCGAATTGCGTGCAGAATTCCGGCGGTTCGTCCCCGTGAAATTGAAGCAGGTTCAGACCGCATTCGCCCATGGCCTTCCGGACCAGTTGTTCGGCAGGATTCACGAAAACGCCGACACGCAGAGTATACGGCGGCAAGGAACGGGAGATTTCCGCCGCGGTCTCCATGGGAACGAACCGCGGGCTCTTTTCATAAAAATTGAACCCCAGCGCGTCGGCGCCCGCCTCGACCGCAACTTGTGCGTCGTCGGGATTGGTGATACCGCAAATTTTAACTCGAACGCTCATTTTCAATTCCAGATTTACGATTCATCGGTAACCGGCGCGTGTATCGTAAATCGGAAATCGGAAATTGCAAATCAGTGAACGAAATGGCTGACGAGCTGATACACGAAAAAAGCGGCGACATAGGCCAGTCCGGTCATGTAGGCAATCTGGAACAGGGGCCACTTCCAACCGCCCGTTTCACGACGCACCACCGCCGTGGTGGAAAGGCATTGCGCGGCGAGGATGTAGTACACCAGCAGGCTCGCGCAGGTGGCGGTGGTGAACATGGGCGTGCCGTCCGAACGCACCGCGTGGCGCAACGAATCGTAGAGCGATGCGTTGCGATGCTCGGCGGCGTCCTGGCCAACGCCATAAACGATGGCCAGCGTGGAAACGATGACCTCGCGGGCCGCAAACGAGCTGATGATGCCGATGCCAATCTGCCAGTCGTAACCCAGCGGCTTCAGCACCGGCTCCAGTAAACGACCCAATTTGCCGGCGGCGGAATTTTGCAATGAGTTTTGCGCAGTGAGGTGGTCGGCGTCCGCGTGCAACTCCGCGGCCTTTTGCGAATCCCCGGCTTTTTCCAATTGCGCGGCCTGGGCGGTCAATGTCATGGCGGCGGGCGGCGGCGCGGATTTCGGATAATGCGAAAGTGTCCACAGCGCGAGCGAGACCACCAGGATGATGGTGCCGGCCTGTTTTACAAAAATTTTCGCGCGGTCAAAGGTGTGCAACAGCGCCGAGCGGAGGCCGGGCAGGCGATACGGCGGCAGTTCAATCAACAGCGGCCGGCTGCCGCCGGGCAGGATCGTGCGATTGAATACCACCGCCGCCAGCACCGCCGCCAGGGCACCAGTCGCGTACGCCGCCGTGAAAACCAACGCGGCCTTGAGCGGCGAATGCGGGAAGAGCATGGCGGTGACCATGGCGTAAACGGGAATCCGTGCCGAACACGTCAGCAACGGCGTAATCAGGATGGTCACCAGCCGGTCGCGCGGATTTTCAATGACGCGCGCGGACATGATGGCGGGGATCGCACAGGCGTGAGCTGAGAGCATCGGCACGAACGCCTTTCCGGGCAACCCGAGCCGGCGCATGATCTTGTCCATGACCAGCGCCGCGCGCGACAGATAGCCGGTGTCTTCCAGCAGTGACAATGCGAAAAACAAAATGCAGATTTGCGGCAGAAACACGAGCACCCCGCCGACGCCGCCGATGACACCGTTGACCAGCAGGCTTTGCAGGTCGCCCGGCGGTGTGTACGCCGCAATCCAGGCGCCCACGGTGCCGAACAGGCGGCTGATGAGGCCCATCGGAATTTCCGCCGCCCAGAAAATCAAGGCGAACAACAGCAGCATGACGATTTGAAAAACGGCGACGCCTGCGACCGGGTGTGTTAAAAAATCGTCGAGTTTTTCCGTCCGTGCCGAGCGGCGCGCCGCTGACGCATCCATTACCTTCGTCGAAATCTGTTCCGTCCACTCGTAACGCGCCTGATAGGGACAACCGGTGCACCCCAGTGCGCAGGCAGGCTTGGCATGTGAAGGAGTGTTCGCGGCTTTACCGGTAACGAGCGACTCCACTTCGCTCTTGAGTTCGCCTATCCCCATGCCGGTGCGCGCCGAAATGGGAATCACGGAACACCCGAGCTCGGTGCGGAGCTTCGCGACATCAATCCGAATGCCATCGCGCCGGGCTGTGTCCATCATGTTCAACGCCACGACGACCGGACAATTCAATTCGAGCACCTGGCTGACGAGAAACAGATTCCTTTCAAGATTGGTCGCATCGACGACAACCAGTGCGGCATTTGGCGCGGGATGGTTCTCCAGCCGGCCGTGTAGGGCGTCGCTCGCGATTTTTTCCTCCGGCGAAGAGCTTTCCAGGCTGTACAGCCCCGGCAAATCCACCACCACAATCTGGTGATCGCCGAAGTGCACGCGTCCGACCCGGCGCTCGACGGTGGTGCCCGGAAAATTGGCGGTCTTGGCCCTCAAGCCGGTTAACGCGTTAAACAGGGTGGTCTTGCCGGCATTGGGATTGCCGATCAGCGCCAGGGTGAAGGCATGATGCGGTAAATGAACTGCCGTCTGCCCCTCGTCGCAACAGGAAGCCCCGAACCCGAATTTCAGGGTGTCACTCATGCTCGTGGGCTTCCCGCATCGCGCAATGGTCGGGCGTGCAAACTTCCAGCCAGACCCGGGAGGCCAACGAAGCGGACAGCCCCAGCCGTGAACCAAAAACCCGGACTACCAGCGGGTCGCCGGTCCGCACAACCTCCAGCCGGCGGCCGACGCAAATACCCAGCGTTTTGAGCCGGTGTATGTCGTCGCCGTCGGTTTCGATGCGGCGCACGACGGCACATTGCTGGGGAGGCAATGCATCCAGCCGGGTTTCCGGCGGCGACGCTAAGTCATTCGTTGCCATGGTGAAATAATGTAAGTGTGGTGGCGAATCTTCGCTGTCGGCGGCTTGCGGTTTTTTGACGGTAGTTTGCGCCAGGTGTATTGAGCCAGCCGGACAAGAGATGCCAACCGCAGTAACAGTTAAATCACGTGAACATTTACGATATTCCGTCTTTGCTTTAACATAGGGCGCAAATCGTGGGGAGATAACAACCATTTCTTCACGCCATACGGCCAATATGGATTGAACCATGCCGCAAACGATTTATTTCGATTACAACGCCACGACGCCGCTGGATCCGGCCGTACGCGACGTCATGCTGCCGTTTCTGGGCGAAATCTGGGGCAACCCATCCAGCGTGCATCACGTCGGGCGTCGGGCGCGTGCCTTGCTGGACGATGCGCGTGAGCGGGCGGCGAAAGTCCTCGGCTGCAAGCCCGCTGAAGTGATTTTCACCAGCGGCGGCACGGAAAGCAATAACCTGGCGGTCCTCGGCACGGCCCGGTTACTGGCAACCAAAGGCCGCCATCTGATTACTTCGGCCATTGAGCATCACGCGGTCTTGTCTTGTTTTGATTATCTGGAAAAACGGGAAGCTTTCGCAGTTACCCGGCTGCCGGTCGATCCCCAGGGCCGGGTGTCGGTGGATGATTTAAAACGGGCAATCCGTCCGGACACCGTTCTGGTTTCCATCATGGCCGCCAACAACGAAATCGGCACCCTCCAGCCGGTGGCGGAATTGGGACGCGTCTGTCGTGAACAGGGTATTGCCTTCCACACGGACGCGGTCCAGTGGTTTGGCAAGGAGCCCTTTGAACGCATCGGCCAGTTCCATGCCGACCTGGTTTCACTTTGCGCTCACAAATTTCATGGTCCTAAAGGAGCCGGATTGCTCTATCTCAAATCTCCGCTTCATCCGCACCCGATCGTTTTCGGCGGCGGTCATGAGAACGAGCGGCGCGCCGGCACGGAGAATCTGGCTGGGATCATCGGTCTGGTGGAAGCCATGGAAAGGTTTATCGTCAAGCCGGTTTTCGAAAAGAAACATCTGGAGCCCTTATCCCGCCAATTGATGGATTCCCTCTCAAAGATCCCGGACGTGGAATTTGTCGGTTCCCGGGAACACCGGCTGGTTAACACGGTTTCTTTTGTGGTCAAAGGCACGGATAGCATCGTGCTGCTGGGCGGATTGGATATCGAGGGAATTTGCGCGTCAAGCGGCTCGGCCTGTTCGGCCGGGTCCCTGGAACCGTCTCATGTCGTTTCGGCTTTGGGCAAGCGGGACCGCGCCCATTCGCTCGTTCGCTTCTCCCTGGGCCGGGAATCCAGAGCCGATGAAGTAAAATTTGTCTGCCAAACGCTGCCCAATATTGTTCAACGTGCACAACCCCACCAATAAGTCTCCTTTCCTGTGTGAAGATTTTGTTAATTCGGTTGAGAACTTCTGGTTTTGGAATTTACTTTTTTTTTCTCTTTCACATTCCACTTTTTTCCCGTTACTTTCCTTCGACGAAACCTTGACACCAGGGGTTGTTTGCCTTATTCACAGCCCTTAATACTGATACTTTTTTATAAAGAAGAACACTATTAACCGCCCATGAACCTCACCATCACGAAGGAGCAAATTCTCAGTGGCTTGCAGGCGGTTCAAAATGTGGTTGGCACCCGGACAACGCTTCCCATTCTTTCCAATGTTCTGCTGCGAGCGGAAGGAGATCGGGTTGAATTTACCGCCACGGATTTGGACGTAACCGTTGCCTGCTCGGTGGAGGCAAAGGTGAAAAAAGGGGGGGCGACCACCGTTCCGGTTAGAAAACTTTTTGGAATCGTTCGGGAATTAGGCGGAACGGACATCGATATCGAAGTGGACGAAAAAAATGTGTGCAGTGTCCGCTGCGGAACCTCTTTTTACAGGATTCATGGGATCGGCGCGGACGAATTTCCGCCTCAACCGAAATTCAAGGATGATAAAAAAGTGACCCTGTCCCAGGAAACTGCCCGGGCCATGTTGGGCAAGACGTCGTTTGCCATCTCCACCGATGAGTCGCGATACGTTTTGAACGGGGTTTTTATCAGCCTCAAGGACCACAAGTTGACCATGGTCGCGACTGACGGACGCAGGTTGGCGCTGGCCGACGAAGAGGTGGATGTCTCCGAAAAGAGCCAGGGAGAATTCATCATTCCAGCTAAAGCCGTCGGCGAACTGAACCGCCTTTTGCAGGAAAAAGGGGACGTGGAAATCAAATTTGGCGAGAACCAGGCGGCATTTAAACTCAAGGATGACAAGGGGTTTTCCGTTCTCGTCCTGACCAAACTGATCGAAGGGAACTATCCCAATTATCGGCAGGTCATCCCGGCTGAGACCAAGGAACGCGTCCCGCTGGCGCGCGACGAATTTCTGCATGCCCTGCGCCGGGCCGAGATTATGACCAGCGAGAAGGCCAACTCGGTCAGGTTAACCTTCAGCAAAAACAACCTTGCCATCACCGCCAATTCGCCGGAAGTCGGAGAGGCCCGGGAAAGCCTCGCTGTAAACTATAAAGGCAAGGAAATCGCCATTGCCTTTAACCCGAAATTTCTGATCGAGCCGCTCAATGCCTTGACTGAAGACGAAGTATTCTTTGAACTGACGGACGAGCTGAGCCCCGGCGTGTTGAAGATTAACGGACCTTTCCTCTACGTAGTCATGCCCATGCGGTTGAGTTGAGATCTTTACTTAACCGCAGCCCAGACGCGGTGAACATCATCATGGTCATCCAGGGTCTGGAGAAATTCCCCAACCTCGATCCGTTGTTCCTCCGTCAGCGTCGGGTGCATTTTGGGCAGGTACCCCGGTTCGCTGGTCACCACCGACCAGCCGTTTTGTGACAGCCACCGGGAAACGGCATGGACGGCCGTGCGATCGCAGACAAAGCGCGCGCCGGCCCTGCCTTCCGGGATATCGTCGTTCTGCTCGGCCGTCAACACTTCCACCTCGTTGGCGCCGGCTTCGATGGCCGCGGCCTCGCGGTCAATGTCCGGATCCGGATGGTGCGCCTCCACCAGGCCGACGTGGTCGAAAAGGAATTTGTTGCTGCCCGACATCCCCAGCTGGCCTCTCTTGAACAATACGCGGATTTCCGGCGCGGTGCGGTTCACGTTGTCCGTGAGAACTTCGACAATCACCGGCACCTTATGGGGCGCGTACCCCTCGTAAACCACGTGCTCCATCACAAGTTTTTCATCGCCGATGCCTGCGCCTTTTTTAATGGCACGGTCGATGACGTCGCGCGATACGCTTTCCTTGCGCGCCTTCTCCAGAGCGGCCGCCAGGCGCGCGTTGGCGTCAGGGTCCGCTCCGCCCATTTTGGCGGCGATGGAAATTTCGCGGACAAGTTTGCTGGTGGCCCGGCCTTTCTTCAGCCCGGCCACCAGACGTTTGGCATGCAACCATTGTCGCCCCATGCGGAAAAATTAGCAGGGCGCTGGGTTCGTGGCGAGTGGACAACTAATCAACGATTGCGGACCGGCATTAACCCGAAGTGCAACACCAGCCAGATAGGCACCGCAAACAACGCGATGGCGACGAACCGATCCCATGTCCACGGCAGGTAATGCGCTTGAATCGGGAAAATGGTGATCATGAAATAATTCGCGAACCGCGTGTGGCCAATAAAGTGCAGGCGTTTCGGGAATTTCTTGCGAATGCCGCTGACCAGCGCTAGCGCGCCCAACGCGATGGTTATAAACGTCACCAGCAGGTTTACCGGCAGCGTAGCGAGTCGGATGGGCGGCATGTCCACTTGATGCGCGAAATACGGCCACAACCATTGTGTTCCCGCCCAGAGGAAGCTGAACCCCGACTGGATGGCCGTCCGATAACTGGCCTTGTCCGCCGTCAATTCATTCAGCAACAACCCGAAATACAACGGCACTATGCCCCAGATCATTGTCACGTGCTCGAACGGCATGACAATTAACTCAACAAACGTGGCCCAGGAATTATCAATCATTCGCGACGTCCCGGCCCGGCTTGGCGCCCGTCCATCCGGGGCCGCCCCAATCGTTGGAGAGTCTTCATACCTTGTGCTTTTGACGGGACCGGCCGGTTTACGTTCGATTTGGCCTGCATGCTTTTCCGCCGACAACCGCTTCGGATTTCAGGATGAAAATTCCTGAAACGATTATTTCGGGGGCGGCAGGATTTCGATTCCGAATTTGGGCGCGACCGCCAGCAGTTTCTCAATTTCTTGGGGTGTCACCGGCTGGGCCGGTGAGGCGAACGACGGCAGCGGCGTGGCAAATTCCTTCAGGAAATCCTCGAAACCGGGCGGCATGACATAGACCAGCAGCCGCGCCGGTGTTTTGCCCGTGTTTTTAAATGCGTGGGGAATGCCGCGCGGCCCTTGAATAAAGGAACCGGCTGTGCATTTCACCGTGCGGTTACCGAGTTGGAAGGTAACTTCGCCTTCCAGGATAAAGAATCCCTCGTCTTCACGATGATGAATATGCGGGGGTGGTCCGTTGTCCGGGGAAACGCGCACCTCGGCGAGGGTATAAACGCCGTCGGTTTGTTCGCCGTCGACCAGGACGCGATAAACATCTCCCACGCCCGAATAGGCGGCGCCTTCACCCGGGCTGATGTGGATTGATTTCGCTGTCATAATTGAGTTCCTTTCTTGCTGGCTTCCACGGTGTCAGAGTTCGATTGCTGAAATTTAAGATAGACCTGGACCGGCCGGGAATCCAAGCTTGGAAGTGAACACATTCAAGACACCTGTTATGGTAAACAAACTGATTTCACCCAGGTCGTATCTTCTGCCGGTGCTGGTGGCAATGACTGTGTTCGGGCTACCGCTTGCGCTGATGGCGGCAGTTGGCGAGACGCCCTCCGTCGCGCCGGCTGCAGCGGTCCGGACCATTACCGTTGATGTAAACGCCGTCCAGGGGCCGCTGGACACTTCCTTCAAGGAATGCATTGGCGCCGGCCGGGCCAACGAAGGACTACGCGCGGACTGGCAGGATCAGTTGCGCGAGGCCCAGCGCGATTGCGGCTTCAAATATATCCGCATGCACGGATTGCTCACCGACGACATGGGCGTTTACAGGGAAGACGCGCACGGCAATCCCATCTATAACTGGCAATACATTGACCGGCTTTATGACTTCCTGCTCAGCATTGACATCAAACCGTTTGTCGAACTTTCGTTCATGCCCAAGGACCTGGCCAGCGG
This sequence comes from uncultured Verrucomicrobiae bacterium, assembly GCA_963708525.1. Classification (GTDB taxonomy): domain Bacteria; phylum Verrucomicrobiota; class Verrucomicrobiia; order Limisphaerales; family UBA11358; genus UBA11358. Next base: position 34,554 of record CAVPTH010000002.1, on the reverse strand, counting down.
CAACAAAACCATTTTCTGGTGGAAGGGCAACGTCACGCCGCCCAAATCGTACGACAAATGGGCCGGCTTGATCCGCCATCTGGTGAGCCATTTTCAGGAACGCTATGGCCATGACGAAGTGAAGACCTGGTACTTTGAGGTGTGGAACGAACCCGATCTGCATGATGGGTTCTGGACCGGCACGCAAGGAGGATTATTTCAAGTTGTATGACGCCACGGCCAAGGCCATCAAAAGCGTCTCGCCGGATTATCGCGTGGGCGGCCCGGCCACGGCCATCGGCCAGTGGGACAAATCATTCATCAATTATTGTTACACCAACCACGTGCCGCTCGACTTCATTTCCACGCACGCCTATGGCGTCAATGCGGGGTATCTGGATGAGACCGGCCAGCGCGGAACGGTGATTGATCCCAGATCCCGATTCGATCATCGGCCGGATGATCGGTGAGCGGAAGATGATCGACCATTCGCCGATGCCCGGACTTGCCGTTGCATTTCACCGAATGGAGTTCGGCCTATACTCCCACCGATTTCATGCATGACACCTACCAGCAGGCGGCCTTCATCCTGAGCAAGGTCAAAGGCGGCCTATCGCTCCGTGGACTCAATGTCTTACTGGGTCTTCACCGATATTTTCGAAGAGAACGGCCCGCGCATGACTCCCTTCCACGGCGGTTTTGGCCTGATCAATTACGAGGATTTGAAAAAGCCTGCCTTTTATGCGTTCAAATTCCTGAACGAACTGGGGCCCTCCGAACTTGTCAACCCCGACCCGGCATCCTGGGTTTGCAAAGGCCCGGACAATTCGATCCAGGCCTTGTTTTGGGATTATACTCCCATCGTGCCGCCGTCGGGAATGAACGATCAGCAGTTCTATAAAAATGAAATTCCAACCAAACCGATTGGCCGCGCGGCATTGAGCATCACCAACCTTCCGGCCGGAAGCTACAGTCTGGAGATCTACCAGACCGGCTATCGCGTCAACGACGTATTCACCCGCTACCTTGACATGGGCTCGCCGTCGCAATTGACGCTGGGTCAGGTGGAAATTCTGCGGGAACAAAGCAGCGGCGATCCTGAATCGGTGGAAACCATCCAGATTGAAACCGGCAAACCGTTCGTCCGCACGTTCAACATGCGGCAGAATGACGTTTATTTTGTCAAACTCCTGCCGATGGGAGTCAAGTAAGCGGCGGAAGGATGATGGCGAAACGGGCCGTCGACATCAATTGGCGTTAACGCCGGAGCGCGAACCATCGCTTCGCAGGTTTCCGTTGAATCACTGGCTGAAGCAGGAACGCGCAGAGTAATCCTCCGCGTTCCGTTCCGCTTGCGCCCGCTGTTCCTCGATCGCCAGACCCATCAAGCGGGTCAGCCATCACTTTACCTTCAGGCCGGGCCGGGATTGTCCCGGTCGTGTAAAGGGGCAAAACCTTTCGCAACTTCGCCCGAGTATGCCCGCGTACCGCGATTACCCCGCTGCAGCGGGCAAAGAATCTCTTTGCAACATAGCGGGATGGCTGCCGCCATGGTTTTTTTTCTTGCCGCAATAACAGGTAGACTTAATACTCGGATAAATACCCCTTCTGATAAGTTCCGCCCGCGGCGGATGCTGTCGTTGGGGTCGTTCAAATCAATCAGAGTATCAAACCATGAAAATCGATCATCCCTTTCGCTCTAACCGGCCTTGTCTCGCGCTCCTGGCCCTTATCCTGGCGGCGGTTCCCGCCCTCGGCGTCCGGGCGGCAGGCACGGCCACCACGGCGACCATCCGCTACACCGGCACGGATTTCGAGGGCCGCCAGAATTTCCAGCTGGAATGGAACGCGGATTCGAGCGGGACCTATCTGGTGCAAAGCGCCGATGATTTGTCCGCCAGCAACAACTGGCAGACGGTTGATGCGGTGACTTCCTCCAATGCCGGCCCGGTAAAATGGATGGCGCCGGAAGTCTTGCGCAGCCAGAAATATTACCGGCTCGTGCTGCCGCAGCCGCAAATTTTTAGCGTCGAACCCGCCGTCGTAGATGTCACCGTTTCCAACACACCGCTTTACATTTTGGGTCAATGCCTGCCCACCAACGCGCTCGTCCTGATCAACGGCCTTTATTTCACGCCCACCATCGTCAACACCGGCGGCGTCTGGGCGGTGGTCTCACTCAACGGCCTCCCGCCGGGCGAGCCGTGGTTCGGGTTGAGCGTCGTTGATGCCGGCACGAGTAACTTGATCGCGACGTTGCCGAATTCCGTTCTCGGCGTGGATGCTAATACACCCTATCTGCTCGAACCGCCGGAAGCGCCGCCGGCCAGTCCTACAACCAAGGAAGTCCATGCAGTAGAATCCATCGAGCTTCAGTTTGAAGAATGGAAGATGTCAGCACGGGTATCGGGTAACGGTGGCGTTGGTGGTGGCAACCCTGACGCCATCCCAGCGGCGAATGGAAACATCGCCGCAGCGCTCAACGGGAACACGGTAATTGGTGAATTGCGGCGAGGCACAGATCGCGGTCCACGCAATTTGGAGATCGAACTATCGCCGACCATCGGCGGCGGCGACGGTGATCCCCGCGTCATTCCTTCCTCCGGCGAAGTTCAGCAAGAGGTCGCTGACCTGGCAATCGCGGGGCGCGGTTTGGATTTCGTCTGGGCGCGCACCTACCGCTCACGCACCACTGAAGCCGACAGCGCTTTCGGGCCGCACTGGACTGGTTCGTATGATGTGCGGCTGCAACCGCTCGGCGGCGACATCGTGATTCACGACGGCACCGGGCGTGCGGACACCTATTCTCTCCAGACCAACGGCACCTACATCTGTCCCGGCTTTTTCCGCGAAGGGACGCTGTCAAATAACGTCTTCCGGTTGACCTTCGCCGATGGCGGCATCTGGGTGTTCAATCCGCTCGACGGCACGGCCACCGCCGGCCTTCTCGCAAACATAATGACCGGCGATGGCAATGTAATAAAACTCTATCGCAATGGCGCCGGACGAGTTTCACAAATCGTAGACGACCTGGGCCGCACAAACACGGTGGCATACAACAGCGACGGCTATGTGCAGTCCATCACCGATTTCAGCGGGCGCACCGTGAGTTATGCCTATCATCAAATGGGCGAAATCGGGGGCAGCGTTGGCGATTTGAAATCTGTCACGTCGCCGCCGGTCACCGGCACGCCGAATGGAAATGATTTCCCCGACGGCAAGACCACGACCTACACCTACTCGACCGGTTATCTCGACGACCGCGAGAATCATCTGCTGCTCTCGGTCATTGACGCCAACGGACAGACCACGCGGCAATACGTCTATCAACATAACCAGTCAAACTTTGATTTTCTCCGGTGCATTTCAGTGCAACGCGGGACGGACAAGATGGAGCGCATCACCGTGCTGCCCCAAATCGCCGCGCCGGCCAATCACTTCGCCGTGGTCCGTTGCATCGTCAACGATCCCGAGGGCAATGTGGCGGAATACTTTTGTGACGCCCGCAATCGCTGCGTGATGGAGCGCGATTACACCGGCCGGGCCACGCCGGAAGTACCGGTCACGGACACGGTCAACCGGCCCACGGGCAAGCTGCGTCCGGGTGATCCCGACTACTACGAGACGCAATGGACATGGAACAACGATTCACTCTGCACCTCGGAAACCTCTCCCGGCGGCCAGCAGATCCAATGCGCTTTTCAATCTGTTTTCGATCCGGCCACACCCGCGCGAAAGCGCGCCGACTTGCGTGTGCTGCGCGAACTGGCCGCCGGTGGCGTGGACTTGGACGGCGATGGCGTTGCCGACGCCACCGAGCGCGTCTGGCGTTTTGAATACGATCCGCGTTTCGGCACCGGCGAAGAAACGGCGCGGCTATACAATCCCGGCAAGTCGTATCTCGCCGGGGACACGGCGATCTACAATGGATCCGTTTGGCAGAAGGTGGACAACACGGACTCTCTGATCATCAACATGCGAGATCGCATCAACGCGTTGGAAAACCACCTCAAGTCTTTGGGAATTCTCGCCCGGACCGGCAATGTGGGCATCAATGAACCGATGCCCTATGCCGTTCTTCACGCCGCCGCCAGTGGCAAGCGCTTTGGCATCGGCGACACCACTCCGCAAGGCCCGCTTGGCTGGGATGGCACGCTCCAGGCCGAGGTTCGCCAGAATATCGAGGAACTGCATGCGGACTTGTTCGTAGACACCTGCAGCGAGAGCGCGAAGGTGATCACTGACCGGGAATCGGGCCGTTCAAAAGGATTTAGCTTCGTCATCGCTTCCACCGACTCGCGCGGCAACGTGACAACGGCAAGCTATGACGCCAGGGGCAACTTGACTTCATGGGAACCACACAAGTCTTCCGGCCTGGACTTCACCGGAACTGGACTTCACTTATAACTCGCACGGCCAGTTGACCGCCCTCACCAATGCGCCCGACGTCAACGGCTATCGTCGCGTGGACACATTAAGCTATTATTCCAGCGGAGCACAGTCGGGTTATTTGCAGTCCATCGCCATTGATGAACCCGGCGTGCATCTCACCTCGGCATTCGAACACGACGCGCGCGGCAACGTCACCCGCTGCGTGGACGCCCGCGGTAACGACTGGCTTTACTCTTACAATTCGCTGGATCAGTGCGTCCGATGCGAGTCGCCCACCAATCTTCACCGCGCGCTGCGCCACCGACTTCTTTTATGATGCAGCCGACAATGTTCAGGCCGCCATCGTGGAAGTACGCGATGATACGGACACCAAGGTCGCCAGCAAAGCGGTTATTCGCGGCTACGACCGGCTGCATCGCCTGACACGCATCGCCTGCGACGTGGACGCGACACACACGATGACGAATGATTTTGTTTACGACGGCAACGACCGTTGCGTGCTGGCGCTCGGCGGCGATGCGGTTTCCGGCGCAGACCCGCATCAGGCCGTGGCGTATGAATACGACGAGCGCGGCTTGTTATTCCGCGAAATCACCGCGCCCGGTTCGCCACTGGCGGGCACCAACGAGTTCAGTTACACGGCCGACTACCATCCGGCCACGAAGAAATACGTGGACAGCGGCGATAGCGCCAGAATCAGCACATTCGCTTACGACGGTTTCAACCGCCTCGCGCGCGTCACCGACCCGATGGGCAACCAGATGGTTTGTTTCTTCGATGCAAACGACAATCTTAAGACCGTCCGCTGTTTCGGCGAAACCAATGACGTGCCCGGCTCCGTGGGCAACTTCCGGCTCGCCGAGACGCGCTACGATTACGACGGGCAGGACCGCTGCGTGCGCGTGCATGAATTGCATTTCAATCCTGCCACGCAAGCACCTGTCGGCGATGGCGACGCCACGACCTCCTTTGCCTATGCGCCCGACAGCGAATACGTCACCCGGACGAACGATCTCGGCCACGTGACAACCTATGGTTACGACACCGCCGGGCGGCTCACTTCGGTGACGAGTCCCAATGCCCGGACCACATTCGCCATCCTCCGGGATCGCAACGGCAACGCCACCAATTGCGTCGAAACCAATCTTTCCGACCTTGGCGGCGCGCCGCAGGTATTTTCAGTCGCGAGTGTTTTTGATTCGCAGAATCGCTGCGTGCAGACGACGGACAACGTCGGGAATACGAGCACTTACGCCTATGATTCGCTCGGTCGCTGCGTGCGGACGGTTGACCCGCGCGGCACGCACGCCTTTTACGCCTATGATTTACTGGGCCGCTGCACAGTGGCCGTCGGCGATTTGGATGGTGACGGCTTTCCGGATTTCACGGGCGACATCATCGGGACGGCAACGTGGAGCAGCAGCAGTGACCGGTTGCTCTCGTTGGTGGACAGCCACTCTAACACGACCAGCTATGCCTATGACACGCTCGGCAACTGCACCAACATCAGCTGCGCCGACGGCACGCAAACCAAACTTATTTGGAGTCCGCGCAGCAATCTCATCAACGAGGAAGACGCAAATGGTTCCGTCGTTTCGAACACTTATGATTTGAACGACCGCATCATTCACCGCGACCTCGCGGCGCGCACCGCTGTTGGCGTGGCGGCGACGACCACGTTTGAAACTTACACGTACGACGGTTGCTCGCGTTTGACGAGTCATCACGATGACGATTGCGATGGCTATTTGAGCTATGACTCGTTGGGCCATTGCACCGGTGAATCGCTGAACGGACTCGCCACGCATTCGACTTACGACTCCGTCGGCAATCGCCTTTCGCTTGCGTATCCCGGCGGACGTTCATTGAATTACACTTACGATGCCCTGGAACGTTGCATTGGCGTCGCGGAATCCGGCAAGTCCCAGGCCAGTTACTCCTACGACGGGCCGGAGCGCGTTTCGCGCGTGGCTTTGGGAAATAACACGGTCACGCGCATTTTCTACGACGGAATATCCGGTCAACCAAATTCGCCGGGCGACCACGGCTGGCAAGAAATCGCGCGCGTGGGGCATGGATTGAACGGCGGTTCAACTTTTGCTGATTCGTCGTTCCAATATGATTCGGACCAGAACAAAATTTCCCGCGCAGTCATCATCCCCGGCGGCAGCCCGCGCACAAATGCCATGTCGTTGCAATATGATCCGGCCTGCCGGTTGACCGAATCGCTCGTCGCTGACAATCTGTCGCCGGTCCGCGACACGGTTTACGGCCTCGACCGCATGGGCAACCGCACCAACGTTACCGGCGCGGCCTGTTCCGGCGCTTACACGCTGGACGGCTCGGCCCTCGGCCCTCTGGACTTCCAGATGAACCAATACACCGCCACGCCGTGCGAGTCGCGCACTTACGACGACAACGGGAATCTTGTCAGCCGCAGTTCTTCCGCCGGCGCGCTGAGCTACATTTACGATGCCGTCAACCGGCTCGTCGCGGTGCAAACGGTGGATTACCGTTCGGGCGTACCGACGCTCGTGCCGGTGGCCGATTATCGTTATGACGCGCTCGGTCGGCGCATTTCCAGTACGGTCTATTCCGGTAGCACCTCCAATGTCACCCAATTTCTTTTCGACGGCGACCGCGTGATTGAGGAGCGCCTCGATGGCGCCGTCTCCGTCTCTTATCTGGTGGATGACCGTTATCTGCTCGGCCTGCGCACGAATGGGCAAGATTATTACCGGCACTGCGATGATCAGGGCAACGCCCTGGCACTGACCGACGCGCAAGGCGCGGTGGTCGAGCGCTACGAGTATGACGATTACGGCACGGTCACCTTCCTCGCCAGTGACGGTACGCCCACGAGCGCGACGTCCTCCGCCTATGGCAACGTGTATCTCTTTGGTGGCCTGCGCTACGACGCCGAAACCGGCCTGGGGAACGACGACGGCGGCGGTTATCTCGATTTCCAAAGCGGACGCTATCTGCTGCGCGCCGGCGTGCCGCTTCGTTTCGACAGCAGTTCATCCACTTATGCCGGCAACAATCCGTGGAGCGGCGAAAGCTCCGCGAGCGTCGTTTTGGATTACCGAGGCATACAGGCGCGGACGGGCAGCTATGTCGCCGCCGGTTTGGTCGGAAACAATCCATGGAGCGGCGGCGGTGGGGGTGGCGGCTCGGGTGGCGTTTTTTCCGAGCAGCATCGCGACTATCTCTACGGAAAATTCCAGAACGGCGACATCCCGACGCAAGACGACCGGATGGCTCCGCGCAATGTGCTTAAAAGCTATTTTGAAACGGGCGACATTCCGACCCAGGAACAGTTCAATTCGTTGATCGACTCGGCGGTGAACTTGAACCTCCAGCCCCTCGGCGGCGACCTTCCGATCCACGGCAAAGTTTCGCGAGCGATTTTGAAAACCTACTTCTTGACCGGGAAAATACCCACCCAGGATTAGTTGCACCACAGGTTTTGATGCAGACTCGACTGCGGTTCTGGCCATGGCCTTCGCTCCCGAACCACCGCCAGAATGTCCGACACGATGCCGCGCGAATGCTCAGTCCGGCGGCGGGGAACCCAAATGCGCGGCGTGTGAAGCATAGGCTGCCGCGTCTTCCAGCATCGCGTCAATGGTTGCGGCCAGCGGACCGGCTTTCACCAGCCCGGAGAAAACTGCCCGGTCGTCAATGTTGCTTTTCAAAACGAAGGCCGGTCGCTGCGTCACTTGCAACGCGTGAAATTCCGCCGTCGCTGCCCGCACGCGCTTTTCGATCTCCGGCGACCGCGCCGCTTTCAACAGTGCTGTGGAATCCAGGCCCGCAGCTTTGACGGCCACCGCCACGGATACGCCCCAATCTCCGACGTTCTGTCCCTGGCGCATGGCCGCTTCCATGAGCGCCAAACGCACACGGTCATCCGTGCAGCCACAATCCTTCGCCGCTTCGGCAATGCAGTTTGGCGCAAGATATTCTTTCAGCCCGGCCAACCAGCCGGAATTCAGCATGAATGGCGAGCGCACAATGGTGCCGCTGCGCCGGTAAAACCAGTCCTCCTGCGCCCGCGATTTTGGAATGCCGGACTCGTCCAGTAAAGCGATCTTCCAATCGAACTCCACCGGCGACTTCGGCATAACGCGCTTTCAATTCCGCCCAGGCCGGTTCTGCCCAATAACACCAGGACGAGACGACGTCCAGGTAGTAAGTGACGTTCACGTTCATGGCGCAACTGTATCCCCGCCATTCTCGTTGGGCACTCAAAAAGTCCGTGCCGGTGGCCCGCGCGCGGTTGAGTATTTAACGGCGCGACGTTCAGCCTCAGTCCAACCGGGCAGTACATCCTCCTCATAATAAAATTCAGCCTCGAAGGTGAGACCAGCTTTCTCCATGACCCGACGGGATGCCCGATGGCCGGCGAGGGTGCGGGCACAAACCTTCGCATAGCCCCATTTGCCGCCGGCGCGTTCAAGCAAGGCTCGCGCGCCCTCTGTCGCCAGACCACGCCCCTAGACACTGCGCTTCAGCCGATAGCCAAGCTCCATTTCTCTGGGCGAAATCCGGTCAGGGCGCAGATGGAACCAGCCGATGAACTCGTTGTCTTCGTGCAGATGCGCTGCCCAGAATCCGCGGGGCGGTGTCTGCTTGTAGTAGTCAAGAAATCGCGGAATAAACTCGTTCCAAATTCGTGCCAGCGGTGTGGGGTGGCCTTTGGAAATGAACCGCATCACTTCCGGATCGCTGTCGAGCTCAAACAGCAACGCCGCGTCCTCAAAGCGAAACTGGCGGAAATACATCCGTACCGTTTCAAGTAAACTGGCACCGCAACCGGTCACAGATGGAGGTTACGCCCTGCGTTCTTTGATTGCCGCCAAAATCTCTGGAATCACCTCGCCTTTCGGTTTTGCGCCCAGATTGCTCTTGCCATTAACCTGGCCGGAGCGGTTTCCCGTCCCCTATCCCGGCTCGTCTCCTCCCCGCACGTCACTGGCTTTAAGCTTGTTCGCTCGGCGGCCTGCCAACATCTTGGCTTTGCGCGTTCGACACTCGAGTGAAAACGAAACAACTGCTGCTTCCCATCCTGGCCTCGGCCCTGTTTGTGCTCAACGGTCCGGCCGCGCCAGCTGACTCACTGGAATCGGGTTTTCTCAATCCGCCGGAATCCGCCCGGCCACAGACCTGGTGGCACTGGATGAACGGCAACATTACCAAGACCGGCATCTCGGCCGACCTTGAAGCGATGAACCAAATTGGCCTGGGTGGCGCGACGATTGTGAACGTGGATTGCGGCATCCCGCGCGGTCCGGTGGCGTTTATGAGCCCGGAATGGCAGGCAGATTTCAAATTTGCCGTGCAGGAAGCAAACCGGCTCGGGCTCAAACTCTGCGTGGAAAATTGCGCGGGCTGGTCCAGTAGCGGCGGGCCCTGGAACACCCCCGAATACGCCATGCAACACGTCGTCACCAGCGAAGTGCGCGTGGCCGGCCCCACGAATTTCAGCGCCGCACTACCGCAGCCGTACACAAAGCTCGACTACTACCGCGACATCGCCGTGCTGGCATTTCCCACGCCCGCCGCCGGCGGGAAAATTCAAGACTTTGAAGCCAAGGACGGCGACAACGGGGCATTTATCCTGTCTTCGCTGGCCAGCACCCGTGCCTCCGCCTCCGTGATCCGGCGCACGGCGATGGTGGACCTGACCAGCCGGTTGCAGGCGGGAGGCCGGCTGGACTGGGATGTACCGCCGGGCCGCTGGACCATTCTGCGCGTCGGCTATACGCCGACCGGTGTGGAGAATCATCCCGCGCCCAGGGAAGGCGAGGGGCTGGAATGTGACAAGTTAAGCCAGGCGGCGCTCGATGCGCATTGGGCCGGCTTCATGCAGAAGATACTCGACGACATTGGCCCGCTCGCGGGCCAGACGCTCGACAGTTCGTTAATTGACAGCTACGAGGTGGGCGGCCAGAACTGGACAAAAGATTTCCGCGAGGAATTTCAAAAACGGCGCGGTTACGATCCGCTGAAGTTTTTGCCCACGTTCACCGGCCGCGTGGTGGACAACCCCGAGGTTTCGGAACGCTTTCTTTGGGACGTGCGCCGGACCATTGCCGATTTGTTCGCGGAAAATTACTACGGACATTTCGCCGAACTCTGCCGGCAGCACGGCTTGAGGAGCGCGGTTGAACCATACACCGGGCCGTTTGAATCGCTGCAGTGCGGCGCCCCGGCGGACGTCGTCATGGGCGAGTTCTGGAGCGGCAGCCAGGGCAGCCCCTCCGTCAAGCTGGCTGCATCCATCGCACACATTTACGCCAAGACCATTGTTGGTGCCGAATCCTTCACCGCCGCACCGGGCCCGCGGACCGGCCGCTGGCAGGAGTACCCCTACGCCCTCAAGACGCTCGGCGATTTGATGTTCTGCCAGGGCTTGAACCGTTACATTTTCCACCGTTATGCGATGCAGCCTTGGACGAATCGCTGGCCCGGCATGACCATGGGCCCCTGGGGATTTCACTTCGAGCGCACCGAAACGTGGTGGAACCAGGGCAGACCCTGGATTGATTACATCGCGCGCTGCGAGTTTCTCCTGCAACAAGGCCGCGCCGTGGCGGACGCCGCCTGTTTCACCGGCCAAACCACGCCGGTGGAAATGCGCGTCGACAATCCCGCGCTGCCGGCCGGCTACGACTACGATGCCGTCGACGCCGACGTGCTGCTGGACGGCGCGACGGTGAGGGATGGCCGCCTCATCCTGGCCAGCGGCGCGAACTACGCCGTGCTGATCCTCCCGCCCGACGACATCAACATGACACCGCAAATGCTTGAGTGTCTTCGTAAGCTCGTCGGGGCCGGCGCCACAGTGATCGGCCCGCGTCCTCAGCATTCGCCCAGCCTCCAAGGTTACCCGCAATGCGATGCGCAGGTGGAGAAGCTGGCCGCCGAACTTTGGGGAAAATGTAACGGCCGCACCGTCCAGGAGCATAGATACGGCAACGGTCGCATCGTCTGGGGCCGGTCCCTGGCCGAACTCTTTGCGGCGCAGCAATTGGCTCCCGATTTTGAATTTCAGGGCGCATCCACCGCAACGCATCTGGCTTATACCCATCGCGTCGCTGATACCGCGGACATTTATTTCGTCTCAAACCAGCGACTTCAGTTTGATTCCGCGGATTGCACGTTCCGTGTCAGTGGCAAACTTCCGGAGTTCTGGCATCCGGACACCGGGATGATCGAACCCGCGCCGGTTTGGTCGGCTACGGCCGGACGCACGACGGTGCGGCTGGATTTTGATCCCGCCGGATCGGTGTTCGTCATCTTCCGTCACCCATCGGACGGCGCGCATCATCTTGTTGCCTTCGAACCCAAGGAACCTGAAGTCAGCAAGACGAAACCGGCGGAATTACGAATCCTCAAGGCGGTCTATGGGCCCGTCCCAAGCAGCAGTGACCGCCGGCTCGATGTCACCGCCAAAGTCCGGGCGCTGATGAAAGGCGGAACGCGCCGCATTCCGGCTGACAACGGCATGGCGGGGGCAGATCCGGCGGTGGGCTTCGTGAAGCGTCTGCGCATCGAATTTCGCCTCAGTGGCGGGCGGCAGACCAGAGAGGTAGAGGAAGGCGGAACTCTTGAACTGCCCGTTGGGGCTGAAGTCGTCCAAGCGCTCTACGGCGATTTGCGCTCCCAGACCACCTCCGCTGATCAAACGGTGGATCTAACTAAGAAACTCGCGGGACTGGCCAAAGATGGGGAACTGTTCGTCAATGTGAATAACGGCCTGGCGGGCCGCGACCCGGCGTTCGGACTCCCCAAGGAATTGCGCGTGGACTACACATTCAACGGCAAGCCCGGCCGAGTTACCGTGGATGAAGGCGATACGCTCGCGCTGCCGCCAACCCTGCCCGTTGGCCAGCCGCCGCAATGGGACACCAGCATTGCCGCGGACGGTTCGCCTGTCGTGACCGCATGGCGCGATGGCCGCGTCGAATTGCGCACGGCGGCTGGCAAGGTTTTACGCGCCATCGCATCCGACGTGCCCGCGCCCCGAACGGTGACCGGCCCGTGGAAATTGAGTTTTCCGCCGCAGTGGGGCGCGCCACCTTCGATCACGATGGAACAATTGATTTCCTGGACTGACTTCACGAATGAGGGTGTGCGCTATTTCTCCGGGACCGCAACTTACGAGAAAGAAATCGAAATTCCCGCCGACCGCTTGGCCGCTGGTCGCGAACTTTGGCTCGACCTGGGCACGGTGAAAGATTTCGCCGAACTTTCCCTCAACGGACAGGACTTCGGTGTGTTGTGGAAACCACCGTTTCAGGTGGACATCACCCGTGCGGCGAAGCCGGGCGCAAACGAGCTGGTCGTCAAAGTGACCAATCTCTGGCCGAACCGACTGATTGGCGACGAGCAATTGCCGCCGGATTGTGAGTGGGACGGAGCACAGCTCAAAGCATGGCCGTCATGGCTCCTGGACGGCCAGCCGAGCCCCACCGGTCGGCTGACGTTCACGACGTGGCATCATTACACGAAAGATTCGCCGTTGTTGGAGTCAGGTATGCTCGGTCCCGTGACGCTGCGAACCGCGGAAAGAATTCCCGTCAATTGAAAGAAAGTTGGAAGTCGTGGCACCGTCTGACCGGAGCGCGACCTCATGTGCGGCGTGCCCGCGTCTCTTAAGCTCTTCGTTCGCGAATCGCTGCTAGAATGTCTGCCACCACTTCGCCCTTCGGTTTCGCCCCCAGATTACCCTTGCCGTGGACGCGGACGGAAACATTGCCCGCCTCCAGGTCGCGGCCGCCGATGACGAGCATGGTGTGGACTTTCGCCTGCTCGGCGTCCTGAATCTTGCCGTTGATTTTGTTCGACGAAAAATCCGCATCGCAGCGGACGAAATTGGCGCGCAGTTCGTTCACGATTTGCTTCGCGTAATTCACCAGCGGTTCCTCTTCGCCAATCGTCAACACGCGCACCTGTTCCGGCGCGAGCCAGAGCGGGAAATTGCCGGCGTAATGTTCGATGAGGAAACCGATGAACCGTTCGTGCGTGCCGAGCGGCGCGCGATGAATACACAACGGCGTCTTGTCCGTGTTGTCTTTGTCGCGATAAACCAGGCCGAACTTCCGCGGCACGGCAAAGTCCACCTGGTTCGTCGCCAGTGTAAATTCGCGGCCGATGACGCTCCAGACCTGCACGTCAATCTTCGGGCCGTAAAACGCCGCCTCGTTCGGCACCTCCACGTAGGGAATCTTCGAATCGATGAGCGTCTGGCGGACCATGTCTTCGGTCTGTTTCCATAATTCCGGTTCGTTGACGAATTTGGCGTTATCGCCGGTCAGGCGCGACGGGTCGTGGGTGCTGAAGCGCATGACGTATTTGTCGATAGCAAATATCTTGAAATACTTCAGATACATTTCGTTGACGGCGTTAAACTCGGCGGCGAATTGTTCCGGGGTGCAATAGATGTGCGCGTCGTTCATGTTGAGCGACCGGACCCGCATGAGGCCGAACAACTCACCCGACTGCTCGTAGCGGTAGCAGGTGCCGTATTCGGCCAGCCGCAGCGGCAGATCGCGGTAACTGCGCGGTTCCGCCGCAAAAATGCGGTGGTGATGCGGGCAGTTCATGGCCTTGAGATAATACTTTTCTCCGAGCCCGTCCTGCTCCAGGGAAATATCAAACGACTCGCGCTCAAGCGTCTTGATCCGCTCCGGATTGGCGCCGGCACCTTCGCCCTTGAGTTTGAGCAGTTCGTCCACGATGGCGAATTTTCGCCGGAGCAATTCCTCGTGGCGCGCGCGCTGTTGCTCTTCCAGCAACGTCATCGGCGGGAACATCGATTCCTTGTAAAGAATCGGCAAATGACCGGAGGTTAAATACATTTTCTCCCGCGCGATGTGCGGAGTCTTTACCCGCACGTAACCGGCGGTGAATTCCGTTTCCTTCGCCAGCTTTTCCAGTTCCTCCAGAATCGCAGTGCCCTTGGGCAACCAGAGCGGCAGGCCCGGCCCGACGAATTCGGTATCAATCGCGAACAGCCCCATCTCCGCACCGATTTTGCGATGGTCGCGGCGCTTGGCCTCCTCGAGCATCTTGAAATACTCGTCGAGCTGGGTCTTGTTCTTGAACGCGGTGCCGTAGATCCGCTGGAGCTGCGGGTTGCGCTCGTCGCCCTTGTAATACGCGCTGGCCACGCTGGTCAGCTTGAACGCGCCGATGTTGCCGGTGCGCATCACGTGCGGCCCGGCGCACAGATCGACGAAATCGCCGTTCTTGAAATAGGTGATAGGTTCACCTTCGGGAATGGCTTCGAGGTTGCCGATTTTGAATTTGCTTGGATTGCCCGGGCGTTCACCCAGCCCGCCGAGACGTCCGCTTTCGGAATCCTTGACGGCCTGCTCGCGGGTGACGACGATTTTCTCGAATGGATGGTTCGCCTTGATTTCCTTTTTCATCTCGGCCTCGATGGCCGCGAAATCCTCGGGCGAAATGCGGTGCTTCAGGTCCACGTCGTAATAAAATCCGTTTTCGACCGGCGGCCCGGCAGCGAATTGCGCATCCGGCCACAGGCGCAGGATGGCGGTGGCCATGACGTGGGCGGCCGAGTGCCGGATGCGCTCCAGCTCGGTCATCTTCGCGCGGTCGTCGAGCGTCTTGCGTTCTTTCGGCTGCTGAATTTCTTCGGCCATAAAAATCGTTGTGGAAAAAAGTAGCAGAAAACCCGGGCGGAAAGCCAGCCTGAGGAAAACAAACGCCGCGCTCGCGGGCCGTCCCGGCGACTGGGGTAACAGGCTCAGCGGATGTGCCGGTAAAATTTCTGCTAAAATTTTTGTTGCACGTTCATTTCCGGCTACTTATGTTCATGTCATCACAAATGGTCGTGCTTAATCCAAATCCAATTCAGCCAACCAAAAAGATAAAAATATGAAACGCATCCTCATCACCATCATCCTGGCCTCGGCCGCTATGGGCGTGAAAGCGGACGATAGCAGCGGCGCCAAATTCTTTCAGCTCGCGCTGACGCCGGATATCGCGCTGCAATCCAAAGACACGCGCATCAACGGCATCTCACTGGGTGTCTGGGGCGAGAATCCGCAAAGCTCCTTTACCCTTGGCTTCGTCAACGGCAGCACGGGTGACAGCTCGGGATTTTCCTGGGGCATCGTCAACTATGCCGAAAGCTACACAGGCGTCCAGCTCGGGTTTTTCAATACCTCCAGCCAACTGTTCGTCGGCATGCAGGACGGTCTCGTTAACATAGCCAAGGAAGCGCACGGTCTCCAATTGGGCACGGTGAATTACACCGATTCCTTGAAAGGCGTGCAGCTGGGCCTGGTCTGCATCGTCAACAGCAATCCGTGGTTCTCGGAATTCCCCAGCAAGCTCGCCAAAGGTTTCCCCTTTCTGAACTGGTCGTTCTAAGCGGGAAGTCCAGTATTATTGGTTTTACAGAGGTGGCTCCGGCCACCTCTTTTTTTGTCCGACCGCCGATCGAATCAATGGAAATGAGGCTCCGGACGTGTAGTGTTTTAACTTCGTCGGCTCAACGCGCCGTTTTCCAGGTTCCCAGCAGTGCAGCGAAGCCGCATAACAACAGGCCGCTCACGGCCAGGGCACTGCTGTGGGGGGCATTCGGGAAATACTGGAGGGACGCCGCGCCAACCGCCGGTCCGATAAAGTTGCCCAGGCCGATGGCCGCCTCGTGAATGCCACCGTGTTCGCTCCTGGTATCGCCCGCGTCCATCGAATAGAACAGCGACGAATAGTAAATCAGGCCAGCCGCGGCCCCGAAAAAGATTTGCGCGGCAATCAGCGCGTAAAAATTCGGCGACATCAAAATCGCCGCGAACGATAAAATGAGGATGGCGAAGGATGTGGCCAGCCACCGGAATTTGTAATGCCATTTTGTCCAATGCCAGAGGATGACAAAGGCACCGAGCCGGACAAAACACCAAAGCGTGCAAATGAAACCCGCGAACATCGGTGACAGGTGGAACTTTGCCGCGATCCCGGGAATTACGGCGATGAGCGTAGAAATGGCAATATAAGCGAATGGATTGGCCAACCACGCCATTTTCAGGAAGGTCTTCGCGTACGGCGATGCCGGCTGATGCGGTTGGCGTGGTATAGCGGATGGATGCACAACTTCGCGCGCCAGTTCCGTTGCATGGCGTTGCAGCCAAAAAGTCAGCGCCAGCATTACCACCACCAACGCCAACGGGAGCCAGAAAAGGATTTTATATCCACCTTTTTCGATGAGCGTGCCACCGATGAAGTAGGCGATGGCATTGGTGACCGCCCACGTGACGTTGTAAATGCCGACAATGCGCGGCAAACCAACGGTGTCCTCGCCCTCGCTGACCAACCCCTCGATCGTCGGCCAAATCAAACACATGCCGATGGTAACGACGGCAGCGATGAAGATTTCTTCGCCCGCCGTATTCAAAAAAAGTCCCACCGCCAGCGAAACGCCCATAATGAGAAAGCCGAGTTTGAGCGCCAGAAAATGGCCGAAACGCTGGGCAAATTTTCCCGACTGCCAGGAGGCAACCAGGTAAATGAACCCCAGAAATGCCGCGAGCGCGAGGTTGCGTTTGTTACCGAAGCCGAACACGTCGCGCATGAAGAAGTAGAGGTAATTGAAATAGAGGACGGTAGCGAAGGAATTGATTCCTTCGATGCGTAAAACAGGTGAATTTGATTTTCTGGCGCGCGGTCATCAGCGGATTTCTTCGATCGCTTTGCGGCAATACCATTTGACCGCGTCGCTCATCGGCGGCTGAAGCTTGTCCAAATCGGCGGAAGAACACCAGCGAATGTCATGATGCTCATCGCTGGCCAGCGCCAGCTTCCCGTGCCTCGGCCTGGCCCAATAAATCATGCCGATGTGCTCGTGGGTGTCGGTGATGCGATGGATGTCGAGGAACCGCGGTGCGATGAGGGCGCGTGTGCCCGGCGATGTCGTGGGCGGACGTTCCCCGAGCAATTCCACGTCCAGTCCGCTTTCTTCCTTCGCCTCGCGCAATGCGGCCTGCTCCGGGTCCTCGTCCAATTCGATGTGCCCGCCCAGCGGCAACCATCTGCCGAGCTTCCGATGGTGGATGAGCAATACCCGGCCATCCTGAACGACAAACATCGCGACAGTGAAATCAATTTTTTCGTGAATATGGGCCATCAAACTCCTTGAAGCGGTAAATCCTGGATCGTTGCACCGGTGGAGGATAGCCGCCGGCTGGAAATGCTCAAATTCAAAGGGAAAAGGCCGAAAATCCATTTATTTTAAAAAATCAAAAAAAACCGTTGACAGAACGGCGATTTACCGTAACATACCAACTAGTCTGTATGTTAAATCGAATCGCATCCTCTGATGTGCCGGAAACGAAACGCAAGCTCGTGAACGCGGGCGTCAAACTCATGCGCGCCCGCGGCTATAACGCCACGACCGTGGACGAAATCTGCGCCGACGCCGGTGTGACCAAGGGCGGTTTCTTTCATTATTTCAAGAGTAAGGACGATATCGCGCGTACCGCCTTGACCCATTTCTACGAGGCAAAGAATGAAAACCTATCAAGACGCGCCGTTCCGCAAGCTGGCGGATCCGCTCGCCCGCGTTTTTGGCCGGCTGGATTTTGTCAAGACCTCTGTCGGCGGGGATCATCATGTGACCAAGGGTTGCCTGATCGGCATGTTCGCCCAGGAACTGGCCGTCACCAACCCGGAAATCCGCGAGTGTCTGCCAGAATTTCTTCTCGCGCATGGTCCGCGATTTTTCTCATGACCTCGCGGAAGCGAAAGCCGCGCATGCGCCCAATGCCAAATTCGAGCCGGAAGCCCTCGCGCGATCTTATCTGGCCATCGTGCAAGGTTCGCTGATGCTGGCGAAGATCGCTGGAAACAACGATGTGTTACATGAGAACATTGAACAGTTCCGCAGTTACTTGAAATTGTTGTTCGGACCGACCGACGCAAAACCAACCGCTCAAGGCCGGCCAGCCAAATCGCGGAACTTGAAACGAGGATGAATGCATGAAAAACCAAACCACCACTCCTTGGCATCAGATAGCATACCAACCGGTCGGTCTTTTTGATCCGATCCGCAACCTTTCTGAAATTAAACAGCCTATGAACACTCGCCACCCTCTCCGCTGACATCAACGAAACTCCCGCGTCAACCTGTCCAGCGCCGCCGCTCGCCATGCCGGGGCAGACAAACCAGGTGAACCGTTTTGAATTGAGCGGCGAAACAGATCTGCGAGTCACCGCACCAGAATCGCAAACCGTCCTTCAAGCGCGTTGCCCTTTGTCACGCTGGCGTTCCTGGCCGTAATCGGCGTCACCGGCGCCAGTTACTACTGGTGGACGGTTGGCCGTTTCATCGAAAGCACGGACGATGCCTTATGTCGGCGGCGACGTGACGGTGATTGCGCCGAAAGTCGCCGGTTTCATTTCCCAGATCGCCGTGACCGACAACCAGCAGGTTCACGCGGGCGATTTGTTGCTCAAACTGGACGACCGGGATTATCGCGCCGCGCTGGCGAAGGCCGAAGCCGCCGTTGCCCTTCAAAAAGCCACTTTGACGAATCTCGATGCGACGCGGCATTTGCAGGAAGCCGTCGTCGCTCAGGCGCAGGCAGAAATTGCTGCGACCGACGCGGAAATCACCCGCACGCATGACGACCAAGTCCGTTGCAAAAATCTCGCCGGCGAGCGGAGCCGAATCCACGCAGAATTTCAAGAATGCGGATGCTGATTATAAACAGGCACTGGCCGCCGGCGAAAAATCGCGGGCGGCTTTGACGGCGGCACAACGGCAGTTGGAAGTCATCGCTACGCAAAAACAGCAGGCACAGGCGGCCCTGGATGCTGCCATCGCCGAACGCGATCTCGCGCAACTGAATTTGAGCTACACGGAATTGCGCGCGCCGATTGACGGCATCATCGGCAACCGCAGCGCGCAGGTCGGCGCTTATGCGACGGCTGGCTCGCAGTTGATTTCACTCGTGCCGACGCACGGCCTGTGGATTGACGCGAACTTCAAGGAAAACCAGCTCGCGCAGTTCCATCCCGGTTCGCCCGCGACGGTGAAGATTGATTTGCTCGGCCGGAAAAATTTTCGCGGCCACGTCGTGAGCATCGCCCCAGCGACCGGCGCGCAATTCAGCGTGCTGCCGGCGGAAAATGCGACCGGCAATTTCACCAAAATCGTCCAGCGCGTCGCCGTGCGGATTCAACTCGATGACGAATGCGACCTTGCTCGGCCAATTGCGTCCCGGACTTTCGGTGACGGCCAAAGTGAACACCAAATCAAGAATGGTTTATGAATACTGTCGCTCAACCGCCGCTGCGCGCGAAAGACATTCTGCCGTTCGTCGTCATGTGCATCGGGATGTTCATGGCGCTGCTGGACATCCAGATCGTTGCCTCGTCCTTGCAGGACATCGGCGGCGGATTGTCCGCCGCGCAGGACCAGATCAGTTGGGTGCAGACGGCGTATCTCATCGCCGAAATCTGCATGATTCCGCTTTCCGGCTGGCTGACGCGCGTGTTTTCGACGCGCTGGCTGTTCACGGCTTCGGCCGTCGGCTTCACGCTGGCGAGCCTGTTGTGCGGCATCGGCGTGGAACATCGAAAGCATGATCGTTTTCCGCGCGCTGCAAGGACTGCTGGGCGCTTCGATGATTCCGACGGTGTTCACGTCGTCGTTCCATTATTTCCAGGGAACGCGCCGTGTTTATTCCGCGGCAGTCATCGGCACGATCGCCTCCGTCGCGCCGACGCTCGGCCCGGTCATCGGCGGCTGGATCACCGACACGCTGAACTGGCGCTGGCTTTTTTACATCAACCTTTTGCCCGGCGCGCTGGTCGCCGTGCTGACGCCGGTGCTGGTGAAAATTGACAAGCCGGATCTCTCGCTGCTGAAAGACGCGGATTATCTCGGCATCGCTTTGATGGCCATCGGCCTCGGCAGTCTGCAATACGTTTTGGAAGAAGGCGCGCGCTGGAACTGGTTTGATGACGCGACGATCAAAACTTTCGCCGTGCTCGCCGTCGTCGCGGGAATTCTGTTTATCATCCGCAGCCTGACCTATGCAAATCCGGTCGTTGATCTGCGCGCGCTGACGCAATCGCAATTTTCTGGTCGGCTGCATTTTGTCGTTCATGACCGGCGTGGGCATGTTTGCCACGATTTTCCTGACGCCGCTGTTTCTCGGCTACGTTCGCGGCTACAACGCGTGGCAAATCGGCGTCGCCATCGCCTCCACCGGCGCGGCCTCGCTGATCGGCATTCCCATTTACATCGTGCTGGCGAAACGGTTCGACACGCGCTGGCTGATGATGTTCGGGCTGGCGATGTTCGCGCTTTCGATGTGGAGTTTCAGCGGCATCACGCATGATTGGGGTGCGGGCGAACTGTTTCTGCCGCAATTTCTGCGCGGATTTCCGCAGGTGTTCGCCGTCGCGCCCGCCGTGACGCTCGGCCTGGGCAGCCTGCCGCCGGAACGGCTCAAATACGCGAGCGGACTGTTCAACATGATGCGCAACCTCGGCGGCGCCATCGGCATCGCCGTCTGCGCGACGATTTTGAATGACCGCACGAATCTGCATTTTCTGCGGCTGGCCGAGCATTTGAATTCCACCAATGTCGCCGATGCAGGAAATGTTGCACAAAGTCGGCGCGAAATTTGCCGCGGCCAACGGCGGCGATCGTCCTCCACGGCCAGGCGGCGGCGTTGAAAGAACTCTGGTCGCTCACCTATCGCGAAGCCCAGGTGCAGACGTTTGCCGACGCGTTTCTCGTCATCGGCGTCTGCCTCGCCATCGCCACTCTGCTGACGCCGTTGATGAAAAAAGTCGCCGCGCCGGTCACGCCGCCGGCGGACGCGCATTGAAAATTTCAAGACTACGCTTTCAAAAACCAACAACCAAACCGAGAAACGAAAACAGTCATGAGCACAAGTAACGGGCTCAACGTTGAAAGCTTTGTCGCCGGCGGCGGGTTTGTTGTTCGAAATGATTGATCGTTCAATACGCCCGGACAGTTATCCGGGCGTTTTTCTTCTGAATGCATTGCGACTGATGACACGATCCAATTTCAGTAATCATATAACCCGCTGTCTTGCGTGTAACCGGCACCGCCCCGGCCGCCGGCCTCGCCACCCATGAAATCGCCCAGCACGTCGCCCATGTCGGCCTCGATTTTCTCCGGGTCCTCGCCGGCTTCGAGCCGTTTGATGGCCACGTCGAGTTCCTTCGGCACGGAACCCGGCGGCATGAGGTCCTTCATTTTTTTCATCATGTGCGCCATGTGCCTTGGATTGTTCTCGTCCAGGTGCTCCATGTCGCGCTCCATTTCCGCCATCGCGCGCGCCACGCGCGGATCATCCAAGTCCGGCATCGGCGGATCGCCGGCGTCCCGGCCTCGGCTGTTAGCCGCCGGTTCCTTCAGCCCGCGCGTCATGGCAAAACGGCTGACCTGCTTGGACATCTTTTTATTGCCGCACTTGGGGCATACCGGCAGACGGTCGGGATTCACGCGCTTGGAGAGAAAGCTGTAAATCCTCCGGCACTTCGGACAGGCAAATTCGTAAATCGGCATCGTCAATTTACGATTCACGATTTACGCGCCATTAAAAAATTAAGAGCCACGGGAAATCCACAGGCTCGTACGTCGTGTATCGTAAATCGCCAATGAAAGTTATTTCATCCGGTCGAAATTCTTCTGGAGGATCTGCCAGTCTTTCAAGCCCTTGACCTTTTCCATGAAGCCGCGCTGGATCTCCGCCTCCTTGGCGTTCTTGGTCGGCTTGTTGTTTTTGTAAAAGATGCCGAAGTAGCCCGGGAAATCCGCCCCCGCCAGTTTGTAAGCGGCCAACTCGTCGGTCACGTCATGGTCTTTCGGGACTTCTTTGAACACGCCACCTTTGCGCGGGTTCGCAGCGTCGAAGGCGCCTTCGTAAAATTCCACGCATTCACTCAGACATTCGATGAAGCCGAAGCCGTCGTGGTCCATCGCGGCCTCCATCATCGCCAGCACATGATTCGGGTTCGTGGACGTGGTACGCCCGACGAAGGTGGCCCCGGCGGCCATCGCCTGTTTCATCGGGTTGATAGGATAATCCACCGCACCCCATTGGTCGGTCTTGCTCTTGAAACCGAGCGGTGACGTCGGCGAGGTCTGTTTCTTCGTCAGACCGTAAACCCAGTTGTCCATGACCACGTAGGTCATCTTGATGTTTTTGCGCGCAGTATGGTTGAAATGATTGCCACCGATGGAAAATGCGTCGCCGTCACCACCGAAAACGAACACATGCAGGTCCGGCCGTGACAGGGAGATGCCCGTGGCAAATGGCAGGGCGCGCCCGTGGATGTAATGCACGCCGTGCGCCTGCACAAAGTACGGAAACCGGCTGGAACAGCCGATACCCGCCACAGTGGTGATGTTCTCATGCCACAGCTTGCGCTTCTCGATCAGCTTGAAATACAACGCGAGCACCGAGAAATCGCCGCAACCGGGGCACCACGTCGGGTGATCGGCGGCAATTTCTTTTTTCGTCAGCCCCTTGCGCTCGCTGCCTGGCGCCGGGGGCACCGTGGAAACATTTTCGCGCTCGGGAATTTCAGCAATGGCTTCACTCATAAAATCGACAAACGTTAACTCCTTAAATTCAGACCGTTTTGGACGTCTCGCCGTTCGAGGCCAATTTCGTTTTTACGGCCGCAAGGATTTCCTTCACTTTCCAGGTCAGACCGTCGGTCTTGGCGATACTGCGAATATGCGCGTCACCGTAACGCCCGCGCAGCAGCGTCGCCAATTGGCCCTGACCATAAATGCCTTCGTCGTTCATTTCGATGACAAAGACGTGATGGAAACCGGAAAAAATATTCTCGAGGCCGTTCGGCAAGGGGTTGAGGTGGCGGATATGCAGCGATGAAATGCTGTCGCCTGCCGCCCGGGCGTGATCCACGGCTTCGCGAATCGGCCCCAGAGTCGAACCCCAACCCACCAGCAGCACGTTGCCCTCGGATGGTCCGTAAATCTTCGGTATCGGCAAAGTGGCGGCCAGGGCCTGAAGTTTTTTGCGGCGCTTGGCGGTCATCTGCATGTGTAATTTGGGTGAGGCGGTCGGATGCCCCATTTCGTCGTGCTCGAGACCGGTCGCGATGGGATATATGCCGCTGTTGATGCGCGTGCCGGGCACGATGCGCGGGACGATGCCGTCCGGCGCGGACAAGTCATACGGCTTGAAATCCGGAACCGGCGAAAGGTCGGGCGTAATGTTCTGGCAGATTTTTTCCAGGTTCGGCTCCAGAAATGCCTCGATGCGCGTGGCAATGGCCTGGTCGCTCAGAATCAGGACCGGCACGTTATACTTGCGCGCGACGTTGACTGCTTCAATCGCGGTGTAGAAACAATCCTCCACATTCGTCGGCGCTATCACCACCCGCGGCGCGTCCCCGTGCCCTCCGAAACAAGCAATGTATAGGTCGGACTGTTCCACGCTGGTGGGCATGCCGGTGGACGGTCCTCCGCGCTGCACGTCTACAATGACCAGCGGCATTTCGGCCATCACCGCCCAACTGATCGCTTCGCTTTTCAGGGAAATTCCCGGACCACTCGAACCGGTCACTGCCAGGCGACCCGCGTAGCTCGCGCCCAAGGCCATGGAGATGGAGGCGATTTCGTCTTCGCATTGGACGAACATCCCGCCGTATTTCGGCAGTTCACGCCGCAACAATTCCATGATGTCCGACCAGGGTGTGATCGGGTAGCCCGCGCCAAAGCGAACACCGGCCGCGATGAGGCCGTGGCCCAGCGCCTCGTTGCCGTTCATGACGACCTGGTGGCCGTCACGCTTATGGCTTTCCGAAAACCGGAAAGTCTCGGCCAGATTGCTGACGTCATGGGAGTAACCGCCGTGAAATGCCGCCAGCGCATGTTTAACGATGTTCTCGTCCTTGCCGCCGAATCGCTCGGCAATAAGTTTTTCCAGTTTCGGCACGTTCAGGTCGAACATCCGGGCAATCAACCCCAGCGAATAAATGTTTTTGCCCTTGTCCTTGGCCGTACCGCCAATGGCTTCGATGGTAAGCGACGAAATCGGTATGCCGACATGGTGATAATCCTTCTGCCACTCCGGCTTGGGTTCAACGTGGTCGGTGTCATACAGCACGATCCCCCCCTTTTTGAGCGAGCCGATGTGGCCTTCGTAAGAGTGTTGGTAGAAGGCGAGCAACACATCGGCGTCGTCACCCGCGGTCAGGACTTCGCCGGAGCCGATGCGCACCTGGAAGATCGAAGGCCCGCCGGAAATCGTGGAGGGAATAGTCATGAACGTCATGACTTCCTGTTCGCTGCGGCCGGCGAGCCGCGCGAGAAATCCGCCGATGGCCTGGATGCCGTCCTGCGAATTGCCCGCAATCCGGATCACCGCCTCGTTAATCTTCGAAATTTTCGGTGCGCCGCCCGGGGACGACGCGGTTGCCATTGTATCACTCATGAAACCTCAAACTTAAATTTTAGACCGTGCAAGGTGAGATGGACCACTGGATGCGAATCAACACTGCACCATTGCCTTGTCACAGTAAGCTACGCGAAGCGAACGTGTCAAATTCTAATCCTGTATTTATGTGCTTTGCAATTAACGACTTGGGTCATTTTACAGGGACATGACTGAGGCGGTGAAAGTTGAAATTAGTTCCATTTATAACCCCGTCCCAGCGGTGAATGTTTTCTTTTGTCATAATGAGCTACTTGCATGGCAATAACGGTGTAGGTTAGCGTCCACGGGATCACATGACGTTGCAGGAACAATACGACGACGCGATGTTCGATTTCAGCCGCAGCGACTTCGAGAGCGCCATCGCCAAGCTCAAGGCGGTACTGGCCGCCGACCCGACGTGTTTCGACGCCCAACTGGCACTGGGCATGGCACATTATCGCCAGGGCGATTACGCCGCGGCCATCACGGAAGGCCATAAAGCTGAGCAACTACGTCCCAGAGAACAGCTGGTGCACACGAATCTGTCTTTGTTTTACATGAAAACCGGTGACAAACAAAAAGCCGAACAGCACGGCCTGCAGTCGAAGATTGAATCCTGGCGGGCTGACGCCGCCCAGCCCAAAGAAGGCAATACCAGGTCCGGAACGGATGATGAATTGCAGATGGCGCGACCCAAACCGCCATCCATCCAATTTCCCAGCCAGCCGTGGAAGAAGAAGAAATGAACGGGGAGGGACGGCGTGTCGCCGTCCCAAAATCAGGGTCACCGGCACGGCGACCCTTCCAAATCTATTTATGAAAACCGCCTATGAACTCGCGATGGAGCGTTTGAAGAAAAATGCGCCGACCGCGAAGATTGAGCGAAACGCAGAAAAAGGAACTCGCAGAACTGGATTCCAAATACGCCGCAAAAACCGCCGGGCGCGAAATTGCGCTGGCTAATGAAATCGGCCGGGCCCGAGCCGCCGGTGATGGGGAGAAAGCCGGAAAGCTGCAGGAACAATTGGGTGCCGAACGCAGAAAACTTCAAAGCGAATTGGAGGCGAAGAAGGAGCAAATCCGACGGGCAGGGCAGTGAAATTTTCTTCGCCGGCCGGCGCGGCAGTTTTCGCGAATGAAAAATGGTGCGCGCGAGAGGACTTGAACCTCCAACCCTTGCGGGACCAGATCCTAAGTCTGGCGCGTCTGCCATTCCGCCACGCGCGCGTGGCAACAACTTGCGCCCCGGACCGGGGAATCTCAAGTCCGCTTTTGTCGGCCGGTTTCGCCGGTTTTACCTTGAGCCAACGCGCGATTGCGCCCATCAAAGGGTTCGTTTAGGTTCGCACCATGTCATTTGGGAATCGCCTTTGGTCCGCCGTGTTTGCCGTCTGGATCGGGATCACGTTGAACGGCTGCCTGCCTTCGGACCAAAATCAGTCGGAAGAGGAAAAAGAGCCTCACTTTGTCCTCGGTAAAAGCCGTATTAACTCCATGGATTTTTCGGGCGCAGTTCAGGCCTTTGAAGAATCCCTGGAAACCAATCCCCACTCGGCCGCAGCTCACTTTGAACTCGGCTGGCTCTATGACGAGAAGGAATCCGACCCGGCGGCGGCGATCTATCACTATCGGCAATACTTGAAGCTTTCTCCCAATGCTGGTAACGCCGAGGTCATCCGGCAACGGATTGAGAGCTGCAAACAACAACTGGCCGCCGACGTACTCCCCTTGCCGAGCACGCCCGCCGCACAAAAGCAAATCAATCAGTTGATCGAACAAAACCAGCAATTGCAGGACGAAGTCAATAAGTGGCGCGCCTGGTACGCCAGCCAGACAGCGGGAAAAAATCCGGCTTCGCCCGGGCCGAATTCCGACGGGATGCCGGGTCCCGCAACGCCGGCCTCGACCTCTTCGACGCCAAACACTTCCACTCCGGCCGGCCGATCGGGCGACCGCGCTACGTCACATTCAAATGAGAGCAAGGCCACATCGCGCACGCACCGGGTTGCAGCCGGTGAAACCGCCGTTCGGATCGCACGTCAGTACGGCATCTCCCTGAATGCCTTGTTGGCGGCCAACCCGGGTCTGGAGCCCAAGCGGATGCGGGTCGGCCAGATTCTGAACATCCCTGCGCCATAGGTTACCCATGATTCCGCGCATTGCCTTTCTGCTCATCGCTGCGTTCTGGATCACGATGAATATACTATTGTGGCGTGCCGAATACGTTCCAGGCGGTACCGGGATCCGCATACCCATGGCTTTGGTCCTGCAGAAAATTTTAACTGCACCGGACATTTCCTCGCTGACTGTTTTCCAGAACGGCGAGCGGGTCGGTTTCTGTGAATTCTCCACGAGTGTCGAACAGGAAATGGCCACGCTCGACGAGGGCAAACCCGTGCCGGAAGGCGTGAATAATCACGCGGGTTACCAAATTCGATTTAATGGGAATGTCGGCCTGGGCGATTTCTCCAACCGGCTGACCTTTAACGGAATGCTCGAATTTTCCCGCCAGCGCGCCTGGCGTGAATTGAACCTGAAGGTGTCCTCGCATTTCGCCACCCTCCAAATCCACTCGGTGGCCGCCGAACGACGGATTCGACTGACCATCACCAGCGACGATATCAGCACCGAACGTGTGTTCAGTTTTGACGACCTGGAAAATCCCGCCGGTTTAGTACACGCCTTTGCCGGGACCCTGGGCAATGACTGGGTGGAAGGACTGGACCTGCCGGTGGTTTCCGGAACACCCGAGATGCTCGCGCAGAATATTCGCTGGGAAGCGCACCTGGACCGCCTGGCGATTGGCCGGGAATCGGTGCCGGCCTATCGGCTGGAGGCACGCCTGCTCGACCATCCCGTCATCATTTATATCAGCACCCTCGGCGAAATCTTGCGTGTCGAATTGCCCGGAGGCGTGATCGCCGCGTTCGATCAACTTGGTAACCCCTGAATCGCCCCGTGATTGAACTGGTCCATCTGGTAAAAAAATTCGGCGACCTCGTTGCCGTCAACGATATCACGCTGACCATTCCACGCGGGGAATTCTTTGCGGTGCTCGGCCCCAATGCCGCCGGCAAAACGACCACGCTGAAGATTCTTGCCGGCCTGATGAAACCGAACTCCGGCAGCGCGCGGGTTTGCGGCTTTGACACACAGGCCGAACCGCTGGAAGTGCGACGGCGTCTTGCGTATGTACCCGATTTTCCCTTTCTCTATGACAAACTCACGGCGGTGGAATTTTTCCGCTTTATGGGACAATTATTCGGAATGACGGAGGCGCAAATTGAGTCGAACGTGAAGGGACTGGTCGCGCGTTTTCATCTGACCGACTTTGCCCATCTCCCCCTGGAAAGTCTTTCGCATGGCACGCGCCAGCGCGTGGCCATTGTATCCGCCCTGCTGCACGATCCCGAAGTCTTTGTGATCGACGAGCCCATGGTAGGACTCGACCCACAACATGCGCGCGTGGTAAAGGACGTATTCAAAGAACGCTCCCGCGCCGGGATGACCGTGTTGATGTCCACGCACGAATTGAGTGTAGCCGAGGAGATGGCCGACCGCATTGGCATCATCAACTGTGGAAAACTGATCGCTGTCGGTACCCGCGACGAACTCCGCAAACAGAGCGGCAAGTCCGGTCCCCTGGAAGAAGTTTTTTTAACGTTGACCGCCGAGGCGAAGTAATGTGCCATTTAAACTCTTGCTTTTTGAGCCGTCGCTTTTAAAATGTGCCACGTTGGCGCGCCGGCAGTTTGAATTTTTTAATGAATCCGGCCATTAACAAACGGTTATGGCAAAATCCAGCTTTCTCGATAAGGTGCTAGGTCGCATTGGGCGACTGGATGCTGAAGGTTTGCAAACCGTTGTCAAGCGATTGGCCCGGGAACGGAGTTTCCTCGAGACGCTGTTCAACACCATTGAGGATGGGGTACTGGTAGTCGATGAACAGGGGCGGATTATTTACTTCAATCAGGCCGTAACCCGTTTGCTGGGTTTGCAGCCGGGGACCGAAGGCCAGCACGTTACCCGTTTCCTGCCGGAACTCGACTGGGAAGATCTTTCGCGGTTTGACAGTGAAGGCGGGGCCCGCGTGGCACGGCACGAATTTGAGGTGAATTATCCGCGCCCGCGTTTCTTGCGACTCTACGCCGCCCCGCTTGACGGCAAGGCGGCCGGCAGTTCCGGCGTCGCGCTGATTTTGCATGATGCCACGGAGACGCGGCGAAAGACAATTGAAGCGATCGAAAGTGAACGGGTTCAGGCGCTCACTTTGCTGGCGGCGAGTGTTGCGCATGAAATTGGAAATCCCCTCAACGCGCTGCACATTCATCTGCAGCTCATGGAACGCGAGTTGAAGAAGATGAACCATGAGGGGTGGCGGGAAATGCCCGGCGGACGAGGTGCGGCCCCCGCGGCCTCGCAACCGTCACTCCCGGAAGTTTCGCATAAGCTTTCCCGGTATCTGGAGGTTGCGAAAGGAGAAATCAACCGGCTCGATTACATCATCACTCAATTTTTGCAGGCAATCCGCCCGGCAACGCCCCAATTGAAACCGGTCTCCCTGAACGAAATAGTGGAAAAGACCCTCGATTTGCTCAAACCGGAGTTGAACAATCGCGGGCTGAACGTGAACACCAGACTGGCCCGCCAGCTGCCGGCGGCGCCGGCCGACGCAACCCAGTTGCAACAGGTATTGGTCAATCTCATAAAAAATGCGATGCAGGCGATGACCCGGGGAGGCACGCTGACGTTGCAGACCGGTGAAGGAGCGGAAGGAGTGTGGATGAGTGTGGTGGACACCGGTGGTGGCATTCCCGCAGGAACAGATCAACCGCATTTTTGAACCATTTTTTACCACCAAAAAAAAAGGCACAGGATTGGGCTTGATGATTGTGCAACGTATCGTGCGCGCGCATGGCGGGAAAATCGAGGTGGAAAGCCACGCCGGCCGCGGCACCACGTTTCGGGTCTGGTTGCCCCTGCATGAACAGCGCCCGCTCCTGCTCGAAGAAAAAACCGAAGTACCGGCCGAAAAGTGGTGATCGAGAAACCGACATTATTGATTGTGGACGACGAGAAGCCGACCCGTGATGGGCTGCGTGCGGCGCTCGAGGATCGCTACGACGTCTACGTGGCCGAAGATGCCAGGGCGGCGATGGATTTGCTGGAAAGTGAAAATTTTGACGTGTTACTGACGGATTTTCGCCTGCCGACCGAGGATGGCATGAAATTAATCGGGCGCGCCAAATCACTTCCCCGGCCGCCTATTTGCATCCTGATGACCGCTTACGGTTCCGAAGAACTGGCGGTCGACGCCATGAAACGCGGTGCGGACGATTATCTTCCCAAGGGCCGGCTGCAGATTGACGAACTGGAAATGCGGATTGCGCGCGCCCTGCGCCGGCAGGGCCTCGAGACGGAAAATGTTTCACTGCGGCGCCAACTCGATACCAAATTCGGCCTGGAGAACATCGTCGGTGAATCCGGCGCGATGAAGGAAATATTTGAAGTGGTCCAGCAGGTTGCCCCGACCCGGGCCACGGTTTTGCTTTCCGGTGAGAGCGGTACGGGCAAGGAGCTGATTGCCAGGGCCATTCATCAGCTCAGCCCGCGTGCGAAACAACCGCTGGTGATCGTGCATGGCGCGGCCCTGGCACCGACGTTGCTGGAGAGCGAGCTGTTCGGTCACGAAAAAGGCGCCTTTACCGGAGCGCACGAGCGGCGCATCGGCCGTTTTGAGCAGGCCCAGGGCGGCACATTGTTCCTGGATGAAATCGGTGAGATTGATGCGGCCATTCAGGTGAAACTGCTGCGTTTTCTAGGTGAACGGACGTTCGAACGGGTCGGCTCCAACAAAACGTTGTCTGCGGATGTGCGACTTGTAACCGCAACCAATAAAAATCTGGAAGAACTGGTCAAGGCCGGGGGTTTTCGCGAGGATTTGTTTTTCCGGCTCCGCGTGGTGGAAATCCATCTGCCGCCGCTGCGTGAGCGGTCGGAGGACATTCCCCTCCTGGCCCAGAGGTTTTCTGCGGGAATTCGTGGAGGAAAACAACAAACCGATAAACGGTTTCACACCGGATGCTCTGGAGCGGCTGATGAATTATTCCTGGCCGGGGAACGTACGCGAACTGCGGACGGCCATTGAGCATGCCGTGGTGCTGTGCCGTGGCGAAAAGATTTCAGCGCGCGATCTGCCCCGACAGGTTTCCGAGGGTGGACGTGGCGGCCCCGGCGGACGCACCGATGAGACGCAAGTATTTGCGCGAAATGATTTGACAGTGAAGGAAGCGGAGAAACAATTAATTATTCATGCTTTGAAAGAGACCAATGGCAACCGAACACTGGCCGCGAAAAAAGTCGGCATGAGCCGAAGGACTTTTCACCGCAAACTGCACACGTATCATCTGGAAGGACTTTAATTATGCCGTCGCTGCAAGATTGGATCCATAAACTCGAGGAAGGGGCGGGGGCGCGGTACTTGAAAATCATCGCCTTCTGTGTCGCGATTCTGTTCCTGATACTCGTCTACAATTTGTGCGCTTATCGCAATTTGGCCACACCCGAAGCAATGGATTCGGCGCAACTGGCACGAAACCTTGCCGAAGGCAAAGGCTATACCACGCTCTTCATCCGTCCCTTCAGCCTCTATCTGGTGCAGGAACATAATCAAACGGCGCCCGCGGATACGCTGGCAAGTGCCGGGGCAGACTTTGCCAGGATCAAAGCCGCCCATCCGGACATCGCCAATCCGCCCGCCTACCCCCTGGTACTGGCCGGCTTGATGAAGGTGCTGCCGTTTCATTATCCGCTGAATCTTAAAAGCGCATTCTGGAGCAACAGCGGAAATTTTTGGCGGTACGAACCGGACTTTCTGATTGCCATGTTCAATGAAGTGCTATTGCTGATAGTGGTCATCCTGACGTTTTTTTTGGCGCAGAAACTGTTCGATGCCCATGTGGCCTGGCTTTCCGCTTTTTTGGTGTTGGGATGCGAATTATTGTGGCGATTCAGCGTATCCGGGCTGTCCACGATGTTGCTGCTGATCATTTTTATTGTCTTGACGTGGTGCATCTTGCGCATAGAAGAGACGGCGCGCGATCCGGAACCGCCAACCGGACGGCTGCTGGGATTGGCTGTTGCTGCCGGTGTCGTGACCGGCGTGGGGGCCCTCACCCGATACGCCTTTGGCTGGATCATTATTCCGGTGACGTTGTTTCTGATTCTTTTTGGCGGTCAACGCCGGGTGTTAAATGCGGTAGCGTCTTTGGTCGTATTCCTGCTGGTGCTGGCGCCGTGGGTGGTTCGCAATTTTGTGGTGAGCGGTACCCCCTTCGGGACGGCAGGTTTTGCGATTATTGAAGGAACCGGCGCCTTCCCGGGATTCCAACTGGAACGCTCCATTCACCCCGATTTGTCGCCTGCCCTGGGACTGTCAATCTACCTGCACAAACTTCTCGGCAACTTGCACCCCATTTTGCAGGACGCGCTGCCCCGACTGGGCGGCAGCTGGGTCAGTATGCTGTTCCTGACCGGCCTGTTGTTGAGTTTTCGCAGTCCCGCCGTGCGTCGCCTGCGTTACTTTTTGCTGATGTGTCTGGTGGTCTTTATTGTGGCGCAGGCTTTGGGACGGACGCAACTTTCGGAAGAATCACCCGAGGTGAACTCCGAAAATCTGTTGGTATTGCTGGTGCCGCTGGTGTTCATCTACGGAGTCAGTTTGTTCCACATCTTGCTCGATCAAATGACCTTGCCGCTCCGGGAATTACGTCTGGCAGTTAAAATTGTCTTTGTGGGTTTATGTTGCGCGCCGTTGTTTTTCGCCGTGTTGCCTCCTCGAGCCATACCCGTGGTTTATCCCCCGTATTATCCACCGGACATTCAGTTAATCGCCGGCTGGATGAGGCCGAACGAGCTGATGATGAGCGACATCCCGTGGGGGGTCGCCTGGTATGGCCAACGCCAGTGCACCTGGCTGAGTTTGGATGCCCAGGACGACTTCTTTGCTATCAACGATTATTTGAAACCGGTACAGGCACTCTATCTGACCCCGCAAACGATGGATGCCAAATTTGCCGCCAATTGGGCAAAGGCCGAGCAACATGGCTGGGGTAACTTCATTCTGCAGGCGGTAGCTCAGAACAAAATTCCGGCTTCTTTTCCGCTGGTTCATTCGCCGCCGGGGTTCTTCCCCGAGCGCCTGTTCCTGACCGATGCAGACCGCTGGAAGCTCCAGAAATAAGTTCTGCGCCGTTTCGAACTTAAGCCGCAGCGCGCTGTAACCGGTCGGCAATGGCTGACCATTCCGGTAAATCCGGCGGCGCTTCCACCACGATCCATTCCGCTCCCGCCTCGTCGCAGCGATGCAACTCTCCGTAAATCGCCCGCGCGAACGCTTCCGCGTCATGCGGAATCACGCACACGTTCGCCAGATCGACATTGGAGGGAATCTTTGTGTGCGCGATGACATGACACGTGACCGGTGACACGTGACGTGTGACTAGAACCGACCGCAAGTCTGCGTCATCCTGCCAATTGACCACGAACAACTTCGCCTTCGGGGAATAATGTTGGGCCAGCAACCCGGGGCTGCGCTGTGGATTTTTTCCGGTCACCTGCCGCTGGCCACTGGTCACTTTGCCGGCCGCGGCGGCGAGCGACTCGATATGTATCATGCCCGGACGCAAAATTTCCGGCGGTGACCGCGTCAAATCCAGCACGGTGGACTCGATGCCCACCTGCGATTGGCCGCCGTCAACTATCAGGGGAATTTTATTGCCGAGCTGTTTGCACACATGCCCGGCATTCGTCGGCGAAATCTGGCTCGGACAGATTCGCGCTCGGCGCCGCCAGCGGAAATCCACATTCGCGAATCACCGCCTGAATGAACGGATGGCTGGGCCAGCGCACGCCCACCGTCGCGCCACCCGCCGTCACGATATCGGGAATTTCTTTTGCGCGCGGCAACACCAGCGTCAACGGCCCGGGCCAGAACGCTTTGGCCAGTTTCTCCGCCATCCGCGGCCATTCGGCCACGCAATGTTTCGCCATTTCCACGCTGGCCACATGAACGATGATGGGATTGTTCGCGGGCCGGCCTTTGATTTGAAAAATTTTGGCGACGGCTTTTTCATCCAGCGCATTGGCCGCAAGGCCATAAACCGTCTCGGTCGGCAACGCCACCACTTCACCCGCACGCAACAGGTCGGCCGCGCGTTTTACAGCGGCTTGAAAAAGTGCCGGGGTATGCGTCGATAATAGTTCAACGGCCACCCCCTATTCATAACGCAAGGCGTCAATCGGGTCGAGTTTGGAAGCTTTCCATGCGGGATAAAAACCGGATATGATGCCGATAACCGCACTGGAAATGCAAGCGATGCCAACCCACGTAACCGGCGTAAGCGTGGGCCAGCCGGTGGCATGTGCAACAACTTTCGAGGCGACAATACCGAAGGCGATGCCCACCAATCCTCCAAAGGCGCTCAGGGTCACGGCTTCGACCAGAAATTGCACCAGGATGTCGCGCGCGTGGGCGCCGACGGCCATGCGGATGCCGATTTCACGCGTTCGTTCCGTGACGCTTACGAGCATGATGTTCATAATACCGATGCCGCCGACGATGAGCGACACGCTGGCGATGGCCGCGAGCAGCACGGACATGATTTTGGAAGTGGCCGTGGCGGCTTGGGCGAGTTCCACCTGGTTGCGCACGGTA
>CAVPTH010000001.1:0-106504 GCA_963708525.1 uncultured Verrucomicrobiae bacterium | reverse complement strand
CGGATTCCAGGACCCGCGCTGTGGGTCTTCAACAACATTGGCCTGACCGCCTTCATCGCCGTGGTCGGCATCACTTGCGGGCCCAGTTTTGTGGCCGGCCTCAAGACCGCCGGCGTCAGCCTTTTTCTGTGGGGCGTTTTTGTCACAACCATGCCGTTTATCGTCGGCATTTTTGCGGGCAAATACATTTTCAAAATGCATCCCGGCATCATTCTCGGCGCGTGTGCCGGCGCGCGCACCACGACGGCGGCGCTGGGAGCCATTCAGGACGAGGCCAAAAGCAAAGTGCCCGCTTTGAGCTACACCGTCACCTACGCCGTGGGCAATGTGCTGCTCATCACCTGGGGCGTGGTCATTGTTCTGATGATGAAATGACAGTTCAAGGGAACATCGAATGAAATTCACGATCTCAATATCGTTCACATGAATGCCAAAACCCAATCTCCTGCGTCAACCGCCGGGCTGAAACAGGGCCTGTTCAGTGCCTCCGAAGCGCGGTTTGATCGCTGGTGCGAACTCAGCCATGCCGCCGAATCGCTGGTCGCCACCGCGCAGACCGGCAAGCCTTCCGTGGAGGCGCGCACGCAAGTCGAACAGTTGCTCGCCGCCCTCGAACCCTTGGAAACCCTTCACGCCTATCCCGGCGATGTATTGATGGCCGCACTCAAAGATTTGCTCGGGCGCGGTGACTTCACCGGCTTCTGCCGGCTGGCGACCCGCATCAGCAAGGCATTGCTCAACGGCACATTTCGCCGCAGCGCCGGTGCATGGAAGGCCGGCGAAGAAGCCGAGGGCGAATCGGGTGAACGCATTCTGAAGGATTACTTCGAGGGCGAAGATCTGGCCAAGCCCTACTTTGAAGTGCTCATTGTCAGCGATGACGGCACGCCTGAACAGGTCCGTCAGGTGCGAAATGAGTGGCGCAAATTTCGCCGGCCGGAAGATCCGTTCGTCTATGAAATCGTGGTGGCCACCAGTTTCGAGGACGCCGTGCTCGGTGCGGTATTGAATCCGAATATTCAGGCCATCATCATTCATGACAATTTCCGGTTCCAAACGCGCCTCCACGCGCCGCTGCTTCGCGAGTATTTGCAACAGCACCTCAAGCTCGATGCCGCCGCGGTCGCGCCGCAAGACTATGGGGTCACGCTCGCCAAGACCATCCGCGCGTTTCGTCCGGAACTGGACGTTTATCTCGTTGTGGATCGCGGCATTGAAAAGCTCGCCAGCCAGCTCGACTCAAAAAATATCCGCCGCATTTTTTATGGCATCGAAGATTTGATGGAACTGCACCTCGCCATCTTTGAGGGCGTCAATGATCGGTATGACACGCCGTATTTTAACAACCTGAAAAATTACGCGCGTAAACCGATGGGCACATTTCATGCCCTGCCGATCGCGCGGGGGAAGTCGGTCTTCAAATCGCATTGGATCCGCGACTTCGGTTATTTTTACGGCGCGAACATCTTCCTCGCCGAGTCCTCCGCCACCACCGGCGGCCTTGATTCACTGCTGGAGCCCACCGGCAACATCAAGGTGGCGCAGGAAAAGGCCGCGCGCGCTTTCGGGGCGCAGAAATTGTTCTTTGCCACCAACGGCACCTCGACCTCGAACAAGATCGCCGTGCAAGCGATCGTGCGCCCCGGCGACATCGTGCTGGTGGACCGAAACTGCCACAAGTCGCATCATTACGGCCTGGTGCTCTGCGGCGGCCAGCCTCTCTATGTCGAAGCTTATCCACTGATGCAGTATTCGATGTATGGCGGCGTGCCACTCCGCACGATCAAGCAGACGCTGCTCAATCTCAAGGCGGAGGGGAAACTGGATCGCGTGCGGATGCTGCTGCTCACGAATTGCACGTTCGACGGCCACATCTACAACGTGCCGCGATTCATGGAAGAAGTGCTGGCGATCAAGCCCGACATCGTCTTCCTGTGGGACGAGGCTTGGTATGCTTATTCGCGATTCTCACCATTCCACCGCCGGCGTTCAGCCATGGGCGCATGCGAGGCGTTGCGTGAACGTTACGCCAGTCCCGCCTATCGCGTGGAGTATGAAGCATTCAAGAAAAAGCACGGCAAACTCGACCCGAAGAATCCGAAGCTGCTCGACACGCATCTGTTGCCCGATCCCGACGCCGTGAAGCTGCGCGTTTATGCGACGACCTCCACGCACAAGTCGCTCTCCTGTTTCCGGCAGGGCTCCTACATCATGGTCAATGACGATTGCTGGGAGAGCACGGAGGCGACGTTCGAGGAATCGTTCTTCACCCATACCAGCACGTCACCCAACCTGCAGATCATCGCCTCGCTCGACATCGCCCGGCGGCAGGCCGAGCTGGAGGGCTATGAGCTGGTGATGCGCTCCATTGAACTCGCCCTGATGTTGCGCCGCGAGGTCAACAACCATCCGCTCATCTCAAAATATTTCCGCATTGCGACCAATGCGGACATGGTGCCAAAGGGGCATCGCGCCAGCGGTTTTGAAGATTTCCACGCGGCCGGTGCCACCTGGAAAACCATGCATGACGCGTGGGAAACCGACGAGTTTGTCCTCGACCCAACGCGCATCACGCTGCTGTGCGGCACGGCAGGTTTTGATGGCACGGCCTTCAAGACTTTGCTTGCGAACAAGTTTGACATCCAGCTCAACAAGACTTCGCGCAACAGCATTTTGCTCCAGTCAAACATCAACAACACGCGCAGTGACATCGCCTATCTCATCAAGGTGCTGGCGGACATCGCGCGGGATCTCGACCGGCGGCTGGCCAGGGATCCGGAGGAGAAGGCCGGGTTCGATGCCCGGGTGAAAAGTCTTTGTCATGACCTGCCCGATCTGCCGAATTTCAGCCGCTTCCATGACGTTTTTCGCGAGAACCCGAAGTCGAAAACCAACGAAGGTGACATTCGCACGCCCTTTTTCCTGGCCTACGACGAGGCCAATTGCGATCACCTGAAGTTGAACAGCAAAGAGCTGGACGCGCGCGTGAAACGTGGCAACGCGGTTTCCGCCAATTTCGTCATTCCGTATCCGCCCGGATTCCCGATCATGGCGCCCGGCCAGGTGATCACGCCGGAGATCATCGAGTTCATGCGCAAACTCGACGTGAAGGAAATCCATGGCTACCACGCCGCCACCGGCTTGAAGTTGCTCAAACCGGAAGTGCTGCAGAAACGGAAAAGCCGCTGAACAAAACTGAATCCCTGATCCCATGGAACCGCTGAAACATGTCCTGAACTCCGCGCCGGAACTAGCGCTATTTGCGTCACTATTTCTCGGGTGCGTCCTGGGCCGGATCAAGATCAAGGGATTCAGTCTGGGCGGCGTCGCCGGGTCGCTCATCGTGGCGCTGGTGATCGGCCAGTTGGATGTCACGTTGCCTGACGCCTTGAAGGCGGTCTGCTTCGCGCTGTTCATCTATTCGGTCGGGTTCAAAAGCGGCCCGGAATTCTTCGGCGGCTTGAACCGTTCCTCGTTCAAACTCGTGCTCTCGTCGGTGGTCCAATGTGTGTCCGCACTCGTTGCCCTGCTGGTCATTGCGCGGATTTGCGGTTTCGGCAAGGGATTTGCCGCGGGGATCGGCGCAGGCGCCCTGACCGCCACGGCGATGATGGGCACGGCGGGCGATGCGCTCTCGCGTATGGGGCTCACGCCGGATCAAGTAAAGCTGCTGAACAGCGAAATGGCCGTGGGTTTTGCCATTACCTATGTGTTTGGTACCGTTGGCGTCATAATTTTTGTGCGGAGCATTGCGCCGCGGTTGATCGGCGTGGATGTAAAGAAGGCGGCTCGCGAACTGGAGGTTGAATTATCCGAAGGCGGACAAGTGATGCGGCCCGGTTACATCACGCCGTTCGTGCCGGTCGTCGGTCGCGCGTTTGAGGTTGAGACCGGCAAGGCGGCCAATCTCACTGTTGACACACTGACCAAAAAATTTGAGCGCGCGTCCGTGGAACGGGTTCTTCGCGGTGGCACCATCCTCGAACCCGAACCGGAGCTGGTGTTGCAAGCAGGTGATATCGTCGGTCTGGCCGGGAAACTGGGAGGGGTTGTGGCCGCCGGTGAACTCATCGGCACCGAGGTGGAGAGCAAGGAAGCGCTGTCCTTCTCGATGGAAGTCAGCACCGTGGTGGTCACCAACAAGCACGCTGTGGGAAAGAAACTGTACCAGATTCGGGACGATATCGGCTTGAAAAACCTCGAGGGCGTCTACCTCGTCAGCTTCAAGCGCCAGGGCCTGCCGATGCCGGTTCTGGCCAACACACAGGTCCGGCGCGGAGACGTGATTGAACTGGCTGGCCGGCCCGGTGAAGTCGAACGGGTGGCCGCCTTGGTGGGCCACGCTGAATCGTCCGGCGGCAAAAGCGACCTGGCCTACCATGCTCTTGCGATTCTCATAGGCACCCTATTCGGGCTGCTTTCCATTACGGTAGGTGGGATTCCCGTGACCCTCGGTGTGGGTGGCGGCGTGCTCGTTTCCGGATTGTGTTTCGGCTGGCTGCATACGCGGTATCCGGTTTTTGGCGCCATGCCGCAGGCGGCCCAATGGATCCTGTCAGAGTTTGGTCTCAGCGCATTTGCGGCCGTGATCGGGCTTTCCGCCGGCTCCAAGGCCGTGGCCGCCATCCAGCAGCAAGGCGTTGCCCTGCTGATTGCCGGTGCCGTGGTGACGCTGGTTCCGATGGTGGTCGCGCTGTATTTCGGAAAGCTTGTTTTGAAACTGCATCCGGTCGTGCTCCTCGGCGCCCTGTGCGGCGGACAAACCGTTGCGGCGTCCTTGAGTGCTGTAAACGAGGAGACCGAAAGCATGACGCCCGTTCTCGGCTTCACCGTGACTTACGCCATTTCCAACGTGCTGCTGGCCGTATGGGGACCGGTCATCGTCGCGTTTACAAAATGAACAACGAAACCAACAGAACATTATGACCAAGAAATCTTCCACCACGCGCGCCCATCAAAAGGCGCTGCTCAAGCTCAGTCCATTTGAACTCAAAGATGAGTTGATTAAACTTGCCAAGGTCGCTGAACGCGATGATGTGGCCCGGTTTCTCGACGCCGGCCGCGGCAACCCGAACTGGATTTGCACCACGCCGCGCGATGCCTTCGGAACCTTGCTCCGATTCGGCCTCGAAGAATCCCGCCGCGACACCACCATTCCCGACGCCGGCCGGCAGATTGCATTGACGCCCGGCCTGGCCAAGCGCTTCGAGGCCTTCTTGAGCGACAACCCCAAGGCACCCGGCATCAAGCTGCTCCGCGACACCTGGGAATACGGCATCAAGAAGCTGAAGTTTAATCCCGACGCCTTTGCCTATGAGCTGGGGCAGGGCATCATCGGCGACCTCTATCCCGTGCCCGGGCGCATGCTTCGCTGCTGCGAGCGCATCGTGCATGAATT
The DNA here is from genome assembly GCA_963708525.1 of uncultured Verrucomicrobiae bacterium. Taxonomy (GTDB): domain Bacteria; phylum Verrucomicrobiota; class Verrucomicrobiia; order Limisphaerales; family UBA11358; genus UBA11358. Next base: position 101,106 of record CAVPTH010000001.1, on the reverse strand, counting down.
TCTCGCCAGGGAGATGTGCGACGCGCCGGCCGCCAGCCGGCAAATTTGACATCTTTGCTGTCGAAGGCGGAACGGCGGCGATGTGCTATATCTTCGATACGTTGATGCAGAATGAACTGCTGCATCGCGGTGATACCATCGCCCTGGCCGTGCCGACGTTCACGCCTGTATATCGAGATCGCGCACATGGATCGCTTTGCCTTCAAGGTGGTGCACATTGATGCAGCGGTCGAATGCCGGAAGGACGGGAGCCACACCTGGCAATATTCGGAAGCGGAGATCGACAAGCTTGCCGACAAGCGGGTGAAGGCATTCTTCCTCGTCAATCCCAGCAACCCGCCGTCCACGGCCGTGAGCGGCAAGGCAATGCGCCACCTCGTGAAACTGGTCAAGACGAAACGGCCCGATTTGATCATCATTACCGACGATGTGTACGGGACGTTCGTGCCGGGTTTCCGCTCGGCGATGGCCGAACTGCCGCAGAACACGATCTGTGTCTATTCCTACTCGAAGCATTTTGGCTGCACCGGCTGGCGTCTGGGGGTGGTGGCCGTCCACCAGAACAACATCTTCGACAAGATGATTGCGAAGCTGCCCGCCAAGGTGCGCGCCAAGCTGAACCACCGGTACAGCCCCATCACGCTCACACCCGAGAGAGTCAAATTCATCGACCGCATGGTGGCGGACAGCCGGATGGTGGCGCTGAACCACACGGCTGGTTTGTCATTGCCGTCGCAAATCCAGATGATGCTGTTCTCGTCCTTCACACTGCTCGACAAGGCGGACAGCTACAAGAACCTCTGCCAGCTCATCTGTCGCCGCCGGTGGCATGCGCTGTTCGACGGGTTGGGACTGACCCTGCCGGAGGACAGCACGCGGGCCTTCTATTACGTTGAGCTGGACCTGATGGTTTGGGCCGAAAAAGAGTACGGCCCGGCTTTCGCCAAATTCCTCCGAAAGAACTATGAGTGCATCGACGTGCTTTTCCGGCTGGCCGAGCATTCCGGCATCGTGCTGATGCCCGGCGGCGGCTTTGGCGGACCGGCATGGTCCGTCCGCGTGTCGCTCGCCAATCTCGCCGAGGCAACTTATCCGAAAATCGGCCAGTATCTGCGGAAGACGGCGGAAGCCTACGTGGCGGAATGGCAGGCCGCGAAGTAGAAGACCAACCAATAAATTTCAATCGACGCATTCGTAAAGTTAAAAAACGTAAACGAACAAACCAACAAAAACTATGAAAATGACCAAATACCTGATCTGTCTGGTGACGGCGATGGCCTTGATTTTTCCAGCCAATGCCGATCAGCCCAAACCGAAAATCAAAGTCCTCGCCACCGGCGGCACCATTGCCGGCGCACAGGCCGCGCAGTCGGACGCCGGTTACAAGTCCGGGACATTCTCCGTGGACGACCTCATCAAGGCCGTGCCCCAGCTTACAAACGTTGCCATCTTATCCGGCGAACAGATCGCCAATATCGGCAGCCAGACGATGAATCACGAAGTCTGGCTCAAACTCGCCGCCCGTTGCAATGAACTGCTCGCACAAGATGACGTGGACGGCATCGTCATCACCCATGGCACGGACACGATGGAAGAGACGGCTTATTTCCTTAGTCTCGTCGTGAAGAGCGACAAACCGGTGGTGCTCGTTGGCTCGATGCGTCCCGCCACGGCGATCAGTGCCGACGGCCCGATCAACCTCTACAACGCCGTCGCGCTCGCCGCCAACCCCGAGGCCGCGGGCCGCGGGCCGCTGGTGGTGCTCAACGACACCATCCATTACGCCCGCGAGGCGCAGAAGATGCACACTACGCGGATGGACACCTTCCAGTCGCCGAATCGCGGCATCGCCGGGATGATGAACACCGGCAAGGCGTTCTTCTATTCGATGAACACCACCCGCCACAGCACCAAGAGTGAATTCTCCGTGGACGGCAAGAGTGCCAGCGACCTGCCGCGCGTGGACATCGTTTATTCCTACGCGAATCTGGGTGGCGACATGATTGATGCGCTCGTTGCGAAGGGCGTGAAAGGCATTGTGCTCGACGGCGTGGGCGACGGGAACACGACGGACGCCGCGCTGGCCGCACTGGAGCAGGCGGCCAAGAAGGGCGTGGCGGTGGTGCGTTGCTCACGCACCGGCAGCGGCGTGGTGGACCGCAACGTCGAGGTGAACGACGACAAGCTCGGCTTCATCGCCGGCATGGAGTTGAGCGCGCAGAAGGCTCGCATTCTCTTGATGCTGGGGCTCATGCAGACCGAAGACCCAAAGAAGCTGCAGGAGTATTTTGTGGAGTATTAAGCCATTGAAATCTGAAACCGATGATTGCGCAAGTCAATCACAACCAAAAAGGTAAAAGTATGAAAGCGAAGAATGCCAACAGATTCATCCGCCGGTTCCATGGGGCCGTCATGATCGTCGCGGTGGCCGGGTTGACCAGTTGCGTCCACGCCCAGCCTGCCAAACAATCCAGCGCGCCACCGGCCCCGGCGGCGGTCAGCATCGCATCGCCAGGTTCGGCGGGCTTGCCGGGCGCCACTGATTTGCAACGTGTGGTGGATGAGGCTTACGCCAAGTTCAAAGACGATCACACCGGCAAAAACGCCGATTACATACCATACCTCGCCAGCGTTTCGTCGAATCTGTTCGGCGTCGCCATTGTCACGATCGATGGCCAGGTGTTCACCGCCGGCGATGTGAATTATGCTTTTTCGATCCAGTCGTGTTCCAAGGTATTCACCCTGTGCCAAGTCATGCAGGAATCGGGCGAAGAGGCAGTGCTCGAAAAGATCGGAGTAGAACCGACCGGCATGCCGTTCAATTCCGTGGTGGCGCTTGGGCATGAACAACAACAAAGCAGTTAATCCGCTGGTCAATGCCGGCGCGATGGCATCCGTCAGTCTGGTGAAAGCCAGCAGTGCCGCCGAACGCTGGGACAAAATTCTCACCTACCAAAGCAAGTTCGCCGGCGAGCCGCTCAAGCTCATTGATGAGGTTTATAAATCCGAATCCGACAGCAATTTCCGCAATCGCGGCATCGCGTGGATTCTCTTTAATAATGGGAATCTCTTCTGCGACCCGCCCGAGGCGACGGATGTTTACACCAAGCAATGCTCGATCGGCGTGACGGCCAAGGAGCTGGCCGTCATGGGTGCCACGCTCGCTGACGGCGGCGTCAACCCCATCACCAAGGAGCGATGCCTCGACTCGAAGCATGTTCCGCGCGTGCTCGCGGTCATGATGATGGCGGGCTTTTACGATGAATCCGGCGCGTGGGCGTATTCCTCCGGGCTGCCGGCCAAGACGGGCGTCGGCGGCGGTATCGTCGCCGTGGTTCCGGGCAAGATGGCCATCGTTGGCTTTTCCCCGCCGGTGAATGAAGCCGGCAACAGCGTGCGCGCCACCAAAGCCATCAACTACATCATTGACTCACTGGATCTGGACATTTTCGGCTCGACCAAGTGAACCCTCAACCGCAAAAATAATTATGAACAGAGTAACGTTAACATCATTAGTGGTGATCGGCGCCTTGCTTGCCGCCAGCAGCCTCAACAGCCGGGCGCAGTCAACCGATATCGACGCCCTCAAAGCCAACATGCAGGCGATGCAAAAGAGCATGGAAGACATGCAGAAAAAAGATCGCCGAACTTGAGGCGGAGAAAGCCGCGGCACCGGCGACGGCAACCAATGCGGCGGGGGGAATCATGTTTCCACCGCCAAGCCAGCCCCTCACGCCACATTCAAGCTCAGGTCACCGACCGCCAGTAACATGAACGACCAGCAGGAGGCGGCGCAACGATTGAATGACCTTACGCTGGATCCGAAATATTATGGTTTCTTCCCCATCCCGAACACACCGGCGCTCATGAAGTTGAATGCCAAGCCTCGTGTGGACATGATGGAAGACAACCGGAATTCTGGCAACGCCGACCGTTTCGTCACGGCGACGATCCCGATCAGGGGCACGTCGGCGAGCCGGGGGCGGCGAGCAGTTCAACATGACCGCCAAGGGTTCTTCGTTGAGCATGGACGTGCGCGCCCCGAACATTCCGGGCGACTTCCGCTTTTATTACAACAACGACTTCTTCGGGAGCGGCACCGGGATGAGTTACCGGCTCAAGCAATTGTACGGGCAGTTCTACAACGTCACCGCCGGGTTCACCTACAGTATTTTTGAGGACCCGGACGTCTGGCCCGACACCGTGGATTTCGAGGGGCCAAACTCGATGATCTTTGCCCGTCAGGCAACCGTGCGTTACATGGTGCCGCTGGGCGACAAATGGCAGGTAAACTTTGGTGTGCAACAGCCTTCCTCGCAAGTTGACAACGTGAACATTGCCACGAACGCCTTCGGGGTCCAACATTTACCCGACGGCGGTTTCAATATCCGCTGGGAGGATGCCAAGCGGGGGCACGTGCAGTTTGCGACCATCTTCAGCGATATCGGCGCCAACAGCCCCACATTTGGCCAGCAAAATGTGTTTGGCTGGGGACTCAACCTGTCCACCAGCCTGAATGTGTTTGAGCATGATTCGATTCAGGCGCAACTCACCTATGGCCAGGGTATCTTCGAGTTTTGCAACGACAACTTCACGTATTCGGGTTTCAACGGTGGTGATGCCGCCTGGAATAATGCCGGACAATTAAAAGCGTTGCCTTACCTCGCGCCGATGGTCGGTTATACGCATCAGTGGTCCGACAAGTTTCGCTCGACGGGGACATTTGGCTTTGTGCAGCTGCAGAATGAACAGCAAGAGACTCCACAAGCCTATCACGAGACCTATTATACCAGCTTGAACCTCGTGTGGCAGTTGCGCAAGCGCTTGAGCGTCGGGTTCGAATGCCTTTATGGCTATAAAGTCGAAGCCAGCGGAGGGTACGGGGACGTATGGCGGGTTCAAACCGGCCTGGTTTACTCGTTGTTCTAAATGATCATTGCGGGGGCGTGCGCGAATCCGTGCGCCCCCGGCCACCGCGAACTCATTCAGGCAATGTTCCCTGCGGCCAAAGATCAAACGAAATCGCCTCATGCTCAAAGGAGAATTCACATTACCGATCGAAATCGATCTGGCCGCCACTTTGTTGTTCGGACTAACCGGCGGGTTGGCGGCGATGAAGCGCGGCTACGACGTGATCGGCCTTTTTGCCCTTGTGTTTGTCACCGCGGTTGGCGGCGGATTGATTCGCGATGGAATCTTCATCCAGCAAGGTCCGCCCGCGGTAACGACCCACGCGGGTTACATGACGGTGGTGGTTTTGGCGTGTGTGATAACCGTCCTCTTTCGGGGACATATCTTTCGTTTCAACAAAATCATTGCCTGGATTGATGCGCTGGGCCTGGGCGCATACGCGGTCGTGGGCGTGCAGAAATCCTTGGATGCGGGACTGACCGAGGGCTCGGCCATCCTGGTGGGCGTCATCAACGCGGCGGGCGGCGGTTTGTTGCGCGATATTCTCGTGCGCGAAGAACCCCTGCTGCTCAAGCCGGGGCAGTTTTACGTGCTGGCCGCCATCGCTGGCTGTGTGTTGTTCGCAGTGCTGGCCGTGCAGTCCAAGATGGAGGCGACCAAAGCCGCGGGCATTGCCATCGGAGTGACCTTCGTCCTCCGCGTGCTGGCAATCCAGTTCAACTGGAAGTCACGACCTCTCTGGCAAGAACCGCCAGATCCGCCACCATCGAAATGAAACCTGATCGCACTTGACTTCCACTGCACGAATGCGCATGAACAAGCCCCGCATGAAGCAAATGATGATATCTCCCCCGGCCAGAAAGGGTCCCGCTGCCTTCCGGTGGTTGACCGGTACGCTGCTGGCGTGGTTGATGTTGCTGCCGTCGCCCGTCCATGCCTCGATTTTCAAAGGAGAAGCCCTTGACACGGCCGCCGATGTGCTTACCTGGGTTGTGTTGATCATTGCCCCGATAATAGGCGTCACCGTATTCCTGTTGGTTCACATTCTCCCCGAGAAAATTGCCGAAAGGAAAAAACATCCGCAAACCAAGGCCATTCAGTGCTTGTGCCTGCTCTCGCTGGCATTTGGCGGACTGCTCTGGCCCCTGGCCTGGCTCTGGGCGTACACCAAGCCGGTGCTGCACAAGATGGCTTACGGCACCGACGTGATGGAGGAATTGGAACACGAAAAAGCTGAAATTGAAAAGACGGAAAACGAGGTTGAGCTGTTGCGTCGCCGGGTCGCCGAACTTGAAAGCAAGCTGGAGGGCGGTTCCGCCGCAGACGGAGGAAAGGCCTGACCTATGGAAATATTACTGCTTGGCATCTACTCGTTTTTCGCTTGGTTGATCTTTTTCAAGTTCAAGTGGCTGCCGTGGAACATTGTCAGCCAGGTCATCACCGTGACCATACCCGTCGTTGGACTGACGATCCTGATCCTCCTGCTGAACATCGTGGCCCCGTCGTCGCATGACGTGCGCGTGATCAATTATGTGGTGCCCATCAACCCGCCCGTACGCGGACTGGTCGTTGAAGTGCCGATCGAGCCGAATCGTCCCATCAAGAAGGGCGACGTGCTGTTCAAGGTGGACCCGACGCCTTTCGAGATCGCTGTCAAAAATAACGAGGCGCAGCTCACACAACTTCAAGTTCAACTCGTCACGGCGGAGGCCAATTCGCGCAATCTGGGAGAGCAGTTGAAAAGTGCGACCGGCCAGAAGGAAGCCTTGGCGTCGAAATTGGACCTCGCGCGGATGCGTTTGCAGCAATATAAGGAACTGGCCGACTCCGGTGCCGGCACCAAGTTCGATTACGAGCAAGCCCAGGCGGACGTGCAGAATCTCGAAGGTCAATTTGCTTCGACGGTGGCTGCCGAAGCGCAGGCCCAGGAGAAACTGGGTGCCAAGACGCCCGAGGGCGAGCAGGACGAAGTCGCCAGTGTGAAGGCCCAGATTGCGAGCGCCGAGGCACAACTGGCCAATGCCAGGTGGGAATTGAGCCAGACGACTTATCGAGCTCCCGCCAACGGAACCGTGGTCGCGCTCACGCTCCGGCCCGGCGCCATGGCCGTGCCGCTGCCGATGGTTCCCGCCATGAATTTCGTGGAGGATGAACAGTGGATCATCGCCATCTACCATCAGAACGAAGTCCGCAAAATCAAGCCGGGCCAGGAAGCGGAAGTTGCTTTCCAGATGTATCCCGGCCGTGTGGTAAAGTGCAAGGTGGACTCAATCATGTGGGCCACCGCCCAGGGCCAGCTGCCGATTGGCACCATGAATGGGGCCGGCGGTGTCGCCCCCATTCCGCCGCAGTGCCTGGCGGTCCGGCTGCTGCCTGACGGCAAAGATACGAATCTGTTCCTCGCCGCGGGCGCGATCGGCTCCGGTGCCGTTTACACCGACAGTGGACACATGATTCATATCATCCGCAAGGTCATTGTTCGCATCAGTGCGAAACTGAACTGGCTGATTCTCAAAATGCATTAAGGTCACCATGCAACGGCTTCAATTCATGATCTTCACAGTATGGGTGGCGGCTCTGCTTGCCGGCTGCCGGACCAAGTCGCCACCGTCGCCCGCAGAAATTCAACAGCAGGCGCTCCCGAACATCGCCTTGACCAACGCGTGGAAAGCGGGCGGCAACACAAACCTGATTCAGGACAACTGGCTCGCCACCTTCAATGACGAACAACTCAATGCGCTTGTCCGTGAAGCCTTGACCAACAATCCGGACCTGCGGGTCAGCGCGGCGCGCGTCGAGCAGGCCGAACAATACGTCGAACTCGCCAAGGCCGCGTTGCGTCCGCAGTTGAACATCGCCGGCACCGGCGGCTTCAAAGGCGGCGGCGGCAGTGATGTGAGTTCGGCCTTGCAAGGCATCATGCTTGCCGCCTCATGGGAACCGGATCTCTGGGCCCGGATGCGTTATTCCCGCAATGCCGCGCAGGCAACCTACGCCTCTGCACAGGCGGATTTTCAATTTGCCCGCCAGTCACTCGCGGCGACCACGGCCAAAAGTTGGTTCACCGCCAGTGAAACATGGTTGCAAATGCAACTGGCCGCCGACATGGTGAAATCCTCTGAAAGTTTGGCCACGCTTGCCGAACAGCGCCAGCAGGTGGGTGCCGGCAGTGAACAGGATGTTGCCTTGGCGCGGGCGAATCTGGGCACTTTTCAGGACACGGCGAAACAAGTTGGCCTTGCTCATCAGCAGGCTTTGCGGGCGCTGGAACTCCTCTTGGGACGCTATCCGTCCGCCGAATTGGCGGCGCACGAAAGTCTCCCGCCGCTGCCCGGACCGGTGCCCGTCGGCATGCCGCTGGAATCGCTGGAGCGCCGGCCAGACATGATTGCCGCCGAGCGGCGCGTGGCGGCGGCGTTCAACCGGGTCGGCGAAGCCAAGGCCGCGCGCCTGCCGCGCATTGTTCTCAACGCCAGCATCTCCGCCATCGACAGCGATGTCATCCAGCTCAAATCTGACTACCAGAATCCCGTGGGTGGATTCGGCGGCCGGCTGGTCGCCCCGATTTACACCGGCGGCGCGCTCACGGCGCAGGTGCAAATCCGCACACTTGAACAAAAGGAAGCCGTGGCCCAATATGCCGCCATGGCGTTGCGGGCCATCGGTGATGTTGAGAACGCCCTGGCCGCCGGTCAGAACCTGGCGGAACGTGCACAGTTGCTGGACCAGACGATTGCCGACCAGCAGCGCGCCCTTGATCTGGCCCAGACTTCGTATCGCGTTGGCAGAATTGACCTGCGCAGTGTGCAGCAACAACAGTTGAATGTTTATGCCGCGCGACTTGCCGGGTTGCGTGTTCAGAGCGAACAACTGAGCCAACGCGCAAATCTGCATCTCGTGCTGGGTGGCAGTTTTGAAATGTTGTCCACGAATCAAACGCAGGTGACGGCGAATTGATCCAGACCGCGAAAAAATCACAAAAATGCGAGATGCCATGAGTACAAAACCCGACACCGACCAGAAGAACAAATTGAAGAATAAGAAATATGCGAAGGAACTGCGCAAGCTCCAGGCCGAGTTATGCCAGCTTCAGGACTGGGTGAAACACAAGGGACTGCGCGTGATCATCATTTTCGAGGGCCGCGATGGGGCGGGCAAGGGCGGCACCATCCGTGCCATCACCGAACGGGTAAGCCCGCGTGTGTTCCGCGTGGTGGCGCTGCCCGCGCCGTCGGATCGGGAGAAATCGCAGATGTACATCCAGCGTTACATGGCGCATTTCCCGGCGGCGGGCGAAGTCGTGATCTTCGACCGCAGCTGGTACAACCGCGCCGGCGTGGAGTACGTCATGGGCTTTTGCAGCAAGGAGCAGCACCGGCTGTTTCTTGAACGCTGCCCCGAGATCGAGAAATATATCGTGGATGGCGGGATCATCCTCATCAAGTTCTGGCTCGAGGTGAGCGACAAGGAACAAAAGCGGCGTTTCGAGGCGCGCATCACCGATCCGATCCGCCAGTGGAAGTTGAGTCCGATGGACCTGCCGTCGCGCACCAAATGGTTTGAGTATTCCCGCGCCCGGGACATGATGCTCAAAGCCACGGACACCAAGTGGGCACCCTGGCACATATTGGTCTCGGATGACAAAAAACGAGCACGATTAAACTGTATTCATCACCTGCTGAAGCTCATTCCCCACAAGAAGGTGCCGCGGGTGGAAATCAAATTGCCCAAGCGCTTGATGAAAGGCGCCTACGACGACCAAGCCACGCTCAAAGACCGAAAATTTGTACCGGAGAAGTATTGAACTCAAAACCATCAACAAACAAACAAGCAAACAACATATAGTAATTATGAACACATCATTCCGTTATACGATCGCCATTGTAACATTGCTAACCGCCGGCCAGGGTCCGAGCCTGTTGGCACAGGAAACGGCGGCCCCAAACCGTCCAATGGGCCGCGCTGAAGCCATGCACGCGAGCCTGACGGCCGAAGTGACCGCCGTGAATCTTGCCACCCGGGAAGTCACCTTGAAGGGCCCGCAGGGAAACGAAGTCACCGTCGAGGCTGGCCCGGCGGTGAAGCGGTTGGATGAGGTCAAAGTAGGCGATAATGTGCGGGTGGATTACCTGGTTGCCGTGGCCGCCGAGGTTCGCCCGCCCACGGCCGAAGAGGCACAGCATCCGCTGGTTATCATGGACGCCGGCGGCCGCGCCCCAGGTGAATCAGCCCCGGCTGGTGGAGTCGCACGCCAGCTCAAGGTCGTGACCACCATTGAAGCATTGAATCGTCCGGATCAAACGGTCACGGTCAAAGGGCCGATGGGTAATTACCTCACCGCCCGTGTGGCCGACCCGGAGCGCCTGACCAAAGTCCACATCGGCGACACGGTTGTGATCGTTTACACCGAGGCATTGGCGGTCTCGCTGGAAAAGGTGGAGAAGAAAGCCGCTGAATGAGCGTCTTCCGGCAGATGACTAAACCAAAATGAAGGGCACGGTGACGGAATTCCAGGCGGACGAAGGTGCGGTGGAACCCATCGGCAAAACATCATGAGCCATTTGCAACAACAACTTGTTGCCGCGCGCGACCTGCCTCAAGAGGAAAGAATTTCCAATGGATCCGCCGCCGCGCGCCAAGTGGTTCAAGTCCATCAACACCCCGGCACCATGCCAAATGCTAGTTTGTGAAAATCATTAAACCCATGCTCCCGCTGCTGGTCGGCGCGCTGGTGCCGGGTCTGGTCTTCCATTGCTTGGCTGCTGACGAACTTGACGGTGCTCAGCCAAAAGAGCCCGTTTTGCCCTGGGAAAAAGGGTCTGTTTCGGTCGGCGGCATGGTGGCGGTCTTTAATAGTACTTTGTCACTTGGCGCGAACAACCTCGGTGTCACTGCCGATGCCGAGAAACTGCTTAACCTGCAAACCGAACTCACCGTCTTCCAACTGAATGCCCTGTACCGCCCCGGAGAGTCCCGGCGCAACCAGATTGATTTCACCTACGCGGCTTACCATCGCAGCGGCCATGGCGTTGTTGACGAGGACATTGTGATCGGAGATGTCACGTTGCCAGCGGGTCCAATTTGAACACGGTATTCAATTTTGACATTATCCGCACCACCTATTCCTATGCGTTTCTCCAAGATGACCGGATGAGAATCGCGGCTGGATTGGGGGTCTATATTTTGCCCCTGAAGTACAGCATCAATCGTCAACGGCCGGCAATATTCGAAGGCGCGGATGTCACCCTTCCCCTGCCGACGCTTGCGTTGCGCACGGATTTTCTGTTGACTCGTAATCTCTACTTGACTGCCGGATTGGATGCCATGTATATCCAAATTTCAGACTTCAAAGGATCCCTCTACGATGCCAATATCGCCTTGGAGTACCGTCCTTGGGACCATGTGGGTTTTGGTCTGGGCTACACCAGTTTCTCTGCTTATGTACAAGGCAGCGGCGACAGTTCAAGTTATCCCGGGGCAAATTTTACCGGCGAAGTGGACGTCACCTACGGAGGCCTGATGCTCTACTGCAATTTTCTGTTCTAACTGAAGTCATTCCAATTATTTTCGACGGACAACCATGAGTCACAACACATGCACACCGGTCTTTTCTGATAGATCATGCCCCGCTCGCGGTGCTAATGACCCTGATGCTGGCGATGGAGATTGGGTATGCACAAGGAACCCAGCCACCGACACTCCCGCCCCTCACCACCGTGTCTGACAATCCGCGGCTGCCCGGCAAATTCGTCTGGGCCGACCTCGTCACCGACGACGTAGCCGCCGCCCGGAAATTCTATGGCGCGCTCTTTGGCTGGTCATTTTCCGACTACGGCGGCTACATCATCGCGAAGAACGATGATCGGCCCATCTGCGGGATGTTTCAGCGTCCACGACCGGCGGACCAGCCGCAGGCCAAGCCACGCTGGTTCGGCTACATCTCGGTCGCCAATGTTGACAAGGCACGGAACGCCGTGCTGAAGGCGGGTGGGCGCGAACTGGCGGCGCCGAAGAAGCTGCCCGACCGGGGCGAGCAGGCGGTGTTCGCCGATGCCGAGGGTGCAATATTCGGTGTGGTCAAATCCAGTTCTGGCGATCCGGAGGATTTTCTGGCCGACCCGGGAGACTGGATTTGGATCCAACTGTTGAGCCGCGATGCGAAAAAGGCGTCCGAATTCTACCGCGCCGTGGGTGGCTATGACATTGTCGAGAACAACGCGACCAACCGGCAGAGTGATTACGTGCTGACGAGCAAAGGATACGCGCGCGCCACTGTCCGGACGATTCGAACCGACGACGCGCGGGTCACTCCGAACTGGCTGCCGTTTGTGCGGGTGTCGAACGTCAGCGAGTCGGTGGCAAAGGCCAGGGAACTCGGCGGCAAGATCCTGGTTGAACCGAAGCCGGAACTCCTCGACGGCAGGGTGGCGCTGATCGCCGATCCAACCGGCGCCGCCATCGGGATCCTGGAATGGAACGGCCAGCCTGCCGAAGGAGGAAAGACCCCATGAAAATCACCGGTAATTATCTAAAATATTTGATGCCGTTGTTGCTGGCGTTTGGTGCGTCCGCCGGATGTGAAAGCACTGGTGGCGGCAACGTCAGTGGCAGTGTTTATTATGGCACCGGATTCTATGACCCGTGGTATTACGGCGGTTATCGATGATGTGCATCGTTGTCCCGCCGCCATGTGGTGAGCGGCCGGACAACGGTTTGCGCCCCACGCATCCTATAGCGCCGCCGCCCGAGGTTTCAAGGCCGTCACCGCGGCCAATGCCCTCAATACCTTCCGCCCCAAGACCCGCGGCCCGGCGGGGCGGGCGGCGCTAATGCCATGAAACCCCTTCGCAAAAACTTGCATCCGGCTTTGATCTGACAATTCAGTCGTGACCCAAAACAATTCATCCGACCTGACGCGCATCACGCTGGCGGTGCTGTTCATTGGCATCCTGATCGCCGCGTGTTTCTGGATCATGCGCCCGTTTCTCACGTCGCTGTTGTGGGCCGCCATGATTGTCATCGCCACCTGGCCGTTCTTTCTCAAGCTGCAGGCGCGGCTTTGGGGCAGGCGCTGGCTGGCCGTGCTGGTGATGACTGTCCTCTTGTTGCTGGTTTTGATTGTCCCGATCTGCTTCGCCGTCCTGACCATCCTTGACCGGTCCGATGAAATCGTGGGCTGGTTCAAATCGTTGTCCAACGTCAATATTCCGCCGCCACCGGCCTGGCTCGGAAAAATTCCGGTGGTCGGCGGTTCCCTCATCGAACACTGGCAGCGCCTGGCTGCCATCAGTTCGGAGGATCTTTCCAAAATGCTGGCTCCGTATGCCAGCAAGCTGGTCGCTTGGTTCGTGAGCCAGGCGGGCAACTTCAGCCTGCTCGTGCTGAACTTCCTCTTGAGCATCGGCATCGCCGCCGTGCTTTATGCCCATGGCGAAACCGCGGCAAGCGGCATCCGAAAGTTCGCCCGCCGGCTCGCCAGCCAGTCGGGGGATGAGGTGGCCGTTTTGTCGGCGAAGGCCATCCGCGGAGTCGCGCTGGGGATCGTGGTCACGGCACTCGTGCAGTCCTCGCTCGGCGGGATCGGCCTCTTTTTTGCCGGCGTGCCCGCCGCCATGCTGCTCACGGCGTTGATGCTGATGCTCTGCATCGCGCAAGTCGGGCCGGCGCTGGTGCTGATTCCTGCCGCCATCTGGTTGTTTCATAGCGGTCATAACGTGGCCGGTTCCCTGTTCACGGTATGGTCGATTTTTGTCGGCACCATTGATAATTTTCTCCGCCCGGTGCTCATCCGCAAAGGGGTGGACCTGCCGATGCTGCTCATCATCACCGGCGTCATTGGCGGCTTGATCGGTTTCGGCATCATCGGCCTGTTCATCGGTCCGGTGATTCTTGCCGTGACTTTCACGCTGCTGCGGGCGTGGGTTTTGCGGGCGGAAAATGTTGCGATCCCGGCCGCGGCCGAAACGCCGCCGTCAACGGACGGAAGGAAATCATGAACACGTTCTCTCCGCCAACTTCCACGCTTTTGTCGGCTCAATGGGTAGTTGGAATCGGCCGACATCACACCCGCCACCGGCCCGGTTGCCGGCGTCATGGAGACATTTCAAAAATCGGCCGCTGCCTGATATGGAAAACGTGATTCCAGCAATTCGAAGTCGTGTCGCGACGCCCGGCCTCGTCCTGGTGGTCTCGAGCCTGCTTCTGGGCGGCTGGCTGGCTCGGGGCGCAAATGTTGAACTGGATTCCCCCTCCACCCCGGAGGGTTATGTGGCTTTGCTGCTGATCAACGAAGCGGCATTTCCCGGGGAAAAGCGCTACACTAGCGAGGAAGAAAGCAAAAATTGCATGCTATCCGTGTTGTGGGTGTTGCATTGCCGCGCCTTGGTCATTCCACCCGGCTATCGCCAGCGGCAGGTGGCTGCAGTAGAGACGCGCAGTGTGATTGACGTGATGACTGCGGGCGGAGTCAGGGGACAGGTGGACGGCTTCTACGAGGATGCCGATGGGGACCCGGTCGCCACGCCGCGGGTGCATGAGCGCGTGAATTATTTGCTGAATATCGCCAACCAAGGTGAACCGGGCAAGATGGCCCGGATGCTCCTTTACGCCCAGAACCTGTCCCGCCAATACTTTAAGTCCGGCCCGGCCAGCAAAGATCTCTTTGCCGACTTGCGCAAGATCAACTCGACGCGCGTCACCGGTCATGGTTACGCCTGGATGACGGATGAGCGGAGATTTGATCCCGGCGGCGCATATGTTCGCATCCCGGACGCCGATCAAGGCTCACTGGGCGGCAACCGTTTCTATACTCTGGAGGCAAAAAAATGAAATTACCTTTCTTGTTCGTCTGCATGGTCGGGACGCTGGCTCTGACCGGCTGCGTCTCTTCGCCAAACCCAACCCAGAATTCTGCGGTCGACCACCCGGAGACAAACGCGGAGCTCGCCCAGCTCCAGGAAAAGCCCTTTGTCTTTGCTGTGTTGGAATATCTTTATCGCTGGCACTTTGACCAGTCCTATGTTTTGGCGGCGGGCAAAGTGGACACGCTCGAAATCTGGGTGCGCCCGTTATATCCAACGTTGGATGCCGGGGATCACAGCGAATATGCCGAGATGTGGATCCCGGCGGTGAATACCTGTGTTGAACTGAAACGCTCCGATTACAAGATTCCCGAAATGAGCCTCGCGATCGTGAACCGCTCCTTCAAGGTCGATCGCGTGACCCGGCAACTCAATCCGCCCGCCTCCCGCTCTCACTACCAGGTGATCAGCTACCCCTTGGCGGAGGTGCAAGATCACTTGTTTGATTCGCGGACCAACCGGGTGGCGATGAGCGACAGCCTGCGGGCTGCCGCCCGGAAATTAGCCTTGGACTATCTCTACAAAGCTCATCCCGCTCCCTTCACGGAGGATCAGATTTTTTATGTGGCGCCCGTTTCCAGCGTCTGCAATGACGTTTGGGCTTTCTGGGAAACCGGTCGCAAGGTCATGCTCTTTTCCGCCGACACGGACCTCACCAACCCTGGTTTTGAGCAGCTCAGCCAGCTTCGGCTGGAGGTGATTGATTTGGACAAGGACGTTGTGGCCTCGACCGGGGAGGTGCCGGGCAGCAACGCGTTTGTGACCAAGGATTGGGTGGGGCGAATGTTCTTCAATTGCATCCTCTATGGCGAACGGATCGTCCGGACCCCGGAGGAAATGAACCGGTTACGTGCCGCCCCGGCTGCCACCCCGCCGCGATGAATATTCAATCCCGGTCCAACATCCGTCTTTTTCGCTAACATCGAAAATTCAGCCATTGAAACGAAATTAAAAAATAAAACCAAGGCAACTTATATGAATCCCGAACAACAACGACTGGCCGCCGCACGCGACCCGCGCACGCCTTGGAAAAAATGGGGGCCTTACTTGAGCGAACGCCAGTGGGGTACCGTCCGTGAGGATTACAGCGACAGCGGCAACGCTTGGGACTATTTCACCCATGACCAGTCCCGTTCCCGCGCTTACCACTGGGGGGAGGATGGTCTGGCGGGCATTTCCGATGACAAGCAGCGGCTCTGCTTTGCGCTCGCGCTATGGAACGGCAAGGATCCGATCCTCAAGGAGCGCCTGTTCGGCCTGACCAATAGCGAGGGCAACCACGGCGAGGATGTGAAGGAATATTATTTCTACCTCGACAGCACGCCGACGCATTCCTACATGAAGTAGCTCTACAAGTATCCGCAGGCGGCTTATCCCTACGACCAGCTTGTCAGAACCAACCGCAACCGCAGTCGTAACGAATTCGAGTATGAGTTGCTCAACACCGGCGTGTTTGACCAGAACCGCTATTTCGATGTGTTCGTGGAATACGCCAAGGAATCGCCCGAGGATATCCTGATCGAGATCACCGTCCACAACCGCGGCCCTGAGGCGGCGGAAATCCATCTGCTGCCCACGCTCTGGTTCCGTAATCGCTGGTCGTGGGGCCGCGAAAATCCACGCCCGGTTCTTCGAAGCGCTGGCCGGCCAGCCTGGCGTCGTGCGCGTGAACCGAAATGGACTTGGGCGAACGCCAGCTTTATTGCGATGGCAAGGCGGCGTTGCTGTTCACGGAAAACGACACCAACGCGCGAAAACTTTTCGGCGGCGAAAATCGCACGCCTTACGTCAAGGATGCTTTCAATAATTTCATCGTCCACGGCCACGGCAAAGCGGTCAACCCGAAGCAGACTGGCACGAAGGCCGCCGCGCATTATCGCGTGACGATTCCCGCCGGCAAAAGCGAGGTCGTTCGCCTGCGCTTGAGCGATATTGCGCCCGGTGATTTGGCACAGGCTTACGGGCCGGGCAACAGCGCGTTCGGTCGTCATTTCGACGAAGTGTTCAAAGCGCGGCGGGACGAGGCGGATGAATTTTACAAGTCGGTCATTCCGTCTTCGCTTAATGCCGACGCGGCCAATGTGATGCGTCAGGCCCTGGCCGGGATGATGTGGTCCAAACAGTTTTATTATTTTGACGTGAACCGCTGGCTGGAGGAGCGCGGCAGCGATCCGTTTTCTCCCGGCAGCCGGCCCGCACCGCGCAACGGTCAGTGGCATCACATGTATAATGCCGATATCATCTCCATGCCGGACAAGTGGGAGTATCCGTGGTATGCCGCCTGGGATCTTGCGTTCCACGTGCTGCCACTGACGCTGGTGGATGTGGATTTCGGCAAATCGCAGATAGACCTGATGTTGCGGGAAACATATCTCCATCCGAACGGCCAGATTCCCGCCTACGAATGGAATTTTGGCGACGTCAATCCGCCGGTGCATCCGTGGGCCACCATCTTCACCTATCGTCTGGAAATGGCGCGCACGGGACAAGGCGATGTTGAATGGCTGGAGCGCAATTTCCAAAAACTGCTCCTCAACTTCACCTGGTGGATCAACCGCAAGGATCGTTCCGGGAAAAATACTTTTGAAGGCGGCTTTCTCGGGCTCGACAACATCGGCGTTTTCGACCGCAGCGCGCCACTGCCCACCGGTGGTTATCTGGAACAGGCCGACGGGACGGCATGGATGGCGCTGTTCAGCCTGAACATGCTGGAGATCGCCACGGAACTCGCCCTGCATAAGCCGACCTATGCCGACATGGCGCTCAAGTTTGTCCAGCATTTTGTTTCCATCGCCTCGGCCACCATCCATGCCGGCGGCAACACCGGCATGTGGGACGAGGAGGACGGATTCTTCTATGACGTGCTCCAGTTGCCGGATGGCACGGCACAACGGCTGAAAGTCCGCTCAATGGTTGGCCTGCTGCCGCTGTGCGCGGTTACGGTGTTCGACGGTGAATTTCGGGAGAAATATCCTGAACTGATGAAGCGCTTCAGAGATTTTCTGCAAGCACGACCGGAATTGAACACCTTCATCCACGATCCCGGCAAGATGAGCCAGAACGGACGCTTTCTCGGCTCGATTCTCGACGAGACCAAACTCCGCCGTGTGTTGACGAAGATGCTCGATGAAAAGGAATTTCTAAGCCCTTACGGCGTCCGCTCGCTCTCGCGTTTCCACGCCGACCATCCCTTCGTTACCCATGTCGGCGGGCAGGAATTTCGCGTGCCGTATCTGCCGGGCGAGTCCGACACCGGCATGTTCGGTGGCAACTCCAACTGGCGCGGCCCCATCTGGATGCCCGTCAACGCGCTCATCATCCGCGCGCTGCTCCAGTATTACGCCTACTACGGCGACACGTTCACCATCGAATGTCCCACCGGCTCCGGCAAAAAAATGAACCTGTATCAAGTCGCCGAAAATCTGTCGCAGCGGCTGGCGAACATGTTCCTGAAGGACAAGTCGGGACGTCGTCCGGCAAACGGCGGCGAACAAAAATTCCAGGAAGACCCTCACTGGCGCGACTGTCTTCAGTTTTACGAATATTTCCATGGCGACAACGGTGCCGGCCTCGGTGCGAATCACCAGACCGGCTGGACGGGCGTCATTGCTCGCGCCATGCACCTGTTTGCAACGCTCACGCCGGAACAAATGCTCGAAGGCGGCAAAAAATCCTACTTCGAGAAGCAATCGTCTCCGCCGATTCAACAAAAGGCTCGGCGCAAAAGTCATGAAACTGAAAGTTGAAAATATGTCAAGTTGCTACGTAAACCAACAATTGCCGCGAACCGTCGTCCCGACCACCTGCCGAATGACCACATTCATGAAACCTAAAACAGTCCTTGTCGTTACGCTGAGGTGTGTTCAGACTGCAACCACCGCACCGGCATAAACAATCCATTTCCTGCTCCCGCATTCAAAAGACGACGGAGCAGATTACGGCAAACCATGTTCTACTGGGTTTACGATATTCCAAGCTGGGCCTTCTGCCTGTTGGTAGTGGGCGTGTGCGTGCTGTTCGCTGTGGGAGGGCTGGTGCTGACGCGCCCGCTGGTGCGCCGAATCGTGGGTCCGCCGCCTGGAATCAACGAAATCGTCGGAAACATTGTTCAGGCAGCCGGAGCGTTCTATGGCATCACTCTTGGTCTGATCGCGGTTGGGGCGTGGCAGACACACGGCGATACTGACATGCGGGTATTGCACGAGGCCGCAAGCCTGGGATCATTGTATCGTGACGTCAGTACTTTCTCCGAACCTCAACGTAGTGAACTGCGGGCCTTGCTAAAAAACTATGCCGACTTTCTGATTGACAAGTCATGGCCGGCACAGCGCCATGGGCAACTTGCACTCGGCGCCAACGAGTTCCTCCTGCAAGTCCAGGATATCCTGACCACGTCCGAGCCGACCAGCGAGATTCAAAAGATCACGTTGCAGGAAGCCTTCACGCAATACAACGAACTGGCGGCGGCCCGGCGCATGCGCTTGCAGGCGGTCACCGGTGGCATGCCGGGCATGATCTGGTTTGTGGTCTTTGCCGGCGCGGCCTCATCACTGATGATGACCTGGCTGCTTGTGTGCGAACGTCAGTGGGCGGAACGCCTGATCGTGACCCTGCTCGCGGTGCTTGTCGGGCTGATCATCTTTCTAACTGCGGCGATGGACAATCCATTCCGCGGCGAATTCAGCGTCGGCCCTGATGCGTTCATCAGCGTGCGGGACCAGCTTATGAAATGACCAGGCCCATGCAAACGCCGCGCTATCCTTCGCTTTATCAAATTAACACCCGCGTCTGGCTCACGGACATTGGGCGGAAACTTAGCCGTCCCGCGACGCTTGACGACATTCCTGATGTTGAACTGGACCGGCTCGCCGAGGCAGGCTTTGACTGGGTCTGGTTTTTGAGCGTCTGGCAAACGGGCGCGGCCGGTCGTGAATGTTCCCGGAAAAATCCCGGAGTGGCGGAAGGAATTTCAGGAGACGCTGCCCGATTTGCGCGAGGAAGACATCGCCGGATCCGGTTTTGCCATCACTGGTTACACCGTCGCCGAAAATCTCGGCGGCGATGCGGCGCTGGCCCGGCTGCGAAAACGGCTTCGCCAGCGCGGCCTGAAGCTGATGCTTGATTTCGTGCCCAACCACATGGCGCTGGATCATCCGTGGGTGGAAACGCATCCCGAATACTTCATCCAAGGTTCGGAAATGGATCTGGCCCGCGCGCCGAAGAATTACATCTGGGTCAAGCGCCAGCGCGGCGACCTGCTGCTCGCCCACGGACGCGACCCGTATTTTCCCGGCTGGCCGGACACGCTGCAATTGAATTACGCCAATCCCGCCACGCAGGCAGCCATGGCTGGCGAGTTGTTGAGAATCGCCGGCCAGTGCGACGGCGTGCGCTGCGACATGGCCATGCTCGTGCTGCCGGAAGTATTTGAACGCACTTGGGGCAAGCCCGCGCTGCCCTTCTGGCCCGACACCATCCGCCGCGTGCGCGAAAAGACTCCCGGCTTTTGTTTCATGGCCGAGGTCTATTGGGATCTGGAATGGACGCTTCAGCAGCAGGGCTTCGATTACACCTACGACAAGCGCCTCTATGACCGCCTCCGCGAAGGCCACGCCCGGCCCGTGCGTGAACATTTCTGCGCCACGCCGGAATATCAGAACAAGCTCGCCCGCTTTCTCGAAAACCACGACGAACCGCGCGCCGCCGCCACATTTTCGGAAGAAGTTCACAAAGCCGCTGCCATCGTCACGTTTCTCTCGCCGGGCTTGCGATTTTTTCATCAGGGCCAATTTGAGGGCCGGCTCAAGCGCATTTCTCCTCATCTTGTCCGCGCCCCGGAGGAAACGGTCAATCACCGGACTGAAAACATTTTACGCGCAGCTGCTCGAAATCTTGCGCCAGCCCGTCGTGCGAGCAGGGCAGTGGCAGTTGCTCGAATGCGTTCCCGCGTGGAATGGAAATTCTTCATCCGAAAACTTCATCGCCTTTGCGTGGCAAAATTCCGCCGGTGAAAAAGTGCTGGCAGCGGTGAATTTTTCCGGCCAAGCCCGCGCAATGTTATGTGCGTCTTCCTTTCATCGAAACCGGCGGACGCCAATGGCAACTGCGCGACTGGCTGGGCGCGGCCATTTACCAACGTGATGGAAACGATCTGCAAGCGCGCGGGCTTTATCTTGACGTGGGGCCTTGGTGTGGTCACGTTTTCGATGTGAAAGTTGCGGAGCGACGGATGCGAAGACCGCCAAAACCTCTCAGACCCATGGACACCGGAATTCCAGCCATCAACCCTGACGAGGCGCTTCAGCGGCTCATCGAAGGGAACGCACGATTCGTGCGCGGGGAGCCGGTGCAACAACCGCCAAGTCCCCGTCAGCTTGCGGATCTCACGCAAGCGCAATATCCGTTCGCAACCATTCTCGGCTGCAGCGATTCGCGTGTGCCGCCGGAAATGGTGTTTGATCAGGGACTGGGCGACCTGTTCATCGTCCGCGTGGCCGGCAATGTTGTGTCCGCGGAAATACTCGGCAGCCTTGGCTATGCATTGGCGCACCTGCACACCTCGTTGTTCGTGGTGCTTGGCCACGAAGGTTGTGGTGCCGTGCAAGCCGCATTGAAAATGAAATTTCACCGGCACGCCGAGCCGGGAACAATCGGCGAATTGCTGGAGGTCATCCTGCCCGGGCTTGAAGGAATCAATCCCTCCGCTCCTGCTGAAGTGCAATGGCAGCATGCCGTGGAGGCAAACGTCCGATGGTCCGTGCGCCAGCTCGCGGCCGCTCCGGGCGCCCGCGCCTTGCTGGCTGAAGGTCGCATTCGGATTGTAGGCGCAATTTATGAACTGGCCACCGGGTGCGTGCGCTTTCTACCGGACAAAGAATCAACGGCCCCGCCCAACCGCCAATCGGCACCTTGTGTCTGAACCGGCCCGTTCAACCCGCTTGAAAAATTCGTGAACGTAAACTCCCCAACCAAGCCCGCGCCCGCGCTGGCCCGATGGATTCCTGCACTCGGCTGGTTGCGCAGTTATGATAAAACCTGGCTGCGCGGGGACGTCGTCGCCGGCATCACGCTCGCCGCCTACCTGCTGCCGTCAGGATTGGGCGATGCTTCGCTGGCCAGCCTGCCACCCGAGGCGGGACTTTATGCGTGTTTGTTTGGCGGGCTGGTTTTCTGGCTGTTCTGCAGTTCCCGGCATACCACCATCACAGTCACTTCCGCCATTTCCCTGCTCATCGGCTCGTCGCTGGGCGGGATTGCGGGCGGGGATGTGAACCGGTTCGGTGCGCTGGCGGCGGCCACGGCCTTGCTCGTGGCGCTCATCGCGTTTGTCGCGTGGCTGGCCAAGGCGGGCTCGATTATCAATTTTATTTCCGAGAGCGTGATGGTCGGCTTCAAGTGCGGGGTGGCGCTATTTCTTGCCAGCACCCAGTTGCCCAAATTGTTCGGCATTCACGGTGCCCACGGAAATTTCTGGGAGAACAGCGGTTATTTTCTGAAACATCTGCCAGAAACCAATTCCACCTCGCTCACGGTCGGAGGTGCCGCCCTGGCGGTGCTCGTGCTCGGGAAGATTTTTCTCAAGAACCAACCCGTGGCATTGTTTGTGGTTGTGGGCGGCATCCTGGCTTCGGGCTGGCTTGGTCTTGAGGCGCACGGGCGTGAAGCTGCTGGGCGAAGTGCCACAGGGCCTGCCGCCACTCGGACTGCCCCGGGCGATGGACTTGGGCAGCTGGGAATCTGTGCTGCAAGATTTCAACAACCTCCTGCCGCTGGCGTTTGCCTGCTTCCTGCTGGCGGCGGTGGAGACGGCCGCCATCGGCCGCACCTTTGCCGCCAAGCATGGCGGGCGGCTTGATGCCAACCAGGAATTCCTCGCGCTCGCCGCCGCAAACCTCGCCGC
This sequence comes from uncultured Verrucomicrobiae bacterium, assembly GCA_963708525.1. GTDB lineage: Bacteria > Verrucomicrobiota > Verrucomicrobiia > Limisphaerales > UBA11358 > UBA11358. The sequence continues at coordinate 78,435 of CAVPTH010000001.1, read as the reverse complement.
CGGATTGGGTCGCGGGTTCCCGGTGAGCGGCGGCATGTCGCAATCACTGGTCAACGAGGGCGGCGGGGCGCGCACACCGTTGTCGGGGGCATTTGCGGCGGGAATCATCCTGCTGGTGGTGCTTTTCTTCTCGCACCTGCTGTCCGCGTTGCCCCAACCGGTGCTGGCCGCGGTCGTGCTGGTCGCCGTGGCCAGCCTGTTCAATGTTTCCGCCCTCAAACATCTCTGGCGCAGCGACCGCCCGGAATTTCTTGTGGCAATCGCAGCCATCGTGGGCGTGCTCGGACAGGGCCTGCTGCGCGGCGTGATGATTGGCGCCATCATCTCGCTGGTGCTGCTGATCCGGCGCGCGTCGCGACCGCATGTTGCCGTGCTCGGCCGCATCCCCGGCACGCGGCGGTTCTCTGATCGCGAGCGCCATCCCGATAATGAACGGATTCCCGGCGTCCTGATTTTTCGGCCGGAGTCGGCCCTGATTTATTTCAACATGGATCACGTGCGCGACACCATTCTGGACCGGGTTCGAGCTGAAACCCCGCCACCCAAGCTTGTCTTGCTTGATCTTTCCGCATGCGCCGCAAGTGGATATGCACAGCGCGCAAATGCTGGGAAGCTTGGCGGATGAACTCAAAGCTGCTGGGCATTGGGTTTCAGGCCGTGGACGCACACGCCTCGGTGCGCGAGCGGCTGCGGAGCGAGAGGGTGGACACCAAGCTGGGTGGAGTTGACCGCCTAACCGCCTTGGCCGATGTCGTGGAAACATTTGCAAAACAAACTTCGACCTGATTACCCGCATTGAGCACCGGTTTTATGAAAAGGGTCACCGCCTGCGGCCGAGATCGCGGGAGGTTGTAACCACGATGGGATTGCAAAACCGGCTGCCGCTCCGGAAATGGTGGCAAAGACCTTGAGCGGAGCACCAATAATGTTACAATGTCGCTGGGCGGAATTGGCTTCCGCCCTGGGCAGCCCGGGTGTGCGCCGACCCGGACATCAGCATTATATTGAAATGTACATCAACTTAAGTTTATTTGCGAAAGCGCAGTATCTGACCCTGTTCAAGACACGCTTTAGCGTCCGGCGCTGGGGTTACGTCCTGTTCTTTACGGTGCTTTACTGGCTGATGTGGTTGATCGTGGCGTTCGGGCGGATGCTCGACCACGTCTTGTTCCGCAAATTCAAGAGGCAACCGGTTCGGGAGCCGGTGTTCATTGTGGCGCCGCCGCGCAGTGGAACCACGATGCTGCAGAAGCTCATGAGCCTGGATGAGGAGCGATTTGTTTACTCAGCCCTTTACCAGACGATTTTTCCGGCCGTCTTCTTTCAGCGATGCTTCGACGCGGCGATCTGGCTGGATCGCAAATCGGGCCGGCCGTTGGGGCGCATCGTGCAATGGGCCGAAAAAAAATGGTTTGGCGGCTGGGACGACATGCATAAGATGCGTTTCAACGAGCCGGAAGAGGACGATGGTTTTTTTGTTTACACCTTCGTCACCGAGGCTATTTTCCTCTTGTTCCTGCACGTCGACGAGTTGTGGGAGGCGGGATTTCAGGATGCCCTGCCGCCCGGAAAGCGGCGCAAGGTGATGCAGTTTTACCGCAGTTGTTTGCAGCGCCGCCTGCATGCCAGCGGGCCCGGCAAGACCATGCTGACCAAGGCCACCCAGTCCTCGGGCGCGGTTGAATCGTTGCTGGAAGCGTTTCCCGACGGAAAGTTTATCACGATCATCCGCCATCCCTACCAGTCCGTCGCGTCGCACGTCAGTGTGTTCTGGCCGGTCTGGCGGGCGCATTCTCCCGGTCTGCGCAAAGACGGGCCGGAGTCGAAGGCCTACGCCCGCCTGGCGGTGCGCTGGTTCCAGCATCTGTTTGAGTTTCGCAAGAAGGTGAAGCCGGCGCAGTATTACTGCCTGGATTACCGCGAGCTGACACGGGATCCCATGGCGGCTTTGGAGAAGCTTTACGCCCACTTTGGATGGTCAATGAGCGCGGATTTTCGCGGGAAGCTGGCCGCGGCGACCCGGCAACAGCGCGAATTCAAGAGCCGGCACGAATACACGCTGGAGGAGTTCGGTCTGTCGCCGGAATGGATACAGAAAGAATTGGGTGACGTGATGGAACACTATTCACTGTCCACGAACCCGCCCACCCCATTATGAAAATAGATGGCTCAAAAAACAACGGCCGTGCGCCATTTGACATCCGCGCGCTGCTCAAGCAGCACGAAGGGCGGAATTATGAGCTGCACAGCGCGCATATTAACCCGGCCAATACCCGGACCCTCAAAACGATCGGGTTCGACCGCTGCTATGTTCGGGCGGAGGGTCCCTACCTTTGGGACGTCAAGGGCGAAAAGTATCTGGACATGCTCTCCGGCTATGGCGTGTTTGGCTTGGGCCGGAACCACCCGGAGATCCGCCGGGCGCTTACCGATTTTCTCGCGCTTGAATATCCGAGCCTCGTGAAAATGGAGGCACCGCTGTTGAGTGGCCTGCTTGCCGCGGAATTGAAGAAACGCATGCCCAATAAGCTCGATATGGTGTTCTTCACCAACTCGGGCACTGAGGGAGTCGAGACGGCGATTAAGTATGCCCGCTGCGCCACACGCCGGCCGGTCATTCTTTATTGCGAGAAGGCTTTTCACGGCCTGACCTACGGCTCGCTTTCGCTCAATGGCGACGAAAGTTTCCGCGAAGGTTTCGGACCGTTCCTGACCGATTGCCGCAAAATCCCTTTCAATGACCTCGACGCCTTGGAACGCGAGTTGCGCAAGGGCGACATCGCGGCCTTGATCGTGGAACCCATTCAAGGCAAGGGCGTCAACATTCCTTCACCCGGTTACCTGCGGGAATCCGCCGCCCTCTGCCGTAAGCATGGGGCGCTTTTTGTGGCCGACGAAGTCCAGACCGGCATGGGCCGCACGGGCCGTTTTCTGGGCGTCGAACATGATGGCGACGTGGACGCAGACATCGTGGTGCTGGCCAAAACACTTTCCGGCGGCTTCGTCCCTCTCGGCGCGGTGCTCTGCAGGAAGTGGATTCACGAAAAGGTTTTTTCGAGCATGAACCGCTCGGTTGTGCACAGTTCGACCTTCAGCCAGGGCAGCTTCGCGATGGTTGCCGGGCTTGCTGCGCTCGACGTGCTCGACCGCCACCAACTCATCCCCCACGCGGAGCAGATGGGCTCTCTGCTCGCCGAAGGCTTGCGCGCCATGATCCCCCGGTTTGAATTCCTCAAAGGAGTTCGCGGTCGCGGCCTGATGATTGGCATCGAATTTGGCCCGCCCAAGTCGCTGGGCCTCAAAACAGCATGGACCTTGATGCACAAGATGGACAAGAGCCTGTTTCCGCAGGCCGCCCTCATTCCGCTGCTGGATAAACATCACATCCTCACGCAGGTCGCCGGCCATCACATTGACGTTATCAAACTCATCCCGCCGCTGGTCATCAACGAGACGGATGTGAAATGGTTCCTGACCGCGTTTGAGGACGTCCTCACGCGAATGCACAAATTCCCTGGACCGGCGTGGAAGGTCGTGTCGGACATCGGCAAAATGGCGATCACCAACCGGGAGCGTTTAACCGAGCCGGAATCATGAGCTGGTTGCCTGACTCGAAGCGCGCCGCGATTTCAGCCGGCGGAGGCTCCGGCCGTGACCGGCGTTCACGCTGCCAATCGCTGCGCTCCGGCAAAACGCCACCAACCGACGTGCAAAAGTCCAAACCCGATCAGCAGGAGTCCATTGCCTGCGACGGCTGGAACCACCGGTGTGCCGGGGAAACTCTGGATCGCCACGAGCAACGCCAGGGCGATGTTGCGGTTGCCCGTGCCCAGCGCCACGACCTGTCGCACGCCGCGGGTCGGGCCGCCCAGTTTCCAACCCAGCAGCAGCGAAAGCTCGCAGACCACCGCCATTGCGAGCCAGGCCCGCCAGCCGAGATCAACGATCGAGCTGAAACCGGTCACGGTAACAAACGCCAGCGAAGCTGCGCCGGTCGCCTCCGAGATTACTTCCACCGGACGCAGCAGCCGGCGTCCGAAATTTGGGAAGTGATGCCGAAACAGCACCCCGGCCGCGAGCGGCAGGGTGATGGTGGCGGCGAGCATCGCCAGACTGGCCAGCATGTTGAACTGCAACCGGTCAGTGTCGGCGAGCACCCACATTGCCGCCTGGGCCGCAAGCGGCGTCAGGAGGACGGAAACCAGCGGAAACACGGCCGTCAACCCTGCCGCCAGCGCCAGATCCGCACGGGCCATGCGTGCGAAAACGGGCACCACCGCTGCGAACGGCGATGCGGCCAGCAGCACCATCGCAACCGCGATGTCGCGTTTCAGGCCCAAGCCCGGTGGCTGCGCCTACGGCGAGCGCCGGAACCACGAGAAAGTTTACCAGCAGAATCGCCGCCAACGGCACCGGACCAGCGCGGCTTTGACCTCACCCCATGTGAGCCGCAGTCCCACCGCGCCCAGCAGTCCGACCAGCGCGCTGCAGGTCAAAATTTGAATTGTTGTTTCGTTGCTGGTCACCGTGCCTTGATGGATTACACTCTCGACCACTTCACGACAAGCAAAGACCAGCATCCTCACCTTCCAAATCATATTTTCCAATCCGTCAGGTCACGTGAAAAAACTCCTCAATGAATCCCATCACAGTTTCGCCGCCCTGGCTGCCGAGTTTGATCAGTACCTGGTGCAGTGGCAGCGCTCCCGCATGGAGAACCAGTAATGAAGAATTGGCGCTACCGCCATCACGTGGGTGGCATTGACTGAATCATGAACTGTCGTAATCCAGTCGTGGCGACACGCCGGCTAAGGGATCCGGACGCCCGACATTTGCCGCTGTGAAAGTCTGGCCACTCAGCCTCGCAACCCCGCTTTTTCGGAAGCATTTGGACGGACGGTTGACGCACGAGACGTGCAAAACATTTCACATGGCAGGAGCCAAAATGAATATCGATACTCAGCAAAGTGACCGGCTCGTTTCCCGCGCGGGCCGGGCCAACAACGTTTCGCGCGGGGTGTTTGGTTGTTCAGCCTGATCCTCCCGCTGGCGACGGGTGTTGTTTCTGCCCAAATTGCGATGGACGAGGAGTCGCCATGGCCGCGCGAGTGCGCGCACGAACGGCAACACGGCCACGATCTACCAGCCGCAGGTGGAGACGTGGACGAAAAACTCGTTTACCGGACTGGCGGCAGTGGAATTGAAACTGGCCGGCGAAAAAAACGAGTGGGCTGGCGTCGTGTGGTTCGCAGCGGACGGCAGCGTTGACGAGTCCAATCGTATCGTCAATCTGGATCACTTTGATATCACACGCGTGCAATTTCCGGAGGCGAAGGATGGCGGCAGCAACGCGCTGGCCGTGATGCGTGAAATCGTCCCGTCCGGCGCACGTACGGTGTCGCTGGATTATCTCATCACCGCCTTGGGTTTCGCACAGGCGGCGGCGCGGGAAGGATTGCATGGCTACAACCACACGCCGCCGGAAATCATTTGGGCGACGAACCGCACGGTACTCATTCTGATTGACGGCGAACCCGCGTGGCGGCCGGTGCCCGACGGCAATTTACAGCGCGTGATCAACACCCCGGCCCTGCTGGTCAAAACCGGGAATAAATGGTTTCTCTCGGGCGACGGATGGTGGTTCACGGCCGGTACGATTCAAGGGCCGTGGGCTTTGTCGCAAATGCCGCCGCCGGAAGTCGCCGCGCTTGGCGCGCCAACGGTCACAAACCCTCCCGCCAGCACTCATGAAGGAACGTCGGTGCCCCGTATTATCATCCGCACGCATCCGGCGGAGTTGTTACAGACCGGCGGCATGCCGGATTTTAAATCCATTTCCGGCACTTCGTTGCAATACGCGGCGAACACGGACAGCCAGCTTTTCTTCGACAGTGAATATCGCGAGGCGTACCTGTTGATTTCGGGCCGCTGGTTCAGGGCGACGTCGCTCAATGGTCCGTGGGACTATGTCCCGCCGCCGGATTTGCCCGCGGACTTTGCCAAAATTCCGCCCAACAGTCCGCAAGCCATTGTGCTCGCGTCTGTGCCGGGCACACCGCAGGCGGAAGCCGCACTGCTGGCGATCACGACACCCACCACCGCGACCGTGAACCGCCACGACACAAAAATTCAGGTCGAATACGACGGCGAGCCGCAGTTCAAATCCATCACCGGGGCGGACATGAGCTACGCCGTGAATGCGAAACTTCCGGTGATTATCGCCGACGGAACTTACTATGCGGTGGACAACGGGGTGTGGTTCACGGCCAGGGCGGCGACCGGGCCGTGGGAGGTGGCGACGGAGGTGCCGGAAAAAATTTACACGATCCCGCCGGACTCGCCGGTTTATTACGCCACATTTGTCCACGTTTACGAAAGCACGAACGACATGGTGGAAGTGGGTTACACGCCGGGCTATGAGGGTGCTTACGAGGACGACGGCACGGTGGTCTATGGCACCGGCTGCAATTACGATCCGTGGTGTGGGGACAGTTACTATTACGGCTGGGGCTGGTCCTGGGGTTATGGCTATGTCTATGTGCCGTGGTATGGTTGGTGGGTCTGGCGCGACTGGTGGGATCGTCCCGGCGCGCCGCGTTACGGTGTGATTGACAATGTCTATGACCGCTGGCATGAAGGTGATCACGTGGTTCCCCACGAACGCAACTTGCCGGCAGCGGGGTCGCAACGCGCAGGCGAAGGCTGGGGAAATTATCCCGCTGTTTACGGACGGTTCCGAGGTAGCACCCGGCCAGCGGCTCTGACACCGCCGGCGAATACCCTGGCGCTGAATCCGTATGCCCGCCCGCAAGGCACGATGAGGCCCGGCGAAATTCCTCACGGGGCGGCGCTGTTGACGACGGTCCGCCAGTCGCCGGGAGGTGGACGTGATCTGTATGCCGCACCGGACGGTCAGGTTTATCTCCGCAAAAACGACGGCTGGTATCGGCGTCAATCTGGCGGCAACTGGAACTATGTCGCCCCGCTGCAAGGCGCGGCGGATCGAAACCGTGTCGCGCCCGCCGGGCAGTCCGGCCAACGTCCAGTCAACGCGTCCGCCGCGCAGAACGCGCGGACACAGGCCGTGGCCAATCGCCCGGACTCCAGGGCCACCGGCCAGGTGGATGTCTCGGCGTTGGAGCGAGAATACGCCGCCCGCCAGTTGGGTCAGCAACGGCAGCAATACAACCGCCCGGCGGCAAACAATGTCAGACGTTCGGCCCCGGCCAACCGGCCCGTCCGTTCGGGCGGTGGTGGACGCCGACGCTGAAATTTTCAATTCAACTGATCCAACCAAGCTCACAACGCCATGTCCACCGAACCCGTCAAATCCTCCAAGCGCGTGTTGGAACCCTATGAACGTATCTCGGAGGTGCTCTTTGGCCTGATCATGGTCCTGACTTTCACCGGTTCGCTCAGTGTGGCGAATGCCGGGCGCGATGATGTGCGCGCGATGCTCATTGGCGCTCTGGGATGTAATCTGGCCTGGGGCATCATTGACGCCCTCTTTTATCTCATGGGCTGCCTTAGTGAACAGGGACGTGGCATCCGTTCGCTGCGGGCTTTGCGAAAGGCCGCAGCCCCGGACGAGGCGCATCGCATCATTGCCGGCGCGCTGCCGCCAATGGTGGCCGCCACGCTAAGCCCGGTCGAATTTGAACGCATCCGCCAGAAGCTGCTTCAATTACCCGGGCCGGCATCGCGCCTGCGGATTCACAAGGAAGAGTGGCTGGGGGCACTCGCGGTGTTCTTCTGGGTGTTCCTCATCACTTTCCCGATAACAATCCCGTTCATCTTCATGGACAACCTTGCGCAGGCCATGCGGGTCTCCAATGCCATCGCCATTGTGCTGCTGTTTCTGACCGGCTATGCGTTTGGTCGCGTCGCGGAGTACCGGCCCTGGCTGACCGGCCTCACGATGGTTGTGCTGGGGGTCGTTCTTGTCGGCATGACCATGGCCCTGGGTGGCTGAAGCCTATGCGACTGTTTGCCTTCATTGCGATCGGAGCCGGTCTTGCGGGAGGCAACGCGCTGGCCCAGGAAACGGCGGCGGATGTTTCCTCGACAACGAACACGACGCCCGCCCTCACCGCGGAATCAGATGAGAAGGCCTGGTCGTTTTCCACATCTGTCTACACCTACTTCGTGCCTGACGACCGTGATTACGTGCAACCCACCTTGACGGCGGATCGCGGCTGGTTGCACCTCGAAGCACGCTACAATTATGAAGCCCTCGACACCAGCTCGTTGTGGATTGGCTACAACTATGGTGTCGGGGACAAGCTGACGCTGGAGTTCACTCCGATGCTGGGCGGCGTGTTCGGTGCCACCGCCGGAATTGCTCCCGGCTACAGGGGCACATTGAGCTGGTGGAAGCTCGAACTGTATACCGAAGGCGAGTATCTTTTCGATACTTCGAAATTCGTCCGACAGCTACTTCTATTACACATGGTCGGAATTCACCCTGGCACCGATGGACTGGTTTCGCTTTGGCCTCGCAGTCCAGCGAACGAAACTCTATCAAACGGACTATGACATACAGCGCGGTTTTCTGGTTGGCTTCATGTTCAAGCGGGTGGATTTGACCACCTACGTCTTCAATCCGGACGCCAGCCGGCCGATGATTGTTCTGGGGCTAGCAGTCAATTTTTGAGCCATATTTATCATAATCATTGCCATTTTACTGCGTTGGTTTTGGCTCCCACCTTCCAAGCCTGCGATTGCCTCGGTCGTTGGGGATATTTCCGATCAGCAAAAAGGTGAACACCCTCAAGACGGACGAACCGCGCGGCGATGAGGTGATGCAGGTATATCAGGATGCGTTATGCAGCAGGAAGGACCGTGAATGATGGCTTGCTAAATGCTGGAATACGAACCCGGAATCGTATGAAAATAAGAGGTTTTGATGCATTTTGAGGCGATCAGTCTGCACCAAAATATCATGCCAAGCATCGCTCAATCTCTCATTCGAGAGGATTCATAGAAATGGATATCGTCGGCCAATTTATTCCGTCTCATCTGTATCTTCTAGGAACGATGCTGTTCTTGGCGACAGTACTCGTCGCCTGGACAATTCCCGCGCGCTGGCGGACAACCTGGCTGAGCTTCTGCCTGGTTCCTGCCATCGGCCTGCTGCTGGTGGCGCAGCACCTGCACCAGCTCCGGCGCGACGTCGAGCGGCGAAGCCTGGCGATAATTAGCAGAATTACACCCAATGCGGAGCTTTGCGAAACAGAAATCGCAGCGTTCGAGATGCTGGCGACCAATTCACCGTTGGTGCAGGAAGGGGTGATGCGCCTGGCGTTCGCGAACAATGATAACGCCGCTGTAGCCCTTCCCCGGCTGGAGTTGTTGTTGCATTGTGTTCTACAGTCCGATCCGACCGGCGCGGGGCGCGAAGAACTGTGGCGGAAAATTGTGAAACCGGCGCTGCGGAGAAACCCGCCGCGTGATGTCATCCTGCTGGCGGCAGCAACGATCTCCATTGGCGGTTACGGTCAAAACGAGGCGGCCACCGTACTGCCAAAACTCTACCCGCTGTTCGCAGGCGAAACGAATTTGGAGATGCGCATTCTACCCTTGGGGCTCTTTGCGCCACTGGCTGGGTTTGCGACCGCGGAGCAGCTCGAAAAGGCGGCAAATTTGTTGCTGCCGGAAGTGCTCAAGGAGCCCAACCCCTTACAATTTGAATCGTGGCTCCCGGAAGCCGATCCGGTCCTTTCCCGTAATCTAAGAGATCTTTGCCGGGTGGCCGACCACCTGTCTGGACCAGCGGTCTGCCGGTTTGCAGACGAGGTTCTCCCGGCGATGGCCGCGGCCACAAATGCCTCCCGGACGATCGCACTTGGCAAGGTGTTGACGGCGATGAAGGCCGGCCTCAACGTCACCCAGATGAACTTGGTGGTGTCAAACCTCAACTCGCGATGGCTGGGAGACCGGGATTTTGTTTTGCAGCGGGGTGGACTGCTTGCCAGTCTCGCCACCGTAATGACATCGGAGCAGGCCTCGAGTTGTGTCTCCTCGGTTTTGGCGGGTCTTGACGCGCAGCCGGAACCATGGTGGCGCGAACGGCCGGCCGAGCCGCTAAAAACTCTGGCGTCGCGGCTTAACAAGGAAGATTTGCTAAAGCTGGCCGGTCCCATGGCCGCCAACACACCCGTCGTTATGGAGACCGTTCGGGACCGCATCAGTGAAGAAGAGGCTTATGATCTGATGATCAAACTGGAGCAAAACATGCTCGATACATCCAACGCCAGGAAACGTTCCGCCAAGGTGGCGGGCATTCAGTCGCTGGCAACCCGCTTCAGTCCCGAACCGGCGGGAGTACTGGCCGACCAGCTCTGGCATCTCTACCTCCGTGATCAGGACGGAGCCCGGCGGATTGATGAAGCGTATTGCCTGGTCGCGCTGTTCCCCCGAATGAATGATCAGCAGGCTTCGGCCATGGCAAAACTGGTGGTGAAACAAATGCAGCAGCCGGGAAGCGATCTGCCAGTGCTGATCGGCATTCTAAGCCCGCTGTTGAATCGCTGTGAACCGGCGACCGTCAAGGAAGCAGTCGCCTGCCTGATCGCCTTCCCAAGCCGGCGGCCGGCGGGGAAGGAGCTTAACGAATTCATGCTTGGCGCGCACATGACCCCGGCACAAATCAAGACGATGATCGAACCGCTGGTGGCCGGTTTTGAAAATGTGGATAACATTGGAGCCAGCTTAAGCTACGTGAAACCACTTGCCCCCCTCACGGGACAGTTAAACGCGAATCAGATGAAGCGCGTCGCGGACAGTATGGTGTTTCTCTATACTCAACGGCCTAACGGACGCGGAAGCGGGCAGTTTTTTTCGATGCTTGACACGCTAATGACCAACGTGAGTTTTAACCCTCAACAATCCAAACGAGTCCTTGACATTATGCTGCCCGAGTCGCTTCACGGCCGCGCATTCGGGCGAAGCCCTTATGCAAACAGTGTCGGCATTTTATCGCGGCAGTTGGATCCCGCCGAAGCCGAGGCCACCGGCCGGCTGATCATCTCGGCCATGGAAAGATCGCAGGCGCTAAACCATGGTTCGCCATTTAAATCCGTCGGAGGGATGTTTTCAACCAAGGCACTATTGCAGGATGGCGCCCAATGTCTCCAAGCCATCGGCGAAAGCCTGCATCCGGATCAGGCCGGGCGGCTGGCTGAGCAGCTCCTGCAAATGACTACTAAATACGGGAACCACCCCGGCTTTGCCACCTTGATGGACGTTCCTTTTTATCCGGGCCAACCCGTTAACTGGCGGCTTCCGGCGGGGTTTGTTGAACATCAGGAGCAGAGGTATGACACGTATGCGCTCACTGCCTGGTCACAAAGTCTTGCGGTAATGATGGCGCGGATGGGAAAAACGGACGCGCAAAACATCGCGGACCAGGTCGCCACCCGGCTGGCACAACAGGCCGACTTGGGACCGATGGTCTATGATGAACAAATTGCAAAGCTGTTGCAGCATGCCTCCGAACCTGTTTTGAAGGAAATTTTAACAAAACCCTGCGCGGTCGGTGGTCTGCGCCAAATCGTTCTTAATGCTTGGGAGTTGAAAACGGGCAAGCCGTTCAAGGATGAGATCTGGAAACTTTCCACCTTGTCGGTGAACGCAAATGCCGGATGACGCGAATACTTGACATTATTTTTGCCCGGCCGACTGCCCGGCTGCCCGGCGCAAACGAAAAAATCCCGGATCTTCGCCCGGGAATTTTGCTCGTGCTGTGTCTCGCCCTCAACAGTTGCTCGTCTGCCCATGCACAAACCCTCACAGAGGCTGAAGCCGATCGCCAGATAATCCACTCCATTTCCGAACAGCTTGACCAGACGAACCGTTTCACCCGTCTGTCCCAAAACATATCGGACCTGTCAATCATGCCCGATGGCAAACCCATTTTCAGCATACTCGGGGGTGCCAGAAAGGATGGATTCAAACCGGATCCGGCAAAAAAGGTTGATTTGAAAGACGAGGGTTCCTTCTTTACCACGCACTTCGGGACCGTCGTCGCCACTCATGGCAAAATGGTCATGTTGCGTGGACCGGCCGGCCGCGAGGAACAGACTTTTGCGGAATGCAAAGGATCATCCGTGAAACTTTTGAATCTGCCGGACAACCCTTACCCGGGCAAAGTATTTTGGGCGGGGAGAAACTGGGGTTTTATAACCGCAGGCGGAGTACTGCTGGACGACGCAACCAATTTTCCCGCGTCAGCGGTGTTCGAAACCAAATCAGGTGTAGTCATGATCACGCCTCCCGACGAGCGAACTCCACGAAACACCAACAGCCATTTTATCATCAGCGTCAAAGATCAGCACGGCATGAAACAGTCCTTGTTCAATGGGTATCACCAATTCGACACAAACCTGCAGGGCTTGGTGGCCCTGGATGACGGGCGGTTTGTCGCAGTAACAGACAAGATCATGTTGCTTCGGGAAGATTTTCCGGCGGGTCTGCCCGACACCGAAGCCAGCGCATTGATTTCCGCATTTACCCGGAAAGATAAAGCGCAACTGGAAGAATCGTTGCAAGCAACCACTGAATATCCACCAAACGAACTCTACAATTTAAGCCGGTTGCTGCGCGCATTACCGGATCCGGCCAAGGGCTATGCCGGCCTGGAACAATCTGCGAATTACCTCCTGGACTCGATTGGCCGCATGGATTCCGTAGTGCTGGCCGATACGAATCTGGCCCGGGTGCGAATCGCTTCGCAGGCGCTTGCAGCCACCAGCCGTGAATTTCTGCGGCAATTGGATGAAGTGAGGTCGGGAGGACTGGGAGTCAGTCCACACCGGGCCGCCGACCTGATGCTGAACGGATGGCAATATTACGCCGGCTATTGGATGCGAAAACCACAATTGATCCGGCAGGACGGGGTGGTTTCAGTGTCGCTTGATCTGGAATTCATGGACAGCGATTGGAAGCCATCGCAAGGTGTGTTCCGGCTTGATCACACGGGCCGGTTGGAATTTCTGTTTCAAAACCAACGCGACGAATTCACGCCACCCTGCCAGTTATTCACAAACGCAGCGGGCGAGGAACTGGTTTTCCTCCCGTTCGAAGGTCTGGCCCGGCATAGCGGCGGGGAGCTTGAATGGCTGGAACGTTCTGACGAAATGAAACGGCTGGAGCGGGTAATCGGTTGTGACCGGGAAGGGCGCATCTATTTTGGATCGAGGACTACAGAATCCATCGGTGGCACCGGATCGTCTTATGATACACCTTCCGGCAAAGCCATCTGGGCGGCATTCGCACCCAACACCTCAAACTATTGGGTTTATCGTCCCAGAGCAAAGCCGGCGGGTTCACCCATCGGAAGACTTTTTCCCGTTGCGCATATTCCCATCATGGACGGTGCCGGCCGCATCTGGTTCAGTCCCATGATCCCGCCAACGTTTTCACAAGATCCCGCTCCGGGCAATTTGTTTGGCAGTCCGGCGGCGATCGAAGGCTTTCGCGATCTTGCCGCGGTACAACAACGGTCCATGCGCATCCAAGGACTGCCTCAAGCGGGCGAGCGTTCGTTTGGTCTGGCGGAGCTGGCGGCGAGTCTCGACCTGTTTTGTTATGAAGACGGCCGCTTGTACCGCTGCCTGACCAACCTGCCCAAAAGCACGGTGTTACTGGCCGGGGCCAGGGGTTTTGTGATTGGCACCACCCGGGATAGATCCGACCATGGCGCTTTTATTGTCGAGAACGGGGAATCTGCGACCATGGCGCGCGACTTGCATGATATGGCGCAGAAGGAATTCCCGCTGCTGGCACTGGCCGCGCCTTTGCAGAGTGAACTCCCCGGGCGCAATTTCCAGAACGAGATTCTCCACAATGTTGATTACAATCCCTCGGTCTGTCGGGTGGCGGACCGGGTTTGGATCAACGACCACGACAAGCTGGATGTTTACGCGGATGGCAAGTCGACCGGGTTCCGGATGAAAATGACCCTTCCGTCCAGGTCACTGACTTTCTCTGGTCCAGTGGCGGTCGCGACCAACGATCAGCGGATGTTCATCAGCTCGGGCGACTCTCCGGTCTGGGCGGATGCGTTGGGCGACGACGAATTGACCGTCACCAATGAGTTGAAAACCGCCCGGAGTCTGGTCAGGCCCGGGTTGAGTCGCGAGAACGATGTCTTCTATATGCTTGATGGACGCCGCCGTTTCTGGAGGGTGCAGGGCCAGACATTTACGGAACTACCTGCAGACGCGGGCAACCCGGTTCTTGAATTGAAGAATGGCGATTTGATCACACACGTGACATTCCCCTACGACGGTTACTGCGTCGTGTCTGAAGAACGAATCGAAGACTTGCCAGGCTCGTTTGGCCGCCCGCTGACCATTCTCGCGGAAACCGCGGAAGGCCGGCTGTTGTGCGCCTCCGCCGAGGGAATTCTATGGCTGGTGCGGAATGCCAGGGGTAAATTCACCTTGGGCGAGGAGATCCCATTAAATACCGGTGGCCATGTTCTTTCATATATTGGGCAGGATGCTGGTCATGTATATCTAACTCTGTGTGACGCCCGGTTGCAGGCCTATCTGGCCGTGGTCGAGAAAAAATAAACTCAGCTCGATTTTCCAATTTCGAAATGGAGCCAATGGCGGGGATTGCTTGCTATCCCACTGATTGCGTGCGCGATATGCCACATTCTATTGGGAATCAAGCCTGATCACCCTAACCATTTCAAACCCCTTTTATTTCGTTTAGTGTCCGTTTTGGGGTCCGTGACACAGGAATCAATTGCTTGTCATTGTCCGAAATCAATGCGTTTTAGCACAACTTCTGCGCGCGTGACAACGCACCGGCCCGATGTTAAAATAAATTACCCAGCCGATGCAGCATTTGTTAAATCAATCAACCTGCAACCATGAAAATCAGCATATCTAGAATCATCCGACTCCTGGCCGTGCTTGGTATTGCCAGCCTGATGTCCACAGCCGTCGCCCAGACCACCAATGTCATACTTCAAACCGACTTCGACGGTGATGCCGGGGAAGGGAATATTATTAATGACTACGGTTATTGTGTTGCCGGCTCATCCGCCGGTTCGGTGTTGGCGGGTTATTCCGGAGGCATCACGCCGGGCGCGGGAGTGGATGGCTCTTTGGCCAATTCAATATCGCCGGATTACACGCTGCTGCCAGGCGACCCAAACTGGACGTCCCCGTCGCTAAGTTATGTTTATGCGGTGGTGGGAAACGGCACGCAATTTGGAAGCCCGATTACAGACATCATACCAACGGCCGTTCTGGGTTCGCTCATTTTGAGCGCTGATCTTCAAGTTAAAGGATTGCTGCCCAGCCTGACCAATGCCGATGTTATGATCAACAAAGTTCAATTCTTTGACGGTGACAACAATATTGTTTTTGACTTTACCGGGGACGCCGGCTCTATCGGCACAAACTTTGTTCATATCGCCATTCCAATGTCCTCTTTGAATTACGCCGGCGATGCAACCCATCCGGTCAGCGATTTTACGAATGCTGCGGTCATCGGCTCGATTGCCAGTTTTACCATCGAATTCGCAGTGAACGGTCTCCCGGTCGGATTGATCGGCGGCACTGGCGCCGATCTGATCTCACCGCCTTTTGGATTCACCGGCACCGGGTCGCTGGTCGTTGATAATATTGAGTTGATCCAGACGGGAAACACAGTTCCCACGCCGATGCGGGAACAGGTCATCTGGCAGGCCAATTTTGATGACACATTTCCCAACACGGCCGGATATGGCTTCCATTATCGCGATGGCGCTGACAATGCCAGTGGAATTGTGTCCACCAATACGGGGGGAGGAGTTGGTGCCAGCAGCTCGTTCGAATATACGGTGGATCTTTCGTCCTGGAGCAGCGCGCCACCCGCCGCCTATTCAGGCTTTGGAGTGGGCACGACAGAAACCCCGCTGCCTTTCGCGCTTACCTCCTCCAATAAGGCGTCCTATCGAGTCTATGTTTCAGCCAAGGCGGGGGGAATTCTTGACGGAGCCAGCGCCAACATCCCTGGTGTGTTGGATTTGTTGTTTACCGTTCCAGCCGGTGCCGAGTCCCCGTCAAACGCATCATCGGTTGTGGTGCTTGATCTTAATCCGACGTTGACGCTGACGACCAACTGGCAGTCATTCGTTTTTGATAACATGGCGATAGGCGTAAACAACGGGGGTTCGCAGGCCTTGTTTAACCAGTATGTTTCAAAGGTCAACCAGATGCAGGTGCAGGTTGTGGCCCAAGGCAGCCCCAATGTTGCAACGATATTTGGCTATGACAACGACAATACCGTTGACATTGATAACATCAAAGTCGTGCAGCTTGTTCCGGGCCTGCCGCCCGTGTCTGTGGCGGGCACGGCTGGCCAGATTAAAATCTATTGGGCCGATCCCGCCACCGGAGGTTTTGCTCAACTGCAAAGCTCGACCAACGTGGCGGGACCTTATTTCAATGTTCCAGGGGAAACTACAGGCGCGGCTTCTCCTTACTCCGTTCCGGCCGGATCAGCCCAACAATTCTTCAAGACTGTTTGGATTCCCTGACCGGGCAATCGATGGCGGCCGGGGCGGCTCCGGAATCAATTCATTGTGAGCAGAACAGCTTTTCGGGCAGCGGGCAGGCGGCGTTTGTCGCTAACTCGGAAGCCACAAAAGCGATTTAAACGTGCCCAATGGCCGTTTACGGCCTGAGATGTGGGAGCCTCTAAACCATAACGGTCACCTTTGGTTTGCTTGAACCGTTTATCGACAATTCCTCTTGGTTTCCCCGCCCGCAACACCCGCAAAGAAAATCCTCGACCGATTTTCAAACGGTTCAACCGTCGCCGTGACTTCCAGTACCGGATAACGGACGGTAGCCAGTCCATCACTTTTGTAAGTTTGGGCAAACAGTTCCGTTTCCACCATGCCCGTCCAATCAGCAAGCGTCAGAAATTTCATCGGCTCGCCTGTGATCTGATGATGCGTCCGCTGTTCCACCACCAATCCGCAGGTCACGACCGTTTCGCCGATATGTTTTCCCAATTCTGCAACCGGGCAATAAGTATCCCAAGCGATTCCGGGAAACAATTCCAAGGGGTGTCCACTTACGGCAAAACCGAACAATTCAGTTTCCGCTTCAAGAATTTCCTGCCGGGTCGGTTCACGCAATAATTCCGGTTGCTCCGTGAAAAATGATTCAACCGGGTTAATCTTCCCGTCAAAATCAAATTCCAAGTTTTGAGTGGCCGGAATTGTGCGGACAAGCTGTTGCGCCTCCCAAAATTGCTTGGTTCTGTGGCTGTGAAAATTCATGGAAACCCCCGGCACGAATAATTATTTCCATTTCCAATAATTGCGGCTGCACCCGCCGGTAAAAATCGGCTAAAGAGCCAAATGGAGCCAATCTCTCGCTCCGACAATAATTTCTGGATCGTCCGCTCGGTTAATCCTTTTGCCCGAATTAATGGCACCCGGATACTGTTTCCTGTCACCGAAAAGTGTTTTCCGGGATCGTTTACGGACGGCGGCAGGAATTTCAAGCCCAGCCGGTGAGATTCCAGAACATAAACCAACGGATCATAAAACCCTTTTCCGTTGGTCAATACCGCCGCCATAAACTCCGCCGGATAATTCAATTTCAGCCATGCGGACTGATATGCTTCGACGCCGTAAGCGGTGGAATGGGCTTTGCAAAACGCATAACCGGCAAAGCCAACCACCAATCCCCATACCTCCTGAATCTTTTCCGGCAAATGTCCGAGTGTCCTGGAAGATGCGAAAAATTCCTGCCGGATTTCCTCAATGACGGCGTGTTTGTGCTTATTCAATGCCCGCCGTAAAACGTCGGCACGTCCGGGCGGTAAACCGGCAAAGGCTTCGCAGATTTGCAAAATGTGTTCCTCATAAACCACCAAGCCGAAAGTGTCCTTTAATACAGGTTCCAATGACGGGTGCGGATATGTTACCGGCTCCAAGCCCTGATAACGGCGTGAAAATGCCAGTTTCTTGCCCTCGTTTGCCGCGCCGGGCCGGATAACGCTGACAATGGCAATCAACGTATCAATATCCCGCACGTTGCATTGCCGGCAAAGGCTGGTCATGGCCGGGCTTTCGATGTGATGCACCGCCCGCCCGCCGCCGCCGGAAATCATTTCCCACACTTGCGGGTCTTGCCACGGCTCAAGCGCCGTTCAAATCCACCGCTGATATCCCGTTTAGTAATGATTCTTTCACGTCCCGCATGGCCGCCAAGCCGCCTTGCGCCAACACGTCCACTTTCACCAAGCCAAAACCTCCACGGCGTCCATGTCGAAATGGGTTGTGGAATATCCTTTATTGGCAATGAAGGTCGGCGTCAGTTCGTGGATCGGCTGACGGGAAAGCACGACGCCGCATGGGTGCATTTTCGGATTTCGAGGAACACCGTCCAGAAATTCCGCCATGTCGAGCGCGGTTTTGAACGGTTCTTCATTTAACGGCAAATCCCGGTTTTCCGGGCTGGCGGCGAGCATTTCCCGTAATTTCGCTCCGCCGCTTGGCATCGGCTCATTCGGCACCCAGCCGCCGCCAAAACTCCACGGAAAATGATTTGTGAATTTTCGCACTTCACGTTCCGCGACCCCTAACACTTTCGCCACGTCCGCAAAGGCGCTGCGGGCTTGGAAAGTCGAGAAACCGCCGACAACGGCGCAATGTTCTTTACCATATTTCGCGAAAATGATTTCCACCACGTCATCTTTCCGGTCATGCGGAAAATCAATATCAATATCCGGTAATTTATTTAACGCCATGCGCTCCTCATTTAAAAACCGCCGGAAATACAAACCGAAGCGAACCGGGCATACGTCGGAAATTCCCAGACAATAACAAACCAATGAATCCGCCGCGCTTCCGCGGGTGATCCACTCAATTCCACTTTTCCGGCAATCTTGCAGGATATTCCAAACCACCAGAAAGTATTCCTCGTAACCCACGGCACCGATTATTTTCAATTCCTGCTCAATTTGTGGGCGCATTAACCCGGCGCGATTGCCATAACGCCGTTGTAAGCCGTCAGAAACTATTTTATGGAGAAATTCACGCGGTATAGAACCGTCCGGCGGCACAAATGCGGGAAACTGTGGTTTATCGAAGGGCATTTCAAAATTGCAGCGTGTCAGCAATTTCCAATGAATGTTCCAGCCATCCGGGATTTTCCCGGCAGGCGGAAATCATTTCCGCTGGAGTGCGGAAATGCAATTTGTCCGTCTTTTCGTTTTTCCGGGTGATCCTGGCGCAACAATGTTCGTGTGCGAATGGATTGGACAATATCGAATTTCAGGCGGTCATGCGCCACGCCATAATGAATTGCCGGACAAGCCACCACCGGAAACCGGCCAGCGGCCGGCTGCCTGCTGGCCAGTTGATAAAACCGGCCGGGAAACATTTCCGCGATATGTATATTTCCCGAAATGGCGATTAACCCCTCCGAAAAGTCGGCGAGCTGGTTTAATTTTACGGGTTGTCGCTGTTTTGTGGCGACGGAACCTTCCTCACATTCCAATTCCGCATGGAGTGACAATAATTTATTTAAATTGTGATAACCCCGTGGAGATTCAACATGTAATAAAACCGGCTGGCCGTTGATATTTAATTCCACGCCGAAAATGGGTTTTATTCCGGCGCGCTTCGCTTCCTGCGCAAATTCAACCGCGCCGTGCAAATTTCCAATGTCAGTTAAGGCAATGGCGGACATTTCGTGCCGCTCCGCCAGTTTCACAATCGCAGCGGGTGAAAGTGTCGAATCCAAAAACGTGAAATGGCTGCGGACGCGGAGGGGAATGTAAGTTTTCGCGGTTGATTGAGTCAGTTTGCGGGTCTGAAAAATAATTTTGATTTGTGGCTTCGATTTCTCATTTGCCAAATCGTGCGGTGGTTCGCGCAACCGTAAATCATGGCCGCGCATGATGATTTGCCGTCCTTTGCGACGCCGTAAATCATCCACCACGATTGCCAACCGTTCTTGGGCTTCGTGATTTCTCGTGCCGGTATCAAGCGATAATTCCGTGCGAAAAATGCCGTTATACACATTCGACAATTTCAGTGCGACCATGCGCAGACTTACCCGCCGTTGCCATGCTTCCTTCAACATGCCGCGCAGTTTTCCGTAAATGTCTGTTTCCAAATCCGTCGGTTCGCGCAGACTTTCCGCCCGTGAATTTTCGTCCCGGTCATTATAACGGACTTTTACCGTCAACGTCCGCACGCTGCGGTTTTCCGCCCGCACATCAGCGAATAATTGATCCGCCATTTTACGCAGCACGGCCTCCACATATTCTTCGTCCGTCACGTCCTCGTTAAATGTTTCCTGTTTGCCATATGATTTTTGCGGTTCACTGGCGGGCAGCAATGGGCGTTCGTCAATGCCGTTGGCAAATTGTCGCAGGGCAGCGGCTTGATTGCCCATAATCAGCGCCAGTAAATCAACGGGCATCGCGCCGATCTGCCCAATTTCAGCCAATCCAGCCGCATTTAATCGCAAGGATGTTTTCGGACCAATCCCCGGCAGCCAGCGATTAGGCAATGGGTGAAGAAATTGTTTTTCTTGTCCTTCTGCCACGATTTGAAATGCAGCGGGCTTATTCAGCTTGGATGCGATCTGGCTGATGAGCTTGTTTGAGCCTAAACCCTGACTGACGGTGATATTTAATTTCTGACGGATTGCTCTGCTGATTTTGAGCACAATTTCCGAAGCCGGTTTGGTGCGGTTGGCTGTTAAGTCAAAATATCCTTCATCAATCGAGGTTCGCTCCACATCCGGGGTGAAGTCGTACGGAAAACTAAACATCCAATTTGAAAATTGCTCGTACCGTTCGTAATCCCCCCGCAGGACAATCAGTTTTGGACAGAGTTTGTGCGCCCGCGCCGTTGGCATCGGCGTGTAAATGCCGAATTTACGGGCTTCATAAGAGGCAGATGCAATAATACCACGGCTTTCCCCGCCTACCGCCATTGGTTTTCCCCTTAACCGAACGTCCGCCGATTGTTCTACGGAAGCGAAGAAAGCGTCTGCGTCAATATGAACGATCTTCCCCATGCCACCATTCGTATCAAACCGGCTTGGACATTGGCTGTCCATGCCAATCAATCGTTAGTCTTGCGAATCAAACCTTTGAACACTCCTTGAATTGTCAATACTTCCGCCGGAACAATGTTCGGATACTTCGGATTTTCTGCGCGCAGATAAGGTTTTCCGTTTTTTACGATAAACGTTTTGAGCGTGCTTTGTCCGTCCACAAACGCCGCCACAACCTGTCCGCTGCGTGGTTCAGCGCCAAATTCCAACACTACTATGTCGCCGTCACAGATATATTTCCCAATCATCGAATCCCCGGTGACGCGCAGGGCGAAGGTGTTTCGGGTTGGCGCAAAGCCAATGACTTTTCACGTCAACCGTGGTGCAACCTTCGGCGTCCTGTTCGCGGGTTTGGGGGGTGCCTGCTGGAATGGAGCCAAAAATCGGAATATCGGCCAACCGGCTCCGCAGCTTCGCCAGCGGGGATGTGATGCGCAACGAACGTGCCTTGCCCGGTTCGCTGGCGATGACGCCTTTTTTCCGCATCAGGCGCAAATGGCCGGTGACGGCATTGGGGCTGCGGAAGCTAAACTGCGTGGCGATTTCCTGCGACGACGGCACATTGCCGTGCGTCTGCTGCCATTTCTGAATAAAATCGAGTATCTGCTGCTGTCTTCGAGTCAAAGTTTTCATAGTGTCTATTTAGACACTATTGTGCTCCGCCCGGATGTCAAACAGGAATTATTTACACAAATGGTCGGTTTGGCTGGCAATTTGGGAGCGACTGAATTATCACTCAACCTGCATGGCGCAACTGCTTCTCATTCCCGATCCGCGACCGCTCGACAGGAGCTTGGGAAAGAAGTTTTTCAAGAATGCGCCCAAGCGCGCGGGTGTTTATTTGATGCGCGATGCCTACGAAAACGTGCTTTATGTTGGCAAGGCCAAAAATCTTCGCCAACGCATCCGCAATTATCGCATCGCCAATCCCGACAAAATGCCGCGCCGTCACTTGAAAATGGTGCGGCAAATTGCCCGCATTGAATTTCAAATTTGTTACAACGAAGCGGCTGCTCTTAAACGCGAATCCAAATTGATTCGCACGATCAAACCGAAATTCAACCGCGCCGGGGTTTGGCCGGGCAAAACCCGTTTCATTGTCTGGCGGGTCGAGGATGGCAATCTTGAAATCAGCGTTATGGAAATCCCGGCGGCGGGATGGCAACGCTTCGGGCCATTGGGCGGGGAGGCTCAACATTTGCAGCGAACCATCGTCCGACTGCTTTGGCTGGCGTTTAACCCCGGACGACCGTTGACGCAACTCCCGGCAGGCTGGATGCGCGGAGATTTTATGGAAACCGTTTCTCTCGATTGTCAGGGGGCGGCAGTTGAGACGGTCGCCGCACTCGAAAAATTCTTCTGGCACGATTCGAATGAGTTTGTTTTGTGGCTCGGCGCACGATTCACTCACCGGGTTTCGCAATTTGAGCGCCGTGTGCTCGAAACGGAGTTGGAAAGCCTCAACGAATTTGGCGCCAACCACATGCCCGAAGAAAAGTGCTTGCCGCAGCTCGTGTTGCTTTGAATTGCCTCCCGCCCGTATGTCATGGCCGAATTCGAGGATGATTAGTCCGCAAACAATGCCTCGTTAACATGCGCAAGAAGTCGTAACAAAACGGGCTCCGGCGTTGGCGAACATCAGAAAAAATGCTGACACAAATGAATTCTGTTTTATTATTGTTGCCGTTCAGCAAACGCGGTCATTATTTTATCTATTTGAATATGAAAGCGCAAATCGCGGTTCTCGCGCTATTTTTAACCACGGCAGCGCTGGCCGATACTTACCAACCGCTGCCAACCACCCTTGCGGTGACGGCGACGGTGAGCAACCCGGACGTTTCCACCGATGGCGTGGTCGAAACGTACCCAAAACCCAAGCGGGCCAGGCTGACCACTTCGACTTTGCTCAAACTGATTGCCGTTGGTGAATTCAATGAAACAAACTGGCCGTCCAAATCGTTTCCCCATGGTGCCAAGCTTGTGCTCATGTATGACCGCGACGACGTGGGCGGCAGTTATTTTGTGGTGACTGACTCGAAAGGCAACACACTGTTGGACGTGTCGGATTTGCTCAGGTTCGTGGTGTACGAGGAGGCTGTTGTTAAGAGTGGAAAGGTGAATTTGTCCACGGGCGCGCAAACTAAAGTGACATTGAACTATTATGCTTATTTTTTTTATAGCGATGTTGAAGCCGGTGGAGAAACTTTTTTTGATTTGAGCGGCGTGGCGACCGACGAAACGGATGACACGTTGAAAAATGCTGTTATCTCCGAGACTCAAACCGTGACTTTTTCCTCGGCTCAAGGGTCGGGCGAGATCAAAGGCAAGGCGGCCACTGTCAGCGCATCAATCAAAATCAGGGGCAAGAATCCCTTTCAACAGTAACACAGCAGGTCAACAATTTACGCCCCATCGCACTTGCTTTGTGGGGACTAATCAGATTAGGGAAAACTCGGATGCATTGTGTTAAGAACTGGAAGTACCAGCCCCTTCGTTGTAGCAGAGTTGAAATTCAATGCGATAGACTTGGCGCACCATTTTCAAGTGACGGCGCGGGATCTTGTCCGGGTTGGCAATGCGATAATTTCTCAATCGATTCCTAAGGTTTTTGGCTTTGCCGACGTAAAGCAGTTTTCCGTTCGCATCGTGAATCAAATAAACACCAGCACGTTTGGGCGCATTGCGGAAAAACTTCTTGCCCAGCCGCCAGTCAAGAGGTCGCGGGTCTGGAATGAGGAGTAGTTGCGCCACGTTATGAATGGATTTATCAAACCTTAAACAAAATGCCAATAATTCTAGCCATTTTTAGGTTGAATTTTTGTTAGATGAGGCGTAAAAAGGCGTGCCGGTCAGAACGTTAGATTCGTCGTAAATCTCAAACCAAAATCCCATGAAAACCAAATTCACCTACTTCTTTATCATGCTGGCGTTGCTTGCCTGCATCAATCAAGTCGCTGCCCAAGGAACGGCGTTTACCTATCAAGGCCGTTTGAACATAAGCGCCAGCCCAGCCAACGGTAGTTACGACCTGAAGTTCTCGCTGTTCAGCGGCGACAGCGGCGGCAGTGCCTTGGCCGGTCCGATGATTGCCACCGCCACTTCGGTCAGCAACGGCCTGTTCACGGTCACATTGGATTTCGGCGGCCAGTTTCCCGGTGCGGACCGTTGGCTGGAAATTGCGGTGCGGACCAATGGGATCGGAACCTTCATCACCTTGACGCCGCGTCAACAAATAACGCCAGCGCCGTATGCGATAGTAGCGAACACCGCGAGCAGTTTGGTCAACGGTCGGCCGATTCTACAAAATACGAACGGAGCGCCCAACATAATCGCCGGCTCACCTGGCAATTTTGTTTCGGCAGGAGTCATAGGAGCGACTATCTCCGGCGGCGGGAACACAAATTATGCAAGGACCGTCAATGAAACTAATAGCGTGACGGCGAATTTTGGAACGGTGAGCGGCGGCGAGAGAAACACCGCCAGCGGTCAAGATGGGACAGTGGCTGGCGGTTTTAGCAACACCGCTAGCGGTGGAGAATCCACCGTGAGCGGTGGCGCTGGCAATGTTGCCAGCGGAGTTTATGATACGGTCGTCGGCGGCCAGCAAAATACCGCCAGCGGCGGTGACGCAACAGCGGTCGGAGGTTACGGCAATGTTGCTTCCGGAAGTTTAAGTTTTGCCGCGGGTTATGAGGCGCAAGCTACGCATTACAGTTCGTTTGTCTGGTCGGATTATTCTGGTACGGGTTTTTCTTCAACAGCTGCAAATCAGTTCTCGGTCCGCGCCTCCGGGGGAATCGTGCTGGCCGGCGATGTTCAAATGGAAGGCGGCGCAGCCAACTACCATCATCTGGCATTAAGCGGGGGAAATTCGGAAGGCTTCCTCTTCGGGTCATATCCATATTTTGGCGATGGAGTCCACTTGGGCTATAACTTCTACGCAGATGCAAACGGCAGTCCCCACGTTATCCACCCCGACGGCGGCACCTCACGCATCTCGGCAGATTATGCCGAAGTCGTCCTAGCCGTTGGCCCGGCCGGCTTTGGACCGAATCAAGTCAAGCTGGACGCGACCCTGACCGGCGTGACGGTGTATGGCACATTCAACAACAGCAGTGATCGCAACGCCAAGCAGAATTTTGTTCCCGTGAGTCCGTCGCAAATCTTGGACAAAGTCTTGCAACTGCCTGTTAGCGAATGGAGTTACAAAACGGACGCGTCCACGCGGCACATCGGTCCGATGGGACAGGATTTTTATTCGACGTTCAACCTCGGCACAGACGAGAAGCATATCGCGCCGATTGATGAAGGTGGTGTGGCGTTCGCGGCCATCCAAGGGTTGAACCAGAAGTTGCAGGAAGAGTTGAACCGACAAGATGCTAAGAACGCAGAGTTGAAGCGGCAGAATGATTTACTGGCGGAACGATTAAATGAATTAGATGCGGCGATGAAACAACTTGCAGCTAGAAGATAAGGGTTCATAGCCAAAACATCGGTGGAAAGTTTAAAAAAAGGAATCCGCTTGATGCCTCCGGGGTGACAGAGTGTATAAAGATACACCATGTTGGAAGCGACACGACCACAGCAGAGAATTCTAGATTTTATCCTGAAACACAGGAATTCAATGGCCATTTCCCCCACCTTTGAGGGAATTGCCGATCACTTCAAATATCATAGCGTTCAGTGTTAATTCCGTCACCAAGCACGTACGGTTGCTACGTTGAAAGGGACTATTGGATTCCGATTCTGGCAAACCAAACTGACATCAGAGAAGAAATTTGACGCGTGTCTTTATGCAAAAATATATATTTCAACCCCTCCTTATTTGGATGATTCCTGTTTCAATTTCCAAGTTTATTTGTTGCAACCCCCTTTTTTGGAATCAATGACTAACCGAAAGTTAAAACTTGCTATCCTCTTTAATTATTACAATCTCCAGATTATGACACTTGAGACGCAGATGAAAAAGGTTGCCTGTGGGAGCTTTTTTTCTCGAACATTCCATTCCCCTTTTAACCGTATCACAACAAAAATTGTTGTGCCTATTTTTACAGTTCTTGTCATTTCAGGATGCAAGGAACCAGAACCGGGAGTAACTCTCACTTACATGGGGTTCAAAGCTGGTTATCAAAACATATCGGTTACTCAACAGAAAGGTTTGCCTGTACAAGCCAACGGCTCACCGGGGTATGTTGGTATCTCGCAGAAACAGGAAGGCATTTTGGTTGCGAGTGGATACGTGACCGAGGGCATTTATAGCATTGAGATTGATGGGACTACTGGTGGCGAGTATAGAGGCGATGGGTCGGTGGCCCAGTTTGCTGGACAGCCATTTAGCCAAGTTACAAAAGCTAGCCCTGATGGTCCTTACACCGACAAGACGGGAGTTACGGCAATATTGTATACTGCGCTTGTAGTTCCGGCACCGGGGGGAGGAAATACCCCGTTATATTCCTTTCCACCATCAGTTTGGGGTGGAACCTACACTGCAAAGCTAGTTTTGAAAAATGGCAATACGATGACGACGAAACCCCTGATAATTCACTGCCCACCTTAATCATTTGTAATGCTTTTGAAAGATTACCACGCTTCGCACTGGCTTGAAACGTTTCGGCTAACCGCATTTTGGATTATCCCTTCGGTATTCGTCAGTTTGCTGATAACATCTTAAATATCCATCGAATTCTTGTGTTGCCGGCCGTTGCCTCGGTTTTATTGGCGAACACATCATTCCAAGTTCTTTTGGCGAGCGTTTCATCGCCAAATTTCAGATGCGTGCGAGCCATTTCCAAGTTGAAGGCAGCATTTTGATGCGGATTGTTTTTAACATTGAGGATTTGGATGGCTTCCTTTTCATTTCTGGGTGCGCTTGAGGACAATTTGAAGTTTGCCTACCACCAGAAGACCGGAATCGCGACCCCATTGGCAGTGGGATTGGTGCGTGGAAGCATAAACTTAAATTTGCGCCATTCGACGTGACCGTCGAGCATTCCGATGTTGCCACCAGCCGGAGATTTACCGTTCAAGTGGGAAGTTCTATGTTTGAATAGCGTTCCCGGAGGCCAGAAAAGGCCGCCAGTGATGTCGCTCCATTGATAGGTCGCTACCTTGGTCGGGTCGGTCTGTCCAATTGCTGACATCGTGACGCAGGTCGTTAACGGGCGGTCTGATACTAAGGGTGCCGGGTAAGTTGGTGATCCCGGCCTGGACGTGTCCACGAGCGCCGTGGGAGTAATCAAGCGGTTTTGATTCGTCTTTGTAATGGAAGGAGTGTTTTGCCAAGCGTAGGCATAACCGGTAACATGGACGCCAAAATAGTTCCATGCGCCATTATTGTTTTGTTGCTGAAACCCTGGATCATAAAAAAGATCACGTGTGCATCCACTGGAAAGCATGTTTTGCATCAACGGATTGTCAGGAATATCCCATGGCCAATATTGACCGCCAGCCGCGCTGAAATCGGGACATTTATCACCATTGTCCTGGGCATACATGAAAGTTGAAATCTCGATTTGCCTGATGTTGCTCGTGCATCTGATGCGAATCGCCTTTTCTTTGGCTTTGGACAGCGCCGGTAGAAGCATCGCCGCCAAGATTGCTATGATGGCGATCACCACCAACAATTCGATG
This sequence comes from uncultured Verrucomicrobiae bacterium, assembly GCA_963708525.1. Taxonomy (GTDB): domain Bacteria; phylum Verrucomicrobiota; class Verrucomicrobiia; order Limisphaerales; family UBA11358; genus UBA11358. Next base: position 50,716 of record CAVPTH010000001.1, on the reverse strand, counting down.
AGGGTGAAACCCCTGGAATCAGTGCTGGTCAAACAGATTGATTTATGCCTGCGCCTCTCCACTTTAGACATTTGCCTGATTTTCATTTCATGTTATGGCCCGACTTGGACGGGGACGAAGTTTATTCTTCGTCCCCATCTGTTCCAAATGATGTGGCAGCCAATTTATGGAGCAAGCCGGAAGAACTCGGCCGAATTAGTTGCGGGCAGCGTCACTGTGCTTATGCCATTGGCTGTCACGGGCGTTCCTGCGGGCAGCCAATTGTTTGATTTAAGGTTCAGCGTGTATTGGAGGGTATAGGTTCCTGAAGCCGCCCAGCTTACGGCCACGTTTCCTCCGGAAATACTGGCGGTCAGGACTGGTCCGGCCTGATCCAGCATAAAGCTGTCAAAGCCATTGACCACCGTGGCGCCCGAATCGAACCCACCGGCGATCAAGCCGACTTGTAACGGCAACCCGGCAAAGGTGGCGATGCTGTAAGTGGTTCCGTTGGGTGTCGGAGTCCACGGATCGGTGACCAGTTGACGTTGGAAGAACAGGAAGTTGGTCCCGTTCTGCCGGACGATCAGCAGCCAGAGGTTGGTATCGCTGGTAGTGTTGGCACCATTGAAGCCGTTAGGTTGAGTGCTTTGAGTCACGTTGTTGTTCAGGTTCATGCGGGCGTATGTTCCGATGCCAAACAAATCAAACCGGGTGAACGAAACCCACGTTTCGCCTCGATTGAGAGCGTTGATATTGTAAGGCGAGCCGTTCGTGTTATAGGCACGGGCGAGCAGTCCCGGATTATTATAGCCCACCATACTGCCACCGTCATAGAGATAGGCTGAGTTAAGGTAGCTGACATGAACCGATGCCTGGAAATCGCCAGCGACATTCTTGAACAGGAAGAATCCATCATCTTGGTCGCCTTCCCATCCCACATTCTCGCTCGTGACATTGAGGACATTGTTGCTGGTGACGTTGGCATCGGCATCTGAAATGGATGCCAGCGGATCGGAAGTGTACGTCGTGGCGGGGATCGCTCCGGGGTGGGCATAAACTCCGTCCCACGTCGTGTTCGCGACGCCGTTGGCGATATAGTCGTGCGAAGTTCCGAAGTTATCCGTGTAACCAGGTGCGCGGACCGTGGTCACCAGTGTCGCAGTGAGAGTGTTTGTGCCGGAAACATAGGTGAACGTGTTCGTGACGGTGCCGATGGCGAGGCCGGTGATTGCGCCGTTGGTGGCGGCGGCGATGTTAAGGTTGCCAGAGGTGATTTGCGTGGCTTTGGTGACATTGAGCGTGCCGCCTCCTTGAATTTGCCCGATGACGACTGGCACTCCGACGCCGCCCAGGGGAATACCGCCGCCCGCCATGCTCGCGGCGATGCTGGTAATCGCCACGGGAGGTGTGTTTGTATAAGCGGAGCCGGCGAGGTTGAATGATTTGGTAGCGCCCGAGCCGGAATATCCATAAACCACCGCATAATAAGCAACGCCCGGAGTCAAGCCGGTCACTGTGACTGTATTGCCAACGCCGCGAAAAACGACGTAATTATGACCACCCAAATCGGTCCCCGCTCCAAAAGCAGGATCGGCTGAGGTCAAGATTCCAAAGTAAGGTTGGGCGGAAACCGGTGCGCCCGCGCGCATAACCACAAAGCTGGTGGAGGCGCTGCCATCACTATTCGTCCCTGCCGTCCACGTCAGGGTTGCCTGCGTTGACGTTGGATCCAAAGTGAGCGTGAGACCCGTAGTCGCGGAAGGTGGTGTGCCGCCGGAAATATTCGCGGCATCAAGCGAAAAACTGTCAAATTGCACCGAACCGGCTGTCGGGGTGAACATTGACTGCACAACACCCACTTGCAAAGGAAGCCCGTTCAAGTCTGACCGCGTGATCGTTTCCGACGGCTGCAACACCCACGGATCGGTCAAGCTTGCCTTTTTGAAGAAATAGAAGTTGGTCGAACTGGCACGCACCATCATCAGCCAGTAATCAGCGGTGTCACCTTCGGTCTGATCGGTTTCAGCATTATTGCCATTTTGAGTATTAAAGGTGGCCGTAGAGATGCCAAATTCATCGAACCGCAGCCAGTCGACGAAATTTTCCGTATAATTCGTTCCGCTGGGAGATGCGTTATCTGTCGCATTGAAGGCGCGTGCCTGCAGGCCGACGAATTCATAATTCAAAATACTGTAACCAGTGATGTGAACCGACGCTTCAAAATCACCCGGAACATTCTGGAACAAAAAGGGGCCATTATCCGCTGCGCCTTGCCAGCCGGAATTGGCCGCCGTGATGGTGAGGACATTATTACTGGATATGTTCGCATCGAACACCGTAGTGTTCGCCGCCGGAGGCGTATAGCTTGCATTTGGAACATCTCCGCCCTGCAAATAAAGTCCATTCCAAGTGGAGCCCGCCAGGCCGGGACTTAGGAAATTTTGCGAGGCGCCGAAATTGTTGGCGTAAGCTGGAGTGTGAACCGTCACTGAATTGGTGGCGCTCAAACCGCTGTAGCGGGCAATGACTTGCGCCGTGCCAAGAGCCACGCCATTGATGGTGCCGTCGGCCGCAACGGTCAAAATCGCGCCGGAACTGGAGGACCAGGTTGCGCTGGCATTGGCAACAACATCAGTATTCCCGAAACTATCGTACGCCGTCAACAGGGGCACCGCAACACCGCCCACCGGAACACCGCTGTCGGGCATCAAAGCGATATTCAAGCCCACGTAACTGGTCGGGCCGACGTTGGTGTGAGTGGCCGGACTTGCTCCATAAACGGTCGAGGAGCCAGATCCGGCAAAAGAATAAACAGCCGCATAATAGGTTTGATTGGTGGTGCCCAAGCCGCCCACGGACACACTGTTACCCGAGCCTGCATAAGCCACGTAAATACTGCTGCCAAGATCATCCCCGGCGGCAAAAGTGGCATTCGGAGTGTAAGTAAAACCATTGATCGGCTTTCCGCTCAATGCCAGTGGATTGTTCTTTCGGATAACCAGTATGCTGCCAGCGCTGCCCGCTCCGGGCGTCCATGAGAACATTTCTTGTTGACCACTCGGACTGGCCGTAAGCCCGGTTGGATTGGCTGGCAGAGTGGGGGCTGCCGCCACGTTGGCGCCGGTCAGCTCAAAATCAGTGTAGTAGGTCAAGGGCGTGCTGGAGCCGAACGTCGCATCGGCGATTCCAACCTGCATCGGCACACCGGCCAGGTCGTCACGGGTCAGGCTGCCGTGAAATGCCCAGGCATCAGTCTGATTCGTCTTTGTATAAAAGCTGAAAATATTCCCAACGCGGGTGATCCTGAGATAACGGCTGGTTGTCGTATCCGTGCTGCTTCCCGGAACGCTGAAAATATTATCATTGTCAACGCCATTAGTGGCATATCGGATGTCTACATCAATCCCAAATTCTTGAAATCGCAACATTTCCTGCCAGTTTTCAGACCCGCCGTATGGCGCGCCCCAATGCGGTCCGCTGGCGGTAAAAGCCCGGACCATCAGGCCACCCATATGATAAGGAGTGTTATCAAAAGGAGAGACGTTCTGGACGGAGACATCGAAATCGCCCGCAACCACCTTGAAAAGAAGGAAGCCGTCATCGCCAGTTCCCGCCCAGTCCGTCTGGCTGCTTTGAACAGTCAAGTAACCTGGATTGGCGGTTTCATTGGCCTGAAGGGTAAAACCGATATCTCCGGCATCATCGCCGCCGTAGATGTCGCCATATCCCAAGTAAACGCCATCCCACATCGTGCCTGCCACGCCATTGGCAAGGTAATCGAACGCGTGGTCAAAATTATTGGTTATGCTGCCCGCCCTTACAGATGTATGCACGGCTAGAAACATCAGACATGCCAAAACGAATTTACACCGAATCATGATTTTCATAATTTATTAGTTTACTTCTGGTTGACTTAGTTTGGTTTCCATTGAAAAACGGCCGGCATTATTATCAACAGACCACAAATGCAATTTCCCGCGACTCTGTTAAATGTGATAAATTCGACCCATGCTTTATCGGATATTAACAGGACCATTAATTTTGCACATAACAGGAATCCACAAACGAATGTCACAAATGCACCATAATTCTGTAACGGGAATCAGTTCAAGCTAATTGCCTCGTCGGCTGGCATCGGCGTGAATTATGCGGATTCCAAAGACAGCCCCGATCTCGTTGCCATTGCTGGCCTGAAACCGGACGGTCACTTTTTGTTTGCCAGTGGATACGCTGGCCGGGATCGCATATTCGACATCAAAGAAATGTGGCTCGCCTTTTTTCTCGATCACCTGCTGGCCCACTTGCTGGCCGTCCACCAAAATGTCAAAGGTCCGCTTGCGCCATTCGTCGCTGTAGTAAGTGACCACGACGGCCATCGGCTGGCTGGCGTCCACCGGCAGGTCGAAGGAAAACCAATTCCGTCCGCGCCGGGCGGGGCGACCCATCACGCGGTCGGGCGAACTGTCCTCGCCTTGCTCGTTGAAATCGCGTTCCGATTGCATCTGGCCCGGCTGCACAAACGCCACCGTCGCCAGTTGAAGCTGGTGCTGCCGTTCGTGTTCGGCGGCGATTTCGGCCGATTTCTTTTCCCATCCCTCCGGCGTGAACAAATCCCAGTAAATGCCGTAAGTGCGTTCGGGCAACTGATAAAAAGGAACAAAGGTCACGTCTTCTGGACGCCCAACGCCGTCCGTGCGGAAAGTGCCGGGTTTGCCGGGAACGGGTTTAAGCCAGTCCGCCAGCGGTTGGTCCGCCGCCACAAACACCGGCACGGCCTCCTCCGCTTCCGAATGGTTTCCGTATCCGCCCCGCCGCTCTTCCGGTCCCAAATCGCCGGCCAACACCAGCGGCCCCCACATCAACGCGACGCGTTCCGGATTGTCGGGCAGCGGTTCTTCGTGAAGTTTTTTCGGCAGGACCAAGGCCACCGTGTCACCATTGTTCCAGGTGCGATCGAGTTCAACATAAGAACCTGGCGCGGGCAAATCGCCAACCGTTTGACCATTGATGGACACGGCAAATCCATCGCCCGCCCAAGCGGGACGGCGTAGCGCCAGGGTAAAATGCTTTTTTGATTTGAGCGCCAGCGTCAACGTCGCCGATTCACCTTCAGGAAAATCAGTTTTCACTTCCAGTGTGGCATCTTCGGTTTCCCATTGGGCGATGGAAGGCGCGTAAAAATTGACCCAAAGCTTGTTGCCGGATTCATAATAAATCCCGTCGCCGAGCAGCGCATGATTTTCCATGCCCGTGCCGACGCAACAAGTGAAGTCTTCAAACATGTCCTGATACTCGTGCTGCACGCCCTGACCGACCGGCACCATGTAACACGTCCGGCCGTCTTTGGGATCAATCGAAGCGAGAACGTGATTGAATACGGCACGCTCCTCAAATGCGGCGTACTTCTCGTCCGGATGAAGCGCGAAAAGCACGCGGGTCATCTTAAGCATGTTGTAAACGTTGCAAGATTCATCATCGCGCCCCTCCACGATGTCGTTCAGTTTGTCCGCCGGCCAAAAATATTCGTCATGGCCATGCCCACCAGTGGCAAAACTGTGATGGTCCACAACTTGATCCCAGAAGAATTCTGCGGCGGCTCCGTTGGTGTGGTTGCCCGTGAGAATGTAATACTGCAACTCGCCAAGCAGTTTCGGCACCTGCGTGTTGCCGTGCTTGCCGGCGAGAATATCCTCATGTTTCGCCAGGGGATCCACGACGGCATGATGCTCGAAATAACCGCACGCGGTGAGCCATCGCTGGTCGCCCGTGTCGGCGTAGAGATCGGCCATGACTTCGTTCATGCCGCCAAATTCCGTGTTGAGCATCCGTTGGATTTGCTCCTCGTTGAGCGGGGACAGAATGCCGTCCACCCAGCCGGCGAATTTGACTTCCACTGCGAGCGCGTCCTTGTTGCCGGTCAGACGATACGCGTCGCGCAAGCCGGCAAAAATCTTGTGCTCCACATACCACGGCGACCACATGCCGTTCAAATCGAATCCGCCTGACCTGATTTTGCCTTCGGCCAGTTGCTGGAACAGTATTTTGCCGGCAACCAATTCGTTGGTGCCGTCCACCCGCTCGGTGCCCATGAGCGCGCCGATATAGCCGTCGCCCTGTTTGTCCTGAACTTCCTTGAGTTGTTCCACCATGTAATCGGCGCGCTGCTTGAAACGCGGATCCCCAGTGGCCGCATACATGTAACTCACCGCGGAGAGGTAATGTCCGGCGATATGGCCGGTCAAGTTCCTCCCGGGGCCGTCCCAGCCGCCATAACCTTGGGTCGCCTTGGACTCCAGTCCGGCGCTTTTGCGCAGATAATACAGCATCCGGTCGGGATCGAGTTGCAGCAGATATTCGGCGTCCAGTTCTTGCGCGTGCTTCAGCGGCCCGCCGGTCAGCCGCACGTCGGACAACGGCAAGGGTTGCGCCTGGAGCGACACGGCATTTTTGATGACTTGGGTGGGGTATGACTTTGAGTAAGTGACCGGCGCGGGTTCCATCATTTGCGACGAACGGCAGCCGGTAATGGCGCCAATCCCGGCGATGGTCATCAGGAGCATGGCGGAACCGGCGACAACAAGAGAGGTGGAATGGTTGTTTGGCATAGCGGGGATGAATAATGAAACTTTACCTCGGATTGAATTTGGCGCATTTCTAATCGAGCAAATCTTTATTTCTAACCAAATGCATTTTTCCATATTGGAATGGAGGCCATCAAGTCCGGCCATGCTTGAAATGCACAAATATCTATCTGATATCATCCGAAATCATCCGAAATGGTTGCGTAAATCCGAGAGATTCGTTACAGCAATGCATTTGAACTTAATGCCAATGCCAAAGCGCCGTCCTGCCTCCAAAGTGCTCGAATTCTTAGGAGAGAAGTTTGTCGAGGCGGCTCGCTGCTTTTCATGCTGATCGCAACGACGACAGCCCTTGCTCAAACGGCCGGCCCGCCTCAAGCCGCGTTTACCAATTCCCAATTCGAGATCAGGATTCAGGCTGGCGCGGTTGTGAGTCTCAAACCCACGCAGTCACCATCGGATACACAGATCATCTCGTTCGGACGACGGTTCGGCGATGTCATCATCCGCTATCGCGACGCAACCAACCTAGCCTCTTTTATGGGAGTGCAATTAAGGTAGCGCCATGAGATGGCGGGTCATGGCTGCCTTTGTATCAATCGGAAAAATTGGCTGGGTTGGTCGAAGGCCACTGGGATTGAATTCATTCCATTCAAAACCTCCACCTGATTTGTCATCGTTATCCATTGAATTGGAAAAGACAGGCTTGATGCCGTTTCCACCGCAAAGTTGTCAGCGGACACCGGCCAATAAAGTGCCAAGCCTTCCGGCGAAGGAACGAACGACAACGACGGGGCCTCCGCGCCAGAGCTTGTGGAAAGCGCCACAAAGTCCACCGCTACAGCCTGAGGATAAGCCATAGTGGGGGTTCCCATACCTTGCGAAAGGCCAATGGTAAAACCGGATGGATATGCGCTTGTGTTGTGGGCAAGGACCAAGCTGACGAGTTCCGTTCCTTGGTCGTCCAATAGGCTGGCCCGGATGTTTTCATTCGTGCCTCCTTCAAGCACCAACCGATACCATGTATCATTCTGGTAATCGAACGCAGGATTGGTGTAGCTTCCGTCAATGGAACCACCTGCAAAAAACTTGAGGTCGGTGCTGTAGTAACTGCCAAATAGGCCGGCAATGTCGAAGCGATTGGAGTTTGCGGTGTCCAAAATCCAGAGTTCGATGAAGCCGTCAATACTCATGTCAGCGGATTGAGTGAGAGTGTTAAATCGCACTTCATATCTAAAGTTGGACGTATTAAAATTGGCGGCCAGAGTCCATCCAACACGGTGAAGGGGCGGTAACAAGTCGCTCATGTTCAGCACGGAAACACCATTAATTGTTTGAAACTGAACAGTCGGCGCGCCGACATAGGTGCAGTCAGCGGGATAAGTGCTGGGATTCGATGTTGTGGGCAACCCGTTCGCCACCCATTCGGTTTTCATCGTCGGGCCAGTGAAATCATCAAAAAAAAGAGTAGTCTGGGCGCCAGCGGAAGTCGTCAACGCGAAGAGAATGAACACAAAAGTTAGTCTGAGGCATTTCATTCTCCGATTCTCCGATTTTCCCATTATTTTCGAAATGACCATTAAGCTCAAGATTGCCCAACAGGATGGCAATTGCAAAACGTTTCTCGAGGATTTCTCCATTGTGTGTTGACTCAGGATAATTGACATTTTCAATCCAAATCAGGTCCAAAACGAACAAAATGCCTTCGGGCGTGCAGCAAACCAGATCGGTCTCGAACCCGATGAGTTAGTCCTCGACCTGATTCAGACCCGCCTCCAACCAATTCAGGTCGGTTTCGGATTTTTGACGCGGTGAATCTCATTTTAATGTTTGGCATGATTGGGAAAAAACATGGAGAATTTTTTATTGATCCCTGAACCAGACGGCACTGCTGCCGACGCGATTCAGCCGGGCATAATTCGGGATGGCAGTCAGCGCGGCGTCGTTGGTTCAGTTGCAGGTGATCTTCATCAAGCGACTCATCTTCGTCGCAAGCACCGTGATGCCGGCTGAGAACATTTTTCAATGCGATGTCTCTTCACGGTCCCAATTGAACCCGATAAAACCGGGTGGAGAAATTGGTTGCCGCCGGATCCGTCCAGAAAAATGGCGGAGCGGCCGATAGATTCGTGTAAATGCCCTCCCATTGGATCAAATTGGTTGAAATCTGAATCAGGTAATCCGGACCGGCATCGCCGACGATGGTCAAACCGGGCAGGCCATTCGTTTGGAAAATGGCGCTGATGCCGGGCGTGGCCAGCGGGTTCACGGTGACGAGAAAACTCTGCGTCGCGCTCAAAGCCGGTGTGGCGTTATTGGCTGCCCGGATGGAGATCAGATTCGTGGTGTCCGCCTGCGACACCGCCGGCCGCCAGGTGAAAATCCCAGTGCCGGCCTCAATCGAGGCACCAGCAGGCGAACTCAACAAATCGAAGGTGATGGGCAGTGGCGGCAAATTAGGATCGGTCGCCGAATTGGTGAGCGTCAGCGTGACGCCGGCGTTCACCGTGACATTGGATATTGCGGCAAATGAAATGACTTGGGGCGCGGGCGGCAGCGTCCACGGGCCGAACAAATAATTGGCCGCAATCTGGTCGGCGGACATGACGCCACCCCAGACGCGAACAGCATTGATGTATCCGGTAAAACGCTGGCCGGGCAGGCCGCCACCCGCTCCAAAGCGCTGGCAGCCGATGTTGACGGGATCGCCAGTGGGCGTGGCCAGAACACCGGCCAGCGTGTCCGCATACCACAAAAGTCCGTCCACATAAATTTTCACGGTCACGTTGCCGTCATAAGTGTAAACCAAATAATGCCAGCCGTTCGTCGAGGGAAATCCCATCGCGCCCCAAGGAACATCGTCGCCCAGATGCGTTGCTGCGCCCCAGCCGGAAGCGTTCCCAAAATTGAAGGCGCAATCCCGCCGCGTGCCGGCACGGTCACCCAGCGACACCGTGGTCTCTTCATTGGTCAATGAAGGGTTGTAAGCCCAGACCTCAATGGTGCGGTCACTGGCACCCGTGAGGTCGGCGATGGATGTGTTCGTTGAACTGTAAAACGCAATTCCATTGAACAAGACACCGGGAATGCCCGTGCCGGCCACATTCGTCGAATAAGTTGGCGAACTGGACTTGGTGAAATCGCCGACGCCGGAACCCAGGTTGGTCCAGGTATTGTAAACGGCCAGCGAACTGGAGGCCGCATTGGTCGCGCGCAAGTCCACATAAAGCGTCCCGGCGGTTGCCAGCGCCGACGGTCTTTGCATTACACCGATCTCCGCATCGGTTAGCGGGCCGGTGTAAACCCGGACGCTGTCGAGCGCGCCCCGGAAAAACGGCAGGGAGCTGCCCGTGCCGCGCGCCAGATAATTTTGCTGCGCGGCGGTGTTCACGTTTGCCGCGTTAAGCTGATCCGGCGTGATGGTAATGCTGCCCGTGGCGACGTTGGTGCCATTGACATAGAGCCGGCCGATGACATTGTTGGACAACGATACCGCCACATGTGTCCACACACCAACCGGCAACGGATCGGCCCAGGCCAGCGTCTGCGTCGTGCCACCGCTGATGATGGAGAATCGCACATTGCCGGCACCATCGTCGGGAGTGAGAAACATGCAGTTGGTCGCCGCCGAACCGAAATACCAGACCGGCTGATTCGACGCGCCGCCGGACCATTTCACCCAGGTCGTGATCGTAATTTCCCTCAAGTCGGACACCGACCGGTCAAGGATGACAAACTGGTTCGTGCCGTTAAAGGCGAGCACGCCGGAACGCAGGCCATCGGAACTGAGCCACGTGGGGTTGCCCTGCAAGTAACCATCCGTGACCCCGTAGCAAGTCCTTCGCGAGCGAATCATGCGGGGCGTTAAACTCATAAGCCGCATACAAACGACGCGGCGCGGTGCGGTGGTTGATCCAGTCGAGCGGCCCGGGGTTGTATTCCTCGAAGCCGAATTGAAAGCCGTTGCTTACGGATTGCGCCGTCGAAAAATCACCGTCCAGCACGGCGTCGTTCCAGGCCTGTGCGCCGGTGGTGACACTGTTGTCATGCCAGGTGGCCACGGTGCCTTTGACCGTCGCCCAGTTGCTGATGATGGAACCGGCGGTGATTTCGGCGTGCTGCAAAATGCGCGCATCATCGCCGACGACGGAATTGTCCACGACCATAGCATAATCGCGCACCTTGGCGTTGCCCTTGACGACGGCCGAATTGCGCACGAGCGCGTGGCCGCTGATGACGGCGTTGTTGGTCACAACCGCAGAGCCTTCCACAATGGCGTAATCCAGGATGCGCGCGTTGCCCCGCACCTTGGCGGTGCCGAGCACACGGGCGTTCGGGCCGACATAGGCCGTGGCGTCCACCGTCGCCGTGGATGCCCGCAGACCGCCGCCGTTGGGGACTTCGATCAGGCCCGCCGCACTGCCGGCGGGCGTTTCAAAAGGTGTGGCACCGGTGACCTGGATCTCATAAGGAAAGCGGACTTTGGCCGGCGCGGACTGGTAGGATTGCAACGTCTCGTCAATAGACTCGGTTAGAAACTGTGCTGGCGTGCCGGCCACGGAAAGATAAATCCGATTTTCGTTTGCGGCGAGCGTCACCGAGTTGGTGCCGGCGTTCCATAAATTGCTGTAACGCACAGTGCCGGTGTCCGAGACAATGATGAAGCTCACCCGCCAGTCGGCCCCGCGCGCGCTGTCGGGAAGACCATGAAAATTCACGCTCACCACGCGCCCCGCGCCACTTCCCTGCGGCACGAGGCGGACAATTTTGTAACCGGTTTGCTGCGGGGCGAATTCAATCGGCGTCTGCCACCAGGTCGGATCATCGGGGCGCTGTTGCAACTCGGCGTAGGTCCAGTGCTGGTTCAATTCCAAATCGCCGGTATTGGCGGCGTTGGTGAGCGCCGGGCGATGCGAGTAATCCCACATCACGTTGCGCCGCGCCATGTAGCCGATGATGTCCTGAACGGAGTTGCTGGGCGAAAGCCGGGCCAGCGTGGTCCAGAGATATTCGCCGGGCGTTTCGCTCTGCCAGAGCTTGGTTGAGAAAAAGCTGCCGTAACTGGAACCGAGGCCCGGCAGGTTGTCGGGGTTTTCGTCGAGATACAACCAGAACGGCCAGCAGAGATAATAATCGCGGCCATGCCCGATCCAGAAGTGCGACATGTTGCCATAATTCGGATCCAGCCCGCTCTGATTCGGATACCAGGGATAATTGTAAAGCCATTGCTCGCGGCCATAGTTGGCGTTGTTTTCCCAGAATTGTCCGTCCACATTTTGCGTTCCCGTTTGTATAACCGTCCTCCTGGCAGGCGTGCGTGAACTCATGCGGCGGCACCCAGGTCGGCGGATTCACCTGCAAGCCGTCGGGAGTGATGTTGACCCAGGGAATGCCGTTACCGTCCGCACCGGTCCAGTAACCTCCGTTCCACGTCGTCACGTTGACCTTGTATTTTTTTCCGGAGTAGGGGATGGCCGTGCCCAAGGGCCGGCTGGGTTCGATGAACCCCATCCGCCAGACGTGATTTTTCCAGACCTCCTCGAAGTTGCGGAGCGTGCCGTGCGGCATGTTGGCCGTCCAAAAACTGTTCGCCGCCACGCTGGCATCCCAGCAAAAACGGAAATGTTTCGAGGACATCTCCAGCACCGGAAAGCCGTTCACATTGTTCGTGCCGGCACCGGGAACATTGGCGGCATCGTAAGAAGGATAGTAGATGTCCCCGGCCAGATCACCCAGGCGGACATAATCCAGGGCAAAACTTTGTCCGACGGTCGCCGAACTTCCCAGCGGATCAATGCGCAAATCGGACAAGTTCCCGCGCCAATAAACCTCCGGCCCAAAAAATACCCGATAGACGTGAAATGCCCCGTCGGGAGGAATGTTAGTGCTGTTGATGGTGACCACCCGCGTCGCACTGATGCCGGGTGTACTGGTGGTGCCGAAATAAATGGGAATGTCGCCCGTGAAACCGGCGGGAACCTGAAGTCGCACATCCAGATAATCATAAAAGGCGAGCTCCAGATCAGGGCCGCCGGAAAATTCCAGCAACGACACCTGCGGGTCGCTGCCCCCGGCCGTGCCGGTGAGCAACCCGCCCGCCACGCTCGCGGTGCCGGTCTGCGTGGTGGTCCAATTTTGAAAATCGGCATCGGTGTTCCACTCGCCGCCGCTCCAGTAATTTGTCAGCGCCACGGTGGGATCAACGACCACTGTCGCCGCCGGTGCCGAAACTACCAACAGCAGGCTGGCCAAAACCCAGGGCAGCCGCCATCCGTCCGCGGTTTTTGACCAGCCCGGAGGGAAGCCTGTTTTCGTGCGGTTGATAACTCGGCGCTTCATGAATTCGATTCCGTAATTTGATGTTTAATTTGTCCTGACCAGGCCAAAGGACTGGGGTGAAACGCCAGCATCCATTGGCAAAGTTGTCGCGGTTTCCTGTCCGCCCTGCAGGTTCAAGGTGGCTATCACACCATGAACATTTGTCACCGAGTAGGTGCCCGTGGTGGGAACCGTCAAATGAACTGACACAAGATGTGCGGCCGTGTTTCCGCTCTCGATTTGAAAACCGATCTGCGACAAGTCCGGTTGCAACACGATGGGTTGTGCAGCCGCGAAACAATCGTTGTCCAAAACCAGATGGAGGTTGCCGCCGTTGAGCATGGCATGAAAGCGCTGGCGCACGCCATCCAGCGGAATGATTTCCATGCCGTCGGATCGCATTGGTCCAAGTGCCGCCGTAGCAGAAGCGGCCAAAAATCGGATCGTCCGCCAGAATCGTCGCGCCGGAGCGGATGGCTCCGCAGAAGCCGAGATTTTCCTCGGCGGAATAATACCACGGCCCGCGGTGCATCGGCTGGCCGCCCAGCCACGTGATATTGGCCGGCGACGGCTCGAAACCGCCGCCGCAGCCGCCGTCATTCGCCGCGCCCGGATACCAGAAGCCGTAGTTGGAAGCTGGCTGGGCCGCTGTTCATCGTGGACCAGCCGCAAAGATAGGAAGCATAACCGAGCCGGAGATAATCGGTCGCGTTGGTGGCGTAATTCAGCGCGTAATCCAGCAATCCCCAGCCGCCCATCTGCGCCATGTAGGTCACGACGAAATCGTCGCCCATGTCACCGCGATAATCGCTGCCATAATAATAGTAGGCTGTTTCCAACCAGCCACGGTCGAAGACATTCGCCGTTATTTGATTCACCGAGAATTGCGTCAACTGCGCAAGAAATTGAGTCAGGTTGGTGGAACCCATGGCCGGACTGCTGCCGGCATGCTGCGAGGCATATTTGACATAGGCCTGCTGCGACTCGAAGCCGGTGGCGTCAAACGCATATTCCGAGGCAAACAAGTCCGCATTGCCGCCGACGTAATAATTCACCTTCGCTTCCCAATTCGCGCGCAGGCTGGCGGCCTGACTGGTCATGCCCTCGGCCTGCAACGCGTCAATCACGTCGGAAATGACCAGCTCGTTCATCAGGCCGATTTGGGTCGCCTGCGCCCCGCCGTAACTCCACAGCGCCATGGCGGTTCCCCACGCGCGCTGCAGATATTCGTGCGCGCTCAACGCCGTGATGATTTCCGGGTGATACTTCGCCACCTGATACATGCCATAATACATGACGATAATGTGCGGATAATCGTAGCCGCGGCCGATGCTGATATTGTTGTTGGTTCGCAGTGTGTGCCAGTCGGGAACACCGTAAATGCCATAGGAATACGTTTCGTTCGTGGTGCGCTGCAGGCCGCCCCAGACGAAATTGGTGATGTAATAATCCAGCGCCGAGATTTCGCTTTGCACGGGATACAACGCCTCCTTGGCCGCCAGATACGCGGGCCGCGATTCGCCGGCATCGTCACTCGCGATTTCATAGACTTGAAAACTGTTGCCCAGCGTGTCGTGATTGTCCGGCGTGATCAACTGCCCGTCGTTCATGTTGAAGTCGCAAAACAGCCCGCCATACCACTGGTTGGTGATGATCTGATGGCTGACCAGATACGCCGCGCGCTTTTTGATCAGGGTCTCCAGCGGCTCGGTCACGAAAAATTCGAGATACATCGTCTGGCTGTTGCCGTAATTGACCGTCAGCTTGTTTTCGCCCAGCCGCGAGAATTGAACCTGATAGAGCTGATAAGTGTTGGCGCTGACGTTGGTGGTGCCCAGAAATTGCAGCTGCGTCTGCGCCGGAAATTCAGCCGTGACGCTGGAAACGGTCTGCGTGGTGTTCAACGCAATTTCGGCAAACAGATTCGTCGGCACCGTCATGCCGGGAACGATGTGGACGTCCACCTTGCCGTCGTTGACCAGCGCCTGCCGGATGGCGTCGTAATTTTGCGCCCATTGAAATTTGAAACCGTAAGTCTGCGAACCGCCGGCGGGCAGCGTCAGGCTGGTGTTCGGCTGCCGCCACCGGTCGCCCTGGGTCGTGACCGCGGGATATTGCGCCGCCGCATTCGCTGGCCGCCACCGCCGAATGGATGTAAACTTCATAGCCACCGGGCGGGCTCGGATCATCCCAATATTCGAGCCTGGTGCCGGTCTCCGGCGTCATCAGCAAGCACGGCCCGACGCTGTCGGGACGCATCCAGAAAACGAACGAGCCGTCGCCCGAAATGAAACTGTGCTTCATCGTGCTGGAGGTGACGCCGGAAAACGTGGTGTTCATCGGCAACGGCAAGCGCCAGATCACCGATGGTCATCGGCTTGCCCGTCAGATTGGTGAGATTCAACGTCCAGAAAATCTGATCCTGCTTGAATGGTGAACACGGACTCGTAAACAAACGCACCCGGCAATCCATTGGTGATGACATAGTCCGTCGTGTATTGGGTGCCACTCGGCATTCGTGCTTCGCGAAATAGGAAACGGACGCCACGCCACTCAGGGTCGCGGTTCGCCACCGGGTTCCAGGTCGCGCTGCCGGCCGGCTGATAATTGAGCAGGGCGGCACCGAGATTTCCGCCGTTGATATATTCCGGTGGCGGACTGTCGCCCGTGTATTTTAGGCTGGTGATGCCGCCTGAGCTGACCTTGGTGGTGAACAGCGGGTCCACCTGTTGCAGGCGATAATAACGCTGCGGACGCCGTGCCGCCGCCCGCATCAAAAATGCTCATCAACGAACCGGCCGCCTGCAACGGGCCCGGCACCACGTTCTGCCAGTTGGCCGGGTTCAATGAATCTGTGTATTGCAGCCAATACCATTTGCCCGGATTGGCGGTGAACATCACGTTCACGCCGCCGGATTCAACATCCAGTTGCGCCCAAATCTGGTTCGGCGGAATGGTCACGCTGCCGGTTGCCGGCGAATGATTGTAGGCGGTGCTGCTGCCCGTGCCGGCGTAACTGAAGACCGCCACGTTATAGGTGCTGTTGATTGCCAGATTGTTGATGGACACGCTGCTGCCCGTGCCGGCGTAAACCACATAATAACCGGCCGCCGGCAGGCTGGCGCCCAATCCGTAACTGGCATTGCCGGCGTAAGTGAAACCGTTCGCCGGCATTTCTTTCACCACGTTGTTCGTTCCCGGCCAGACCACCACCACGCTGCCAGCACTGCCGGCGCCCGGTTGCCAGGAGACATCCAGGCCGTTGTCAGGCATTTGTCGCCAGGATCAAGCCGGACGGCGGTGAGGGGCGGCCACCGGCGGGAATTGGAAACGCTCAAACTGAAATCGGTGAACTGCACGCCGAGCTGGCCGTTGAAGGTCGCGTGGATGATGCCCACTTGCAGCGGTTGGCCGGCCAGGTCGGCGCGCACCAGTTTGGTGCCGTTCACGGGCGAAGGGAAACTCACCAGCTGCCAGGCCGCCGCCTTCGTGGCCTTTTCGTAAAAAAAAAAATTGGTGCCGTTCACCCGGTCCATCCGCAACCAGTAATTGGAGTTGGGATAATTGCCGGGATTGATCTGGGCCACGCCGCCGCCGACTTCGCTGCGCAGATAGTTGGCGAACCCGTATTCGTCAAACCGGGTCCACGACACAAAATTTTCCGCGCCGTTGAAACGGATCGCCGCCCGTTGCAAACGCCCGCGCCTGCAAGCCGGCCGTGTTGTAGGCGCTGGCGTCAAATGGGCTCACCACATGCACGCTGACGGAAAAATCCCCCGGCACCACCTTGAACAGGAAAAAACCGTCGTCATCCGCGCCCTCCCACGCCGTACCGGTCGTCTGGAGCGTCAGCGTGGCGGCGGTGGTGAGATTGGCGTCGCATTGCAAGGTTTCACCCGGCCCACCACCGCCAAGCCCGGTGTTGTCGAACTCGCCCGCGCCAAAATAGACGCCATCCCAGATCGTGCCCGCGACGCCGTTGGTGAGATAATTGACGTTGGTGGTGAAATTGTCCGTGTAGGTAGTCTGCGCCAGGAGCGCGGGTGCCGCGGCCAGGGACCCCGTCATCACAGTCCAAATCATCCAGTGTTGCCATGCTTTCATAATTGATTTTCCAGGCCGGTTCCGAAAGAAGGAAAAGACGCCGCTCTACACGCAACACGCCTTGACCCTGTTTCCGAGGAGCTTACTGCAAGGTTAAGTCCTTTGCTATAGGCAGAATCCACGACGGCCTGCTCGAAATCCACGGGCGATCTCATTTTTTGTGTACTTAAAACCGAGCAACTCGAATGAGGCTGCAGCATTGGGTTTCGGTAAAACCCATGCATTTGCTGTGTTTCGGGAGTAGCACGCTTTGAACCAAACCCATACCCGTCGCAAAATCCTGTCCACGAGAAACCACTGGGAACATGCGGCGCTCAACAACATGCCTGTAAACACACAGCTTCTGTGGCCCTGAGGTTATCCAAAAAATGAGATGCGCCCAAAATCCACCCGGCTTGGTTGGTAGTGCCTTAATTTGAATTAACCCCCACCAGTGACGATGTTGCCTATACTAAATATATGAGAAGCTAACCAAATAAGGATTGCCACTAAAACCAGCAACAAGGCAAGTCCTCCAAATATCATCTTGTTCGTAATCTTCATTTCATTTCTCAATTTGAATCCGTCTGTTTTTCATTTATAGTTTGTGCGGGGTAGGTTTGGGGTGTGAGGAATCGAACCTCATGCAGCCGTGGATGTATACGACAACCAGCCACATGAGGAATTCTGGACGATCAACAGTCCATGATTGATTTTTCAGCAGAAGCAAATAATCCGTTGGAAAATCCGAATAAAAATATTGATTGACTGTTTGGGTTGGTCAAACTGAAGCGGCTGCCGGCTTCGTTTCAACTTCATCTTGAGTATAAGTTTTGCCGCGATAAAAACGGCTGACGAAAATGAACAAAACCGCCGTGACCAGCATGATTTTGACAAAGAAAAAGAAATAACTGGCGCCGGACAGCTTTAAGGTTCCATCTGGATTTTGGATGAAGAAATTTACTCCGGCGGTAAAGACATTGCCCAGCGCGATGGAACCCAGATACATGCACATCACCAGCGACTTCATTTTGCGCGGCGCCTGGGTGTAGGAAAATTCCAGATGCGTCACCGAGAGCATCACTTCGCCGGCAGTAAGCACGACAAAAGCTAGGATTTGCCAGAGAATGGTCGGATGCTCGCCCGCGTCAATGCGCGTCTGAATCCAGCCGACAATCAGGAACGCTACGATGACCGCCCACAAACCACCGCCAAACCGCCGCAGCGGAGTCACTTTTACAAACCGCGCCGCAACCGGATAAATCACGTAGGAAAACAGCGGCAGCATGATGAGGACGAAAACGGGATTGACGGTTTGGATTTGCGCCGGCAACCACTCGTGACCGAAGAGATGAAGGTCCATTTTTTCCGATTGCAAAACCCACGACGAAAAATTTTGCTGCCACAAGGCCCAAAACATTGCGGCGAACGGAACGAGGATCAGCAGGTTGCCAATCGCCTTGAGATTTTCGGGTTGTAGAAATTCCCCGGCATAATGTTTCAAGCCGGCGGGGGGAACATGCACGAAACGCTTGCGTCCCATCCAAAAAATAACCGTCGCAATCAGCATGGCAATGCCGGGAATGCCAAAGGCGACACGAGGTCCGACGCGATTCAGCAATTCGGGAATGAGCAACGTGGAAAAAGCCGAACCGATGTTGATGGAAAAGTAAAACCAGTTGAACATGCGCGGCAGCAGATGTTGATTCTGCGCGCCGAACTGATCGCCGACGTTGGCGCTGACGCAGGGCTTGATGCCGCCGGCACCCAAAGCAATCAAGCCGAGTCCGATGGCCAGTCCGAGCCGTGTGTCGTCCATCGCGAGCGTGAAGTGGCCAAAACAATAGACGACGGACAAAAGCAAGATGATGAGATACTTTCCAAATATGGCGTCCGCGAGCAGCGCGCCGAGAATCGGCAGAAAATAAACGGCGGAAACAAACGTATGATACCATGCGTCAGCCTGCGCATCCGTCATATGGTCGGGCCGGCCTTGCGCGTTCATCAGATATTGCGTCATGAAAATCACCAAAATTGAATTCATGCCGTAATAACTGAATCGCTCGGCCGCTTCGTTGCCGACAATGTAGGGAATACCCGGCGGCATTTTCTCCGTCTTCACCGGAATGGTGCGGTATTGGGATTTCATCATATTAATTGTCGCAAAACTTCATGGCTTATTTTCCTGCAAACCCAACTGCGGGCGGACCAGTTCCGGCAGATATTTCACCGGAATCGAGCCGGGGGCAATCACGGCGTTATGGTATGCAGCCAGGCTGAACTTGTCGCCCATTTCGCGTTCGATCTGCTGGTGCAGGCGGTAATGCGCCATGCGGCCGACAAAATAGGTGCTCAACTGCACGGAACTTTGCTTGGCGCGGATAATCTTCAACTTCGCCTCGCCCTCGGATTGAAACGCGTCTTGCATCAGAAATTTCATCGCCTCATCGTCGCTCATCTGTGTGGCAGTGCATTTTGTAATCGAGCATCGAATTGGCCACCGCGCGCAGATAAAACTTGAGCTGCATCAGTCGCAAACGCAAGTCGCCATCGCCGTAGCCTTCGTTCAACATCGTGATTTCGCCATAAACCGCCCAACCCTCGACATAAGCGCCCGACTGATACACCCGGCGGATCAGCGAACTCGCCCGCGCGGCGTGGGCGAGCTGCACATAATGCCCCGGATACGCCTCGTGGATCGTCAGGATCTGGAGCATGTAGTGGTTGTATTCCTCCATGAAGCTTTTTACGCGCGCCGCGTCCCAGTCCGCCGGCGGCGGGCTGACCGCATAATAACTTTTGCCATCCGGATCGAGCGGCGGTGCATTGTCCATGTAGGCCGCCGAATTACCACGGCGAAATTCCGGCATCTCGATCACCTGGCAAAGATCCGGATCCGGCAACCGGACGTAATTCCTTTTGCGGATGAACTCCTTGATGTTGGCCACGGTCGCTCGCGCGTCAGATACCAGATCCGCCGGCTTGCCATGCGCCTGGTTGACCGCGTCTATGACTTGCATCACCGTCTCGCGTTCGCCTTCCGTGTCGTCGGGTGGCAATGGCTGTGCAGGGAAATACTGGCACCAAAGCTGGCGCGCGACATCATACAGGTCACGCCGGACACGGGCAAATTCCTCCCGGGCATCGGCCAGGTTTTGCTCGGCGGTGATTGCCGGCACCCATTTCCAGTTCGAATTTCTTGTCAAACTTCTCCCGGCCCAGACGCCAGTCACCGGTGGCCTGCGCCATCAGCGGTCCCTCGAGAAAATGTTGGTAATTTGTCAGCAGCGCAACCACGGAGGCAGCGGCCGTTTTCAACCGGTCAAGCTGTGGCGTTTCGCCGGCAAACTGGAAGATGCCGTTTTCGTAGAAGTCAATCGCACCACGATTTTGGAGGATGGCCGTTTCCAGAATCGGCCGGGGCGGATGGGCCAGGGTTTTCTCCGCCTCGGCCACAATGCGCGGAAGCTGCGTCATCCGGGAGATGCTGTTGGCGATGTTGGTTTCCATCGGCAATGTGGACTGGGCGAGCAGTAGATAGACACTGTCGCTGATGTAATTGCCGTAAGTGCGCGGATCGTCCTCAAACGGATGCAAATTTTCTGTTTCCCAGATCTCGGTTTTCAAGTGCTGCTGGAAAATCTCAAAATCAATCTGGCCGTCGCGCGACAATTTTTTGTAATCCACCCGTTTTGGAAGTTGGTCGAGTGTCTGGCGCATAAGAGCAAGCCATCCGGCACGGGCCTTTGGCGAAACGTCATCCAACTGGCTGTCGAAACGATGGTCGCCCAGGCTGGTCGCCAGAAACGGCTGCTGCCGAAAACAGTCCTCCAGATAATTTTTGAAAAAGACGTTCAATTGCTTGTCCTCCGTTGACTGGGCGAGCGCCGGCAGGGTCATCATTAAAAAGCTCAACCCGCCGATCAAAAGCTGGTATTTTTTCATGCAATTGAGTTTGAAATTCAAGTTCATAAATCCACGGTCACCGGCCTGCCGCTGAATTCAATCCGTTTGGATTTTGCCCCGCCGCCGACAACTTCGATTTCAAAAGTGCGCGCGCCACCCGGCCATCGCTTCATGCGTTCATCCGGTTCGATCACGAGCTGGCGAGCTGCCTCATGCCAGCGAAACCGGATCCAGACCGTTTTTGCATCCGTGCCGTCAAGATAATCAAGGCTTTGGCCGTCATCATCGTAAAGTGTGAACTGGCCGTCCGCGCCGGGATAAATCCGCAACGTCGTCGGCGCGGTCACGGGCTGCGCCACATATTGCCGGACCGGATCAAGCGGGATGATTGAGCCGGCACAAACGTAGATTGGCATCGTGGCCAGGTCCACCGGACGTTCAATCCATTGCCGGCCGGAAATTCGTTCACCGCTCCACCAGTCAAACCAGTCCCCCGCCGGCAAATAAACGCGCCGGGATTCCGCGCCGCGTTCCACGACCGGCGCGATGAGCAGGTCCGGCCCCAGAGATATTCGCCGCCGGCTTTCACCGCCTCGGGATCATCCGGATAATGCAGCCACAATGCGCGCATCAACGGCAGCCCGTTGTCATGGGCCTCGCGCGTCAGAGTGTAGGTGTAGGGCATGAGCTGGTAGCGCAGATCGAGATATTTCCGGCAGACCGGCTCGACCGCCGCGTTGTGCAATTCGGAAGGATCGGGAGCGGGTCGTGATTCGACCGGGCCGGTCTCACCGGTGTTCCAGCCCCACGGCAGATGCAGATGCCAGGTGCGTCCATGCGAACGGAAGGACGGACAAAACGCGGCGAATTGAAACCAGCGCGCGTAAAGTTCGCCGGTATATTCTTGATCATCGCTGGGATAAAACCCCCCGATGTCCGTGCCCCAGAACGGCGACACGCTGAGCGAGGAATTTTGCCCGACCTTAACCTGTGCCGCCAAAGTTTTCCAACTCGAACTGATGTCGCCCGACCAGATCCAGCCGCCATAACGCGCGATGCCGGGTGAACCGTTGCGCTGCAGATTCCAGGGACGCAATCCGGGATGATCGCTCAGCGGGCCTTCGTAATACATCCGGTGCCGCGCCAGCCGGCTGGTCACGCCGAACCAGTCGCCTTCATCCGGCCACCAGCCGTCCACCCCGGCGGCAAACAGGTCGTGATGACGCCGCCAATAAACGCCAATGTCCTGCGCATCCAATTTCTCGCCCGGGGCGGGCGGAATCCGGCCATGCAGCGTGGGATAATCCCTTTCCCGCGGCACCACGTGCAGCACCACGTGCAAATGCTCCGCATGCAGATCGTTGATCACCGTGGCTGCATCATGGGTGAAAACATTGGTGTTAAATTGGAATGAGTCATGCCCGAAGTTCCAGCCCGCCGGACAAAAACCTGTCCCTAGAAAAATGAAGGCGTCGCACGGCAGGTTTTTATCCCGGAACGTTTTTGCCTCCGCGAGGATGTCCGCCTCCGTCGAAAGCGTGCGGTGCGATTGCATGTAGCCCAGCGCCCATTTGGGCGGCATGACTGGTGCGCCCGTCAGGCGCACAAACTCACACATCGCGTCTGCCGGCTCCCTGGCGTCAACCACGAAGAGATCCGCCATGCCCGGCGTCGCCTGTCTTTGCGGAATAAATACGCCGCGTCCGCCGCGAAGATCAAAACCGCCGGATGGCATGTCCATCAACATCGCCCATCCTTCTGTGCCGATCAGAAACGGCGAAAAAACGCGCGTGCCCAATTCCGCCAACCGGTAGCCTTGCCCATTAATCAACGGATAATTCGTACCGCGGCGGTCAAATTGTTCCGCACCTTCACCTAATCCAAGCACCGGCGCCGCCGCGCGGAATGAGATTGTATTGGTTTCCTCGAACGTCAACTCCTGTACTGTGGTTCCATCCGCACGGCGGATCGTCACCGTGAGTGGCGATGGTTTGATCGTCACCCAGAATTGCCCGATACGGATTTTCTTTTCACCCTCCAGTTCCTGCAATCGAAGTTTTTTGCCGCCAGAAAATGGGACCAGCATTTCCGAAGGCGTTGGCCGGATCGGCTGCCCCCGCGCATCCAGCGGCGATATTTGGATCTGCAATGTTGGCCGGCTCACTTCGTTGATGGCCAATTCAACCGGAATTCCGCCGAATTGGAGGCGTGATCCGGCCGGCATCACAACCGTCGCGCGGGTGATGTAATCGAGCCGTGGAAAATGTTGTTGCAGCCAGGGGTTGCCCGTTTCATACAGTGGCCCTTGTTTGCCGGAACGAATGCCGCTGCCCGCCATCTCGCCATATTCCGCGTTGAGGGTGTCCGCGACATTCATCCCCTCGATGATTCTTCCGAACGGCACAAAAGATCCCGTATCATGCGTTGCCGAATTATCTCTCAGGTTGATGAATACTTGCGTGGTTCGTCCGTTTGGAGCGGCGAAGGCAAAGGCCGCTGTGCCGCGCAAGTTCGATTCGCGGCGGGGATCATCGGGAATGGTTTGCGACTTCCAAAGATTGGAGATTTTCGGATCGCCGTTGATGCCGAACTGCGCCCAACGATCCTGGATGACCCGAAAGAAAGCCGAATGATCGTAGTAACCGGCGCACACCAGGTTATAGAAACGATCCGCCCCCTGCGGCGCCCAGTCACGGTGAACCTCGACCACGATGGCGCCCTTGCTGGTTTCCAAGCGCACGTCAAAAAGATCCGGCGCACGCCGGTTCATCTCCGGCCCACCAGGTTGGAGCAGCAAGGCAGAAGAAACCGTTGGCGGCGGGCGGACCGCCTGGCACGAAATCAGCAGCATCGCCGAAACGGCAATGCTGAATGATTTCAAGGGAGATCTCATCAAAGGCCGGGTTTCAATCAAACGTTCATTTCTTTTCCGAGACGTGCAGCAGTTTCACCAGATTTTTTTCCCACAACACCGCTTTCGTATGACTGCCATGGCCCACGGTCTGGTCGCTGTAGGGAATCACGACAGCCTCGCCGTATTTCACCCGCTTGATGTCGCGTTCGAGGACGCGCAACTCCGGCGGATTGATCAGGTCATCTGCGGAATTAACAGCCAACAGCGGCACCTTGATTTTTTCCAGATCCGGTTCCGGATCGTAATCATAAGAAGCAGCGACGGCATACAGGACATCATTGGCGTCCATTGCCGCCATGGCGTTCGTCACATACCGGTCCAAATTTTCATCGGCCTGTTTGAGTGTCGGCGCTTCATTCATCTGCCGCACCGGGTTGCTGCCCATGAAGGAAAACATTTCCGCCGCGACACGCAGCCCGTTCGGCTGGGTTGAATAATCGCCATGCCGCCAGCCCGGGTCGCCCTGGATGGCATCAATGACCACGCGCCGCCAGATGCGGTTGCGGCCGGAGACCTGCATGGGCAGGCTGCCAAGCGGCATGAGCGCGTCCATGAAATCCGGGTGAATTTCACCCCAAAGCCAGGCATGCATTCCGCCCATCGAAGTGCCCATGAGCAATCGCAAATGATCCACTTTCAGACCTTCGGTCAGCAACCGATACTGTGCTTCAATCATGTCGCGGTAGCCGTATTCCGGAAAATTTGCGTGCAACCCGTCGCTTGGTTTGCTCGATTTCCCATGCCCGATGTTGTCGGGAATAATCAGGTAATAGCGTGTCACATCAAGCGGCTGGCCCGGTCCATAAAGCTCACCGGCAAATTCCGGACGGAGAAATTGCGCGCTGCTTCCCGTGGTCCCGTGAAGGATTAAAACCGCGTTGCCAATGACTCCTTGTTTGTCCCGGCGCGGCGAACCCACGGTCAGGTAGTGCATCCGCAATTCCGGCAGAACCTGGCCGGAATTAAAATGGAAATCATGGATGACATAATCGGCTTCGACGGGTGCGGGATAATCCGCCGCCAGCGACAAAGTTGCGACCGCCAGGATCAACAGAAGGATGACGAGTTTCATTGTCTTCTGATTTAAGCGGCTTTTCGGCCGGCAATCAACCGCCCGTGTCTTCCTCATTTCGATCGGGCGGTTCCTGGCCGAGCAAATGTTGGGCAAAGAAATCCTGTGTCCGCCGCTGGGTCACCGGACTGGCCGCGCCGTGATTCGCACCGGGCACGACCAGCATGTCAAAATCTTTGCGGGCCTTGATCAATGCATCCACGAAACGAAGCGTGGATTCGGGCGGCACGTTGTCATCCATTTCGCCGACGATGAGAAAGAGTTTACCCTTAAGTTTTGCGGCGTTGTCAATGTTCGAGGATTGGGAATACCAATTATCCGGATCGTGGTTCCACAGCTTGTCATGCGGACAGATAGCCCATCCATTGCTCGTTCCACGAAGCTTTGTCCAGGCGATTGTCATGGCAGCCGCTGTTAGCCACCGCGACTTTGTAAAAATCCGGATGAAACAACAGCGCCCCCGCCGCGCTCTGGCCGCCGGCAGAGGTGCCGAACAGTCCCACGCGATCCAGGTCCATGCAGGGATATTTTTTTGCGGCCGCCGTGATCCAAAGTATGCGGTCGGCAAATCCGGCGTCCTTAAGATTGTGCCAGCAGACGTCGTGGAATGCCTTGGAACGGTTGGCCGTACCCATGCCGTCCAACTTGACCACGATGAAGCCATGCTCGTTATACCAGCGATAACGATTACTGCCGCTGAACGATTTAGGCGTGTACGAATCCTGCGGGCCAGCATAAATGTCCTCGATGACGGGGTATTTCTTATTCGAGTCCAGGTGGTGTGGCCAATAAATATTGCCCCAGATTTCCGTCTGCCCGTCACGGCCTTTGGCCATGAATACTTCCGGCGCTTCCCAGCCGTTCGTCTTCAATTCAGCAATGTCCGCCATTTCCAGCTGGCACACCAACGCGCCATCTGAACAGCGGCGGAGTTTAGTCACCGGCGCCATGTCCACGCGGCTGTAGGTGTCAACCAGATACTTCCGGTCGGGTGAAAACTGCACCGTGTGGTTGCCGTTGCCATCCGTCAGTGCGACCAACCCGGTGCCGTCAAAATTGATCCGGTAATACTGCAGGAAATAGGGGTCTTGGCCGGGATTCATCCCGCTGGCCAAAAACCAGATCTGCCGGTGCGGCTCGTCAATCCAATTGATGCCGCGTACCACCCACTCGCCCCGGGTGATCTGGTTCTTGATGCCGCCGGTTTGCGGATCAACCAGATACAAATGCCGCCAGCCGTCCCGTTCGGACGCGTTGATGATTTCATCACTGTCCTTCAGATAGGTAAAAATGCGGATGCCCAGGCTTTCCGGACCTTCCATGTGTGCCGTCCAGATGAAGGTCTTCGTCTGCTCATCCACGAGGTTGCGCAGGGTGCCATCCCGGTTGTCCACCTCGATGAGCCGCATCCGTTGGTGCCCGCGATCCTCCTGCTGGTAGGTGAAATGGATATTGTCCTTCTCCCAATGAAGTTGCGGCCTTTCCCATTCATGTTCGAACCGGTCCACCGCCGGCTTGATCTGCCTGCGGTCGGCAATCTTGAAAATATTCAATTCATACCGGGGAAACCGGTCTCCGGCCTGGGCGTAGGGGCGTGTTTGCAGTTTTGCCCGGCCACCGGCCGGCGGTGAAGATTGGATGAGGTAAACATCGCCGATGTCAGACGGTTCCACGCGCCAGGCGATCAATGATTGCGAATCCGGCGCCCACTCCAGCAAATGGTAATTATTATTGGTCGCACCATCCTGGCTGAGTTGGATTTCCTGGCCGTCTTTTTCTGAATGAACATAAACATTGCTGTCCTTGATGATGGCGGTCCATTTACCGTCCGGCGAACGGCGGCCGGATTCAACTTGCTCGGGATCTCCATCCGGCTTCTGGCCTTTATCCCGGGCCGGCAAAACCTTCGCCGGCGCATTGGTCGTGATCGTACATTGATAGGAACTCAAGTCGCACTGCCAGGTATGGTTCGTCGTCGCGAACCGGACCGTCTGGCCGTCGTCGCTGAATTGAATTTCCGAAAACGGCAGATGACCGGCTGGATATTCCTCACCCGCCGATTTCGACAGCGCCGCCGCCAGTCTCTCTGGATCGAAGGCGGGCATGCGATTTCCGTTTTCCGCATCCACCACGATGAATTCTTTTGCGCCGCCGGGCAGGTCGTTGCGATACCAGAACTTCGTATCGCGGGCAAACCAATGTGGCGTGACCTGCGATTTATAGACGCCGTGCTCCGGGCCGCCGGACCGCCGGCGCGACTGGGGAGATTCGTGCAGGCTGTCGGCGGAAATGCCGGTGATGCGGGATGGGGTCACGATCGGCGATTTGCCGGTTGCGCACAAATACATTGGGCAACGGCAGCCACGAAGGTTGCCGTCAGGGGTAGGTTCAGGTGATTCATGGCGTTGGGCATTTGATTTTGACTGGGGATGATTTGGGTTTGGCGCAATTATTGCGATCAGGTTCAAGGTCATCGGGCCGGCAACCGCCAGTCCACATGACCGTCATAGGCCATCGTTTCGTTGACCAGCGCGTAAAGATCCGGGTCATAATTTTTTAATGCCGCCCGCGTGTTTACCGGATGCGGGCTGTTGCTGAAATCTCCCACGGTCACTGTATCGACAAAAGGAACACCTTCCTGTCCGGCGGCATCAAAATAAGCCAGCACACCTTCCGACCAATATTCAACGCGGCCTTGAACGACCGGCGTGTTTTTCCAAAGCCCCCGGCTCATCGCCGCCGCATATAGCAGTTTCAGTTTTTCATCAAACCGGACGTCCAGGCGCTGGACGCGCATCTCATATTGCTGGACGTCGCGTCCGCGATCGTCCCATTTGGAATCCACCGGACGCGTGCCGCACACCTCATAAAGTGCCTGTGCCATTTCGAGAATTTCCAAGTCGGGGCCAACGCCGGCATCGTCGGGATGGCCGAGCACATTTTCCTCCGGGACCACCAGCAGCTTGGTATCCGGCGTGTAAGCCATGAACCGCACCGTGAGATCAAGGTTGGTGTCCACCGGGTTTTTCAATTCCGGCAGATCGGCCAACTTTTCATTCCGCCCCAGCACCACCAACCTGGCGCCATCACTGATCAACGCCTTTAGAATATCGTGGCGGTAGGCAAACATTTTGCAAATGGTGTCGTTGGCTTTGAGCATGGCTTCATCGCTGGCCTGCCGTCCGACGACGGAAAATTCATCCGCCCAGGTGAACTTGGTATAATAAGGGTCCAGCTTCAACTTGGCCGGCGGCGGGGTGACGTTTGGTAATTGTTGCAGCCATTGGTAACGCCAGTCCTGCGCCGGGCTTAAATTGAAGGTGGTCTTGATCAACTCATAAACTTCCGGGTCGTATATCTTAAGTTGTTCGCGCCGGGCGATGGGACCATGGTTCCAGTTGTTGGCGCGCCCGCAGTCAAAATAGCATTGGCAGGTTTCCGCCCAATACTCGGCTGGATTGGAACCGGCGTAAGTATTCTTCCACAGCCCCTTGCTCATGGCATCCTGATACGTTTTGCGGAGCCGCCCGTGCCAGGTGGCATCCATCCGGCTGAGCGCGGCGTCGATCGTGTGGCAAAACTCATGCACCGCGATGCTTTCGCGATCGTAACGGTCCGTGGGCAGGCATAACAAATTCTCCTCGCCAAAGCTGGTGACCTCCAGGCCGCCCGTGCCCCGCACCCGCTCATTCAAGTAGGCCGGGTTCGGCGCATTTCGATACTCCGGCATGTCCGTGTAGCGCTGGTCTTTGCCGATGATGATCAGGCGGGTGCCACTGTTGACCATGGTCTGGAGAATGTCCGGCCGTCCCGCGAGCATATGGGTGACGATGTCGTAATCGCGTTGGAACGCCTGGTCGGAAACTTCGCCGGCCGCCGCCAGCGGCACGCCATTGATTTCAAGATATTTTTTGTAAAACGCGCGCGCGATGGCCTGATCTTCCGGGTGGAACGGCTTGAAAAACGACTCGGGTGGCGCGGTCACTGGCGGAATCTCCCCGTTCGCCGTGGCGGGGGATGGTCCGGCATGAAGGCGGCCAGTTACCGGAAGGCTGGCAAGCAGCATGGCCATTAATGCTGATCTGGTAAATCTCATGTATCCTTTCACCTTCTCCCTGTCTTCTAACACAACCTGGACGTCAATCGGCCGGGTTCAACTCAATCCACGTCGTGGCGCTTTTCTTGAGCGGAACAACCAAGGCATCCCGTTCAACCGGAAATTTTGCCGTCGGATGATATGTTCCCAGCCCCGGAATTTTCGCCGGCTGGGCGATGAACAAGCGGGCTTGCGGCGCAAACGGTGTGGCCGCGGAGAAACCGATGCGGACGGCATGGTTTCTGGTGTTCACCTCCACGTTGTCAAACGTGCCAGCGGCCAGGGTCAGCCACAAACCCAGCGGTGCGATATAAATGCGCTGACGGAACGAATCGAGCGGCTGAACTTTGACCCATTTGCCGCTCGTTTTCACGTTTCCGCCAAAAGCCTGCCAGCCGAATTCGGGATGGTTGATCACATAGGTGGCTGTGTCCACGGCGTGACCAAAGAAGTTCGGGCCGTAGTCGCCGCTGTAAGCGTCCCATTTCATCAGTGCAGGCGAACGAATGAAACGCGGCGGCGGCAAAGCCATCCGGATCAATGTTGGACAACGGCCCCATCGTGCCGCCGTAGCCGACGCGCAACAGATAGTAATCATCCGGATTTTCGCCGATAGGCTGTCAGGACGGGAATGGCGTTGATGCCTGATCCGTAATGATGAATCTGGCGTTCCAGTTGTCCGCCCGGCGCGGCGCCGTAATAAAAATCCCAGTAGCGTCGCGCGTTTCCGTTGTAACCCCAGTTGGGGATGGTGGGCATGTAGCCCAAAATGGAGTCGAGCGTCACCTGCGCCTTGTCCGAGAACCGAAATAATTGCACCAGGCGTAAACCTCCTCCTGACCGGTCGAATCCCAGGCCATCTCGCTGCCGAAGGGAAAGGCCTCATGGCTCCAGCCGTCCGCCCGCGCTTTCATCGCCGTTTCGAGTTCGGCCGCCTTTTCGTCCCAGCCTTCATGCTTCAAATCCTTCAACAGCAGTCAAAAAGATGTCGCCTTCCATCAGCCCCATGTTGATGTAGCCGACATTGTAATCGCCGTTGGCATTCCGGCCGGTGAGAAACTTCGTCGTTTCCAGCGCCTGGTTCAAATACCATTCCCACGGATGACTGGTGACGAGTCCGTCGTAGTTCCGCGCCAGCCGGTACATCGCCCAATACGCCGCCACCACGTGCGGATAATTGTAAGCGCGGCCAATGTCTTCGGAACCCTGCTTGTTCCAGCTCGTCCAGCCGCCATACGGAATGTCCGGGTTGTAATAATTTGGAAAGGCGTTGGTGTCGTAGTAAAATAAACTTTTGCGCACGCCGTATTGCAACGGGCCGTTGCTGTATTGGATGCCGCCCCACAAAACGCCGTCCACGAACTGCTGGAATTTTTCAACCTCCGGTTTTTCCGGCTGGCCAAATTCCTTCATCGCGGCGGCCAGCCAGGAACCGGCCCCGCCTTCATCCTCCAGCCCGGCGATCCAGGCGCGGGCGTCCTGGGTGACGATGCGGTTGTGTGCGCGGTCGTATGTCATCACCGATGGCGCGCGATGAAACGGGTCGTCCCGGTTCGTGAACCATTGTTTGGTGAACAAAAAATTGCCCAGATCGGCGACCGCCTGCGCTTCGGGTTTGATCACATCATAACCGATCGTCTGCACCAGCCCGTCGTCGTAAGTGATCGTCAGCCGGGCGCGACCCCATTGCCGGCCGTGCAAGGTGTAAGCCTGCCAGCCGTGGGCGGTGGCGGGATTTTTTTCGAAGGCGATCGCGCCTTCCGGTTCCACGGTCACCGACTTGACGCTTTGCGGATATTTCAGAAAAAGCCGTGCGTCCAAATCCATCGGCAAAATATAGCCGGGGATGCCCACGGCCACGGGGCGGTCGTTGGCCACCAGCGTCTTTTCAATGTCTTGAATCTGCGGCGCGACGAGGAATTTGACGCCAAAAGTTCTGGTGGCGCCGGGAGCCAGTGTTTCTGAAGTCGGGGCATTCCATGGCTGCGCGCCTTTCCATTCATTTTCTGCAAAGGCCCGGCTGTGAACCAGCCACTCGTAAAAACCCTCGAACGTCTGGCCGCGCCGCGTGCGGTCATCACGCAACGGGTTGTAAGCTTCCAATGGCGTTTGACCTTTCGGCACGACGACCAGCGCCGGGCCGTGGCCATCCAGTCGCGTGACCTGGATGTAACCGGCATCCAGGCAGATCGCCGGATCCGAAAAAGAACAAATCGCATGAGCATCCGCCAGCGAATGTCCTGTGATGTAATTGTTGAAAATCATCGGCATTCCCAGCGCGCCGATCTCCACCGGTTCATCTGACTTGTTGGTGAGTTGAAAACTTAAGGCCAGTTTGCCTCCGTCCAGGCTCCAGACGCGCGTGACTTGCAACGGACAATCCGCCGGCAACGTCGGGGTCAAATCGGCAGTGGCCAGCACGTTCCCGGACCCGGGCAGCGCGATGACCGGCTTGCGATCGGCGGCGGTGGAATACCTTTTCCATTCACCGGAATTGTTCTGGCGCAGGCGCAAGGTCAAATCACCAAGCTGATAAAAGTCATTGCCTGCGCGATGTTCGAGCTGGCCGGCGGGGGAGAAGTCAAAGTCTCCAGCGCCCCCGGGTTTCAATGCGGCGGCGGTTTGTGACGCCTTCACCAGTTTCAATTGAAAGTCCGGCGTGTTGAACTCCAGAAACCCCTGATCCAAGCCCAGGGTCGGCGGACCTTCATCCTTGTTGTTGTAGCGCCGCCGGGAGTTTGGACGCGGACTGGCCGGGGCCGCCTTGTCCCGGCTGCAGGCTGGCGCTGCCATTCGTCTGCACGGGTCCGGTTTGGGGCGGCACAACCTGCGCCCGGGTCGTTGCCGGATCCGCCCCGATGGATAGAAAACCGATCAAAATGAATCCGGCGACGGTCTTGGCTTTTCTGGGAAAAAATACGTTCATTGAATACCCCAAAGCTTTTATCATCGTTGAAAGTTGAGTTAAAAGTAAAGATGTCGGGAAATTACGCCAATGCTTGAAATGCACCAGGAGCTATCCGGTATCATCGTCCGGGCCGGGGCGCGGCTGAACAGTCGTTGCTTCAGGGCTTCTGCCGGAACGTGCGCCGGCATTCGCTCGGAGACAGTCCCACCGCCTGACGGAACTGGCGCGTGAAGGCGCTTTGATCCGAATAACCGCAGTCCAGCGCGATAACGGCGATGGCGGTGTCCGTCTCGCGCAACTGGCGCACGGCATTTTCCATCCGCACTTTTTGGATGAGCTGCCCGGCGGTGAGCTGGAAAATTTTCCGCAGGCGCTGCTCCAGCTGATACGCGGAAAATCCCGCGCGCCCGGCCAGTTCCGTCACGCGCAACGGTTCGCTGAAATTCGTCTGGATATGTTGCACGACCTTGGCGACGCGCGAATAATCCTCGCTCCGTTCATTCGCGGCCTGCAAATCCTTGGAAATCCCGACCAGCCCGGCGACGCAGCCGGCCCGGTCGCGCAGCGGAAGCTTGTTCGTCAAACACCAGCCGCGCGCGCCCGACGGATAAAAATGCAGCTCCAGCTGGTTGCGGATCGCCCAGGCGTTTTTCAGCACACGCTCGTCCTGCGCACGATAGTTCTGGCCGAGCGGCGCCGGAAAAATTTCGTCCGCGCGACGGCCGATCAATTCGTTTTTGTCACGTCGGCCGCAGCGCTCGACGAGGGTTTGATTCACCACGACGTATTCACCCCGGATATTCTTGATGAAAAAAACCAGGTCGCCGAGGCAGTCGAACAGCGCCTCGCCGGTGAAAGTTTCGGCGAGTTGCGAAAAAAAACGGGCGGGTGACTGGTTTGGCATCATGCGTGATCCGTTGTGCCAAAAATATAGCCGCCGCTGCGGGAATTGGACAAGACGCGCCTGGCGCCGCCGGTCACAATCAGCACGCGATGAGCAAACCAAGCCACCAGACTATCTTGATCGTGGATTCGCACACGGGCGGCGAGCCGACGCGCATCGTCATCGCCGGCGGACCGGAACTGGGCTCCGGTCCGCTGGCGGCGCGCCGTGATCTGTTTCAAGGCCCAATTCGACCATTTTCGCTCCGCCATCGTCAATGAACCCCGCGGCTCGGACGTGATGGTCGGCGCGTTGCTGGTTGAGCCGGAAGACAAATCCTGCGAGACCGGCGTGATTTTTTTCAACAATGTCGGTTACCTCGGCATGTGCGGACACGGGACGATCGGGCTGATGGTCACGCTCGCGCATCTGGGCCGGATCCAGCCCGGCAAACACAAGATTGAGACGCCGGTCGGTGTCATCACGGCCACGCTGCATGTGAACGGTGAAGTTTCCGTGGCGAATGTCCCGAGCTGGCGCGAAAAGAAAGATGTCATCGTGGATGTTCCCGGCATCGGCCAGGTCACCGGCGATGTCGCCTGGGGCGGCAACTGGTTTTTTCTGGTCGAGAAGCATGGGCAGGAACTGTCGCTCGCCAACGTGGATCAGCTCAACGATTATGCCTGGCGGGTGCGGCAGGCCGTGAACGCGCAGGGTTTTCCGGAAGTGGATCATGTCGAACTCTTCGGCGAACCGACCGTGGCAGGGGCACTTTCGAGAAATTTTGTGCAATGTCCCGGCAAGGCCTATGACCGTTCGCCGTGCGGCACGGGCACGAGCGCCAAGCTCGCGTGCCTCGCCGCCGACGGGAAACTGTCGCCGGGTGAAACGTGGGTTCAGGAAAGCATCATCGGCAGCACGTTCACCGGCAGTTTCCACTGGCTTGACCAGGCGGCGGGCAAAGTGACGCCCGTCATCACCGGCACGGCGTTCGTGAACGCTGAAACCACGCTGGTGCTCGACGAAAAGGATCCGTTCTGCTGGGGGATTCGTCAATGACCACGCCGCCGCCAACTTCCACATCGGAGCGCGGCTGCCCCGGCCACGTTCCGTCAGCATGAGCAAAAGCATCGTCATCATCGGCGGCGGCGTGATCGGGCTTTGCACGGCTTATTATTGCGCGCGGCGCGGATTCAAAGTCACGGTGGTCGAGCGAAAACCGGAGCAGCGCGACGGCTGTTCGTTCGGAAACGCGGGCATGGTTGTGCCGAGCCATTTCGTCCCGCTCGCCGCGCCGGGGGCGGTTTCGCTCGCGTTGAAATGGATGTGGAATCCCGCCTCGCCGTTTTACATCCAGCCGCGACTCGATGCGGACCTGCTTCGCTGGGGGTTCAAATTTTGGCGGGCGGCCACCTGGAAACACGTCCGCCGTTCCATGCCGTTGTTGCGCGATCTTGCGCTAGCCAGCCGCAAATGTTTCGAGGACTGCGCCGCTGAACCGGATAATGATTTTGGCCTCATTAAAAAAGGCCTGCTCATGCTTTGCCAGAAACAGCACACTCTCGACGAGGAGGCGAAAACGCGCGGAACAAGCTCGCGCGCTCGGAATCCCCGCCGAAGATTCTGGACGCGAAACAGACCGCCGCGCTTGATCCCGGCCCGGTGCTCGATATCGCCGGCGCAGTTCATTTTCCACTGGACTGTCATTTCACGCCGGCGCGTTTCATGGCCGTGCTTCAGGCGCGATTGGAAACGTTCGGCGTGACATTTTTCTGGAACAGCGAGGTTCTCGACTGGAAAATTGAAAACCGGCGCCGGATCCGCGCCATGAAAATTTCCGACGAACGGGAAATTGAAGCGGACGAATTTATTTTGTGCGGCGGTTCATGGTCAGCGGAACTGGCGCGCAAACTCGGTCTAAAAATACCCCTTCAAGCCGGCAAAGGCTACAGCCTCACGTTGCCGAGACCGCGGCGACTACCGCAAATCTGCTCGATTCTCACCGAAGCGCGCGTCGCCGTGACGCCGATGGACGGCACGCTGCGTGTCGGCGGCACGATGGAAATCGCGGGGTTGAACGAAGGCGTCAATCCCGCCCGCGTGCGCGGCGTCATTGATTCGTTTTGCCGCTATTTCACAGACTTTCGCGCGGAAGATTTCACCGGCGTTCAACCTTGGAGCGGTTTGCGTCCGTGTTCCCCGGACGGCCTGCCGTTCATCGGGCGGACGGCGAAATATTCCAACCTCTCCGTGGCGACCGGACACGCGATGATGGGCATGACCCTCGGCCCGGTCACGGGAAAATTGATGGCCGAAATGCTTTTCGGCGAGAAGCCGTCGCTCGACCTGTCACTGCTTTCACCTGACCGCTACAATTAAATTTTAAAACTCCAAATGAAAAAAAACACCATGAAATGGGCCGGCGTGATTCCGGCGATCACCACGGCGTTCAAACCCGGCTTGAGCGTGGATCACGAATTCATCGCCAAACACGCGTGCTGGCTCGTGAACAACGGCTGCACCGGCGTCGTCGCGCTTGGCTCGCTCGGCGAAAGCGCCACGCTGCGGTTCGACGAAAAAATTGACATCCTGAAAACCCTCGTGGCCGCGCTCGCAGGCAGGGTGCCCGTGGTGGCCGGCATCGCTTCGTTGAGCACGATGGAAGCGGTTGAACTCGCGCAGGCCGCCGAAGCCGCCGGCTGCTCCGGCTTGATGGTGCTGCCGCCTTATGTGTATTCGAGTGACTGGCGCGAAATGAAAGCGCACATTCAGCCAGTCATCCGCGCGACGAAACTTTCATGCATGCTTTACAACAATCCCGTCAGTTACAAAACGGATTTTCTCCCGTCACAGATCAAGGAGCTCGCGGACGAAAACTCGAATCTGGATGCGGTGAAGGAATCAAGTGCGGACGTCCGGCGCGTGACGGCGTTGAAGGCGATCTGCGGTGACCGCCTCGCGCTGTTGGTCGGAGTGGACGATGTGATTGTGGAAGGCGTGGCCGCCGGCGCCACCGGTTGGATCGCCGGTCTGGTGAACGCATTCCCGCGTGAATCCGTGGCCCTTTTCAATCATGCCCGGCGCGGCGAGACGAAGCGGGCGGCGAATCTGAACAAATGGTTTCTGCCACTGCTCCGCATGGACACGGTTCCGAAGTTCGTCCAGCTCATCAAGCTCGTACAACAGGAAGTCGGCATGGGCCATGAACGTGTCCGCGGTCCGCGTCTTATTATGGCCGGTGCGGAACGCAAAGTGGCACTTGAAACTTTGAAGGTCGCGCTCAAAACCCGGCCGAAAGTCTGAGCTAAAAAATAAGCTAAACAACAACCGTCTGACTGGCAGTGATTATTGACCGCCGCCAAATTCAATTTATGAAACTTGAAGGTCCTCTCTCGTCGGCCGGATGAATTGAAGGAGGCCAATCCGCTGGGCATCCGGCGGCTCATGGACGGCGTGCTGAAATCGTAACCGTCAGCGTCCGGCCTTCGACACCTTCGGTTCGGCCCAGTCGGCCTGGAAACGATTTTCATCATCACTGTTTCCGATGGTTCGCAACGTCAGTTGATGCACGCCGGTGAGGTTGATTTTAATGGCTTTCGGCGTGCCGGTTTTTTTCAACGGGCCGCTGCGCCAAAGCTCCCGGCCATCGCCCAGAACCACAAAATCAATGACGGCATGATCATCGGAAGTGTCATCGACCCCGGCCTGCGCGGTGAATTCTTGGTACAGCCCCTTGAGGTCGAATTCAATTTCCGAGCCGGCAAAGGCCGCCAGCCCTGATTCATGCCGGACGCCGCCCAGCGAGAGCGGCGCGCGAGCCAGTTGATCGCCGATCTCAAAACCGCGCCAGTCACCGGTGGATTTTACCGGCTGCCAGTTGCGTGAGCGACAGTTCCGCCGGCGCCAGTGCGGCGGGGGAAAATGTCAGTTGCGCCCCTTTGGCGCTTTCGCGTCCGCCTTCCGCAACGGTTCTGATTTCGGCGGTGTAACTGCCGGACGGATCCAGGTTCCGGATCGGAAAACTGGCGGAGGGCGTGTAACCGAGCAGCTGGCCGTTGAGATAAACCTGGTAGCCCGCGTTGAGATAGTATTGTTCCTGCCAGTGCAGATTGACGCCGTCAAGACCGACCCGTTCGAGCCACGGATTTCCCGGGGCGCCGGGCGGAAAATCGAATGAAGCGGCGGGTGCGAACTGGACTTCCCATTTGATCTCGCCGGTTTTGGCCGGGGTGATCCGCACGGCGGCCCAGCCTTGATGATTGAAAATTTGCACCGGCAGTGATCGCAGGCCCGCGCGCGCCACGGCGTGTTTGATGAGATAATTTGTTCCGCGTGGAAAAACAAAACGCAGTTCATATGGATCGTTCTTGATGACCTGGCTGCTTCCGGCGAAGGCATCGCCGGCTTTGATTCCGGCTCAACCGCGGTCAGGTCCACCCAGCCCTGGGTGATGTGGCGGCTGGTTGAGATCAATTGGATCCGGCCGTTGTCCGGCAGCAACGTGAGCACACGGCAGCTCGTCGGGGCGGCGTCCACGACCATTCCCTTCGGCCCACGCGCCAAGATATTCCTGGTTCCAAAAATCGAAGACATGAACGGGCTGATTGTCCGGCAGTCCGAGTTCCTTCCAGTTCAGCCGGATCTGTTCCGCCTGGTCCGTGTCAAAATTGAAAACGCCCACGACATCGTAATCGCGGCCCAGATGATTGATTTTCAAATCCCAGATCCGCTTGTTCCGCTCGCTCGGGAAAAAGATCGAGCGGACGGATGTCCGTCGCCGGATAAACGCGCCGCAACAGTTCAACGCGGTCGTCGCGACAAATCCATCAGCCGGTCGCTGGACATCAGCGCCTGGCCGGTGAGTCCTTCCAGCGTCGCCCACACCCGCGCCTGATCCAGCGTCAGCGGCGAGCGCACCAGCAACACGTCCGGATCGGAATACCAGACGATGTTGTGCAGATAGTAATATTGCAGCGTCGGCCGCAGCGCGACCTGGAAGCCGCCCCAGCCCAGCACGACATCGCCGCCGGTGCGCGAACCGTTCATGATTCCCGCGCCTTCGAGCGGAATGCCCCAGCAACCGAGCAGATAACGATCCGGCCCGATGGCTGGCGCGAATGGTTTCCAACGTTTTGCGATACAGTCCCGCCGCGTCGTCCGACGGATTTTTCATGAACGCTCTTTTTGCGCCGTATTCGTCCACGACGATCGGCTGGCCGTCAATTTTGAAATAGTCATAACCCCAGCCGGCACAGTTTCGTGAACAAGTCTTTCAGGTACTCAGACGACTCCGGCGCGGAGGGATCAACCAGAAATCTGCCTTCCCAGGTTCGGAAGCGGTGCGTGCCATCCGGCTTCAGCAGAAAAACGACTGGGATGGTTGCTGACGAATTGCGGGTTGCTTTGCCCATGCGGCGCGAGCCAGAGGCCGGGTTCCAGCCCGAGCGACTTGATGTCCGCCGCCAGTTTCGCCATGCCGCCGGGAAATTGCTGCGGATTGACGGTCGTCCAGTCGCGCTGCCCGTCGCGCCCGCCCGCGCCCTGCCAGCCATCGTCGATCTGCACATATTTCGCGCCGTAGTCCTTGAGATTGGTCGGCGATCCATTCGGCATTGCGCCTCACTTCGGCTTCATTGATGCGGTTGTAATAATAATACCAGGTGCACCAGCCGGACGGCGGCAGCGGGAAAACGCGATTTGTCCAGCGGCTGATAGAATTTCACGCCGAGCACGTCGCGATAATAATTTGGGATGACGGTGCCATCCTTCAATGTAACTTCGTCTTTCATCGGATCAAAAACGCCATCGGCAATGGGCGTTTGCACGTCGCCCAACGTCATGACGAACAAATCCGGGTTGGTGCCGTCGTGAATGCGGCAGGGAATGACGTGCGGCCAGACCTGGTCGGTCATCGCCGGCAATTGCGCTGCAACGACTCGACTGATTGCGTTTGCAGGCAACACAAAAAGCACCAGATGTTTCATGGGATTGTCTTCCAGTAGCGCCAAACGTTTTCGCTCACGCTGAAAACAGGGCGCTGCATTCATAGTGCGCATGATTTTCTCAAAAGAAAACCTGTGCCGGTGATATTGGATAGGTGGCTGTGCATTTCATCTATGGGAGTTCGGGGTGATCTCGGTTACAATATGCTTGCTGTGGTGGAGCGAATAATTTAGTCATCCATGAGCCACATAATCATCAAAGCAGCGCAAGAATGAGCGGCAAATCGTCAGACATTTAGTCCGTACTTTTGGAACCATTTTACAAAGCAAAGAGGAGACAACGTGCGCCACGAACCGATCAATCCCGAACTTTTTATCAACAACCGCGCGCGGCTGAAAGCACTGCTGCCGGCCAATTCTCTGGTCGTCGTCAACGCCAATGACGTGTCGCCCTCCAACGCCGACGGCACTCTGGCGGGAGTGCCCAACTCCGATTTGTTTTACCTGACCGGCGTCGAGCAGGAGCAGTCCATCCTGCTGCTGTATCCCGACGCTGACGAACCCGAGCACCGGGAGATATTGTTCCTTCGCGAACCGACGGCGGAGAACGAACTTTGGGAAGGACACAAACTGACCAAGCCAGAGGCGCGCGCCATGACCGGCATCCAGAACATCCGCTGGCTTTCGGAATTTCCCCGCCTGTTCCACCGCCTCATGTGCGAAGGCGGAAGTGTTTATTTAAACACCAACGAACACAAACGCGCCGTCATCGAGGTCGAAAGCCGGGATATGCGGTTCATTGCGGATACCTGCCGGCGCTATCCGTTGCATGATTACCGCCGGCTGGCACCCCTGATGCACCAGTTGCGCGCGGTCAAGTCGGAAGCAGAATTGGCGCTCATCCGCAGGGCGTGTGATCTCACAGCGAAAGGTTTTTTGCGCGTGTTGAAATTTACGAAGCCGGGCGTGAGTGAGACCGGGATGGAAGCGGAATTCGCCCACGAATTCATTCGCCACGGCGGCCGGTTTGCCTATCTGCCCATCATTGCCTCCGGTCCGAACGCGTGCTGCCTGCATTATGTGGTCAACTCGGCCACCTGCGCCAAAAACGACCTGTTGCTGCTCGACGTGGGGGCGGCTTACGCCAATTACAATGCCGACATGACCCGCACGATCCCTGTAAGCGGACGCTTCACGCGCCGGCAAAAACAAGTCTATAACGCTGTGCTCCGCATCTTGCGACAGAGCATCCAAAACCTGACGCCCGGCAAAAAAATCAAGGACTGGCAGAAGGAGGCCGAACAATTGACGGAAAAGGAACTGGTGGATCTCGGCTTGTTGACGCTGCGGCAGATTAAACAGCAGGACCCGGAAAATCCGGCCCTTCAAAAAATATTTGATGCACGGTGTGGGTCATCCGCTGGGCCTCGATGTCCACGACGTTGGCCTGACCGTCCAGCCGATGCAGGCCGGCTGGGTGATGACCGTTGAACCGGCAATTTACCTGCCGGAAGAGGGATTTGCCGTCCGCCTGGAAAACGACGTGCTGATCACCGAAAACGGGCCGGTGGATTTGATGGCCCACATTCCCATTGAAGCAGATGAGATCGAGGAATTGATGGCCGCTGACGCGAAATTTTCGCCCACCAACGGCCAAGACCATGAACCGGTGCAAGCCGGAAACAGGTCATCCCTGCTTAAAATTTGAGGCGAACCTGATTTTTGAATGCGCGTTGCCCGTGTTGTTCGTTGTTGAAAAAACTTAACCCTGAACCGTCCTTGGCGTTCACCAGGCTTATTTTTAAGGCTGTGGTGATTCTGGCGCTGTTCGCCGGTGCCGCTAACAATTTGGCTGAGGCCCAGACCACCAATGCCGGCGAGGCCGGACCGGCAATCATCATTCTCCACCCGCCGGCACAGGGCTTTTTTTCCAAGGAGCTCATTTATCATGGCATTCCCATCAAGGCCGGCGAGGTGGTTTCCGACGCGGCGATGTATGAAGCCTACCGGCGTTTGTCCCGGTTGCTCACCAATCTCGTCATGAAGCAGCCGATGTTGATTTCCAATCTGGTCGCCTCGGGCGTTGAATTGCACATCATCGGTCAGCATCAGGTGACCTCGGATTTGCCGGAATTTCGCGATCTTAAAGGCAAGCCGCTGCCGGAATATAACGGACTGACGATTGATCAACGAACCCGGGGCATGGGTGGACAATTAGCCTCCTGCGGCGAGGAAAATTTACTGAAACTGCAAACCGATCATTATTACGGGCGCGACATCTGCGCGCATGAATTCGCCCACGCCATCCGCAACAATGGAATGCCGTTGAACGTCGTCGCCCGGTTCAACGAACAATACCGGCGTTCCCTGGCCGGAGGACTTTGGCAGGGTGCTTATTCAGCGAGCAATGCCGACGAGTTTTTCGCCGAACTGACCATGTGGTATTTCGGCACGCATGGTGACCTAAAAATGACCGGACCCAAGCCGGAAAACGGCCCGGAAGGGTTGAAAAAATATGACCCGGATGCCTATGCGCTTTTCGATGACTTTTACAGCGGGCGCATTGACATCGGCAAATTGGAACCGGGTGGACATGAGTGGACAGACGGCGCCAACACAACCAACCAACCGGCGACGAATTCGGGATCCAAATAAAATTAGCAATGACCTTTGTGCGTTATCTCTCCGGACTGTTTTTTCTGGCCGGCGTAGTTTGCCTGGGCGCGAGCACGGCCAGCATCGATATTGACGCCGCCAAAAAAGGACCACCGCTCAACCCGCGGATGTACGGAATTTTTCTGGAGAACCTCAATCACGCCGTGGATGGCGGACTCTACGCAGAGTTGATTCAAAATCGCGGGTTTGAAGACGCCAAGCCGCCGGAAGGTTACATTTATCATGATGGCCGCTGGGTGGATTCGCCGGGTGAAAATGCTTATGACGCGGGATTTGACCGTTTCGGATATTTCACCAACGGCCTGCCATTCTGGTCGCTCGTCCAGGAAGGTGGCGCACAAGGTTCCATGAACCTGAACCTGAGTGATCCGCTCACGCCGGAAACGCCGCGTTCGTGCCGGCTGGAAATTGACACCTCGTCGCCAGGGCGGCTGGGCATTGCCAACCATGGCTTCTGGGGTATCGGGGTCGTGCCCGGTGAACAATTCAAGCTTTCGTTCTGGGCACGGTGCGCGGATGGATTTGACGGGGCGTTGACAGCGACGCTTGAAGATGACCGCGGCAACGTCCTCAGCGAACCCGTCAGCCTTACCGGCGTGACTGCCTGGTGGAAGCAATACAATGCCACCCTCACCAGCGTGAAAGGCAATGCTAACGCCCGCTTGGTCCTGACCGCTGGTGCGAAGGGCACCGTCTGGTTTGACATGATTTCGCTTTTTCCGGCGAGAACTTTCAAAAACCGTCCGAATGGATTGCGCGCGGACATTGCGCAAATGATCGCCGATTTGAAGCCCGGCTTTGTCCGGTTTCCCGGTGGCTGCGTGATAGAAGGTGGCACGATTCCAACCGCCTATAACTGGAAGAACACAGTCGGCCCGTTGCAAGAGCGCACGGAAATTTGGGGGCCGTGGAATTACCGCGAAACGTACGGCATGGGGTTTTAC
The DNA here is from genome assembly GCA_963708525.1 of uncultured Verrucomicrobiae bacterium. Lineage (GTDB taxonomy): Bacteria > Verrucomicrobiota > Verrucomicrobiia > Limisphaerales > UBA11358 > UBA11358. The sequence goes on along the minus strand of CAVPTH010000001.1, from coordinate 8,411 downwards.
GAAACGCTTCAATTTTGCGAAGACCTCGGCGCAGAGCCGCTTTACGTCGGGTTTGCCGGCGAAACCTGCATATTCCGCAACGTCGAGGACGTGCCACTGCCGCAGATGGGCTGGGTCGAGACCAATTTTCTAGACGCCATCCAATTCGCCAACGGCGCGCCTTCGACCACATGGGGTAAATTGCGTGCCGCAGCAGGCCATCCCCGGCCGTTTGATCTAAAAATGATTGAAATCGGAAACGAAGGTGGCCGGGGATTTCCCCCACGCTACGATCTGGTTCATTCCCAGTTGAAGAAAGTTTATCCGGATATTTCCTACGTTAATGATTTTTCCTTTGTCCGCCGGGATTGGATGTCAGGCAAAACTTCTGATCTGGAGGACAACCATTTTTACAACAGCCCGGAATGGTTCATGAACAATGTGCACCTCTACGACCAGCGCGACCGGAAATTGCCGCCGGTTTATGACGGGGAAATCGCCGTGACTTCCGGCGCCGGCGGTCCCGACAAAGGCAACCTGATCGCCGCGCTGGCCGAAGGCGCTTTTTTGATGGGTTTGGAGCGCAACGCCGACGTGGTGAAAATGGTGTCTTATGCGCCGCTGCTGGCGAATGTTAGCGGACGCACGGACTGGCACGGCATGATTTATTTCGACAGCACGCGCGTGTTCGGCACCGTCTCGTATTATCTCTGGAAATTATTCGGCGAAAACCGCCCGGATTACACCGTCCAAACGGACGTGGTCCGCCATACTGACAAGGCACCGGCCATCACGGGTGCCATCGGCGTGGGCACCTGGAACACGGCGGCGGAATTCAAGGATATCCGCGTCGAGCAGGACGGACAAGCACTCTACATCTCCGACTTCGCCAAAAGCAGTGCCGGCTGGCAGCCGGACGGCGGCCGCTGGTCGGTCGCGGATGGCGCGTATCAGCAAGGCGATGATGCCGAGGCTTTGAGCTATTTCGGCGCCGTGCAGCTTCCGCGCTTTGAGTGTCAGTGTATAATCATGCCAGCGCTCATCGCCGAAATACCCCAAAGCCTCGGCGTCATCGCCCTGCTGATAGGCGTCATCCACGACCGACCAGTTGCCGCCGTCCGGCTGCCAGCCGGCACTGCTTTTGGCGAAGTCGGAGGCGTAGAGAGTTTTTCCGTCCTGCTCGACCCGGATATCCTTGAATTCCGCCGCCGTATTCCAGGTGCCCACGCCGATGGCACCCGTGATGGCCGGCGCCTTGTCCGCATGGAAGTCCACATCCGTTTGGACGGTGTAATCCGGTCGGTTTTCGCCGAATAATTTCCAGAGATAATACGAGACGGTGCCGAACACGCGCGTGCTATCGAAATAAATCATGCCGTGCCAGTCCGTGCGACCGCTGACATTTGCCAGCAGTGGCGCATAAGAAACCATTTTCACCACGTCGGCGTTGCGTTCCAAACCCATCAAAAAGGCGCCTTCGGAAAGCGCGGCGACCAGGTTGCCCTTGTCCGGGCCGCCGGCGCCGGAAGTCACAGCGACTTCTCCGTCATAAACCGGCGGCAATTTCCGGTCGCGCTGGTCGTAGAGGTGCACATTGTTCATGAACCATTCCGGGCTGTTGTAAAAATGGTTGTCCTCCAGATCGGAAGTTTTGCCGGACATCCAATCCCGGCGGAGAAAGGAAAAATCGTTGACGTAGGAAATATCTGGATAAATTTTTTCCAACTGCGAATGAACCAGGTCGTAGCGCGGGGGAAATCCCCGGCCGCCTTCGTTTCCGATTTCAATCATTTTAAGATCAAACGGCCGCGCATGGCCGGCTGCAGCTCGCAATTTACCCCATGGGGTCGAAGGCGCGCCGTTGGCAAATTGGATAGCGTCGAGAAAATTGGTTTCGACCCAGCCCATTTGCGACAGGGGTACATCCTCGACGTTGCGGAAGATGCAGGTTTCGCCGGCAAACCCGACATAAAGCGGCTCGGCGCCGAGGTCTTCACAAAATTGAAGTGTTTCGTAAAAACCCATGCCGTACGTTTCGCGGTAATTCCATGGCCCCCAAATTTCCGTGCGCTCTTGCAACGGGCCGACAGTGTTTTTCCAGTTGTAGGCGGTTGGAATCGTGCCGCCTTCGATCACGCAGCCACCGGGAAACCGGACGAAGGCGGGTTTCAAACCGGCGATCATTTGCGCAATGTCCGCCCGCAATCCATTCGGACGGTTTTTGAAAGTTTTCGCCGGAAAAAGCGAAACCATGTCAAACCAGACGGTGCCCTTCGCATCAGCGGTCAGGACAAAGTGGGAGTTAGCATTGCTTTTTACGCCGGTGAGGGTGGCATTGTACTGCTTCCACCCGGCAGTCACGCCGGTCACGCTGACCGGTTTGCTGAGGGCGTTGCCGCGCTCATCTTCAAGCGTCGCTGTCAACGCCCCATTGAATCCATCCGCGCACCGTGCCCAGAACGACAGCTTGAATTGTTCGCCGGGTACGACCCCGATACCCCAGAAGCCATGGTTGGCAATGCCCAGCCGCCCGGGTGACGGGGTGTCAATTTCCAGCCGGCACGAACGCGGCGTTTCCGGCGTGAGCGGATCACTCAGGTTGAGGTTCATGGAACCTTGTGCGCCACCTTCCTTGACGAGCGACCAGAATGGCAGGCCATTGGTGAAATATCCGAATCGGTCAAATCCCGCGTCATAAGCATTTTCACCCGGCGAATCCACCCAGCGGCCATCATGATAAATGTAACCTTCCGGCGGCTTGGCGTCTTCAAACCCGCGATTTTGAATCAACTCCGCGTAGAGTCCACCGTCCAAGGCGTGATTGAGATTCTCCAGAAAAATTCCATACATCCGCGGGTTGAGCGGCGGTCCTTTTTTGGCGGCGTCAATATCGATGCTGGCCGTGCTCGCGCCCAGGCAAACTACGCCGGCCAGAAAAACAGTCCGGAGAGATAACGCACAAAGGTCATTGCTAATTTTATTGGATCCCGAATTCGTCGCCGGTTGGTTGGTTGTGTTGGCGCCGTTTGTCCACTCATGTCCACCCGGTTCCAACTTGCCGATGTCGATGCGCCCGCTGTAAAAGTCATCGAAAAGCGCATAGGCATCCGGGTCATATTTTTTCAACCCTTCCGGGCCGTTTTCCGGCTTGGGTCCGGTCATTTTCAGGTCACCGTGCGTGCCGAAATACCACATGGTCAGTTCGGCGAAAAACTCGTCGGCATTGCTCGCTGAATAAGCACCCCGCCAAAGTCCTCCGGCCAGGGAACGCCGGTATTGTTCGTTGAAACGGGCGACGACGTTCAACGGCATTCCATTGTTGCGGATGGCGTGGGCGAATTCATGCGCGCAGATGTCGCGCCCGTAATAATGATCGGTTTCCAGTTTCAGCAAATTTTCCTCGCCGCAGGAGGCCAATTGCCCACCCATGCCGCGGGTTCGTTGATCAATCGTCAGTCCGTTATATTCCGGCAGCGGCTTGCCTTTAAGATCGCGAAATTCCGGCAAATCCGAGGTCACCTGATGCTGGCCGATGATGTGGAATTCAACGCCCGAGGCGACCAGATTGGAAATCAACATCGGCTGCTTCATGACGAGATTGGTGAGCAACCGGGACAATCGCCGGTAGGCTTCATACATCGCCGCGTCGGAAACCACCTCGCCGGCCTTGATGGGAATACCATGATAAATGAGCTCCTTGGAAAAAAAGCCCTGTGCCGGCGGGTGGAGAATGATGATTGCCGGTCCGGCCTCGCCGGCATTGGTGGTCTGGGCCTCAGCCAAATTGTTAGCGGCACCGGCGAACAGCGCCAGAATCACCACAGCCTTAAAAATAAGCCTAATGAACGCCAAGGACGGTTCAGGGTTAAGTTTTTTCAACAACGAACAACACGGGCAACGCGCATTCAAAAATCAGGTTCGCCTCAAATTTTAAGCAGGGACGACCTGTTACCGGCTTGCACCAGTTCATGGTCTTGGCCGTTGGTGGGCGAAAATTTCGCGTCAGCGGCCATCAATTCCTCGATCTCATCTGGTTCAATGGGAATGTGGGCCATTAAATCCACCGGCCCGTTTTCGGTGATCAGCACGTCGTTTTCCAGACGGACGGCAAATCCCTCCTCCGGCAGGTAGATTGCCGGTTCAACGGTCATCACCCAGCCGGTCTGCATCGGCTGGACGGTCAGGCCAACGTCGTGGACATCGAGGCCCAGCGGATGACCCACACCGTGCATCAAATATTTTTTAAGGGCCGGATTTTCCGGGTCCTGCTGTTTAATCTGCCGCAGCGTCAACAAGCCGAGATCCACCAGTTCCTTTTCCGTCAATTGTTCGGCCTCCTTCTGCCAGTCCTTGATTTTTTTGCCGGGCGTCAGGTTTTGGATGCTCTGTCGCAAGACGCGGAGCACAGCGTTATAGACCTGTTTTTGCCTGCGCGTGAAGCGTCCGCTTACAGGGATCGTGCGGGTCATGTCGGCATTGTAATTGGCGTAAGCCGCCCCCACGTCGAGCAGCAATAGGTCGTTTTTGGCGCAGGTGGCCGAGTTGACCACATAATGGAGGCAACACGAATTCGGACCGGAGGCGATGATGGGCAGATAGGCAAACCGGCCGCCGTGGCGAATGAATTCGTGGGCAAATTCCGCTTCCATCCCGGTCTCACTCACGCCCGGCTTCGTAAATTTCAATACCCGCAAAAAACCTTTCGCTGTGAGATCACACGCCCGGCGGATGAGCGCCAATTCTGCTTCCGACTTGACCGCCCGCAACTGGTGCAGCAGGGGCGCCAGCCGCCGGTAATCATGCAACGGATAGCGCCGGCAGGTATCCGCAATAAACCGCACATCCCGGCTTTCCACCTCGATGACGGCGCGTTTGTGCTCGTTGGTGTTTAAATAAACACTTCCGCCTTCGCACATGAGGCGGTGGAACAGGCGGGGGAATTCCGAAAGCCAGTGGATGTTCTGGATGCCGGTGATGGTCGCGTGCCTCTGGCTTGGTCAGTTTGTGCCCTTCCCAAAGTTCGTTCTCCGCCGTCGGTTCGCGAAGGAACAACATCTCCCGGTGCTCGGTTTCGTCGGCGTCGGGATACAGCAGCAGGATGCTCTGCTCCTGCTCCACGCCGGTCAGGTAAAACAAATCGGAGTTGGGCACTCCCGCCAGAGTGCCGTCGGCGTTGGAGGGCGACACGTCATTGGCGTTGAGGACAACCAGAGAATTGGCCGGCAGCAGTGCTTTCAACCGCGCGCGGTTGTTGATAAAAAGTTCGGGATTGATCGGTTCGTGGCGCACGTTGTCTCCTCTTTGCTTTGTAAAATGGTCCCAAAAGTACGGACTAAATGTCTGACGATTTGCCGCTCATTCTTGCACTGCTTTGATGATTATGTGGCTCATGGATGACTAAATTATTCGCTCCACCACAGCAAGCATATTGTAACCGAGATCACCCCGAACCCCATAGATGAAATGCACAGCCACCTATCCAATATCACCGGCACAGGTTTTCTTTTGAGAAAATCATGCGCACTATGAATGCAGCGCCCTGTTTTCAGCGTGAGCGAAAACTTTTGGCGCTACTGGAAGACAATCCCATGAAACATCTGGTGCTTTTTGTGTTGGCTGCAAACGCAATCAGTCAAGTCGTTACAGCGCAATTGCCGGCGATGACCAACGAGGTCTGGCCGCACGTCATTCCCTGCCGGATTCACGATGGCACCAACCGGGATTTGTTCGTCATGACCTTGGGCAACGTGCAAACACCCATTGCTGATGGTGTTTTTGATCCAATGAAAGACGAAGTTAAATTGAAGGATGACACCGTCATCCCAAATTATTACCGCGATGTGCTCGGCGTCAAATTCTACCGGCCGCTGGACAAATCGCGTTTTCCCGCGCCGCCTTCCGGCTGGTGCACCTGGTATTACTATTACAACCGCATCAATGAAACCGAAGTGGAACGCAACGCCGTCTGGCTGGCAGAAAATCTCAAAGATTACGGCGCGAAATATGTGCAGATTGACGACGGCTGGCAGGGCGGCAATGGCCCGGCGGGCTGGCGCGACTGGACCACGGTGAACCGGGCGCACTTTCCCGATGGCATGGCGAAGCTGGCCGCGGACATTAAGTCGCTCGGACTGGAACCCGGCCTCTGGCTCGCGCCGCACGGCCAAAGCAATCCGCAATTCGTCAGCAACCATCCAAATCTTTTTCTGCTGAAGCCCGACGGCACGCACCGCTTCCGATACTTGGGAAGGAAAATTTCTGCTTGATCCCACCGCGCCGGAATCCTCCGACTACTTAAAAGACTTGTTCGAGAAACTGGTTGGCTGGGGTTATGACTATTTCAAAATTGATGGCCAGCCCATCGTCGTTGACGAATACGGCGCCAAAAGAACGTTCATGAAAAACCCGTCGGACGACGCGGCGGGACTCTACCGGAAAACTTTGGACAGCATTCGCGCAGCCATTGGGCCGGATCGCTATCTGCTCGGTTGCTGGGGGACGCCGCTCGAAGGCGCGGGAATCATGAACGGTTCGCGCACCGGCGGCGATGTCGTTCTCGGCTGGGGCGGATTTCCAAGTCGCCCTGCGGCCCACCATGGAATTTTATTATCTGCACAACATCGTCTGGTATTCCGACCCGGACGTGCTGCTCGTGCGTTCGCCGCTGACGCTGGATCAAGCCCGGGTCTGGGCGACGCTGGAAGGTCTCACCGGCCAGGCGCTGATGTCCAGTGACCGTCTGCTGGATTTGTCGCGAAGATCGCGTCGAACTTTTGCGCCGCGTTTATCCCGCGACCGACATCCGTCCGCTCGACCTCTTTCCGAGCGCGCGAAACAAACGCATCTGGGACTTGAAAATCAACCATCTGGACCGCGCTTACGATGTCGTGGGCGTTTTCAATTTCGACAAGAACAAGGCGGAACAAATCCTCTTGAAATGGAAGGAACTCGGGTTGCCGGATGACCAACGCGTTCATGTTTTCGATTTTTGGAACAAGGAATATCTTGGCGACTGGCCGGAAGGAATGGTCGTGGACGCCGCCCCGACGAGCTGCCGCGTTCTCACTTTGTTGCCGGACAATGGCCGCATTCAACTGATTTCAACCAGCCGCCACATCACTCAAGGCTGGGTGGATTTGACCGCGCTTGATGAAAATAAGGCCGGCGATGTTTTCACAGGAACCAGCAATGTCGTCAAAAATGATCCTTACGAATTGCGCTTTGTTTTTCCGCGCGGGACAAATTATCTCGTGAAACACGCTGTGGCGCGCGCGGGACTGCGAAAATTGCCGGTGCAAATTTTCAATCATCAAGGTTGGGCCGCCGTGCGAATCACGTCGCCAAAAACCGGCGAGATCAAATGGGAAGTCCAGTTCGCGCCCGGCGGACATTTATCATTTTCCGCCGAGCGACGCCGGAGATCCGTGGTTCGACGCGCCGGCCTGGATGGCGTCAATCTGCACTGGCAGGAGCAATATTATCTCAACGCCGGCTATCAGGTTTATCTCAATGGCCAGCTGCTCGGCTACACGCCCACCGCCAGTTTTCCCGATCCGCAATCTGGACCCGCCGGCCAGTTATACCGCCGAAATCAAAACCGTTGCGGAAGACGGACGCGAAAGTGTGAAGGGCGCGGAATTAAAATTTTCCCCTGCCGCGCTGGCGCCGGCGGAACTGTCGTTCACGCAACTGGAGCCGGTCAAGATCCGCCGGCGAATGGCGTGGTTTTGAAATCGGCGACCAGCTTGTGCACGCGCCGCTCTCGCTTGGCGGCATCCGGCATGAAACGGGCTTGCGGCCTTCGCCGGTTCGGAAACGGAATTTGATCTGAAAGGCCTTTACCAGAAATTCACCGCGCTGGTGGGAGTGGACAACCATTCGGACGACCAAGCCACTGTTGATTTTGTGGTGCTGGGCGATGGCCGGGAGCTTTGGCGCAGCGGCCCTTTGAAAAAAACCGACGCGCCCACAGCCGTGGAAGTCGACCTTACCGGCGTGCATCAACTGACGTTGCGCACCATCGGAAACAGTGACGAAGAAAACCGTTCCCAAGCCGACTGGGCCGAACCGAAAGTGTCAAAAGCCGGGCCGCTGACAGTTACGTTTCAACATGCCGTCCACGAGCCGCCAGATGCCCAGCGGATTGGCCTCCTTCAATTCATCTGGCAGCGCCGCCTCGGGGAAATTTTGAAAACTTACCGGGCGCAGAAAGCGTTCGATGGCCCGTGTGCCGACGGAAGTGGAGCGTCCGTCCGAGGTCGAGGGATACGGCCCGCCGTGGGTCATTGCGTGGGCGACTTCCACGCCGGTGGGAAAACTGTTGAAGATAATCCGGCCCGCCTTGACTGTGAGATTTCCACCAGTTCACGATGTGTATTCGACTCCTCCGGCAACCCGTGAATCGTGGCCGTCAACTGGCCTTCCAGCTGCGG